>CAVZSB010000001.1:0-284446 GCA_963777635.1 uncultured Alphaproteobacteria bacterium
CAGATCGAGGTGAAGGAAACCAGCGAATACATGCTTTACGCTGGCCTGTTCGCCGCGGCATCGGGGCAGGAGTTCTTCGCCTGGCGCGGCGGCGTCGGCACCAGTATTCCCGAACTCAACAAAGAGATGGTCGAGTTCATCGATCCGATCGGCAAGACCAAGAAGATCATCGCCGTCCCGCCGCTGCGTCCAGATTGGGCGATCATTCACGTCGGCTGGTCAGACGTCTACGGCAACGGCCAACACCTCGGTGCACGCTTCGGCGATCGCTGGCTCGCGCGGGCATCCAACCGAATCATGACGCGGCCGAGCGCATCGTGCCAAATTCGGTAATCCGCAAAAACCCGTTCATGACGACGATCGCGTACGCCGACGTCGTGGTGGAGGCGGCGTACGGCGGCCATCCCTACGCCGCGCACGGCTTCTACAAAGAAGACGTCGAATTCATCCAGGACTACGTGAAGTGCAGCGATGCGAACCGTAAGGGCGACGCCAAGACCTGGGACGCCTACCTCAAGCGGCACATTCATGAGCACTTCGCCTACCTGGACACGGTCGGCATCAAGAAGCTCCTGAGCCTCTATACCCATCCGATCGTCAGCTGGTAGTCCGACGCGATCATCATCCCAATTCAGAATTTAAGGAACTTCGGCACATGAGCGACTATTCCTGGAAGGAAATGATGGCGGTCGTGTTCTCGCGCGAGATCAAGGACACCGACAAGATCACCTCCGGCGCGCATACCGAGATATTTTTTGCCGCCACCATCCTTGCGCAAAAGACGCACGCGCCAAATCTGAAGCTCCAGCTCGGCGGGTCGGTAACGCTTTGCCAGGTTACCGACGTGGAGGTGAGCGAGCTCCCGAAAACATCGACCGGCTACGAACTCATCCGCTACGCCGAATCCGTTCACGACCACCCCGACACGTTCCTGTTCTACGGCGCTCCGGGCGGCAAGGACTACTACAAGGAAGGCAGCGAGTATCGCGACGTCAACCACTTCTGGTTCGCCGATAAATTCTTCGTCGGCGGCATCCAGGCCGACAAGTGGGGCAACACCAACATGATCGGCCTCGGCACCAAGGATAAAATGACGTTTCGCGGCCCGGGCACCATCGGGATCAATGATATCGCGGTCGGCGTGCGTGACACCTACGTGTTCCTCACCGCGCACGACAAGCGCCGTCTGGTCGAGAAAGTCGATTTCATCTCACATCCGGGAAAGAAGGTTTGCCGCGAAAACGAGTTCTACGGCGGCGGCCCAAAATGGATCGTCACGCCGAAGTGCATTTTCGACTTCGACCCCGACACGCTCGAGGCGCGACTCTGCATGACATTCCCGGGCGTCACCGTTGAGGATATAAAGGCCAACACCGGCTTTGAAGTGAAGACCGCCAAGAAGGTCGAGACCATCGAGCCGCCGACCAAGGCCGAGCTCGACGCCCTTCGCAATGAAGTCGACAAAACCGGAGTGCTGCGGCACTAGCCGGCCACCGTTTACGGCGCATCGCAAACGAGCAGCAGCGAAACAAAGGAGTGCTCCATGAACAAGGTCGAGACGCAGACAATCGCGGAGTTCAAGCCGGAAACCTGGGGCGCTTTTATCAACGGCGAATTTGTTCCCGCCACAAGCGGTAAAACCTTCGCCACGTTCAACCCCGGCAATGGCGAAATTTGCGGGCACCTCGCCGAATGTGACGAGGAAGATATCGAAAAAGCGGTTCGCGCCGCGCTTGCCGCATACCCCGCCTGGCGCAAGAAGACCGGCGCCGCCCGTGCCAAAGCGCTCATGAAGCTGGCGCAGCTCGTCGAAGCGCACGGGCCGAAGCTAGCAGAACTTAAGTCGATCAACGCGGGCAAGCCGATACGAGATTCCAAGGCCATCGACGCCGTCACCGCGATCGACGCGCTGGAATATTTCGCCGGCATGGCGACCAAGATCGAAGGCAGTACGGTTCCGGTGCCGGGACCATACATCAACATGACGCTGCGCGAGCCGCTTGGCGTTATCGGCGGTATTATTCCCTGGAACTATCCGTTGTTGCAGGCGATCTGGAAGATCGCGCCAGCGATCGCGGCCGGCAACACCGTCGTGCTCAAGCCGGCGGAGCAGGCATGCCTTTCCGTGATGTATATCGGCAAGCTTTGCCAAGAAGCGGGAATTCCTCCGGGCGTCGTCAACATCGTACCCGGTTATGGCGGTGTCGCAGGCTTGGCGCTGGTCCAACACCACATGGTCGCCAAGGTGATGTTCACCGGCAGCACGATGACCGGCAAGCGCATCGCCGCCGAAGCGGCGGCGACGCTCAAACCCGTCGGCCTCGAACTAGGCGGCAAGAGCGCGGTCATCGTTTATGAGGACGCGCCGATCGACCAGGCCGCGTCGGTCGCTGCAATGTCGATCTTCAGCAACCAGGGCCAGGTTTGCACCGCAGGCTCGCGCTTGTTCCTGCATGAAAAGCTGCACGACAAGGTTTTGGAGAAGGTGATCGAGGCCGCCAAGAAAGTGCGCCTCGGCTATCAGATGGATCCCGCCACGACGATGGGACCGCTGATCTCGGCCAAGCAGAAGGATCGCGTCGTCGGCTACATCAACAGCGGCAAGTCGGACGCCAAACTCGTCTATGGCGGAGAAGAGCCGAAAGGGTTGGAAAACGGACATTTCGTCGGTCCAGCGATCTTCGACCAGGTGCAGAACTCCATGAAGATCGCGCGCGAGGAAATATTCGGCCCGGTGCTGTCCGTCCTCACCTTCAAAGACGAGGCCGAAGCGCTGGCACTGGCTAACGACAGCGTCTACGGCCTCGCGGCTTCGGTCATCACCCGCGACGTCGGTCGCGCCATGCGTGCCGCGCAAGCCTTCGAAGCCGGGAATGTCTGGATCAATACCTGGGGCGCCGTGAGTTCAATGGCGCCTTACGGCGGTTACAAACAAAGTGGCTACGGCCGCGAAATGGGCTTTTCGGTCATGCGTGAAGTCACGCAAGAGAAAAGCGTCTGGGTAAATGTAAGATAACGCGCGGGGCAACATGGCCGGCTATAACAAGCTGCGGGCTCCGGAGCTCAACACCTGGAGCATTCCCCAGTGGTTTATCGCCCGCTGTGCGGCGACGCCGGATCGCGTCGCACTGCGCTACAAGGACCTCGGAATCTATCAGGACGTGACCTGGCGCGACTACCGGCGCCAGGTATCCGAATTCCTCGCCGGCCTCGAAGCGCTCGGACTACGGCGAGGCGACAGAGTCGCGGCCATGGCGGATCCCTGCTGGGAATTCCTGATCTCCGACATGGCCGCGCTATGCGGCGGCGCGGTCTGTTACGGCATCTATACAACCTGCTCGGTCAATGAGGTCGAATATCAGCTTGAAAATGGCGAAGCCGATTTTTTCTGCGCGGAAAATCAGGAGTTCGTCGACAAACTCTTGAATACGAAAACGCGCGTGCCGCGAATTCGCAAGGTCATCGTCTTCGATACGCGCGCTTTGTTTCAATACGCCGACGAGCGCCTTATCAGTTTTAAGGACGTCCTGGCGCTGGGGCGCTCGCGCCTGGCGGCGACGCCCAAGTGGGATACTTTCCTCGAACAGCGCGCCGCGGCCGTTCGCGCGGACGACACCGCGGTTCTCGTCTACACCTCCGGTACGACCGGCCCCCCCAAGGGCGCGATGCACGATCACACGTCGCTGATGTGGGGCTTCGCCAATTCCTACCTGGAGGCGTTTCCTGAATTGAATATCGGCGAACATCGCGCGGTGTCGCACCTGCCGATGGCGCATCTAATCGAGCGTTCGATGTCGATCTGCTTGCCGCTCGTCGCCGATGTCGTTCCGCATATCGGCGAAGAAGTCGAAGATCTGCTGGGAACGCTCTACGAAGTTCAGCCGACGTTTCTAAACGTCGTACCGCGCATCCTCGAGAAAATCGCGTCGCAGGTTGTAATCGGGATACAGCGGAGCTCTTTCGTCAAGCGGCAGGTCTTTAATTGGGCGATGGCTGTCGGCGCGCGCTACCGAGAGGCCACTTGGGCCGGGCGCCGGCCCGGCCTGATACTTTCGCTGCTGGACAAGTTCGCCGCCGCCGTCGTCTTCCAGCCCCTGCTGCGCAAAATCGGACTGTCGAAAATTCAGACTATTCTCTGCGCCGGCGCGCCGCTGCCGCTCAAAATTCAGGAGATGTGGCAAATTCTCGGCGTCAATGTTCGCAATCTCTACGGCATTACCGAGGGCGGCTACGTGCTGTGCCAGGGAACGGCGTTCCCTTCACCGCTTCGGGGAGGAATCCCGATTCCGCCGCGTCAAGTCCGCCGTGCCGACGATGGCGAACTCCTGGTGCGCGGCCCGGGCTTGTTTCGCGGTTACTGGAAAAATGAGCAAGGCACCAAGGACATTTTGATCGACGGATGGCTTCACACCGGCGACGTGGTCGAGACCAACGACGCCAATGAATGGCGCATCGTCGACCGCAAGAAGGACATCATGATCACGAGCGGCGGCAAGAACATCGCGCCGAGCGAGATCGAAACTCTGCTCAAGAGCAGTCCGTACATCAGCGAGGCGGCGCTGATCGGCGACGGCCGAAAGTTCGTCAGCGCGCTCATCGAGATCGATTTCGGCACGGTTTCGGAATGGGCCCGACGGAAAGGCGTCGTCTATACCGGCTTCACGTCGCTTGCATCGCACCAAGAGGTCATCGGATTGATCGAGGCGGAGATCGGCGCCGTCAACGGCAGCCTGGCGCGCGTCGAGCAAGTCAAAAAATTCCGGATCATTCCGAAGGAGCTCGACCCCGAAGAGGGCGACACGACGCCCACGCGCAAGGTGAAGCGGAAGCATCTTGCCTCGATGTTCGAAGCGCTGATCGAGGAAATGTACGCAGACGATACTGCAGCGCAAACCAAGATCGCAGAGACGACGATCGACACGACCAAACAAAAAATCAATGCTTAGGGAGGACTACAATGTACTGGATAAAAGGGATCGCGATTGCCTTCGCGACATTTGTGGCCGGTTATCTCGGTTCGGCGGCCGCGCAGGCCCAGGACTATAAGATCGGCTACATCACAGATCTTTCCGGGCCGCTGGCCGGCTCTTACACGCCGACGTGGCAAGGCTTCGACCTGTACATAAAGGCGCTCAATGACCGTGGCGGTGTCAACGGCCACAAAGTTGCGGTGACGATCGACGATGACGGGCTGCGGGCCGATCGGGCCGTCGCGGCGGCCAAAAAGCAGGTCGAGAGCAACGAGGTTCTCGGGATTTTCGGACTCAGCCTGAGCAGCACGCAGGCGCCGGTCATCGCCGAGATGCAGAAAGTTGGCGTTCCGGTCGTGAGCACGTTTAGCGCCATTCTCGACGCGCTGCCGCCCGCGAAACCGTTCTACTACAGCACCGGCGTGATGTTCGAGGTCGCCGGCGAAGCGATCGGCGTTTTGCAAAAGCGGATCGCACCAAGCGGCAAGGTCGTCGGGATGACCTTCGACAGCGTCGGTGGTCGCGCGGCCATTCAGCACAACAAGCTCACCGTGGAGAAGGAAGGATACAGCTGGGGTGAAGTGCTCTTCCCAGTCCGCACCGCCGACTTCACGCCGTTCGCCCAAACAGCAGCCGATATGAAGCCAGCTATGGTAGTCGGTCATTACGGCGCCGAGCAGAATATCGGCGTCATCGCGGCGCTACGCGCCGCGGGCTACACGGGGCCCTATGTGATCGCTGCTTACGGCGCCTCGGAAGATACCGCCAAGCAGGCCGCAGCCCAAGCCGGCAGCGGCGACAACATTTATATGGTGTCACGCTATGCCGTGCCTACCGACAACGCGCCGGGCATGGCCGACGTGTTGGCCGCGGCGAAAAAATATGGCATCGCCAGTCCGAACAGCATGCATGTGACCGGCTGGGTTCTCGGCATGTTCGCGGAGCAGGCGTTGAAGAAATGCGGCGCCACCTGCACCCGTGAGTCGCTCAACAAAGCGATCCAGAGCGTCAAGCTCGATACCAGAGGCCTGACCGGCGGCCCAATCGAAATGTCGGCCGACAATCACTACGGCACGACATTCTGGCGGTTGTATCACTGGGAGAAAGACAAGCTGGTTGGCGTCGGCGACTGGCTCAAGAAGACCGACCTCGAATTCCCGGTGAAATAAGACAAAGCGGTCTGCGCCGTGGAATTGTTGGTGAGCATTCTCGCGCTAGGCAGCACGTACGCGCTGCTCGCAGCCGGAATTGTCATCGTCTACAAGGCGTCCCGCGTCGTCAATTTCGCTCATGGCGAACTGGCGATCGTGGGCGCCTATGTCTTTCACTCGGCGGGATTCCTGACCGGGGCGACCCTGAGCGGACTGTCGCTCCTGGTCACCATCGCGATTTCGGCAATCGGCAGCGTGCTGTTCGGGATTCTGATATATTTCTCTTTGATGCGACGCCTGCTGGGACGGCCAACATTCGTCGCAGCGATGGTCACGATTGGGCTTGCAATCATCCTGAAAGCTGGAATTGTCGTGATCTGGCAGTCGCGCAGCGTCGGAATCGCGATCGGCCGCCAGCCACTTTTCAGCTTTGCGAGCGGCGGACGCATTGCCTGGATCGATCTGATTTCGATCCTGGCCTGCATTGCGGCGTTCGCAGCCTTGGCGGTTTTCTTTCAATATACACGACTGGGGCGGCAATTTCGCGGGGCGGCGGAAAACCCGCTGCTGGCCGCCCAGCGTCAGGTCAACATCAATCTTATCCTGGCGTTGGCATGGGCCCTGGCGGTGTTCTCTGCGACCCTCGCCGGCGTCCTGTTCGGCTCGCGCTCGATGCTCAGTCCGCAGAGCACCATCATCGGCCTGAGCGGACTAACGGCCGCGCTGGTTGGCGGTCTCGACAGTTTGCGCGGCGCGGCGATCGGCGGCTTTCTGGTCGCTGCGGCAACCTATCTGACAGCCCGGCTGATCAGCCCGACGCTCGCGGAGACGGTGCCGTTTCTGATCCTACTCGCTGTGATGTCATGGCGGCCGTGGGGGCTGTTCGGAACCATCGAAGAACTTAACCGGGTTTGATGTGATCCCGACATGACGGCCAAGAGCCCCTATCTTCAGGTTTCCTACGCGGCTACCAATCGCATCCTTGCTGAGCCTTATCAGCGCATTGTCGTCACAACCATCGCAGCCGCGACGTTGTGCATTCCGCTCGTCTCCGGCGGCTATTTCCTGCATCTGATGAACCTTTGTTTTATCGCAGTGATCGGCGCGGTCGGCATCAACCTGCTTACCGGCTATTGCGGGCAGCTATCGCTCGGGCAAGCAAGCTTCCTGGCAATCGGCGCGTTCACAACCGCCATTCTGTCGCAGCGGTTCGGCATGCCCTTTTTCGTCGCCATCCCCGTGAGCTGCTGCGCCGGAGCTGCAGTCGGCTTCATCGTCGGCCTTCCCGCGTTGCGCTTCCGCGGGATTTATCTAGCCATCACGACCTTGGCCATGCATTACGCGATCATCTATGTCCTGACCAACTACCAGGCCATTGTCGGCCCCAGCGCTTCGGCCGGAATTACCGTTCCGGCACCGTCGCTCGGCGGCTTCACGCTCGATTCTGGAGCGCGGCTGGTTTTATGCGTTGTTGATCGTCGCGGCGCTAGTCGTAATGTTCGCGCTCAATCTCACGCGGACCTATATCGGCCGAGCCTGGGTCGCCATTCGCGACCGCGACATCGCCGCCGAGACATCCGGCATCAATGTGCCCCGTTACAAACTGCTTGCTTTCATGATCTCGGCCGCATTGGCGGCGCTCGCCGGGAGCCTCGGCGCCTACTTCACCACGGTCGTCACCGTGGAGGAATATACCGTCGAACTCGCTATCGTTTACCTTGCCATGATCATCGTCGGCGGTATGGGTTCGGTGACCGGATCGGTACTGGGAGCGTTGTTCATTACGTTGCTGCCGTTCGCCGTCGAGCGCGTCTTTGAAGGACTACCCTGGCAGCTCGGCACCACCGCGTTCGGCATCCAGCAGGCCGCGATCGGCGTCGCCATCATTGGCTTTCTGCTCTTCGAACCGGACGGCTTGATCGAGATTTATCGGCGCGTTGCCGTATATTTCGAGCGCTGGCCGTTCCGCTATCGCGAACTCAAGGCTGGCGGCGGAAGATGACCGAACCGCTGCTCGACATACGCCAGCTCGAGGTCGTCTATCATGACGTCGCTACGGCCGTGCAGGGCGTCAGCATCGAAATCGCACGGGGCAGCATCGTCGCAATGATCGGCACCAACGGCGCGGGAAAGACGACCACCTTACGCGCCGTATCCGGCTTCCTGCCTGCCGAAGATGTTGCTGTCACCGACGGCACGATTTCATTTGGCGGGCAATCGCTGCGCGGAATGCTGCCACATCAGATCTCGAGGCTCGGCGCCGTCCTGGTGCCCGAGCGGGAAAAGCTGTTCCAGACGCTGACTGTCGGCGAAAATATGGATTTCAGCCTGACGCGCAGCCGAAGATCGATCCGCGATACTGTTTACGATTACTTCCCGCGGCTGGCCGAGCGCAGAAAGCAGATCGCCGGCTATCTGAGCGGCGGTGAAAAGCAAATGCTGGCGATCGGCATGGCGCTGGTCTGCGAGCCGAAACTCTTACTGGTCGACGAGCTGTCGCTCGGTCTCGCGCCGATCGTGACGAACGAGATTATGACGATCTTGCAGGCGATCAACCGAGACATCGGGCTGGCAATGCTGATCGTCGAGCAGAACGCCGCAGCCGCGCTCCGCGTTGCCTCCTTCGGCTACGTGCTGGAAAACGGCCGCGTCGTGTTCAAGGGCGAAGCTGAAAAACTGCTCACGCATCAGGATATGAAAGAGTTCTATCTCGGCGACCGGGAAGCCGGCGGTTACCGCAACGTTCGCCAATACCGGCGCAAGCGGCGATGGTGGGGATGAAGGAAAACGGCGCCAGACTCGTCGTCCAGGATGTCGAGCTGAGTTTCGGAGGCATCCAGGCCCTGCGGTCGGTTTCGTTCGAAGCCGCGCCATCGGAACTGATCGCGCTAGTCGGCCCGAACGGCGCCGGCAAGACCGCCATGCTCAACTGCATCAACGGCATCTACCATCCGCGCGGCGGGGAAATCTCGCTCGACGGTAAAGACATCACCGGACGTCCGCTGTGGAAGATGGTGGAACTCGGCGTTGGCCGCGCCTTTCAGCACGCCGAGCTGTTCCCGCACTTGACCGTGATGGAAAATCTGCTGATCGGGCGCCACCACTCGTTTCGCGCCGGCGCGATCATGAGTGGTTTGTATTTCGGGCGTGCCCGCACCGAAGAGATGGAGGCGCGGCGCCGCATCGAGGACATCATCGACTTCTTCGAGATCTACCGCTACCGCGATACTCCCGTCGGCATGTTGTCTTACGGTACGCAAAAACTCGTCGGCGTGGCTCGGGCGTTGGCAACCGAACCAAAGCTGCTGCTGCTCGACGAACCATCCACCGGGCTCATTCGCGAAGAACGCGAAAATCTGGCGCGTTTCCTGCTTCGCATTGTTCATGACATCGGCCCCACGATCCTGTGGGTGGAGCATGACATGCAGATGGTTTCCGACCTCGCCCATCGCGTCATCGTTCTCAACCACGGCTCGAAGATCGCGGAAGGGGCACCGCAAGACGTCGCCGCGCTGCAGGAGGTCGTCGTCGCTTATTTGGGTGCGTCCGGGACTTGATTGTCCTCATGTGCTAAAACCGTTCGGCGAGCCGGGACGCTATTAGGTTGTTTTGGCAACGATGCCCATGGCGGCCCGCGTTCCATAACCGGTCATTATGCGAATCGAGAAAGGGAGCACGGGCCCATGATCGAAAGATGGGCGGATGACAGCTCCGCGAAGGGTATCGCGCTGTGATGCTGCGCCTTGCGCACTTTCGAGCGGGCCGGCAGAAGTTTGTCGAGACGACCCCGCCAGCGCGCAGGATTCTCACCTTGTCGATAACCGCGCACTGTCGCCCAATCCAGCACGGACTCGATCCTTCCACGCAACCGGCTGGCGGTTTCAGGTTTGGTCAACCAGATGGGTTCGACCACCTTCATCACGAGTGTCGTGTCGATTGTTTGTATCGATAGATCCCCGATTTGCGGATAGGCATAAGCCCCAGCGTTGCCGACCACAGCGCGGCGTGCTTCTCGTTTTTCCAGGCGGCTCCATGCGACGCTATGTATGCTGCCGCAGCATCCTTGAATTTCAAGGATCGCGCCCGCTCCAGAGCAGCCTGCCGCTTTCCATGCTCGCGCGCCTCGATCGGATCGATGTCTTTCTCCCGGAGCTTGCGGCACTCGAGCGCGCGATCGCGCGCTTCGTGCAGCGACACGGTAACGAGCGATCCGAGCCCCATCTCGCGGATACGACCTTTGGCTTTGTTTGTTGTCGGATCGCGAATGAGTTGGCCAGTTGCCGCATCGCGCTGGGCAACCCAAAAGCGGAAGATCCAGGATTTCGCGCCGCGCTTGGTGACCTGCAGATAAAGGCGCCCGCCATCGCCATAGAGGCCGGGCCGCTTCTCGCGCACAACGTTCAAGGCTTTGAGTTTTCCGAGGATCGGCATCGAAGTCTCCGCCCAACTCTTACCTTACTCCTGACCCGCAGACGGATGCGGGTCAGGGCGAACCAGCGCGAAACGAATATAGTGCCATAAGTCCTTATTTCAAAAGGATTTACCGAACGTCAGCGGACGACTGCGAACGGCCAGTTGGCGGAGGGAGTGTCCGCCAATAGTCTAAAATATCTCATTTTCTCCAATACCTTAGTTCGCCGCCAAACTGTTACCCACAAATTCACCCACAAGGGCTTTACCATGCTGCCCCAGTGCAGCACATTCGGTCGGCGCCCTAACCAGCTAGTCACTCATACAAGAAATCCAGCACCGCCGTTTCAGCGAGTACCGCTTCGGGAATACCATGGCGCGCCGACCGTGTGCGCTCTACAGCACTTTGCGTTGCTTGCAAATAAGCGCCGAGGTGGCGCGCGCGCTCGATGATGCGATTGTTCTCGGGCAGCCGCTCCTTCTCGAAGCGCCGCAGCGCAGGCTCGACGTCAGAGGAATCTAGCGCCTCGACGAGCGCCGCCGCGTCGTCCGCGGCCTTGGAGACGCCAGCGGCGACATGCGGCCGCGCGACGAAGGCGGCATCGCCGATGATAGCGACCCGGTCGAAGGCGAGTCGTGGGCTGGCGAGATCGTAGATCGGCTGCAGAAGCGGCTCATCGATCAGCCGCACGATCGCCCGAAGCTGCGGCGCGAGGAGTTTTTCGGCCGCAGCGCGCATCTCGGCGATGGCGTCGCGCCGAATGAGCGTCGGCGGGATCGAGATGGAATGAACGGTTCCGCTGTCGTCGGTTAGGAGCCATGGAAGCTCCTTCAGCTCGTCGGCCGGACGATACCAGATGATGTTGTAGCGCCGCTGCCCCAGCCGCATATCGCCGTCGGGGCCGGCCACCGGATAACCGAGAAACTGCTCGCCGGGCGGCAGGCAGAATGTCATCGCGTCAAACAGTTCGTGATGGATCGCCGGCGGCAGCCTGCTTTCCGGAATCATCGCACGCCACGCCACGTAACCGGCATAAAGCGGCGCGATGTCAGGCAGGCATCGCTGCCGCACGGTCGAGCGTAGGCCATCGGCGCCGATCAGTACGCCACCCTCCACATCACGGCCGTCAGCGAAATGAGCGACAATGCCGCGACTGCGTTGTTCAAACGCCGTAAAGGTGGTTCCGCGATGATAGCGATCGGCCGGGAGGGCATCGCGCAGCAGCCGATACACCCGCTCCCAGGCCGTGAACACCTGCGGGCATGTACCGGTGATCGTCACGCGGCCGTCGCGATCTAGGATGCGCCGCTGGGTGCTTGCCACGCCAAGCTCGCGCATTGGAATGCCCATCATGTCGAGCCGGGCAATGAGCCCGGGCTGCGCCACAATCCCGGCACCCCGGCCCTCGAGTGCGCCTGGCACCCGCTCGAACACGTCGACTTTCCGGCCACGCCGATGGAGCATAATGGCTGCCAGAAGACCGCTCATCGAGCCGCCGACGATAAGGACTCCCTCTTGCGACATGCCGTTACCTTGCAATTTGCCGGGTACATTTGCCAGTAGAAGCGCCGGCTCAATCAGGAGCCGGCCGGCGCTCGATGGGCCTTTTTCCGCAGGGGTGACAATAGCAATTGATTGGCGCAAAAATTGCTTCGACGTAAGACCTACGCGCACTACCGCGGCACCACGATGAACCGCGCAAACGCCATTCCGATGGGCGATACTGATGCGGCAGGTCTATTGGCATCTGGAGGTCAAATGAAAACCGACATTCACTGTTATCTGGAGGATAGTCGTCCGAAGCGTATCCCCGATTCCATGGATGCGTGGCTCGACCCGGACCGTACCGCCGTTGTTTGCATCGACATGCATCGCGGCCATCTTGGCACCGAACCGGACACCACATGCCCGGCGCCCCGCGCGCGCGACGTGATCGAAGCGCACAATCAATTCCACCGAGCGTGCCGAGACGCTGGCATTCCGGTGATCATGGTCCAGCACTGGCAGCGATACGGCGGCATCGACGATATCGCCTCGCGCAAGCGCACCGGGAAAGCGAACTGGCGCTGGCTCTATGAGATGTATCTGCCGCCTAATCCGGCCATGGATCAGCACAGTTGGGAGGGAACCAAATGGCTCGATCTCATGGTCGAGGTCGACGAGCAACGTGACTATTTCGTTCGCACCAAGAAACGCCTGAGCTCGTTCTATCCGACCGACCTCGAGTTCCTGCTCAAGAACCTGGACGTGGACAATCTTGTGATCACCGGCACTTTCACGGATGCCTGCGTGCTGAGCACGGCTTTCGATGCGGCGAACCGCGATTTCCGCGTGATCGTGCCGCGTGATGTAGTGGCCGGATACTCGGCGGAAGCCGAGCACGCCGCCTTGATGATTATCTCGCTTCATCTCGGCCTGGTGGTCGATTCAGCCGCCCTGGTCCAGGAATGGGCGGCACGCCGAGGACAAATGTCCGGCGACGCGCAAGCCGGCAAGGTCCGCGCTGTCGGCTAAGGGCCGCACTGAAAACTGCACCATCACGCACCAGCAGGCTGGCCCGAATGAGCCGGCCCGCGTTGCATTGCGTTTTTGCCGGCCGGTGTTTGGCATCGATGTTGCAAAGATTTGACTGAAGAGCGGCACTTAGCCCCGTCGTTGCCGCGGATGATGGCGAATGAAAAAGCAAATACACCTGGCATTCGATCTGTCGTGGACCTCAGTCGAGACCCAATGGAGAACCGCCGGCTCGTGGGTCGACAGACATCATCCGAACATAGGCATGTTCGAGGAAGTGGCCCGCACCGCGGAGCGCGGTGGCATCGATATGATTTTCTTCGGGGATTCCACTGGAATTCCAAGCACCTGGGGCGAGTCAATCGAGGACGCGGTGCGCTACGGTGTCGCTTGGCCGCGCCTGGATATGAGCCCTTGGGTTACGGCGATGTCGCGCGCGACGAGCCATCTCGGTTTCGGCCTCACATACGCTTCGACGTTCATGCATCCGTATTACACAGCGCGATTGCTGAACTCGCTCGATCATATCACCAACGGTCGCATCGCCTTTAACGTAATCACCTCTCAAAGGCGCGCCGACTATGCCAATTATGGCTACGACGAATTGGTTGATCATGAAAGCCGTTACAATCGTCTCGAGGAGTTTATCGACGTCTGCCGCAAGTTGTGGAGCAGCGTAGATTCAGACGCTTTCGTGTGGAACCGTGAGACCGGGCAGGTTGCCGATCCGGCAAAGATCCGCGCCATCAACCACGTCGGTGAGTTCTTCAAAGTCAAGGGTCCGCTTAGTGTGGTACCCTCTCCCCAAGGGCACCCGGTCGTTATTCAGGCCGGCGGCTCTCCCCGCGGCACGCGTGCCGCCGCGCGCGTCGCCGACTACGTATTCGGCCTGATGAAAGCCGTCCCGCTGATGACGAAGCAGCGCGACGACCTCGACCAAGCGCTGATAGCCGAAAAACGCGATCCGCAGCAGGTCGGGATTCTTTGGTCGAGCCGCGCCGTCGTCGGCGAGACAGAAAGCGAAGCGCTGGCACTCCGGGAAAGCCTGATAACGGGAGTGCCGCTCGAAGCGGTTGGAGTTTGGCTCTCGCACAACACCGGCTATGACATGTCCAAATTGCCCGACCGCTTCTCGCTTGCCGAACTTCAGCAGCGGATCGTGGCGGCCAACGCGTCGCCGGTTGGGTTCGTTCATCTGCTTGCACACAAATACGGAGAGTCGGCGGAAATCACCCGCGAAGAATTGTTCCATCACGGCCTGCGTGCCGCGACGGGCTACGACGTTACCATGGCCGGTAGCGCCGCGCAGGTCGCCGACCGCTTTGAGGAGGTGTTCGAGGCGACAGGCAGTCGCGGCGGTTTCATGCTGTCCATTTCCCAGGCCGCACCACGCGCGGTGATGATGAACATCGTCGATTTTCTCGTCGACGAACTCAAGCGCCGCGGTCGCTATCGCGATTCCTACAAAGGTCGCACGTTGCGTGAAAATCTCGCCTGCTGAAAACGCTTGGTAGAAGCGGACAGGCGCCGGGAGTTTGCGCCTGTCCGAAGCGTTCGATTTCGATCAGGGAACGTACGCCATCAGATCCAGCAGCGTGTGGGCGCCGGGGACCACGAGCGGGCCGCCGATGATTAGTGTTGTGGAGCAGGGCTTGCGATCCGGGAAATGCGAAGCCCATTCCGCCATCAACTCGGCGAAGCGCTCGCCGGTGTCGTGGAAACAGGCCCGCCGTACAACATTCTCGAGGGTGGTGCCGGCCGCCTCACAGATTGCCGCGACGTTTTTGAGCATGTAACGCATCTGTGCCTGGCTGGTAAGACCGTAATAGGGAAAATTCGGGTCGCGCTGCATTCCGGGAGGCAGCAAGCCCTTCTCGTCGCATGGCAGTTGCTGGCTAAGAAAGAGCAAATTGCCGACCTTCACGGCTTGCGGCTCGTGGCTGAACGGCTTGGGCGCCTTGCCGGTCTTGATTGTTTCAGCCTTCAGTTTCGAGTCGCCGGCCAGGAGGGTGAGCGCGACCTCGACCTTGCTTCCTTTTCCGCCCAGACCCATGTACGGGATCACGCAGCGCGCCGGGGGATTTTTCGGAAACCACCGCTTCCAGACTTTCTCCATGCCGGCGTAGTCGCTCGGATCACCGATATAGACGTCAGCTTTCACCGACCGATCCAGCGTCGTTCCGGCAGCCTCAGCGGTTTTTGCGAGCTTCCAGAGCACATACTCTGTCTGCTTTTCGATTTCAGAACCATACCAGAAATATGGGTTGATCCGCGCTTCCTTCGCGAGGCCACTGGGTTCGCCCAGGTGCACCGGGCTCATGTAGTCGCCGGTCCAATCGACAGGAATTTCGCCCGCCATGAAAATCCAATCACCCCGCCGAATAGCGGGAGAATAGCCTGCAAGCGGCGACGGCACTCCTTCTGGAGTCGGAAAGCCTTGGCTCTTCCCGCCATCGTCGATGCAAATGAGATCGACCTCGACGATCGTATCTTTCACGAGCAGCTCGCGGATGCCCATTCCAGTCGAGGCCGGCCGCGGCTCCTTAATGAATTCGTTTCGCGTGTCGAGATATGGCGTGATCGAAATGCGCGGCCAGGTACTGCCGGCTTTGAACTCCTCCATCGTTGGGTAGGGCGACGTAAACCACTGCCAAATCCTGACGGCATCCTTGGCGATGTCGCAGCCGCCCGACTGTACCGTTTTTGCAAGATTTGCAAGCGTATAACGCGATTGAAGTTCAAGCGCATTCCCCAGGTTGGGATTCGCCGACGCGGCTTCCGGTGCGAGGCCGCCCTTGAAATCGCTGGCCAACTGCCCGGAAATAAACAGCCACCCGGCGGCCTTGATGGCCGGGGTATACGGCGCGAGTGGTCGCGGCGGGCCGTCTGGCCAGATCGCGACCGGCGCTTTGCTACCTGATTTCGTGGATTGCATAGTTGCCTCCTTATTTTAAGTAAGTTGGTCGGCCAAACATCGAAAGCACCGAACATATGAAGTCGCCGGCTGCGATTTTATAAAGGCGTTTTCTCCAAGGATGACGCACGAACGCGGCACGGCCGCGTGTTGGGCGCTTCAAATTCAGGACAGGGCATTCTCCAAGATACGGTGGTAGGTCGCTTCAGATCCCGGAAAACTCGCAACAATGCGGCCTTCACGCATCACGTGGATATCGTCGGCCAGGCCAATGAGCTCCTCGAACTCGGACGTTGCGATAATGACAATGCAGTCTCTTTCGACCGCTGCGCGTCGGAGCAACGAATGAATTTCGGCTTTTGCGTGAACGTCGACGCCTTGAGTTGGCTCCTCAATCAGCAACACACGGGCATCGCCCTCGAGCGCGCGGGCAATTGCGATCTTTTGTTGATTACCGCCACTTAGCGCGCCAATTCGCAACTCGGAATAGGGCGGCCGAACACTGAGACGATCAATGTAGTACTGCGCCATCGAGCGTTCTTCGCGCGGCCATCGAAGCCCAAAGCGGCGCACTGGCCGGCGCACCCGATTGCCGAGGCAAAGATTGGCACGCACTGAGAGAGAGGTAACAATCGCGGCCCCGCGCCGGTCCGCCGGTACCAGCAAAATCCCTTCCTGCACGGCGTGCCGCACCGATCCTAAAGGCAGCTGATGACCGTCGAGAACGATCTCGCCGCCATTTGCGGCATCGACGCCCGCAACCGTCCGAAGAAAATGGCCATGACCAGAGCCTTGAACGCCGGCGATGCCAACGATCCGGCCGGACGAGGCGGTGAGGTTTGCCCCGCTAAATCTCCGTCCCGATGAGAGTTCGCGAATTTGAATCTGCCTATGAGAATTGCCAGAGCCCGATTGCGAGCCACGCAGATCCGCTTCAGAGTCGCGGCCCGTGGCGGCAACATCCTTTGTCATCAACCGAACAATATCTTGGCGTGAGACCTCCCCCCGCAGAAACAAGCCGACGCGCTTACCGTCTCTAAGAATCGTGATCCGATCCGCCATGCGGATGACTTCAGAAAGACGATGCGTCACATAAAGCACCGCTTTTCCTTCCGATCGAAATTGCATCACCCTTTCGATCAGAAGTTCGGCGTCCGGCTCCGACAGAACCGCCGTGGGCTCGTCAAGAATCATGATCTCGCCGGGGTGGACGAGAGCCCGAGCTATCTGAGCAAGCCTGAGATGAGGAACGCTGAGACTCGACGTTTTGGTGTCGGGGTCGAAGCTTGCACCGACTTTGGCCAAAGCGGTCGTGACCGTTCTTCTCTCTTCGGAACTTAAGCGACCACGGTTTGCTAGGCGGCCTTCTCCTCCCAAGAGAATATTCCTGCCGATCGAGAATTCCGGCACCATCAACACGTCCTGTGGCACTACCGTGATTCCGAGACGCGACGCCTCGTTCGGCCGGGCGACGACGACGCGGCTCTCCCCGACAAAGAAATCCCCCTCATCAGCCGTATGCACGCCGCTTAGGATTTTAATGAGCGTGGACTTCCCCGCGCCATTTTCCCCGAGCAAGGCATGGATCTCGCCACGGTGCAGATCGAGGTCGACGCCGTCGAGCGCTGACACCCCCGGAAAGCGTTTGGTCACTCCCTGGAGCCGCAACACCAGCGTTCCGGTTAAGGCCGGGAGGTTCATACACACGTCTCACTTTGAACAGGGCTGCCGCTCAGCGAAACAAATAGGCGGCGCCGCGCATCGGCACGGCGCCGCTCAGCGCTATTTTGCCGGAGCTGCGTCGGCCGGCATGATGTTACTGTCTATCCAGATTGGGTTATTCACATCCGATTTGAACATCGCTGCGTTGGGCGCACAGTTATATTGTGGCACTGTTTCGCCATTTAGCTTGCGAACCGCCAACGAGAGACCGATATAGCCAACTGAGATTGGGAAGTCGGGAAGCATCGCGGCGGCGCTTCCGTCCTTCAGCGCAGCAAGCGTCGTGCTTGTCAGGCTGCCTGCCACGTAGAGCGCTTTGTGGTATTCTGCCGGGATCGACTGCGGCTGAAGCACGAATGAGCCGGTCACGTAGATGAAATCGATCTTCGGATTAGCTTCCGCTGCATTGGAGAATTTCGTCAATCCGTCGGCGGCGTCATTGTCCGAACTTACGATGGCGTTGAGTTTGATATTCGGAGTCTTCTTTATGCCATCGAGAAAGCCGGCGACACGTCGCCGCGCCCAACTCGCGTTAGGCGGCCCGGCCATGAGGAGGCCTTGTCCGCCATGTGGAAGGAGTTTGGCCACCGCTTCTGCGGCGATCAGGCCTTGCGTGTAATCATCCTGAACGACCTTGGCGGATTTTGTACTGGCGGAAAGCGTGCCGACATCGAACACCGGTGTTCCATTCGCGATGGTCTCGTCGATCGTGGGTGCCATGCCCTCAGGATCCGAGGGATTGATGAGGAGGGCGTCAGGCTTGTGTGTGAGGGCGTTTTCCACCTGGGTGATTTGCGACGCGGGATCCATGAACCCCTTGCCCGCGTCGGTCGTCAGCGTGACGCCAGCTTCCTTTGCGGCCTGCTGCGCACCATAGATGACCGCCTGGAGGTAGGGGATGAACATCGGCACCGAAAACTCGATCTTGTACGGCTTCTTCGCTTTCGGAGCTTTCAAGCCCGCTAGATCCGTTACTTTGTACTTGGTGTCACATTTCGCCGGCGTCTTTTCCGCCTCCGTCAGATTCAGCCCCTGAGCGTTTGCGGTAGTCATCCACGCGGCAAGAATAGCTGCCGCAGAAACGGTTGCCACTAGGGCTCGGCCGCTGCATTTCCCGTCGTAAGCCATCTGCTACCCTCCAATGTTCACCGCAAAGATGCGGCACTCCGAAAAGTCAGCCCCGGCGCGGCAGTGCTATTTGTCGAACGAGAGCGCGGATCGACACGGCGCGGGCCTTCGAAAGAAGAACAGCCGAGATCAGAACCAAACCAGTTACAATTTGTTGGACAAACGGATTGACACCCGCGATATCGAGGCCGGTGTTCAGAACTGTTACGAGAACGACGCCGAGCACGACACCGGTGAGGCGGCCGACGCCTCCCCCAATCAACACGCCTCCGATGACAGCCGTCGCGACGGAAAGAAGCTCGTATCCCTGCCCTAGGCTCCCCTGCGCAACCGCGACCCGCGATGTCAGCATGACGCCGCCGACGCCCGCCATAGTCCCGCACAACGTGTAGGCAAGAGCTTCATAGAGTTCCACGAAAACACCAGCGACCCGGGTGGTCTCCCGGCTACCGCCGATCGCGAAAATGTAAAGGCCGGCACGGGTACGCTGGAGGATGAACCACGCGATCACGAGAACGCATGCGGCTATACAGGCCGCGCTCGGCACACCCCACCAGGAAGCTCGCCCGTAAAGAGCAAAGTCGCGCGGAAATCCTGTGATGACGCGGCCATTGGCCAACTGGTCGGCAAAGCCGCGCGCAGCGGTGAGGATGCCCAGTGTCATGACGAACGGCGTAACGCCGAGGATCGATATTCCGATGCCGTTAATGAGCCCTACGACCGAGCCGGACAAAACGCCGAGTAGCACCGCTCCATTTACATCAACTCCGTGCTTCATCAGCAAAGCACAGGTCACGCTCACCAGGCCCATCGTCGCACCGACCGAAATATCAAAGCCGCCGACGATAAGCGCAAAACTTTGGCCGATGGACACGACAAGCATGATTCCCGCTACGCGGGCCATGTTGAGAAGCGTGCCAGACGTGGCGAAGCTATCCGGAAATGCGTAGGAAAAAATGATCGCCAGGAAGACGATCGCGAGAAAGATTTGAATCTCCGCGGCGGGAACCTGCCGAACAGCCGGAAAGGCCAACAACACACCAACGCGTTGCGCGGATCGTGGCCCATCGGTTACCCCAACCGATGTTGAAAAGTCGGCTTTCCCGCTCATTGCACCTTCCTCAGCCGGCGGTCGCACGGACTGGTCGTGTGGGAGCAAAGAACCACCTCTATCGATGCCGGAAACATTAAAAGAACGTTTGTACTAGTTGTCAAACGTTTAAATGAGATGAGTTTGTAACTGCTGCCGGATAATGCATAATCCCCAAGAATTAGGCAGAACCCGCCTAAAAACTTCTCGTTCTTGGGCGAAGTTCCAAGTTGCGCTAGATGGTAATTGCGTGACAAGTTTGGAACGATCGTTCCAGACTTGTCGGCGAGGAACAAAGGATTGCCAATGCCGAATGGGGGAAGGACTCGGCAACGACGCCTGCAACACGGCGAGGCTCGCGAGCGCATCATCGAGGCGGCGGAGAAGCTTTTTGCGGTTGATGGGTACGACGCCGTCAGCTTTCGAGATTTAACCGCTGCGGCGGGCGTCAGTCTGTCCGCTATTCACTATCATTTCGGTTCCAAGGAGGCAGTGTTTTCGGAAATTTTTGCGCGACGCGCATCCCTCCTCACGAAGCGCCGCTTGGAGCTGCTTGAAGCGGCTCTTCGCTACGGTGGCCGGCCGGCCTCTCTCGAAAGCATTCTCGACGCTTTTCTCCGCCCAGCTTTCGAAGTCACGCACGGCGATCGCAACGATCTTTTCAATCGTCTGCGCGCCCGCGTATCTCTGGAACACAGCGCCACCACCCGCGATATCGTGAGCCGCGCCTTTGACGAGAACGATCTACGCTTTATCGATGAACTTAAAGCCGCACTGCCCGAGCTCACACACGAAGATCTGCACTGGCGGTTTCATTTCCTCGTCGGGGCGATGATCTACACCATGTCGGATTCCGGACAATTGGAAGGACTGTCCGGCGGAAAATGTTCGTCAACCAAAACCGATTTTGCTCTGGCTTCGATGGTCGCGACTTTTTCGGCGCTCTTTCGGTCGCCACCCATGGCTTTGCCCCGCGCCAATAAAAGGGCCACCAATGCAACGCAACTCGCGAGCTAACAAAGGCAAGAAAAGCGACGGTAAAAACCGCCAGACGCGGATGCGCTCGCCAAACCGGTCGCATTTGAGCGGGATATTCGTTGGGAGGACTTACGCGAGGTAAGCGATCAGGCAGGAGGAAAAGATGCCCGCATCGAGCAATAGCGCGACAATCGTAGAAAAATGCGAGACCCGCGACGGGATGCGCATAGACTGGGACGTGCCCATTCCCGTTAATGACGATGTCGTCCTGCGAGCCGACGTATTCCGTCCAATCGGCGAAGGGCGCTACCCTGTTCTGATCAGCTACGGGCCCTACGCAAAGGGCCTCGCCTTCCAGGAGGGCTATCCGAGCGCGTGGAACCGCATGGCGACTGAACATCCGGATGTCACCGCGGGCTCAACGAACAAATATCAAAACTGGGAAGTCGTCGATCCCGAGAAATGGGTTCCGGACGGTTACGTTTGCGTTCGCGTGGACTCGCGAGGTTGCGGACATTCGCCCGGATACATCGACCACTTCTCTCCGCGTGAGACGAAGGACTTTTACGACTGCATCGAATGGGCTGCTGTACAGCCGTGGAGTACGGGCAAGGTCGGCCTCAGCGGAGTTTCGTACTACGGAATCAACCAATGGCACGTCGCGACGTTGCAGCCGCCGCACCTTGCGGCGATGTGCATCTGGGAAGGCGCAGCCGACTGGTACCGCGACATGACCCACCACGGCGGCATCCTCAGCACCTTCTGGGCCAATTGGTACGACATGCAGGTGAAGACAGTCCAATACGGTGCTGGCGAAAAGGGCAAGCGCAGCGTGGTTACCGGCGATCTTGTATGTGGACCGGAGACGCTCTCGGAAGAGCAACTAAGCCAAAACCGCACCGACTTCGGCAACGAGATTCTCTCTCATCCGCTCGATGACGACTATCACAAGGTGCGGTCTGCGATTTGGTCGAAGGTCACGGTTCCCCTCTTTTCGGCCGCCAATTGGGGCGGCCAAGGACTGCATCCGCGCGGTAATTTCGAAGGATTTTTCCGTGCTGCGTCGAAAGACAAATGGCTTGAGGCACATGGCCTCGAGCATTGGACCCATTTCTACACCGGCTACGGTGTCGCCCTGCAAAAGCGATTTTTCGCTCACTTCCTGAAGGGCGAAAAAAATGATTGGGAAAAGCGCCCCCACGTCCATCTGCAGGTGCGACGCATCGACCGGTTTGAGGAGCGATTCGAGAATGAATGGCCTATCGGTCGAACCAAATGGACCCAATTTTACCTCGATCCGGACGACGCCGCCCTCACGGCGGCGGCGCCGGACCAGGAGGCGACCAAGACATTCGACGCCACGGGCGAGGGAATAACCTTCTTGTCCGCGCCAATGTCTGCTGAGACCGAAATCACCGGCCCGTCGGCGCTGAAATTATTTATCTCTTCGTCGACGAGCGACGCGGACATCTTTACGGTGCTTCGTGTCTTCTCCGCCGACATGAAAGAGATTGTGTTCATGGGAGCGATCGATCCGCACACTCCCATCGGACAGGGCTGGCTCCGAGCGAGCCATCGGAAGCTCGATAAGGAACTCAGTCGAGATTGGCGACCCTATCACACGCACGACGAAGCGTGGCCGCTCAAACCCGGGGAGATCGTCGATCTGGACATTGAGATTTGGCCAACGAGCATCGTGGTGCCGGAGGGTTACCGGATTGCGGTCACGGTGCGTGGCAAGGACTATGAATATGGCGGCGGCAGCGGCGGAAAGCTGTCAAATTTCAAGAACGAGCTAAAGGGATGCGGCCCTTTCCTGCATGACGACCCCCGCGATCGGCCGCCGGAGATATTCGGCGGCAAAACCACTCTGCATTTCGGTCGGGCGCACCAGCCCTATCTCCTGCTGCCCATCATACCAACTCGGTAGCCTATTCGTACCAGCCACAGGGAGTTTTGAAATGAGCACTTCAGAATTTCAGGGCAAAGTCGCAATCGTCACCGGAGCGTCGAGTGGCATAGGCTCTGCAGTCGCAACGCGGCTTGGTGGCGCCGGCGCGACGGTTGCGGTCCACTACAACAGCCACAAGGAAAACGCCGCCGCCGTAGTCTCTGCGATCACGTCCGCCGGCGGTACCTCTTTTATCGTCGGAGGCGATGTGGCCAAAACCGATGATGTGAGAGCCATCGTCAAAGCCGTGGTCGACCGGTGCGGCAGGATCGATATTCTGGTCAACTGCGCCGGAATTCTGGAATACGCGCGTTTCGGCGACATCGAACCGGCTTCTTTCGAGCGCCAGTTTTCGATCAACGCGCTGAGCGTCGTGCTGATGATGCAAGCCGCCGTGCCGCACTTTCCCAAAACCGGCGGGCGCGTCGTCAACGTTTCGACCAACATTGCCTATCGCCCGATCGAGGGCTGCGTCATCTATTCGGCGTCGAAGGCTGCGGTCAGCACGCTCACCGAAGGCTTCTCAAAGGAATTGGCTTCAAAGAAGATCACCGTGAATGCCGTCGCCCCCGGCGCCACAGCTACGCCCATGACCGCTTGGCTAAGCGATGATCTTCGGCGCGGTATTGAACAAGCCACCCCGCTTGGAAGGATGGCTGTGCCAGACGATGTCGCCGACGTTATTGCGTTTTTGGCATCAGACGCGTCGCGCTGGATAACGGGCCGAACAATTCTTGTCGACGGTGGGCTGAACTAGCGAAGCCGGTGGAGCAGCTAAATACCAAGCAATTTCTTGGCATTACCACCGGCAATGGCCTCAATGCTTTTTGTTTCGAGCGTCTTGGCGCTGGCCAAATGGCCGAGCGGATCGGATTCCGCCATATCATACGGATAATCGGTACCGATGAGCACATGGTCAGCACCAAATACGTTGATTAAAGCGACAAGCTGATGAGGCGTGAAGACGACACTGTCGACGAACACCTTCCGCAGATAATGGCTCGGTGGATGCGGCAAACCTGCGCGACAGTCCGGCCGCGCTCCCCAAGCATGATCGATCCGTCCGGAATACGCGCCGAGATAGCCTCCACCATGCACAGCCAGGAGCTTCAGATCGGGATGGCGGTCAAGTACACCATCGAAGATCAGATAGTGGAGTGCGAGCGTCGTCTCGAACGGGTTGCCGACGACGTTGTTGAAATAGAAGCGGGTAAGGCGCTCGCCTTCGGTGAAGCCGTTTGGGTGAATCACGACCAGCGCGCCGAGTTCCTCCGCCCTTGCCCAGAATGCAGCGAAATCCGGATCGGAAAGCTCCCGTCCAGCGACATTCGTAAGGACCTGGACACCTTTCAGTCCGAGAGTGCGCATCAACCGATCGAGTTCGGCAGCAGCTTCCTTGCCGTCTGTCATCGGTACGCTGCCGAGACCGATAAAACGGTCGGGCTTTCGTGCGACATATTCGGCAATGCCGTCGTTAAGGACACGGGTCGCCTTGATACTGATCTCAAGCGGAACGGTGTAATAGCATTGAAACGGCGGCGGCATCACGAGCTGAATATCGATGCCCATCGCATCGAGGTCGCCCAGACGCTCGGCGAGCCCATTGTCCCGCCCGCTGATCCGGGTATACCGATCGATCTCCTGTTGCGCATTCACTTTTTTCGTGTCGGCCGTCGAAAAAAAGGCCAGCGGGATCGTAGAGATATCGAGATACGGCTGGACGATCGCTGCGGCGGCCGGCACCGAGACATGCGAATGAATATCGATGGTCATGCTGCGCGGCCGGGTTTCTCGGCCCGGACGCCCATGTTTTCTGGCTGCGGTCTGGCCGTAGGGAAAAATCTCGCTCAACATCAAGTCTCCTGTTGTTGTTAGCCTGTTTGACGAGCCGGCGTTTCTCTCTGGTCTAATAACTGTCGAAAACGGGGTGTGCTTATGGCGCAGCAGTCCGATACGCAAGATTCGCTATTTTGCCTCGAAGAGGCAACCATCGAGGAACTCCATCACGCGATCAAGGCCGGCAAGACAACCTGCGTTGCGGTGGTTCAGCACTACATCGATCGGGTGCGAGCGTTCAACGGTGTCTGCAGCATGCTAGTCACTGAAACCGGCGCACCGGTGCCGGAAGTCCGGGGCACCGTGCGCGCAATGGCCCCGGTCGTCTTCCCAACCGAGACCGTAAAGGCGTCAACGCTTCTTCCGAATCTCGACAAATACAAGGGGCCACCGCTGGAATATGGACGCATGGAGCCAACCGCCTCAGATCCTACGATACAGCAGCAATTCGGAATGATCGTCGGCATCCCGAACGCCGGACAGGTCAGTGCGCTGGCAACGCTCAATATCCGCGGCGAACGTTCCGTCACCTGCCGCGGAGACTTCGACCGCCATCCGTCCGAGGGGCCCCTGCCTCCCAGTGCCCCGCCGGCGTGCGAATTTTTTCGGCACTTGCCGGATGCGCTGGAGCGGGCGGCCGAACTCGACGAGCAATATGGGCGGAATCCCGACCTCGAAAAGATGCCAATATACGGGGTGGTTTTTTCCTTCAAGGACTCCTTCGATACGCGAGATATGCGATCTACCGGCGGCGGCGACGCCGCTTACGACATCGATTTTCCCGCGCGCGATCACCTGCTGGTCGAACGGTTGAGAAACACCGGCGCGATCATCTTCGCGAAGGCGGTTAATACCGAATACAACGGCCGCGCCGGCGATCCCGGCGGGCGTCACGTGCCCGACAAGGTACTGCCGTCCACACTCGGATATCAGCGCAGCACATGGGGCGGAAATCCATCAAATCCCTATGATACCGCCCGCGCGGCTTCACTCGGCTCGAGTTCGGGCTCGGCTTTGTCCGTCAGCACGAACATGGTTATGGCCAGCCTCGGCGAGGAAACGCGCGCCTCCTGCCGGGGCCCCTCGAACCATAACGCGGTGGCCTTGATCCTGCCTCACAAGGCTATGTTAGGTTTTATAGGTGGCGCGATCGGTGCCGATATCTATTGCGACCGCACCGGCATTCACGCCCGAAAGCTTGCGGATTGCGCCAAGATTCTCGACGCGCTGAAAGATCCTGTCGAAGGCTATTACGACCCGCGCGATCCGTTCACAACCGTGCCGCGCTCTTCAGTCCTGAGCTCACGTTACGCGGATCATGTCAAGACACCAGGCGGCCTCGCAGGCTTCCGCATCGGAGTCATCCGTGAGTCGATGGTCTATCCGAAGGGTTCCAAAACCGAGGAGCCGATCGTCACCGCTGCAGCCAAGGAGATCAAGACGATGCTTGGCGACGTGCTCGGTGCAACGCTGGTGGAATCATCGGATCCGCTGTGGCGGCACGACCCCGATTTCGAGCAGATGAGGATCGACTTCCGTCGCGCGCTAGCGATACTGGTGCCGTTGTTCATGCCCGAACTCCTGTTTCAACTCGACCGCAATCGGCAACCGCTGTTCAGGGAATTCGCAGCGGCGATCACACCGACCGAATTCGTCCCGGGACGGGTTTTCGGCACCGGCGCCATGCGACCGATCGACTATTTTGTCGCGATGGCCGAAGGCTCCATTGCACCGCCCGCGAATCTCGACCTTGCAACCGTCCAGCAACAGGAACTGGCAAATACTTTTCGGTTTCATATTTCTCAGTATCTCATAGGGCGGGCCCGCGACTGGAAAACAAAGGGCTTTACAGAGACGCTCGCCGACTGGCGGAACTTGAACGCGCGCTCCAAATTCTGGGGCGACGATCAGCGCGCCGCATTCCTCAACTGGGAGGACGTCAGTGATCCGCGTAATCCTCTCGGCGGTCGTCAGGGCGTCAACGAACGCATCATGCTGCGCGAATTACTGCGGCGCGTTGACATGATGGTGATCCTCGAAAACAAGCTTGACGCGCTTGTGCGCCTGCATACGCCATGGCCGCCGGGCTTGATCGGCCATCCCCATCAGTATGACATACCGAGCAATCTCACCCCGGAGTCGCTGAACGGGCCGAATGCGGGGCTGACTGAGGTGTTGGTGCCCGCTGGCTACGTTACGACAGTATATGATCCGGTATTTTCGCTCTCCGCCGACGGGACACGATACGTGTCGACACCCTCCAGCACCCCGGCCTACCTGCCCGAGCCCGGGTTGCCGTTCTCGCTCGTCTTTCGCGCTGAGCCGGGCACGGAAGATGTGCTTCTCGAGATTGCGTCTGCCTACGAAGCGGCGTCCAATCGCCGCATCCCGCCGCCGGCTTTTGGTCCCATGTCGCCGCGGGTTCACCAAACCGAACTCCGCGAATTAAGACGCGTAGGTAAGCAACTTTCACACTAATCGGAGATGTCGTATGCAAGACCGCCCTGGATCTGATCGGATTGTTACGTATTTGGAAGGAACGGATTTTCAGAAATCCCGCGCCTACTCGCCGGCAATCGTCACTCAAGGCGGAAAGATGGTCTGGCTGGCCGGTCAAACGACACTGGTTGATCTGGAAGGAAACTCCATCGCCCATAATTTCGAAGCGCAAACGCGGACTTGTTTTGCGCTTATTGACCAGACCTTAAAGCGAGTCGGCGGAACAATTGCCGATCTCGTGACAATGACGGTATCGATAGATGACCCGCGCCATGGCGATCAATTTATAAGAATCCGCCACGAGCAGTTTCCTGACGGCAGATTTCCTTGTAGCGCGTTAATTACGGTTTCAAACTTTGCACATCCCGGAATTCTTATTGAAATTCAAGCGGTGGCGGTAATTTGAATATATGCTAAGCCGTCGCCTCACCGGACAATAATCTTTAGCGACTTTGTTCTATTAAAAGCATCGGTCTCGGATAAAACGCAGCTCGCGACACGACATACGGGTTGCTCTCGGTAATCAACACCTATTCTTCCAGCTGGACGCCGCCGCCGCGTACGTCCTCGATCCAGATCAACGGCTCAACTGACCTGCCACTGAGTTTTTCCTCCACGCGGAGTTAGAGTCCGACCTCAATAAGGGGACGGACGGATGAAGCGGGTTAGGTTCACGGAAGAGCAGATCATCGCAGTTCTGCGCGAGCACGAGGCTGGGGCGAAGACAGCCGATCTTGCGCGCAAGCACGGCATCTCGGAAGCCACGCTATACAATTGGAAGGCGATCTATGGTCCGCCCCCGGTCGGCAAGCGTCTTCTGGCCTTTGGACCTCTTGGTCTGCATCAATCTATCCGGCCTGTTGTTGGAGCTTTGCGTGCTCCTGGCCATGATGGGTTCCGCGCGTCCCCGTCCCAGCTAAGTTACCCGGCCTACTCGGCCGCTCCTTCCATCGGGTTCTCGGGTGACGCCGGTTGACCGTTGGTCCATCATCCTTCCGTTGCGCTCGCAGACGTCGTCAGCCGGAAGCCGCGGTCAAGCCGCGGGTCTGGCCTGATAGAATGTTCCTTGCGTCAGCAGCGCCCAAGCTGTGCGTGCTTGCTTGTTAGCGAGCGCTACTGCGGCAACGTTCGCATGAGCCCTGCTTTTTAGCGCTATAGCCCAGCGCCCTGTTGCTGTTTCCGGATCTTTCAAGAACCGCAGCATGCAGCGCGAGCCATGAACGAGCAAAGTACGAATGTAGGTGTTGCCGCGCTTGCTGATCCCGAGCAATGTGGCACGACCGCCCGTGGAATGTTGTCGAGGCACCAAGCCTAACCAGGCTGCGAAGTCCCGTCCTGACCTGAACATTCGGCCGTCACCGATCGCCGCGACAATAGCGGACGCAGTGATCACGCCGATCCCTGGGATCGATGCCAGTCTTTTGCAGGCATCGTCGCGCTCGACGATCGCACGGAGCTCGGATTCCAGTTCATCAACCTGCTGATTGATGGCCAGCCACTGCTCCTGCAGAGTTAGAATAAGCCGCTTAATACTGTTGGACAGTCTGGTTTCATCTGCCGTCATGAGCGCAGGGAGAGCACGAGCCAGGAAGGCCGGTCCCTGCGGCACGACGATGCCGCGGTCTTGCAGGAACGATCGAATCTGGTTGATCACGCCGGTGCGACGACTGATAAGCCCGCTACGCGCGCGATGAATGGCCTGCAGATCAAGTTGTTCAATTGTCTTGATCGGGACGAAACGCATGTTGGGACGTTGGACGGCCTCGGCAATCGCCTCCGCGTCAAGGTAGTCGTTCTTGTTACCCTTTAGAAACGGACGAACAAATTTCGCGGACATGAGTCGGGCGTCGAATCCCATGTCAGTCAGTTCTCGCGCTAAGTGGTGGCTGCCGCACGAGGCCTCCATACCGACGACACACGGCTGCAGCTTTCCTATAAATCGGATGAGTTGAACTCGGTTGAACCGATGCCGCGCGATAATGACGCCTCTGCTGTCAAGGCCAACCAGATGAAACCAGTTCTTTCCGATATCAATGCCGATCGTGGCGATGGTCATGGTTCAGCTCCTTCGTTGCTACTCTGTGCCAGGTTAGCTGGTGGCGGAGGGGGCGGACCATCCCATTAAGTACGGCGGCATGGACGTGTCGGACGCCAAGCGTCTGCGGTCACTGGAAGACGAGAACCGCAAACTGAAGAAACTGTTGGCGGAGTCGATGCTGGACCAGGCGGCGCTGAAGGAGCTTCTGACAAAAAAATGGTAAGGCCCGCCGCCAAGCGCGAGGCTGTCGCTCATCTGCGTAACGTACTGCAAATGAGCGAGCGCCGGGCCTGCAACCTCGTTGCCGCCGATCGCAAGATGATCCGCTATCGCTCCCGCCGGCCGCCTGATGTCGAGCTACGCGCCCGTCTGCGCGATCTTGCCAACCAGCGCCGTCGGTTCGGCTACCGGCGGTTGTTCATCTTGCTGCGGCAGCAAGGCGAACCCTCGGGCGTCAACTGCATCTATCGGCTCTATCGAGAGGAAGGGCTGACAGTTCGCAAGCGAAAAGCTCGGCGCAGAGCCGTCGGAACACGTACACCGATCCTGGTCGAGGTCAGGGTCAACGCGCGCTGGTCGCTCGACTTCGTCCACGACCAGTTCGCCCTTGGCCGACGTTTCCGCATCCTCAACGTTGTGGATGATGTAACGCGTCAATGTCTGTCGGCGATCCCTGACACCTCAATCTCAGGCAAACGGGTTGCACGCGAGCTTACGGCACTCATCGATGCACGCGGTAAGCCCGGCATGATCGTTTCGGACAACGGCACCGAGTTCACTTCGAATGCCATCCTGAGCTGGGCAAAGGAGAATCGGGTGGAATGGCATTACATCGCGCCAGGCAAGCCGATGCAGAACGGCTACATCGAGTCCTTCAACGGCCGGATGCGCGACGAGCTTCTCAACGAGAGCCTGTTCACCAATCTTGATCAGGCTCGCCAGCTCATCAGCGCTTGGGTCGCCGACTACAACACCGCGAGGCCGCATTCCTCGCTCGGCTACAAAACGCCGGCGGCCTATGCCGGTACACTCACCGCGCCGAAGGGCGTAACATTGGCCGAGGCTCTAACCGCCGCTGGATGAAACTTCAGTGGCAGGTCACAGTCACACTTGCCGGCCAAGCGTACGCTGGACAAACTCGGCATCCCGCGAGCCACATTCTATCGCTGGTGCGACCGCTATGGTGAGGGTGGCATTGAAGCGCTAGCCGACCATCGGTCTCGACCAGACCGGGTCTGGAATCGCATCCCGGACGATGTGCGCGGCCAGATCATCGACCTTGCGCTGGAGCGTCCAGAGCTATCGCCGCGCGAGCAGGCTGTGCGCTTCACCGACGAGATGAAGTACTCAAGAAAAGTCAGCTCGTGTTTGATACGTTCTTCGAGGTCCGCAAGGCTCATGTCGTGGTGCTCGTGGTCAACGTACAACGCCTTCGCGAAATTCGAGTAGACATCCGGATTTCGCCAATCTCAGTATCGATTGTACGCAAATGCAGACTTTAAGCTGCGGACATTTCTTCTGTTTGTCGTCGAGATGATACTCGGGCTGTTGATAACTTTGGTCTTAAGGCAGCGGAGATCGGGGCGCGTCAAGCTTGGAGAGGTTGGAAATTAGCGTAGACATCCGGACCGCGAAGTCTGTCGTTCCAAGTAGATTTGAGAACCGCCGACCAAAATTGGCCATTCTTCTAACAAGAATGTCGCACCAGGAGCCACAAGCTCTAAATGTCACCCTGGAACGGACTCTAGACGGTTTTCGCCTTGAGTCCGGGCTCCGATGCCAAACGAGGACCATTCCGGCCGCTCTGTAAAACACGTGGGCCATTGTTTACGACCTGATGCTTTCCAGCACTTGCCGGCTTTTGTCGGCCGCCGCCCGCCAAACAGTGGGCAGCCGACGCATTGCTCAGTACTTCGGTAGACAAGTGTCCCAAGAAATACTGCATGGCATAGCAAGATTTCTTTAGCTCCAACTGCCCTTCAGTTTGACCTCCGCATAGCTAGGGAAGCCCTCACCGGCGACGGCTGAGTAGAAGCCGCCTTGCCATTGACCCACCGTATAGGCCTTATTGATGATCTGGCCAGGTAGTTCGATCTCGCCGACGAGGGTCTTAAACCTGCGGTTACGGAAGTGAGCCGCAATTGCCATCCGGTCCATCGATCCGACAGCTTCGATCGACTCCGTAAGCATCTGAAGCATCGAGTAGTAGAACGGGCTGGCCCAGTAGTCGGCGTCGACTTTGGTGACTTCCTTATGCCGCTTATAAAAGTCGCGGATCTCAGGCGTTTCGATTACCCCTCCGCAGCCGAGGACGCCCTCCGCGTTAGCACCGTTTTTCTTTGCAAAGCCTGGGAAGGCGCAACCGACGGCAACATAGAACGCCTTGACATTGAATCCTTCAATCTTGGCCGCATCGGTGAGACCGAAGGTATCGGGCGGATAAGACCATGCGACAAAAGCATCGGGGTTGGCTGCTTTGGCGGCCTTGATCACCGGCGTATAGTCCTGCGTGCCGAGCGGATAAGACTTGTCATAGACAATCTCGAAGCCGGCTTCCTTGAAGAGCGGGCGCCCCACATTGCCTAGCTCGATGCCAAAGTCGTCGGCAATATTCACGACTGCAACCTTGTTTCCGATCTGACCGCTATCTTTTAGCTTTTTGAGCACGCCTATCGCGCCCTTTCCGTAAGTCGTAGTCGACTGCTGGAAAAGAAAAAAGCCGGGATATTTCGCTATTAGCGCGGGGCCCTGATCCGTGACGCAAGCAGCCGCAACTTGCGGATAATTGTACTTTGCGAAAGTCGGCGCAGCGGCAAGATTAAAGCCTGTTGCGTACACGCCGCCGATCCAGTCGGCCTTGTCAACCGTCGCGAGGCGCTCCACAGCCTTAATGGTCTCAGGCGGCTGGGTGCGATCGTCGTATTCGATCAACTCGACCTTGCGCTGGCCATCCTTGAGTTTAAGACCGCCGCGCTCGTTAACTTCGTGGGCCCAAAGCTGATAGGGTGGAAAATGGGTAATTGCCGCACCGGGAGCGAGCGGACCTGTTTTTGGTCCGACGACTCCAACTTTGACGGTAGAGCCCTGCGCCTTTACCGCCGGCACAGTAAGCGATCCGGCCACTGCCGTCGCAGCGGTGTACTTCAGAAACTCGCGCCTCCGCATGGTTTTCTCCTCTTAGGTGCTAATATCAAACTGGATGATTCAATTTATCGCCCTTCATGCCCAATGATAGTTGCAGAGAGTACGTTGGACAGTCTCTACGACTTCACTTCATTCGCGTACCGAAATTCTCTATTAACCCACCGAGCCGGCCGGCTTCCTAGTCACTGCTCCAAATTAGGATCTTTTCGCGGGAAAACGAACTCGCGACTTACAAGCGAAGCAGTCATCGTCGCCGCATCCGACAACAGAAACATCAAAGATCCCACGACGTCTTCCGGAACTCCAACGCCTAACGTCGCCTTCCACTTCTCGTTGTCGGCTCCCTCGTTGGCAGTTCGATATTGTGGCGTATCGATGACACCGGGAGCAATGATATTGATCCGAACCCTGTGTTCGGCGACTTCCTTAGCGACGCTCTTCACGAAGGCGATCAGTGCAGCTTTGCTCGCTGCGTAAGCAGACGCCTTTGGCCATCCCTGGCTCGCCAACCCTGACGAGAAGGCGACGATGCTTCCCATCCTTCTACGAATCATCGATGGAAGCGCAGCCTGGCAACACCAAACAACACCATTAAGATTTATTGCTAGGACGCGTTCCCATTCAGATGAGTCCATTTCGCGCACGCTAGTCCGCGGCTGGATGGCTGCTCCGCATACTAATCCGTCGATTGCACCGAATTCCAACTCCAGGGCCGCAAAAGTGGTTCGAACTTGGCCCCTGTCACCGACATCGACATACCGAACCGCAATCGCGGGTCTTTCAGCTTCTAGTTCGGCCATTGCAGTTCGATCAAAATCGCAGACAATTACCTTCGCGCCCGCGTCGCTTGCGGCGACGGCAAGCGCTCGGCAAATTCCACTGGCACCGCCCGTGATGACGATAACGTCTCCAGTGGCGTCAAAGATCGCCTTCATTGGACGCACTCACGCTCGCAGCATGAATTTTTCAACGGGATAATAAGCTGAATAATTTTAGGCTCCTTCGAACAGCAGGATCGTGGCCTCAGCAACATCACCCATTCGCTTAGCCTTCGCCTGCGCGTACTCTGATGAGTTGTAGTAGGCACGTGCTTTATCGGCGTTTTCCCATTCGGACACGACAACCCGATTGGCTTTGGGAAAACCCTCCAACACCTCGGTTGGCGTCCCGCGTAGCAAGAATTTTCCGCCATGCTTGATGGCAGCCTCATTGGCCGCTTTAGCGTATTCGACGTATAGCTCGGGCTTCTTGACCTCGACGATCGACACCAGATAAGCGGCCATTTTAGACCCTCAATTCGGGATAACGGGAAGAAGCAGAAATGAGTTGAATTTGTCGCCCACATGAAGTGTGTTCGTGCCGTTGTTATAGTCGCCGTTGTAGTGAGTGTACGGCGCGCTGCCGAAACCGTCGCGCGGCTGTATGTCCAAGCGTAGATGATGGTTCTCGGCGTACACCATCGATGTCGGCCAAATTTCCACCAGTACGTGGACAGGCTCCCCTGGCTCTAGCCACTGGCGTTCGTTGTGACAGTGGAACGGCCGATACGGCAGCGAACTTGCTGGATCGAGTTTTCGCTGGGACGCGCGCAGCCAGCCCTTGGTTACGGGCACGAGCTGCCCTTGCTGGCCCATCTCCAGAACGTCCTTCCCGTCGGGGTCGATATTGCGCAAAGTGACGAAGATGTCCATGTCGCGCGTGCTGCTCGAGACCCATAGCGAAAGCACAATGGGCCCTGTGATCTCGGTTGCTTGTTCAAATCGCGCGCTTATGAAAGTCGCGCCGGAACTCTCACCAGCGGATGTGCTTGAGCTAAAGGTGCCCGTCGCCAGCCCCATCTTCGTCATGGTGGCGGCATTGTATTGAATTGTGGATGATTTTCCTGGTTTGGTATCGACAAGCTTATCGCCGGCGTCCAAATACATCTTGGTCCAGCGGGTCCGTTTGAGCGGCCATTCGTGTTCGTTACGCCATTCGTAATTCCCAACGCCGCCTTTGCGGATCTGCAACTTCACCGGTGGCTCGCGCAATACGCCGTTGTCGATTCCTTTGAGCCAATAATCAAACCATCGCAGCTGATCGTTCCGCCCCTCCTCGGAGTGATAAGGGTGGATGTGCGTACCCGCGTGAATGCGCAGCTTCTTATGCTGCAGGGGACTGCTTAAAAATGCCTCGGAGTTACCGCGCAAATGCAGTCCCATTCCGCTCCAATTACCTGCGCTGAGGAACGGAACTTTGATATCCTCCCAGCGTGCTTGCCGGCCATGATACCAATCGCCATCGAGATTGTGCCGCATGTAGTCCCAGACCCAGTCCCCCGCAAAGGCGTCGGTTGATGAAGACTGCGGCCTACCGAGGAGGTGATTGGCCATCTGGTTGTGATACCAGTTAACGGCGAAGCCAAACGAGAAGATGCCCCCATGAAATGCGAAGTCGCGGTACATGTCCGCCGCGCCTTCCCAAGGAATCATCGCTTTTAGAGACGGCGGTCGCAGATTGGCGACCAACCACTGCGTCATCGCATAGTATGAGATCCCTGAAAGCCCCACGGCTCCATTGCACCAAGACTGCGCCCCAGCCCATTCGATCGCGTCATAAAAATCCTGCGCCTCATCCGGCGAAAAAGGATTGGTCCGTCCAGGAGAGTTGCCGGAGCCTCGCGCATCGACGCGCATCACGGCGTATCCGTGCGGGACCCACCACAGCGGATTTGCAGTTTCCCACACCATGTAGGGGTTCGCAGCTTCCTCAAGATCGTTAGGCGGAATCCAAACCTTGTCTTTTTGATAGATTCCGAAATGCATAATCGTCGGTACCGGCGAGCTGCTTTCCGGCCGTAACACATCGGCGCGTAGATGAGCGCCGTCGCGCATCGGGATGTCTATGTCCTTATCTATCTTCATCGTGACGGCGGCCTTGCGCCAACGATGCCGGCATACATGCGTTCGGCCGCACCCGGCACTATTTGCTCCATAGCGGCGATGTGCTCATCCGGACGGATGAGCAATAAGGTACCTGGCGGACAGCCTACACGCTGCTCGAATTGCCCGCCGGGATCGAACAACGAACGATCGCGAAAGCCCGACGAGAGGGGCGCGTCCCAACGCGACACCAGATAGTGTTTCAGCGCTGGCGACGTGTTCTGCGGAATCTCAGCCATACGCCTAGCGTCGGTGAAGTAGAGCGCTGCAAAACCGTCAGCGGTCAAATCGTGTACACGCGTTTCTTCGCCACTCGGGCTCTGCAATACCCAGTCCGGGATTCGGTCGCCCGGGCGAAGCGCCGGCTCCTGATCGTACTTCACCATCGACCAATCGCCGCGTCCATCAACGTCTAGCCGCACGCCCAGCATTGCGCGGGTGCAAGCGTTACCCCAATCATTGGCCGCAAACTTTGCCACGCCATCATCTTCCTTGCTGACATAGCGCCGCGCTGATTCCGCCATCTCCTTGGCGCCCTCCAAAGCAACCGGCTTCTGCTCGTTTTCGTAGCCATCGAGCACACGTTCGCTGGCCCAACCGCGCAGATACCATGCCAGCCGCCAGCACAAATTTGAGCAATCCAGCAGACCCGTGTTGATTCCGAGTGCCCACATCGGGGTCACCAGATGGGCGGCATCACCCATCAGAAACACTCGATCTCTGCGCCATTGATTGGCAACGCGATGATGGACCTGGTACGTCACTTTGCCGATCACGCGCACGTCTTTCGCGTCGCCGATAAACGACAGCACCTTGTCGCGCAATTCCTCGGCGGTTGGCTCCACCGCGTTAGGTTGCAACGGGAAAAGAAAGCGCCAGCAGTGGGGGTGCCGCACCAAAATCATCCATTCTTGCGCGTCCGAAAAATAGGCGAGGTATGGGTAATCCCGAGGGTTGGCGATATCCAGATCAATCTCGAGATCAACGAGCGCAAACTTATACGGCAGCGACTCGCCCTCTACTTTAATGCCGAGTTGCTCCCGGACGGTACTGCGGCCACCGTCGCAGCCCAGCAAATAGCTTGCTTCAGTCGTTTTTTCTCCCGCAGGAGTCTGGAAACGCAATGTGACTCGATCAGGCCCCTGCTTAAAACCGACCAACTTGTGCGAAAGGCGCAAGCGGTCGCGCACCGGATCGGCAAGTACCGGTTCCATGTCCTGTTGCGGTAGATTGATGACAAATGGAAATCGCGTCTCGCGGGCGAGCAACGACAATTGCACTGATTTACGTGGCTGGTTGGTCTTGCGATCAAAGTCGCCGATCTCGTCGACCCGCATGCTACGCTGGAGTATTGGACGGGCAACGCCGAATCGGCGCCAGATCTCAAGCGACCGTGATAACGTCGTCCCAGCCTTGGTCTCAGTCGAAAGCTTATCCTCGTCCTCGAACAGAACAAAAGGGATGCCGTAGTGCGCCAAGCCAAGCGCGGTGGTGAGACCAACCGGTCCAGCCCCCACGATCGCTACGGGGAGCCTCATGAACGATTTGCCTCGCTCGGAAGGTCGCCGGCACGATAACTTTCTTTAGCGCTAAAATGCCCGCTAGCGACGTCAAACACTACGACACCATCATCATTTCGGCTCTAAGTTTCCATTCATTTCATTAGTCCAAAACTCGGGAGCCCATTCCGGTCCCCAAATGTATGGCAATTCGTTCCAATCTCGACATTCCCACTGGTTACTGATCCGATCCATGTCGGCGTAATACTCGACCCAACTTCCCCAGGGATCGCGGATGTAGTGGAACAGATTTGAGGCCAGTGCGTGCCTTCCGGGCCCGAAGCTCTCTTTGTACCCTGCTTGGCGCATGCGCCATAATCCGAAGCCGATATCGTCGATACCCGCCACCTGAAAACTCGCGTGCTGCATCCCACGATGCGTGCTGGGGATCAGACCGAAGCAATGATGATCAACAACACCGTCGCCGGCCGCCATGAATGCGGCCTTTCCGCTCGCGCGATCGGTGGTGCGCAGGCCTAATACAGCGCTAAAAAACGCTTCCGACTTTTCAAAATCGGGCGTAAACACGAGTAAATGGCCGATACGCGCGGGTCGGGGGTCGCGATCCAGTTCTCGCCAACGCGCTACATCAACGCGATCGTCCGCCTTTCGCCCTGCATCAACTCCTTTAGTTTCACCCTGGTACGGGGAAACTCCGGGATTGAGATTAATCCAAGTTCCCCACGGATCTTGAAACCAAAGGCCAGAACGCTGCGCGCCATCGGGTGCCGGGTGGGTCTCCATCCCGGATTTTCGCAATTTCTCTTGAAAGGCGTCTTCATCGCCCGGGCGAATTGTAAAGGAAATGTGATGCATGCGCTTCTGAGCAGAGCCAGGAAGTACGACGATGTCGTCTGCACCTCCTGTCGGCCGCGCCGCACTACGGAAGCCAAACGCGGCGCCACGCCTCTCCGCCGCCAGCCCGAATGCCCCGTAGAACCTCTCGGCAACCGTCACGTCGGGTACCTGCAAGCCGACCCCAGCCAAACCAATAACTTTGGGTTCGTTCATTTTTTAGCACCGCGAATGATTTCCGAATGCAGATCGCTTCATTTCGAAGCCGCGCTGTTGAAATCTATCTCACTATCTTATCGTAACTGTTTGACGCTGACAATATTAAATATTAGAAGATATTTCACATGATACTGAAGTGTCGCGATACTAAAGTGTTGCGGCACGCAGCCGGCGGGCAGGCCCATATGCGCCGACGAGGGACGGGATTACCCTCGGAGTGACTAAGAACGATCGCGCGAGACCTCCCATCGGCCATTGTATTTTATTGATAGCCTATGCGCTTCAGAGAAGCAGGATTAGCCGTTAGCGTCGATGAACAAGAGCCGAAAACAAAAACAGATTACGGGGAAACTGACACCGAAGCGCCAGGCGTCTCGAACGACACCTTCCGACGCCTCGCCCCGCAAGGCAGGCTCACTAGTGGCCATGGCCTACGAACAAATAAAAGATGGCATCATAACGTTACATTTTCTTCCGGGACAGTATCTGAACGAGGGCGCGATTTGTGCGCTGCTGCAAGTTGGTCGCACACCGGTTCACCAAGCGTTGCAGCGGCTAGAGCTCGAAGGCCTGGTGGAGATCATGCCGCGCAAGGGTGTGATCGTCCTGCCCGACAGCATCTCAGAGATCATAAAAATTCTCAAATCACGTGCCACGATCGAAGCCGATCTCGCGCGCAGTGCGGCAAAAAATGCGACGACACGGGATGTTAGGGAATTGCAGATGCTTGCAAACGCGATCAAACAGAACAAAAATGGCTCGGATATAGACAGCTTCATCGCGGCAGATCGAGCGTTTCACAGAAAGCTTGCAGAACTTGCCGGAAATTCGGTGCTGAGTGATTTTGCTCAGCAATTGCACGAGCGCTCGATACGCTACTGGTATTTGCATTTGTGGCGGACGATCGACGTGCAGGCCACTGCTCGCCAGCACGCTGCTATTGCTGATGCGATAGCGCGACACGACGAAACGCGTGCCGCGCGGGCACTTCGTGAGCATATTGACACGCTCATGAAACGTCTCATGAAAATCAAAAGCTCCTCGCACCGGCCGATGAGAGGGGGTATGCGACCTGGTCGCAGCATCGCCTCATTAGATATAAACAAGGATGGAGACAAATGATAAACGACCCTGTTGTTGCGACGGCCATGAACACAATTCGGCTGGACGAAGTTCTTATGCAGACGAACGACATGCCGTGGCGGCCGAAATCGCTAAAAGGTGTTTCAGAAAAGATACTTTGGCGCGACGAAAAGACGGGAGCGTCGATAGCGTTGATCCGCTTTGAAAAGGGCGCAAGCATTCCGGAGCCGCACCTCCATGCGGCCAACCAATTCATGTTTTGCCTTCAAGGGCATTACGAATACACTAAGACAGGAGTCACGTTGACCGCCGGCTCTTTCTACTGGAACCCAAAGGGCAATGTTCACGGTCCTACTCTCGCCCACGAAGACACCATCGTGGTCGAGGTGTATGATGGTCCGCACTATCCACAACGTCCTTCCTGGTACAGCAATGACGAGGATGCTCGCTGATGCCGAGCGCGTCATCTGCGCCAGACAATATCGCGATTGACGCAGGAAGCCTGAGCACCGCGGTCGCTCAGATTTGGGCTGCGCTTGGCTTAGATGTAGCTGATGCGCAGACCGTTGCCGCCGATCTTGTCGCCGCCGACCTCGAAGGGATTCCATCGCACGGCGTCATGCTCATTCCAATGTATGTCGAGCGTTTCCTTGGTGGGTCGGTGTCTCCTCGCGGCCACGGCGACGTCGTAAGCGACAATGGCTGCGCCATCGTGATCGATGCTCAGAATGCGCTGGGCCAACTCACGGCGCGCCAGGCAGTTAAAATCGCGGTTGAAAGGGCGAGGAAACTCGGTCTATCGGCCGTTGCGGTACGCAATGCATTTCATTTCGGTACTGCTAGCCGTTACGCGCGGCTGGTGGCCGAACAAAACTGCATAGGCATCGTGATGTCGAATACGCGTCCGCTATTACCGGCGCCAGGGGGCGCGGAAGCCTTGGTTGGGAACAATCCGGTCGCAATCGCGCTACCATCAAGCGGTGACTTTCCAGTCGAGGTAGACATGGCGCTGAGCGCAAGCGCCATGGGAAAGATTCGCCTAGCCGCCGCAGCGGGAAAGAGTATTCCAGCCGGCTGGGCGGTGGATTCAAATGGCCGGCCAACTACGGATCCGGCCGAGGCGATTAAGGGCATGCTGCTGCCAGTAGCCGGGCCGAAGGGCTTTGGCTTAGCCTTTATTATCGATCTTCTTTGCGGCGGGCTTTCGAACGGAGCGGTTGGCGCGGATGTGCACCCTCTCTACGGCAATGCCGCTGTACCCTATGACTGCGCCCACTTCTTTCTCGCCATTCACACGGGGCACTTTCTACTGACCTGACGGATATTTTGGACCAGCGGAATGGAGACTATTGCATCGCGTAACTGCGATCCAGGTGAAGTGATAGGGCTGTGGATGTTTGGGGTGCTGGCGGCCGATAGTTCAAGGATGAGTGTGGCCTGATCGTGTTGTATTGATTGCGCCATTGCTCAAGAACGACGATCGCTTCCTTCAGGCTGTAGAAGATTTCTCCGTTGAGGCATTCGTCGCGCAGCTTGCCGTTGAACGATTCACAGTAGCCGTTCTCCCACGGACTTCCGGGTTCGATGTAGAGCGTCTTGGTACCAAGTTTTGCGAGCCAGCTACGCACGATCTTTGCCGTCATCTCCGCACCGTTGTCCGAGCGGATGTGTTCCGGTACGCCTCGTTCGAGCATCGCATCGGCCATCGTCTCGATGACCCCAAAGCTGTTAATGCGACGAGCCACTCTGATTGCCAGGCATTCCCGGGTGAACTCGTCAATCAAGGTCATGAGCCGGAGCTTTCGACCATCGTGGGTCTGCGCCTCAACGAAGTCGAAGCTCCAGACATGATTGCGATGCTGCGGTCGCAGTCGAATGCAGGAACCGTCGTTGAGCCACAACCGCCCTCGCGGCTTCTGCCTTTTGGGTACTTTAAGCCCCTCACGGCGCCAGATCCGCTGGACGCGATCACAGCCAACCTGCCAGCCGGCTTCGGTAAGAAGCGACCTGACCCGACGAAAGCCATAGCGTCCATAACGCGAAGCCAGAGAGATAATCGCGCTCGTCAGCGCATCTTCATCAGCCCGGACGATGGTGGTGTATCGTTGCGTCCCGCGTGGCTGGCCGACGATCCGGCAGGCATGACGTTCCGAGAGACTGTATTTCTCCCGAATGCCCTGGACTGCCTGGCGGCGCCGCTCGGGGCTTACAAGTTTCCCAAGGCAACGTCCTTGAGCACCTGCTTCTCCAGCGAGAGATCGGCAACAAGGCGCTTCAGACGGACGTTCTCACGTTGCAGCTCCTTCATCCGCTTGGCCTGATCAAGTTCAAGCCCGCCGTACTCCTTTCGCCATCGATAATAACTCTGCTGCGAAATTCCGGCTTCTCGGCACGCTATCGGCGCTGTCTTGCCCTGCGACATCAACACCTCGATCTGACGAAGCAGCACAACGATCTGCTCCGCGCTAAACCTCTTCTTCGGCATACCCTAGCTCCTTTCCAAGCTCATCCTCTCACAAAGCTTGGTCCAAGAAACCCAGGTCAGGTCAGACGTTTACGTGCGCAACATGGAGCATTTCGAGAAGATCCACAAAGTCAGACGAGAATACTTCAAGGCGCCGCCACCCGCGTCAACCATGGTCGAAGTCACGAAGATGACGTCTCCGGAGTATCTGAAAGAGATCAGCGCTATCGCGTCGGTGCAAGGCTGAAAAGGCCATTCCATAATCTGTCATTCTGCGAATCGAAAATGGAACGCGCGCAGATCATACGGCCGGCGGACGGAGCCTCCGCCTCCCAGGTGACGGACTCTACCCATTTTTAGAGGAGGTCTCGGGGCTCAGCTCAGGCGTCACAGACGGCGTTAAGTCGGAAATTACTTGGTCGGCGATAGCTTACTAAGAGGATCTCGACCCGTATTATAATAAGACGGGTGGCGGCGGACGACGAACGGTGCTCATGCGCTTGTTCACGGCGAAGCATTGACGGCGAGCTGTTGTTGTCGACGTAATCGAAACACCCGCACCAATTGCGCATTCGACCCTAAGCGGTTTTCGCGGATTCTGCTGCATTGCACGGTGTCGCGCCGCGTCTGCGGTAGAGGTCACCGTGCCACGGTCAGATACCTAAATTCGGTTCTCAAATTCACGAACTTGCGTTTGCCGTCGTAGCTCAGAAACTTCGCACCCTCAGCTGAATTGTGGTACCTTTTACTGAGAAGCGGAGAGCACGCAAATGCAGTTTGCGGTTGGCTTTAAAATTCAGGGAAAAACGGGACACGTTGTCGTTGACGCGGAAGACGCGCTGATCGCAGCCCCTAGAGTTAAGACGGAGCGTCCGGAGGCGCTGATCGCCTATGTTCGCGAGCAAAATAAGCGCGGCGACACCCGTCATCCTATGCGCCAACTCAGCAGGGAGAGTTCGGACTCACAGATCAGCTAGCGGTATGCAACCCGACCTTATGCGTTGGCGTACTATCGGTGAAGAAAAGTGGCGATAAGAAAATAATGCCGCACCCCTGCGAGACAGCTGTCCGTCTAGGAGGGACGTTTCATGACCTACGTAGTCAATGAGAGTTGCATCAAGTGCAAGTTGATGGATTGCGTGGAAATCTGCCCGGTGGATTGTTTTTACGAAGGTGAGAACATGCTCGTCATTCATCCCGACGAATGTATCGATTGCGGGGTTTGCGAGCCAGAATGTCCGGTCGACGCGATTAAGCCCGACACTGAACCAAGCCTGGAAAAATGGCTTAGCGTCAATGCTCAATACGCCAAGCTATGGCCCAATATTACCCTCAAGAAGGAACCCCCAGCCGATGCCAAAGAGTGGGAGAGAGTGCCAGACAAGGCACAATATTTCTCACCAAATCCCGGCGTCGGCACCTAATTGCACGGTATCGCTCTGCGTCCGCGGTATAGGTCACCGTGCTGCACAACGCTGAAATACGGCGATAGGTGCTCATTTTTGATAGCCAACACGCTCCCGAAGAGAAGGCCGTGACAAAAAAGTCACGCCCAAAGGAAATCGCGCCTGTAGTGGGCACCGATTTTTGATCTAGCCACGGTTCAGCCCCCATTGCCCTTTCGGATCTGGCCGTCGGGGGATCACAACATGTTTGCCAACAATTGCGTTAGAAGTGTGTGCTTTAAAATTGGGGCAGGTCGCATTCTTCAAAATGCGCTCACGCTCTTGTCGGCCCGCTTCCGAAACATCGGTCGACTTTTAGCTGTCGTTCTTGCAGCAACGGCCCTTACGGCCTGTGCTCAGTCGTCTGTGGTCACCAACAAAGCAGCATTACACACTGCCAGTCGACAAACACCCCTTGTTGCATCTAATGCGAAAAAGCACTTCATTGCGCGCCCGCGTGCGGCCGGGACGCAGGTGGCCTCACAAGGAGTTGCCAGCTTTTACTCGGAGGGGCAGCAAACCGCGAGTGGCGAAAAATTTGATCCTAGCGAATTGACGGCTGCGCACCCCAGCTTGCCCTTCGGCACCCGGTTGCGCGTAACAAACGTCGCTAATGGACGTTCCGTGACCGTTCGGATCAATGACCGCGGTCCATTCGTTGCTGGACGAGCTATCGATGTCTCGTATGCCGCTGCGGAACGAATAGGCATCATCGATCAGGGTGTCGCGAAAGTTAAGCTTGACGTTATTCACTAGGCGGTTGAGGCAAGGGCCAGGCCACCAGCGAAGCTAGTTGGCGATACCGCGGAAGATGCTGTGGCGAGAGAGCACCGGTTTACGACTGCGCTTTCAAGACTATCTTCGTGATCGCTCGTAATTCGGCTTCACCTAACAAGGATGAGGCCGCGGACGTGAAGCAGATCGGAAGAGAGCTAGGCGTACGCTACGTGCTCGAAGGTAGCGTCCGCAAAGCCGCAAATCGAATACGCATTACGGCCCAATTGATCGACGCCACAACCGGAATGCATCTCTGGGCCGACCGGTTTCATGGTGCAATCGAAGATATCTTTGACCTTCAGGGACCAAGTGACGACTAGGGTTGTGGGCGCTATCACGCCGTCAGTGGAGCAAGCTGAGTAGTATCCATTGGGGTGGCTGTCGCAAATAAAGACGAGCCCTCGGTGCCAGGAGGGAAATCACCGAAGGCTCGCCGAGAGGAACTACCAAACTGTTTTTGAGACTTCCCCACCCCCGACAACCCAGGGCGATTGTGCGCGCGTGAATGAGGCCCGAAAAAGGCTCGGCTGAGGAAACACTGCGGCGCAAAACGAGAGAACCCCGGGCCGTGGTGACCCGGGGTTCCTGAGCTGTACGCTCAATTAAGCAGACAGACCTCGCGGGGGGTGTCGGGGGACGGGGTGCGCGGTCAGCCTAAAAGCCGGTCGACAACGCCTTGTCGGGGGCGGGGTGTCGAACGGTGCCTAACGGGCCGACGCTAGAGCGCAAGCACCGTCACACTCCATTGTGCGTTCGCTTACGCTTTCTATACATCAGTATGGGGATGGAACTAGCCGCCCTATAATTGGCGCGTGTCGGAACAGCCGAGGTCCGGCAGCTTCGGCGAAGTTGATAGGCCGCCTGTAGCACTTAACCCCGAGGGAGGGCCTATCGCGCGATAACTCAGTGCCGGACTTCAGGCACGCGAGTTGAGGGACATTCCCAGACTGGAGGCTTTTTGCCGCGTTGCGCCGGTGGTTCGCTTCAGCGTACGGGCGATGCTCGCCGTTCGCGTCTTCTTTTTTGCAAGCGTCTTCAACGTGCGCACATCTGATGCTGTCCACTCACGGCGCTTCGATTTCCTGGCCATCTGAATGCCTCCAATTCGGAAACACAAATGTTTGTAACTGGAAGCTATAGTGACGAAAAGCCCGGAGATCCGTGGACGCACGGGCTGTGGAAAACAACGCGACAAGAGGAGGACGGTGGCCTTGCGCAGCAAATCCGGCGGCGGCCAGGTGGGGCCTCAGGCGGAAATCGTTGCTTCAGGCTCGCCCTGCTCGCGCATTGCATAGCCACGCCCCCAGACTGTCTCGATGTAGTCCTTACCGCTTGATGCGTTGGCGAGTTTTTTCCGCAGCTTGCACATGAAGACGTCGATGATCTTCATCTCCGGCTCGTCCATGCCGCCGTAGAGATGATTCAGGAACATTTCCTTGGACATTGTCATGCCCTTGCGCAAGCTCAGGAGTTCCAGCATCTGGTACTCCTTATCCGTGAGGTGCACGCGCAAGCCGCTAACCGCGACCGTCTTGGTGTCAAGATCCACAACCAGGTCGCCGGTTTGAATGACGGACCGCGCATGTCCCTTGGATCGTCGCACGATGGCGTGGATGCGCGCCACCAACTCGTCCTTGTGGAATGGCTTGGTCATATAGTCGTCAGCACCGAAGCCGAGACCCTTGACTTTGTCCTCAATACTCCCGAGGCCGGATAGGATCAGAATTGGCGCTTTGACCTTCGAGACGCGCAGACTGCGCAACACCTCGAAACCTGACATGTCGGGTAAGTTCAGATCGAGTAGGACAATGTCGTAATCGTACAGCTTGCCGAGATCGACCCCTTCTTCACCGAGTTCAGTAGTGTAGACGATGAAGCTCTCGGATTTGAGCATCAACTCGATGGACTGCGCAGTGGCGTTATCGTCTTCAATTAGCAATACGCGCATGCCAGTCCCCCCTCCTCGCGACGCGAGCTAAAGGTTGGTGGGCCGCAGCAGTGGCCCGCAAACGTCTTGGGACTAAGAAAGTAATTCAAATCACTATTGGTACGCGGTTAATAAAATCTTAACGCTGTGTTTTTGTAGAAACTTGTTTTTAGGTCCACCGCATCTCAATAAGCACAGCTGCGCGAGGCGGGTGATTAAGACGCCGGAGGCACGACCGTCGTATTTTCGCGCAATGAAAGGAAGCATCCGACAGAGCGCAATTCCATCAGCATCGACCGCACCACGACTGAGCTATAGCAGGCTTAATTCGGCCCGGTGAATTGCATCCTCACGGCGGATCATCTCGTCACTCCTAATCACGAACATCACCCGTTGTGCGTCCCACGCGGTGGCGTAGCTCGGCTGCCGTCTGTTGAATTCTGCGGCGATCTCGTACGCTGTTAATCCCGCATTTTGCAATTTTGTAATGGTCGGCATTTTGGCAAAAACGTACATGCGTATGACGGAGGCAAACCATTGTCGGTCAATCGCTTCTCAAAGAAACCACACTGAGATGGTCGCGGGGGACGGCAACGGTGGCTCCTGCTATAGCCACCAGCATGCGTGACGCCGTCAGAGAAACCCGCGAGACTGGTCGCCATCAGGCGGCCTACGCCGCCGAGAGCTCCCTTCTGTAACCCTCAATCATTTTTAGCAGGCAATGAGCGCCAGATGCGTACGACGGATCCTCGTCAAGCTCGGCTTTGAGGTTCGTGCTCGTCTCGTCAATGAGATTTCTCAGCACGTCGTGAAGATTAGCGGGTAGCGGTTCATTTCTGTAGCCCAAAACAAGTTCACACACTCCACTTATCGAGATCTGCCGCAGCTTCCTGAAACTGACCAAGGGCTCGGAACCGCCAAATTTCCAGTCGTTGTATTGGCGAATGGCCTCAAGAAATGCTTCGCGCACGTCATTTGGCATTGGTTCGGACAACAGATCGACCGACTGCAGGTGATTGACCCCAATGTTCGGCTCCAATCGAATGCCACGAGGGTCCTCGATGGGGGCCTCATAAAGATAATTCGCCCCCGGCCAATCTACTTGATGAAGATATTTTGGATCGAGGGATACAGTCACAGCGGGGTAATCGCCAAACGAGCGCTTTTCCCAGACAAGGACGACTATCGGAGTACCAGCGAGAAAAACCAGGTCGGAATTGACGTAGCCCAAATCCTCGCCATCACTGATCCTGCGGTGACGGACTATGGTTACGGCACCGATCCCGCCGACGCTGCGGCTCACCCGCCCATGCCCAACAGGCTCCCCACCAGTCTCGGGCTTGGATCCTCGATCTTCTAAATAGAGGGCCATCTAAATCACCGTTGCCGTGCCGCCCCGGCGCGATATTCGGAGAGCGTTTCTTTCGTTGCAAGGCTCCATTTCAATGGCACTGAGAGTTGTGCGCAAGCGCGCCCTTTTAGCAACACTCACGCTGGAGTCTAGACAGTCGGCGTTTGTGACCAGCGCTATGAGCTCGCACGATCATTCGGTGACGCGTTTAGTGATCGTCGTTATCGCCCTCTTTCTCACGACGCATCGAGCCGCCGCCGCCTCGGCGATCAGTGCCCATCATGCTGTGCATTCCGCCGTCGTGCCAGTCGCCGCCCATCATGCCATGCGAGTAGTGTTCGGCCATCATCGAGTGCGGCCGTAGAAAGTGGGCAAGAAAGATGAATCGGTGTTTCTGGGCGTCGGTAAGGCTTTGATAAAGCGGCTCGCCCATATCGGCGACGTGTTTGAGTGCAGCGCCGAACTGCGACATCGTGTCGGCGCGACGCTGCAGCCGAGCAAACGGATCTGTCGGCTGTTGCTGTTCGCTACCGGCTTCGCGCGCCTGGACGTGCTGTAGGTGCAGGTTGGCGAGGTCGCGCAGAGCCTGCTCGAACGGTGCCCAGTTCTTTTCCTGGTCCGGTGTGAGCTGCAGGCCCGCCTTGAGCGCAGCTATGCGCGCATCGGTGAACGCCTTAAGATCGTCAATGCTCGGCTGGTAGCGCTGATCGAAGCGGGTGCCCTCGCTGTCATCGCCCGACCCTCCGAAACGCTGTTGCGCATACACAGTCGAAAACCCGGCGATGGCGAGCGCTACCATCGTAGCGGCTACAGTTTTGAGCATCTCATCCTCCTCAGTTATGCAAAGGGGCTGGAAACGAGCTTCCGCGAGCTATTGGGTGCTCGCGCGCCGCAGCCTAGGGAATGTGAGCGCCAAGCTTCCCTGCACACCGGCCCGTCGCCAGGATCAAACATCACCAGTCGCTCAAGAATATGACGCCCTCGTTCACAAAAACGCGACATGCTGTCTGGCAACTTGGCGACGTTGACCGCCATGCGCCTCACCTCATCCTTGGTGAGGCATCCGCATTCGAAAATGCCGGATATGTCGCTAACCCGCTCCGAGGCCGCCGATCTCGCAGCCCATATCGGATCGCTGGCGAAACAGAAATAGCGTAGCCCAAAACGAAAAAAAGCCGAACGTAACCCCGTTGCCATCCGGGCCCCCCATTTCAGCCGTCAACCAACGAGTTCGGGGCCGGGGACTGAGATCAGTTTCACGGATACTCCAGGCGAAGCCACGGTCGCCAATGGGTCGGCTGAAAATGTTGCATAAGACGATTGGTATGCAGGTCACGCTGCGTGATCGATAAATTGCTTCTCGAAGAGGAAGAGAAGCTCAAGAAATTGGATGAAGATCGTAAGAAGAACTAGCGCGGTTCGGTACTATCGTAGCCAGTACCGAATAACTTTCGATAGCGTCAGGCGATAACGAAGCGCCCTCACTGAGGTAATCGTAATCGGGTCTGCGACGGCCTCGACAGCGATCCGGCTTGCTCGGCCGCTTTGACGGCTTCCTTTATTTGTTCGATTTGCGCCGCCAGTTTCCTCCTGGCAGGGACGCTTTTTGCCGCCCGGATGCACGCCTCCATGGATGGAAGAACCGCTTCAAGGGCACTCTTCATAAGGTCGAAAGCGCGATCTCCTGGCATCCAGCGTCCCTCGTAGCTAGCGACGTCGATATAAATTATCCCGCGAAGGAGCATTGATATGTATCAAATGCTCGCGATTGCGTTATGGAGCGCCGCTTAGTTGAGAACTCGTGCCGTTCGCGAGTCTTCCTCTCTCGGTACTCGAACTTGCAATCGCGCTCCGGCATTTTTTTGAATACGTACGTACCGTCGCCCGTGAGGGGCGGATATTATGAAACGCTGGTCGATACAGGAGCACGTCATGAGGACAGTTATTCGCGGTTACGCCAGAGACAAACATAGTCATCTCGTTCTCGTCGGCACTATCCCCGTCCCTCACAGCAAGGCCAAACGCTCTCCGGCGGAGCGAAGGGATAAGAGATATTTGGTCAGGCGAGGTGCGACGATCTTCAAGAAGGAAGTCGTCGAAGGAAAAGGTAGCTGAGCGCCCGGTCTGTCGGATCGCTGGCGCACCCGCCTGCCCCGTAGAAAACCCGGGCACCTCAGCGAAGGTGGTGGGCGGCTGCGTCAGTTCAGGTAAACTGCGCCGACGTGAGGCCGATGATGCGCCATTACGCGAAGCAACTTCGTGCAACGCTGACGGCATCACTCATGTTGGTGATGATGGCAGGGGCCGCAGTTGCCGGGCCGCTCGAAGATGCTTGGTATGCGTGGCTTCACCGCGACTACGCAACCGCGCTGCGTCTTTGGCGTGGATTTGCTGAGCAAGGTGACGCCAAGGCGCAGATTAAGCTTGGCCTCATGTATGAACTCGGCCAAGGCGTGCCGCAAGACAATGCCAAGGCTTTGAAATGGTATCGCCTAGCCGCTGACCACGACGCAACCGCGCAGTTCAATCTCGGTGCAATGTACGAGTTTGGCAACGACGGACTGGGCGTAGCGCAGGATTATGCCGAGGCATTCAATTGGTATCTCCGCGCCGCCGACAAAGGTGACGCAAACGCGCAGTTTCGTCTTGGCACCATGTACGAACAGGGCCACGGCGTGCCTCAGGATTACATCCTCGCGTACATGCATTATGATTTGGCAGCTGCATTGCAAGACGGCTACAAGCATCCCGTAACCAAGCGCGACAATCTCGAAGAGCGCATGACCGCCGAGCAGATCGCCGAGGCGCAGAAACTGGCGCATGGGTGGAAGCCGAAGCCAGATCGGTAGTTTCTGTTCGGCAGCTCGATTAACGGAAAAGCACTGCCAGCAAGCCCGTCAGCGCGAGCCCGAAAACAAGTACTGACCAGTCCCCGGCGTTAAGACCAAAAAGTCGGTCCGAATTTGTCTTGCGCGGCAAGGCGTCTCTCTTAAAATTTTCGATCAAGAAACTTTGTCCACTTCTTGATGCGCGAGCTTTCATGCTCGGTTTCGATTCGAAATTCTTCTAGGCACCGGCTAGAGCAAAATTGCTTCAGGGCAGACCTATGGCGGGTTAATCCGAATCGCCCGTTGCATTGGAAACAGCGCTTGTTGCGATTTTCCCGAGCGTGAGAAAGTTTCTGCACAGTGGTCATGCACTTTGCTTGTATTATTTTCGCGGGCGCACTGAGTGGTCGCTGCTAATGGCGAACCCTATGACATGCTACATAAGTAGCAATTCATTCGGTCGTGAAATTGGCATCAACCTTACGAAGTATGGTTACGGCACGAGAGCCCAAAGAGCGTACAGAGGCGGACCGAGAATAGCTGCCGCGCCCGTCTCATTGTAAACTGCGCCGACCCTTGAGGCCGACGATGCGCCATTACGCGAAGCTACTTCGTGCAACGCCGACGGCATTGCTAAAGTTCGTCGCCATCGCGACGTTGGTAGAAATTCTTGCTACCAGACGCCGTTGCGGCTTGACCTAATATCAAAGAGAGGGCCGAAGAGTGCGTACCGCTCAGAAGGCTTATTGCCTGCTCGCGATTGCTTTGATCGTAATAAAGCCCGTGACGGCGCAAGATGATCTAGGCAAAGGCCAGGAGGAGTTCATGTCGAATTGCGCCACATGCCACGGCGCTGATGGTAAGGGGAATGGTCCGCTAGGCGCGAAACTCAGAACCAAACCCGCCGATCTAACGACCCTAGCCAAGCGAAACAACGGCGTGTTTTCATCAGACGCGCTCTATAAGATGATTGACGGACGCGAGGCAACCAGAACTCACGGCGGCGTTGAAATGCCAATTTGGGGATGTCGGCACTCAAGCCAGCCGGTCTCGCTCGAGAATGTTCGTAAGCGCAAACACCCAAACCGACCGACATCCAGAAGAACGGTACATGCATCTACTTTTGAATCACTTCTCGACCTGCCCTGCGAACCTGAGTCAGTTATTAAGGATCGCATATTGTCTATCGTTGAATATCTGAGCCACATTCAGGAGAGGTGAATTCCAGCTACGGCCTGCATTTTGCAAAGAGCTACGCGTGAAGCCACGACGAACGCCAACGAGTTGGTGGCAGAAATTCACGACCGCATGCCGCTGATACTCGCGCCGAGCGACTATGTTCGGTGGCTAAGCGACGAGTCCGATCCGCGTGACTTGATGCGGCCGTTCCCGGCCGAGCCGATGCGGATGTGGCCGATCTCGACGCGGGTTCAACAAACCCGAGAATGACGATCCCTCTATCGTTGAACCGATCCGATTGACGAACTCCGCCGCATAGGAAACGGACGCGACCAACGACAGAGCAAAATTTACTTACGGCAACAACAACGCCCGAGGCGAACCTTGAGCTAGATCAATGCTTGTCTTGCGCTAACAGGCATTAGGGGTTGAATGAGGTAAGCTGCATGTATCAGCACATTCTCATTCCCACCGACGGCTCCGAATTGTCGAAGATGGCGATTCAGGAAGGTGTGGCATTAGCGAAAGCTCTTGCGGGCTGTGTCATCGTCGTAACTGTAACAACTCCATTCCATGTCCTCTCGTGGAGCCCCAGCATGGTCACTGATACGCCGGAGCAATACAAGGAGCACACGGCCGCTATTGCGGAGCAGTATCTAAATGTTGCGAAGAATATTGCGGCCACAGCGGGAGTCCCGTGCGACTTGGTGCACATTGAGCATGAACACCCATACAAAGCGATTATCGAAACTGCTCAGCATAGAGGGTGCGATGCGATCCAGATGGCATCGCATGGGCGTCGCGGGTTTTCAGCCATTCTGCTGGGTAGCGAAACTCTCAAGGTCCTGACACACAGCACCATCCCGGTCATTGTATGCCGTCGACCGCATGTAGCTACCCTTGTTCAAGAGGCATTTGCGTCATAATTGCACTAATCGGATATCTGAGGCCCGTGGAGTTCGAGATGTAGCCGGGATTAGCTTAGGCGGGTGTCATCCAAACCGGGTGCAGGCCAGAAGGCTTTTGCAATGCCGTGGAATCCGGACGACGCCGAAAGGCATACGCATAAGGCGACAACGTGGACGCTGAAGGAGCTTTGGGCGAAGGTCGCAAACGAATGCTTAGAACGGACCGGCGACGAAGGTCGCGCGATACGGCAAGCGAACGCCGTCATCGCACGGCAGGCGGATGAGGGGATGCTGTGACCGTCAAAATCGATTCTAAGGAGCCTAACGTGTTCCCTATGGTCGAAGATGTCGACGCAAAGGACGCTGGGCGCAATGTGGAAGTAACTCTTGCGACCAGAATTGAGGGCCAACTGACGCCCGTAACCGTCAGATTGACTTACGACCAAGCGAACGATTTGGCAGACCTTTTGGAACCCTTTCGAAGGAGCTAGTCCCGCTACGTCGAGGCGAAGCGGAGACACCCTATGACCGACTACAAAAACGAATTGCGGGGAAGCGACATGCCGCTATCCAAGCGCCTGCGGTTGCCGAGCAATTGTCGCGACGTCATAGCCGAGCGCGGGGGCACTGTGATCGCGGTCGTTGGCGCGGAACGCCTCAAGCCGAAACGACCGACGTCGAAGCTGTCGAAGCGGTAGGATCTGCCCGATAACTGCACCGACGTGACCGCCGAGCGCGCTGGCAAGATCATTGCAGTGGTCGGTCCCGCCAGGGCACCGAAGCCAACTGTTGCACCACCTCAACCGCCCGCCGATGAGGACCGGTTTAACCCTTCCCAGACTGGGTTGGCTGCGCGGCTCCTGCCGGGCATTTCCTTTTACCTCGACGCGGTTTGCCTTCCCCCGTTGAGGTAAAAAGGGTGGAGCTGCGCGTCTGCCTCGGGACAGTCTACGTGTGCTCCGGCCATCCCCTTTCGGATTCCTGCCGTTTCGCAAACGGTAGGAAAAGCCAGGGCCTCTCGGCATTCTAGGCCCCAGTGCCGCTGGGAGTATCTGCACAAGAGCTGAGATTACGATGAAATATCAATTGATTATAAATTCGCTCGTTTCATACCCGCAAACTTACCCACGAAGATAAGCCGGATTGCAGCGAACAGGGGCGAACGTCAGCACCTTTAAACGTTGGACGTTTCTACATGGCCGCGAGGGCATCCGCCGCACCGTTGCAAGTGTTGAGCGAGTAGACCATCGTCTCATAAATTCAGCGACAGATTTAGTATCGGAGTGTTTTGTTTACGGGTCGCGGCGCCCCGCTCCTGTGTCACTTGCCCCAAAGCTTGCAGCTCGCCAGCGCTGCGCCCTGATTGAGAGCTTCAAGCTTTGCCCACGCGATCATCGGGTGGACGCGCCCACCAAGGCCGCAGTCGGTCGAAGCGACGACGCGTTCTCTGCCGACAATGTCGGCGAAGCGTAGAATGCGTTGAGCAACGAGCTCGGGGTGTTCCACGACATTGGTCGCATGGCTGACCACGCCGGGCAAAATGAATTTGCCGTCGGGAAGCGCGACGTCCTCCCACACCGTCCACTCGTGCTCATGCCGGACGTTTCCTGCCTCGAAAGAGTACGCCTGGGCATTGACCGCTAACATGACGTCGACAATGTCACGCAGGGGAATATCGGTTACGTGCGGGCCGTGCCAGCTACCCCAGCACAGATGGAACCGAATCCGATCCTCGGGCAATCCCTTAAGGGCATGGTTGAGCGCCTCAACGCGTACCATCGAGAACTTTTTGTAATCCTCCACTTTCGGCTCGGGATTGATCATGTCCCAGTTATCAGCCATTGCCGGATCGTCGAGCTGAAGGACAAAGCCGGCGTCGACGATGGCCTTGTACTCCTCGCGCAAGGCGTCCGCGTAAGCGAAGAGGAACTCTTCGTCGGTCTTGTAATGAAGGTTGGCCAGCCGCGCGGCGCTCCCGGGCGCGACCGAGGTCATGAAGCCTTCTTCAATCCCGCAAGCCTTGAGCGCCGCCTTAAAATGGGTGATGTCGGCTTGGATCGCCTCTTGCCCTTTGTAGGAGACGGGCCCGACACAGATCGGCCAATGAGCCGCGCGCGGCCCCGTATACGCCCCGCCTTCCGGATCGCCATAGACTTGCGCGAACTTCGTTCGATCGCGGCGGTCCGCGGGGCTGGTGAGTGCGATCTCGCCAGGGCGAGCCCGCTTCGGCGCAGCGTCGTAAAGTCCTGGCCCGCCCAGATCGAGCCCGTTGAGCCGATCAAAACAGTAGCTCCACCATGCGCGATAGTTTGTCCGGTGGCCCATCGACTTGCCGAATTCGCCGTCGCCGGGCATGTCGATGCCGATCTCTTTTTGCCGCCGGACAATGTCCACTACGGCTTCTTGCAGCATCGCCTGGAAGGCCTTTTCGTCGGTCGTTTCCCCCGCCTCGCGGACGCGATTGGCTTCAATCAATTCGTCAGGACGCGGCAGGCTGCCGGAGTGACTGGTCAAGATGCGATCGGTGCTCATTTTCATCACGCATCTCCCTAGCGGCAGGCCGGTATCGAATGCCGGACCAATTTGCGAGTTCTTCTTTGGGCGGACAGGCTGCTCTTGCGGAGTGGGTCGCGCAAATTCTTCCCGAGATTTGTCCATGGTGCGGACGCGGGCCAGATCACGGCCGGCAAGGATTAAACACCGCTTGGCCAAGGCTAAATGACCCCTAATGGCTGGTCCGCACTGCGGACTCCGATGCCGGCGACGTTGTGCTGCCGGACCAACGTACGGCAGACTGTCGTCAACCGGCGATTTCGAAAAATCAAAAGACGCAACAAACTGGGGAGGATCAAATGGACCGCCGCAAGTTTCTTGCCACCGCTGCGGCGATGCCCGCGGCTATGACGCTCGGCACAAAGCTAGCGCGCGCCGAGGATCACCTGAAATGGGCTGTATTCACTCCTGACAGCGAGGTGACCTTCCGCACCGTGATGAAGCCCTTCGCGGAAACGGTACAACGGGAGACGGCCAATGCCATTGTCTTCGATCTGTTTCCCAATGGCGCGCTCGGTCGCAATCCCGGTCAACAGCCCCAGATGCTGCTCGATGGGGTTGCCGATGTTGCCTGGGTAATTCCTTCCTATTCGCCCGGGCGATTCCCGGATACGGAAGTGATCGAGCTTCCGGGCATGTTCAAGGATTTGCGCGAAGCGTCACTGGTGACGACGGCGCTGATGGCGCACAAAGCTCTCAATGACTACGGGGACTTCTATGTCATTGGACTTTGGGGAACCGCGCCCTATTCCATCCATACGAACTTCCCGGTGAATTCGATCGCCGATCTCAAGGGCAAGACCATTCGCGCCTCGAGCAAGAACGAAAGCGCCGCGCTACGCGCCTTCGGTGCCGTACCGGTGGGCATGCCGGTGACTGAGATACCTGAAGCCATCAGCCGCGGCACCATCAGCGGTACGACTTCGCACATGTCGCCGTTTTTCGACTTCGGGCTCGATCGTGTTACCAACAATCACTTCTTCATCGGTCTCGGCGTCGTTCCCCTCGCCATTTTGATGAACAAGAAAAAATTCGATGCGCTTCCGGAATCCGCCCGAGCGGTCATCGAACGGAACGCCGGCGCATCGTTGACCAAAACGTGGATCGACTCCATTACCAGCTACAACGCGGCCAATCTGGAAAAGCTGAAAAGCAATCCCAAGAACCACGTAGTCTTCCCCTCTCAGGAAGAGATCGACAAGGCCCAGGCGTTGCTGGCGCCGGTGCGCGAGGAATGGGTCGCAGCCAGCCCGCGGCATAAAGAACTGAAGGCCGCCGTCGACGCCGAACTCGCCGCCGTGCGCAATGGCGAGAAGGGCTAAAGGCCAAGCGCGCCTTCCGAGCGCTAGTAGCACGGCATCACCACAGCTTTTCTTATCGACGCCTTTTCGGCAGATTCCACCTGTCAGGCGGATGCAGACGCGAAGGTCACGTCAATGGCATGGATCGATTGGGCGAGCAGGACGCTGGCGCGAGCGTTAGCGGTTGTCGGTCTGGGTGTCTTGTTGTCCTTTGCGGTCATGACGATGGCCGACGGCATCTTGCGCTTCTTCTTCGCCAGCCCGATCGACGTGGTTCGCGACGCCAACTCGCTGGTTGCAGCATTCTCAGTAGCCTGCTGCATCCCGGTTGCGATCGTCGAACGCAGCAATATTACCATCCGCTTCTTGCCCACGCTCTTCGGCCGGCGCGCCGGGCAGGTGGCGGATGCCGCAGCCGCCATCCTGGTCGAGATCGTCTTGATCCTGATGACTTGGCAGTTCGTACTTTTCGCCCAGCAGGCAATCGCAAATGGCAGCGCAACTTGGATGCTGCGCATCCCGACGGCCCCTGTTTGGGGGGCTGTCGCGCTTATCCTGGGTATCAGCGCGCTGCTGCAGGCCGCTGTGGCTTTCAAGACTTTGCGCGGCGATTACCTCGCCGAACTTTCGCCAGCCGTCGATTGAGGTCGGGGGAGTCTTTTGCAACCGGCGGTTATAGGTGCTCTGGGAATTGCGGCGCTCTTTGCACTCATCCTCCTGCAGGTGCCCATCGGCTTCGCGATGATGACCGTCGGCGTCGTAGGCTTTGCACTTCAAGGCGGATGGCTTCCGGCCTTTTCGTTCCTGGCGCAGGAGCCATCCTATGTGCTGTCGAGCACGGATCTGGCCGCGGTACCGCTGTTTCTGATGATGGGCGTGTTCGCCAGTATGGCCGGCTTTTCCGAAGACGTTTATCAGGCCGCGGCGGCATTCCTCGGCCACCGTCGCGGCGGGTTGGCCTACGCTACCATCAGCGGTTCCGCCGCGTTCGGTGCAATTTGCGGCTCAAGCACCGCGACTGCCGCGACCTTCGGCAAGGTCGCGCTCCCGCAGATGCTCGACCGCGGCTATTCGCCGGCTTTTTCGACCGGCGTTATCGCGGCCGGCGGCACGCTGAAGTCGCTGATCCCGCCGTCGCTGGTGATGATCATCTATTGCGTTGTGGCGAAGACGTTCATCCTCGACATGTTCGTCGCCGCCATCGTGCCCGCCCTGATGACTATTGCGTTCAACCTGATCGCCATCGCGGCTGCGGTACGGCTCCGACCGCAGATTGCTCCGGTCAGCGAGCGGGCGTCCTGGCAGGAGCGCTGGACCGCGACGCGGCGTGCCGCTCCTTCACTCATCCTTTTACTCGGCGTTTTCATCGGCATTTACAGCGGCATATTTACCGTCAATGAAGCGGCATCAGCGGCCGCCATTTTGGCTTTGCTGTTCGCACTAGCGCGCAGGCGAATAAGCTGGGACGCGCTGGTCCGCGGCATGTATGAAGCGGCTTCGGTCACAGCCATGCTGTATCTGATCCTGATGGCCGCCCCGATCTTTACCTATTTTATCAATTTGGCGCACGTGCCCGAGGCCTTGGTCCAATGGATCGAGGGCCATCATTTTCCACCGCTCGGCGTCATCTTCACGCTGACGGCGGTCTATATTCTTCTGGGCACATTTTTCGAGGAAATGTCTTCGATCCTAATCACGCTGCCGCTCATTCTGCCGATTATCGTCAATCTCGGTTATGATCCGTTGTGGTGGGGGGTCATCTGTCTGATTCAGGTGGAGATGGCGCTGATCCACCCGCCTATGGGCATTATTGTCTTTCTTCTGCATGCCATGGCGCCGAAAATATCGATGTCTACGATTTATCGTGGCGTGGTTCCTTTCCTGATTGCCGATTTCACGGTGCTGATCATCCTTATCCTGTTGCCCGGTATCGTTCTGTGGCTGCCGAGGGCATTGCATTGAGACCGCGTCGCGCAATCACGTTTTAGGCCGCGCGACCGCTCCGCCCACCGCGCTCGCGAACCGCGGACTCAACGCGTTGCGCAAGCGACCGCAGCGGCGGGAGCAACTTTTTTTCTGCTTCGGCAATGGTCAGCGCTGACGAAATCCAGATCAATGACAGGCAACCTAATATTCGGGAGTCGACCTGGATCGGGACCGCCATGCCGGCGGTTTTGGGATTGATCTCGCGATCCTGAATCGCAAAGCCTTTGGCGCGGACGGTATCGAGTAGCGCACCGATGCGGTACTCCTCTCGCGCGCCTTGATCTTCCGACATGGTGGAGTGCGCCAGCATTTCAAGAATGGCGCGCCTTTCATTGGCAGAACAGCAGGCGAGATAACAGCGTCCGGCAGCCGTTCGCAGCATCGGCAGCGAGCGCCCGACCATGCCATGGTCGATCGATAGCACGCTGGCTTCGTGTGTGGTCTCGCGGACCAGCATGCTGCCTTGCTCGAACGTCATCAGCGCCGCGGGCCACACCAGATCGCGCGTGAACTGCGTCATGAGTGGCGCTGCGATTTCCGCAATCCAATCGTCTTCGAGAAAGCCATCGCTGAGGCTGCGAACTTTGGGGGTGAGGCAGAACCGGTCGACCGGCCTGCTACGCATTACGAAACCTGCGCGGTGCAAGGTCTCGAGCAGCCGGTAAACCGTCGGCCGCGGCAGCCGCGTTTCACGCGCGAGTTCGACGACCGAAGGAAGCTTGCGCCTGTTCATGGCAACTAAGAGCGCAAGCCCGCGCTCCAATGAGCGCACGCCGGCGCTCCGCGCCCCACTACCTTTTCGCGCCATCACCTTCCTCCCGGTGGGGCGATTGTCCACTCTGCGGACATCAAGTCAAGATTTCTAGCTGATGAAGCCAGGCCGCATTAGCCTTCCAAAAAACGGCCAGGGAGACAGCGCGATGACGCATGCGGCTAGTTCAAGCGATCATCAACAGCGGCGTGTGCCGCTTAGCATGAGCCATATCGGTCTTTACGTACACGATCTGCCGAGAATGGAAGACTTCTATACTCGCGTACTTGGCTTTACGGTGACCGACCGCGGCAAGGTCCGCTGTGCAGATATCGTTTTCACGAGTTGGGACCCCAAGGATCATCATCAAGTCGCGCTGGTCAGCGGACGTCCAAAAGATCTCGGCTTCAATCACGTCAATCAGATTTCATTTCGCGTCGCCTCCTTGGAAGACCTTCAGGAGATTTGGCGAAAGGTGAAGGACGAACCGGGCGTAACCGACATGCGGCCGATGGATCACGGCAACGCGTGGTCGCTTTATTTTCGCGATCCCGAAGGCAACCGGCTCGAAGTCTTCTGCGACACGGACTGGTATATCGAGCAGCCTTGCATCGAGGACCTCGACCTCTCACAGCCGGTCGACAAGATTCGAGCCAAATCCGACGCCTTCTGCCGCAATGCTCCGGGCTTTCGCCCAATAGCCGAATATCAGGCGGAGCTAGCCAAAAAAATGGGATTGCGGAGGTCCTGAACACGGTCCGGCGCCCCAATGATCGCCGCCCACATGTCGTCACCCTCGACGCCTTTGCCGGCGTCAGCACCCGAATTCGACGTCTGCATCATCGGCTATGGTCCGGTTGGTTCTGCGCTTGCGAATTTGTTGGGGATGAGCGGCCTCCGTGTTGTCGTGCTCGAACGCGAGCCGTCAGTTTACCATTTGCCGCGGGCGGTGGCACTCGACGGCGAGGGCATGCGGCTTGTCCAGACCATCGGCTTGGCGGCGCAATTGCTGCCACTGCTTTCGGTCAGTCGTAACATTCGCCATGTCAGCGCCGACGGCAAGCTGCTGTTGCTGATCAGCCGCGGCGGCATCGGCCCTGAGGGCTGGAACAACGCCTACCGTTTCTATCAGCCGGAATTCGAAACGGTATTGCGCAAGGGTGTCGCGCGCTTTGCCTCGGTTGACGTGCGACTGCGCTGCGAGGCATTCGCGCTCGATGAATTCGGCGATTACGTTGGGGTTCGCTACGAGAATCTCGCAGCCGGAGAACTCGCGCAGATTACCGCGCGTTATGTCGTTGGCTGCGACGGGGCACGTTCGACGGTCAGGCGCTTCATGGGAGCGGCGCTGCAAGACCTGCGCTCGCACGAGCGTTGGATTGTCCTCGACATGATCCTGGATCAACCGCCTCGCGGCGTGCCGGAAGCGGCTGACGAAACCGGCCGTGTCGTCGACGCGATCCAGTATTGCGATCCGTCGAGACCGACGACTTTTGTGCCGATGCCGGGGAAGCGGCATCGATGGGAATTCATGCTGATGCCGGGGGACGACCCGGCGACAATTACAAAGCCGGAACAGATCTACGAGATGCTGCGGCCGTGGCGCATCGATCCGGCCACGTCCGTTATCGAGCGCGCGGTGGTCTATACCTTCCATTCGGCGCTTTCGACGCGGTGGCGACGCGGTCGAATGCTGCTCTCCGGCGATGCTGCACACCAGATGCCGCCGTTTCTCGGCCAGGGCATGTGCTCGGGGCTACGCGATGCCGCGAATCTTGCTTGGAAGCTGTGCGCGGTGATCAAGCGCGGCGCGCCTGACGTGCTCCTCGACACTTACGAATCCGAGCGATCCGAGCACGTGAAGGCGTTCATCAAGCTCGCCGTCGAGCTCGGCGGCGTTATTCAAACGACCGACCCGGAACGAGCGCGTTCGCGCGACCGCGAACTCATCGCCAATCCGACCATGCTGCGGCCAATCACCCCGCGGCTGGGACGAGGCCTCGACGGCGATATGCCCGCCCCTGCCGGTACGCGCGCCGCTCAGCCGCAACTCGGCGACGGGGCACTTCTTGACGACCACGTCGGCTATCGCTTCGCCGTCCTGGTGAGCCGGCGTCTCGCCGACGCGCTCGGGCCGACCACGCGTCACGTTCAACCGGATGCCGATATTGTCATCGTGATAGCGACGGGCCCCGCCGCATCCTACCTCGCTGAACTGCATACCGAAGCGGTAGTGATCCGCCCCGATCGCTACATCTTGGGCGTTGCTTCGACCACGACTGAACTCGATGCAGTTCTCGCGCGCCGCTTGCCTCCCCCTTCCCTACAGGCTTCACCGCCGATGCGGACAGCGTCCGCTGGCTAGAACCGGAGATTTGCATGAACGCCTCACGAGTGCCTACCAACGCAGTCGATCACGTCGGCAGCCTGAAGCGGCCGCCGGAACTGGTGCAAGCTTGGCGCGCTTGGGAAAACGGTACGCTTGCTTTTGAACAATTGCGGCAGGCGCAGGACGAGGCCATACGTGACGCCATCGTCATGCAGGAGGCGCCCGGTTTACCCGTTGTGACCGATGGCGAGTTCCGCCGTGGCGGCTGGTCGCGCGGTTTTCTCAATGCAGTGGAGGGCTTCGAGTTCCGAGGTTCGAAACTCGCTTTCCGCAACGACGACGGATTCTCGACACCATCGCCGGCGCCGCTCGCGACCAAACCGATAAAACGCGCGAAGCCCATTGTTACCGAGGATTTCAAGTTCATAGCGTCGGTCGCCAAACATCGCGCCAAAGTAACAATGCCGACGCCGTCGCACATGCATTTCGGCCAGTTCAAGGACGCCATCGATCCTGCAGTCTATCCCGATGCGGAAAAATACTGGGACGACCTGGTCGCGGTCTTCCAGCAGGAGATCGAGGAACTTTACGCGGCGGGCTGCCGCTACCTGCAACTCGACGAAGTGCCGCTCGCACTTTTGTGCGACGACAAAATTCGCGCTCTGGCAAAAAGCGAGGGCGACGACCCTGACGATTTGGTGGCGCGTTATATCAACGTTCTCAACCGCGCCGTCGCCGGACGGCCCACCGACATGACGGTCGCCATGCATTTATGCCGCGGCAACATGGAGAGCCTGTGGATGGGCGACGGCGGCTACACGCCAATCGCCGAGGCCTTGTTCAACCGCTCTGATGTCGACGCTTTTCTCTTGGAGTACGACTCGCCGCGCGCCGGCGATTTTTCACCGCTGCGGCACCTGCCGGCCGGCAAGCGAGCGTATCTTGGAATTATCAGCACGAAAAACCCCGCTCTGGAAACAGCGGACGACCTGCTGCGCCGGCTCGATGAGGCCGGTCGCTTTGCGCCGATGGAGCGGCTCGGCATTTGCCCGCAGTGCGGCTTTGCCAGCGCCGCGATGTCGAAATTCGCGGTCAAGCCGAGCAAGCTGACACCTGATCTTCAGGCCCAAAAGATCGAGCTGATGCTCCACGTCGGCCAGCGGGCCTGGGGCCACGCATGAGCGCGGGTGCAGCTGCGCTCGACAGCTACGGCCTGTTCACGGCGGAGGCGGTCCAAGACCCCTACCCCTGCTACCGCAGAATGCGCGAACAGGAGCCGGTGCATTGGTCGGAAAAAGCGCAGGCCTGGTACTTCACACACTATGACGACGTCCACGAACTGCAGGACCGACCTGACCTGAGCGTCGATCGGATCGAGACGCTTTATTCGTATCTGCCGCGGACCAACCCCGAGCGGTTTAGCGACATTGTCGAGCATTACAACCGCTGGCTCCTTTATCGCGACGACGCCTATCACGACCGCCTCAAAGCGCTGTTCCTGAAAGCAATGACGCCGCGCGCCGTCGAGCGGCTGCGACCGATGATGCAGCGCCGGGTCAATGTCATCCTGGATGCACTCACGGGCCGCGACGCTTTCGACGCCTATCTGGACTTCGCCGCGCGTTTGCCGACACAGGCATGCTCGATCTGCTTGGCCTGCCCGACTCGGATGAGGGCTTGATGCGGCATTGGAGCGACCGCTGCTCGAACTTCCTGTTTCAGCCGGTAGCCCCCGACAAGGAGGCGATGGCGAAAGAGCAGCGCGAAATCCTTGACGCGCAGCAAGCGTATTTCATGCCGCTGATCGAAGGCCGCAGACGCAAACCCGGCGAGGATATGATTTCGGCCATGGCGTGCGCGGAAGTCGCCGGCGAGCGCTTGTCCGATCTCGAAATACTGGCGACCTGCAACATGATGGCGACAGCCGGCGGCGGCACGTCGCGCAGCGCCATTGCCATGTCGCTATGGTGGCTCCGCCGTTTCCCCGATCAGCTCGCCGAGCTCAAGGCGCATCCAAAGTTGATCGATCCCGCAGTCGAAGAGTTTTTACGGTTCGACGCCCCTACTCAGCGCGGCATCCGCACTGCGCGGCAGGATTTCAACATCGGCGGCAAGAGTATCCGCAAGGGCCAAATCCTTCACATCATGATTGGCGCCGCCAACCGTGACCCGGAGCAATTCGACGACCCGGACCGGCTGCACATCACACGCAATCCTAATCGTCACGTCTCGCTCGGTCACGGCGTGCACTACTGTCTCGGCGCGGCGCTGGCTCGCCTCGAACTGCGCGTCGCGGTGGCAAGCTTTCTTGCCCGCTTTCCCGATTATCGCCTCGCCAGTGGCGAGATAGTTTTCATGGACCGCACCGCCAGCCGCCGACCGACCAGCGTGCCGGTTTTCGCGCACTAGAGCATCAAACGGCAGAGCCGCCCGGGGTCAGTCCAAGCCCACCAATTCGCGCAAACCCTTCAAAACGGGATCAGCAGAAAGAGCGACGACATGCAGCAACCCTACCGAAGCGTCTGGACCGAACTCCTTGACACACCGTTCCGCCAGGCCTGGATCGACGCCGGTGAGCTGAAGACGCGGTTTATTCAGGCCGGCGATCCGTCGAAACCGCCGCTTGTCATGCTGCACGGGACGGCCGGCAGCCTGGAAAACTTCGCCGCCAACATCGCTGCGCACGCGCGGCATTTCAACTGTATCGCCTTCGACATGATCGGTTCCGGCATGACCGACAAACCGGATTACGATTACGAGACCGAGCATTACGTGACGCACACAGTCGACTTCCTCAATGCCATCGGCGTCAGGAAAGCGTCCGTTATCGGCCTATCGCTGGGGGCGCGTGTGGCCAGCCGCCTCGCCATCGATCATCCGGAAATGGTGGAAAAGCTCATCCTGCTTTCGGCTACAGCCTATTTTCCAGCAAAACCGATACAAGATGACATTAAGCGCTCCAGGTCTGCAGCAGCCGCCAATCCGACATGGGACAGCATCGTCGAAATCTTCAAAGGCCTGTTTCACGATCCGAGCGCGGTATGGGACGATCTCATTGCGACGCGACTCGCAATCTACCGTCGCGCCGACATGAAGGCGGCTATGTCGCACATTCTGGCGCTGCTCAATTCTGCGGTTTACAACCGCAATCGGATACCCGACGACGATTGGAAGCGGCTATGCGCCCCGACGCTGATCGTCGCCGCCGTCGATCACCAGGACGTCTTCCTCGATACGGCGCGAACCATCGTCAAGCTTATTCCAAACGCCAGAATCCTCGAAATGCAGCATTGCAGCCATTGGCCGCAGATGGAGGACGCCGACACTTTTAACAGGCACAGTCTCGACTTCCTGCGCGAGCAGTAACCAGCATTTGTCACCGTTACGGCGGTGACTAAGTCTGGGTTCAATCTAATTTGCAGAGCTGGAGAAGATCAAAAGTGAGCGAGCTAATACTTTACCACAACGACATGTCGGTCTGTGCGGCAAAGGTGCGCATGTTGCTGGACGAAAAGCAGATTGCTTGGACCGGCATTCATATGAATCTGCGGGCAGGCGATACACATAGACCTGAGTACGTGAAGCTTAATCCAAACCGCGTGGTACCGACTCTCGTGCACGACGGCGAACCAATAATCGAATCTAATGTGATCTGCGAATACGTCGAAGACGTCTGGAGCGATTTGCCAGTGCGCCCCGGCTCCGCCAAGGAGCGCGCGCGAATGCGCATCTGGCTTCGACAGCTGGACGAGAGCGTCCACGTCGCCACGGGTGTGGTAAGCCTCTGCATCGCTTTTCGTCTTCAGCACCTAAAAAGAGATCCTGAGGAGTTGCGCAAATGGCTCGCGGCACTGGATCCGGCGCGGCAGGAGAGAACCAAAGCCGCGATCGACCATGGCATCAGAGCACCGCAGTTTGCTCCGGCCGTTCGACGTTTTGGCATGCTCGCTAAAGACATCGATGCGACGTTGACGAGTGACCCTTGGCTCGCTGGTGGGACCTTCTCGCTCGCCGATATTGCCTATGCCCCATACATGGCCCGCTTGGCGCATTTGGGGCTTGATGACGCCTTCGTTTCGCGTCCGCGCGCCCAGGCATGGCTAGATCGCTTGTTTGAGCGGCGCTCGTATCAATCCGCCATTCAAGCCTGGTTTAACCCGAGTTACCTGGAGATCTTCGCAACACAAAGCGAGGAGGCGCGAAAGGCCGCTAAAACAATTCTAGCATCGTAAATCAAAATCACGCCGCGCTGCTGCACGCAGCCAGAGTTCTTCGTTGCAGTATGTCTAGTCGACGTCGGTTGTGCCGACCGCCTTTTGGTTGAATTTATAATTGAACTGCTGAGGGAGGACTGATCGTGAAGCGAAGTACCGATCGTATTCTGACCACGCACGCCGGCAGTCTGCCGCGTCCGGAGGATTTGTTGGATCTTTATCGGGATGATGCTCCCGATGCAAAATTGCTGCCGCGCTTGCAGTCGGCCATTGCCGCTGTGGTGCAACGACAAACAGATCTCGGCATCGACCTCGTCAACGACGGGGAGTTTAGCAAGGCCATGCGCAGGGCTGTGGATTTCGGCGCGTGGTGGTCCTATGTCTATGACCGCTTGGCGGGTTTTGAAGTGAGAAAAGAGACTGCCGAAAGCGGACGCGCGGCTTGGACGCTTGGCAGCAAAGAGCGCAAGGAGTTTGCCGAGTTTTATGCCGAGGATGGCGGTATGGGCAGCGCCCGAACTGGCAGCAGCAGCGCCAGAATGTACGGGCTCACCTGCACGGGGCCGGTCAAATACATCGGACAAAGCGCCATCAACCGCGACATCGAGTTTTTGCGGTCTGCAATCCGCGGCATGCGGGTCGAGGACGCTTTCATCACCGCAGTGTCGCCGGCGACGCTGCAAATACTTGCAAACGAACACTATAAGACTCAGGAGGAGTACACCTGGGCATTAGCCGAGGCTATCGGCGAGGAATACAGGGCCATCGTTGATTCCGGATTTATTCTTCAGATCGACGATCCTGCACTGGTCGATCTCTGGGACTGGTGGTTCTCCCTCAAAGGCGACACCGCGGGTTATCGCAAATGGGCCGCCTTTCAAGTCGAGGCAGTGAACCATGCTCTGCGAGGAATTCCCGCTGATCGGGTTCGCTTTCACATCTGTTGGGGCAGCTGGCACGGACCCCACAGCGGCGATGTTCCGCTCAGGGAGGTGGTTGACCTTTTGCTCAAAGTCAACGCCCAGGCCTATTCGGTCGAGGCGGGCAACGTCCGTCATGAGCACGAGTGGAAGGTATGGAAAGATACCAAACTACCCGATGGAAAAATGCTGATTCCTGGCGTCGTCAGTCACGCTACCAACCTAATCGAACATCCCGAACTTGTCGCCGATCGCATTATCCGCTTTGCCAAACTTGTTGGCCGCGAAAACGTTATCGCCGGCACCGACTGCGGGCTCGGCGGCCGGGTTCATCCGCAGCTTGCCTGGGCAAAGCTGAGTGCGCTGAGCGAGGGCGCCAAGCTCGCCAGCACCGAATTGTGGAAATCGTAGGCGCCGACCGGACGGCCGCTTTCTCCGCCCCGCGTAAGCTCATTAGTGCGGTATCCTGAGTACGACGATCCGTACGCCTGCAGGCCAGAAGGCGTTCATTCTCAAGCAGGGCGCCGACGGCATGCCGGTGGCGGACATTTGCCGCAAGAAGTATGACGGCCTATTGCCGGGCGAGATGCGGCGGCTGAAGCAGCTAGGGATGAGAACAACAAGCTGCGCAAGGTTGTCGCCGATCTGAGCCTGGACAAGGAGATGCTACAGGACGCACTGCGCCGAAAGCTTTGAAGCCTGTCCGCAAGCGCAAGCTTGTTGATCAGATGCGCGGTGACTGGAGTGTATCGATCCGGCGAGCGTGTCGTGTGTCTCTGCTCGACACGTCCACCTATCACTACAAAGCCCGTCGCCACCGGCAGGCGCCCATCGAACAGCGGAAGCGCGGCTCCAACGCCGGCGAGAACCGCCACCTCGATCGCACGCATGATACTAATTTGTAGCGATAGCCTTGGTTTGCGAGGTAGTTGGGCTCTTGCGGCTGACTTTTGCGAGGGCGTGGCGTGAAGAGGGCTCGTCGTTTGGCGGGGCTGCGCAGAGTTGAGTTGGCGAGACTGTCGATGGGGTGAAGTCGGGGCTGTAGGACGGCAGGTAGCGCGCTGTGCACCGGCGGCTGATGGCTCGCGGATGCCGATGACCTTGTGGCTCGGGAGATTGTCCATCCGACATATCGTCGTGCCGCAGGATTGGGACAGGACTGCTCCACATAGGCACGGAAGCTCGGACCATCCATCGGTCCGTCGAACACGCAAGGTGCCGCGATCCCATCAACACGTAGCGCGGCAACGAATGTTGTCGTCTCCAATGTCCCCACGGCACCGACGACACGAGGCGCTGACCACGCGGACAGCGGCCATAGCGGCGCGCCATGTCGGTCGCCGCACCGGTCTCGTCGATGAAGACCAGGCGTTCCGCCTTCAGATCAGGCTGGCTCGCGCGCCACTCATCGCGTGCCTTGGCACATCCGGCCGATCCTGCTCGGCGGCCCGCTCGACTTTTTGAGCGCAAGTTTGAGAAACTTGAGCCTGTTCCAGAGGCATCCGATGCTGACCTTGACGGCGCACTCGGCCACAAGCCAAGTCTGCAATCCTCCAGCGTGGCATCGGGATAAGCCGTTACGCGGGCTCGAAGAGCTTCGTCGTGAGCCGCAAGCGTGCGTCCCGCCCCCGAGCCGCGCCGTCGTCTCACCACTCGCGCGCCGACGGCCAACAACCTGGACACGTACGATACACTGACCAGGAAAAGCCGCGCCGCCACACAGACGCGCGTTCCAGAATCCGTCGCAATCACTCGCTCACGCAGGTCCTGTGAATAGGGCTTGCCCATGGCGATCCCCATGCCGATTAGCCGACATCGAGAACCCACAGATCCGCCGCCTTGGGAATCCCCTTTCGATTGTAAAGTGAAAATGTAGCTTTTTTACATTCTCGATTGTGACGTCATCGCGTCGCTGGATACCGACCTCCTCGCTTACATTCGTGGGTTGTTTCGGCTGCCGCGCTGGAGAAGGTTTTTCCTCTAAAGAAATGTTTTTTCTTTCCGTTTGCTGCAAACCACAGGGGAAAAGAGCGGCCTTTGGCGTAACCGCGGTCGTGCCCCACAAAAGCTTACGGGCGTCGGCTTTATAGGCGAGGGTTTCGAAACATCGGCTCCGTATCGGAAAATGCCCGATGCTTGGCACCGCACAGTGTCCTGGATCACGCAGGGCGTAGAAGGCGAAATCATTGGCGACAAGGGTCTGGCCTACGGTGCCGCTGCCGGGGTCGAACTTGATCGTTACGACCTCAGTCTCGGTACGCCGCCACACACCAAAATTATCGCCTCTTCAGGCGGCCATTCCGACAATTACGTTTTGGTAACTGAAGAACTGCTCTACGCTTTTGCGGGTCTAACGGGGTCTCTCGACTACCGCATCCGTGCCGATGTGACCTATTTCACCGCCCCAAACGACGGAGCCGTCTTTTCAACAGGCTCCATTGCCTTTGGTCAGGCACTCCCAGCGAACGGCTTCGAAAACTCCGCGTCGCGTATGCTTGCCAATGTGGTCAACGCTTTCCTTAAACCCGGTCATCTGCCCGGCACCCACTGGACGGTTGAGGAAAAGCAGTGGCGATAGACCGGGCTCCGCCTCCCGCTCCAAGAGCTCAACAATTTTAAATAGCGCTAGCCCGCATACAAATTTGTTTCCATATCAGTCATTACGCGAACAGCCGTTCGGCGGAGCGGTCCTCCGCCCAAGACAGTTGGTTTCGCTTTGATATTTGTGATCAGGCCTCCCCTGTCCCCAAATTTGTCCACAACCAAGCTGGCGCCGGCGGCCTGCTTCTACGCAGCGCCTCACGAAGTAAATATCCGCTACCGCGTCCGCTATGCCCCTGCCAGCTCAACCGGTCGACGCAACACAGGCATTAAATCTATCTGCTGGGGTTTCAAATCCCAAGGTCTCTCGCGGTCGTTCGTTGAGCTGACGTGCCACTCTGTTCAGATGGGCTTGCGAGTACACTGACAGGTCGGTTCCTTTCGGAAAATACTGTCTCAGCAGACCATTGGTGTTCTCATTGGAACCGCGTTGCCAGGGACTTTGCGGATCGCAGAAGTAAACGTCGATGCTGGTCGCCAACGTGAAGCGTTGATGATCGGCAAGTTCCTTGCCGCGGTCCCAAGTCAGGGACTTATAGAGCTCATTGGGTAACGTCTTCGCCTGCTTGATGAGTGCGGAAACGACCGTCTGTGTGTCCTTATTGGCCACCTTGGCTAAAGTCACGTATCGCGTATGACGTTCGACCAAGGTCGCGATGTAGCTGTTCTTCGATCCGGTCAGCAGATCGCCTTCCCAATGACCAGGGACCGCACGATCCTCCACCGCTACCGGTCGCTCACGGATCGACACGATATCCTTGATTTGCCCCCGTCGATCGCCATTCGGGGCCGTCCGCCTGGATCGCCGGATCGTGCGCTTCGATCGAAGATGGCAAAGCAGTTCCTTCTTAAGCACGCCGCGTGCTTGAACAAAGAGGCTGCGATAGATCGTCTCGTGTGACACGCGACTAGCCTCATCTTCCGAATGCGATCTCTTGAGCCAGCCGGCTATCTGCTCGGGCGACCAATTCAACCTGAGCTTTCGTGCCACTGCCGCTCGTAGCCGCGGATTGTCCGCCAGCTTACAACGCTTCGGACGACGCGCCCGGGCCCAGGCCCTCTCATCAGCCACCGCCGCTCGGTATCGATGATAGCCGCCATTGCGACTGATTTCTCGGCTCACCGTCGAGGGCGAGTGGCCTAGCAACCGGGCCACCGATCGTGCCGACTGATGCGCCGCTATGCCCCTGGAGATCTCCTCGCGCTCTAAGAACGTCAACGCCAACCGTGAGCGACGCCGCGGTGCAGGACGAACCCCACCGTGCGGCGCTACTTGAAAATAAATCGACGATGACGGCTTACCAAATGCCCGCCCAATCGCCTTCAGCGATTCCCCACGCTGCCAGCGATCCCATAACTCCGTCTTCTCTGTCGCCGTAAACCCGCGAAGATATCGTTGACCTATCATCAGACACTCCATCTTGGCATTCAAGATAAAGTGTTGCGTCGACCGGTTGAAGCACCCCCGAAAGCGGACGCCGCGTGACAGACGCGCAATGTCCGCTATGGGGCCAGGAACTGCCTCACGCACCGCAGCAAAGCCCGGTCGGTTTTGCATTGCTTGGTCAGGTGTGCAGCTTTTCGAGGAGCGCCTTTGCCTCCTTCAGGTCGAGCGTGTCGAAGCGTTCACGCGCGTTGCTGCGTTCCCCTTGATCGCGGGGATTGAGACAACCCAGGGTCCTGTATTTATAACTTCATCTGATTTTGCGACGTTCTGGCTTGTAGCAACCGTAACGCGTGTTAAGCGCGCCCCTTGATCTAGATCATTGCGAGAAACGGGGCATGAATGCAGAAAACTCTCCGAAAACCGCGTGGAGGTTCAATCATGACATTCTGTCGGATCATTTCAATCGCAGGTTTTCTAGCTTTTAGTTGCACTTCTTGCTGGGCTCAGCGAGCTACAACAGTGGCGCCGGTGACGGTGATAGGCTCAAACTCGCAAGCGACGACTGGCACTCCCGGCTCGGCCGACGCCACGACGACGATAGACGGCCGATATCTGCCGCCGCCACCGCAAAAGTTCAAAGGCAAGATAGAGCTCAATGCCGCACAATCAACGCCGGGGTGGCCGGCACGGGTCGTTCCACCGAAAGGTGCACCCAACATACTGCTCATCATGACCGACGACGTTGGCTTCGCTGCGCCGTCGACATTCGGCGGCGTCATTCCGACGCCGGCGCTCGACCGCATTGCCGCGGACGGGCTGCGCTACACCAACTTCCACTCGACCTCATTGTGTTCTCCGACCCGCGCGGCGCTGATCACCGGTCGCAATCACCACTCAGTCGGTTTTGGCGTGGTCTCCGAGGCGGCGACGGGCTTCCCTGGTTACAACAGCGTTATCGGGCGCGACAACGCTACGATCGGACGCATTCTGCTGGAGAACGGCTACCGGACATCGTGGTTCGGCAAGGACCACAACACGCCGACCTGGACGGCAAGCCAGGCGGGTCCATTTGACCAGTGGCCGACCGGCATGGGTTTTGAATATTTCTACGGCTTCGTCGGCGGCGACGCCAGCCAGTGGGAACCGAACCTGTTCCGCAACACAACGGCAATCTATCCGTATGTCGGCCAGCAAGGGAAATGGAACCTGACCACGGCGATGGCCGATGACGCCATCCGCTGGATGAACCAGTTGAACGACATCAATCCCACGATGCCGTTCTTTTTGTATTACGTTCCCGGTGGGACGCACGCGCCACACCATCCGACGCCGGAGTGGGTGGACAAGATCACCGACATGCATCTGTTCGATAAGGGCTGGAACGCGTTGCGCGACCAGATCTTCGCAAATCAGAAGAAGCTCGGCGTGATCCCACAGGGCGCTAAGCTGACGCCCTGGCCCGACAAGCTTCTGAAGCTCTGGGATACGGTAAGCGACGAAGAAAAGAAGCTCTATATCCGACAGGCCAACGTCTATGCAGCCTTTCTTGCCTACACCGACCACGAGATCGGTCGGGTAATCCAGGCGGTCGAGGACATGGGCAAGCTGGATAACACGCTGATCATCTACATCAGCGGCGACAATGGCGCCTCCGCCGAAGGCTCGCCTAACGGTACGCCGAGCGAGGTGCTGCAGTTCAACGGTATCGAACTGCCGGCCGCCGAGCAGATGAAGTTCTACGACGTGTGGGGCACGCAATATGCCTACAACCACTTCGCCGTACCCTGGGCCTGGGCATTCGACACACCGTACAAGTGGACCAAGCAAGTTCCTTCGTTCTTCGGCGGCACGCGCCAGGGCATGGCGATCTCTTGGCCCGGCCATATCACTGACAAGGGCGGCGTCCGTTGGCAATTCCACCATGTGATCGACATCGTGCCGACACTTCTAGAAGTCACCGGTATTCCGGCGCCTGTCATGGTTGACGGCATCGCACAGAAGCCGATTGAGGGCGTGAGCCTTGCCTACACCTTCGACAAGGCCAATGCGGACGCACCCTCGCCGCATACGACCCAATATTTCGAGATGCTTGGCGTGCAGGGTCTGTACAACGATGGGTGGATGCTGAGCGCGGTGCCTGTGCGTCCCCCGTGGGATCTGCTCGGCAAGGCGATCACGGATCCCGCCAGTGCATACAAGTTCGAGCTGTACGACGTGCGGCACGACTGGACGCAATACACCGACGTGGCCGCGGCCAATCCCGCCAAAGTGCGCGAGATGACAGACTTGATGTTTGCCGAGTTCGCCAAATATCAAGTGCTGCCGTTGGATGCCTCGGTGGCGACCCGCATGGTGACGCCGCGCCCGTCGATGTCTGGCGGCCGCAAGGTCTTCACCTATTCCGGCATGCCGATCACCGGCCAGCCACGTGGCACTGGACCTACCGTGCTAAACACGTCCTACACAATCACCGCAGAGATCGACGTGCCGCAGGGTGGCGCGGAGGGCATGATCGTTACTGATGGCGGGCGGTTTGGCGGATACGGCATGTATCTGCTGAAAGGCAAACCGGTGTTTCTTTGGAACCTGCTGGACTTGAAGCGGGTCCGTTGGGAAAGCGCCGATGCGCTGGCGCCGGGCAAGCATACCGTCGAGTATGATTTCAAATACGACGGGCTTGGCTTCGCGACACTGGCGTTTAATAGCATTAGCGGCCTTGGCCGAGGCGGTACTGGAATTTTGAAGGTCGACGGCAAGGTTGTCGCGACCCAGACGCTGGAGCATACTGTTCCGTTGACCCTGCCATGGGACGAGACCTTCGACATCGGGTCTGATACTGGCACGCCGGTGGATGACAAGGATTACCAGGTGCCGTTCAAATTCACCGGCAAGATCAACAAACTCACTGTCTCCGTCGAACCGCCGAAGCTCACGCCTGAGGATATCGAGAAACTCCGGAGTGCAGCCGCTAGTGCGGCCGACGCGAAATGACCAGGTCTGAAAGAATGAATTGGTCAACCGCGCGGTCTCAGGCAATGTGGGTCGCCGCGGCCGCCGCGGGCCTTGAAGTTGTGACGGGGGCCGCCTTGGTTGTTGCGCCGTCGTTGCTTGCCAGGCTGCTGTTCGGATCGGAGATGAACGCGTCCGGGGCTCTCGCCGGTAGGATTTCCGGTCTCGTGATGGTGTGTCTCGCTCTTGGGAGGGTGCGGCGCGCCTTCGAGTGAGAAGACCGTGCCTCTCGTCAAATGGTCCCTGTTATGACTATGAAAAGAATATTCAGATAGCTTGATCGGCTCGGACAAGCGCGCCACGCGGGATTGTTGGCGGCGCCTTGTTGAGATTTTCAACGGCAAAGCCCGCGGCAGCCTTGTAGCCTGCCATGAACGTGGAGCGCTCCGCGGGCGGGATTACATCGTCGATGTTGTCGAATGTGCCGCCGCAACGTTCATCGACCATGTTGAGCAGTCCAAATGGCCCGGCGCCGCGATTACGCAGGATGAGCTGCGAGATTGGCCCGCATAGCTTGTCATCGTATGCAGCGAGCGCCTCCTGCGTGACCCCGTGCTCGACCATTGCGGCCCCCAGAATACGGGCATCGACGATGGCTTGGCTCCCGCCGTTGGAGCCTGTTGGATACATGGCATGAGCGGCATCGCCAAGCAGCGCCACCGGACCGTCCCGCCAAGTGGACACAGGATCGCGGTCGATCATAGGGTTTTCAAACACGCTGTCTGCTTGCCTGATTAAGGCGGGCACATCGAGCCAGTCCCAGATCCAGTTCTCAAAGTGGTGGACGAAATCTTGGATGCTGACCTCCCGGAACCAGCCGCGTTGCCTCCAGCCCTCGGTATTGTCCATCGTCACCTCGGCGATCCAGTTGATCATCGATAGGCCCGTCTGGGGATCGGGATGGGAGATCGGATAAAAGACGATCCTTTGGCGGTGCGTGCCTAGACCGATGAAGGAGGAGCCGGTTCGTATCGGCTTCGCCCAGGTCGTGCCGCGCCACATGATCGCGCCGCCCCAATGGATCGGTGGCTGAGTGGGGTGCATCTGCGCCCTGACCGCGGAGTGGATGCCGTCAGCGCCAATGAGCAGCGAGCCGGTCGCCTCAGCAGTCGAGCCATCGGCGTGTTCGATGAGCGCGTTGACCCTCCCGTCGGGATTCTTTCGATAACCGGTCACACGGCGCCCGAGTCTGAGCGCCTCCGGTCCGATCCGCTCCACCACTTTTTCATGCAGCAGCATGTGGAACTGGCCACGATGAACAGCATATTGCGGCAAGTTGTAGCCGGCCAGGAGTCCGCGGGGCTCGGAATAAATGTCATTGCCGTTAAGTCCAACTAGCGCCCATTCTTTTGCTGGTAAGCCAACCCTGTCGAGATCCCGAAGAGCGATGCCGAGGTCATAGAGTTCTCGCACGGCGTTGGGTTGCAGATTGATGCCGACACCGAGCGGGCGCATGTCCCGTACCGATTCGAAAACAATGCAGGGCACGCCAATCTGGTGGAGCGTCAGGGCTGTCGCCAATCCGCCAATGCCGCCGCCGGCGATGATCACAAGATTGTCCGTCATAGGCTGGGCCTGGTCTAGAAGCGGATAAATTCACTATCTATTGGATGCCACTGGAGCAAGCCGCCTTTGCGCTTCGCGTCGCCGAGTCCCGCACGAGCAAACGTGCGGATGTCCGATTGGGACACAAACTGCCGCGCCGATCGCAGGTGCCGCGACCGGTGTTCCCCCAATAGCTGCCGCCCGGGCGCATGGGTGGCCGCACCGGGCCAAAAGCAGAAGTTACGCGATTGCGTCCTGGCAGCAAGCCGGGGTTGCTCACAGCGCTATCTTGGTTGCGTCGCGCCGATCAGTGCAAGGATGACGAGCCCGATCCCGGCGATTTGGACCAGCGTCAGCGCTTGACCGAGCACAACGACGCCAAGACCGGCAGATATCACCGCATCGGCGTAGGAAAAAAGCGACGTGCGCACCGGTCCGATCATCGATATGGCAATGAAAAAGGCAATCATTGCGAAAGCATACAGAGCGGCGGCGGCTAGGAAACCAATCCACCCCGAAGTCGTCTGTGGTAGCGCGAAGTCTTGACTCGCGGCACAGAGTATCAACAACAGAACACTGGCGGCCGCCGCCATGTAGAGGGTCACGGGCCGTGCATCGCCCTTGCCAAATACGCGGCTCGAAATAACGATTACAACGGCTAAACCGATGGCGGCAAAAAAAGCCAATACTACACCCTCGACGTTGAGGTTGCCGCCCCGTACGTCGAGTGCCAACGCCAGCCCAGCAAGAGCGAGCACAATCGCCGCAGCGGTTTTCCGGGAAAATTTTTCCCAACCAAAGCTGGCGACGATCACGGTGGCCATTAGGGGGAACAAATAGAAAATCAGTATCGCTAAAGCGAAGGGAATAGAACTGAACGATTTGAGCAACGCCCAAGTATAGAGCGCAGTGATAACCCCGAGCGCGGTGGCAGCAAATGCGTCGCGCTTCGGAAGAACGAGCGAGACGCCGCTGACGCTCAACCAAACGATCAGGGCAGCAGTCGGCACAAGAAACCGCGTCGCTGCGACAGTGAGTGGGTTACTGCCGCCCTGATAGGCCACGCTCGCCGAGGTATTGGCCAGCGCAAAGCCAGCGGCCGCAGCTAATGCAACGGCGATACCGACCCACGCGCGCGGATGAGAAATCGTGTTGATTGCAGACACCGCCGATTTCCCCCCAATGCATTCGGCCAGTCTTTTAGCTTTTTCCGGCCTTTTTTATAAGTCGTGCATCCGGCGGCGCGCTTACGCCGCACCTTCTGCAGGCTACGCTACACACAACGTTGTCAGGTCAGAAATCGAAATTTGTGGGAATGTAGCGGCTCCCAAGGAGGATTGGCACGATCGGGAAAGCCCAAAGGTCACTTATGACGCTCCAAGCAGCTAAATGGCCCTGCATAGCGCTTGCCGACATCACCGCTCCAATCGAAACGCAATCCATCGCAAAAAACCTGTCTAGACTGCTGCAATGCACACCCCGCCGCCGAAGTGGGTCAGGACCGCCGCGCCACCTCGCCGGATCAGCAGCAGAAATACCCCCAAAAGCAGCCGCGCCGTCGCCCGATCGGGACGGTTGAGACGGGCCACAAACGGGTACTTCTCGGCCGCGCCGATTAGGTGATCGAGTAATGGAGGAGTGATGGTCAGATGCCGGTATTTTTCGTCGGCCTGATCGCCATATGATGACACCCCTAATCTTGTTATGGGACGAGAAGGCTGCACCCACATTTGGTCGGAATGACGGGTTGAGTCGCGCGTAAAATTCTTATCCAAGCGAGTGGACCGTGGCTTTTGAGTTTTTGCCTCTGTCATACGATTTCAACGACCTTCGGCCGGCAATGACCGAGAAGGTCGCACGCTGGCACCATGACGTTGTCCACGGGGCGTATCTCGCGGAGATCAATCGCCTTCTGTCGCAATATCCCGATTTCAACGGGCTCACGATCGAGCAGGTGTTGTCGCAACCACATCGGTTGCCAGATAACATCCGCGACGACGTGCGCGTCCAGGGCGGCGGTCACGCCAACCACCAATTCATGTGGAAAATTCTCCGTGCCAGGCGCGGGACGCAGCCGACACGATCGCTTGGCGAAAAACTGGATGCGAGGTTCGGCGGCTTTGCTGCGTTTGTGCTAGCGTTCAAAACCGAGGCAATGGCTCTCGACGGCGATGGCTGGGCCTTCTTATCGCTTTCCGCTCCACGCGCATCGGACCTTGAGATCGTCGTAACGCGGGGCAACTGCAACGTTCTTGAGCTTCGCAAACCCGGCGTGCTCATTTGCGATCTTTGGCAGCACGCGTACCACGACGATCATCGCGATGATCGCGAGGCGTGGATCAATTCCTTCCTTGAGGCCGTCGACTGGATGCATTGCTCTTTGCGGTATGACCGGCTTGTGGCCGGCGAGCCGGTGCCGTGACGGCCGGGCCTAGCGCCGAGCTCGGTCTCACAATTCCAGACGAACTGCTCCTCATATCAATCGATGGAATCGAGTAACAGTCCGCATCGGCGATAGCCATTCCCTCAAGCAGCCGCATTGCATCAAAGTCTCGCCTTCAAACGACGCGATGGGTCATGAACCGCCGCGCCGACCGAAGGCCGGCGCGGCAGAAATACTCCCAAAAGCAGCCGCGCCGTCACGCAACCCGGGCGGCAGAGGCGTTCCAGAAGACGCATCGCCGGCAATCTACGGCTCTTGCGAATCCATCATGACGAAGGCGATACGGCAGGGTTCCTTGCCGTGATTGAGCCAAGCGTGGTTGGTCGCCTGCTGCACCACGACGTCGCCTGCCTTGAGATGGATCGTTTCAGCATCCAGCATCATGTCGATCTCCCCCGACAGAACGACCGCATAGTCGACCGTACGGGTTCGGTGCATCAGCGGATTGCTCGGCGGAAGTCCACGCTTGGGCGCAGATGCGCCCACAGCGTTCATCATCGTATTCATGTCGAGCTTATTCACCTCGGGACCCACTGGCGGAAAGTCGACGATGAGCATTTGAGTACCCCCGGGGTTCGGTGCAAAGCCCTTTCTCTCCCCAGCTCGGTCGTTGTCCCACGAGAAGTCAGCCGGTCCCTTCGCTGTAACCCACACAGTAGCTACGCCCTCACCGGCGCCACCGATCTTAAGCGGGATCATACCGTTGAATAGCGCGGCCGACTTGCCACTCTTGTCGATCGTGGTGACGACACGATGGATTTCTTTTTCTTGGGCCTGGCTAGACGTCGTTACACCGCCAAGAAACGCCACGCTCAGTCCCGACAGGACAGCGACGCAGATGACACCGTTTTTCATAGTTCCTCCCTTTGCTATTATTGGCCGAGGCAGTCTGGACTTCCCGGACGACAGCTCGACCTGCCGTCACATGCTAATCATTTTTCCTCACGTCAGGAAATGCGTTTGCGACCAGGTGCGTGCGCCTCATAAATCTTTCGCAATGCATCATTTGATGGTGGCGAAGCGCCGCGATGGGTCATAACCGGTCGCGCCATCTTGCCGGACTTGCGGCGGCAACACCTCCGAAAGCCGCCGCGACGTCACGCCATCTATGCGGTCGACGACACTAGCGGTGCCGTGTCGAGGCGCGACCGGTAGCGGAATTCGCGACTTTGCGAGCACACTCGATGAAGCGCTCCGCAAGCGGCGTCAGTGTGCGATCCTTGATGGTGACGAACCCGATCGGCGCGGGAGGCGACGGCACTTTGATTGGCAATGCCTTGATGCTCGTTCGCTGGCCGCCAAAGCGCGTGGGAGAGGCTGGAATAAGTCCAAGCCAGCCTCCCGTTTCGATCAAGCGCATGTGAAGGTGAAGCGAGACCGTCAAAACCTTGGCGGAAGGGACTTCGAGGCCGCTTCTATGGAAGACTTCGTCGTGCAACGATCGCGCCAAGCTACCGGGTTGTGCTAACACCCATGGCTCATCGAGCAAATCGGCAAGAGCCAAATTTCGCCGCTTTGCCCAACGGCTCTCAGAGCCGGCGACGACCACTGGCGGGTCATCGAGCAAAGGCTCCGCAACCAGATCAGGCTCGGCCATCGTGGTCGGAATCCGCCCGAACACCACCTCGGCTTTTCGATCGCGCAGGTTATCGTATTGCTGAACCGCGATGTCTTCGTGCAGCACGTAAAGCGCCGCGCGGGGAAAATCTTGCGAAAACCGTTCGATGACGGCTGGAAGCAAACCCGCATCTGTCACGATCGACGAGCCGATTCGTAGTTCGCCTGCGTCCGGCTGTTTGATCGTTTCGATTTCCTGTAAGCCCTTACGCATTTCGTCGAACGCCGCGACGCCGGATTTCAGGAGCGCGCGGCCGTAATGCGTCGGTTCGACACCTGAAATGCTGCGATCGAACAGCTTGACGCCAAGGGTGTGCTCCAATTCCGAAATCGTCTTGGACACGACGGGATAGGACACCGCCAATTCTTCCGCCGCCCGGGTCATGCTGCCCGCCTCCGCGACCGCCAGTGCAATATGAAGGTCGCGCAGTTTGACGCGGCGGCCGACTCGATCCGTCCACTTCATCGGAGTCATTTTAGACCTAATTGAATGGTTAGGGGTATAGCATAATAATAGAACTAATCAGCTATACCAATATCTGGCAAGTAGCGGACCTGCGAATTCCAAGCGCGCAGTGCTTGCACGCAGCAACCCGAAGGGAGAATTGTCATGGCTCAACTTGCATCATCACCGTCAATCGTCCTCGTCCACGGCGGCTTTGTCGATGGCGCAGGGTGGGAGGGCGTCTACAACCTTCTGAAGAAGGACGGTTACAACGTCAGCATCGTGCAAAACCCGACGACGTCTCTGGCTGACGATGTGGCCGCCACGCGGCTCATGATCGCCCGGGCGAAAGGACGGGTCGTGCTGGTCGGTCATTCCTACGGCGGCGCTGTCATTACCGAAGCGGGCACGGACCCAAAGGTGGCAGGTCTCGTCTATATTACGGCGTTTGCCCCGGATAAGGGCGAGTCCGTCGATACGCTGATCAAAAGTGCGCCTCCCGGCGCCCCTGTCCCGCCGATCCTGCCGCCGCAGAACGGCTATCTGTTCCTCGACAATGCGAAATTCCGCGCTTCGTTCGCAGCCGACGTCAGCGAGGTGAAGGCCGCATTCATGGCCGACTCTCAGGTGCCGTGGGGCGTTGCAGCTTTCTCTGGTTCGATCACTCGAGCCGGCCTGGAAGACCAAGCCGAGCTGGTATCTGATCGCGACCGAGGACAAGATGATCCCGCCGCCAGTGCAGCGCCAAATGGCAGCGCGCGCCGGCGCGACTGTCGCCGAAGCTGCCGGAAGCCATGCGATCTATGTTTCCAAGCCCGAGGCCGTGACGGCACTCATCACCAAGGCGGCAAAGAGCGTGAGCTCCAAAACGGCGGCTGCGTAACATAGACAAAGTTCGCCGCTGGCCTTCACGTTGAGGGCTGGCGGCGTTTCAGCATTCGAAGAAAATGTTGCAATGTTCGCAACGGGTCAATCGCCACCTTGGCGGCCACCGGCTGGGGCGGAAGAAATACCCCCGAAAGCCGCCGCGCTTTCACGCGACCAAGCCCGCCTTGCGAAGACCCTCCACAACAAACTCAAAATCGGAAGAATTTCGATAGGGCAGCACCTTCCGACGGTGTTCTAACCAGAAATTGGAATTAGCGCGGAACACCTCCGCCCACTCGGCGCGAGCCTCGGCGGTTCGTCCCAGATGGCCATAGCTCGCCGCCAACAGCATATGCGAAATATCGGTGTGCGGGTTGCGGGTAAGCCGTTGTTGCAACTGACCTGACGGATATTTTGGACCAGCGGAATGGAGACTATTGCATCGCGTAACTGCGATCCAGGTGAAGTGATAGGGCTGTGGATGTTTGGGGTGCTGGCGGCCGATAGTTCAAGGATGAGTGTGGCCTGATCGTGTTGTATTGATTGCGCCATTGCTCAAGAACGACGATCGCTTCCTTCAGGCTGTAGAAGATTTCTCCGTTGAGGCATTCGTCGCGCAGCTTGCCGTTGAACGATTTACAGTAGCCGTTCTCCCACGGACTTCCGGGTTCGATGTAGAGCGTCTTGGTACCAAGTTTTGCGAGCCAGCTACGCACGATCTTTGCCGTCATCTCCGCACCGTTGTCCGAGCGGATGTGTTCCGGTACGCCTCGTTCGAGCATCGCATCGGCCATCGTCTCGATGACCCCAAAGCTGTTAATGCGACGAGCCACTCTGATTGCCAGGCATTCCCGGGTGAACTCGTCAATCAAGGTCATGAGCCGGAGCTTTCGACCATCGTGGGTCTGCGCCTCAACGAAGTCGTAGCTCCAGACATGATTGCGATGCTGCGGTCGCAGTCGAATGCAGGAACCGTCGTTGAGCCACAACCGCCCTCGCGGCTTCTGCCTTTTGGGTACTTTAAGCCCCTCACGGCGCCAGATCCGCTGGACGCGATCACAGCCAACCTGCCAGCCGGCTTCGGTAAGAAGCGACCTGACCCGACGATAGCCATAGCGTCCATAACGCGAAGCCAGAGAGATAATCGCGCTCGTCAGCGCATCTTCATCAGCCCGGACGATGGTGGTGTATCGTTGCGTCCCGCGTGGCTGGCCGACGATCCGGCAGGCATGACGTTCCGAGAGACTGTATTTCTCCCGAATGCCCTGGACTGCCTGGCGGCGCCGCTCGGGGCTTACAAGTTTCCCAAGGCAACGTCCTTGAGCACCTGCTTCTCCAGCGAGAGATCGGCAACAAGGCGCTTCAGACGGACGTTCTCACGTTGCAGCTCCTTCATCCGCTTGGCCTGATCAAGTTCAAGCCCGCCGTACTCCTTTCGCCATCGATAATAACTCTGCTGCGAAATTCCGGCTTCTCGGCACGCTATCGGCGCTGTCTTGCCCTGCGACATCAACACCTCGATCTGACGAAGCAGCACAACGATCTGCTCCGCGCTAAACCTCTTCTTCGGCATACCCTAGCTCCTTTCCAAGCTCATCCTCTCACAAAGCTTGGTCCAAGAAACCCAGGTCAGGTCACTAGGGTCATGAACTGCCGCCTCGCTGCGGTCACACGCTGGCCAAAGGCTGGTATCCCCCCGCTGATTAGGTTCGCTCCGGAAACAGCTTATGCAACCAACGGCAATGGAGACGCCTCGGTTCGTCTCAAGACAGCCTCTATTCTTTTCATGACATTTTTTATCGGCCCGGTGTCCGCAGGCGAAATTTCCTCGAAGGAGCAATCGCATTTCGGGCAGCACCAAAGATGCACGATGAGCCGTTGATCCCGATACTCGGACCTATTGGGCGCGATTAACTCGTTGCTGCATTGAACGCATTCTGTCCCGAAGCTTGAACGGCGTTTGGATGCTATCGTCCGCATAGCCACTCCCCTGCTATTGCGTTCGACTTAGCGCGAGCGGGTTACAGAAGTATGGCACCTAGGTGCGCGGCGACTCACATAATTTTGATGGAATAAGCGGTGCGACATCGTGGCAGAGCAGTGCCTTGCTCGGCTCGCTAGCTCGTGTCTTCCAAAAAGCTTTCGCGTTGCGGCAATCGACGGCCGCGAAATGACGACAAGGGTCAAAAGCGGACGCGGCAAGTCCAGGTTTTGATGTCTGCTTCTCCCCCAAAAGCAGACACCCCTGCGACTAATGACGCCTAACCGCGCGAGCCGAATTGCGGCGGAAATGGTCTCCGCCCTCCCCTGTTGATTCAACTCAGGTTTTCGCCGCCACCGGCGTCCTACCCACAAAGTAACCCACGAATGCCACCTTCTAAGCGCGAACCCAACGCAGCTTGGCGATACGTGGGTCTGCCGCAAAGGTCTCGCGGTCGAACGTAACGCCGAATTTCGGGGCTTCGCAGATCGCATGCGCCCCCGCATGGCTCAGGCGAATACGCCATGTCTGCTGTTCGATCGGCTTTGGCTGCGCAAAGGCATTGCAAGTGAGCAGCGCAAAATTCAGTCCGTGGCCCGGATCGCGAACCGATGCGTAGCAAATAACTTCTATCTTGGCTGCGCGAGCAGTTTCAGCGAGTGCCTGGCAGTGGCTGTAGTCGGTTCTGTGCATCCAGTTCTTCCTGTAGGCGTTATACTTGCCTTTAGTCAGGTCGATCGCTTTTTTGGTGGCGTATTCGGCCGAGAAGGCTGTGTATTCGGCCGCGTTTGTGGGCCAGGGAGTATCGGGCGATTCGGCGAAGAACAGCAGCCGGTAAAACGCTATCTCAGCGACAGCCGTCTGCGGCGCTACCGAAGCGTAAAATACGCCTTCGGTCATCCCGGCTCGCCGAAATCGTGATCCATTGGGATAAACCGCTCCATACCGAAACGGTGTCGACAAAAGGTAATGTAGGTCGCGACACTCAGGCGGCACCGGCGGCTTAGTCGCATCGATGAGGTCTTCGAGCAGCTCCTGCTCCGACACCAAATCCACAAGCTTTAGCGTCGAGACGTGGTGTTGAGCTTCGACTAATCGCCAGCAAATGCCGGCAAGCGGGCGTGCGTCAGACGACAGCGCGGCGAGCGTCGAGGTATTGGATGACATTCATTAGTCCGGGTACGGTTTGGATCAGCGCAATCGGCTCTCCGTGGAGCGCTGTGTTGCTGTTCTTCAGCCAGGAACTCGCAACCACATCGTCACCGCCGACGATGGCGTCGAGCGAACGGTAGAGCCGCACGAACAAGACCGCGAGTTCAAATGGCTTTTGCCCAAGCTGGAGCTCGTAATCCTCGCTGCGCATTCGCGAGACGGTTGCTTCCGACACTCCGATCACGGTCGCGAGTACCTTATTGGTCAGTCCCAACTGGGACGCGGCCCTGAGCGTGGCTTTGGTGAGGACGGCGCCCTTGTCGGTGGTAGAGACTTCGCGAGGCTGTGTTGGGGGCACGGGAGGCTCCATTTCTGTAGCAATAATATACCTGTAAAATTGCTAAGGAAAGGGATTTGTGTGCAAGCCCCTTATAGGGCCCTTACGCGTTGCTCAAGGAAATGCGCAGCCAGAGATTCCAGCGGGTGCGATTAGATCAGAAAGGCGGTCGACGACCCTTTCAAATCCCATGTCCATGGGGAACTGGCGCGCCGGTCGCAGGCGGCCGCGACCGGTGGCCAGGCAGACACCTATTGGCGCGGGATCAGTTGCGGCGAACGGCACAAAACTGCCCGTCACCGGGCCGACATCGAATGCGCCCTCCCCGACGTCGGCTATTTGAATCAAGCGGACATCAAGAACATCGGTGATGCGCCTAGGTCACTAACGTTAATGTTTTGTTAACGGGCTAGGCTTTTTCAACGGATAAATTTCCTGATTTGACATCACTATTCCACTGATCCCGCATTACATCCATCGCGGGCAGATCAATCGCCCAGCATATAACGCGGCTCGGAAAACCTCCGACCAGCCCGGCGCAGCCACGGAGATGGGTATGACGCGCATTCACACTCCCAAGCTAGGCGATCTGATCGTACCAGGCTCATCCAGTAGGAAAATCTATCGACTCGATACCCAGAGCGTCTCCTTATTACATCCTACCCATTACTGGAAGAGTAATAAGGGGATAGGCGAAGGATGACGACGGTGGGCGCTGTAGGGATTGAGCCTACGACCTATCCCGTGTGAAGGGAGCGCTCTTTTGACTTCCGCAAAAGTCTGCCCATGCAGCCATCAACCCCTGACGTTTTCCAAAGAGATCAGACCTTCGGTAAGCTGCCTCCGTCTTACTTTCAATCGCGTGCGCCAATGCCATTTCAACTGCCTCATTCTGGAAGTTGGTCTGCTCTGCTGCCCAATCCCGAAAGGTCGAGCGAAAGCCGTGCGCGGTTATGTCGCCCCGGTTCATTCGGCCTAGCAACATCAGAAACGCCATATTCGAAAGCGATCTACCGGGTGTCCGTCCAGCGAAAACATAATCGCCTTTGAGCTCCTTTGCTCGGCCTAGCACGGTCATCGCGGCCGCTGAAAGCGGGACGCGGTGTTCTCGATGCACCTTCATGCGTTCCGCGGGAACAATCCAAATCTGATTTTTCAGGTCGACTTCGGACCAACTGGCGTAGATCACCTCGCTTGTGCGCGCCGCTGTCAAAATGAGAAACTCAAGCGCCAGCGCGGCCGTCCCTTCTGCTTTCTGAAGCTCTTTCATGAAAGCTGGGATTTCCGTGTAGGGAAGCGCCGCATGATGCTTTACCCGCCGCACCTTCGCTCGCGACGGGAGTAGATGGCTTAGATGCCCTCGCCACCGCGCCGGATTTTCGCCAAGCCGATAGCCACGTACTTTCGCCCAATCGAGAATAACCTCAATCCGTCCGCGCAAACGGCTGGCGGTTTCAGCCTTTCTGCCCCAGATCGGTTCGATCACTTTAAGAACGTGATCGGTATCAACATCTCCCACTGGAACTTTGCCGAACACCGGCGACACGTAAGTCGCTAGCGTATTTCGCCACTGCTGCCGATGTTTTTCGTTTTTCCAAGCAATTTCGTGTGCGCCAATGTAAGCCTCGGCGCACTGGTCAAAGCTCATAGAACGCCTCTTTTCATCGGCGGCTCGGTCCGATTCTTTGTCTTGCTTATGAGTAAGAGGGTTCCGTCCCTCGCCGAGAAGGAGGCGTGCATCGCTCGCCTTTTTTCGCGCATCCGCAAGGCTGACTTTGTTTAAGCCGCCGAAGCCCATTTCATGCGCTTCGCCATTGAGCGTGAAACGGAAAGCCCAGCGTCTCGAACCATTGCGTCCAACTCGCAGATACAGGCCGCCGCCGTCGGCATACAAACCCGACTTGCTCACGCGGCTAACGGCGAGCGCTGTGAGTCGCTGTAATTTTTGGACCATCCGGTGAGCCAATCTGAGAGTTCGGCGGACTCACCGTCCGCATGGTTCTTGTTCTCCGCCGAACACTGTTTGTGGGTTCGAATCCCAAATCGGGCACAGTGTCCGTCTAACTCAAGTGTCCGCCTAGACCCACAAGAATGCCCACAAGGCCGAGCCGGATTGCCGCGACTGGGAGCGAACGGGCGTGGACTAAATTTAGCCGAAAAAATGCTTATTTACAATGCATTAAAGACATTGTAACAGACAGTGGCGAACTACCGCGAATAGTGGTCTTGGCGGAGGGAGTGGGATTCGAACCCACGATACGGTTTCCCGTATACACGCTTTCCAAGCGAGCGCCTTCAGCCACTCGGCCATCCCTCCGGGCGCGGGAAGCGCAATATAGCGAGGCATCCCCAACACACAACCTCCGTCCGGTCCTGGCGATGATCGCGGCCCGAAACCCGGAAATACTCAATTTGCGCGGGGGTAACGCCCAGACTGGGCGCCGCGCGTTGCCTGCCGCGCAAAGCCTCTGCTACCGTCTCAGTGACCGCAAACACATATAAGCTGGTGGGCAGGAAACATGATCGTACGCGAACGACCCGACGGCTCATTGATCCTGATCGGCCAGACCGATCACGCCAAGCTCTCGGGACAATGTGCGGCGCATTGGGGCAACAATATCTTTGCGCGCCCGAAGCCCTACGAGGCCGTCGTTCGCGCCGCGATGTTTCACGATAGCGGCTGGTACGACTATGAGGCGAGCCCCTCGATCGCGCCGGATACCGGCAAGCCGCTCAACTTCCTTCAAGTGACTTGGGGAAAGCCGCAGCGGCGCGCGTTCGAATGGGCGATCGACTGGATGACGCGCATCGATCCCTATTCAGGCTTGCTGGTGAGCAAGCATCGAACCGGGCTGCAACGCGGCCGCTACGACAAGGTCGCCCACCCGAAGTTTTTCAATACGCAAAACCTCCCGGAAGACAACGAAGACTTTCTTGCGCGCAACGAAGAAGCCCAGGCGGCCCAACTGCGCGCCTACGACGAAGCCGAGTTCTGGACCAATTATCAACTCCTTCAGGCTTTCGACTTCATTTCGCTCTTCTTGTGCAACAAGGACGTGGTCGACGACTTCATCGAACCGGTGCCAACCTCCTATGACGGCCGTTCGGCGCCGGCGCGGCTGACACTCAAGACCGTCGAAGGCACCAAAATCGCGTTCGATCCGTTCCCATTCGACGTCGACCCCTTGCGCGTGCAATTGGTCCGGCGCGAGATTGATCGGAGTACATTCCCGGACGCCACAGCATTCCGCGAAGCTTATTTCAAGGCGACACCCGTAGCGGTTGATTTCATATTGTGCAGCAAATAGCCTCGAATTCGGAGCGACAGCGGTGAAAGCGATCCGCGTGCATGCGCATGGCGGCCCGGAAGCGATGGTGCTCGAGGAGTTGCCATCTCCCTCCCCCGGTGCGGGACAGGTTCTCGTCGAGGTCAAAGCCGCGGGCGTCAACTTGTTCGACACGCAACTGCGCAGCGGGCTTTACAAGCGCGATCTGCCGTTGACGCTCGGCCTCGAAGGCTCCGGCATCGTCCAGGCCATCGGACCCGATGTCAGCGACATCAAAGTCGGGGATCGGGTCGCCTTTATTTTTGCCGCCGGTTCATACGCCACACATACTCTCGTTGCGGCAGAACGTGTCGTTCCCCTTCCCGCCGGCATCGGTTTCGAAGACGCTGCGGCCGTGCTGTTCCAGGGGCTGACGGCGCACTACCTCGCGACCTCGACTTTCGCGCTTGCGCCGGGAACGAGCTGTCTGGTGCATTCCGCCGCCGGCGGCTGCGGCATCCTGCTGTGTCAGATCGCGAAGATCCGCGGCGCCGAGGTAATCGGCGCCGTGTCGACGCCCGCCAAGGCCGACATCGCGCGCGACGCCGGCGCCGACCACGTCGTGGTCTACGCGGCGGAGGATTTTACCGAAGCCGTCAAGCGCATTACGCGCGGCCGCGGCGTCGACGTTGTCTTTGACGCGGTTGGGCTCGACACCTACATTCGCAGCATGAATTCGCTCCGCCCGCGCGGCACGCTGGCGCTCTATGGCGAGGCGAGCGGGCTGGTCCCGCCGATCGACCCGCGCGAACTGCTTTTTCGCAAATCGCTGTTCCTGACGCGCACCGGCCTCGACCACTACATAGCGGACCGTGACGAGCTTCGCTCGCGAACCGACGATATCTTCGCCTGGGTGGCGCAAGGCCGGCTCAAGCAGAAGATTTTCGCGACCTACAGTCTTGAGGAGGCCGCCACCGCCCATCGCATGATCGAGTCGCGGGCGAGCGCCGGCAAGCTCCTGGTGGTTCCATGACCGAGCACAGCCGCAAATCGCCGCGCTTGCCTTTCGTCGAATCGCCGGAGGATCCGTTTGTTCGCGACCATTTCGCGGCGCTCGCTTCCGGCAGCGGCATCCTCAACCTGCATCGGATGATGGCGCACGCGCCTTCGCTCATGAAGGCATCGGGCGACATGGCCATGGCGTTCCGCCGGGATACGGAGCTGCCGCGCTCGCTTGCCGAACTCGCGGTCTTGCGGACCGCCCAAGTGGTCGACTGCGCCTACGTCTGGTCGCGTCACCTGTCGTTGGCGCGCGAGTATGGCGTAACCGAACAGCAGATCGATGAGCTCGCATTTTGGCCGCACAGCACCGCCTTTACGCCGGCGCAGAAAGCCGCCATCGGCTTTGCCGAGAAAGCCGCACGGATGACGCCCATAGCGGACGATGATTTCGCCGAGCTGCGACGCGATTTCTCGGCACGCGAGATCGTCGAACTTGCGATGCTGGTCGGTTTTTATGTCTCGACCACAATTTTTATAAAAGCCCTGCCGGTTCCTGACGAGAAGTCGTGAGTGCGCTATGATTGTTTTCTTGGTCCTCCAAGGAGAAACATCGTGCGCCTGGCTTTGGTAGCGCTTGGCTTTGATCGCTTCAGTGACCGCAGAGCGCGGTGCCGCCGAATTGATCTACCTTGTCGGCCTGTATTGCCTTGTCTCGGTCACCCTGAATGGCTTCAATGTCCCGGTACCGGAAACGGAATGAGATGAAGATGAAAATCGATCGCCGAGCCCTTCTCGGCGGGCTTGCGGCGAGTTTGGCCGCACCGCGTTACGGCTTCGCCGCCAGCGTCGTGGACGCCACCGGCCGGACCATCACCGCTCCGGAGCACGTGCTGCGCGTTTATCCGGCAGGGCCGCCGGCCGCTGTCGAGCTTTATACCCTTGCTCCGGACCTGCTGATCGGTTGGGTCGAACCAATCGGGCAAGATGCGCGCGAATTCCTGCTGCCCGAGATCGCAGCGCGACCGCAAGTGCCGCGGTTGACCGGCCGTGGCAGCGACAACGTCAATCTGGACGCGCTTACCTCGCTCAAGCCCGAACTCATCGTCGATATCGGCAATGTGAACAAGAGCTTCGCTTCACTTGCCGAACGAGTGCAGCAGCAAAGCGGCATTCCCTACGCGCTGCTTGATGGACATCTCGATCGGATAGGCGCCACCTATCGCGCACTTGGCACGCTGCTTGGCCGCAGCGATCAGGCTGACAAGCTCGCGGGCTATGCCGAAAAAACGATAGCCATCATCACGCAACGCAGCGCGTCCGTGCCGAGCGAAGCCCGCCCGAGCGTATATTACGCGCGAGACGCAAGCGGCCTGCAGACGGGCTTTGGCGGCTCGATGATCGCTGAGCCGATCGAATTCATCGGCGCCCGCAACGTCGCCGCCGATCTGCGCGGCGCCCACGGCGTGGCCACCATCGAACAAGTGCGCACCTGGAATCCCGAGATCATCATCGCGAGCGACAGGGATTTTGCGTCGAAGGTGCGGAGCGATCCGGAATGGGCTTCGATCGCGGCGGTCAAGACAGGCCGTGTCCACCTGTCGCCGAAGCTGCCGTTCGGCTGGGTGGATTATCCGCCGGCGGCCAACCGCCTGATCGGGCTGTGGTGGCTCAGCAAGATATTTTATCCCGACCTTTTCCCCCAAGATATGAAAGTGCTCACCCGCGACTTCTACACTACGTTTTATCATGTGACTCCGAGCGCGGCGCAGATCGACCGCGTGCTCGCCGGCGGCGCTTGAGCGGCGCCCGCAAACGATTAGCGCGTGGCCTATCCCCCAACCATCGGCGTCGTACTCGCCGGTGGGCTCGCGCGCCGCATGGGTGGCGGCGACAAGGCGCGCATCCGCGTCGGCGGCACCACCATTCTCGAACGCGTCGTCGAGCGGCTGCGCCCGCAATGCGTTGATCTCATCATCAATGCCAATTCCGATGCGGCGCGCTTCGCCGACATCGGGCTCCCCGTCGTCGCAGACAGCGTGCCGGACTATGCCGGCCCGCTGGCCGGGATCCTCGCCGGTCTCGACTGGACGGCGGACCACGCAGCACAGATCGAATGGATCGTAAGCGCGCCGGGCGACTGTCCGTTTCTGCCGCGCGATCTGGTGATGCGCCTGCATCAGGCGCGGGTCGGCGCGGGCGCCCTGCTCGCCTGCGCAAGCTCTGCAAAACGGCCACATCCGGTCGTCGCAATTTGGCCGGTGGCGTTGCGGGAGGACTTGCGTCGCGCGCTTACCCGCGAGGGTATTCGCCAGGTCAGCGAGTGGAGCGCGCGCTACCCGCTTGGAATGGCAGCCTGGGCCGCGACGCCGGTCGATCCGTTCTTCAATATCAATACGCCCGAGCAGGCCGCCGAGGCCGAACGCTTGGCGGCGCAGTACCCTGAAGCCTGACCCGGCCGGCGACGCTACTCTTCGCCGCCGGGCGCCCCGATCTGTTCGCGCGGCACCGCTTCGGCCTGCAACATGTCGGCAATACCCTCGATGTCGTCCAGCATCAGCACCGGCAGTTGCGCATGCGGCAATGGTGCGTCGGCTGCGATCGCGACGATGCAATCGTCCTCCGGATAGATGAGCGGCTTGCCGACAGTCGAGCGGTAGATTTCCAGCTTGGGGTAGGTGTAATGCTTGAATCCTTCGACAATTACGAAATCGGCCGGGCTCAGTTTTGCCAGCAATTCCGCGAGCGGCGGCTCGGGTTCGCTGCGCAACTCGTGAACGAGCGCCCAACGGCGGCCCGACGAAACGATGACCTCACTCGCTCCAGCTTCGCGGTGCAACCAGGAATCCTTGCCTGGCCGGTCGATGTCGAATGCGTGATGCGCATGCTTGATCGTCGCGATCTTGAAGCCGCGCCGGATCAAGACCGGGACGACCTTGGTGATCAGCGTCGTCTTGCCGGATCCACTCCAGCCGGCAAGACCAATAACGCGCATCGGCATCGGGTCAGTCCCGCGCCGGTTCGCGGATTGTTTGCGGCAGCAACATAGCCGTTATGATAAAGACGGCTTTCAGCTTTTGCGACCCTCTTCGATGGCGGAAAAGACTTTCGATCTTCGCGGCCTCAAATGCCCGCTCCCGGTGCTGCGAACGCGCAAGGCGCTTGCCGGCATGCAGCCGGGCGACGTTTTGATTGTGGCGTGCACCGATCCTCTATCCGGCATCGATATTCCCAATCTGCTGCGCGAAACCGGCGACGCCCTGGAGCACATGCAGCGGGACGCGAATGTCATGACATTTCGGGTTCGCAAGGCATGATGCGTCGTGCACATCAGCCGCCGATGCCGCCGCCTGTGCCGGCGAAATTTGTTCCATCGGCAGGTGCCCTATCTCGTCACTGCTGCTCGCCGGCCGCGTTGCGATGCAGGTCGGCGCACACGTCATCTCCTTCGAGCACAACGCGATAGGTCCGGAGCGGCACCTCGCACGGCGGATCCACCACTTTGCCGGTCGGGACATGGAATGAACCCATATGCATGCAGCATTCGATCACGTCGCCCTCGAGCATGCCGTCGGCGAGACTGGCGGCGGCGTGCGTGCACTCGTCATCGGTGACGTAGTAGGTGCCACCTATGTTGTAGACCGCCAGCATATTGGCGCCGACTGCGAACGCCTTTACCGAGCCCGGCGAGACCTCGGCTTTCGAGCAAATCCGCACGACATCCGCGTTGTCCGCCATCAGTCACCCTCCGTTGCGATTCACGTCTAGAATAAAGCTAACAGGAACAGAAGCTATGCAAGTATTGGTCGTCGGCGCCGGGGTCGTTGGACTTGCCATCGCTCGCACTGCCGCGCGCCGCGGCCACGACGTGATCGTCGCCGAGGCGACCGGCGGTATCGGCAATGGCGTTTCCTCGCGCAACAGCGAGGTCGTTCATGCCGGCATCTATTATCCGACTGGCTCGCTCCGCGCGCGGCATTCGACCCGCGGACGGCGCATGCTTTACCAATTCTGCGCCTCGCACGGCGTCGCGCACCGCAAATGCGGCAAGCTCATCGTCGCGACCGACCAGGCCGAGCTTGCCAAGGTCGAAACGTTGCTGGCGCAGGGACTGCAAAATGGCGTCGAAGGGCTGGAGATGATCGGCGGCAACGTGGCTCGCGCGCTGGAGGCGGAGCTTTCCTGCATCGGCGCATTGTCATCGCCGGAATCCGGGATCGTCGACAGCCACGGCTACATGCTGGCGCTCTTGGGCGAGTTGGAAGATCGCGGCGGCAGCATCGCGTTCGACACGCCGGTCGAGCGGATATCTTATTCCGCGCCGCATTGGCGGGTGCATTTTGGCGGCCGCGATGCCGGGGAAGTCGCCTTCGACGCGGTGGTGAACTCGGCCGGTCTCGGTGCGCAAGCGCTAGCGCACTGCATTGATGGCTATCCGGCCGGCATGGTGCCGCCGCTCGTCCTCGCCAAGGGAAACTATTTCGGCTTCGCCGGACACCCGGTCTTCTCGCAACTCATTTACCCGACGCCGGTCGACGGCGGACTTGGCGTGCACGTGACGCTCGACCTCGCCGGCCGCATGCGTTTCGGACCGGACGTCGAGTGGATCGACCACGAAAGTTACACGGTCGATCCGCGCCGCGCCGACAAGTTCTACGAGCGCATCCGCGCCTATTGGCCAGCGATACCCGACGGCTCGCTGGTGCCGGACTATTGCGGCATTCGCCCCAAGCTCACCGGACCAGGCGAAAAGCCGGCCGATTTCGTGATAGCCGCGGAGCCGACACACGGTCTGCCGCGGCTGGTTAATTTATTCGGCATCGAATCGCCGGGGCTTACCGCTTCGCTCTCGCTTGCCGAGGAAGTCGTCGGCTATCTCGCGGCCTAGCGCCCTGCGCGGCGGGCTAAAAATACCGCAGCCAGATATAGGCCTGGCAGATGGCGATGGAGACCAGCGTCAGCGGCACGCCGTATGCAAGATACTGAACGAATCCAAAGCGAATACCGTTGCGCTCGGCGATGCCGGCAACGGCGAGATTCGCCGATGCGCCTGTCAGCGTACCGTTGCCGCCGAGGCAAGCGCCGAGCGAGAGGCACCACCATAACGGCTCGATCGCTTTCGGGCCGCCGAAGGCCGGCGCCATGCCTTTGATGAGCGGTATCATGGTGGCGACGAACGGTATGTTGTCCAGAATTGCCGACAGAACAGCCGAGACCCAAAGGATGATCGTGCCGGCGAACGCAATATTGCCGCCCGTCAGCGTCACGAGCCGCCCGCCGACAGTTGACAAGAACCCGCTCGCCTCCACGGCGTGAACGACGACGAACAGTCCGATGAAGAAGAAGATCGTCGTCCATTCGACCTCGGCGAAAGTCGCGTGGACGTTGTCCGCCTGCTTCGGCCCACGGTGCTTCCAGTTGTCGAGGAGCATCAGCGCGGCGGCGCCGGCGAGCGCAATCGTCGCCGGCTGAAGCCGCAGCGGAGCGGCGAACAGAAACGCCGCCAGCACGGCCGCAAGAACCGCGATCGAGCGGCGCAGCAGCACCCAATCGGTAATCATTCCCGGCGCATTCATGCCCATGACGAGGACGCGGCTTTCCGGACTGGCGCGCATCGAACGGCCCCAAATCAAGTGAATCATCGCCGCCTGCACCGCCATGATCAGCAGGACTACCGGCCCGGTGTTGACGAGAAAGGCATTGAAGTCGAGGCCAGCCTGCGAGCCGATCAAAATGTTGGGCGGGTCGCCGATCAAGGTCGCCGTTCCGCCGATATTCGAGGCAAACACCTCGGCGAACAAGAATGGATACGGCGGCAGTTCGAGTTCCTCGGCGATCACCAGCGTCACCGGCACGATCAACAGGACGGTGGTGACGTTGTTGAGGATGGTGGAAAGAATAGCCGTTGCGAGTTGCAACATGAGCAAAATCCCGGCCGGGTTTGCTTTCACCCGTTGGGCCGACCAGATGGCCAGATACTGGAAGAGGCCCGAACGACGCGAGATCGAGACCAAGATCATCATGCCGGCGAGAAGGCCAATCGTATCCCAGTCGATGCCTTTGATCGCCTCGCCCTGATCGAGCGCGCCGACGAGCACGATGACGACTGCCCCGATCAGCGCTACCACCGCGCGATTGAAGGGACCGGCGATAATGAAGGCATAGGTGACGGCGAACACCGCCAGCGAGACCCATGTCGCGTTGAAGCCGAACGCAACGTGGGGAGTGAATGCACTATTCATACGGCGCATTTTGCCATGAAGTTTCGGCGCGTGTATTGTCGAATACACGGATTTTCAGCCCGACGTGGTCATGTCGGTGCACAGGGAAGGAGCCTAAGCGTGGCCGTCCATCGATTTCACAATCCGCCGACCATTCATGCCCCGATCGGCTACACGCATGTGGTCGAAGCAACCGGACCCGGCCGGACCATCTACATTTCCGGCCAGGTCGGCATCACCCCCGACGGGAAAATTGCTGACGATTTTCGCGCCCAGGCCGTCCAAAGCGTCGAGAATCTGAAAAACGCGCTTGCTGCGGTCGGCGCCGGTTTGGAGCACGTGGTCAAGATCACCGCCTACTTTGTCGACATCTCCGACCTCGCGGTTTTCAGAGAGATACGAAACAGCACTTTCGACATCAAAACACCGCCGGCTGCGACGGCCGTACAGATCGGCAAGCTCGCACGCGACGGGCTGTTATTCGAAATCGAGGCAATCGCGGTCGTGCCCGAGAAATAACTTCACGTGCGGGATTGATGAGCGCGTCGCGATCGCTTTTGGTGGTACTGCGTTTTGTCACGAAAATTTATTATTTCACCCCCCTCGCCAACCGCTCTTTGTGTCGATCCGATTTTCGTAGATTCCCGCTGCGCCGCCAAGGATATCGCCATAACATGAGTATGACGCGTCGGAAGCTTTCTGATTGGATCAATTTGCACGAACGGTGCATGGTCATTCCGCCTCGGAAAAAACTCGCTGGGAGCTACGTCATGAAATCCGGACTAAATGTCTTGAGTTGCGTCGTATCGCTCGCGACAGCTCTGTCTTGGGGAATTTCCCCGACGCAGGCACAACAATCGCAGAAACCCAACATCATCATGATCGTGTCCGACGATTTCGGTTACGGAGACTCCAGTCCCTATGGCGGCGGCCCGGGACGCGGCATGCCCACGCCCAACATCGAACGTCTGGCGAATGAAGGCATGACGTTCTTCTCATTCTATGCGCAGCCAAGCTGCACGCCGGGCCGCGCCGCAATGCAGACCGGACGCATCCCCAATCGCAGCGGGATGACGACTGTCGCCTTCCAAGGTCAAGGCGGCGGCCTGCCTGCGGCCGAGTGGACTTTGGCCTCGGTTTTAAAGCAAGGCGGCTATCAGACCTTCTTCACGGGCAAATGGCATCTGGGCGAGGCCGACTACGCGCTGCCCAACGCCCAAGGCTACGACGAAATGAAGTACGTCTTCCTTTATCACCTCAACGCCTACACCTACGGAGATCCGGAATGGTTCCCGGACATGAACCTGCAACTCCGCGCGTTGTTCAACCGCGTGACGACCGGGGCGCTCTCCGGCAACGCCGGCGAAAAAGCGCACGAAGATTTCAAGGTCAACGGCGAGTACGTCAACACGCCGGACAAGGGAATCGTCGGCATTCCGTTTCTTGACGAATATGTCGAGAAGGCAGCGAGCGACTACCTCGACCGGGCGGCCAAGGCGAACAAGCCATTCTTCATGAGCGTTAATTTCATGAAGGTGCACCAGCCGAACCTGCCGGCGCCCGAATTCATTCACAAGTCTCTCTCCAAGAGCAAGTTCGCCGATTCCGTCGTCGAAGCGGACACGCGGATCGGCCGTCTCGTCGACAAGGTCCGCGCACTCGGTCTCGACAAGAACACATATATCTTCTGGACCACGGACAACGGTGCCTGGCAGGACGTTTATCCCGATGCCGGTTACACGCCGTTCCGCGGCACCAAGGGCACGGTGCGCGAGGGCGGCAACCGCGTCCCGTCGATCGCGTGGGGCCCAAAAATCAAGCCCGGCGCCAAGAACTTCGAGATCACCGGCGGGCTGGATTACATGGCGACATTTGCTTCGCTGGCCGGCGTCAAGCTGCCCGACAAAGATCGCGACGGGCAGCCGATCATTTTCGACAGCTACGATCTGTCGCCGGTGCTGTTCGGCACCGGCGAATCGCCGCGTACCAGCTGGTTCTATTTCACCGAGGATGAATTGACCCCGGGCGCCGCGCGCGTCGGCAACTACAAGGCGGTATTCAACCTGCGCGGCGATGACGGCGCTCCGACCGGCGGGCTAGCCGTCGATTCGAACCTTGGCTGGAAGGGCGCCAACAAGTATGTCGCCACCGTTCCTCAGGTGTTCGATCTCTGGGCCGACCCACAGGAGCGATACGATATCTTCATGAATAATTTTACCGAGCGGACCTGGGTCATGATACCGATCGACGATGCGATCAGAAAACTGATGCAGACATACGTCACGTATCCGCCGCGGAAGCTGCAGGGCGCGTCCTACACCGGCCCGATCACGCTCTCGAACTACGAGAGATTCCAGTGGGTCAGAGAGCAACTCAAGAAGGAAGGCGTCGACCTTCCGCTGCCCAGCGGGAATTGACCTGCGGTCGCGGCCCCGGAGCAATCTCCGGGGCCGTATTGCGTGTACCGGAGAGACCTGATGCGTAAAATTAACGTCGTCCGCAGGCGCATGGTATTGGCGGCGTTCCTGGCATTCGTCGCGGCCGGCTTGGCGTTCACCGCGTTTCCGGCGCTGGCGCAGATCGACCCGCTTCCATCATGGCGCGACGGGCCCGCCAAACAGTCGATCCTGGATTTCGTCCACGTCACCACGGACCGGACAGGTCCGAAATTCGTGCTGCCCGAACAGCGCATTGCGACCTTCGATCAGGACGGCACGTTGTGGGTGGAACATCCCATGTATACGCAAGTGGTCTACTGCCTGGAACGCATCCCGGCGGTGGTGGAGAAGAATCCGAAACTCAAGAATGTCGAGCCGTTCAAGACCGTACTTTCCGGCGATCGGGAAGCGATCGCCAAGCTTACGCAGCGTGACCTCCTGGAGATACTCACCGCGACGCTGACCGGCATATCGGTCGAGGAATTCAACGCCGCGGCGAAAAAATGGCTGGAAGCCGCCAAGCATCCACGCTGGAATCGTCCCTACACCGATCTCGTCTATCAGCCGATGCTCGAGGTCCTGCAATACCTGCGCGACAATGCCTATAAGACCTACATCGTGACCGGCGGCGGCCAGGACTTCGTGCGCGTCTACTCCGAGCGGGTATACGGCATCCCTCCCGAGCAAGTCGTGGGCACGGCCGGCGGAACAAAGTTCGGCTACGACAAGGACGGCAAGCCGTTTCTGACCAAGGAGCCGAAGCTCCTGTTAAATGACAACGATGCCGGCAAGCCTGAAGGCATCCATCTGATGATCGGCCGACGCCCGCACGCGGCGTTCGGTAACTCGACCGGCGACCGGCAAATGCTGGAATATACCGGCGCCGGCGACGGCGCGCGGCTGATGATGCTGGTGCTGCACGATGACGCGCAGCGCGAATACGCGTACGGTCCTGCACAAGGCCTCGCCGACACCAAGGTCGGCACGTTTACCCCGGCGCTTTATGAGGAAGCGAAGAAGAACGGCTGGACCGTGATCAGCATGAAGAACGATTGGAAACACATCTTTGCGTTTGAGCGTTAACTTCGCAAACTCGCACCACATCGTGTCTTCATGTGCTGATTATGCCGCAGAACGAAGCTGACGTCGAAAAGCAGGATGACGGCAGTCTCCTGCTGCTCGCGCTTCTGGCGATGATCGTCGGAGCAGCTGCGGGGTTTTTAGGAGCCGCCTTCCGCCTTTCGCTGCTGCAGGCAGACGTTTTGCGCAACGTGCTGATCCGTTGGGCGCAGGGAGAAAAGCTGGCAGGACTTGTGTTGATAATCATCGTCTGCGCCGCCTCAGCGGCTTTAGCCGCTTGGCTGGTCCGTCGCTATGCCCCCCATGCGTCGGGTAGCGGAATTCCCCACGTCGAGGCAGTTCTAGACGGGGAATTGCCACCAGCGCCACTTTCGCTCATCCCGGTGAAGTTTTTTGGCGGTGTGCTTGCGATCGGCTCGGGTTTGGCGCTCGGTCGCGAGGGACCGACCGTGCAAATGGGGGCGGGCATTGCCCATATTATTGGGAAGATAGGCCGCCGCGGCTGGCCGGATCGCAGGGTGCTGCTGGCCGCCGGGGCCGGCGCCGGCTTGGCCACGGCCTTCAACGCTCCAATTGCGGGTGCAATCTTCGTTCTGGAGGAATTGGTGCGGCGTTTCGAGCCCCGCATCGCCATTGCGGCGCTCGCCGCTTCAGCAACCGCCATTTCCGTATCGCGAGTGTTCCTTGGTGATGCACCAGATTTTCATGTCGAGCCCTTGAAATATGCTCACGTGGAGATAAGCCCGCTCTACTTTGTTTTGGGCGCCGTCGCCGGAACCGTCGCAATCGCCTACAACCGCGCCCTGCTCGCCGCAATCGCGCTGTCAGATCGCTTCAACTACCTTCCGGCCGAACTTCGTGCCGGAATGGTCGGTGCAATCGTCGGGCTATTGGCATGGTATGCACCTGAACTCGTTGGCGGCGGCGATCTGCTTGCGCAACGCAGCCTCGCCGGCGGTGAGACGCTTGCCGCCATTTCACTGGTCTTTCTGCTCCGTTTCTGGCTCGGCGCCTTATCATACGCAGCGCGAACGCCGGGCGGATTGTTCGCCCCCATGCTCGTCCTGGGCGCGCAACTTGGTCTGATGTTCGGGATGGTTTGCCAAATGGCCTTTCCGGGCCTGGGTATTCAACCGGAAGGCTTTGCGGTCGTCGGGATGGCGGCCTTTTTCGCAGGTGTCGTTCGGGCTCCACTCACCGGCATCGTGCTCGTTATCGAGATGACGGCAAATGTGACGATGCTGCTACCAATGCTGGGAGCATGTGCCGTGGCCATGCTGGTACCGGCCATGGCGCGGAATGCTCCGATCTACGATTCTTTGAAGCAACAAACGTTGCGCATGCTAAAAAAGGACTGAGCTCAACTCTTGGTGCGAACGTGACGCCGAGAGATCGAGGCTCCGCTCTTCCGATTACGGAGCATCCGAGCCTCTTGTGAGCACCGCGAAATGCGGATCGCTTGTCTAGTAACGATTGCTGACAACCCCCTGCGGAACGATGCGCTGCCACAGACTTCCGTTGTCGAATTGAATCGTCATGCCGTCCGGCGAGTAGAGCGCGCCCTCATTCCAATATTGGGCCCAGATATGGCCCGGCCAATCCACCCAGGCCCGCGACGGCTGACCAACCTCGTTAACGAGATTAAGCTCCCATCCGTTCTGTGTAACAAACGCCGTACCTGGCCCCGCGCAATTTCGTATGCATTGATATGGGCCCGAGAGATCGTAAACCTGTGCCGAGGCATCGCTAACGGCCAGGGTGCTCATCACGACCAGGGTGCCCATCACGGCCAGTGCCATCGTCTTTATTCTCATCACCAACGCCCCTGCGAGAATGATCCGAACCTGCACAACTTTCCGCTGCGGTAGCAGACAGCCAAACAATAAGCGGTGCGCATAATTGGATTTATGGCGGGCGGTATGCGCTGCGGTCCATAACACTAAAGTATGATAGTTTTTGCGAAACAACGCTAAATTTCCGCTACTGCGTCAAAGTTCTTTCATAAGTTATGCGATCCCGTGATTGGCACGAAGAAAAGCCGGAAGATGTAGCTTTGCGTTCGACTAACACCATCTGGATCGTGGCAACGCTCGCGGCTCTGATCGTCGTTGCTGCTGGTTTCGGATCCCAGCTCATGAATGGATCGGCAGCCGGCGCCGCGCCGGCCAGTGCAGCAACTTTCGTCGGCAGCGAAACCTGTGCGGGATGCCACCGCGCCGAAGCGGAGCTGTGGCGCGGTTCGCAGCACAAAGCCGCGATGCAGCACGCCACCGACAAAACGGTGCTCGGCGATTTCGGCGACGCCGGCTTCGACTATTTCGGTGTGCATTCCCGCTTCTTTCGGCGCGACGGGAAATTCATGGTCGAGACGGACGGGCCGGATGGCAAGCTCGCAACGTTCGAAGTGAAATATACCTTCGGCCTCGATCCGTTGCAGCAATATCTCGTCGAATTCCCAGACGGCCGGCTACAAGCGCTGTCGCTGGCGTGGGACAGCCGGCCGAAAGATCAAGGCGGCCAGCGCTGGTTTCACCTCTATCCGAAAGAGGAGATCAAGCACGACGACATCCTGCATTGGACCAAGTTGAATCAGAACTGGAATTTCATGTGCGCCGAGTGCCACTCGACCGGCGTACGAAAGAACTACGACGCTGCCAATGATCGCTTTTCCACCACTTGGGCCGAAATAAGCGTCGGTTGCGAAGCCTGTCACGGTCAGGGATCGAACCACGTCGCCTGGGCGCACGACCGGAAGAGTTGGTGGCCGCTCGGAAAGCGCGAGGATCCGACGAAGGGACTAGCCGTTCGTTTCGACGAGCGCACCGACGTAACCTGGAGGCACGATACGGCAACCGGCAACCCGCACCGCAATTTCCCGCCCGCCTTGCTGCGCAAGGAAGTCGAGACCTGCGGCCTATGCCATGCCCGCCGCGGCGAGTTTTCGGAGGATTGGGTGCCCGGCCGGTCGCTGTCGGAAACACACGTCGTCTCGCCGCTGACGCGCGGGGCTCTACGATGCCGACGGGCAGATGCGCGATGAAGTCTACAACTACGGCTCGTTCAAGCAGAGCAAGATGTTTGCCGCTGGCGTAACCTGTAGCGACTGCCACGAGCCGCATGGCGCGAAGCTTCGCGTTGCCGGCGACGGCGTCTGCCTGCAATGCCACGCGCCGGAGAAATACGCGGCTGCCGCCCACAACCACCATGACAGCGCGAAACCGGCCATCGCCTGCGCGTCCTGCCATATGCCGAGCCGCACCTACATGGTGGTCGATCGCCGGCACGACCATAGCTTCCGCATACCGCGGCCGGACGTCTCGGCAAAAGTCGGCACGCCAAACGCCTGCAACGACTGCCACGCCGACAAATCTCCGGAGTGGGCGGCGGCCGCGATCGAGCGCTGGTTTGGCTCCGATCGCGAGGGCTTCCAAAAATACGCCGCCGCATTCCATGCGGCGTGGCAATCCCACGCCGACGCCGCGGCGCTTCTCACAGCCGTAGCATCCGATCCGGATGCGCCGGCATTCGCGCGCGCAAGCGCGCTTGCCGAGCTGGCGCCGTATGTTTCGCCGGCGAACATCGATCTCGTCCGGAGCGGGCTTTCAGATCCCGACCCAATGGTGCGGATCGGCGCTCTCGATATGCTGCAAAACGCCCCGGCATCGCAAATCTGGCCATTGGCCTCGCCGCTGCTGACCGATCCGGTTCGCGGCGTGCGCATAAAGGCGGCCGAGTTGCTCGTCGCGGTGCCGGCCGCCAATCAGCCTCCCGCCGATCGCGAGCGCTTCGCACAAGCGGCGTCTGAATTCATCGCGGCGCAACGGCTGAATGCCGATCGGCCGGAGGCGCGCTCGGCGCTGGGAAACTTCTATGCCCGGAGCGGACGTGTTGCGGAAGCAGAAGCGGAATACCAAGCCGCGCTACGCCTGAGCCCGCAATACGCGCCGGCTGCGATCAACCTTGCCGATCTCTATCGGGAGCTCCACCGCGATAGCGACGGCGAAAGCCTGCTGCGAACGGCGATCGCGTCGTCGCCCGCCGACGCCGGGCTGCATTATGCTCTCGGCCTGACGCTGATCCGCTTGAAACGGCCTGACGAAGCGCTCGACGAATTGCGCCGCGCCGCCGAGTTGCAACCCGAACGCGCCAGATATGCCTACGTCCTTGCGGTGGCCCTGCACTCGGCAGGACATACGGACGAAGCCATGACCGTCCTGAAGGAGAATCTCGCCCGACACCCCAATGATCGCGACACGCTTGTCGCACTCATCGGCTTTAATCGCGACGCGGGGAATTTTGCCGAGGCGCTGCAATACGCACGGCAACTGGCCGCGAGTAATCCCAACGATCGCAATCTAGCCGACCTGATTGCGGACTTGTCGCGCCGAACCAAATAGTCAGCCACCGAGCAGGTCGATTTCAACACTGCGCGCACCCCTTCGGAGCGGCGTGATCGGGTGGGTGGGGGCGAAACGCCGGAGGCTATCGAGGGTCGCCTCAAATTGTACGGTGGACCCCGCGCTTTCGTTTAAGACCACGGCTTTCACGTCGACCTTGTGCGCCTTTAGCGCCTCCAACGCCGTCAGCGCGTGGTTCAGCGCGCCAAGATACGAGCCGGTGACGAGGATCACGGGGCAACCCAGGATCTTGATCAAATCCAGGTTCAGGGCATCGCTGGTCATGGGGCTCATCACGCCGCCAACACCTTCGATCAGGACGGCGCAACTACCCGGCGCGGCGGCGATGCGATTGCGGACCCAATCGGCCAGCGCGTCCAGCGTCAGATTGCGTCGTTCGGCAGCGGCGGCCATATCCGGCGACAGGGGCTGCTCGAACCGCCACGGCGAGCAGGCCTCCACATTCGCCGCGTTCACTTTCAGGCCTTGGGCATCGAGGAGTTGGGCGGTGTCGGTCGACGCGAAAGCGGAGCTTTGCATCGGCGGCACACCGCTCGCCACCGGTTTGAGCGCCAATACCCCGTGGCCTGCGGCAACGTGCTGGCGCGCCAGCAACGCCGTCACGTAAGTCTTGCCGACGTCCGTACCCGTTCCGCCGACGAAGTAAACGCTCAAGCCACCGGCTCCGCCACTCTCACTACTGCCTCGGCCAGCCGATCGATCTCGGCTTCCGTATGCGCAGCCGAAAAGGCGAAGCGAAGCCGCGCGGCCCCCGGTGGCACGGTTGGCGGCCGGATGGCGACCACGAGAAATCCCTCGTTTTCCAGTTGGGCGGAAAGCGCGAGCGCCCGCTTTGCTTCGCCGACGATCAGGGGAACGATGGCGCTCTCGGCATCCGGCAGACCGGTGGCGCGGGTGAAGCGTTGTGCCAAAGCGAGAGGACGGGCGCGCCGCTCGGGCTCCGCTAGCGAGAATATCCAAGGCCGCCAGCGCCGCGCCGGCCGAAGCCGGCGGCAGACCCGGTCGTGTAGACGAAGCTTCGCGCCCGGGACTGCAAAAGCTCGATGACCGGCTCGGACGCCGCCAGATAGCCGCCATAGCTGCCGAGGGCCTTGGAAAGTGTGCCCATCTCCAGCGCCGCCCGCGCGTGATCGTCAACGACGCCGAGGCCATGAGCATCGTCCGCCATCAGCCATGCATCGTGCTGTCCGGCCAACGCGCTCATCGCTTCGATGGGGGCGCGGTCGCCGTCCATGGAGAACACGCGCTCGGTCAGGATCAGGCAGCGACCGGCGGCTGTCCGCTCGGCTTCCAAAAGGTTCTCAAGGTGATCGAGGTTGTTGTGGCCAAACCGGATCATCCGCGCGCCTGAAAGCTTCGCGCCGGCAAACATGCAGGCGTGAGACAGCTCGTCGAGCAGGATCAGGTCGCCATCGGAGGTCAGCGCCGGCGGGATGGCGACGTTGGCGAGATAGCCCGAGCCGAACACCAGGGCGGCCGGCTTCTTTTTATAGGCGGCGAGCCGTGCCTCAAGCGCGCCCAGCAAGGGATGATCGCCGGTAACAAGGCGGGAGGCGCCGGCACCCGTTCCATATCGCTCCACCGCCGCGATCGCCGCAGCCTTCACGCGAGGATCCTGGGCCAACCCCAGATAATCGTTGCATGAAAAGGAAACCAATTGCCGGCCGTTGCGGACCACCTGCACGCCGCCGGTGCGTTCGGTAGGTGTGAGGCGGCGGCGCAACGCCTGTTCTTCAAGCTGGGTCAAAGCGCGCGTGGCGAAAGCGTCAAGACTGTTCATAGAGTGGCCAACAGCGCATGCGGGGCCGACAAGTCAACCCGTTACCGTGAGCTTGACGGCTTGACAAAGGACCACCCGGAAGCGACCGGATCGCTGATGATCCGACAGCGCCTCTGGCGGCCCTACACCCAGATGATGACCGCAAATCCGCCGCTCGAAGCGGCGCGGACCGAAGGCTCGGCCATCCATTTGGCCGATGGCCGGGTGCTGATCGACGGCATCGCTTCGTGGTGGACCGCCTGCCACGGCTACAACCATCCCCACATTCGCGAGGCGGTGACACGCCAGCTCGAAGTGATGCCGCACGTCATGTTCGGTGGCTTCACGCACGAACCGGCCGAGCGGTTGGCTGCGCGCCTGGCGGACCTGCTGCCGGGAGACTTGAACCACGTCTTCTTCACCGATTCCGGATCGGTGGCGGTCGAGGTGGCGATGAAGATGGCGGTGCAATACTGGCTAAACCGCGGGGTTCCGGGTCGCCACCGTTTTCTGGCGTTTCGCGGGGCCTATCACGGCGACACACTCGGCGCGATGTCGGTCTGCGACCCCGAAGCCGGCATGCACGCCAAATTCGACGGCTGGCTGCCACGGCAGCTTTTCACCGATCTCCCGCGCGACGCCGAGAGCGCGGCGGCATTGGATGCACTTCTGGCCGAACGAGGTGGGGAGATTGCCGCCGTCATCACTGAGCCCTTGGTGCAGGGCGCCGGCGGCATGCGGTTTCACGATGCCGAAACCCTCGGGCGCATCGCGCGCATCGCCAAATCCCATAACGCGCTGCTGATCGCCGACGAGATTTTCACCGGTTTCGGCCGCACCGGTACCATGTTCGCGTGCGAGCAGGCGCACGTTAGCGCCGGATATCATTTGCCTATCCAAGGCGCTCACGGGCGGAACCATGGCACTGGGGGCGACGGTGGCCAGCACGGAAGTGTTCGGCAGCTTCTGGTCTCCCGATCCCGGACGCGCGCTGATGCACGGCCCGACTTTCATGGCAAACCCTCTCGCCTGTGCGGCGGCCAACGCCTCGTTAGACCTTTTTGAACGGGAACCGCGCATCGAACAGGCACAGGCGATGGAGCAGAAACTTCTAGCGGGCCTTGCGCCCTGCGCGGACCTTCGCGGCGTCGCCGAGGTGCGGGCCAAGGGGGCCATCGGCGTCGTTCAACTCGCTGCAACGCCGGATCACGAAGCCCTAAAGCGCGCTTTCGTGGAACAGGGCGTTTGGATCAGGCCGTTTGGCGACATCGTCTATCTCACCCCTGCCTTGAATATCGCAGATCGGGACATCGAGCGGCTTTGCACGGCCGTGGTTTCGGTGTTGAAAGCCCGGCTCTAATCCGCAAGAGATTCCGCTGGCCAATAGCGCTGTCCGCGAGCCTTTGCCAAGACGACAGCCGCGCCGCAGCCGGCAATTCATGCACAATTTGCCAATCGTCCATCATCGCCGGACGATGATTTATCGCGCTTGCAATTGCACAGTAATATGCGCATAGTACTGTATATAATGAATTGACAAACTGACGGGAGGTTTCGCCATGGACAGCGGCCCGTTCGTGATCGCCGGGGGCGGAATCGGCGGACTGGCCGCGGCGGCCGGTCTTGCACGTAACGGCGTCCGCTCGATCGTTCTGGAAGCCGCACCAAAACTCGGCGAGATCGGCGCGGGTATCCAGATCGGCCCGAACGCCTTCCATGCCTTCGACTATCTCGGGGTCGGCGACGCGGCGCGCGCGGTAGCGGTCTATATCGATCAGCTTCGGCTGATGGATGGCCTCACCGCCAAGGAGATCGTCCACATACCGCTGGACGCCCCGTTCCGCGCGTATTTCGGCAACCCGTACGCCGTGGTGCACCGCGCAGACCTTCATGGCGTGCTGCTCGACGCCTGTCGCACCAATCCCCTGATCGAATTGCGCACCGATCATCGGGTCACGGGCTACGAGCAGGACGACAGCTCTGTCACCGTGTTCGTGGACGGCCGCGATCCTATTGTAGGGTGTTCACTCATCGGCGCCGACGGACTGCGCTCCGCGGTGCGCCAACAACTCGTCGGCGACGGCGAGCCGCGCGTGTCCGGGCACACGACCTATCGCTCGGTGATCCCTACCGAGCAAATGCCCGAAGACCTGCGCTGGAACGCCGCAACGTTGTGGGCGGGCCCGAAATGCCACATCGTGCATTATCCGCTGAAGGGCTGGAAAGTATTCAACCTGGTCGTCACCTACCACAATGACGTCACGGAGCCCTCGGCTGGCGTTCTGGTCGACCTCGACGAGGTGCGAAAGGGCTTTGAGCATATCGCGCCCAAGGCGCGGCGAATTATCGAGCAAGGCTCGAACTGGATGCGGTGGGTCCTATGCGACCGCGATCCAATCGAAAACTGGGTGGACCGCCGCGTTGCGCTGCTCGGCGATGCAGCCCATCCGATGCTGCAGTATTTTGCCCAAGGCGCCTGCATGGCGCTTGAAGACGCCGTTTGCCTCAGTCATGTCTTCGCAGATCGTCGTCACGAGGTGGCGTCTGCCCTGCAGGATTACCAGCACAACCGCGTTGCACGGACGGCCCGCGTGCAAATGAGTTCGCGGCTGATCGGCGAATACATTTATCATCCGGCAGGCGCCAAGGCGCTGGTGCGTGACACCGTGCTGAAAGCGATGACGCCGGAGGAGTTCTACTTCCGCCTTAGTTGGCTTTACGGCGGCACCGGCCTCGATATGACCGCGCGCTCGCACCCACTACCCAAAGGAGAGGCCCATGCAGCCTAAAGTCGCGCCCGCAGTGGCATCGGCACGCCAGGATTTCTATTCGAAGATCGATACGCGAAACTATACAGCCTTGTGGACGGTTCTCTCGGACATCATAACGCCCGAGCCGAAGAGCGGCTGCGTCCCTTACATGTGGCGTTTCGCCGAGGCCAAGGCCTACATCCTCGAAGCTGGAAACCTGATCACGGCCGCAGAGGCCGAGCGGCGCGTGCTCATTCTCGAAAATCCGGGACTGCGCGGCAAAAGCAGCATCACGACTTCGCTCTACGCCGGTATCCAGTTGGTCATGCCGGGCGAGATCGCTCCCGCTCACCGGCACAGCCAGTCGGCGGTGCGCTTGGTATTGGAAGCCAGCCCGGGCGCTTATACCTCGGTCAACGGCGAGCGCACGACGATGCACTACGGCGACTTCATCCTGACGCCGCCCAATCATTGGCACGACCACGGCAATACCGGTGCCGATCCGGTCATCTGGCTCGACGGGCTCGATATTCCGACCATCAGCCATTTCGACACGTCGTTCATTGACCACCGCGACGAGGACAGCCAGCCCATCACCAAAAAGGAAGGCGACAGCAGCGCGCGCTACGGCGCCAATATGCTGCCGGTCGACTACAAGCCTGGCGAACTGGCCTCGCCCATCTTCAACTATCCCTACGCGCGCAGCCGCGAGGCATTGGAGGCGATGCGTCGGCAAAACGAATGGGATCCCTGCCACGGCCTCAAGATGCGTTTCGTGAACCCGGTCGACGGCGGCTTTGCGATGCCGACCGTCGCCGCGTTCATGCAGTTGCTGCCGAAGGGCTTCAAGACCGCCGCCTATCGCAGCACCGACGCCACGGTGTTCGTGCCGGTCGAGGGGCGCGGCCGCACGACGATCGACGGCAAAACCTTCGAATGGGGGCCGAAGGACGTTATCGTCGCACCGAGCTGGAAATGGACGAGCCACGAAGTCGACGAGGACACGGTATTGTTCAGCATTTCCGACCGTGTCGCCCAGGAGAAACTCGGCATGTGGCGGCAGGACCGCGGCAACGCCCAGGACGCGCGGTGACGGCTTTCGGGGCACGCGTCGCAGTGGACCGCCGCCGGCTGGCGGACTAGAGCGCGTCCGATGGACGATGATCAATCTCTCAGCCAGCACCGGCGCGTGCTCACCACGCCGGGACACCTTTTGCGGCGATGCCAGCAGATCGCCGTCGCGCTGTTCCTTGACGAGTGCGCGCCGCTCAACTTGACCCCGTTGCAATTCGTCGTGCTCAGCGCCCTGGCGGACCATGGCGCCCGCGACCAGGCCAGCCTCGGCGGATTGACCGCCACCGACCGCACGACGGTGCAGGTCGTGCTCGGCAACCTGCGCAAGCTCGGCCTTGTTACCCTCACCAAGTCTCGTGTCGACAAGCGTGCCAAGGTCGTCGAAATCACGCCGGCCGGCCGCGAGTTGATGCGCGCCGCGATCCCGCTGGTCGAACGGACGCAGGAGCGCATCGTCGCGCCGCTGAACCGTCGCGAACGCGACACGCTGACGCGCCTGCTCGGCAAGATCGCCGACAAGAATAACCTCGAAAGCCGCGCACCCCTCCGCGAGCCGCGCGCCGCCGTTCGGACACGCCAGCGAAGTCACAGACCGGGAAATCCGGCCCGCGGCTTTCAGTAGCCGCAAGGGCGAGCGGCCGGCCCTACCGTCGCGCAAAAATGATGATGAGAAGCCCGACGACGGCTATTCCGCCGCCGTAATAGATCCATCTGGTTTGGCTGATCATGAAGCTCGAGGCCGGATAGGGAAAATACCCCGAGCCCTGTCCGACGAAGACCAGCCCCGCGATCAAAAGAACCAAACCGACGATCGTCAGCAGTGTTTGCATGTTCCATTCGGCCGTCTGTTGCGTATTGGTCGCGCCTGCCACAGTGCCTGTGAAGGGCTAACTAAGAAGAGATCGACGCCGCGTGCGGGACGCCTGATGTTGCGACACCATGCGCATGATCCGTTTTCGGTTCCCGAGGTCGGCCGCATCGAGCACCATCTGGCCGGCCCAGCGATAGACGTTCCGCAAACGAACGATCTCGCGCATGAGCCGCATGCGCTCGCGTTGTTCCTCCTCGGGCATGAGCAGCGCTTCTTCGATCGCTTCAACCATGCTGCGGATGTCGTATGGGTTGATGATCAGCGCCTCCGACAATTCCCGCGATGCGCCCGCAAACGTCGAAAGCAGCAACACGCCCCTTTCATCGTCACGCGCAGCGACAAACTCCTTCGCAACGAGGTTCATCCCGTCGTGAAGACTCGAGACAATACACAGGTCAGCCGCACGGAACAGTTCGAAGATTTCGTCGGGCTCGTAATGACGCACGATCAGTTTGATCGGCTGGAACGAGGCGTTGCCGTGCCGCGCGTTGATGGTATCGACCAGTTCCGCAGCCTCGTCCTGCAGGCCGCTGTAGGTCGCAAGCTTGTTCCGGGTAGGTGCCGCGACCTGAAGAAAGGCGAAGCGACCTTTCCATTCCGGCCGGCTGGACAAAAACTCGTCGATGGCTCGCAGGCGATCGAGGATGCCCTTGGTATAGTCAAACCTTTCGACGCCGACGCCCAGTCTCACGTTATCCGATAAGGCAAAGCGCCGCCGGACCACCGCTCGACAGTCCGCCACTGATTTCTGTCCCTTCATCGCGGCCGGCGGCCACTCGATGGAGATCGGATAAGGTCGAACGACGGCCTCGTGACCTCCGAAGGTAACGACAGAGTGCTCGCGGTCGATCCGGGCCTCGACGAACCGATCCACGGTGTCGAGAAAGTTGTTGCAATGGAATCGGGTATGGAAGCCGATGACCGAACTCCCGAGCAACCCGGTGATAATTTCTTCCTTCCACGGGCAAATTCCGAATATCTCCGGATTTGGCCAAGGTATGTGCCAGAAAGTTATGATGGTCGCATTCGGGAGCCTTTTGCGCAGCATGCTCGGCAGCAGCGCGAAATGATAGTCTTGGACGAGAATAATCGGATCCTGTTGCTTCGCCTCGCTGACGACTGTCTGGGCGTAGCGCTCGTTAACGAGCTTGTACTGATTCCAGTCGCTGTCGCGAAAATTGGGCCGCACAAACGCCATATGGCACAGCGGCCAAAGGCCCTCGTTTGCCAGACCATAATAGTAGCCGTTTTGCTCTTCTTCGGTTAGCCAGACCCGCCGCAATACGTAACTCGGAAACGACGGTGGCACGCGTATTCTATCGAAGCGGTCCACCGTTTCTCTGTCCGCGCTGCCGCTACCATGCGCAACCCACGTGCCGCGGCAGGCCCGCATGATCGGCTCGACGGCGGCGACAAGTCCGCTTGCCGGCGTCTGCACGGCGATGTCGTCGCCATTGCGATTGTGGATATAGGGCTCGCGGTTGGAGACGACGATCACTTCCGCGCCCGGCAGCTTCTGCGCCAGTACGAGGCGAAGCATGGTCGGCGACCATTCGACATCGGGGCCCTCGACCGGCAGGGTCGCGAACTGCAAGTCGCGCAAAAGGCGACGAAACTCCCGACCGAACGGTGCCACTTCCGAAACATCGACAGTGTCGCCGCGGCCGAGCCGTACCTCGTCGATCGCAAGCCGCAGCGACTGCAACCAGCGCCGTCCCAATAGAATAGCCACAAGAGAGGCAAGAGCGGCGGCCAGGAATGCAATACCGACCAGCGCGACCGTCGCCCAGATCCGCGCTTCGGCGCTTCGGCGCTCAGCGAAAGTAAGATCGTGGAGCAACACGACGTGTCCGCGCTCGTTCGGCGCCACGATCGGAAAGCTTGATACGATCAGCCTGTGATGGTCGAGCCAAAGATCGGAGAATCCGGGAGTTGCCTTTAACGTCGCCTCCTTGCAACGGAAGGTTTTCGGCATCATTTCTGTCGCGTAGCGCAGGTTGCCGTTATCGTCGCAGAATCCGACGGCGAGCAGCCGCTCGTCGAGAGCCATTCTTTCGAACAACGCGACGATTTTCGCGGAATCCTGCCGGTCGAGAAGCGACGTGAACTCGTTGAGCGCAGAGTTGAAGGCGAGCAATGAGCGGGATTCAACGTCGTGCTCGGACCAATGCTCAATCAACGATGCCGCGAATGGCGGGATCACCAGGATAATAGTGGCGATAACAAGCACTGCCACCAGGCCATAGCGGATGAGTAGTTTCATCGTCGCCAACCCGCCCCGCGCCGGAAAATGTAAGAATGCTGGCGGTATTGCAGCGAAAATATGACCTGCGATCAATCGGAAGGGAGCGGGTGTGCGGCATTGCCGCGGTCGCCATTCGTAGCCTGCAGGCAGCCGACTTTACCGGCGCGTAGAAATTATAATGGGGCCCCGACGATGACCATCAACTGACTTTCACGGTTGTGACCAGATCGCCTTGCTGAAGCGTGTCGTTCCATCGCGCTGGGACGCGACCTCGGCGAAAAGCACCACGAGCGTCGCGCAATCCATCGGCATTTCGTTGTTGGAATAGACCATGCGGGTGTGGAGCCCGCGCGGACCAAATACCTCGTTGACGATGTCCGAGGCGCCGTCAAGCACGGACGGCTGGTCGGTGAAACCCGGTGCGCAGCCCATCGTGCCTTCGAGCCGGACGATCTGCCGGACGCGATCGAGGCTGCCCAGCGCCGCCTTCAGTTGCGCGATCGCATTGAGCGCGCTGAGGCGAAACGCCTGATATCCCTGCTCGACGTTCAACTCCCTGCCGATCTTGCCCTTGAATTTCAGATCCCCCGCAATCCATGGCAACTGGCCGGATGTCATCAGCAGGTTTCCGGTGATGACTGTCGGCGCGTAGGCGCCAACGGCGGGCGCTGCCGGCGGAAGCTCGATCCCGAGAGAACGCAGTCGCTCCTCGGGCGCGAGGGAACCGAGCGGATCAGGCGAAGGGGAGTGCATTTGTCTCTCCTGTGACGAGCGTCGGCACACGCCTAGTGCGCGGCGTCCCAGTTGTCCGCCGCGTGCGCCTCGACCTGCAACGGAACCGACAGTGACACCGCCGGCAGCGGCGCGTCTTCCATCACCTTCTTGACCACCGGCAGCGTCCTTTCCACTTCGACGTCCGGCACTTCGAACACAAGCTCGTCGTGCACCTGCAAGAGCATCTGCGCCCCGAGCTTATGCTTCGCCAGCGCTTCATCCATGCGGATCATGGCCCGCCGAATGATGTCGGCGGCCGTGCCCTGCAGCCGCGCATTGATTGCGGCGCGCTCGTTAAAGGAACGGATCGAGGCGTTCGATGCCTTGATTTCCGGATAGTGACATTTGCGGCCGAACAGCGTCAGTACGTAACCGTTCTCTTTTGCGTATTTCTTTGATTCCTCGATGTAGTCGCGGATGCCGGGAAATCGCTCGAAATATTTTTTGATGTAGGCGCCGGCCTCTTCGCGGCCGATGCCGAGCTGGTTGGCGAGACCGAACGCGGAAATGCCGTAGACAATGCCGAAATTGATCGCCTTGGCGCGGCGGCGTACTTCGGCCGGCATGTTCTTGATCGGCACGCCGAACATCTCCGAGGCGGTCATGGCGTGAATATCGAGCCCCTCGCGGAACGCCTTTTGCAGCGCTTCGATCTTGGCAATCTCGGCCAGAAGCCGCAGCTCGATCTGCGAATAATCGGCGGAGACAAGCTTCGTTCCGGGCGCGGCGATGAAGGCGCGGCGGATCTTGCGGCCGTCCTCGGTACGCACCGGAATGTTCTGCAGGTTCGGATCGGACGATGACAGGCGCCCGGTCGTGGTGGAGGCGAGCGCATAATTGGTATGGACGCGATGCGTGGTCGGGTTGACGAAACCGGGCAGCGCGTCGGTGTAGGTCGATTTCAGCTTCGAGACCTGCCGCCAGTTGAGTATCATCTGCGGCAATTTGTGGCCCTGCTCGGCGAGTTCTTCCAACGCGCGGGCGCCGGTCGCCCATTGGCCGGTCTTGGTCTTGGTGCCGCCCGGCAGACCGAGCTTGCCAAACAGAATATCGCCGAGCTGCTTGGGGCTGCCGGGATTGACCGTCTCGCCCGCTTCTTTGTTGATCTCGGCTTCGAGGCCCGCTGCTTCCTGCGCGAACTCGCCGGATAGCCGCGACAGCACTTGCCGGTCGATCGAAATGCCGCGCCGTTCCATGCGCGCGAGCACGGCAACAAGCGGCCGCTCCAGCGTCTCGTAAACCGTCAGCACCTGCTCGGCGGCGAGCCTCGCCTTAAGCACCGGCCAGAGCCGCAACACGATGTCGGCTTTCTCCGCGGCGTATGCCGTCGCGCGGTCGATCCCGACGGCGTCAAAGGTGATCCTGGTTTTGCCCGGCTTGAGCAGCGTAGCGACATCGATTGCAGCGTGAGTGAAGCTGCTTTCCGCCAGCGATTCGACACTGTGATTCTGCCGGCCAGCGTCGAGGGCGTACGACATCAGCATGGTGTCGTCATACGGTGCGATCTCTATTCCGCGCAGCGCGAAAATCTGCCACGCGAATTTCAGATCGTGACCAATCTTGAGCACGCCCCGATCCGTGAGCAGCGGCCGCAATGCATCGAGCGCCGCGTGTTCGGCAATCTGGCCGGGCACAACGTCGCCGCGAAACAGACCCTCGCTGCCGCCCTCCCCGCCCTGGCGGTGGCCAAGCGGCACATAGCAGGCCTCGTTGGGCGCCACAGCGAGCGAAAACCCGCAGAGCTCCGCTTGCATCGGATCGCTACTTGCGGCCGACACGTCGAGCACGACAAAACCTACATCCCGCGCACGCTCGATCCAGAAATTGAGGCGCTCCAGATCGCCCACGGTTTCGTATTTTGCGCGGTCGAATTTGGCGTTGCGCGCGGCCTCGATGCGCGCCGCCGCCAGCATCTGCGGCGTAAGCGGGGTGCGCGCGGGCGCTTCACCGCCGCCTTTGCGCGACAGGTCGGACGGCTGTGCCGGCCGGCCGAGCGGAAGCTGCGGCGCCGCGTCGCCTTTGCCGTGCGCCACACTTCGGGAGTCCCCGCCATCCGCGGCAGGCGAAGCGTCTGAAACTTCGGCAGCCGAAGGGCGATGTCCGGCCAGCCGCGCTTCCGGTTCGATCTCGCCAGCATCGATCTGGGAAAATTCCGCGACGCGACGCATCAGCGAGTTGAACTCCATCGCCTTGAGGAACGCGATCAGGCGCTTGTTGTCGGGTTCGTGTACCGCGAGTTCGCCAATCGGCACGTCGAGCTTTACGTGACTGTCGAGCGTGACCAGTTTTTTCGACAGCCGTGCCTTATCCGCGTTTTCGATCAGCGATTGCCGCCGCTTGTCCTGCTTGATCTCGGGAGCACGCTTGAGCAGCGTTTCCAGATCGCCATACTCGCCGATGAGTTGCGCTGCGGTCTTGACGCCGATGCCGGGCACGCCAGGCACGTTATCGGTGGAATCGCCGATCAGCGCCTGAACCTCGATGACCTTGTCCGGCGGCACGCCGAATTTTTCCATGACCTCGGCGCGGCCGATCTTCTTGTCCTTCATCGTGTCGAACATGACGACGTGATCATCGACAAGCTGCATCAAATCCTTGTCGGAAGAGACGATGGTCGATGTCGCGCCCGCTTCCGACGCTTCCCGAACGTAGGTCGCGATCAGGTCGTCGGCCTCGTATCCGTCCTGCTCGAGGCACGGCAGATCAAAGGCCTGGACGGCTTCGCGGACGAATTTGAACTGCGGGCGCAAGTCATCCGGCGGGTCCGGCCGATGCGCCTTGTAGTCGGGATACATCACGGTGCGGAATGTCTTTTCCGACTTGTCGAACACCACCGCGAGGTGGGTGGGCTTTTCCTCCGGTTTCATATCGCGCAACAGCTTCCACAGCATGTTGCAGAAGCCGAACACAGCATTGAGTTGCAGACCGTCCGACTTGCGGTTGATCGGCGGCAATGCGTGATAGGCGCGGAAGATGTAGCCGGAACCATCGACGAGAAAGACGTGATCGCCCTTCTTCAGCTTCGCAACGGCCGCTGACGGCTTTTTGGCATGCGATTTTTGTGCGGCGGGCATGATGGCGGTTAATATAGTCGTTTCGCACGAATTGGCACGGTGCAGTGGATAACTACGGACCGAACACCTTCTCCTGCGTCACCCCCGGGCTTGACGGGGTCCATGCGGCCCGCAGCCCCATGATTGCCGGATCAAGTCCGGCAATGACAAAAATGGATTTTTCTTCGCCCCTGCCAATCGACGCGGCGCTTCCGGAACTCACCGCAGCCCTTCGCCAACGCAACGTCGCCGTCCTGGTCGCCCCGCCCGGCGCCGGCAAGACGACACGCGTGCCGTTAGTCCTTGCCCGGCAGCCCTGGGCTGAAACCGGCAACAGCAAGGGCAGGCGCATCCTGGTGCTGGAGCCACGCCGGCTTGCCGCCCGCGCCGCCGCAGAGCGCATGGCGAGCACGCTTGGCGAACGGGTTGGCGAGACGGTGGGTTTGCGGGTGCGTTTCGGCTCCAAAATCTCCGCCCGCACCCGGATCGAGATCGTGACCGAGGGTGTATTTACCCGGCTGATCCTCGACGATCCCATGCTCGACGGTATCGCCGCGGTGCTTTTTGACGAATTTCACGAGCGCTCGCTCGACGCCGATCTCGGCCTGGCGCTGGCACGCGACGTGCAGCAAGGATTGCGCGAGGATTTGCGGATCCTCGTCATGTCGGCGACCATCGACGGCGCGCGGGTGGCAAAACTCCTCGGCGAGGCGCCGGTGATCGAGGCCGAAGGCCGCGCCTTCCCCGTCGAGACCCGCTATCTCGGGCGCGACGCGCGTCCGATCGACGCGCAGATCGCCGACGCCATCGTGCGGGCGATGCGGGCGGACAAAGGCTCCCTGCTGGCCTTCCTTCCGGGCGCTGCCGAAATCCGCCGCACCGCGGCGCAGCTCGAGCGCCGTCTCGATCCGTCGGTTGAGGTCGTGGCGTTGTATGGTGCGCTCGCCGGCGACGAGCAAGACCGCGCCATCGCGCCGGCACCAGCCGGCCGACGCAAAGTCGTGCTGGCGACATCGATTGCCGAAACCTCGATCACCATCGAAGGCGTGCGCATCGTCATCGACTCAGGCTTGGCGCGTGTGCCGCGCTACGAGCCTGATGTCGGAGTGACGCGGCTTGAAACGGTGCGCGCCTCCCGCGCTGCTGCCGACCAACGGCGCGGCCGCGCCGGCCGCATCGAGCCAGGCGTTTGCTATCGACTCTGGGACGAACCGCAGACCGCTTCGCTTGAACCGTTTTCGCGGCCAGAAATCCTGTCCGCCGATTTGTCGTCCTTTGCGCTCGATCTGGCGGCATGGGGTACCGGTCCGGAACAGCTCGCCTTCCTCGATCCACCACCGCGCCCGGCACTGGCCGAAGCGAAGGCTTTGCTGGGCACACTCGGCGCCATCGATGCCGATGGCCGCATCAGCGACGAGGGACGAAAGCTGCGGCTTTTGCCGCTGCCGCCGCGGCTTGCGCGCATGGTGGTCGATGCCGCTGCCGAAGGCGCGGCGCTTGCCGCAGCCGAGATCGGTGTGCTCATCGGCGAGCGCGGGCTTGCCGGGGACGACGTGGACCTCACGCTACGGCTCGACGCTCTGCGTCGCGACCGGTCGCCGCGCGCGCGCGACGCCCGCGCCATGGCCAAAAGGTGGGCGGAGATCGCTTCAACTTCCACTTCCTCCACACAGGAACGAGTTGACGTGGAGTCCCGGCGCACTGCTCGCGCTCGCCTATCCTGAGCGCATCGCCAAGAACCGCGGCAACGCGACGGGTACATTTGTGCTCGCTAATGGCCGCGGCGCGCAGGTCGATCAGGCCTCGCCGCTCGCGCGCGAGCCCTACCTCGCCGTGGCCGAGCTTACCGGAAGCGCCGCCGCCGGCCGCATCCTGCTCGCCGCGCCGATTACACCCGGCGAAATCGAGACGCACTTTGCCGACCGCATGGTCACACGCGACGAAATCACCTTCGATCCAGCGACGGCCAGTCTGCGCACGCGCCGGCTGCGGCGGCTCGGCGCCGTCGCCGTCGCCGAGCAGCCGATGCCGTTTGTCCCAAGCGACGAAGCTGCGCACATACTGGCCGAAGGCGTCGCGCGGCTTGGAATCAAACGCTTGCCGTGGACGAAAGCACTGGCGCAATGGCGCGACCGCGTCATGTTTTTGCGTGGAGCGAGCCGCGAGGAGTGGCCCGATTTGTCCGACGCCGCGCTTGCTGCCGATCTGGAATGGCTCGCGGCGATATTTGCGGGAAAAAGTTCGCTGGCGGAGCTTTCGGCAGACGAATTCGCGGCGGCGCTCGCAGCGCGCCTCCCCTACCCGCTGCAACGGCGGCTTGACGCCGAAGCGCCGACACACTTCGCAGCGCCGACCGGCTCGCATGTTCCGATAGACTATGAGGCGGAAGGCGGCCCTAAAATCGCTATCCGCGTCCAGGAGCTTTTTGGTCTCGACCGCCATCCGGCGATTGCCGGCGGCAAGATTCCGCTCGTTGTCGAATTGCTGTCCCCGGCCCACCGGCCGGTCCAGACGACGCGCGACTTGCCGGGCTTTTGGCGTGGCAGCTACGCTGCGGTGCGCGCCGAAATGCGCGGCCGCTATCCGAAACATCCGTGGCCGGACAATCCGCTTGTCGCCACGCCGACCCGGCGAGCCAAAAGAAGCGGCGAATAACGAAACGTCCCCTCGCCCGCTAGCAAAATGAAAAGTGGAACCCCGGGTCGCTATTCGCTATTTCCCTATTCGCCGTCTTCACCGAGGTCTCAATGTTTCCCAAACCGAAACCACAGTTAAAACCCAATACATACGCTTACGAATCCGAGCCAATGGTGAAAGCTACGGGCTTTCGCGAGTATGACGCGCGCTGGTTGTTCGGCAGCGAGATCAACCTGATGGGTGTCGAGGCGCTGGGTCTCGGGCTCGGCACGCTGATCCACGAACTCGGCGTAAAGCCCGAAGTCGTCACCGGCCACGACTTCCGCTCCTATTCGGCCTCCATCAAGATGGCGCTGGTGAACGGCCTTCTCGCCTCCGGCTGCAAAGTGCACGATATCGGGCTCGCTGTAACGCCGATGGCTTACTTCGCGCAGTTCGATCTCGACGTGCCCTGCGTCGCGATGGTCACCGCGTCACATAACGATAACGGTTGGACCGGCGTGAAGATGGGCGCAAATCGCCCGCTGACATTCGGCCCGGACGAAATGGCGCGATTGAAGGACATCGTGCTCAACGGCCGCTATAAAATGAAGGAAGGCGGCGCCTACGCTTTCGTGGAAAATTTTCCCGCGCGCTACATCGCCGACCTCACCAACAGGCCGAAGCTCAAGCGCCACCTCAAAGTCATTTGCGCCTGCGGCAACGGCACCGCCGGCGCATTCGCGCCGCAGGTTTTGCAAGCGGTCGGTTGCGAGGTCGTGCCGCTCGACTGCGAGCTTGACCACACTTTTCCGCGCTACAATCCAAATACCGAAGACATGAAAATGCTGCATGCCATGCGCGACGCCGTACTGGCGAACAAGGCTGATGTGGCGCTTGGCTTCGACGGCGACGGCGACCGTTGCGGCGTGGTCGACAATGAAGGCGAAGAGATCTTCGCCGACAAGGTCGGCGTCATGCTGGCGCGCGACATCTCCGCGCAGCACAAGAATGCCCTGTTCGTCGCCGACGTGAAGTCGACCGGACTGTTTGCCACCGACCCGGAGCTGATCAGGAACGGCGCCAAAACCGACTACTGGAAGACCGGCCATTCCTACATGAAGCGGCGGGTCAACGAGATCGGCGCCATCGCCGGCTTCGAGAAATCCGGGCCATTTCTTTTTCAACAAGCCGTTCGGCCGCGGCTACGACGACGGCCTCATCTTCGCGCTCGCCGTCTGCGACATGCTCGACCGCAATCCGGGAAAGAGCATGGCCGATCTCAAGAACGCGCTACCGAAGACCTGGTCATCGCCCACCATGTCACCGCATTGCGCCGACGAGGAGAAATACGGCGTCGTCGACGCCGTGGTGAAGCATTTCCAGGCCGAACAAAAAAGCGGAGGCCATGTCGCCGGCCAGCCGATCCGCAATCTGGTCACCGTCAACGGCGTGCGGGTGACCGTCGAGGACGGCACCTGGGGATTAGTGCGCGCCTCGTCGAACAAGCCCGAACTGGTCGTCGTCGTCGAAAGCCCGGTTTCGGAGGCCCGTATGCGCGAGATGTTCGCATCGGTCGACGCCGTGCTGCGCACGCACAAGGAAGTCGGCGAATACAATCAGACCATCGCTAAACAATGAATCGGACAAGCGATCTTCAATAACGCCGATGGCAAAGATTCCGAAGCAAGCACTGTCTGCGGCAGCACGCGTTCCTAAACAGCGACTGTCTGATTTTGAATTGGGTTGATTTTTGAATTGGGTGCCTAGATCGCAGGCATTTGCTTCGTCTGCGTTTGTCTTATTTTATCATCTTAATCCAGATTTAGGCCCGTCCTGTCGCAAAGAAACAGCATTCATTTAAGTAATTAGCTGTTAACGCGCTGATAGCAAATTGATCGTCCTATGGGCAATCATCGATCTGAAAAACACATCGACGTTCAGCGACGCCCATCCGTCGTCCGAAATCGATCGAAATTTTAATCCGGGGACTTTTTTGTCAGCGGCGCGCACGAGACCGGAATTGATCGGATAAGACCATGGTCGCGCCGCAATCCATCATTGCCGAACTCGAGGAGGCGATACAAAGCGGCTCGCAAGACAAGCGGGTCGAAACGCTTCGGCGCGTCACTGATCTATTCCTCACCGGCGCTGATCGGCTCAATGATAACCAAATCGCTGTTTTTGACGACGTATTGGGGCTTCTGATCAAAAGAATTGAAAGCAGGGCGTTGATCGAGCTGAGCACGCGCCTGGCGCCGGTCGACAACGCCCCCCCTGAAACCGTTCGCCGACTTGCCTGGGACGACAACATCGCAATCGCCGAACCTGTTCTCACTCATTCAACGAGGCTCATCAGCGATGATCTTATCGGGGTCGCCGAAGCAAAGGGACAGCAACATCTTCTGGCGATCGCCGGACGGAGCGCGCTGGAAGAAGCGATAACGGATGTTCTGGTGAATCGCGGCGATCGCGCCGTCAAACATAAGCTTGCGGGTAACGCCGGAGCGCGGTTTTCCGAGAACGGCTTTTCTACTCTCGTAAGGAATGCAGAAAACGATGAAGCACTGACCGAAAGGATCGGCGTTCGGATCGATTTGCCGGTTCGGTTGCTCAAAGACCTTCTGCTGAAGGCGACGAAAGCCGTGCGCGCCAGATTGCTTGCCTTGGCCCGGCCTGAAACCCGGGCTATCATTCAACAGACCCTCTCGAAAATCGCGGCAGAGATTGACCGTGAGGTCGCGGCGCCGCGCGACTTCGGCCTTGCGGTCGCGACAATTAACTTGATGCAGAACGAAGGCTCCTTGAATGACGCTGCGGTCCTAAAATTTGCCGACGAGCTAAAATACGAGGAAACGGTGGCGGCGATTGGAGCGCTTTGTTCGACCTCGGTAGATTTGATCGCGCCTCTCATGAAAAGCGCGCGCGTCGATGGCCTGCTGGTGGCTTGCAAAGCCGCGGGATTGCGGTGGCCTACCGTAAAGGCAGTCCTGCAGTGGCGGTTTTCAGGCAACACCATGTCCGCGGCTGCATTGTCGAACGCGGAAGCAGATTATCTGAAGCTTTCAGAGGCCAGCGCTCAGAGAACGCTCAGATTCTGGAAAGTTCGCGTTGGATCGGGCTGAGCAGGCCTAGCCAATCGCTGCCGCCGTGCCACGGCCGGGAAAAATTACACTTCCTGATAGACATCGATCTCGAGCGCGCCGGGAAGCATGGCGCGCCACGCCTGAAGGTAGGCCTGGAAACGCATGTCGCTGGCAAGCGATTGCCGGTTCAGCTCAAACGCTTCGTGCGTTTCGTATTCGATGACCTGAATAAACTTTGTCGGATCGTCCGCATTTCGCAACAAACGAAAATTGGCGTTGCCGAACATTTGAAAGAACGGCGCCGCGCTGCGCATCAACGACGAAAGCTGCTCCGAATCCGCGCCAGGAAGCGTGAACTTCAGGTGCAACGTACGCCAAATCTTCTTTACGTCGTCGTCGCTCATTGCCCGCGTTCCCCGATCGCTGCCGGCCCTTCGACGGCCGTATTAGCGATATTCACCCTGCCACGATCTTTCCGGCCGACCCGTTCTCCCAACCATGCCTTACTTGCAACCATGCCTTACTTGAATGTCTCACGGAATCGATGCCCGGGATAGACACCAAGAATTTTAAGCGACTTCGGCTGCGAGACGAAGGCCAGCTCTTCGAGCGCCAGTTCAAGCCCGCGATCTTTCGGATGGCCTTGCACGTCGGCGTAGAACTGAGTGGCGGCGAAGCTGCCATCGACCATATAGCTTTCAAGCTTTGTCATATTGATGCCGTTGGTGGCGAAACCGCCAAGCGCTTTGTACAGCGCGGCCGGGATGTTACGCACCTGGAAAACAAACGTCGTCATTACGAGCCGTTCCCTACGGCTTGCCCATTTCGGCTTGCGTGCGAGTACGACAAACCGCGTGGTGTTGTGCTTGGCGTCGGCGACGTCCTTCTTGAGGATCTTGAGCCCGTAGATTTTCGACGCGAGCCTGGTCGCCAGCGCGGCTCGCGTAACGTCTTTTGCGTCCGCCACCTCGCGCGCCGCACCGGCAGTGTCGGCGGCGACGATCGCCTTGACGCGTAAGGCGCGGATGATGTTGCGGCACTGCCCGAGCGCATGGACGTGACTCTCGACCGTCTTGATCGTGCGCAGCGTCGCGCCTTTCGGCGCCATCAGCTGGTGCTGCACCGGCAAGAACCACTCGCCCACGATACTGAGCCCGGATCGCGGCATGAGGTGATGAATGTCGGCGACGCGTCCGGCCACCGAATTGTCGATTGGGATCATGGCGAGATCGGCGCGCCCGGTGCGGACGGCAGCGAACGCGTCTTCAAAGGTCGGGCACGGCAGCGGCTCGTAGCCGCGGTAAGCCTCATTGCAGGCGATGTGCGAATTGGCGCCCGGCTCGCCCTGAAAGGCGATTTTCTTGCGTCGCTTCATGAGCGATCCGATAGCATGGCGCGCGCCCTTGCCAAATCCTCCGGCGTATCGACGCCGAGCGGTGCGGTGTCGACAATCGCGACGTCGATCCGCATGCCGGCCTCGAGCGCACGCAACTGTTCGAGCTTCTCCCGCTTTTCCAGCGGCGAAGGCGGCAGCCCGACGAAGCGGTCGAGCGCCGTGCGGCGAAAGGCGTAGAGCCCAATGTGATGATAGAGTGGCCCCTCGCCGTAGGGGGCGGTGGCGCGGGTAAAGTACAACGCACGCAACCGTCTCGGTGCAATCGGACTGCCCACGACCTTGACTACCGCGGCGTTGTCGCGCTCCTCCGCCCGCGTGATTTCCGCCGCCGGGGTACCGATGTCCACCGCGGGGTCGGCCAAGAGTGCCACGGCCGCCGTGATGTCGGATGGTTCGAGGGTCGGTAGATCGCCTTGCACATTCACCACGATAGCCGCGCTGCGGCCCGAATCGACCTTGCCGAGCGCCTCGAAGACGCGGTCGGACCCGGAGCCATGATCGGCCCGGGTCATGACCGCGTGGCCGCCCGCCTTGTGGACGACGGCTTCGATCTCGGGCGAATCGGTTGCAACCACGACGGGACCTAATGCGGCGGCTTCGGCCCTGCGCAGGACGTGCACGATCATTGGTATTCCGGCGATATCGGCAAGCGGCTTGCCCGGCAGGCGGGTAGCCGCCATGCGGGCGGGAATGACAATAAGTACGTCAGCCATCGAATTCGGCAAACTCCCCTCTTACGGGTTGCAAGACGCGCGGCAAAACGGTTATCTCTGCGCTGCCCTGCCTTTGCCCCCTCTGCCGTTGCGGAGCCATTCAGCGATGAATTCGTTCGAAATCAACAAGATTCTCGGCGCGCTTTTGGGAACGTGCCTGATCCTGCTGGTCCTCCACATCACTTCCGGAGCGATCTTCTCAACGCCCGCGCCGGCCAAACCCGGCTACGAAGTCGCCGTCAAGGAAGAGAAAGCCGGCGCCCCCGAAGCCAAGCCCGCCGCACAGCCGATCGAAAACCTGCTGGCGAGCGCTTCGGTCGAACATGGAGCGCAGATCTCCAAGCAGTGCGGCGCTTGCCACAATTTTCAGGAGGGCCAGGGCCCGAAGGTCGGTCCGGATCTCTACGACGTGGTCGGGCGTAAAATCGCTTCCGTAGCCGGCTTTAATTACTCGGCGGCGCTGAAGGGGAAGAGCGGCACCTGGACCTTCGACGAACTGAACAAATGGCTCACCGATCCTCGTGCCATGGTTCCTGGCACGGCCATGACTTTCGCCGGTCTTGCCAACGAGAAGCAGCGCGCTGACATCATCGCCTACCTCGATACGCTTTCGAAGAATCCCGTGCCGCTGCCAAAGGCGACCGAAAACGCCCCAGCCAAGCCGCCGGCGCCGAAGGAATAGGCCGGGGCCCGCGTTTTCCCGGCTGGCGCACGCGGAATTGAACCGCATTTCGTCGCAGCGGCGGCCGGCACGCTGGCGCCGCGATGGAAAAATACATAATCAGCACTATTCTTCGCACCCTCGCGAAGCGAGAGAATTATTGGAGTGAAGCGGTGAACCGCCGGACCCTACTTACATCCGCCCTGTTTGCTGTTGGCGCAGGCCGGCTTCCGTTTCCCGCCTGGATAGGTCCGGCGCAAGCGCAGGAAAAGGTCTGGCGACACGGCGTGTCGCTGTTCGGCGATCTGAAATATCCCGCCGGCTTCAAGCAATTCGACTACGTCAATGCCGCCGCGCCGAAAGGCGGCTCGGTGCGAGAGGTCGCGATCGGCACCTACGACAGTTTCAATATCGTCGTCGCGGGCGTCAAAGGCGCGCCAGCGATCGGCGTCGATCTCATTTACGAGACACTCCTGACGCCGGCATTCGATGAGGTGTCGAGCGAGTACGGGCTGCTCGCCGAAGCCGTCTGTTATGCGGAGGACTTTTCGTGGGCCTCCTACCGGATGCGGGCCGAAGCCAAATGGCACGACGGCAAGCCGGTGACTCCGGAGGACGCGATCTTTTCCTTCCATGCGTTCAGGAAACATAGCCCCCAGCAGGCCGCCTATTATCGCCACGTGGCCAAGATCGAGAAAACCGGAGATCGCGAGATCACTTTCACGTTCGACGCGCCCGGCAATCGCGAATTGCCGCAGATCGTCGGACAGCTTCAGGTCCTGCCGCAGCACTGGTGGGAAGGCACCGACAAGAATGGCAACAAGCGCGACATCGGCGCGACCACGCTCGAGCCGCCACTCGGCAGCGGCGCCTATCGCATCAAGGAGTTTTCGCCCGGCCGCAACATCGTCTACGAGCGCGTGAAGGACTATTGGGGCGCCGCGCTTAGCGTCAATGTAGGTCGCGACAATTTCGACGAACTCGGCTTCGAATATTTCCGCGACACGACGGTCGCACTGGAGGCATTCCGGGGCAACAAGGTCGACTGGCGAACCGAGAACAGCGCCAAGAACTGGGCGACCGCGTACGACTTTCCCGCCGTCAAGGAAGGCCGGGTTATTCTCGAAGAGTTTCCGATCAGCAACCGGGGCGTGATGCAGGCGTTCGCCTTCAACATCCGTCGCGCAAAATTTCAGGACCCGCGGGTCCGGCTCGCTTTCAACTACGCGTTCGATTTCGAGCAAATGAACAAGGAGATTTTCTTCGGCCAGTACACGCGCATCGCCAGTTACTTCCAGGGTACTGAACTGGCGTCGAGCGGTCTGCCCAGCGGACGGGAACTCGAAATTCTGGAAACGGTACGCGACAAAATCCCCGCCGAGGTTTTCACGACGGCCTATTCCAATCCGGTTGGCGGCGACCCGCAGGCTGTGCGAAGCAACCTGCGCGAGGCGGTGCGGCTGTTCAAGGAAGCCGGCTACGAGGTGCGTGACGGCAAGCTTGTCAACGGCAAGACCGGCGAGCCGTTTGCGGTCGAATTTCTCACCTACGATCCCAGCTTCGAGCGTGTGTTCTTGTTCTACAAACCTTCGCTCGACCGGCTTGGCGTGACGGTAACGGTGCGCAGCGTCGACGACGCGCAATACATCAACCGGCTGCGCGCCTGGGATTTCGACGTGGTCACGAATGCCTGGGGCGAATCGCTTTCACCGGGCAATGAACAACGTGGCTATTGGGGCTCGCAGGCCGCCGATCAGCCGGGCTCCCGCAATCTGATCGGGATCAAAAATCCCGCCGTCGACGCAATGATCGATCAGGTCATCTTCGCCAAGAGCCGGGCCGACCTCATCACCGCCACTCACGCACTCGATCGCGTGCTGCTGTGGAACCACTACGTCGTGCCACAATGGACCTACGGCAAGGAGCGCACCGCACGCTGGGACCGCTTCAGCCATGCTGATCCGCTGCCGAAATACGCCACGCCCGCATTTCCGACCGTTTGGTGGTGGGACCCCGATAAAGCCGCGAAGGCAGGAAGCCGGCAGTGAATATGGCTGCCAGGAGCCGTTTGTCCCGGCGCCATTTTGTTATCGGCACTGCCGCCGCGATTGGTGCGTCGACCATTGCCTCCGCGCACGCCGACGACGAAGTTGAGGCTCACGGCATATCGGCGTTCGGCGATCTCGCCTACCCGGCAGACTTCCACCACTTCCGCTATGTGGATCCGAATGCGCCGAAGGGGGGAATTTTTTCGCAAATCGGGCCAAACCGGCAATTCAACCAGAACTTCCTCACCTTCAACTCGCTCAACAGCTACATTCTCCGCGGCGATGCCGCCCAGGGCATGGAGTTGACCTTCGCCACGCTGATGGCGCGCTCCGGCGACGAACCCGATGCGATGTATGGTTTGGCCGCGGCGAAGGTGCGGCGTTCGGCCGACGGTCTTACCTACCGGTTCTTCATCCGGCCCGACGCCAAATTCCACGACGGCACGCCACTGACGGCACAGGATGCCGCCTTCTCGCTCAATATTCTGAAAGAAAAAGGCCATCCGATCATCACGCAGTTGCTACGCGATTTCGCCGGCGCGAAAGCCGAGGACGACAGCGTCGTTGTGACCTTTGCGCCCAAAAGGGCGCGTGACGTACCACTTTTTGTCGCCGGGCTTCCGATCTTCTCACGCGCCTATTACGCGACCAAGCCGTTCGAGGAATCGACGCTCGACGTTCCGCTCGGATCGGGTGCTTACAAGGTCGGCCGCTTCGACGCCGGGCGATATATCGAATACGAGCGGGTGAAGGATTGGTGGGGCGCCGATTTGCCGGTTTCCCGCGGCCAGAACAATTTCGACATAGTGCGCTTCGAATATTATCGCGACCGTGAGGTCGGGTTCGAAGGCTTCACTGCCGGAAGTTATCTGTTCCGCGAAGAGTTCACCTCGCGCACCTGGGCGACGCGTTACGATTTTCCCGCGTTCAGGGATGGCCGTGTCAAACGGGACACCCTGCCCGACGATACACCGTCCGGCGCCCAAGGCTGGTTCATCAATACGCGGCGCGCCAAGTTCGCCGATCCACGGCTGCGCGAGGCGATCTGCGACGCTTTCGATTTCGAATGGACCAACAAGACGATCATGTACGGGTCTTACGACCGCACCGTCTCGGTATTCCAGAACTCGGACATGATGGCGAAGGGCGTGCCCGGCGCCGATGAGATCGCCTTGCTCGAACCGTTCCGCGGCAAGGTGCCCGACGAGGTGTTCGGCGAACCCTACATGCCGCCGGTATCGGACGGCTCCGGCCAGGACCGCGCACTGCTGCGCAAAGCCTCGCAGCTTCTCAAGGACGCGGGCTGCCCGATCAAGAATGGCAAGCGCGTCATGCCGAACGGCGAGCCCATCACCATCGAATTCCTGATCGACGAGCCGACATTCGAGCCCCACCACATGCCGTTCATCAAGAACCTTGGCATCCTCGGCATCGACGCTTCGCTGCGGATAGTCGATCCGGTACAATACCGCGCGCGCCGCGATGGCTTCGATTTCGACCTTACCGTGGACCGGTTCAGCCTGTCGGAGACCCCAGGCGATTCGCTCCGCTCATTCTTCTCCTCGCAGGCGGCGGCGCTGAAGGGCTCCAACAACCTTGCCGGCATCGCCGATCCGGCGATTGACAGCCTGATCGACACCATTATCGCTGCGCCAACGCGGCCGGCGCTGGTAACCGCCTGCCGGGCGCTCGACCGTGTGATCCGTGCCGGCCGTTACTGGATTCCGCACTGGTACAAGCCCTCGCACTGGATCGCCTATTGGGACGTATTCGGCAAGCCGGCGGCACAGCCGCGCTATTTTCGCGGCATCCCCGAAACCTGGTGGCACGACGCCAACAAGGCGGGGAAAACCCGGCGGGAGGGTTAACTCCACCGGCATGGCCAGGCTTGTTCCGGCCATGCGCGTCTTTATGTTGCCGCCATGATAAGGCGTGGATGCCCGTCATAAGGGCGACGTGACGGATTGAGCACAAAAGCCAGATGAGCGCCTACATCCTCCGCCGCATCCTGTTCATGATCCCCACGATCTTCGGGATCATGCTGGTATCATTCGTCGTCGTCCAATTCGCGCCCGGCGGCCCGGTGGAGCGCGTGATCGCCCAACTTTCCGGCAACGATACCGGCGCGACTTCACGCATTTCCGGCTCGGCCGGCGGCGACTTCGGCTCGCGTGGCGGCCTGCAAACCGGCGCGCAACTCGACGTCAACGCGAAATACCGCGGCGCACAGGGGCTCGATCCCGAATTCATCAAAAGCCTGGAAAAGCAATTCGGCTTCGACAAGCCGGCTTACGAGCGCTTTTTCCTCATGCTCTGGAACTATGCGCGCTTCGATTTTGGCAAGAGCTATTTCCGCGACGTCAGCGTGCTGCAACTGATCAAGGAGAAGCTTCCGGTTTCGATCTCGCTCGGCATCTGGATGACGCTCCTCAGCTACCTGATCTCGATCCCGCTCGGCATCCGCAAGGCGGTGCGCGATGGCTCGCAATTTGACGTATGGACATCCGGCATCATCATCGTCGGCTATGCCATTCCGGGATTTCTGTTCGCTATCTTGCTCATTATCCTGTTCGCAGGCGGTTCATTCTTCGATATTTTTCCCCTGCGCGGGCTTACATCCGACGGCTGGGCGCACTTTCCCTGGTGGAAGAAAATCCTCGACTATTTCTGGCACCTGACGCTGCCGATCGTGTCCATGGGGCTTGCCGCCTTCGCCACCATGACGCTTTTGACCAAGAACTCGTTTCTCGAGGAGTTACGCAAGCAATACGTCCTCACGGCCCGCGCCAAGGGCTGCTCGGAGCGCCAGGTGCTCTACGGGCACATTTTTCGCAACGCCATGCTGCTCGTCATCGCCGGATTCCCCAGTGCTTTCGTCAGCGCCTTCTTCGCCGGCGCGCTGTTGATCGAAACGATTTTCTCGCTCGACGGTCTCGGGCTTTTGAGCTTCGAGAGCGTGCTCAACCGCGATTATCCGGTCGTGTTCGCCAACCTCTACATCTTCGCGCTCGTCGGCCTCGTCGTTAATCTGATTTCCGACCTGACTTACACCTGGATCGATCCGCGCATCGATTTCGAGACGCGGGAGGTTTGAGTTGGACGACAAGACCCGCGCCGACAAAATCAGCGACGTGCCGGACGGCGGCATCGATCCCGGAACCCTTACGCCGATACCCGAGCCCACCGGACCGATGGGCATGGAACCGCTGCCGGGGCGTTTCACGCTGTCGCCCATCAACAAGCGGCGCTGGCAGAATTTCAAAGCCAACCGGCGGGGCTATTGGTCGCTGTGGCTTTTTCTGGTGCTTTTTTTCGTTACGCTGTTCGCCGAGTTCATCGCCAACGACAAGCCGCTTTACGTCAGCTTCGCCGGCAAGTCGTATTTCCCGGTCTTCTTCACCTATCCGGAGACCGCGTTTGGCGGCGACTTCGAAACGGCGGCCGATTATCGCGATCCTTACTTGCAGAAATTGATCGCCGACAAAAGCGGCAGCATGATCTGGCCGCCGATCCGCTATTCTTACAATACCCATAATCTCGACCTGCCGACGCCGGCACCGTCGCCGCCGACCTGGATGTTGACCGAGGCGCAATGCAAATCGGTCGTCGAGCGCAAGCATCTGAAGAGCTGCAGCGATCTCGAATACAACTGGCTGGGCACCGACGACCAGGGCCGCGACGTGCTGACGCGTCTGATCTATGGCTTCCGCATCTCGGTGCTGTTCGGTCTCGTGCTGACGATCGTATCCTCGGCCATCGGCGTCGCCGCCGGCGCCGTGCAGGGCTATTTCGGCGGCTGGACGGATCTTCTGTTCCAGCGCTTCATTGAAATATGGACCTCGGTGCCGGAGCTTTATCTGCTGCTTATCATTTCGTCGGTGCTGGTACCTGGCTTCTTCGTGCTGCTCGGAATTCTTCTGCTGTTCTCCTGGGTGCGGCTGGTCGGCCTGGTGCGCGCGGAATTCCTGCGCGGGCGAAATTTTGAATACATCCAGGCGGCGCGGGCGCTCGGCGTATCCAACGCGGTCATCATGTTCCGTCACCTGCTGCCGAACGCGATGGTAGCGACGCTCACCTTTCTGCCGTTCATTATGTCGGGATCCGTAATGACGCTCACCGCGCTCGACTTTCTCGGCTTCGGCCTGCCACCCGGCTCGCCTTCGCTCGGCGAACTCCTGTCGCAGGGCAAGGCGAACGTGCAGGCGCCGTGGCTCGGGCTGTCGGGGTTCTTCACCGTTGCCATCATGCTGTCGCTGCTGATCTTCATCGGCGAAGCGGTGCGCGACGCATTCGATCCGCGAAAGACGTATACATGAGCGAACCCCTTCTCTCCATCCGCGAACTGTCCGTCGCCTTCGGCGCTGGCGAGCGGCGAGTGCTCGCCGTCGATCGCGTGTCGTTCGACGTCGGCAAAGGGGAGACGGTCGCACTCGTCGGCAAATCCGGCTCCGGCAAATCCGTGACGGCGTTGTCGATCCTCAAGCTCCTGCCCTATCCGGCGGCGCAGCATCCGTCGGGCATCATTACGTTCAAGGGCCGGGATCTGCTTTCGCTCTCCGAGCGCGAGATACGGCGCGTGCGCGGCGACAAAATCACCATCGTTTTCCAAGAACCAATGACGTCGCTCAATCCACTGCATACGATTGAAAAACAGATCGGCGAGATTTTGCTGCTGCATCGCGGTCTCACCGGCAAAGCTGCACGGACGCGAACGCTGGAGGTGCTGACGCAGGTCGGCATTCCCGATCCGCAAAGCCGCCTGGCGAGCTATCCGCATCAGCTTTCCGGCGGTCAGCGCCAGCGCGTCATGATCGCCATGGCGCTCGCCAACGAACCCGATCTCCTGATCGCCGACGAGCCGACCACCGCGCTCGACGTCACCGTGCAGGCGCAAATCATTGCGCTGTTGCAGGATCTCAAGACGCGGCTCGGCATGTCGCTTCTTTTCATTACCCACGACCTCGGCATCGTGCGCAAGATCGCGCAGAAAGTCTGCGTGATGAAGGAAGGCAAGATCGTCGAACAGGACACGGTCGAGAAGGTGTTTGCCGCGCCCGCACACCCTTACACCCGCGCACTCCTTGCCGCGGAACCAAGGCCCGATCCGGCACCGCCGCAACCCGACGCTCCCATGATGCTCCAGGCCACCGACCTCAGGGTCTGGTTTCCGATCAAGCGCGGCCTCATGCGCAACGTGGTCGGCCACATCAAAGCCGTCGATGGCGTAAGCATCGATCTGCGCAAAGGCGAAACCCTCGGCGTTGTCGGCAAATCCGGCTCCGGCAAGACGACACTCGGCCTTGCCCTGCTGCGTCTGATCTCCTCGGAAGGTCCGATCGTCTTCATGGGCAACGAACTGCAGGGCCTGAGGTTCAAGCAGATGCGCCCATTCCGGCGCGACATGCAGATCGTGTTTCAGGACCCTTACGGTTCGCTTTCGCCGCGTCTCTCGATCGCCGACATCATAAAGGAGGGGCTTGAGGTTCATCATCCGAGGATGACTTTGCGCGAGCGCGACGAGCGCGTCACGCGCGCACTTGTCGATGTCGGGCTCGATCCCGCCATGCGCTTTCGGTTTCCCCACGAATTCTCCGGCGGCCAGCGCCAGCGCATCGCGGTGGCGCGCGCAATCGTGCTTGAGCCGACCTTTGTCGTGCTCGACGAACCGACCAGCGCGCTCGACATGCTGATCCAGGCGCAGATGGTCGACCTTCTGCGCCAACTTCAAAAACGTCACAATCTCACGTATCTCTTCATTTCGCACGATTTGCGCGTCGTCGCCGCGCTGGCGAGCCGGCTATTGGTGATGCGGCAGGGCAAGGTCGTTGAATCCGGCGCCGCCGCCGAGCTGTTCAAGAAGCCGAAAACCGACTATACGCGCGCCCTTTTCGCCGCCGCTTTCAATCTGGAAGCAGCGCCCACCGAAATCGTGGCGCAGTGAAGATGCACCGCCCTCTTGTTTGGAACCGTCGATGATTAAGAAATTTGGGCTCTCTTTGGCTGGTATTGTTGCCGTTGCCGTCTTTCTCACACCGCTGGTGAAAAGCGCGGCGGAGCCTCGAGATCCTTCGACGATCTCGGAATATCCGCTGGTGGGCGATGAAGGCCAGCGCGTGCCCAATCACACGGTCAAGCTTCTAGGACCGATCGATCGCCTGCCCGGCGTGGTGGTGGTTGGCAACACGAAGGGCAAGGTAACGCTGATCGAATTTTACGATCTTAATTGTCCCTATTGCCGCAAGGCGGCAATCGACCTCGGTGACATGCTTAGCCGCGATCCGCAGCTGCGGCTCGTCCTCGTTCCGTATCCAGTGCTGGGCGTTGCATCGATCGGGGCTGCCCGTGTCGAGCTTGCGGTAGCAAAGCTGGGCACGCCTCAGCAATTTTACGATTTTCACCGCGACGTCTATTCGCAACGCGGCAAGATCGACGGGCCGCGCGCGCTTGAGATCGCCCGCGGTCTCGGCTTCGACCAAGCTGGGCTGATTGCGCTGGGCGACAGCGATCAGATCACGAGCACAATGAAGAACCTGGTAAATCTCGGAAGTTCGCTGGGTCTGGTCGCCACGCCCTCGTTTGTCGTGGGCGACGTCGCGATCATCGGTTATCCCGGGCGGCGCGCGCTTGAGGCGATCGTCGCGGCCGCCGGAGCCTGTGGCAAGGTTGTTTGCTGACGCTCCGGCCGGCAACCGCCCGTCGCGTCGACGCTGTGCAAGCCGGACGCGATGCGCCCGGCTCGCGTGATGGCTGTGGTCGGACTACTTCGGTGCCTCGGCAGCTATCTGTCCGGGCGGCTCGATCCTGAAAGTGAAGATCGATACTTTCTCGCCCGGCTTGAACGGTCCCGGCACCTTGTTGTTGACCGCCGGTATGCTGCGAAGATACGCGACCACCGCCGCTACGTCCTCTTTGGTCATGTAGGTAAATGCAGCGTAGTTCATGATCGGCGCTAGTTGGCGGCCGTCGGGGCGCTTTCCCGTCGTGATCGCCGTTGCGATCTGCTCATCGGTCCACGCGCCAATGCCCGTCTCCTTGTCCGGAGTGATATTCCTGCCGTTAAATACGCCAAGGCCCGGAATTTCGAAACCCACATCCGATCCTCCGAGGTAGCGCGCCATGTCCGGCTTGCCAAAGAAAAAGCCCGGCGTGTGACAGTCGTTGCATCCGGCAATGGTGACCAAGGTATTTGCCGCGGTCGACCGCCGAATCGGCGTGTGCCTTCGGCAACAATGTTGCAGCCGCCGCAATTGCGGCCGCACCGGCAATAGCGGCGTAAGCGAATTTTCGCATGATAACGCTTCCCCCTTCCATGTTTTCATCGCCTACGCGCGCGACTTCCGTCGCGGCGCGGCGCTTTGGGCAAAGAAAGGTTATACCCACGCCGCCGGAAGGCAAGATGAACAGGCTCGAGGCCGCTGCCCAACTTAGGCAGTGACGACTTAGGTGCCTCCGGCGTGGGAGGCACTCGGCGCAATGCATTCAGGTTGTTCGCGCGCCGCGCTGTCGCCAATGCCACCACAGCACGGCGCCGATTCCGATCACGGCTCCAACGATCAGCACGGCAAGCAAAGCGGAATTTTCAATCCAGGCGATGGCCGGAATGCCGAGCGCCATGATCAGGCCGAGAAGACAGACCTGCCAAGAGAGGACCTGCACCCCGGCGGTAAAGGTGCCCAATGCCAGCAAAGTGAAAATGGCCAATGCAGTCGTCTGCGCAGTGTAAATCCTCTGTACGCTGGGCAGCAGCATTATGTTCATGACCAGCAGGAACGCGAACCAGTGGAGTGCCTGGGTTATAACCAGCCGGAACCGTCCGGTCTTGTCGCCCGCCGCCTGCCAACCGGCGCCGATGCAGACAAGCGCGATGATCGGCGCGAGAATTTCCCAGTAACCGACGATCGGCTTTTTCGAAAAGCTCATATACGCAACGCCGGCGATAGTCAGGATCAACACCAGAGTGAAGGGCAACTCCCTGATCCAAAAGCTCACGTGCACCGGCTCGCGCGGCTGGCTGACGTGTGGGACGCTGGCTTGCGGGTCGTGCTCTGCGCTGGTCATCGCAACTGCTCCGCTCTTTCAAAAAAACAGCCGGCCGCCGCTCGAGCGGCGACCGGTAGGCGCATATCGGCATCTTGCCGGGCTCGGAGCCTGATGACCAGAAGGTTCGTATGGTTCCAGGCGAGCGGGGCCGATCTTCAACTCCCGCGCAAACCAAGCGCCAGCGCGATCCACGCGCCGCCGTAGAAAATCAAGTCAATCCCGACAAAGAGGCCGATGACCCAAAGCCCCGAAACCGGCCATTGCGAGAGAACGAGCACGCCGAGCACCAAGGTGATAATCCCGTCCGCCGCCTGCCATCCCCAGCCCGGTACATGAACCGTCACCGAGCCGATCAACTGGAACAATCCGCCAATCAGGAAGAACATCGCCATGAAGAGGGTTGCCACCTCGGCGCCGATCACCGGCCTTGTGACGATCAGAACTCCGGTAATTCCGAACAGAATCGCGCCCAACAGATGATGAAAGAAACCCACCCAATGCCCGACCATAACGGCTTGGGCGATTTCAATTCCGGACGCCAGTATCAGCAGCCATCCGAAGAACAGCATCGAAACAACCGTAGCTGCGACAGAACGCACGACGGCGGCAATACCCAGGACCACCAACCCTATTCCGAACGCCAGGAACCATCCCCAGTATTGTACGAGTTCGTGCGGAATCTGGACCTCAAGAGATTGGACGTCTCCGATCGTCATATTCGTATCTCCTTGCTGCGGGTCGACCCGGCGTCGGCAGGGCGGCGAGTCGACCGATCTTACTTGCTTTGGGCGTAGTCGGCATCCTCTCGCGCCAGCCAGGCAGCTTCAAGCGCCGCTTGCTCGGCTTTCCAATCCAAAAGCCCGGACGTTGCGTTTCGCTTATGGCCGAACCGCCCGAAGACCAGATGACACGAGCGCAACTTTACATCGCAACTACGCGATCCGCCGTACACTGGTGATTTCGCTTCCGGCCTCTTGGATACGGGTGACCGCCCCGGCGATAGGCTCGATCGCGACCGCCATGTGGAAGGCGTTGGCGTGAATGAGGGTATTGCGGTCGCGCACGATGGCGACATGCCCTTTCCAGAATATCAGGTCGCCGCGCCGCAATTCCGAATTCTCGACGGCGATGCCGAGCGCTTCTTCTTGCATGTCGCTGTCACGTGGGCAGGCCAAACCGCAGGTAGCGAGCGCGACCTGAACCAGCCCCGAGCAATCAAGGCCCAAGTACCGTCTTGCCACCCCACAAATAAGGCGAGCCGAGGAATCGTTCCGCCACGGCGACGAAATCCGGCTCGTCGATGCCGATCGAAGCAAGATGCGTCGTCGGCACGTAGGCGCCGGATCGAATCACCGCCATGCGATCCTCAAAACGGACGACGCCAACACGCGCGCCCAACGGCAGCGCTTCGACGGGCGGGTCTTTGATCGACCGACCCGGGAAGGCAAAGGTCCGCAACGCGGTGATTTTGTGCGTCGGCGGCGGGCCGACGGGAGCCAGCGCATTGGCCGGCAACCAGCCGACATAGCCGTCAGCCGCAAGCTGGCCCCATGCCCACCCCTCGTCGTTGCTGTCGTAGATCGTGACGCGCTCGCCCTTGAGCGCTTCGGTCGCAAGCGGCGCATCGGGAGCGGGCTCGGCGCGGAGCGGCGCTTGCGGTTCGATCACCTCGTAAGCGCGGCCCTCGACGTACCGCGCCGCCGTCACCTTTCCTTCGAGTTCTTTTGCGGCGAGGTCGGCGCGGGCCGGCGTCAGGCGCGGATCGAAGGCGCGCATCGCTGTCTGTTCAGCTATAGCGTTCGGCGAGCAGCGCATAGAGTGCGCGTGCAGCCTGGCATTCGCCGCCTTCGGCCCGTCCCGGTTTTGCCGCCGGCGTCCAGGCGAAAACGTCGAAATGCACCCAGGATTTCGCGGTGACGAAGCGCCGCATGAACAGCGCCGCGGTAATGGCGCCGGCCTGACCGCCGCTGCCGACATTATTGATGTCGGCCACCTTCGAACTCCAGCATCGCCTCGTAGGGGCGCCAGAGCGGCAACCGCCAGAGCGGATCGTTTTGACTGGCGGCGTGACGCATCAGGGCGGCCGCCAATTCGTCGTCGTCGGTGAAGAACGGCGGCAGCTCGGGGCCGAGCGCCACGCGCGCGGCCCCGGTCAGGGTCGCGAAATCGGCGATCAGCTCAGGCTTGTCCTCATCGGCGAGCGTGAGCGCATCGGCGAGGATGAGACGACCCTCTGCGTCGGTATTGCCGATCTCGACCGTAATGCCCTTGCGTGACGCGTAGACATCCCGCGGGCGGAATGCGGCGCCGGAAATCGAATTCTCGACCGCCGGGATAAGGACGCGCAGCCGCACCTTCAGCTTGCGCGACATGACCATATGCGCCAGCGCCAGCGCCGTCGCCGCGCCGCCCATGTCTTTCTTCATGTTGAGCATGGACGCATCGGGTTTGATGTCGAGCCCGCCGGAATCGAAGCACACACCCTTGCCGACCAGCGTCACGCGCGGATGATCGGCCTCGCCCCATTTCAGGTCGATCAGCCGCGGGGCCCGATCGGCCGCACGCCCGACGGCGTGAACGAGCGGGAAATTCTTCCTCAGCAGATCGTCGCCGACAACTGATTTGACGTCAGCGCCATGCTGCTCGCCGAGAGCGCGTACTGCATCCTCGAGCTCGGCCGGTCCCATATCGTTTGCCGGCGTATTGACGAGGTCGCGCGTCAGCGTGACCGCTTCGACGATGCGCTCAAGGTCCTCGCGATCGATACTTTGCGGCAGATCGAGTTTGACCTTACGAGCTTCCGCTTTGCGATAGCGCGTAAAGCGGTAGGCCCCGAGCGCGAAAGCAAGCGCGGCCAGCCGGGCATCGTGAGGATCGTTGCCAAACCGATAAACGCCATCGGGCAGCAGCTGCGACAGACGCCCGGGAAGAAAAAGGTCCTTGGCATCGTCCGCCGCTTCAATGCCGAACAGGATTCCGCCGAGGCCGCCCTCGCCCGGCAGCGCCAGATACTGTCCGGGCTTCGGTTCAAACCCCGCCGCATCGGCAAACGCACGCACGCCGGCACTGAGCCGTTCCCGCACTTCCGGATAGTTCGCGGCAGTGACGAACCAGATCGGGATCGCCGCAGCCGCCCGGCTTGTCGTGAATATCGGATCCATCGGAGTCCACGCGAAAGGGCGACGCCCTGCTACCATGTCACCTGCCCATCGGGAAGACGACGCCGCCGCTACGAGCGCGGCACAGACCCAGCCTGCACTGCACCACGGCCGTGCCTGCTGCCATAGAAGCCGTAGAGCAGAAGCCCGATCACCAGCCAAATGCCGAGCCGCAGCCAGGTGTCGGATGGCAATCCGAGCATCAGGAATACCGACGACGCCACGCCGAGCGGCGCGACGACATAGACCGCCGGAGCCCGGAAGCCCCGCGGCAATTCCGGTTCCCTGATCCGCAGCACCAGCACCCCGGCGCAGACGATCGCGAATGCGAACAAGGTCCCGATGCTGACGAGTTCGCCGACGAGGCCGATGGGCAACAGTCCGGCGAGCAGCATCACGACCAGCCCGGTGGCGATCGTCGTGACGTACGGTGTCCGAAACCGGCTGTGCACTTTGGCGGCGACCCGCGGCAAGAGTCCGTCGCGCGCCATCGAATAGAAAATCCGCGGCTGCGCGAGCAGCATCACCAGAATGACCGAAGTCAGACCGAGAATGATGCCGAGTTTCAGGATCGGCGATAGCGCCGAGAGGCCCACCGCGTCGATGCCAATGGCGATCGGATCAGGAACATTGAGCTTGTCGTAGGGCACGATGCCGGTCAGCACGAAGCCGACCGCCACGTAGAGTATTGTGCATATGACAAGCGATCCGAGAATCCCGATCGGCATGTCGCGCTTCGGGTTCTTGGCTTCCTGCGCCGCCGTCGATACGGCGTCAAAGCCGATATAGGCGAAGAACACCACGGCGGCGCCGCGCAGGACGCCGCTGAAGCCGAATTGGCCCGGCCCGCTATTGGGAGGGACGAATGCCCCGGCCGGGTTGCTTGCCGTCACCCAATGTTCGGTGTTTACGAATGGCGCCGCGGCGACGATGAACACCACGATGATAACGAGCTTGATCGCAACGATGACGCTATTGATGCGCGCCGATTCATGGACGCCGACAACGAGAAGAGCCGAAATTGCAGCAACTACGGCCATGGCCGGAACGTTGATCAGCGCTCCTGTCGTGTGCCACACGCGCTCCGCACCGTCGTAGGAAAACGGCGATCCGGCGATGGCGGGCGGGACGACGATGCCGAGATTCTGGAGAAGGCTGACGACGTAGCCCGACCACCCGATGGCCACGGTAACAGAGCCAAGCGCGTATTCGAGAATCAAGTCCCAGCCGATGATCCAGGCGATCAGTTCGCCCATCGTCGCGTAGGCGTAAGTATAGGCGCTGCCGGCGATCGGAACAGTCGATGCCATTTCGGCGTAGCAAAGGCCGGCAAAGGCGCAGGCGAAGGCGCCAAGGACGAAGGACAATGTGATCGCAGGACCTGCATTGGCCGCGGCCGCGTGTCCGGTCAGGACGAAAATGCCGGCGCCGATAACAGCGCCGATGCCGAGCGCCACGAGGCTGAGGGCCGACAACGTGCGCTTGAGCGGCACGCCGTCGTGCGTCGTCAGCGCCTGGACCTCCGGTTCTTCGGCCTCGGCCATCAACGCTGCGATCGATTTCCGCGCCCAGATATTCGCCATGTCGTGTCCCGCTACAAACCTGCCGCCGCGAGTGCCGCCTCTTGCCGCTTCGCAACCCGTTCCATCGAAAAGCGTTCGATCGCCTCGTTGAACAAACGATAAAAATTCAGTTCGGCACGCAGATGCAGGAACACGGCGCCGAGCCCGATCGCCGCTCGATCCATGAAAACGAATTCCCGCGGCACCGTCACCGGCCCTTTTTGCTTGAGAGCCTGATGGACGCGGAACGCTTCGCGCCGGCCATATTCCGCAGGAGCGACCCCGTCGGCGATGCTGCGCACACGGTCATCGAGGAGCGGGGCGTAGATAAAGCGCGCCCATATGTTGAGCGTGTCGATGAGGTCACGCGAAAGCCGGCGGAAGCCCCAGGTTTCGTAGGCGCGCACAACGAGTTCCTCGTCGCCGTGCAGGAGGCCGTGATAGAGATCGACAACGCCGCGCACGAATTTCGGCGGGAAAATGCGCACGCAGCCGTAATCGAGGAGATTGATGCCGGCAGGTTCCGCGACATTCTTGCGTGGACCGGCACCGCGCGCATCGAAAACCGTGTAGTTGCCGAGATGCGGATCGCCATGGATCACGCCGAAGCGGCTAAACGGAAACCACCAGGCGGTGAACATCGCGGTAGCGAGCGTATTGCGTACGGTAAGCGGATCGTTCCTGTGCGCCAGCATCTTGGTGCCTTCGAGCCAGTCGAGCGTCAGCAGGCGGCCAGTCGACAGCTCGGGCCAGGCCTGCGGCACGCGCACGATATCGATGCCGTCAAGCATGGCGCGGTAGAGCGCGACGTGTTTGGCTTCGCGCCGGTAGTCGAGTTCCTCGCGCACGCGCGCCCCGATCTCCTTGCCGATCTCGCTGGTATCGATCGCTGAATCGAGGCGCCGGCGAATGGCGAGAAGCCATTGCAGCTGTTGCAGGTCGGCCTCCACCGCCGACTGCATGTCGGGATACTGCAGTTTGCAAGCCAATTCCGCTCCATCCAGCGAGCGTGCGCGATGGACCTGGCCAAGCGAAGCCGCTGCGGACGGATGGTGCTCGAAGCTTGCGAATTTGCTCTGCCAGTCCGGACCGAGTTCGGCGTTCATTCGCCGTTTGACGAAGGCCCAGCCCATGGGCGGTGCTTCGCTCTGCAGCTTCTGCAGCTCGGCGGCGTATTCCGGCGGTAGCAGATCGGGAATGGTCGCCATCAGCTGGGCGACCTTCATCAGCGGTCCCTTGAGATTGCCGAGTGCGGACGCCAGCGCCGACGCCTCGCTGGCGCGGTTGCGCTCGCCGCCGACGATGCGCCGGCCCGCATAGCGCGCCGCTACGCCGCCGACATTCGCCCCGACACGGGCATAGCGCGCCGCGCGTGCGGAGAAGCGGTTCTTTTCGCTATCGGGCTTTTCGCGTTTCGCCATCAGGCCTTCGGCCAATTGTTGCGAATCCAGCGGGCGAGACTTTCCTCGCTGACCTCGCCGGCGGCAAGGGACACTATGATCGTAGTGGCCTGCGCCGGATCGGGAGCGAACTTCACGCCGTTCCTTCGCAGAAATACCATCATACTCATGAACGCGATGCGCTTGTTACCATCTACGAAAGCATGGTTCTTCGCCAGACCGAAAGCGTAGGCCGCGGCAAGCTCTGGGTGCTCAGCCTGCTCGTATTGCCACTTGTTGAGCGGCCTTTCGATGGCCGAGCGCAGCAAGCCCTCGTCGCGCAACCCCGGCGCTCCGCCAAAGCGGCGCAGTTGGCGGCTGTGAATCGCGATGACCTGTTCGTAGGTCAGCCATTTCGGCTCCGTAACCATGCAATACCGCTGTCATTTTGCCAGCGTCGCGAGGGTGTCGCGGTATTCATCCATGACTTCTTCTGCCGCTTCCATCGTCGCCTCAAAGTCAGGATCGTACGGCAGCAACTGAAATCCACCGCCCGGAAGTTCCGTGACGTGAAAGGACTGACCGCGTTTGATATCGAGACGCTGCATCAACTCGCGCGGCAGAATGAGCCCGTCCGAGTTACCGATGCGCTTGACTTCGAGCTTCATGAAGGCCGAACTCCGTAATACGAGTTGTATAACACCACCCGCCTTGCCGTTCAACAGCCGTTTTACAACGATAAGCTTCGGTTTTCCTTTGCTTTCCAGGCTCGGCCCGCTGCTTTCGCACCGGCTTTAAGCCCGACGACACGGGACGCCCGTTCATAATCGGCAAAATTCGGCTCGGGACTCCCCTGCTACCGGCTTCCAACCACGCGAACGGCGAATCTCGCAAAGAACCGCCTAACCGCCCTCGCCTAGCCTAGAGCTTCCAATTCCTCGATCATTCGCTCGATGACACCGAGGCCGCCTTGCCAGAACGATGGATCGCGGGCGTTGAGGCCGAAGGGAGCGAGCAATTCGGTGTGGGGCTTGGTACCGCCGGCTGAAAGCATGGCGAGATACCGTTCGGCAAAGCCATCCGCGGCGTGCTCGTAAACCGCGTAGAGCGAGTTCACCAGGCAATCGCCGAACGCATACGCATAAACGTAAAACGGCGAATGGATGAAATGCGGGATGTATGCCCAGAAGGTTTCATAGCCCGGCTTGAGCTCGATCGCGGGGCCGAGGCTTTCATGCTGCACGTCCATCCATAATTCGCCGATGCGCTCGGCGGTCAATTCGCCGCCTTTGCGTTCGGTGTGGACCGAACGCTCAAAGGTGTAGAACGCGATCTGCCGCACCACGGTATTGATCATGTCCTCGACTTTGGCGGCGAGCATCGCCTTTCGTTCCTTTTTGTCGCTAGTCGCGGCGAGCAGCTTCCGGAACGTGAGCATCTCGCCGAACACGCTCGCGGTCTCGGCAAGCGTCAGCGGCGTAGGCGCCATGAGCGCGCCGTTGGGCGCGGCCAGCACCTGATGCACGCCATGGCCCAATTCGTGCGCGAGAGTCATGACGTCGCGCGGCTTGCCCTGATAGTTGAGCAAAACATAAGGATGCGCCGACGGTGTTGTCGGATGGGCGAAAGCGCCGGGCGATTTTCCGGGCCGCACCGGCGCATCGATCCACCGCTCGGTGAAAAAGCGCTCCGCGATCGCCGCCATCTTCGGAGAGAACGCACCATAGGCCGTCAGCACCGTATCCATCGCCTCGGTCCAGCCCACCGTGCGTGTCGGCACCTGCGGCAGCGGCGCATTGCGATCCCAATGCGGCAACCGCTTCTTGCCGAACCATTTGGCCTTGAGCGCGTAATAACGATGCGACAGCCGCGGATAAGCGGCCCGCACGGCAGCGACCAGAGCGTCCACGACCTCGCGCTCAACCCGGTTCGACAGGTGACGCTCGTCGGCGATATCGGCAAAGCCGCGCCAGCGGTCGGAAATTTCCTTGTCTTTGGCGAGAGTATTGGTGATCAGCGTGAACTGCTGCACGTTGTTCTTGAACGTTTCCGCAAGCGCCTCGGCGGCAGCCTTGCGCTTTTCTCCGGAGCGATCCTGCAGCAGATTGAGAGTAGGTTCGATCGCAAGCGACTTTCCCTGAACCCTGAACCGCAGATTGGCGATCGTCGCGTCGAACTGCCGATTCCAGGCGGCGAAGGCCGTCATCGATTTTTCGTGAAAGAGCTGCTCGATGCGATCTTCCAGCTGATAGGGCCGGTAGCGGCGCACGTCCTCGATCCACGGCCGATAGTGACCGAGCGCGGGATCCCTCATCGCCGCCTCGATCAGCGCATCGTCGATGCGATTAAGCTCGAGCGAAAAGAACAAGAGATGCGTCGAGGCAGCGGTCAACCGCTCCTGCACGTCGCCGAAGAATTTGGTGCGCTGCGGATCGACCGTATCGCCGGCGTGCAACAATCCGGCATACGAGCCGAGACGTCCGGTGAGATCGTCGATGGCCTCATAATGGCGCACGGCGTCAGCGAGCGCGGCGCCGGCGTCGGCCGATTTCGCCATCTCGGCAAGCTTGCCTTTATAGGCGTTTTCGAAAGCGACGCATTCGGCGTCCGTGCGGTCGAGATCGCGCTTGATCGCGGGATCGTCCAGGCCGGAATAGAGGTCGGCCAGATTCCATTCTGGCAATGACCCCAGCCCGGTTTTGCGAATAGCCGGACCACGAGTGGCCGACCGTTTGACGGCTAATTTCTTTGCCATGGTCTATCAACGATTGAGGGTTCGGAGGATTGAGGCATGGAAGCGTGGAGGACGTAGAATGGGGCAGCCTCGCCTCTTATTGATGTGGCGCAGCACTAAGGCACGCGCAAGGCGGGCCCATGCGCCGGCTTCCGGCGGCACTGCGCACGGCGACCGGGTTCCCGGGTTAACACCCCTTTAAGCGCCCTCGGCCACAGTGACCCGAAACGGCACAACTTGCGGCGCCAAACCGCCGAGGAACTGATGGCCATTCTCATCGTCGACGACGATCCGGTGCAGTGCCGGCTGCTCGAAGGCATGCTGCAAAAATTCGGCTACGAGACGGTGACGCGCGACAACGGCGACGCCGCACTGGCGCTGCTGAGCGCCGCCGACGGTGCTCGGATCGATTGCGTCATCCTCGATCTGGTCATGCCAAACCTTGACGGCCTCGGCGTACTGGCCAGATTGCGTCAAGCGGGGATCGGCGTGCCGGTGATCGTCCAGACGGCGCACGGCGGCATCGACAACGTCGTCTCGGCCATGCGCGCCGGCGCCATCGACTTCGTCGTCAAGCCGGTCGGGGCGGAGCGCCTGCATGTGAGTTTGCGCAACGCGCTGAACACCAGCGCGCTTGAAGGCGAACTCAGCCGCATCAAGCACAGCCGGTCCGGCACGCTGGGCTTCAAGGACATCATCACCAAAAGCCCGGCAATGCTCGCCGTCATACGCATGGCCGAGAAGGCCGCGGCGTCGACGATCCCGGTGCTCGTCGCCGGTGAATCGGGCGTTGGCAAGGAATTGATCGCACGCGCCATCCACGGCTCCGGCGACCGGCGGAGTAAACCGTTCGTCGCAGTGAATTGCGGCGCCATGCCGGAAAACCTGATCGAATCGATCCTGTTCGGTCACGAAAAAGGATCGTTCACCGGCGCGACCGAGCGCCACGTCGGCAAGTTCGTCGAGGCCTCGGGCGGCACGCTGTTTCTCGACGAGGTTGGTGAATTGCCGCCGGCGGCGCAGGTCAAGCTTCTCCGCGCCATTCAGGAAAGCGAAGTCGAACCGGTCGGAGCGCGCAAGCCGGTCAAGGTCGATGTCCGCATCATATCAGCTACCAATCGTGACCTGATTGCCGACGTAAAGCAGGGTCGCTTCCGGGAAGATCTATTTTATCGGCTGCACGTGTTTCCGATTACCGTGCCGCCGCTGCGCCAACGGCCGGCGGACATTCCGGCACTTGCCCGGCATTTTCTCGCCCTGTTCGCCGCGGAAGAGGGAAAGCGCATCCGCGCGATCACGCCGGACGCGCTGCAACTACTGAGCGCCTTTCGTTGGCCCGGCAATATCCGCCAGCTGGAAAACGCGGTCTTCCGGGCCGTGGTCCTCGCGGACGGAGATTGCATCGGCATCGATGAATTCCCGCAAATCTCGGCGCAGATATCAGCGCCGGTCACAAGTTCGGGTCACGCCGTTCCGGTTGACGAACTGACGGAACGTTCGCTCGAGGCCATCGCGGCGGCACAGCCCCTTGCCTTACAGCCGGCGATGCCGGCGTTACCACCTGTGGATGCCTTACCCTTGCTGGATGCGGAGGGCGACGTCCGCCCGCTCGAAGAGCTTGAAGCTGAACTGATTCGATATGCAATCAGCCATTATCGCGGCCAGATGTCGGAAGTCGCGCGCCGGTTGCAAATCGGACGTTCGACCCTCTACCGCAAGTTGGAGGTCCTCGGACTGAATGCGGGTACCGACGAAACGGAGGCTGAGGGCGTTGCACGAGAGCGACAGCCGCAGAAAATCGCATGAATCCGGGCCTAACGAACGACGCCGCGCCGCGACAAACCGGGTCGCTTCACGTACGGTGCCCGCGAGTGTCGGGCTTTGGCGTCCTATCAGCGACAGAGGTTGGGAGCAGTCAGCCCCAATCAAAGTGAGGCCTTTGCGACCGCCTGATCGCGGGCACCAAGGAGAATTTGCAATGCCGGGCGTCCGTATTGATCGATTTCTCACCTCGACCGCCGTTGTTCTTCTCCTTTGCGGCGCCGCTGGCGGCGCGCTGGCCGAGCCGAAGTTCGGTCTGAACCTCGACGCCACCACTACCCAGCCGACCGTGACGCCCACGTCTGGTGGAACGGCGCAGCCGGCAGCGAAGCCCGTCGAGCCGCCCTCTGAACCGGCTACTCCGGCCCCGGCGGCCAAACCGCAAGCGTCGGCGGAGCATCCGACAACGGTTGCGCTGGCGAAACCGGATGCATCGAGCGACTCAGACGCGACGACCGTACAACCGGCCGCTACCGCAAAGCCCGATGAGCCCACCGGCCCGGCGGAGAAGCCACTTGAGCCGGCGACCACCCAATCGACAGAGACACCGGTCCGATCACCCGAGACGCCCCCTGCTCCCACAGTAACCGAGGCTCCGGCTGTGACGCCGCAACCCGCCGCGACCGAAACGGATGAGAAGCCGACACCGGCCGCTGCCGCTCCGAATGCCGAAACGCCGACCCCGGCAGCATCGGCTCCGGCTGCCGAAACACCGACGCCGACCGCCGCCGCTCCGGCCGCCGAAACACCGATCCCGGCAGCATCCGCTCCGCCGGCGACGGCGATCGCTGACGCCAATACGCCGGTCGTCGATCAATTGCGCGAAATGGCCAACGGCAAATTCGATCGCGTTCTCGGCGGCAAGAAAGAGAGAGCCGCGTTTGAAGCATTCTATTCCGGCCGCAACTTCGCGCCGCTCTGGATCACAGACGGCCAAGTCAACGAGCGCGCCAAGGCCGCGATCGCCTATCTCGGCAAGGTCGACGCCGACGGTCTCGACCCGGCCGATTACCCGGTGCCGAACGTCACCTCGCTGACCGACCCGGCCGCGTTGGCCGACGCCGAGATGAGGCTTACGGCATCGGTCGTCACCTACGCGCACCATGCGGCCGTAGGACGCGTTCATTGGTCGCGCGTCAGCAGCGACATCCTTTACGATTCGAAGGCGCCGACGCCGGCCGAAGTCCTCGCCGGCATGGCGGACGTCAAAGACGCCGGCGAAGCGCTCGCGGCCTACGAGCCGCAAACGCCGGGCTACGTAGCGCTCAAGGCCAAGCTCGCGGAACTGCGCGCCGGCAAGGCGGAGGCCGGCAAGGCTCCGATCGCAAACGGGCCGGCGCTGAAGGTCGGGATGACCGATGCGCGCGTTCCGCAACTGCGGGAACGGCTCGGCCTCGATGGCGACGGCGATACATTCGACAAGGCGCTCGCCAACGCGGTGAAGAAGTTTCAAGAAGAACACGAGCTGAAGGCCACCGGCCAGCTCACGCCACAAACGGTCGAAGCGCTCAACGGCCGTCAGCCCGATCGGCCGATCGACACTATCATCGCCAACCTCGAACGCTGGCGGTGGATGCCGCACGACCTCGGCAAGACTTACGTGATGGTCAATCTTCCCGACTTCACTTTGCGCGTCGTTGAAAACGGACAGCAAGTCTGGACAACCAGGATCGTGGCCGGCAAGCCGAACATGCCGACGCCGCTCATGAGCACGGAGATGAAGTTCATCACCGTCAACCCGACCTGGAACGTGCCGCCGTCAATCGTGGCCAGGGAGTACATGCCCGCATTGGCGCAGGACCCGACTGTCCTGGCACGCATGGGGCTACGTGTCAGCACCAACCCGGATGGCAGCATTCACATTTCGCAGCCGCCGGGCGACCGCAACGCTCTGGGGCGGCTCCGCTTCAATTTCCCCAACAAATTTCTGGTCTATCAGCACGACACCCCGAACAAAAATCTCTTCGCGCTTGATAAGCGGGCGCTCAGCCACGGCTGCATGCGCGTACAGGATCCGGTGAAATATGCCGAAGTGCTGCTGTCGATTGTCCGTCCCGGCGAAGGTTACACGGAAGAGCGCATCCGCAAGATGTTCAACCAGGGCGAACAGGATATCCAGTTCCCCAAATTCATGCCGGTCCACCTGACTTATCAGACGGCGTTCGTCGACGATGAAGGCAAGCTTGAATTCCGCGAAGACGTTTACGGCCGCGACAGAACGTTGCTGGCAATTCTCAAGGGCGACGAGCGCAAGGTCGCGGACAGTCAGGTAGAGCACAGAGAGAATCCGATTCGCCGGGAGGCTCTGGCGATGCCGGAGTCGCAAGGTTTCTTCGGCAACGGATTTGGTAGTGGCGGGTACGGGCGCAACTACTATCCTGGCGGCGGGGGCTTCTTCTCTCGCATGTTTGGCGCCCCCGAATCGGCTCCGGCACCGCGCCGGCGGGCTTCGCAAAATCGGTATGAAATCCGCTAGGACGGCGCCTGGTTCGTCGTCCCGGTTGCGGTAGCGGGGCAGCCTTTCGGCGGGCACGCCTGGAGAGTCATTATCTACGCTTGCCGCCGCTCTGCTTGCCCGAACGCGGCTTTGTACCGCTGCGCGTGGCCGCCACGCCTGTCTTCCTCTTGGTTTTGCTCTTTGGTTTGGTTTTGCTCTTTGCTCCGCTTTTCTTCGGCGAAGCCTTGTTGGATGAAGCCTTATTCGATGAAGCCTTGGCCCGCGACGCCGGCGGCTTTGGCTTTTTTGCACTGACCGCGCGCTTCGCCCTGCCGGCGCTTTCGGCCTTTCGCTTGGGCGTGCTTTTCGGCGAAGCCTTCGACACGCTGCTCTTGCGAGGCTGGCTGTGCGCCGGTTTCGCGACCTTGCCCTTGCGCTCGCTGAAATAGGCGACCATCGGTTCGAAATAGTTCGACTCCCAGCCGCCCTCCTCATAGCTCTTATGCTCGTCCGGCACGTTGCTGTGCTCAAGCGTCAAAAGGGTCTCGGCACCGACCGGTTCAAGGATGACGGTAATAACCGAGTCCTCGTCCTCGTCTTCGAACTCGCTTGTACGCCATGCTTGAACGATGCGTTCGCTCGGGATCAGCTCGATATTGCGGCCGCTGATATAGCCGTCCCATGCCGACACCTCGGCGCCGATTTGATCGGACATGCTCGCTTCGCCGCCCGTCATCTCGGAGTGCGCGAGACTGTCGAGCCAGGCTTGATAGATTTCCTCCGGGCTAGCCGGTATCGAGGCGGTCAGCGTGAATGTGTAGGGCATCTGCCCCTCCTTCGAAAAACAATCGCAGCGAATGCCGGGGCCGGCATCCCGTCGACCGTATAAGTCGCGCAGATCGCGACCACATGACATCGGGCTCGCGGCGCTCGGCGCATCGTATGCCGACGGCCGCCTTTGGTCACTGTCGCCCGGACAACACATTGCCGGGCCAAACGGTCCGGCGTCCGTGATGCTGTTGATATTCAAGGGGTCGTCGGGCATGGTTACGGTTAACGCGATCGGGGGGTGGGGTCGCAGCTTGGAAATGCGGCTTTCGTGCATTGTGTCGGCCGAGCGCCGCGGCGTTTCGTGCGGCATCGTTCGATTTCGGGGCATGCAGCGGCAGGTTTTGCGGCGGTGGTTGCGTTGGCCCATGCTGATAGTTGTGGAAAAGGTTGGGTGCGACGCGAACCGCTTTTGCGCACGCCGATCTGCGCCCCCGCATTGCTCCTCGTCCTCGCGCTCGCGGGATGCTCCGTCGGCCCTGATTATGTCCCCGAGGCTGCGCCCGCTTCGCCGACTTTCAAGGAGCTCAAGGGCTGGAGGCCGGCTACCCCAAGCGATGCGCTCGATCGCGGCAGTTGGTGGGCTTTTTACCGGGACCCCAAGCTCGAGTTCCTGATCAAGCAGGTTGAAATCTCGAACCAGACCGTCGCCGCGCAAGCTGCGGCTTACGAACAGGCGCGGGCGCTGATCCGGGAGGCCCAAGCAACCCTGTTTCCGGTCGTGAACGCCAACTATAACGCCACGCGGGCGTATAACGGGCCCAAAACCGGCGGCGCCGGCGCAATCGCCACCGCGGCGCGCGCTGGCGCATATTCGAACACCTTCGCTCCTCAATTTTCCGGCACCTGGTCTCTCGATGTTTGGGGCAAGGTCCGTCGTCAAATCGAGAGCAACACCTCCGCGGCGCAGGCGAACTCTGCCGATCTCGACAACGTCAAGCTCTTGGCCCAAGCCCAGCTCGCGCTCGCTTATTTCAATTTGCGAGCTGCCGACGCGCTGGTCCAATTGTTGAACCGTACCATCGCGGAATACAAAAAAACCCTCAGCATCGTGCAAAACCAGTTCAAAGCGGGTTATGCGGTCACGGCCGCGGACGTCGCGACCGCCGAAGCCCAGGTATTCAATACCGAAGCGACACTTTTCAACGTCAGGGCGCAGCGTGCGCAATTCGAGCATGCCATCGCCATATTGATCGGCCGCCCGCCCGCCGAATTGAGTATCGGGCCCCATCCGCTCGGCGGCACGATTCCGAGAATCCCGGTCACCGTCCCGTCGGCGTTGCTCGAGCGGCGCCCCGATGTCGCAGCGGCCGAACGAACCATGCAGGAGCAGAACGCGCTGATCGGTGTCGCGGTCGCAGCATATTTCCCCGACATAAGTCTTTCCGGCATGCTGGGATGGACCGGCACGAATCCTTTGCCGTTGCATGTCGCATACGAAGTGTGGTCGCTTGGCGCGGCCGGAACGCAAGTGTTGTTCGAAGGCGGGCTGCTTGGCGCGCAGGTGGACGCCGCTCGCGCCGTCTACTGGCAAAGTGTCGCCAATTATCGCCAAACGGTGCTCACCGCTTTCCAGCAGGTCGAAGACCAGCTGGTTGCCATCCGTTTCCTGACGCAGCAGCTCGCGGTCCAACACAAGGCGGTTGTGGACGCGCGCGAGGCGGTGGACGTGTATTTGCGTCAGTTTCAGGCCGGCACGGCCGCGTTCACCACCGTCGTCACGGGCGAGATCCTTTTGCTCGGGTATGAGGAGAGCGAATTGACGGCCCGACAGAACCTGTTCCTTGCAAGCGTCAACCTGATCGAGGCCCTTGGTGGCGGATGGGACACCACATTGCTGCCGTCGAAAAAGGAACTGGAGAGGGATTTTTCGGTGTTACCGCAGCTTCCGCCGAATTGATCGGGCCTGAGATTTGACCCGCCCGTGGCCGACACAAACCACTGATTCGACGCGCATTTTTAGCCTGTATAAATCGACGCCCGGATGTCTTCGCCATCAATTCATTAGCGAATTTTCATTAGGTGAGGCCGGTCGGCTGCCACTATATCGTATATTCGACAATATGCGGATGAACGAACGCGCACATGGATGAACGAACGCGCAGATCAAATGACGAGGCCGCGCCGGACCTTCACCCCCCGATCCAAGCCCCGCTCACCAAGAGCCGGTCTGGAAGGACGCGCTTTGTCGTCGGCCTGATCGTTCTGATCGGGGTCGCCATCGGCGGCTACCTGATTTACCGGTCAACATCCTCTACTCAGCCGTCGGCGGCGGGCGGGCGCACCTCGCAAGGCGGGCCGCCGCAGTCGGTTGGTGCCGCGACCGTCGGCAAGGGCGATATCCGTGTCATCGTCAACGCGCTTGGCACTGTCACACCGATCGCAACGGTTACGGTGCAAACCCAGATTGACGGTCAACTCACCGAGGTCGGGTTCGTCGAAGGACAGAATGTCAAGAAGGGCGACTTTCTGGCGCAAATCGATCCGCGGCCGTACCAGCTTCAGCAAGCCCAGTTCGAGGGCCAGCTGGCGCGCGATCAAGGCCTTCTCGCGCAGGCGCAAGTCGATCTCCTGCGCTACCAAAAATTGGCCGAACAGAATTCGATTGCTCGCCAGCAATACGAGGATCAAATCTACATCGTGCAGCAAAATCAGGGGCTGGTGAAACTCGATCAGGCACAGGTCGATCAGCAAAAGCTAAACGTCATCTACTGCCACATCGTTTCGCCGGTCACAGGCCGGATCGGCCTTCGTCTTGTCGATCCTGGAAACTATGTGCAGACCACCAGCACGACCGGGATCGCCGTCGTCACGCAGATGCAACCCATAACCGTGATCTTTCCGATCCCCGAAGACGACTTGCCCGATGTCATGCCGCAACTCACGGCCGGCACCCAACTCGAGGTTTCTGCCTACGATCGTGCGAACATCAAACTGCTCGCGGTGGGCCGTGTCGCCGCACTCGACAGTCAGATCGACACGACCACCGGTACTGTGAAAGTACGCGCGCAGTTCGACAATCCCGACAATGCCCTGTTCCCGAACCAATTCGTCAACGCGCAGCTACTGGTAAAGACGCTCCACGACACCGTGACCGTGCCGACGGCCGCGATCCAGCGCGGCGCGCCCGGAAGTTATGTCTACGTCATCAACCCCAACAATACCGTATCGGTACGTCCGATCGGCATAGGCCCGAACGACGGCCCGATGACCGCGGTAAATTCAGGCCTGTCCGTCGGCGAACGAGTCGTCATCGACGGCACCGATCGGTTACGCGACGGCGCGCGCGTCATCGTTCCCGAAGCCGGCAGTCAGTCACCCGATGCTACCGGAAAGCCCACGGTCGTCGCTCCGTCGCCAAGCCCCGGTCGCTCGCAAAACCGGCGCAATGGCGGTGGCCAATAGACCACGATGCAAAGGAGTGGAGACCGGTTTTCCTAAAGATCACGCTCCTCCAGCTCGCCGCGTGTGGCCGCCTTGCACCCGCAGCGATGAAATAATGCGATGAACGTCTCCGAACCTTTTATTTTACGGCCCGTCGGCACGACGCTCCTGATGGCGGCGATCATGCTGTCCGGCATTGTCGCCTACACCTTCCTGCCGTTGTCGACCCTGCCACAAGTCGACTACCCGACCATTCAGGTTCAAACCTTCTATCCCGGCGCCAGCCCGGAGGTGATGACCTCGTCCGTTACTGCCCCGCTGGAACGACAGCTCGGACAGATGCCGGGCTTGAACCAGATGACATCGGCGAGTTCGGCCGGTGCGTCGATCATTACGCTTCAATTCAGCCTCGATCTCAGCCTCGACGTCGCCGAGCAGGAGGTCCAGGCCGCGATCAATGCCGCGAATAACCTGCTCCCAAGCGATCTGCCGATCCCACCAGTCTACGCCAAGATCAATCCGGCCGATGCGCCCATCCTGACGCTCGCTGTCACGTCGAAGAGTTTGTCGCTGACCGACCTGGAGGATTTGAGCGAAACCAGGTTGGCGCAGAAGATCTCGCAACTGAACGGCGTTGGGCTGGTCTCGATCAGCGGCGGCCACCGCCCGGCGGTACGCGTGCAATTCAATCCGCAATCGCTCGCCGCCTACGGCCTCAATATCGACGACATGCGCACGACCATCGGCAATCTCAACGTCAATACACCGAAAGGAAATTTCGACGGTCCGTACCAGGCCACTACGATCAACGCCAACGATCAGCTCGTCAGCGCCGCGCAATACGCCAACATCATCGTCGCCTACCGCAACGGCAACCCGGTGCGGCTTTCGGATGTGGCAAATGTCGTTAGCGGTCCGGAGAATACCAAGCTGGGCGCATGGGCGAACACGACGCCAGCGATCCTCCTCAACGTCCAGCGGCAACCGGGAGCCAACATTATCGAGGTGGTGAACCGCATCGAAGCCTTGCTGCCGCGAATGCTGTCCACCCTCCCCGCGGCTGTCGATGTCGGGGTGCTGAGCGACCGGACGGTGACCATCCGCGCTTCGGTCGCCGACGTCGAATTCGAGTTGGCGCTGGCGATCGTTCTCGTCGTCGTCGTGATCTTTCTGTTCCTGCGAACAATTCCCGGAACCGTCATACCGAGCCTTTCGGTGCCGCTGTCGCTCGTCGGCACGCTGGGAGCGATGTATCTGCTCAGCTTTAGCCTGGACAATTTGTCCTTGATGGCGCTGACGATCGCTACCGGCTTCGTGGTCGACGACGCCATCGTCATGATCGAAAACATTGCACGATACGTCGAAGACGGAATGAACCCGCTCGAAGCCGCGCTTAAGGGTTCGCAGCAGATCGGCTTTACCATCATTTCTTTGACCATCTCGCTGATCGCCGTGCTGATCCCGCTGTTATTCATGGGCGACGTCGTCGGCCGCCTGTTCCATGAATTCGCGATCACGCTCGCGGTCACGATCGTCATATCGGCGGTGGTCTCGTTGACGCTGGTGCCGATGATGTGCGCCAAGCTGATCCGCCACCATCCAGACGCCGAACGCTCGAGCTTCGATCGCAATGCCGAATGGGTTTTCAACGCCACAATCGAGCTTTATGGCCGCGCCCTGAACTGGGTGCTTGATCGCCAACCACTGACCCTGCTGGTCGCCATACTGACGCTCGCGCTTACGCTCATTCTTTACGTCCTGATCCCCAAGGGTTTCTTCCCCGTCCAGGATACCGGGATGATCCAGGGAATCACCGAAGCTTCGCAAAGCATCTCGTACGAGGCGATGGCGAAACTACAGAACCAGGTCGTGGAGGCGATCCTCCGCGACCCGGATGTCGAAAGCCTGAGTTCATTCATCGGCGTCGACGGCACCAACCAGACGCAGAACACCGGACGCGTGCTTATCAATCTCAAGCCCCATGACGATCGAAAGCTGACGGCCACCCAGATCATCCGACGGCTACAGCAGGAGGTATCCGGCATCATCGGCGTGACACTCTACATGCAGCCGGTGCAGGACCTCACTATCAACTCCACGATCAGCCGGGCTCCTTATCACTTCGTACTTGAGGACCCCAATGCCACCGAATTCAATACGTGGGTGCCTCGCGTCGTGCAGAGGCTTAGTGAACTGCCGCAGATCACCGACGTGGCCAGCGACCTGCAACAGCAGGGGCTGACGTTGAACATCGTTATAGATCGTGCCACGGCCGCCCGTTTCGGCATCACCCCGGCGACGGTGGACAACGCGCTTTACGACGCATTCGGCCAGCGCATCATCTCCACCATTTATACCCAATCGAACCAGAACCGCGTGATCATGGAGGTCGATCCGTCGTTGCAGCGTTCGCTCGACGGCTTGTCCATGATTTACCTGCCGTCCTCCTCGTCAACCACAAACGGCCAGGTGCCGTTGTCGGCCTTCGTGCATGTCGAACAGCATACCGGCCCGTTGCTGATCACCCATTTCGGCCAGCTTCCCGCCACCACGATTTCTTTCAATACCGCGCCAGGCGTGTCGCTCGGCGCCGCAGTCGACGCCATTGAACAAGCCGAGAAGGAAGTCGGGCTTCCTATCAGCTTCACTACCGCCTTTCAGGGCACCGCTGCGGCGTTCAAATCGTCGTTGGCCAACGAGGTATTCCTGCTGCTGGCGGCCGTCATCGCGATGTACATCGTGCTGGGCGTGCTCTACGAAAGCTTCGTCCATCCGATCACCATTCTTTCGACCCTGCCGTCGGCCGGCGTTGGCGCGCTTTTGTCGTTGATGCTGCTGCACTACGACCTCGACGTGATCGCCATCATCGGCATCGTGCTGCTCATCGGCATCGTCAAGAAAAATGCAATCATGATGATCGACTTCGCGTTGGAGGCCGAGCGGGTCGAGGGCCTGCCGCCACGTGAAGCCATCTATCAGGCCTGTCTGTTGCGCTTCCGGCCGATTTTGATGACCACGCTGGCAGCGGTGCTCGGCGCATTGCCGCTGATGTTGGGAACTGGCACCGGCTCCGAGCTGCGACAGCCGCTCGGCATCGCCATCGTCGGCGGACTGATGTTTAGCCAATTGCTCACGCTGTTCACGACGCCGGTCATTTATCTCTACTTCGATCGCCTGGCGGCGCGGCTCTCCGGCAGGCGGCCGGCGAGCCCGCGCGCCTCCAACGAGCCCGCCGAATGAACATCTCCGCGCCATTCATCTCGCGGCCGGTGGCGACGACGTTGCTCACCCTGGCGATTGCACTCGCGGGCTTACTCGGATTTTTGAGACTTCCGGTATCGCCGCTGCCGCAGGTCGACTTTCCGACCATCTCGGTTACCGCGACCCTTCCCGGCGCCAGCCCCGAAACTGTATCGACGAGCGTCGCCGAGCCGCTCGAACGTCACCTCGGCCAGATCGCCGACGTCAGCGAAATGACCTCGCAAAGCGGGATCGGACAGGCGCGGATAACGCTTCAGTTTGGCATCACCCGCAACATCGACGGAGCCGCACGCGACGTCGAGGCCGCCATTAATGCTGCCCGCGCCGACCTGCCGACGAACCTGCCGGCAAACCCCACCTACCGTAAGGTCAATCCGGCCGACGCACCGATCCTCATTCTTGCGCTGACCTCGAAGACACTGACGCAAGGTCAGATGTACGACGCCGCGAGCAACATCCTGGCGCAGCGGCTGTCGCAGCTCAGCGGCATCGGCAACGTCATCATCGGCGGGTCGACGCTGCCCGCGGTGCGCGTCGAACTCAACCCGCAGGCGCTCTATCACTATGGCATCGGGCTCGAAGATCTGCGCGCCGCGTTGGCGTCGGCCAACGCCAACAGCCCGAAGGGCACCATCGACGACGGCAACCACCGCTATCAAATCTACACGAACGACCAGGCCAACGTCGCGGCAGACTACGCGCCGCTCGTAGTCGCCTACCGCAACGGCGCGGCGGTGCGCCTGACGGATGTCGCCGACGTGAAGGATTCCGTTCAGGACGTGCGCAACCTTGGCATGTCCAATGGACAGCCTGCAATCCTGATCATCCTCTACCGCCAGCCGAACGCCAACATCATCGAGACCATCGATAACGTGAAGGCGGAATTGCCGCATCTGGAAGCGGCCATGCCAGCCGACACCAACGTAACCGTGGCCATAGACCGCAGCACAACAATACGCGCGTCGCTGCACGACACGGAATTGACGCTGGTGGTAGCCGTCATACTGGTCACGCTGGTCGTCTACCTTTTCCTGCGCAACCTTAGCGCGACACTTATTCCTGGCGTTGCGGTGCCGATTTCAATCTTTGGCACTTTCGGCGCGATGTATCTTCTGGGCTACAGCCTCGACATCCTTTCGCTGATGGCGCTGACCATCGCGACCGGTTTCGTCGTCGATGATGCGATTGTCGTTCTGGAAAATATCTCACGCCATATGGAAGAAGGCATGCCGCGCATGCAGGCGGCGTTCCGGGGCGCGCGCGAAGTCGGATTCACGGTGCTGTCGATCAGCCTGTCCCTGATCGCCGTATTTATTCCGATACTGCTGATGGGCGGCATTCTCGGCAGGCTGTTCCGCGAATTCACCGTGACGCTCTCGATCGCCATACTGGTCTCGCTGGTAATTTCGCTGACAACGACACCGATGATGTGCGCGCTGTTCCTGCAGACGCCGCCGACGCGGGAGGCGGGACGTCGCCCGGGCATTCTGGAGCGGGCCTTGCGCGGTTACGGTCACACGCTGACCTGGGCTTTGCGTCATCGCCGACTGGTGTTGTTGATCTTCGTCGGCACGATTTGTCTCAACGTCGCGCTATATATCGTCGTGCCGAAGGGTTTCTTTCCGCAGCAGGATACCGGACGTTTGGTCGGATCGCTGGAGGCGGACCAGAGCGTTTCGTTCCAGTTGATGAGCCAAAAGCTGCGGCAGATGATGGACATCGTGCAGGCAGATCCCGCGGTGGAGCATGTCGTGGGCTATACCGGCGTTGGCAGCGGCGGCGGCTATTCGCAGATCAATAAAGGCAACGTCTTCGTTTCGCTCAAACCGTTATCGCAGCGCGTATCGGTCGATCAGGTGATTGCACGATTGCGGCCAAAGCTCGCCCGGGTCCCGGGCGGCCGTCTGTATATGGCGGCCATCCAGGACCTGCGCGCCGGCGGCCGCCAGAGCAACGCCCAGTACCAATACACGCTGCAATCCGACAATGTGGAGGATCTCTATAAGTGGACGCCGAAGCTTGTCGAAGCGCTTGAGCACAGTTCGGTTTTAACCGACGTGAGTTCCGATCAGCAGCAGCGAGGGCTTGAGACTTATCTCGACATCGACCGCGACACCACCGCGCGTCTCGGCATCACGCCACAGCAGATCGACAACACCCTCTACGATGCATTCGGCCAGCGGCAGGTGTCGGTCATCTACAGCGCCATCAACCAGTACCACGTGGTGATGGAGATCGATCCACGCTATACGCAGTATCCCAACTCGCTTCGCGACGTGTACGTGGCCACCTCCGGCGGAACGCCGGCGGGCACCGCTACGTCGAATTTGCCGGCAGGAACCGTCACTGCGGCGGCATCCCGGACGGCTACCACAGTTTCGAACGCAACCGCGTCGGCAAACGCCAACAACAACGCCGCCCGCAACGCCGCCACCAATGCCCTTGCGAATACCGGCCACGGCTCTACTTCAGCCGGCGCCGCGGTGTCCACAACAAAAGAAACGATGATCCCGCTCGCCGCCGTCAGCCACTACCGGCCGGGCCACACGCCCCTGTCCATCAATCACCAGGGATTGTTCGTTGCCTCGACCATATCTTTCAATTTGAAGCCGGGTAAATCGCTGGGACAGGCCGCCGACGAGATCCACGCCGCCATCGCGCAGATCGGCATGCCATCATCGGTCACCGGCGTACTCGCCGGCACGGCGCAACTGTTCCAGCAATCGCTCAGCAAAGAGCCGATCCTGATCCTGACTGCGATCGCCGCGGTCTATATCCTCCTCGGCGTGCTCTACGAGAGCTACGTGCATCCGATCACAATTCTGTCGACGCTGCCGTCGGCCGGCGTCGGCGCCATACTGGCGCTCATCGTTTTTCACACCGAATTCGACATCATCGGACTGATCGGCGTCATCCTTCTGATCGGCATTGTCAAAAAGAACGCCATCATGATGGTCGATTTCGCCATTGAGGCGAAGCGATCGCGGGAACTGAGCCCGTACGATGCGATCTTCGAGGCCTGCATGCTGCGCTTTCGCCCGATCATGATGACGACGGCGGCCGCCACCCTTGGTGCCGTGCCGCTGGCGCTGAGCTTTGGTAACGGCGGGGAAATCCGGCGTCCGCTCGGGCTAGCGATCGTAGGCGGACTGCTGGTCAGTCAGGTGCTGACGCTCTACACAACGCCGGTGCTTTATCTTTATATGGACAGCCTCAGCGGCTGGTCGGCGCGCGTGAGGCGACGGCTGCTGGGACCATCGCCGGGCGGGCTTAGTGCGCCCTCCCCAGGCTGAAGCTCAACGACAACCCTTGCCGGCTCAGCGAATGTGAATGGCCCTGCGGCTGTAGCAGCACGGGTATGCCGAACGCCATTGCGCCGGAGGGAGGACCGACGACCGCAGCCGCAATATATCGGCGCGGTCACGGGTGATGATGGGTGCTTTGTAGCCATCGTCAATCTCGGGGTTGGCTTCCGAGAGAGCAATGCGATTTCCCATCGCGTAGATGGCGCCGCGGGTCGCGCGCCAGTAATCATTGCTGTCGTACCAGCGCTCTTCCGGGCCGTCATACCAATCCCCGGCGATCGCCGGCGCGCTCCAGGCAAGAAGAAGCAGGGTGCATGCGAATGCGAGACGCCTTGGCATTGTTGGCCGTGCTCCTGTGCGCGCCGACCGATGATAACCGCAGCCGCGGCAGGAAGGAAAGACGATGGCAGGCGAAATCCCGCACCCTATACGATGACGCGAACGATATACTTACAGCTAAAGTGCCCGAGTCGAGGAGCGGACGGGGGATGGGCGAGCGATATTTCGAGGATTTCACCGCCGGACAGATCTTCAAGCCGAGCGGACGGGTGCGAGTGGAGAAGGACGAGATCATCGCCTTTGCCAAACAATACGATCCGCAAGCCTTCCATCTCGACGAGGAGGCTGCGCGCAAGTCGATTTTCGGGCGCCTTGTGGCGAGCGGCTGGCACACCGCCGCGCTGACAATGAGCCTTATCGCCCGGAGCGAATATCGACCGGCAGGCGGCACCATCGGCCTAGGATTCGAGGGCCTGCGCTGGCCAACCCCGGTCCTGCCCGGCGACGAATTGCAAATCGAAACCGAAGTGCTGGAGAAACGGCCGTCCAAGTCGCGTCCCGATCGCGGGTTGTTAAAGTTGCGAACGCAAACGTTCAACCAGCGTGACCAAGTCGTACAAGAAATTATCAGCAACATTATGGTGCCGCGCCGACCGGCGACCGCAAAACTCTAGCGAGCAAAACCATGCGCATTGCCGCCCTCTCGGGTTGGACCACCGACCAAAAACACGTCGTCGCCGCAAGCTTTTTAGGCTGGACGCTCGACGCATTCGATTTCTTCCTCATGGTGTTCGTGCTCAAGAGCATCGCGCAGGAATTCAATACCGACGTCACCGAAGTCACTGTCGCCATCCTTTTGACCTTGGCGATGCGCCCGATCGGCGCCTTCCTGTTCGGCCGCGCCGCTGACCGCTGGGGCCGACGCCCAACGCTGATGGTCAATGTGCTGTTCTATTCGGTGATCGAATTTGCCTCCGGCTTCGCGCCGAGCCTGACGGCTCTGCTCGTGCTGCGCGCGATCTACGGCGTCGCGATGGGCGGCGAATGGGGCGTCGGGGCGTCGCTGACCATGGAATCCATTCCCGCGCATGCCCGCGGCTTCGTCTCCGGCCTGCTGCAATCCGGCTACCCGGCCGGATACTTTCTTGCATCGATCGTATACGGCTTGCTGTATCAGTATATCGGCTGGCGGGGGATGTTCATGGTGGGCGTCCTTCCGGCCCTGCTCGTCTTTTATATCCGCCGCACCGTTCCGGAATCGCCGACCTGGAAACCGACAACGGCCCGCAGCAACACGCTGGCGGTCTTTAAGTCGCACTGGCGGCTGGGCATCTATGCCGTCCTGCTGATGACGGCGTTCAATTTCTTCAGCCACGGCACACAGGATCTCTATCCGACATTCCTGCAAGTCCAGCACGGCTTCTCTCCGCACGAGGTCGGCCTGATCGCGGTTATCTACAATATCGGCGCCATCATCGGCGGTATCTCATTCGGCTCGATGTCGGAGCGCTTCGGCCGGCGGCGCATAGTCATTATTGCTGCCCTGCTCTCGCTTGCCGTACTTCCGCTGTGGGCGTTTTCGACCACCGCGGTCTGGCTCGCGATCGGCGCCTTTTTTATGCAAGTCATGGTGCAAGGCGCATGGGGCGTTGTTCCCGTTCACCTCAACGAGCTCTCGCCCGACGACGCCCGCGGGACTTTTCCCGGATTCGTTTATCAGCTTGGCAACCTGATCGCGTCGGTCAACGCCCCGCTGCAAGCGGCCATCGCATCCCACTATGGCGGCGACTACGCTTTTGCGCTCGCACTTGTCGCGGGCGTGGTCGCCGTTGTGATCGCGGTCCTCACGGCGCTGGGCACCGAAGCGCGGGGCATCGTTTTCGGCGCGGAGCCGACCGGTCGATTGCCCGCGAGCGGTTCGGACTAATTCGGCATCCCCTGAAGAGGAGCGCCGATGATTGCAGACATGCCCATGACAATCGATACCGGGCTCAGCGGCTACGAGCTGTTGAATGACCCGCTGCTCAACAAGGGCACGGCGTTTTCCGATGCGGAGCGCGACGAGTTCGAGCTGCACGGCCTGTTGCCGCCCTACGTGACGAACCTCGACCTGCAAGTCGAACGCCGGCTCGACGCCCTTCGCGAGATCGACACGGACTTGCGAAAATACGTCTTCCTGCGCGGCCTGCAGGATACCAACGAGACTTTGTTCTATGCGCTTTTGACCCGGCACATCGAAGAGCTGATGCCGATTGTTTACACACCGACCGTCGGCCTCGGCTGTCAGCAATTCAGCCGCATCTTTCGCAAGCCGCGTGGCCTGTTTCTCAGCTATCCGATAAAGGACCGCATTCATCGGGTGCTCGGCAATCATCGCTTTGACGGCGTCGAGGTCATTGTCGTAAGCGATGGCGAGCGCATTCTCGGTCTGGGCGACCAGGGCGCCGGCGGCATGGGAATCCCGATCGGCAAGCTCTCGCTCTACACCGCCTGCGCCGGTCTGCACCCATCGACCACGCTGCCCATCCTCCTTGACGTCGGGACCGATAACGGCGCGCTTCTGGACGATCCGCTTTACATTGGCTGGCGTCACCACCGCATGCGCGGCGCGGCTTATGATGACTTCGTCGCGACTTTCGTCGACGCCGTGCGCGCAAGGTGGCCGCACGTCCTGCTGCACTGGGAGGATTTTGCGTTTGGCAACGCCAACCGGCTGCTGGCGCAATACCAAAACCGGCTGTGCAGCTTCAACGACGATATTCAAGGGACGGCAGCCATCGCCGTCGGCGCCATCCTCAGCGCGATCAACGTCACGGGCATGCCGCTTGGCCAGCAACGTATCGCGGTGTTGGGAGCAGGTTCGGCGGGAACCGGAATCAGCGCGCTGTTGCTCCGCGCCATGATCGATGCAGGCCTGTCGGAGGCGGAGGCCCGCGGCCGGTTCTATCTCGTCGACCGCGATGGCCTTATCGTCAAGGGAATGCCGGGATTGCAGCCGTTTCAGGCGCGGTTCGCGCAAAGCCCCGGCCGGGTCGCAGCATGGAAGCTTGCCTCGCCCGGTCGGATCGGCCTCGGCGACGTGGCCGCGAATGCGCAGCCGACGGTGTTGATCGGCACATCCGGACAGGGACGCGCTTTTTCCGAACCAGTTGTGCGGACGATGGCGGCCCACATCCGCCGGCCGGTAATCTTTCCCCTGTCCAATCCGACGGAGCGCAGCGAGGCGACGCCGAATGACCTCCTCGCCTGGACGGACGGCCGCGCCGTCGTCGGTACCGGCAGCCCGTTCCCGCCGGTCGTGCGTGACGGGCATCACTTCCGGGTCGATCAAACCAACAACGCCTATGTCTATCCCGGCATCGGTCTCGGCGCGATCGCGTCGCGGGCGGTCCGCATATCGGAAGGAATGTTTCTCGCGGCGGCGCGCGCCATTGCCGATCTGTCGCCCGCGCGGCACGATCCGCGCGCCAATTTGTTGCCCCCGCTGGCGGAGCTGCGAAAGATCTCATTCCACGTCGCGATGGCGGTGGCCGAGCAGGCGACCGCAGAGGGACTCGCACCCGCAACTGCCGATAAGGATCTTGCCGCCGCCATCAGTGCGAAAATGTGGGAGCCGCTTTATCCCATTTATCGGCGAGTGTCGGCGGGGCAAAGCCGATAATGCGGAGCGCCACAGCCGCGAGGCAGTTTCAGGGACCCCGGGCCAGGCCGCGACCCATAGTAATTCGGATCTCGCGCGGGCCACGTCGACTGGCATGGTAGTGCAATGACAATCCAACCGCCTTGACTCGAATCGAGAAAAGTTCCGGTAGTCGTGGCATCAAGCTCACGTTTCGGTATGCTGTGTTGTTTGCCGGCGAAAGGCAAAACACTATGCACACGATCGTACTAGCCACCCAAAAGGGAGGCAGCGGCAAAAGCACGCTAGCCATCGGGCTTGCCGTCGCCGCGATGGGCGACGGGCACCGAGTTGCCATCATCGATACCGACCAACAGGGAACAGTTTCGAATTGGGCTCGACGGCGCACTCTTCCCGACCCTCGCATCGACCGGGCTGACAGCAGCGTCGAAATTGAGCGAGCGTTGCGGGCGATCGAGAGCAACAGATGCACGCTGGCCGTCATCGATACACCCGCAACGAACAACTACTTGAGCTCAAGTGCAATCAGCGCAGCCGACATGTGCCTGATCCCGGCGCGGTCCAGTCCCGCTGATATCGAGGCGGCGCTGCCGACGCTCGGCATTGCTCGCAAATTTGGCAAGCCATTTGCGTTTGTTCTCAACCAGACGCCGCCGCGCGGCTTTCGCCCGAGCGAAGCGGCTGCGGCGCTGAATGCGGCGGGGGTATTGGCCTTTCCCTTTATCGTCCAGCGTAACGACCATCAGGATTCGCTTGGTGCCGGCTTTGCGGTGACCGAGTTTGCTCCTGACGGGAAGGCCGCGAAGGAGATCAACGACCTTTGGCGGTGGGTTTGGGAAAAACTTGCGGTGGAGTCGATCGACCGTGGACACCCGATCAGTGCGACCGGCTAAGGCCCGACGCCCGGTACGCCGCTCGATGGCCGAGCTCTTCGGGTCGATCGAGGGCGGCGCCGTTGCGGAGAGATTGCCTTTGGAGCCGTCAGCGGCGCCGCAACGTTCGCCCGCGACAGCTCGGGGTGAGAATTCGTGCGCAAATCCCAGTCTTGTGAGGAACGGCTTCCTAGACGAGCAGAGGAAGGAATTTGGGAATCTCGCGGTGCCCCGGTTGCCCCTGGAAGGTAGGCTCAACGGGTCGGCGCCGACGGGCGAAAGGATGCTGCAACAGCAGGACGAAGTCGCCCTGGCCGTAGCAAAGTCGGCGCACTACGCAAACCGGCTGGTCAGGACGACAGTGCCAGCCGACCTTGCCGGCGAGGCGGCAAGCCGACCGTGCGAAAAGGAAAGATATGGCGACGCGCCTGAGCTTGAACGACCGCCCCTACCCTCCGCCGAGGCGGCGGATGAATATCGGACCAAGGCGCTCGAACTGATAAACGCCAATATGAATGCTACTTTGGAATATGCATGGCGGCTCGCACGAGTGAGGTCGCCGGCCGAGTTCGTCGAGTTGTCGACCAAACACGCCTGCGGGCAATTCAAGTTCATCATGACGCTGCCGTTGCGTTTGACGCGTTTCTAACTGTCTATCGTTCGAAGCCGCCGCTGCGGCTGTGCCGCCGAATGTCCACTATCGGGCGTAGAGGTGGACGCGTCGCGGACTGGCACAAAGCGCATATGGCGCGACGTGCAATTTGAAGGACTACGCTGGCAAACCGATACAGACCGGCGCGATTTATAAGTACAAAGCCCTAGTGCCCCGCCATATGGCGACCGATTTCCGTAAGATCGGCCTCGCTGGCGCGCGTCTCATACACGATCGAGCCGTGGAACATCACCACCAGGCGGTCGGCGAGTTCGAGGAGTTCGTCGAGATCTTCGCTGACCAGCAATACCGCAGCGCCACGGTTGCGCGCCGCCATGATCTCGGCATGGATTTGGGCGACCGCCGCGAAATCGAGGCCGAAGCATGGGTTGGCTGCGACCAGGATATCGACTTCGCCCGCCAGTTCTCGCGCCAGCACAGTACGCTGCACGTTGCCGCCGGACAATTCGCCGATCGCGGTATCGTCCGAGCGGGTTTTGATCTTGTAGCGCTCGATCTTGCGCATCGCGTCTTTGTGGAATTGCGCACCGTTGAGCCACCAGCCGCCGGATGCAAACGGCGCACGATCGAATTCCCGGAACGCGAGATTGTCGGCGACGCTCATGCGCGCCACGCAGGCATTCTTCAAAGGCTCTTCCGGAAGCACCGACAGGTGGTTGTGGCGCATTTCCTGCCGCGTGGCGTGATAAAGTTCGCCTTGGAGATACACCTTGCCGCTCTCGGCTTCGCGCTGGCCGGCGAGAACCTCTATGAGCTGACGCTGCCCATTGCCCGATACGCCGGCGACGCCGACGATCTCGCCGCCACGGATCGAGAGCGAAACATCGCGCACCGCGGGATGCCCGCCGTCGTCGAGCGCATTTAATTTCTGAATGTCGAGGCGCGGCGGACCGTATTCGCCGGTCCGCGGCGGCTGCACCGTCAATTCTTCGGCGCCGATCATGGTGCGTGCCATGGAATCGGGGCTCAAATCCTTGACATGCCCCGCCCCCGCGAGCTTGCCGCGGCGCAGGATCGTCACCTCGTCGGCGAACGCCATGACCTCGCGGAATTTGTGGGTGATCATGAGAATGGTCAGGACGCCGCTCGCCACCATGTTGCGCAGCATACCGAGAACCTCGTCGGCTTCGCCGGGCGTAAGTACCGAAGTGGGTTCGTCGAGGATCAGAAAACGGCGCCGCAGATAAAGCTGCTTGAGGATCTCGCACTTTTGCCGCTCGCCCGCGGAAATCGCCGAAACCTGGGCGTTCAGCGGAACGCGAAACGGCATATCGTCCAAGAACTTTTCGAGCGCCTTGCGTTCACGCGCCCAATCCACCACCGCCGGTACATCGTCGCGCGCCAGAACGAAATTCTCCGCCACGGTCATGGCCGGAACCAGCGTAAAATGCTGGTAGACCATGCCGAGGCCGAGCGCATGCGCCGCGCGCGGATTGCCGATCGCCTCCTGGCGATCGCCGACAATGACCTCGCCTTCGTCGGGCTGGTAGTAGCCCATGATGCATTTGACTAGCGTCGACTTGCCGGCGCCGTTCTCGCCGAGGAGCGCATGGAAGGTGCCAGGTCTCACCTTCAGCGAAACCTGATCGAGCGCCGCGAACTCGCCGAAGCGCTTGGTCATGTTGATCGCTTCAACGCCGAAGGTGGCTTTGCCCGCAGTACGGCGAAGGCAGCCCGCCGGGCGGGATCAGCGTCGCCAGCTCGCTCACGAGATCGCCTCGATGAATTTCGCCGAGTCCGATACCGCGCCGAACACGCCGCCCTGCATCTTGATCATCTTGAGCGCGTGGTCGTGGTTGCTCTTGTCGGTCGCCCCGCAGCAATCTTCCAGCAGGAGGCATTCGAAGCCGCGGTCGTTGGCCTCACGCATGGTGGTGTGCACGCAGACGTCGGTAGTGATGCCGGTCAGCACGATGTTTTCGATGCCCCGCAGCCGCAGCACCAGTTCAAGATCGGTGGCGCAAAACGAACCCTTGCCCGGCTTATCGATGATCGGCTCGCCCTCGTGCGGCGCAAGCTCGGAGATGATCTCCCAACCCGGCTCACCGCGCACGAGAATGCGGCCGCAGGGCCCGGGATCGCCGATGCCGGCGCCGATCTGCCGCGACCGCCAGCGCTTGTTGGCGGGCAGATCGGCAAGATCCGGGCGATGGCCTTCGCGGGTGTGGAAGACGTGGAAGCCCTTGGCGCGTGCCGCGGCGAGCGTGCGCTTGATCGGCTCGATCGGCGCGCGGGTCAACGACAGGTCGTAGCCCATCTTGTCGACATAGCCGCCGACCCCGCAAAAGTCCGTCTGCATATCGATGATGATGAGAACGGTGTTTTGCGGACGAAGATCGCCATTATACGGCCAGGGATACGGGTCGGCGGCGACGTAGCGTTCCGCCGCGTTGCTTTCTTTGTGTGCCAATTGGGGCATGCGCTCACCTCGTTATCGAGAGCTCCGCCGGGGCGCCGATCAGCGTGCGCTTCGGCGAGCAGGTCGCGATCATGATCAGCAGCGTCAGGATGTAGGGCGCGGCGTTGAACAGATGATAGCCGTAACTGAAGCCGACCGATTGCAGCGCCGGGCCCAACGCCGCGGCGCCGCCGAACAAGAGCGAGGCCCACAGGCATAGCATCGGGTTCCAGCGGGCAAAGATCACGAGCGCCACCGCGGTGATGCCCTGGCCGCTCGACAGCCCCTCATTCCAGCTGCCCGGATAATACAGCGACAGAAACGAGCCACCGACACCGGCGAGGAAGCCGCCAAACATCGTGGCGCGCAGGCGGATGAGATTGACGGAATACCCCATGGCCAGCGCTGCATCGGCGCTCTCGCCGGCGGTGCGAATGATCAGGCCCCATCGCGTGGTTCGTAGCGCCCATACCAGTATCGGCGCCAGGGCGACGCCGATGAGAAACAAGACGTTGACGCGCAGTGCCGCGCGGACTTGTTGAATGTCGCTCCACCAGCCGAGATCGATCGACGGCAGGCGTGGCGCCGTCGGTTCGATCAGCGGTTTGCCGAGATAGAACGCAAGCCCGACGCCGAACAGCATCAGCGCGATACCGACCGCGATATCGTTGACGCGCGGCAACCCACAGATACCGGCATGCAGAGCACCCATCGCCGCGCCGGTTACGCCCGCGGCAAGAACGCCGAGCCATGGCGAGCCGGTGAGATAGGAAACGCCGTAGGCGCTCATCGCGCCCATGACGAGCGTGCCTTCGAGGCCGAGATTGATGCGCCCGCTGCGCTCGGTGATGCACTCGCCAAGACTGACGAAAAGAAACGGCGTGGAGACGCGCACCGCGCCGCCGAGGACCGCCAGCGGCACCGTCCACAATCCGATGTCGGCCGATGCAGCCACGGTCAGGACTTTCCTTTCAGGAAGCTTATGCGGCCATAGAGCGAGTCACTGGCAAGCACCATGACGAAGATCATGCCCTGCAGCACGAGAACCGACGCGTCCGGCAGGCCGAGCCGCCGCTGCAACAGCCCGCCGCTGGCGCCGATGCCGCCGAGGAGAACAGCGACCGGAATGACGGCGAGCGGGTTTTGCCGTGCGAGAAACGCCACAAGGATGCCGGCGAAGCCATAGCCGGCGGCGAGGTTGGCGTTGGTGCGGCCTTCCACGGCCGCGACTTCAAACATGCCAGCAAGCCCAGCCGCCGCTCCGGCGAGAAAACAGATGATGAGGATGAGCTTACCGACGCTCAAGCCAACAACCTTGGCGGCGCGGATGTTTCCGCCGGCAACTCGCGCGGCGAAGCCGAACACCGTGTGGTAGATCAAAATGTAGGAGAGGATGGCCGCAACAATCCCTACCACCAGCCCCCAATGCACTTCGGTGCCGGGAATGTTGCCGATCATATTCGCCGCACCGATCTCGCGCGTCGACGGCTTGTTGAGGCTGGCCGGATCGCGCATCGGGCCTTCGACCAAAAAATTGAGAATCGCCAGCGCGATGTAGACGAGAAGCAGGCTCGAAATCGTCTCGTTGACGCCGCGATATTGGCGCAGCGCACCCGCGAGCATGATCCACAGCCCACCGCCGACCATCCCGGCGCAAGCCATGGCGACATCAACAAAAAATGGCGCCGCCGACGGCAGCGCCAGCGCCGCGCTGGTCGCCGCCAGCGCACCGATGAGCAGCGCCCCTTCCCCACCGATAATCACCATGCCGAGTTGCGCCGGCAGCGCGGTGCACAGCGCGGTGAGAATCAAAGGGGCGGCACGCGTGAGCGTATTCTGCCAGGAGAACCAGGTGCCGAACGCGCCCTGATACATGTAGAAATACAGATCGAGCGGATTCTTGCCGAACAGCGCGACAAAGACGCCGAACAGAACAAGCGATGCCGCCACGGCAAGCACGGGGATGACGACATATTCCGCCACGCCACCGACTTTCCGGCCGAGTTGGGGCAGGCGAAGAAACTCGCCTACCCCGGATGTTACAACAGATGTGCCGACATCGGCCTTCACGAAGTCGCTCCGATGACTCCTTCGACCAGATAACTCATCTTTTCGAGTTCGGGATCGGTCTGGCCGCGTGACACGCCGGCGGCGATGACGGTGTTACCCTTGTTGTCGACGATCGGCCCTTTGAAGATCACGTAACTGCCGGCAGTCAACGCCGCCTTGACTTCGTCGGCCTTCTTCTTGGCGTCGGCGCTGACCATGGAGCCGTATGGCGACACCTTGACGATCTCTTCCTTCAGGCCGCCGCGGTAGAAGTTCGGAATGGTCTCACCAGACGTGAACATCTTGACGAAGCGCGGATAGAGCACTTCCCAGTTCCACTCGGCGCCGGTGAGATAGGCTTGCGGGGCGAGCACCGATTGATTGACGTGATAGCCGGTCACCATCGCGCCGCGGCGCGCGGCGTTCTCGACGACGGTCTTTGGACCATCAACGTGACAGGTCAGGACATCGACGCCCTGATCGATCAGGCTGTTGGTGGCTTCGGCTTCCTTCACCGGCATCGACCAGTCGCCGGTGAAAATCACCTGCGTCGTGACTTTCGGATTGGCAAGTTTGGCGCCGAGCGTCCACGCATTGATGTTGCGCAGCACCTGCGGGATCGGCTTGGCCGCGACAAAACCGAGCTTGCCGGATTTCGACATATAGCCCGCGACGATACCGGCGACATGTTGAGCTTCATCGATGTAGCCGAAATAGCTGCCGGCATTCTTCGGGTCCTTCTCCGACCACAGGCCGCCGCAATGCTCGAAGCGGATCTTGGGATACTTCACCGCCATTTTGAGCATGTGCGGATTGTAATAGCCGAAGGATGTCGGGAAGAGCAGCGTCGCGCCGTCGAGGTTGATCATCAACTCCATGGTCTTTTCCACGGCGTCGGTCTCGGGGACTTTCTCCTCCTCGACAACCTTGATGCCCGGCATTTTCTTGAGTGCGGCCGCGCCGGCCGCATGGGCCTGGTTGTAGCCGTAGTCATCGCGCGAGCCGACATAGATGAAGCCGATGGTCGTATCGGCGGCATAAGCTTCCCGCAGCGGCAGAGCCGTGCCGAGGGCGACGGCGGCCGTTCCTTGCAAAACCCTGCGACGCGAAATCTTGTCGAAGTTCATTGACTCGCTCCCTGAACGCACGCGAGCGCCACGGCGCCGCTGCTGGCTGACCATCACGATGATGGGTGTCCCGATTAGGCGGTGAGGCGTGTCGCAAGGCCCATGCCAGCGCGTGGCGGACTTAAGCCGACAACGATTGCTTTGAAATTGCTGCACAATCTCAGCGAGAGAAAGTGGGTTCACCGATCCAGCCCGGCGCCTGATTAAAAAATAGGCAAAATCAAGTATTCTGTGCAATCACATCAAGCGATCTCCGGGGCGCGCGAAACGCTATAATATGCAGCGTACGCGGCCATGGCTGGGGGATCCGATGTCGCTGACCGATCTTGTGTGGCTCGCAACCGGGGCTTATGCCCTTCATATTCTTGAGGAATATGAGCTCAATTGGCGCGACTGGGCACGCGCAGTCATCGGGTTACCGGTGGAGTGGAACGACTTCTATGTCGTCAACGCGGTGGCCATCATTGCTGGCATCGTGGCCGCAAATCTTGCCGGCCACACGCCAATGCTGGGATTGGCCTTCCCGGCGCTCATGCTGATCAACGCGACGTTCTTCCATGTGGCGCCCGTGCTGTGGACCCGCGGGCGCTTTTCTCCCGGGCTGTTCACGGCCATCGTGCTGTTCTACCCGATCGGCATCGCCTGCTATTGGCGCGCCGCGGCCGACGGCAATCTGAACACGCGCACGATCGTCGGTTCGCTCGTTCTCGGCGCGCTGTTGATGGCAAGCCCGATCGTTCTTCTGAAGAATCAAAGGCAGGCGCTATTTCCGCCAGGACCGCTAGCCGGCCGCCATTTTCTCGGTCGGCGCCCTGCCCGCTCGTTCGACGAGCATCGTATGGACGGCGGCAAATATCCTGTCGAAAGCGGGCCGGCGGTAGTCCCATTTCCGATCGTCTGAAAGCGGCACCATGACCATGGTCGCGTTGGCTTCGAAAAGCAGAATGTCGCCGCTCGCGTTCACTGCGAAATCAATCCCGCAATAGTCGAGATCGAGCGCCACGTTGATCCGCTCCAGAGCGGCCATCCCGCGTGCGCCGACGAAACCCGGCATGTCATCCAGGAACGCGGCATCCTGCGAACGATTTTCTGGAGAATCCGCCATGTCGGCCTTGAAATAATGGACCTTCCAGTGCCGCGAAATCGCGAGATGAATTGGATAGATTTTGCGGTCGATGATCATGACACGGCACTTGCGATGGAAGCCGTCACGATCGCGCGCGTCGAGCGCCTCGATGAGGCATACGTCGTCGCCGGGGAACGACGCCGCCGCTTCGGTCAGCTCTGGCAAATTTTCGACACGTATAAAATAACGCCCGGTGTGGAAGCCGGGCGGCCTCACCAGAAAGGGAAAATCAAAACCACAACCGGCGACGATCGCGGCAGCCTCCGGACCCACCAACAAATGTCGCGGTACCGTGACCATATGCGGCGCGATGACGTTCGGCAGCCCGCGCAGGCGATCGGCATTCGAAGCGCGTCCGGTCTTGAGCACCGCAACGGGGTCGTTGATCAACGGCCGATCAGTGCGAGCAAGCACCCCGCGCGCCGCTTCGAGGCCTTCGCCGCAGAGATCGGCATCGCCGATGCTGTTGAAGACAAGATCGTGCTGCGGCAGTGGTACCGTTGGATCGGCGTATTCTGTCACCACGACCGTGGTCCGGAATTGGCGGTCGTCGAGAATGGACGCTGTCGGAATGTTGCCACCGACTGCTGAAATCAACAGCAATACCGAGATTGCGGGACCGTCGCCGCGATAAGGCAACGTGGTCAAGAAACTATTCTTGAACGCCTTGTCGCGATGCCGGCGAGCGCCGGCAGCGTCGCCGAGTTCGGCCAAAAGGTTGCCCATTCCACGATGTGCATGGATGTGATCAGGATCGACGCGCAACGCCGCTTCGAAGTGATGGCGTGCCTGTTCGTATTCGTCGGTCAGGAACAGGAGATTGGCGAGATTGACACGTCCGTTGGGATTGTCCGGGTGATGGCTAACAGCTTCGCTGAACAACGAGCGCGCCGCATCCTTGTAACCGGCCGCGAGGACGAGCGTGCCGAAATCGTTGAGCGCACCAAAGTCGGTCGGCGTGCGCCGCAGGAGTTCGAGATAGTCGTGCTTCGCCGCCTCGAAGATGCCCAGCTCGCGAAACAGGCTGGCCCGTTCGTATCTGGCGCCGACCGCGTCGGGGTTTTGTTCCAGCATGCGGTCAAGCTGGCGGACGCGGGCGTTTTTGGCGCCCCGAAGCGAATGCCCGTTCACGATGTGCAGTTCCCGGCCCTGATCGTCCCGCGAATCAATTGCTTCGCCTACAAGATAGTAAAAACCGCGAGGATGAGCACACACTTCGCGTCGGCGCCGAGCGGCGCGCGACACCGCGGATTGCCCAACCCGCCTTGCTGATCGGCGGAAGCTTCTTCGGCCAGTCGGCTTGCGGCCGTGCGCTCGCGCGATGCCGGTCCGCTTGCCATCGGGGCGCCGTTAGTTAGTATCGTTGCGTTCGGGGATGGAGTCCCCCTCAACCGCCGTCCGGGCTGATGACTCCTACCAACCATTTGTGCCGGTAGGAGTGCGCCGACTGGAGGGCTGCAATGGGGTACGTGATTGTCTTTCTTGGCGGCGGCATTGGCGCCGCGTTGCGACATGGGATCAACATCGCCGGCGCCCGCGCTCTGGGCACCGGCTTTCCCTATGGTACGATTATCATTAACATCGTTGGCTCGCTGGCGATGGGCCTCATCGCTGAATATTTTGCGCTCAAAGGCGCCCTGCCGCAGCATTTGCGGCTGTTTCTGACTACCGGCATCCTCGGCGGGTTCACGACGTTCTCGGCGTTTTCGCTCGAGGCGGCCCTACTCTACGAACGCGGCCAACTGGCCGGCGCGGCTGTCTATGTGATCGGATCGGTCACACTGGCGATCGCCGCACTTTTTGCCGGGCTCGCGATCGTCCGCGCTCTTGTCTGACGGCCCAACCTCGAAGGGTTACCCGCTGCGCGCGTAAACCATTGTGTCAATGGCCGACGCAACAATGCCCCGGATTTCGACACAATCCGACACCGTTCCGCCCTGGCCATCCGATAATTCAAACGCTCGTTTGATCGCGGAGCCGCGTAGATGGCTGGCCGGGTGGCAAGCGCCATTCTCTGCCTGTTTCTGTTCGGGGTGACTACGCCCGGTGCTTTTCAACACGCGGAAGCAGCGCCGCCCGCGGCCCCCGTGATCGCGGTCGCCGGCAATCGACACACCGATGCGGCGATGATCCGCTCCCATTTTCACGCCGAAACCGGCGGCATCGACGCCGCCGCCCTCGACGCGGCGCTCAAGAGCCTCTATGCCACGGGCCTTTTCGAGGACGTGAAGATTTCCCGCGACGGCGACCGTATCCTGGTCACGGTCATCGAGCGTCCGGCGATCGACAAAATTGCGTTCGAAGGCAACAAGAGGATCAAGGACGATGATCTGAAGAAAGTCGTGCAGTCGCGCACCGGGGGACCGCTTTCGCACGCCCTCGTGCATGATGACGTCGCGCAAATCATCGAACTCTATCGCCAGCACGGCTATTTCGAAGTCCGGGTCGATCCAAAGACGATCGCGCGGAAAGAGCGCTTCGATCTGGTCTTCGAGATCAAGGAGGGCGACAAGCTTGCGGTCCGGCAAACGGAGTTCACTGGCAACACCGCGTACCCTGCAAACAAGCTCAAAGGTGTGATCAAGACAGGCGAGACCAATTTTCTGAGTTTTCTGCTCGATAACGATAACTACGACGCCGACCGAATCGAGAACGATTGCGAGCTTCTCCGCCGCTTCTATCTCGCGCGTGGCTACGCCGATGTGCGTGTCCGCTCGGCAGCACGCTACGAGGATACCAAAAAAGGCGTCGTCGTCAGCTTCACGATCAACGAAGGCGCACAATATCACCTTGGGCGGGTCGATATCGTTTCGAACGTGAAATCGGTCGACCCGGATACGCTGCGTTCGCACCTGCGCATGCAATCGGGCGAGACGTATGACGCCGACGCAGTGAACAAAACCACTGAAGATCTCGCGATGGCGCTCGCCAAAAGCGGCGCACCATTCGCCACCGCCTCGCCGCGCAGCGAACGCGTGCCCGAAAAGCGCACGATCAATCTCGTTTACACCGTCGAGGAAGGCAAACGCCTTTATGTCGAGCGCATCGAAATCCACGGCAACAGCAAAACGCGCGACGATGTGATCCGGCGCGAATTCGAGTTCGTCGAAGGCGATGCTTACAATCGCGCATTGGTCGACCGCGGCAAGCGCCGGCTCGAACAGCTCGGCTATTTCAAGACCGTCAAGATCGGCACTCAACCTGGCTCGGCCCCCGACCGCGTCGTGGTCGACGTGACACTCGACGAGCAGAAAACCGGAGAGTTCTTCGTCTCCGGCGGCTATTCCGCCGCCGACGGGGCATCGGCGACGGTCACCGTCGGCGACACAAATTTTTTGGGGACCGGCGACACCGCCCGGGCATCGGCAACGCTGGGGCAATATGTCAGGGGCTTCGATGTTTCGTTCACCGATCCCTATGCGCTTGGCCCGCGGCTTTCACTTGGCGTCGATGTGTTCGGCAAGGAGTCCTTGGCCAATAGCTACCAGTCCTATGACAGCACCCTTTACGGCGCCAAAATCCTGGCGGGCACGCCGATAAGCGACCAGCTCGGCGTGAGCTGGAGCTACGCGATCTACAATCAGGGCATCTCGCTCGATCCCGCGCTCGGCACCGCGTCACTGCCCGTGCAGCAGGCCGCCGCGGCCGGCCCGATGTGGGTCTCCTCCGTCGGCTCCGGCATGACCTACTCCACGCTCGACAATCTCAAGAACCCGACAAGCGGCGTTGCGGGTGCAGTCGAACAACGAATTTGCCGGCCTCGGCGGCGCGGCCAAATTCGCACGCACGACCGAGGACGCCCGCTACTATCACCAGATCTTTGGCGATGTCGTTGGCATCGCGCGGGCGCAAAGCGGCTACGCGACGCCGTGGGGCGGGCAGCAACTACCGCTGCTCAATGGCTTCTTCGGCGGCCCGCAACTGGTGCGCGGTTTTGCGCCCAACGGCTTTGGGCCGCGCGACGTTACGCCGGGAACGACCCAGGACAATGTGGGCGGCAACATCTACTGGACGACCTCCGCCGAGCTGCAAGCACCCGTGCCGTTCGTCCCGGCGGACGCGCAATTGAAGATGGCGCTATTTTCCGACGCGGGGAGCTTGTGGGCGACCAACGCCTCGAGCGCTTCCAAGCTTGCGTCGCTGTCGCCGTCGCAACAGATCGCCAACTCAAGCGCGATCCGCGCCTCCGTCGGCGGCAGCCTGATCTGGGCGTCGCCGTTCGGCGCGCTCCGGGTCGACTACGCCTACCCCATCGCCAAACAATCCTACGACGTCACCCAGCGGCTGAACTTCACCGCCGGCGGGTTTTGAAATTGTTTCGTCATTGCCGGGCCGACCCGGCAATCCAACTTTTTACCGTAGGCCGAAGATGGATCACCGGGTCTCGGCCACTTCGTGCCGGCCCGGTGATGACGCCGAGAAAGTTACGCCGCCTTCTTGACCTTGCCCGCCGCCGAGAGGCCGCGTTCGATGTCGGCAATGATGTCGTCGATATGCTCGATCCCGACGGAAAGACGGACATAACCGTCGGAAACGCCGGTCGCTTCCTGCTCCTGCGGCGAAAGTTGCGAGTGCGTCGTGGTCGCGGGATGGATCGCCAGACTGCGCGCGTCGCCGATATTGGCGACGTGATAGAACATCTCGAGCGCGTCGATGAACCGGCGGCCGGCTTCCTTGCCGCCTGCCAATTCAAATCCGACAAGCCCGCCCAAGCCACCTTTGAGATACCGCTCGGCGCGCTGCCGATGCACGCCGCTCTGCACCGATGGATGGATGACTTTCGTCACTTCGGGCCGCTTCTTGAGGAAGTCGGCGACCCGCTGGGTATTTTCGCAATGCTTGACCATGCGCAACGCCAGCGTCTCCAGACCTTGCAAAGTCAGAAACGCGTTGAACGGTGACATCGCCGAGCCGATGTCGCGCAGCAACGTAACGCGCGCCTTGATGATATAGGCGATCGGGCCGAGCGGCTTGACTGCTTCGGTCCAAACCGCACCGTGATAGCTCGGATCGGGAGTGTTGAGCGCCGGCTGGCGCTGCGGATGCGCAGCCCAATCGAAAGTGCCGCTATCGACAATCAGGCCGCCGATCGAATTGCCATGACCACCGATATACTTTGTCGTGGAATAAACGACGACCGCCGCACCGTGCTCGAACGGACGGGTGAGGATCGGCGCCGCGGTGTTGTCAACGACAAGAGGAACGCCAAAACTGCGACCGATCTCGGCCACCTCGGCGATCGGAAACACCGTGAGCTTCGGATTGGGCAGCGTCTCGGCGTAATAAGCGCGGGTGCGGTCGTCGGTCGCGCGGCGGAAATTGTTCGGATCGACGGGATCGACAAAGCGGACCTCGATCCCTTGATCCTTCAGCGTATTGGCGAACAGGTTCCAGGTCCCGCCGTAGAGATCCGTCGAACTGACAACATTGTCGCCGACCCGTGCGAGATTTTGCAGTGCAATGGCAGAAGCCGCCTGGCCCGAAGCGAGTGCCAGCCCGCCAACGCCGCCCTCCAGCGCCGCGACGCGCTTCTCGAGCACGTCGTTCGTCGGATTCATGATGCGGGTGTAGATATTGCCGAGTTCCTTGAGCGCGAACAGGTTGGCCGCGTGCTCGGTATCGCGGAACTGATAGGATGTCGTTTGATAGATCGGCACGGCAACGGCGCCGGTCGTAGGATCAGAACGCCAGCCGGCGTGAAGAGCGATGGTTTCCGGATGCTGTGATGACGCAGACATGGACAATCTCCCGGTTGCAAACGCGGCGATTTATGAAGGATTGAGCCGTCGCCTTGACGCCTACAGCGTATAATATTCCATGTCAGTCAAGCAATCGCCCGACAAAAACAAATTTCTTTCTGACCCAGCCATAAATTCAAGAAGATATTCTACGTCACACCGGGCCAATAGCGGCATCGTCGGGGGGAAAGCAGCAGCTAGGGCGAAGTCGCAACGACGCCGCGGGGACGGGTACTGCGCCGCACGGCAACGATTTCCGCAAGTATCGAAATCGCAATCTCGTCCGGCGTGATCGCACCGAGATCAAGGCCCGCAGGCGCCTTGAGTTTCGCCAGGCGTTCAGCCGGAACAGCCCGTAGCGCAAGCACCTGCTTCAGTGCTTCGGCCTTTTTGCGGCTGCCGACGAAGGCGACGTAGTCCACATCGACCGCAAGCGCCGCCAGCAAGGCCGCTTCATCGCCGCGTCCTTGCGTCGAAACAACGACATAACGCGCGCCGGCCTCTTCCACTGGAAGTGCGTAGCCTTCGATCCGGCGATCGACCTGATCGAAGGCCGCCTGCTCGGCTCCCGGTGCGCATACCGTCACAGCAAATTTCGCCCGCCTCGCCAGATCGGCCACCGCGACGGCGACCGGGCTCGATCCACAAATGACCACTTGCGGACGCGGCAATACCGGCTCGACGAAGATGTCCATCGTGCCCTGGCTCGGGCACATATTGTTGGCAAAGCGCACGCCCTCCTGCTCGTCGCCGGCTTGCACGCCATGATCGGCGAGCAGGTCGGGCGGCTGCACCGATACGAGGCGGGACTTGCCGTCCGCCAGCGCGTCTTTCGCCGCCTTGAGCACCGCCGCGCGCGCGCATCCGCCGCCGATCCAGCCTTCGGAAATCGTGCCGTCCGGCAGGATCACGGCTTTCGCGCCGGCTTTCGCCGCTGTCGCCGCCACGGTGCGCACGACGGTTGCGAGAGCGAACGGTTCGCCGGCCGCCTTTCGCGTCGAGACGACGTCGAGGATATCTGGTGCGGGTTCCATGGCTTCATATCCTCGCAAGATACGGTTCGAGCGCCGCAAGGCTCTCGAGGTTGTGCGCCGGCGCGAAGAGATCGACGTAAGGCAGCGCCGCCTGCATGCCGCGGGCCTGCGGGGAATAGTCGCGCCAGCCGATCAGCGGATTGAGCCAGATGATTCTGCGGCAGCGCCGGCGCAGCCGCCGCATCTCCTCGCCGAGTTGTTCCGGTTCGCCGGTGTCGTAGCCGTCGGAGACAATCATAATGGCAGTGCGCGAATTAATGACTCGCCGCGCATGCCAACGATTGAACGTCGCTAGGCTTTCGCCGATGCGCGTGCCACCGCCGACGCCTTGAGCCATCAACGCCAGCTTGTCGACGGCGCGGGTGACGTCACGATCGCGCAGCGACGGCGAGACATGCGCGAGCCGGGTGTGAAAGACGAAGGCCTCGGCTTCACGGAAGCTGTCGACGACGCCATGCAGGAAGCGGATAAAGAACGCCGTGTAGAGGCTCATCGAGCCGGAAGCGTCAAGCAGGACAACGAGCCGCAGCGGCTTGATCTTGCGGCGGCGCCACGCGAGATCGATCAGAGTACCGCCATGCGCGACGTTGCGATGGATGGTGCGGCGCAAATCGAGGCGGCGCCCATGGCGACGAACCTGCTCGCGGCGAATAAGCCGCGCCCGCATGGTGCGGGCAAGCCGGGCCGCCAGCGCGTGGGTGGCGGCGACGTCATCCGGATCGGCGATGTGGCGGAGATCGGTCGCTGACAGGAGTTCGGTGCGCGAGGCCCCCTCGCGGCGTCCGCGGCCGTCCGCCGGGCTTTCACCATCGCCATCACTCCGCCGCTCGACATGATCGGGAAGGCCGAGTGCTTCCTGCGGGACGCGTGCCTCGGCAAGCCGGTGCGCCGGCGCCCGGCTCGCGGCCGGCTTGCCAGAAATGACTTGCCGCTGACGCATGCCCTCGCCGCACCAAAAGGCGTCGAATATCTCGTCGAAACGCTCCCAATCGGAATGGGTCGCGCAGAACAGTGTGCGGAGCGCCGGTTTGAGCGACGTCGGTTCCGTCGCGGCCGGCGAGGTGAGAATCGATAGTGCATCGCTTGTTTCGGCAAGCCCGACACGAAAACCGTTGTCGCGCAGCGTGCGCGCGAAGCCGGCGAGACGGCGGGCGGCGCCAAACAATTGCCCGTCATTCTGAGGCGGCCGCGAAGCGGCCCTCGAAGGATGCATCGCCGAGGCGTCCGAGCCGTCGCCCCGAACGAAATCGGACTTGCCCGATTTCGGATTTTCAATTTCACCGGTCGGCGAGAGCCGACTGGTGTTGGCTCGCTGCGCTCGCACCTCGGGGTGACGCTGGTGAGGCATTACGCCACCTTCCCAAGCAAACGCTCGCTCACCTCGCGGGTGAGCCGCGCGCGATCTTCGTGCGTCTTGAGCAAGCAGATCATCGTCTCGTAGACCGCTTCCGGTTCCTGCCGCAGGTCGTGCACCTCAAGGCCGGCGAGCGTGGCCGCCCAATCGAGCGTTTCGGCGACACCGGGGACCTTGCGCAGATCCTCCTTGCGCACCGCAGCCACCATGCGCGCGATCTGTAACGCCAGCGTCGTGTCGATGCCCGGCATCCGCGTCAGAATGATTTTCGCCTCGCGATCGACCTCCGGAAAATCGATGTAATGATAAAGACAGCGCCGCCGCAGCGCGTCGGACAATTCGCGCGTGCCGTTGGACGTCAGCACCACACGCGGGATCGACGTGGCCTTGATGGTGCCAAGCTCGGGAATGCTGACCTGAAAATCCGAGAGCAGCTCGAGCAGAAATGCTTCGAATTCCTCGTCCGCACGATCGACCTCATCGATCAGCAGCACCGGCGATTTTTCGCGGCGAATGGCGGCGAGGAGCGGCCGCTCCAACAGATATTTTTCCGAGAAGATGTGCTCCTCGATATCATCCGCATTCTCGCCGACACCCTCGCGCGTTTTGATGGCGAGAAGCTGCCGCTGATAGTTCCACTCATAGAGCGCGGCGTTCTGATCGAGACCTTCGTAACATTGCAGACGGATCAGTTCGGCGCCATGCAATGCGGCAAGCGCCTTGCCGACCTCGGTTTTGCCGACACCGGCTTCGCCTTCAAGCAGCAGCGGGCGCTTGAGAAACTCCATCAGCCACAGCGCAGTAGCAAGGTCGTGGTCGGCGACATAGCCGACCGCCGCGAGCTTTTCCGCAATGTCTTCGCGTTTGAGGGTCATGAAGGGACAATTACCTCCGCTCCGTCATGGCCGGACTCGGTCCGGCCATCCACGTCTTTGTTCCCTTCTACATGTCGAAGGCGTGGATGCCCGGCACAAGGCCGGGCATGACGAGTGTTTGGGTGGGCTCACCCATGCAGGCCAAGTTTCTCCGCGGCCGTCCAGGTACGCCAATTGTCGTGCGGCATCTGGATATGGGTCGAGCCGAGGAACCCAAAAGCGTCGTTGATCGCATTCGAGAAGCATGGCACGCCGCCGACATTCGGGCTTTCGCCGACGCCCTTGGCGCCGATCGGATGGTGCGGCGACGGCGTCGTCGTCCAGTCGGTTTCCCAATGCGGCGTTTCAACCGCGGTGGGCAGGAAGTAATCCATCAACGACGCGGTCGTGACGTTGCCGTCCTCGTCGTAGTGGATTTCCTGCCCCATCGCGATGCCGAAGGCCTCGGTCAGGCCGCCGTGAATCTGGCCCTCGATGATCATCGGATTGATGCGCGTTCCGCAATCGTCGAGCGCATAGAAGCGGCGCACCTTGGTCGAACCGGTGTCGACATCGACATCGACGACGCAGATATAGGCGCCGAACGGGAACGTGAAGTTCGGCGGATCGTAGTAGTTGATCGCCTCCAGACCGGGCTCCATGCCGGGCGGTACTTCGTGATACGCCGCCCAGGCGAGTTCGGTCATGGTCTTGAAGCGCTCGGGATTACCCTTCACCTTGAACCGATCCACGTCCCATTCCAGATCGTCGTCGTGGACCTCGAGCATATAGGCCGCGATCATCTGCGCCTTGGCTTTGATCTTACGGCAGGCCATGGCCGTGGCGGCGCCGGACACTGGCGTCGAGCGCGAACCGTAGGTGCCGAGCCCGTACGGCGCAGTATCGGTGTTGCCCTCTTCGACCATGATGTTGTCGGCGGCTATGCCGAGTTCGGTGGCGATGATCTGGGCGTAGGTCGTCTCGTGACCCTGGCCCTGCGATTTGGTGCCAAGCCGGCAAATGCCGCTGCCGGTCGGATGGATTCGGATTTCCGCCGAGTCGAACATGGCGATGCCGAGAATGTCGCAAGCGCGCGACGGACCGGCGCCGACGATCTCGGTGAAGAAGGCAACGCCGATGCCCATCAGTTCGCGCGTCTCGCCGCGCTTGAAGGCTTCCCGCTTGGCCTTCTGCTCTTCGCGCAGCTTCTTGTAGTTGACCTTCTCCATCGCCTTGTTGATGGCGGTGTGATAGTCGCCGGAATCGTACTGCCAGCCGAACGCCGAGGTGTACGGGAATTGCTCGCGGCGAATGAGATTCTTGATGCGGAATTCGGCCGGATCCATGCCAAGCTTTTGCGCCATGATGTCCATGGCGCGCTCGATGGCATAAGCCGCTTCGGTGACGCGGAACGAGCAGCGATAGGCGACACCGCCTGGCGCTTTGTTGGTATAGACGCCGTCGACCACACAATATGCGGCAGGGATGTCGTAGGAGCCGCTGATGATGCTGAAAAGTCCGGCGGGCCACTTGCTGGCGTTGGCGCAGGCGTCAAAAGCGCCGTGGTCGGCGATGGTGTAACAGCGCAGACCCGTAACCTTGCCGTCTTTGGTGGCAGCGATCTCAACGTCCATGAAGAAGTCGCGGGCGAACGCGGTGGTCGAGAGATTTTCGATGCGATCCTCGACCCACTTCACCGGAACGCCGGTCACGATCGAGGCTACGATCGCGCAGATATAACCCGGATAGGCGCCGACCTTGTTGCCGAAGCCGCCGCCAATGTCGGGCGCGATGACGTGGATCTTGTGTTCGGGGATTTTCGAGATCAGCGAACCGACGGTGCGGATGACATGCGGCGCCTGGAAAGTGCCCCATAGCGTCAGCTCGCCCTTGATCTTGTCGAACGACGCAACGCACTGGCAGGTCTCGAGCGGGCATGGGTGCACGCGCGGATAGGCGATCATCTCCCTGATCTTTACTTCCGCCTTGTCGAATGCCGCGTCAGCGGCGGCCTTGTCGCCGGCCTGCCAGGAGAAGATGTGATTGTAATGCTTGCGCTTGCCGTGCGCGCCGTCGGTCTTGTCCTTGAGGTCTTCGCGGATCATCGGCGCGCCTTGCGCCATGGCCTTGAACGGATCGACATTGACCGGCAACGCCTCGTATTCCACCTCGACCAGGTCGGCAGCGTCGGCCGCAATGTAGCGATCCGTGGCGATGACGAAGGCGACTTCCTGGTTCTGGAAAAGAACCTTGCCGTCGGCGAGCACCATTTGGCTGTCACCGGCCAGCGTCGGCATCCAGGCCAGGTTGACGGTCTTCAATGTCTCGGCGGTTATCACGGCGACGACGCCGGGCAAAGCCGCGGCTTTCGTGGTGTCGATCTTCTTGATGCGGGCATGAGCGTGCGGCGAACGGTTGAAGTCGCCGTACAGCATGCCCGGCAGCTTCAGGTCATCGACGTAGTTACCTTTGCCCTGCACGAAGCGAATGTCTTCGACGCGCTTTCTCTTGCAGCCCATGCCTTCGAGTTTTTCGGCGCGTTCGGCGGAGGTGGGGGTCTGGGCGTTCATTCTGCGGCCTCCTGGAAAGGCACGCCGTTGATTTTCGCGGCGGCGAATTGAATGGCTTTGACGATGTTCTGATAACCGGTGCAGCGGCAAAGGTTGCCGGAGATGCCGTAGCGGATTTCCTCCTCGGAGGGATTTTTGTTCTCCTGGAGGAGCCGATAGGCACGCAGGATCATCCCCGGCGTGCAGAAGCCGCATTGCAGCCCGTGCATTTCGCGGAACCCTTCCTGCAACGCGTGCAAGGTGCCGTCGGCATTCGCCATCCCTTCGATCGTGCGGATGTCGCCGCCGTTCGCCTGGATCGCGAACACCGTGCAGGATTTCACCGACTTGCCGTCGAGATCGACGGTGCAGGCGCCGCAATGGCTGGTCTCGCAGCCGATGTGCGGCCCGGTGATGTTCTCTTGATCGCGCAGGAAGTGGATGAGCAAGGTTCGCGGCTCGACCAGCGCTTCGATGGTCTTGCCGTTCACCTTCATAGAGACTTGGGATTTAGCCATGGCGTTGCCTCTTACGGTCAGCCGCGTGCACGTGCTTTGGCGCGGGCAAGTGCGCGCGCAAGCATGACGCCGGCCATTTTGGTGCGGTATTGCGCAGGTCCGCGCGCGTCCGTGGCGGGAGCTGTAATCGCCTCGGCGGCGGCCACGGCTTTCTTCACCGTCGCCGCATCAAGCGTTGAGCCGATCAGGATTTTCGCCGCCGCCTCCGCCCAAAGCGGCGTTTCGGCAACGTTGGTCAATCCGATCGAGCACGCCGCGACTTTGCCGCCGCTCACGGTGAGCACGACGGCGGCGGCAGCGGTCGCATAATCGCCGATCTTGCGTTTGAGTTTCTCGTAGGCATAGCCGTGTCCGGCGGCCGGTGCCGGAATGCGCACGGCGGTGAGGACGTCACCGCTTTCCAGTGCGGTGAAATAGGCGCCCTGGTAGAAGCTTCGCGCCGCGATGCGGCGTTCTCCGCCTTTGCCCATGACATGATACGTCGCGCCCAAGCACATCATCACCGCCGGCATATCGTTGCCGGGATCGCCGTTGGCGACGTTACCGCCAAGCGTACCGAGGTAGCGGACCTGCGGATCGGCGATCTGCTCCGAAGTTTCACGCAGGATCGGAATCTTGCCGCCCAACAGATCGGAACCGATGAGGTCGTGCTGCGTGGTCATCGCGCCGATGACGATATCGTTGCCGTCGGCACGGATACCCTTGAGATCAGCGATACCGGCCAGATCGACGAGATGCGCCGGCGTCGCCAGACGCAGCTTCATCATCGGAATGAGGCTGTGGCCGCCGGCAAGCGCGCGGCTGTCGTCACCGAGTTGCGCCAGCAGACCGACGGCTTCCTTGACGGATGTAGGGCGGTGATAGGCGAAAGTGCCTGGTATCATGGGCATCCTCCCTTGGCGCCGTCCGCTTGACCAAGGTCATCACCAAGGTCCCGTTCGGAAAGCGCGCAATACCGAAAAACGAAGTGTGGCGAGTTGTGCGCTGCAGCAGCAACCGTCGCTGCACCAGCGCCTAGCGAATGCACCAAAGGGATTGCATCCGCACGAATGGCGGTCGGATTGCACGAATTGCGTCAATGTTATTGACGCATTCGGGAGGCCAGAGCGGATTTATTGCACTGCAAGACGATGCCGCCGGCGCGGCGCATATGCCGGATCGGCGCCGTTAAGGGTGGCGACCCGCGATTTCAGCGAGCCAATTCGGCTCCGACTGACCGGTACCAGGTAGTTGTGGGCGCCGGCCATCTCGACCAGCTCGCTGTCACCAGAGCGTTTATAGCCAACGACGCGGCCGATATTGACGATGTGGCTGCGGTGCACGCGGATAAACTGACTGCCGTCCAACCGCAATTCGACGTCGCCGATGGCGAGCGGGCAGAACAGCTTGTCGTTGCCGTCGAAGACATAAGTGTAGTGCGCGTTGGCATGCACCGCGACGACCTGCTCAACCGCAAGAAAGTGAGTGCCTCCATCCCGCTCGATCGGCAGATGGCGGGCAAAGCGGCGGGGCGGAGCACCGGCGCCGCCGAGCGGCGCATAGGTGCCGCGGCCGACCTCGATGTTCTGGCCGACGTCGGTCGTCGCGTCCGGCATTGCGGCCGACATCGACGCGGTCTCCGCGACGACACGCAATGCTCCTTCTTTGCCAGCGGCAGAATCGGCTTGCGGCGCCGTGCGGCTGGTATCGGGCAACAGCAGCAAAAGGAATATTCCGGATATGCAGAACGCGACCACGGCCACAACGATGGCGAGGAGATCGGCCGACAAAACTGGCGCGCCCGAGGTCGTGGTGACGAACGGATAAAGGGTCACCCCTCTCATCGCCGTATAGTGCATGCCGGAAACAGCGACGCCAAACGCAACCGAGGACAAGATGAGCGGTGGCCGCCCTCCCCGCCCGGTCGCAAGCCAAAGCGCCAGTCCCGAGGCGGCAATCGCGATCGCCATGCTGGCGGCAACATAGACCGGATCGTGGATCATGAGCGCGCACGCATCGAGCGCACTCATGCCCAGATAGTGCATCGCGAAAATGCCGCCGCCCATCAGGCAGGACGACAGCGTAAGGCGAAGCAGCGTAAGCGGTCCGGAACTGGTGGCATAGACGGCGGCGCCGACGACGATCGCGCAGACCAGGAACGACAATAAAGTCGGAAGGACCAGGTAATCGACCTGGAACGGCAGCCGCACCGCCAGCATGCCGACGAAATGCATGGTCCAAATCGCGACGGCGAACGAAACGGTAGCGCCGGCAAGAAGAAGGCGCCGCCGCGTACCGGTTGCGTCGGTAATTTGAACGGCAAGCCTCAAGCCGACATAGGCGCCCTGGATCGCCATGACGATCGAGAGCAAGACAAGCCACGTTTCGTAAGTCACCGGCATTGCCGTCATCCCTTCGCTGCTACGGGACGGCTACTTCACCCCATCGGGTCTGCAGCGATTATAAGGTAATTTTCCGCAGAGGCCGAGAGACTCTGATCGCGTTGCGGGTAATTTCCCAGTCGCCGGTCGCTAATTGACCCGGCGGCTGAGGCCCACCCAATAGGGCTCTCGCAGCGTGCGTTTGAGAAGCTTGCCGCTGGCATTGCGCGGCAACGCGTCGATGAAATCCACCGAAGTCGGCCGTTTGAAGCCTGCAAGCTGGTCGCGAGACCACGCTATCAGCGTTGCTTCGCTGAGATTCGTACCTTGGCGCCGCACCACCACCGCCTTCACGGTCTCACCCCACTTGGCATCCGGCACGCCGATGACGGCGCATTCCAGCACCTCGGGATGGCACATCAGGACTGCTTCGACCTCGGCCGGGTAGACGTTTTCGCTGCCCGATATGATCATGTCCTTGATACGGTCTTTGAGGAAGAGAAACCCCTCCTCATCGACGTAGCCGGCGTCGCCGGTGTGAAACCAGCCGTCGCGGATCGCCTGTGCCGTCGCCTCCTCGCGCGCCCAATATCCCGTCATCAGGTTTTCGCCCTGATAGAGGATCTCGCCAATTTCACGAGCCGGCAGATCGTTGCCGTCGGAGTCGACGATGCGCACGCGGCCGCCGAGCATCGGCCGGCCGCAGGATAAAAGCCGCTCGCCGACATGCTGCTCATGCGAGAGCGCCGTAAAAGGTCCGGTCGTTTCGGTGAGGCCATAGACCTGCAAGAAGCGGCATTTGAACGTTTCGATCGAGCGGCGCAGGAGATCGGGCGAGATCGGCGCGGTGCCGTAACTGATCAGCTTGAGCGCGGAGAAATCCGCCGTGCGCGCCTTCGGTAATTCTGTCAGGAACAACATCAGGGTCGGCACCAGGAGCGCACTCTCGATGCGCTGCTCGACCATGGTCGTGAGCAGCGTCTCCGGCACGATTTCGCGCACAATGACGACGGTCGATCCGGTTTGCATCGCCCAGATCGCCCAGATGGTGCCGCCGATATGGAACAGCGGCAGGCAAACCAGCGCGCGACCGCCTTCGCGCATCTCTCGGTTCTCGAGCGCACCGCAAGATCCGACATTGAGCAGATTCCATCCGGTCAGCATCGCCCCCTTCGGAAGGCCCGTGGTGCCGGAGGTGCAGAACTGACAGCTGACGGCGCCGTCGGCGTCGCGTCGCGGATCCTCGCCGCCGCGCGGCAGATCGTCGAAGGTCATGGTCGGTACGCCCGTTGCGGCGCCAAATGCCCTGAAATCCGCGCCGGTGACGATCAGCTTCGGCTTGATATCGTCGACGATCTGTTTGACCTCATGCGGGGTAAGCCGCCAGTTGAGCGGCGCCGCGACCAAACCGGCCTTGTCGAGGGCGAAGAACAGCTCAAAATAAGCCGCGCTATTCTTGTCGAGGATGCCGACTCGATCGCCGGGTTGCAGACCGAGCTGGCCGACGAGGCCCGCCGCAAGTTGCGACGTCAACTCGTTGAATTCAGCGAAGGTCTGCGATTTGCCTTCGAACCAGACGGCTTCGAGCGAGGGATGCCGCCGCGCCCGCCAACGGAGCATTTCCGCAATCGTTCGCATACGCGCTAGTTCTCCCCGCGAGGCGTTGCGATTTAGCCGAGAGTCTTCATGAGTTTTTCGAGCGAGACAGCGGCCCGCTCGTGTTCGACCTTGCCGACGGCACGTTCACCGTCAGTGATCTCGACCGCAAACTTGAACCGGTTTTTCTCCCGGCCAAGCAGCGCGGCGTTAACGACGAGCGCGGCCCCGACTTTGCTCGCACCGAGGTGATCGATAACGACCCGGGTGCCGACCGTGATCTGACCTGGTTCGAGCAAACCCTTTACCAGGTTCGCGCAAGCGAACTCGGCGACGGTGACGAGGTAAGGCGTCGACGCCACTTGCGGCATGCTAGGCTCGAGCGCGCCGACGGTGTTCTTTGGGCCGACGGTTACGCGCGTGACTGACGTGAGCGACGGCGCGGCAGCTACTACGGATGATGTCATTGCTGGTCCATGATTAACGGCGACGACGCCACCTACATCCGCCGGGTTCCGGGTTTCCAGCTGCGTTCGAGATTCTCGATGAGCTTTTGATCGTAGAGGCAGCGGCTTTGCTGCCGCGCGTAGGTCGCCATGTAGCGCCGGAATACCGGTAGCGGTTCTTCCGCGACACGCAGCGCCTTGCGGTTCGAGACTGCACTCGTCATTCCGGCCCTGACCAGCTGCGCGGCGTTCGCCTCGATCGCCGCATCCATCCCGCCAACGGGAACAACCTCGTCGCAAATCATGCGACCCTCCGGCGTGTCCGCATGGAAAACACGCTCGAAGAAAATGCCTTCGCGGGCGAGCTTGATGCCAACCAGTCGGGGGAGCCGCAGGTTTGCCGCGCCGGGAATAAACCCTTCCTTGCTGGCCGGCAGGTTGAAATAGGCACCTGTCTCCGCAAGCACGCGGTCCATGACGCACAGAAGCTGACAGCCGCCGCCGATCGCGAACGCTTCGACAGCCGCCACCCACGGCTTCTCGACGTAATCCTCGTATTGCTCGTCGTAGGAATCCGATCGCCAGTGGCCGCGAAAAATCTTGTGCAGCAAGCCGAGCTCGCGCTCGATGAAAAAGTGCACCAATGAGATTTGGCCGTAGTAAAGGTGCGTAAGATTGATGCCGGCATTGAAAACGCGGCGGTCTTTGTATTTTGGATGCTGCACGGGACCGCCGCGCAGCACGCCGACTTCGACCGCATCGTCGAGCAGCACGAGATCGACCGCGGTCTCCAATGCCGCCGTAGCACGGTCGTCCTCGGCGTTAAGGAATTTCAGGTTGGTCAGGGTGACACAGCCGACCTTGCCCTTGCGCTCGACCTTGGCTTCGCCGAGATCGACAAATCCGGTTTGGCGGAACTCGGCGATCCGCTCGAGCGCCTCGCGCCTGGGCTTGAGCATCGCGTGAATGAGATGCATGCCGCACCGCTCGTCGGCGAGAACTTGCCCGATGAACAGGCCCTGATCCAGCTCACGGCCTTCCTTGGCGCTCTGCTGCTTAAGCGCCCTCTCGGCGTCGATCGCCTCACGCGTCGGCAACAAGGCTGGATAGCGGCTTGACGCCGCCATCAGCAGTTCGGAAACGCGCAATGTACGGGCGCCCTTGCCGGTCATCTCGTCGTAGATGGCGACGGCGTGAAGCCTGAAAAATTTCTCTTTCGCGGCCAAGGCGCGGGCTCTTAGTACGGCTGTTTCGGCTCGAAATTCCCCCTTGCGCTCCGCGCTCGCTGGTCGCGCCAGAGCCTCGATACTGGCGAGGTAGGCGCTGGCGGCTTCGGCATCGCTAGCCAGCGAACCGGTAAATGTCGGTTCAGCAAGGTCCGGCAAGACCGGACGGACGGCAGCCTTTTGCAAAAGAACCTCCCTGCGAATTGCCGGCGATTTGAAGCCGGCTTCTTGGCTGACGGCCACTATAGCGCTGTTCTCGGCCTGGCGGCATCAGCAAAAATACCGGCCTGCACGGCGTTACGGTTTCCCGCGGTAAGTTTGCACGTGCAGATGCGCAAGACCGCAGTTGCCGTCCATGGTCGATAGCGTGCTTCGCGCATCGCGCTGCGCGTGATCAGGCGGCGGTCGGATCACGCGCCGACAGCGGCGCCTGCCGTAACGACCTTCAGCATGCCGGTCCGTTCGTGGCAGTTGAGGTATTCAAAGAACTGGTCCGCTACGGGCGCCACCGTGACCTCGTGATAGAGCCTGAGCTTGGCGGCGGGACCCAGGCTGGAAAGATACTTCATCGCGGCGCCGAAAATACTCACATGAGTCGGATGAGATTCAGCCCAGCGTTCGAGTGCGGCGAGACTTTTCCACCAGCTCATGCCGTAGGTTTTCTCGGTCGGCTGTCCGGCGCGATCGAGCACCGTCATGTATCGGTTGGTAAAGCACCCGATCGACAGGCCTTCGTCGCGCAAGAAGTCCATTCCTGCGCGCAGAACGGGCTCGACATCGTCGAGATACATTTTACGCTCGGAAGATTCGGTATCGCTCCAGTCCTGGCCCGAGCGGATCAAACAGATATTCTCGTGCGGCTTCACACGCAGACGCGCGCCGTCGCGCACGACGGCAGGCGAGCCGGCCGGCGCCATTTCGCTGGTCTGGGACAGCGGAATGCGGTCCCGCATGCCGCCCCAATAGGCGTGCTCCATGACTTCGCCACTCATACCATCGGCGAGCATTGCCACGCCTTCGGGCCGACCAAGCGACGAAAACAGCGTCTCGTAGGTGGTGACTGAGGGGCTCAAGACTTCGATGAAGGTGCCCATACCGGCGCCACTAAACTTGCCGCCCGTCCAGGCCTCGCGAACCGGTGAAAACCACCTTTCGAATCCGTTCTGATCGTCCCAATAGGCAACGGAAACGACGTTGGAATAGCCGGCTTCGTCGGTGTAGATCGCGCGATCCCAGTGGCGGGGCCCGTCCGGAGCCGCAAATGCCTTCGCGACCCAATCGAGCGCTGCGGCCCGCGCCGGTGGCGCATCGCCCGCGTGCTGGATCCCGAAATAGGCCATCACGACCTTCTCGACCTCCGGCCGGTGGCGCGCGACAAACGACGGATAAGGCGGCTTGTAGTCGTCCGAAACACGCCGATGCCGAGTGCGCTTCGCCCCAAGGTGCGGAGGAATGGCGGATTCCATGGGCGGCCTCACTCGGCGGCGGCTTGGGCGTGAGGCAGCGCGGCGAGATGAGCCGGCTTCGACCCCGGCTTCGCCGCAGCCTCGGCCTCAGTCTCTTGGTCGACTGGCAAAGCGAGTGTTTCGACGCGGTTCGCCGGACGATTGTTAAACAAAAGCCTGGTCACATCCGGCCGTGCATAGTGGCCGGCCGGGTCGGCCGCCGCCTTCGCCACCGAGATCATGCCGAGGTCGATGTCGGCATAGAGCAGTCCCTCTTTGTCGGGCGGCAGTGGTTGGGCGAGCGGCGCACCGTCAGGACCGTAGATCACGGCGAAGCCACCGCCGGCATGCAGGAACTGGTGTTTCTCGGGCGTGTCGCACAGTTCATCGATCATCGCCTGAGAAACCGTCGCACACGGCGCAATGACGAAGCACGAGCCTTCGACCGCGTAGATCTTGCTCGCCGCATTGTTGACCTCTGCGCCGAGCGCATGGGCGAAAGGATCATAAAGCGAAAAGCTCGGCCAGGCCGCGACATGGACCTGTTCATTCTGTGCGTACATCGCGTATTTGGACAGCGGCTGCAGGTGCTCCCAGCAGCAAAGCGCGCCGACGCGGCCGATGGCGAGGTCGTGAACCGCAAGGTGCGATCCGTCCCCCTCGCCAAATACCGTCCGCTCTGCGTGGGTCGGTTTGAGCTTGCGGCGCGTGGCGACCGTCTCGCCGTCGGGACCGATTATCCATTGAGCAATATAAAGGCTTCCGCCGTCGCGCTCGGAAAGCCCAATCGCGACGAACATCTTGTTGCGTTTTGCGGCCGCGCGCAGCCGGTCGGCTTCCGGGCTTTCGTAACTGAGCGAGTTGTCAAAATAACGCGATACAAAACCGCGCATGATCGCCCAGGCGGGCGCGCCGAGCCATATCCACCACGGATAACCCGGTATCCAAGTCTCCGGAAAAGCGATCAGGCGCGCGCCGGCCGCGCCAGCCTCATCGATGAAGCCGATCGCTTTGTCGATTGACGCGTCAAGATCGAGAAATGCGGGCGCCGCCTGGACAGCCGCAACTTTGAACTTCGGATGCGTCACGGCCATGTTCAACTCCTCTGCCAAATGTCCGCGTCAGCCGGGGACGGCCGCGGACGCTGTTTCAGAAACCCGCTATCTGGTGAAACTAAGCGCCCTTCTCCGCTGGCACTTGGCTGCGCGCGCAGTAAAAATTGGCTGCCGGCGCAGGACCTTTGACACGCATTTCGCGTAGCCCGGGCGTCGTGTTAGGCTGCCCGGCCGGTGTCCTAGTGCGAAACGGGTGCGGTGCAATGAAAACCGTGCTGACAACGACCGCTATCGCCGAGCCCAGGCGCTTCCAGTTTTGGCAGGACGCTGTCTGCGACACGTTCGTCGAACTCGACTGCAAGATTTACACGGATGGGCCGTTCTTCGGCGAGATCGCGACCACCCAGTGCGATGGTTTGCATTTTTCCACCGTGCGAGCCGACGGTCAGACCGTCACGCGGACACGGACACGAATCCACCGCGCGCGCGAAGAAGTCATGCTTATCAGTTTGCAGGTGAGCGGGACCGGCATCGTGAGCCAGGATGGGCGCGAGGCGCGGCTCGAGCCTGGGGACTTCGCTTGTTACGACAGCACGCGGCCCTACACGCTGAAATTCGATGCCGAGTTCGAGCAGCTCGTGTTGCATATGCCGCGCGACGCAATGGTGCGGCGAATTGGCCGAACCGAAGCGTGGACCGCGCGGCGAATCGAGGCGGCAAGCCCGGTCGGCTCATTGGTGCTTCCGTTCGTACGGCAGACAGCCTCCGTCGTGTCCGAGATCGCCCCCGCTACTGCCGGCCGGCTCTCGGAAACCTGTTTATCTCTGATAACGGCCGCACTCGGCGAGCGATTAGGAAACGGAACCGAACCTCACACCGCGGGCCGGATCGCGCTGACCTTTCGCGCCAAGGCGCTGATCGAGACCAATTTGCATGATCACGCGCTCAATACCGAGAAGGTTGCGGCCTTCCTGCGCATTTCGCCGCGCTATCTCCAGGACCTGTTTCACGCCGAGCAAACAACGGTGAGCGATTGGATCTGGCAACGGCGACTGGAGAAAAGCCGCCGCTACTTGGCCGATCCCTTGCATGCCCATGACAGCATTGCGCAGATCGCGCTTGCCTGCGGCTTCGCGGATTTCGGACATTTCAGCCGCCGCTACAAGGATGCGTTTGGCGCATCGCCGCGCGAGGATCGCGCCGCGCTGCGCAGCGGCTCGTCAATTCGGCGTAACTTGAACGCCTAACGGCGGCGCTGCGCCGCCTTCGGCGGCTCACACATGTAGATGCGCGAGAACGTGGCTGCGGTCGATCGTCGACGGCGATCCCTCCAGCATCATGCGGCCCTGGTCCATGATCAGGTAGCGATCCGCGATACGCTCGGCGAAGGCCAAATTCTGCTCGACGACGATGAACGCGACGCCGGCAGCCTTTTTTTCGGCGATGAAGGCTTCCATGTGCAGGATGTTCTCCCACTGCACGCCCTCGCTGGGTTCGTCGAGCAGCACGACCGGCTGGTCTTCAGCAAGGCCGCGAACAAAGGAGAGGATCTTCTTCTCACCACCGGAAAGCGTTCCGGCGTGCTGCGTCAGGCGCCGCTCGAGAATTGGGAAGCGATCGAAATAGGGCCGGAACGGCCCGAGTTTTCGGCTTGCCCGCATCAATACGAGATTGTCGCGCACGGGCAGATCATCGAAGACCGGCCGCTCCTGTGGGCAATAGCTCATGCCGGCGCGGCGGCGCGCGGACGGATCCAGCCCATGAACGGGCTCACCATCGAGGAGGACCCGTCCCTTCAAGCACGGCAGATAGCCGAAAAGAAGCTTCATCAAGGTGCTCTTGCCGACTCCGTTGCGGCCAAGCACGCATAACACTTCGCCGGCGTTGGCTCGCGCCAGTGAGGTCGCGCACGATAGTGGTCGTTCCGTATCCCCCGCTAACGTTTTCAAACGCCAGCGACGAGACGCTCATTTCTCGCCTCCGACATAGACTGCACGAACTTCCGGAGCGGCCTGGATCGCAGCAACACTGCCCCTGGCCAGCAGCGTGCCGTTATGAAGAACGTAGACGACCTCGGCCAACTCCTTCACCAAACTCATGTCGTGCTCGATGATGATGATGGCGCCGCCAAGCCGCTGCGCGGCCCAGCGGACGATCTCCATCACCGCGGTGGTTTCCTCAGGCGAGAGGCCCGCGCACGGTTCGTCGAGCAACAACACGCGCGGCTCGGTCAAGAGCGCCATCGCCAGCTCAAGAATCTGCTGCTCGCCGTGAGACAATTCCGCGGCCTTGCGCCCGACGGACGCCAGGAAAGGATAACGCGATTTCAGCTCCTCCAGCATCGGGCTGGTCCAGCGGCGGAGGCGCGGGTCAAGGAGTTGCAATTTCGCGGCCCGGCCGCTCCATAGAGCAATGGCCAGATTGTCGGCTATCGAGAGGTCCGGAAATACGCTTGGGATCTGCAATTTCCGCGCGACGCCCAGGCCGCTGACGCGATTGGGTGCGAGACCGGCGATGGTTGAGTTGCCCAGTCCGATCTGACCGGACGCGGCAAGTTCGCCGCTGATGGCGTTGAACATCGACGTCTTGCCCGCGCCGTTTGGCCCGATCACGCAGAATATTCCCGCCTGGTCGAAGTCGACCGAAAGCTTGTTGAGGATGGTGACTTCCCCAACGCGAACGCTGACGTCGCGGAGCGCCAATTTGGCCGGCGGCTTCGCGCCCCGATCACCTGGCGCGGCGATGGCAGCTTTGAGCCGCCGGCTTGCCGCGAAGCGCCGCAGCAAAGTCTCCAGCATCCCGGCGATGCCGCGGGGAAAGACCAGCACGATGGCGATGAAAAACAAGGCCATCAAAACTTCCCAGAATTGCAGGGTATCGCGCAGTTGCGCGGTAAGTGAGCCGACCAAAAGCGTCCCGATGACCGGCCCCAATAAACTTGCGCGGCCGCCGACGGCGGCCCAGATCACCAAGTCGGCCGACAAGCCAAATCCGACGAGCTGCGGGGTCACGATGCCCTGTTGCGGCGCATAGATCGCGCCGCCGATCCCGGCCATCAGTCCGCTGACGCCGAACGCCACGGACTTGAGGTGGTTGGTGTCGAAGCCGAACAGTTGGAGGCGGCGCTCGTTTTGCGACAACGCCCGCCACAGCACGCCGATCGGCGCTGTATAGAGCCAGCCGGCCAACGCCAGCACTGCAAGCAATATGGCAGCCGAAACATAGTAGACGTCGGAAAGATCGTCCAAGCCGGGCAAACCCGGGATGCCCTTGAGCCCATCAAAACCGCCGGTGACTGAATTCCAGCTCGTTGCGATCTGGAAGGCGAGCAGCGACAGAGCAAGCGTGATCATCGAGAAATATGCGCCGGTCTCACCGGTGCGCCGAAAGACGACCGCGCCAATCGCATAGGCCAGCAGCCCCGAGACGACGGCGGCGAGCGGCAATGCCAGAACGGCAAGCAGCGGATGGCTCTGAAAGGCGATAAATGCGAGACCGGTCAGATAAGCCGCGAGGCCGAAGAACATCGCCTGACCGAGCGGAAGAAATCCCGCCTGCCCCCAGCACAACCCGACGCCCACCGCGGCCGCGGCGTAGAGCGCGTAGAGGCCGAGCTGATAGGCCCAGAACTGGCCGAGAACCAGCGGCAGCGCAATCGCGATGAGGACGACGAGGCTAGCCGCGCGCAACGATCCCTCGCGGCCTCAACCAGAGGAACAAAATCGCGAGAACCAACACGGCGAAATATCCGTTGGCGGCATTGCTGACCGCGGAGATTACGCTGTCGAACCCGCCGATGACGGCCGCGCCCGACAGGAGACCCGGCACACTGCCGAGCCCGCCGACGACGAGGACAAAGAAAGCGCGAAGCACATAGTCGAGCCCCATGAAGGGCTGCACCGGCACCAGCGGCGCAACCATGACGCCGCCGAGGCCGGCAAGGCAGGTGCCGACGATAAAGGTGCCGGCGGCAAGCCGCCGCACCGAAATTCCCTGCGCTTGGGCAAGCTCCGGATTGCTTACCATCGCGCGGATTCGGCTGCCGGTGCGGCTGCGCCCGTACCAGATGACGAGCGCGGTTACGACCACGAGCGAGATCGCTATCAGCAACAGCCGATAGATCGGATATTCGGTACCGAGAAACTTGACGGTACCCGGAAGCGGAATGTTGAGGCTGCGAAATCCGAGGCCGAATATCGCCTCCGCAATCTTTCGCAGCAGCAGGCTAAGTCCCCAGGTCGCGACCAGCGTGTCGAACGGACGCCGGTACAGTGGACGGATCATGATCCATTCGACCGCGGCGCCGAGTAGTCCGCACACCACAAGCGTCAACGGCAAGGCCGCCAAATAGGGCCAGCCCGACGACTGCGTAACATAGGCGCAATAGGCGCCGATCATGATGAACTCGCCGTGCGCGATGTTGAGCACGCCGAGCAGCCCGAAAATCACGGCAAGGCCAAGCGCGAGAACGGCAAGAGTGCTGACGGCGTAGACGACGTTGATCGCCTGGGTGACGATCAGCGGATCCATCCCCTCACCTCCTGACCGGCCGAGAAACCCGGCCGGGTCTTCGCTCGCCTTCGTCCGGTCTTGCTCAGGCCTTGCACGCGCTGCCGCTTTTCACGTCGGCAAACGTCTTCAACACATTGAACTGGGTGCCTTTGCAGTCGGCAAGGAACATCGACTTGTCGACCTGCCGGCCGCGCATCGTCGCCGGTCCGGCCGCCGTATCGAATGTCAGCCCTTCGGAGGCGTCCATGCATTTCTGGCCGTTGGTGCCACCCGCTTTCGTGACAAGTTTCTGCGCGCAATTGACGCCCGCATAGCAGTCGACGCCGATGGTCGCGAGTTGCGGCGCCTTGTCGCCGAACTTGGCGTGGTAGGCGGCCTTGAATTTGACGTTCGCCGGCGACGGATCGTTGGCGAAGTACCCCATGCAGGAATAGAGGTTGCCGCTGCTCTCCGCGCCGACGCCCATGAGCGTGTTTTCCTCGAGCAGGAAGGCGAGCCGCGCAATGTCCTTGTCCAACCCAAAGCCGGCGAAGGTGCGGTTGAAGTTGACGTTGTCGGCGCCGACCAGGGTGATAACGACCACGTCGGGCTTGGCCGATTTGATCCGCGTGACGACTTCCTCGAATTTGTTGGGAGCGCCGAACGGCACGTATTCCTCACCGGCGATGCTGCCGCCGTTTTCCGCGATATATTTTTTTGCTTCCTCGTTGGTCTTGCGCGGCCACACATAGTCGTCGCCGATCAGATAGTAGCTTTTGGCTTTGTGTTCGCTGGCAAGCCAGCCGATCGATGGACGCGCCTGCTGATTTGGCGTCTCGCCGAGACAATAGACGTTGAAGGCGCACTCGCCGCCTTCGTAGACGGGCGTATAGATGTAGGGAACCTTGCCCTTGATCGTCGACACCAGCGCCTGGCGCGTGGCGCTGTCGTGCGAGCCGATAAACAGGTCGACATTCTCCTCAAGCATCAGCCGCACCGCCGACTTCGCGGTCTCCGCCGGCGGGCCGCCGGCGTCGGTCGGGAACAGTTTGATCTGACGCCCAAGAATGCCGCCGTTCTTGTTGACCTCGTCTGCTGCGAGTTCGGCGCAGGCTCGTTGGGTCGGCCCAAAAAGCGACGCCGGCCCGCTCAGTGCGATAAACAAGCCGATCTTGAAGTCGCCCGCGGCGTTCGCCGGCCGTATCAGGCTCGGAGCGGAGCCGAACGCCAACCCGGCCGCCGCGGTGCCGAGCATGGTTCGGCGGGTGATGCCGTTTCTATTGCTTGCCATTTGGGGTCTCCCTCGTGTGCATGAAAGTCACGTTACGGGTCAAGCACGCACTGCCGGCGCCGGCAGCTTGGGTAACAGCTGTTCGACCGCGGCAGCGATGGCTAGAAGCTCTCGGTCGCTTAAAATCGGACCGGACAGCTCGATACCCACCGGCAATCCCGACGCTGTGATGCCGGCCGGCAAACTGATCCCGGGAATCCCGGCGACGCTGCCCGGCCCACTGTTGCGGATGAAGGTTGCAAAGGTCGGATGCGGCTTGCCGTTGAGATCGAACGTCTCGTCCTCTCCGATCAGCGCCGCAGGAGCCGGCGTGGTCGGAAACACGATGGCCGAAATTCCGTGTTCGCCGAAATGGCGGCGATACGCATCCTGAAGCGTTGACCGCTGTTGCAGTGCGTTGCGGTAGACCGGCTCCGGCACAGCGCCGTCGCCTGCAAGGCTCATCAGGATTCCGTTGACGTCCGGGCTCGCGGCCCGCTTGGCGAGGCCTGCGAAATCGAGCCCGGCATTTTGGTCCGCAAGATAGCGACCCAAATCGACCACGGTCTCGTACAGAGCAATCGGGAACCCTGCTTCGGCGTCGAGCGTCGCCTCCTCGGACATGTCGACATCGACCAAGATGACGCCCGCCTCCTTCATCTGCGACAGGACGGTCTCGCAGATACGGCTCAGTTCGGGGTCGAGGTCTTCCCAGAAATGCCGGCGCGGCACGCCGATGCGCAGGCCCTTGAGGCTCTTGGCAGCGAGTTCCGCCGGCGCGCCGGTTACGACACTGTCCATCAAAGCGCAATCGACAACGCTGCGGGTCATAGGGCCCGGAGTGTCGCGCGTGTGCGAAATCGGCACGACGCCAGCTTGCGACCACCGACCGGTGCTGGGGCGAAATCCGACGATGCCGCAAAGCGCAGCCGGAACGCGTACCGAGCCCCCCGTATCGGTACCCACTCCCCCTGGTGCGAGCCGCGCCGCCACCGCAACCGCGGTGCCGCCGCTCGATCCGCCGGGAATGCGATCGGTCGCATACGGATTGTGGGCCGGTCCAAAGGCAGCGTTGTTGTTGGTGATGCCGAAGGCGAGCTCATGTAGATTGCATTTGCCGAGGATAACCGCACCGGCCGCGAGCAATTTTTCAACAATCGCCGCGTTGCGTTTGGGCCGATGGCCTTTGAGGCCGGGGGTGCCGCCCGAAGTCGGCAAATCGGCGGTATTGAGATTATCCTTCAGAGCGAGCGGCACGCCGTGCAGCGGACCAAGAGAGGCGCCGGACGCACGCTGCTTATCCGATTGCCGTGCGGCCTCGCGAACCTGATCGGGTTCAAGCGTTATGAATGCCGCAAGACCAGCGTTAGCGGCGGCTCGCGCCAGCAACGCGTCGGCAAGTTTTTCAGCAGTCGTCTCGCCGGCGCGGATGGCTGCGGCGGCGGCGGTTACGCCAAGATCGTACAGTGCTGACAAATGTGCCTTCCCAAGCGAGGTTCGTTCCGATCGTCACATGGTCAGTGTAGTGGAAACAACGGGCCGGCCGGTATCGGCATAAATGCGGAGCCTTTTTGGCGATCGCAATTGTTGTCAACGACTCGCACCTTTGATTAACAATCAAGTTTAAACAAAGAAATCGCAATGTTTTCAATGGGGAAGTTATTTTGATAAAAAATCAAAAGTTGGGAAATCAAGCGCAGATTTTCTAGGATGAGATTCCTATAATAAGCAGACATAGTTATCATTCCCGTACCTAGCAAAATGTGGCGAAAGCGGTAGTGGGACCATCTCCCGACCTGGGCTGAGGGCTCGCCCTTATCCTAAGCCACGAATCGGAGGCTTTGCGCGCCGCCTATAAACGCGCGCAACAGCTTAGCGGCAATTGTGAGGACCCGTGATGACCGGTGCTGTCCTAATTCCGAGCCTTTTGTGGTAATTTGAGTTTCGGCTCCTAATTTCATTTTTTCTCGGCCACGTCTTTTGGCTCTGCGAGGCCAGGCCTGCGCGTGCCAATAAGCTAGCTCTTTTTCACCTGCCTCATTCGCAACCGTACCCCTGGCCCGCCGCCGTTCTCGGCGATGAACTCGACGCCGGCGGCTTCGAACGCCCTTCGAATGACCTCAAGGGTAGCGCGACGCGGCTGACTTAGCCCCGCCTCGAGCTGATGCACAGTCACGATACCAACGCGCGCCTGACGTGCGAGCTCCTGCTGGTTCCAGCCAAGCAAGCCCCGGGCCGCCCTGCACTGTTCTGCGGTGACCATAGCGTGACCAGGGTCGCAAATATGGGTGATTCCTACAATTCCATAAGAATTCAATTGACTCTGCCACAACCATAAATTATTTATGGTTATGAGTTTTTCAAATGGAGAAGGCGATGGCGTGGGAAAACGGAACTGCAGCCGCGCGGCGCTACTTCATCGGCGGGTCAGACGCCCGCACCATTATGGGCAAAGACGAAGGCGCCTTGTCGCGCCTTTGGCGCGAGAAGCGCGGCGAGGCCGAGCCAGAGGACCTATCCGGCAACCTGATCGTCCAGCTTGGGGTCGTAACCGAGGACCTCAATCGCCGTTGGTACGAGGCCAATTCCGGTCAGGTCATCGCGGATGTGCAGAAGCATATCCGGCACCCTGGGCTCCGCTGGATGGCGGCAACCCTCGACGGGCGGGTCGAGGCGAGCGGGGCCGTTTTCGAGTCCAAATTCATGCTGCCGTGGTCGTTCTCTGAAGAAGCGGCCGCCGAAAAATATATGCCGCAGCTGCAGCACAACATGTGGGTTGTCGCGGCAAGAACAGCGGTGCTCTCGATCATCACCGGCGGCGGCAAGTGGGTCGAGATCAAGACCCACGCTGACCCGCTCTACCAGCACCTCATCGTCACCGCCGAGCGAAAGTTCTGGCGCTGTGTCGAAAGTGGCGAGCCGCCTACCCTGTTCGGCATCGAACCGCCTAAGCCGCGCCTAGACGCGGTGCGCATCGTCGACATGAGCGCCTCTAACGCTTGGGCCGAATTCGCGGCGATCTTCTCGCGGACGCGGCCGGCCTACCTCGAGCACGAGCAGGCCAAGAGTGAACTGAAAAGCCCGGTACCGGACGACGCCCAGCAGGCGATCGGGCATGGCATCCGCGCGAGGCGATCAAAATCCGGCGCCGTTAGTTTCGACCTGCTCAATACGGAGGGCGGCCATGCAGCGGTCTAGTCCGTCGATTGGAACTTTGGCATCGGCTCTCGCCAAGGCCCAAGGCGAACTCGTCAATCCGGAGAAGTCGCTTGTTGCGACCATTCGCCCGGAGGGTCGGAGCGGGAGGGAACAGACTTTCCGCTATGCGCCGCTATCAAGCGGGCTCGATATTGTGCGCAAAGTCCTCGGCCAGCATGAAATTGCAACCGTACAGACGACCTCGATCGACCAGCCCGCTGGCTTCATCAATCTCACCACTGTTCTGGCGCACGCGTCGGGAGAGTGGATCGCCTCGGACTGGCCGGTTTGCGCCATCAGCGAGACCTCGACCCCGCACCGGATGGGCGCCGCGCTAACTTATGCAAGGCGTTATGCCCTTTTCACGCTGGTCGGTATAGCCGGCGAGGATGACCTCGATGCACCGGATCTTGTGACGCCCACGAATCCGACACCGCGGGCCGAGAGATCGCAGCCGAGCCGAAACGGTCAACTCAACGGTGGTCAAAAAAATCACGCTCCGCGAGCAAGTCCCCGCCCCAACGCAGAGACCAGTTCAAATTCCGCTAGGCCAGCGCTTGGACCCGAAGCGTCTGCCGAATTACGGGATCGACTTGTCGCAGAACTCAACGATCTTGGCTCCGGAGATGACGCCGCAATATGGGCGCATCGGTGCCTTGGCGAAAAGAACCGATTGATGGCGCAAGACGCCCAGCGCGTGGAGGAGACCTTCCAAACCAAACTAACAAGCCTCGCGACTCTCCCAGCGGGCGTTTTGCAAACGGCCGAGCAAACTGGGCTGCCTCTAGGCCCGCTTGATGTAAAATGGCCAAAGTATCGAACGCGATCCGAGGTCATCAACAAGAGCCTGCTTGCCCTGTCAGAGCCCCGCCGAGTGCGTGACCGAGAACACGTTAAGTTTGTCGCCCAGCATGCGTGCTTAATTTGTGGCCGGCAACCCGCTGATGCGCACCACCTTCGATTTGCGCAAAGTCGGGCACTCGGCCGTAAGACCAGCGACGAGTTCACAGTTCCGCTGTGCCGCGGGCACCATCGCGAGGTACATCGGTGCGGCGACGAGGCCGCATGGTGGGTGAAGGGCGGCATCGACCCGATGGTGGCGGCTCGCTCCTTGTGGCTTGAAAGCCATTCGATGTTGGAGGAGCCACCGACGCCAACGGTCACGACAATCGCGCGATAGTCCACACAAGCAAAAACCGGCGCGTCCCTTTCCACGGGGTTGGCCGGCGGCCCATGCGGGACGATTTAAAGCGCGTCAGGCCGTTAAGTACGCGCCATTGCGCAACCATCATGAACGCGACGGAAGCGGTGATAGGTCTGCCAGTGCATGCCCTTCGGTTTGTTGGGAAACGCAGCTTCGCAAGGCCGCGCGGCTTTTTAGCCACCGTCACTGGCGACGTCCAAGCGACTGCGGGGTTTGCGCGCTGGGGATAAAGATCAATCAATTTCCGCTTGTGGCTTTTCTGCACTAGTCGGTAACTCAAAGACGCGCTTACCTGAGCGCCGAGAAGTCGGCAGTGGCAATGCAATAGCTTTGACTTCAATATTGGGTGATTCATGTTAGTGGTCAGCGGCACCCACGGCACGACGTCACTAAAGCAACCTAGGCGACAAGTATCGATTAGGCGCGACGGCAAATTTTGTCGTCGCCTTTCAACCGGATGATGTCATCGTTTTCCGCCATCAACTCGCGAGATCACTGAGAAGAGTTTGTAGTTCGCTGCGGTGGGAAATTGTAAACGACACCGTTGCCTCGGCGGATGACCTTGCTTCCTGGTAACCCGTCATCGTAATCTGTCTCACAGGGCGTAAGTTAAAACGCGAGCGAACCCGCAGTCTCCGCATGAGATCGACGGAGCAGTCGGCCGGGGTGCTTCCTCAGGTTGTCGCAAATTTAATCTTCCCTTCCACCCAAAATCAGCGATTTGCGTGAACGGGAGCGGAACGGGTAGCTTACAGTCCATGAACGCAGGAACTGTGAGAAAGACAGCACCCGCGGGGCGGGGTCTCGTGGCGAGTCCTTGTACCGAGCCCAGCGCGGTGAATAGAAGGCTGGCCGACGTAGCGTCGCGAGAAGATCCCGGCCACGGCCGTTGGGCCACCCCCGGCATTGGCATTTTGTCGGCATGGAGTGACGGGGTTAGTATGTCATACCTCATAATACGGATGCACAGCGTCACGGCGCGCCCGCGACGACCTTTAGCATAGCGATGTTTATGCGTGCGACGATATTTGCGCTGAGGTGAAACACAAAACGAAAGTCTGAAAATGGCGACACTCGAGATCAATGGCGAAGTTAGGACCAATGAGGCACCGGATGACATGTCGGATACCCTGTCATAAATTTGATCTTACTGGGAGCGTGTTTCGGCAATTAAGCTGGCAACTGTGAATTTCCGCAGGGAGGAACGTCGCCGATACCCCCTATTGGCCCCAGGCAGGACGGTCGCGAACGACCTTGGCCGTGCGAAAACGCCGAGGCAGAAGCATATAGAGTTATCGCGACCTCGGCGAAGCGGCGATGCCGGTCATTTTTCTGAGTTTGACTATGCCTGCATAGTTTTGCCGGTCCTTGTCGGATGCGGCAGTTTTCGCCCAGCTCATGCACTCGTCCGCGTACTCTCGAAATTGCTTCGCTGACATGACACGCTCCCGTATGAACGTATCCAGATTCCAACTTCCATAATTCCTTGGGGGCAATGCAAGTTCTAAGCCGCGGGCTATGTCGATCCGCCGGCCAAGCAGTCGCCCTGTCGGTCGATGAGAAGAGTCAGATCCGACCTCAACAAGCTCATCGCCGCAGGGAGAGGCGGCAACCTAGTATTGGATCACTCGGGATAAGTCTCACCGCCGTCCGGCGTCGCCTTGTGGAAAAGGATGAATGTCAGGGGATCGCCGGGCTCGGACATCGCGTCGCTACGCTGGCCCGTTACCTCTCCGGCCACGCTGCTTGTATATTGCGCAACTACTTCGCCAAAACTGTTGCGCTGAATGGCTACCATCTGTCCGACTTCGACTTTGTCGTTGAGCTTGACCAGATGCTCGACGAGCCCACCCTGAGTTGCAAGGATCGGGAGCGCGCTATTGCCGATGAAGACACCCACGTCTTTGCCTGTGCGCCCCATTGGCCCGGCCAGGATGCCGTAATGCTTGAGGACGTTCATTGTGCCTTCCACGAACAGCGAGATCATATCGACGTTCAGAACGCGTGCAGCTCCGATCTCCGGGGTGAAGGACGGGATGCCCACGTCGACGAACGCATTGTGCAAGACACCGGGATATACATGATTGTCAAAGATTTGGCCGATGGGGTAGAGATCCGCCATGGCCTTGATCTCGGGCACATCCATGCCGGCAATATTGAATGCGGTGACGTCGAATCCGGTGGTCCCCGTATGGAAGTCGATCGCGGCGTCGGCGTTCGGCCGCAGCAACCGGTTGAACAGAAGGCCAGCGTGTCGGCTGGATGCGGTGGCGCCGCTCTCGTTCCCGGGCCATTCCCGGTTCATATCGATCAGATCATTGCCCCTACCAAAATTGGGCCATCTGCGCTGCATGCCTTCCATGGCCGGGCGGGACACATCCGCGACCGCCATCACCGTGCCTGACATCTCCACCGGATCGAGCTGATTCATCACGGTCTGGACCGTATGCACGGAACTCATCTCGTCGCCATGCACACCACTGACGAGCACGACGCGCTTGCCGGGCTTCGCTCCCTTGGCGACTGTCACCGACACGTACCAGTGCTGTCCGGTGGGCATCTGCACGCCCTGAAAATACAAAAGGTGCTTCTTGCCAGGCTCCAGGTCTCCGACGCTGAGCGCGCTGACGACCTTTTTCCCTTGGATTGTATCGCCGGTATAGACCGTTCCTGATGCCGGACCGGCAGAGATCGTCGCTCCTCCCTGAGTATTTGCAGCCCCAGCGGTAACGGCAAAGGCAGCTGATGCGCCGGCCGTTGTAATTGATGCGATCATGAAGTCGCGGCGATCGAGGCGTTCTTCTGGCGTGTTTGACATTACGGAGGTCCTCACCGTGTGAACCTCGCGAGCTTGCAATTTTGTCGGATCGTTCGGCAAGGCCCCGTACGGGGCAGGAGTATGAGCACGATAAACACATGCGCGCCTATCGTCGGCGTCGACGTCGAGGTGTGCTGTCCGTACGTGTCCGGCTACCAGACATCGCCGCGTTGGTGAAGCGAGGCTACCTTGAGTCGGAAGCCCGTAAGGACTTGAATGCGATCGAAGAGGCGACGGATATATTCATTTCGGACTCACTACACGAGCTAACGTGAGAATGCAGCGCTATGTCACGCGCTGACGTTGCGCCGTGTGTCCTGCCATCGTGGGCCCGTCCCGACGACCTAATTTTGCTCCTTCGGGTGCATTGGTGACGTCGTAACGATACCCAGGCCGGAACCGAAGTAACACCGTTTCGCGCAGGGCAGTCGCTCGAATTTGGCCGGATCAAATCCGCGGAGTTCTCGCTGATGGAACTGCTGCTCGTTACCCGGGGGACCAGTGTGGCTGGCCCAAGCGAAGCCAACTACGTCCCAAACGGTGCAAAATCGTCGACAAAGTTTGCGCTCGTGCGGAAGGGCTGCTCAAATTGCGAGCGAATTTGACCCAATGTCTAGTTGCATTGTTGGCGGCGAGCGTCGTTCGTCAGCCCCGTTACGCCGTAACGATCCGTGGTCGGGAGTAAATCCGATTAGAGCGCGTCCGCGCCCTCAGGGAAACGGCAACGGTGGCCGGTTAAGCGCCCGTAACGACGTGACTTGCGCTCGGCGCAGACTCTCCGACCCACCTGTGGGGCCGTCCCGGTTTGGCGAAACACCGCTTCGAATTGTGCCCCGGCTTGCCCTGGTCGTTTTGGAAAACCAGCTTTAGGTTCGGACGCGAAGCAATGAGCCGGCGACGTGCTGTCGACGTCTACATACCGTTTCAAGGCACGATGGCTTGCAGTACCTTGCCTTCTGAAAAGACGACGCAATACGGCCGACAGTATCGCTGGACGCTGCCGGACGAGACCGCAAAAACGAAAAGGCTGCTCCTGCATATTCTTCAGCGAATTCGGACGCATCTGCGGCGGATAATAGATCCCGGAGCCGGACTTGAACCCCTATTCGTAAGCCATGCCAAAGCAGATGGCGACGAAACGGCCTGGGACATTGTCAATCACGTCAACAGTAAGGGGCAAGACGTCCCGTTTGGACACGTTTTACGATGCAAAGGAATTGATGCCGGGGGAAGACTATCAAGAGCGATTCAAGCAAGAAATTGCCGAGGGCACGCTTCTTGCCATTGTTTCGGATCTGTACGATTCTCGACCCTGGTGCGTGTTTGAACTTACGGAAGCTAAGCGGTTGAGGCGACCGATCGTCCTCGCTGACGTGGGTCGAATAAGGACGAGCCGCACCTACCCCTATGGTGCTAATCTACCCCGCGTAAAATTTGCTCCCTCGGATCGGACCGCTATCGAGGCTCTTCTCGTCGAGGTACTGTCTGAGGGACTCCGCTGCGACCTGTTCATACGCCAGGCTGACAAAGCGCTCGAATCCCACAGACTTAAAGGCATGGCGTTGCCCCGCCCGCCAGAACTATTTGATATAATAGATCATAGTGTTGATGAGATCGGTGATTTAGTCGTGTATCCGGATCCACCTATTCCTGATGTTGAGCGTGCTATTTTGGACAAAGCCCTCAAAAAAGTGGCGCCGGAGATTAGCGTCATTACCCTTAGGCACGGAGGAAAAGCCGCCTTTCATGGTCTCCGAAATTTTTCATGAGTACGAGGCCATCACCCAAGTCGAGATCCGGGACTCTCCGCCAGACCAGCTGCGTATTTGGCGCGACGGTCGAAAGCGGGTCGTCGATCGTTTTCCGAGCATCGTGGGCGACAAGCCCGTGAATGAACTCTCGGCCGACGACGCCATTGATTACTGTGAATGGTGGCGCGAACGCGTGGTGGCCGCTGAGACCGACCCGAAGACGGCCAATAAGGACATTGGTCAGCTTAGCCGCATGCTGAAGGATCTGAACATTCGGCGTCGTCTCGGGCTTACCGATATTTTCAAAGGTCTCCGCATAAAGGGTGAAACACCCCGGCCCCGGGTGCCTTTTGCGACCGATTTCATCCAAAATTAGCTATTCGCCGAACGTACCCTCGACGGGTTGAATGAAGATGCGCGAACCGTGCTGTGTGTCATCGCGGATACCGGACCCCGACCGTCGGAGGTCGTGAACCTGCAAGTAAGCTCAATTGTCCTCGATGATGCGATCCCACACGTTAAAATCCTGCCGGACGGCCGTCGCCTAAAAACCGCGGACTCGCAACGTGAGATTCCGCTGGTCGGTGCAGCCTTGGCAGCGATGCGGAAGCGCCCCGCTGGCTTTCCCCGTTATCGCGACAAATCCTCAAGCTTGTCCGCGACGGTCAATAAGTATCTCGCGGAAAATAATCTGCGTCCGACGAAGGATCATACGGTATACTCTCTCCACCACAGCTTTAAGGATCGCCTAATCGCTGCTGAAGCGCCCGACAGCCTCATTGACAGTCTGATGGGTCATAAAACCTATAAGCCGAAATACGGAAAAGGCCCGGCTCTGGATTTGAAACTGAAATATCTTCAGCGGATCGCCTTGAGACCACCTGATTCCCTGTAAGTGGCCAGCAAATGGTAGGCGCGCGCTTTGACGTCTTGCCGCGCTTTTAACTCTTTGAGTTTCGCCTCGAATTTTTCATACATCGGCACGTGCACGTCGCCGTCCAACTCGATGAAATAGGCGAGCATCAACAAAGCTCTCTCTATTCTTTCGACCATCGACAGCTGTTGGTCATTCGCGATAGGCATGGTGGCACTCGAGTACGAACATCGAATGCATTTTATTCAGTCCGAATATCCGGTTGGCCGAAAAGCTTTGCAAACGCGCCCGCGTTCCCAAACTTTGCAAACCAACAGCACGCGACCCCAAGGCTTCCGCCGTCACCTGACAAGATTCCAATCTCTGAAAAGACAAGCGCCTTATTCACGTCGGCCCGCGACGGCTTAGAGGGGTGGCGCCAAGCCTAGAGCGCTATAAAGCGATTTCAGTTTCAGCCACGCAGCGTCAAGCATCGCCTTGGCCGGCTCCATGCTGTACGGGGAGTCGGAGAGCGCGCTGGACGCCTTTCGCGACGTGGATTGGTCGCGTGTGGCGCGAAATAGCCGGCCGATCCGAGGATGGCTAGAGGCCCCAAGGCCATTGTCGTCGCAAAGAATAGCCTCTCCGTCGATCAGGCATGACTGAATCGGCAACTGAGCCATCGCGCTGACGACAAGGGGAAACGGCGAAAACCGCGAAGGATCGGCACGGCAGCATAAAACGCTTCGCTGTCGGCGTTACGGCCATCAGATGGTCCATTGTTTGGGAGGGAGTTACGCAGTGGCGGCTCTCCAAAAGCCCAAGAGAGCCCCGACGCGAGTGTTCATCGGGGCTCTCCCGGCTTCGGCCCGTCGGAGCTAAGGGGACGAGCCGTACCGTTTCGACACGATGGGGCGGCCGCTGTGCAAACAGTCGCCCGCCCCAAAACGATTTGACGCGACTTAGTTGGGCATCAACACTTTATCGACGACCAAGATGACGCCATTGCTTTGCATGACGTCTGCAATCGTCACTTTGGCGTTGTTGCCTTTTTCGTCCATCACCATGAGGTCCTTGCCAGCCCCAGTGATCGTCAGCTTGCCGCCCTCGACAGTTGTGAGTTCGGCTTTGCCGCCGCCCTTTTCGATGTCCTGGTCAAGCGCCTTGGAGTTTAGCCTGCCGGGCACGACGTGGTAGGTGAGAATCTTGTCGAGCGTCTTTTTGTTCTCTGGTTTCAGCAAGGTGTCGACGGTTCCGGCCGGGAGTACCGCGAAAGCCTCGTTCGTCGGGGCAAATACCGTGAAAGGCCCCTTTCCTTCTAGGGTGTCGACCAGGCCACCGGCCTTGACTGCAGCAACAAGGGTGGTGTGATCCTTCGAGTTCACTGCATTTTGAATGATATTCTTGCTCGGATACATTGCTGCGCCGCCGACCATGGGATCCGCCGCGAAAGCAGTTCCGACGAGTCCCAATGTCACGATTGCGGTGGCGGTCGATAGTTTGATCTTACGCATTTGCATGTAGCTCCATTGCGTCACGGGCGTCGGCCTTTCCTCCGCCAGCGTCACGCCTGAGTCCGATACCGGCGGATGCGCCGGGGATGTTTGAGCTACGGCTGTGAGAGCCATTGGTTTTACGGATCACGGTTTATTGAGCGTGGAACTTTCGGTCTGACCTGCACAGCGCGACAATCGCTTGCGAAGCACGCCGGACCATCCTCAGATTGACATCGTTGGTTAGTATTGTGCGCAACTAGACGCTCGTGCGAGGCCGCGGTTGACGACGGCACGCAGGGGAATGCTTGCGTCGTTGAAGCTCACCGGGCGCGTCTTGATGACGATAAATAGCCAGCGGCTTGCATTCGCGTTTTCGATCGTGGCGGCGACTTCGGCGCTCGTCGCACCGGCAGGCGCGCAATTCGCCGGTGGCCGCTCAGCGTTCGATCAGCGACCGCGCCCCGAGGCCGTACAGTTTCGCGATTTTTTTTGGGGCGACCGCCGGCCATCCTATCCGAATAACTCCTTTGATCCGTTTGGGGGCAACCGCCGATCTACTAGTCCCTTCGATCCGTACAGTCCGTCTCATCGGCGGCCACAGGTTTTCGAAGCAACCAAGCCGCCGGCGCCGCGCAAGGTGGAGACGCCGTCAACCGAGACCGTTGTGGTGATCGGCGATTCGCTTGCCGATTGGCTTGGGTACGGACTCGAACAGGTGTTCGCCGAGACACCGGAAATTGGCATCATCCGTAAAATTAAGCCTGATTTCGGTCTGGCGCGCGACGACGCGCACCAGGATGCACCGGAATGGTTGCAAACGGTCAAGGACCTGCTGGCGACGGAGAAACCCAGCGCGATCGTCGTGATGCTTGGCGTGAATGACCGCATACCATTGCGCGACCGCGATCCTGCAGCAAAAGCAGGTGCCGCGACACCCGACAGCGACCATCCGGCCGCGATCGAGGGGCAACGGCGGCCACCATCCGCGAATAGTGAGTTTCATACGGACAAATGGGCTGAGCTTTATTCCCAGCGCATCGACGACATGATCGCGGCGCTCAAGACGAAGGGAGTGCCGATTGTGTGGGTTGGACTGCCGGCGATCCGCGGCACCAAATCGACAAGCGACATGAGTTATCTCGACGAACTTTATCGCGCACGCGCGGAGAAAGCCGGCATAACCTATGTCGACGTCTGGGATGGCTTCGTCGACGAGCAAGGACGCTACACCCAGCAGGGGCCGGATTTCGAAGGACAAATTCGGCGCTTGCGCACCTACGATGGCGTCAATTTCACCAAGTTCGGTGCCGAAAAGCTCGGGCACTACGTCGAGAAGGATTTGCGGCCGCTGTTAAGCAGTCATGTCCTGCCGGTGGCGTTACCAAGTCCGGAGGAACAAGCCCCCGCAAAGGGCGCGACCGTCGCGCCGGCACCCGTCGGTCCGGTCGTTCCTCTCAACGCGATCGGCGATAAGGGCGGCGACCTTTTAGGCGCTGCAAGCCCTCGGGCGGAGCGGGCCGCCGATCCGCTCGCGACCCGCGTGCTCAACCGTGGCGACGCGATTGCCGCACCGGCCGGCCGCGCTGACGATTTCTCCTGGCCGCGCGCCGGCACTAAAGACGGCGACGCCGCGGATGTCGGGCCGGCTCCGGCCACGCTACCGCCCGGCACACCGCTCGCTAGGGGCGCGGCGGGCACAATCAATATCGACGATGAGCACAAGAACGACACGAGCGAGCCCAAGACAAAAGCGTTGGGCGACGCCAATAATCCGCGGGCACAATCTGCAGTGCCCCCTAACCGTCGTTTGAAGCTGCCCAAGCCGCGACGCCCGAACTACCAACTTGACGGAGCGCTACCCCGCCCGCCTTTGCCGGTCGGCCCCAGTTTTCCGAATTCGCGGTGAGGGCTGCACAGCGCCCAGAGTATTCTCGCGTTAATCCTTCACATTTGATCTCAATTTCAGCCTCACGGCTGCGCCAGAGGTAGACCGCGTGGTCGGAGTCAGCTTGGCTTGTTTGCGTCGCCGCCATTCTCGATCGCCCGTGAAAGCCGCAAATATGCCTATGCACGCCGCAAGCCAATTCAGCGATCATCTGTCGGTGCTACCCGGGCCAATGCGCCCGACAGCAGAACGGCAGAAACGTGCACAAATTTGAACCTCGGTGGCATACCGGCGTTACCTCGCTGGCGAACCAATTCACTAAGCCGGTCTCGGCGTCCCAAATGGAAAATGCCGTTTCTTCTTCCGCAGTCCTACACACAGATATTCCTTTCCGGCTTGACCGGCTGCCCCTAAGCCGTTTTCACCTTTTAGTCGTTAGTGGTCTAGGGATCACGTGGATACTCGATGGACTGGAAGTCACCATCGTCGGTTCGCTCGGACCAGCACTGCAAAGTGCCGAGACGCTTCATTTGTCGAGTGCCAGTCTCGGTGCGGTGGCGTCGTTCTACGTTGTCGGGGCAGTAATCGGAGCCCTGGGGTTTGGCTGGGCCACGGACAGGTTTGGACGCCGCCTCATCTTCTACATGACGCTGATCGTCTACCTCACGGGCGTGTTACTGAGTGCGTTCGCTTGGGATTTTTGGAGTTTCGCTTTCTTTCGGATGGTCACCGGTTTAGGCATCGGCGGCGAATATGCGGCAGTCAATTCCGCCATCGATGAACTCATTCCCGCTAAATATCGCGGACGAGTCGACCTCATCGTCAACGGCAGTTTTTGGCTGGGCGCCGCCGGCGGCGCGTTGGCGTCGCCCTTTTTGCTCGATCAGCATCTATTTCCCGCCAACCTCGGCTGGCGGCTTGGCTTCGGAATTGGAGCGATGCTCGGACTTTCAATCTTATTGCTCAGGCGGTTCGTACCCGAAAGTCCACGATGGCTCGTTACTCATTGTCGCAATGGTGAAGCGGAAGAGACCGTCAAACAGATTGAAGCCAATGTCATTAGGTCCACAGGCCGCGATCTGCCGCCCGTGAACAGCACCCTCGAGGTTCATCCGCGGAAGGTTTTTGGAATCGGCCTGATCTTGACGTCCATGTTGGGCCGGTATCGCCAGCGCAGCATCCTGGCGCTCGTACTCATGGTCGCGCAATCTTTTCTATATAATTCGGTCTTCTTTACGTTCGGCCTGATACTTGCCAATTTTTATCAGGTTCCTGCCGAGAGCGTGGGCTTTTACATTCTTCCGTTAGCCCTCGGCAATTTTTGCGGACCCCTATTGTTGGGCTCATTTTTCGATACCATCGGTCGCAAGAAAATGATCGCCGGAACCTTTGCCATGAGTGGCCTACTATTGCTCGTTATAGCCTCCCTGTTTGGCGCGGGATTGCTTTCGGCAATCACTCAAACGATCGCCTGGGTCGTAATATTCTTTTTTGCCTCGGCTGCCGCTAGTTCCGCCTACCTGACTGCGAGCGAGATCTTTCCTCTTGAAACGCGCGCGCTGTCCATCGCCGTTTTCTATGCGCTCGGGACCGCTATTGGCGGCAGTACTTCGCCGCTGTTATTCGGCTGGCTAATCGAGTCCGGCTCAGCTTGGCGCGTGAGCTTTGGATACTGCGTCGCCGCATTGCTGTTGTTCCTCGCCGCGGTCACTGAATTCAAATATGGTGTCAACGCCGAGGGAAAATCACTCGAGAGCATAGCGGATCCGCTGTCCAGTTAATTAGTTGCGCCGAGGCTCGGCGCGCTTCCATGTAGCTTCCCAAATATCACAACGAACCCAAACAGGAACACGGCGGCGGCGCTTGGAATGCGCCGCGATGATCCTGCCGGTGGCGACTTCGAGCGCTGCGAACAAGGTCGAGGCTGATTCCGGGCACTAGTTCCGACAGGGCCAGGAGGCGATCATGACCTCGCTTGCTGGAACGATGAAGTTTTCGCCTAGCCGCTCAGGGCGCTTTTCAAATTCGCTCACCACCATGCGTACGAGTACCTCGTTGGTTACACGATCTGGCGGGCAAGAGAGACGCAGGCTCCGCAGGGTCTCCGCGATGCCCACTACGAAGCCGGCGCAATACCTGCCGTCGCAAGCTGAATAGGCTCCGTTTTAACGACGTCTCTGATCGCCTCGACGTCGTTGTCAATCGCCGTTTTAAGCCACGTCTTGCAAAGCGGCAGCACGACGTTTGCGCCGCTGAAATTTTGTTCTGCCTACGCCGCCGGGGCGAGAACGGCCAGCATGAGTACCTTTATTATCAATCGTCGCATAACGAGCCTCGGGGTTCAGTGAGAAGTCTCCAAGACCAGAGGGCTTGGCGGTCTGTACGTCAAAATACCCGCCTCAGGCGGCGCGACAACTCGTTTGCTCGGCTTTTCGGGCGGCGCAATCCTAACCCCGAGAGCGGGTAATTCCACGGAAAACTCAGGTGAAATGGACGGATCGCGTTAGCATCGGTCTTGGCCATTAGTGAAGCTCCTTGGTTCAATAGTTGGTTGGTAAATCCCTCACGAGCCGCGGCCAGATTCACGGAAAGCCAGGCTCAAGGCGCCTACGCTTTCGGAAAGAACGGTGCGGCGATTTGGCAATGACGATAGTACGGAAATGATCTTATTCGTTGGTTGGAAGGTGACTTGGGATTTATGATTTCGGCACATCGCCGTCCTGGTGGCAGTCCTCGGAGGGAAATAACAGTCCGCGCCCTGAACAGCCGAATAGCATGGTGAAAATCAGCGTAAGGATCGAAAGCGAACGCAAACCGTGTCTGAGGCGCTGTCAGGCATCGGGAAACCGTTGTCTTAGACCATCCCCAGCAATTCCTGCGTTCAAATCTCTATAGCGGATTAGATTGTTTGGCTGACTGGCGTCCATGTAACGCACATAAAGCGCGATGGCAGCTTTGAAGCGTGCTATGAGGCGCATTAAAAGTTCCATTATTTGCTCCGGAAGTCTCAACGCAAACAATCATCATACGTTTTTGGCCCGCCCGACAGCACCTCACAAGTTCCAAAAATGAGACATCACCGAATTGTGAGAATTACGTCGCCGCTGTCGCGATCGAACCTACGCGCTTTCCAGTGCTTCCCGAGCCTCACGGCCCGGACAACGAAGAAGGCTTATTGGTGCACGCCGCCGATCTCAAAGGCTAGCTTGGCGATCCGCGTTATCTGCGCAAGGCGAACGCCCTATGGCACGAATTCGAAGAAGTCGGCATGAATGCCCAGCTCGGTTATACGTCGCCAGCCGACTTGGTGAACCTTTATCCAAAGTTTTATTGGAAGAGCATTTGCCCACACATTCAGCCTGCGATTCGATATCTCAATGTCACATCGAGCGGGCGGCAATGAATCGCAGGCGTCTATAGCAATGTTTTCCGCGCCAATCGATCTCACCCTGAACGGACCGCAGCGCTAGGCGAAAACGGCTGCAGGCCACTATGGATGCCGATCCCAAACGCAAACGCGCAAGAGCGATTATGATCGCGTGAGCGCGCGCGCGTCGGCACCAAGAAGAGGTGCTGGACAATGCGCTCAAGAATGCCCCTCCGGCGTCCGATCCGGTTTTTATCGAACAGCCAACATCGCCCGCTACCGCAAGAAAGGTCGGTGTCAGAAGGACCAACTTGTTGAAGACACCAATAGCGTGCTCATACCGCCACCGCTCTCATCCAAAAAGTTCACCAACTAGCCGGTATCTGCTTCGTCTCGGCGCGGCCTCGGAAGCAGCGCGCCGCTGGCAGCACCCGCAAGCGCTAGTAGTGCCGAAACAAGGATGGCGAACCGAATACTTTCCGCCAAAGATATTCTGATAATGATCTCGGCAGCAAGCCGATCATCTCCTTGAACCATTGACAACGCAGCGCCGCGTCAGATTGTTCGGCGACCACCCGCCAAGGGATAAAGAGCACGATCCCACCAATAGGCAACGCGATCGGCGCTGCCGGCCTGCCCGCGCGCCAACCGACCCCATACCTCAAGCAAATAACTGAAAAAGATTCGTCCGCCGCCCGGCAGCGCCGATCGCGTTGCCTCGCGCGCGCCCCAAAGGGCGCAATGTTGGCGCCATATCGAGCTAATCAGCGAGGAGAAACTGAAGGCTACGCTTGTTGAACGTTTCCGGATCTTCCATCTGCGGCCAATGACTACACCGTTTCATCTCGAACACGGTGACGTTTGGAACTAGATTGGCGATCACCCGCGCGGTCTCAAGGAACACGTCGCCGTGATCGACGGCCGCCACCACCAGTGTTGGCGCACGCAACGTTCTCCAGTCCCCATCGGGAATTCGATTGCGATCGTAGACTTCGGGGTCGAGTAGCGCCAGGATGTGGGACATCGCGCGCTTCATGTCGGGCCGGCTATAGAGCAAAAGCCGCGTCGCAATAAGATCGTCCCAAACCTTCGTTTCGTCGTGGAAAAGGCCTTTGAAGATCTCCCGGATATTTTCCCACGTCGGATTCGCCGCCGCCACCGACCTGGTTTTCTTGATGTCCTTCTGCACCGGCCGCGCCGGAAAGTAGGCGGTCGCGGAAAGCAGGATAAGCCGGTCCACTTTGTCCGCATGATCGATAGCAAAACGGCTGGCGACGCGGGCGCCAAGCGACAGGCCGATGATCGAGGCCTTATCGATCCCCGTGGCTTTGAAGAAATCCGCGACGTGCCTCACGTAGTGTTCCGTCTCATAGTCATAGTCCGGCTTTCCGGTCATCCCTGAGCCGATCATGTCGAACGCAATGCAGTTGAAGTGCTCCGCATGCGGCGCGATGTTGGCCGCGAAGTTTTCCAGACTGCCGGCGGTGCCGTGGAGCATCACCAGCGGCGGGCTCGATTCACTGCCGGCCTGAATAAATCGCGTCTTGATTCCGCCGGCGTCTACCCACCCTTGCCGAAAAGGGGTCGCGAGCAACTCGGTCCAAACGCTGCGATAAGGTGCTTGCATCGATCAATCTTTCCCTCAGAGCTATCCGCTCGTTGATGTATTGCCGCGTCAGCGCGCAAATACGGGCACGCTGGTCGGGCGTCTGCTTGCGGTGCGATCCATGAACACGATTTTGTCGCTCGCCGGCCGATAGTCCGGGAAGCGCGCGAGAAAGCCGCCGATCGCGACCCGTCCTTCGAGCCGCGCCAGCGCCGCCCCGAGGCAGTAGTGCACGCCGTGGCCGAGCGTCACGTGGCGGTTGGGATCGCGCGCGACGTCGATCCGGTCGGGGTCGGGAAACTGATCGGGATCACGATTGGCGGCGCCGATCATAATGTGGAGAATCTGGCCTTTGCGAACCTGTACGCCGCCGATTTCAAAATCCTCGCGTGCGGTACGGATTCCGCGCTGGGTCGGCGCGTCGTAACGAAGAAATTCCTCAACCGCGAGATTAATGAGCTTGGGATCGGCTTTAAGCTTGGCGAGTTCGGCCGGGAATTGGTGCAGCCACCATAGCGACATGGCGATCGCGCTGCGCGACGTTCCACCGCCGGCCGTCGCCATCATGTTGCAGGTCGCGAGAATTTCGAAATCGGTCAGCCGCTCGCCGCCGGCCTCGGCCTGCGCCATGGCCGAGATCATGTCCTCGCCCGGACTGCGGCGGCGCTCCTCGATTAGCGGCATGAAGTAAGCCTGCTGGGCATCGAGTATGTCGCGTTGCTCCTGCGCCATCGCCTCTTTGTCGGGCGAAACGGGCTGGAACAGAAAATTGGAACAGCGATCGCTCCAATGTCGCATCGTCAGTTCATCGGAGTCCGGCAAGCCGAGAAGATCGAGCATCACCTGGGTGGGCAGCCGGGCGGCGAAGTCGAGATAGGCGTCGAACGCATCCCGCTCTTCCAGTGCGTCGAGGATGACGTCGACACGGCGTTGCATCATCGGCCGCAGCCGTTCGACCGCTCGTGGCGTCATTGCCTTAAGGAACAGCGCCTTCAGTCGGTCGTGATAGGCATCGTCGCGATACAGGAGCCAGCAATGGTAATGTTCGACAATATCGCTAAATCGCTGCGGATTGGTGCGCGGCAGATAAGAATAAAGGGTCTCTATCCGATCGACGCTGAGGTCCGGTCGGTCCTGTAGCTCGAAGACATCGCGATAACGCGTAAAGTACCAGGCCTTCGCATTTTCCGACCAGTGTATTGGCTCGCGCTCGCGCATCATCCGGTAATGCGGATAGGGATTCTGCACCGCGTCGGCGGTGAATATTCCGTAGCTATCATGATCGGCACGGGCCGGTTTCATGCCTGAGCCCATGCACGACGGCCAATATCGGCCAGGAGCTTGATCTTGAGAGTCTGGATATCGGTCGTCATCTTGCCAGGCAGAACCGCGAACCTCGACATCGCCGCGCTGGAGAAGCCGCATTGGGGACAAATGCCCAGGCGCTCCATCGGCGCATAACGCGCAGCCTCCTCGAGCCGAAGCATCAGGTCGTCGGGCGATTCGAGTATCGGATCTTTGGTGCTGATGATACCGAGATAGGCCCGCTTCCCCGCCGGCAGATGCCGCAACGGCACGAAATCCCCGGCGCGGCGTGAATCGTATTCGAGCAGATACGCATCCACGTCGGCGCGCGTGAACAAAGCTTCGGCAATCGGCGCATAACCGCCATCGCCCATCCACAAGCCTTCCATGTTGCCCCGGCAAATGTGCATGGCGATGGTCAAATCCGCCGGCCGCCCGGCAACCGCGCGATTGAGCACGTCGATATAGAGGTCGATCAGCTCGTCGGGATCGTCGCCTTCGCTCTTGGCCAGCGCGCGGATGTTGTTGTCGCACAGCAGCGCCAGCGGCACTTCATCGAGCTGTAGGTAGCGGCAGCCGCCGGCGTAGAGCTCATTGATCTCCTGCCGGAAGACAGTGACCATGTCGTCCCAATAGGCTTCGACGTACGGATAGACGTTGGGGTCGACGGCGTCCTTGAAATGGCCGAAATGCATATGCGACGGCGTCGGCATCGTAACCTTCACCGGCCCTCTCGCGATCGATTTGATAAACTTGAAATCCTCGGTGACGATCGGCTTGGCGCGCCGCACTTTCTTGGTTGCAACCGGAGCCGGCGATGCGGTCGAGAATCCATCGTCGCTGCGGAATACAAGTTTCGAGGCGCGGAACTCGAAGCCTTCGACCGCATTGAGAAAGCCGCGCGACCAGCCGCCACGGCGAAACTCGCCGTCGGTGACAATAGGCAGCCCCAAATCTTCCTGCATCTTGATCGCATCGCGGATCGCGCGGTCTTGCACTTCGCGCAGTCCGTCGTAAGGAAGCTTGCCAGCCTCCCACTCGCGCCACGCCGCAGTGAGTTCCGGCGGCCTCTTCAAGCTCCCGACATGATCGACGGCGTTCGATGGAACACGTGATGTCGTCACGACAATTTCTCCCGGCCTCAGTTTGCGACGGCGGTTTTCGGCACACGCCTGCCGATGGCTTCGGGCTGCGTGCGCCGCCGCCGCGACGCCAACAGGGTATCGAGTTCAGCCGGTGTCGACGCTACTCCAAGAATGTAGCGGTCCGGTCGGATGACGACGGCATCGGTGCGCAGTTCGGCGAGGTAGGCCGCCCCTTCGCCTGCCGCTTCGATCAGAACAACGTCGTTCTCAAACTTGGTCCGCGTTGCGGTTGGCAGCGCATCTAGCAGACGGCGCTCCGCGAGCACTGCAAAGCGATAACCGACATGGTCGTCCAGCAACCTTCCGTCCGCCAGCCGTGGCTGCGCGGCGCGCGCAGCGGCCGGCGGCGGCGCATTTCCATGCAGCCCGGGGCCGAGCCGCGGCGTGAGCGGTCGCAGCATTGTGGGATTGGCGATGAGATCACGATCGCGCTGCCGGGCTTTCTCGGGATTGGTGGTCTGGATGACGCCGCCCAGCTCGACGGCGAGTTCAATGAAAGCGCGGACGTGCTCCATACGCTCGGTTTCGTAAGTGTCGAGCAAGCCGTCCGGGGCTGCTCCTTCGATCACGTCGCGCAACTTCCACGCCAGATTGGCGGCATCGCGCAGGCCGGAGCACATGCCCTGCCCGAGGAATGGCGGCATCTGATGCGCGGAATCGCCCGCCAGCAACAGTCGGCCGAGCCGCCATTGGCTCGAAAGCGCCGAATGGAATGTGTAAACGACCGCGCGCTCGATCGTGGATTTCGCCGGATCGATGTGCCAGGGCTTTAGCAGCTCGTAGATGCACTCTGGTTGCGTAATCGCGGCCGGATCGTCCTTCGGCATCAACATAAATTCCCAGCGATGACGTTTACCGGGCATCGGAATGAATGTTGTCGGCCGCGCCGGATCGCAATACTGAATGGCGTCGATAACGCGACCGCTTTCGTCGGCGGCTTCCGGCACGCCGGCAGGTGGCTGTTCGAGGATCATGTCGAGTACGATCCAGCGCTCGTGCGACCGCAGATCCTGTAGCGCCGCGCCCATAAAGCGCCTGACGACCGAGCGTGCACCGTCGCAGCCAACGACATAGCGGGCTGTTAGTTCGCCAAGCGCACCCGCGGCAAGATTTTCGTAGCGGACACGAACATGATCGGCGACCTCGTCAACGGCGAATGCCTCGTGGCGCAACCGCACGTCGACCGATGGATGGCGCGACACACCGCGCCGCAGGACGGTCTCGAATTCCGGCTGATAGAAGCGATAGGCATTGTTCCAGCCTTCGGGCCCGACGCCGCCGCGCGTCAACAGCAGCAAAAGTTTGCCGTCGGCACTGACATGGCGGATGTTGCGGCTGACGTTAAGCCGCGGCAGCATCTCCTCGGCAAGACCCATGGTCTGAATGAGCCGCATGCCTTCGCCGTCGAGCGCTACCGCGCGCGGCAAGTGATAGATCGACGGCTCACGCTCAAGCACGACGGTCGTGAGGCCGCTTAGCCCAAGCAGATTTGCCAAGCTCGCGCCGACCGGTCCATAGCCGATGATGCAGACGTCAAATTCCGGCGATGCCATGACCGGCCCACCTCACCGTCAGGATCTGCTCAAACCCATCTTTTCAGCGATCTGTGCCTGATATTCTTCGATCGGCTTAAAGCCGGGCGCGCTGCGACAAAAGGCGTCCGACTTGGCGCGAATCTGATCGGCCGGCAGGGAAAGATCGAGGTCTTCTATGCACGGTTGATCGATGTACCATTGGGTGTCGCAAAACACCTCAAGGCGATTACCTTCGGGGTCGCGAAAGTACAGCGACCAGGCATTGCCGTGGTCCATCGGCCGCAAGTCGGTCACTTCCGCCTCGCTTTTGACGCGCTTCCAGATCGCTTGCAGGTCTTCAACAGTCGCCACGCGGAACGAAATCTGATTGACGTGATTGAAGGCCAGATGTTTCGGCCGCCCGTTCACCAGGGCAACCTGATGATGATCCTTCGGATCCCAGCTCGTGAACACGATGTCCGCGCCGCGCACTTTGCCCCGATCGGTGACCGTGAAGCCGAGCACGCGGGTATAGAAATCTTCCATCTTCGGCAGATCATAAACATAAAGCCCGATATGGCTCATGCTCAGCGGCACCCGCCGGACCGCTCCGCTAAGAGATACTGCTGCGGACATATCGCTTCCTCCCTGCAATTTTGTCGCAAAATAGAGCCGGCTGACGGAATGCGGCTAGCAGTCTTGACTCGATGTCCGCAGGGTGGACAATCGGACCGACCGGGGATGCTCGACCATGGCGCAACGCAACGGCAACGCGCGGGACGGCGGTGTGCGCTCGCTTGAGCGCGGCTTGGCGTTGCTACTTGCCATGAACCGCCGCAGGCTTCCGTCCGTCGTCGAGCTAGCTCACGACACCCAACTGCCGCGGCCGACCGTGTACCGCCTTCTGGAAACATTAAGCCGCAAGGGGTTTGTGACGCGCAGCAGCCCCCGCGACCGCTATTGCCTGACGCGCCAGGTGCGCGCCCTGAGCGACGGCTTCGCCGAGGACGACTGGATTAGCGCGATCGCGGCACCGGTAATGTCTGAACTGACGCACCAGTTGGTGTGGCCGGTGGCGCTGATGACGTTCGAAGCGGGCCGCATGCTGGTGCGCGAAACCACTCACGAGGCGAGTACGCTTTCGATCGATCACGGCATGGTGGGACGATCGCTGCCACTGTTGCGCACCGCCTCCGGCCGCTGCTATCTCGCGCTTTGCCGGCCGAAGGAGCGCCGCGCCATCCTCGATATGCTGTCGCATTCGAGAGCTACCGAGGACCGCGGCGCACGCGAGACGCAGCGCTTGACGAAGTTGCTGGATGCGATCCGCGCCAAGGGCTACGCGATCCAGGATCGCGAGATCAATCCGAAGACGACAGGTATCGCGGTGCCCATTCGTCTGGGAACGCGCGTACTCGGAAGCTTGTCGTTGATCTGGATTTCATCCGCGCTGACTATCGGACGTGCGGAAGCAAACTTCTTGCCCATGCTGACAACGGCCGCGAGCCGCATTGCGGACGCGGTGCGCGATCGCGCGCCGATCCGTGCCGAAGCGTGAGTGCTCAATGCACGAAAGCGTGCGGCAACCAGAGCACGATGCCGGGAAATAGAATGAGAATTATCAGCACGGCGAAGTCGGCGAGGAGGAACGGCACCACGCCGCGATAGATGGTGCCCATCGATATCTTCGGCGCCATAGCGTGCAGCAGGAACACGATGATCCCCAAAGGCGGATGGATCAGCGCCATCTCGACCTGAATCAGACAAATCACGCCCCACCACAGCGGATCGTAGCCGAGGTTGACGATAATCGGCAGAATCAACGGCAAGGTGATGAGGATCGACGACATCTCCTCGAAGAAGGTGCCGAGCAGAATGTAGACGATCGTCAAGGTGAAGATCACGCCAAGCGGCGGGAAACGGTGGCCCCCGATCCAATGCACCAATGCGTCGGGCACATGCGCGAGATTGATGAAATAAGTGAAGATCGGAGCGGCCATCAGGATCAAATACAACATCGCGGTAACCGAGGCCGCCTCGTACATGCCGCGAACCAGCCCCTTCCATGTGAGTCGGCGCCGGACCAAAGCGAACAGCAGTGCCAGGATGGCTGCGGCCGAAGCCGCCTCGCTGACAGTAAAAACGCCGCTGTAGATACCGACGAAGACACCGAGGAGCAGCGCCAGCGAGGGCGCCGCGCGCCGGGCCGCCTCCAGCCGCTGGTTCCATGGCACCCGCGCGTTGACCGGCGCGATCTGCGGTCGCCGCCGCACGACAACGGCGATTGCAATGAGGTTGAATGAAATGGTCATCAATGCCGGCACGATGGCGGCCACGAACATGTCGAGAATGAAGGTTTTCGCGACCACGCAATAAATGATCATGACCAGCGAGGGCGGTATCAGCGATTTCAGCGTGCCTCCCGCGGCGATCACCCCGGTCGAGAATCCGGGCGAATAACCGCGATCGAGCATCTGCGGCAGCGCAACCTTGCCGAACGTTGCTGCGGTCGCGGTGCTCGATCCGCAGATCGCGCCGAAGGCGGCCGAGCCGCTGATTGTCGCGTAGGCAAGCCCGCCGCGGCGATGTCCAAAGAACGCCGCGGCGGCGCGGTAAACGTCCTCCGAAAAGCCGGCCATGCTGGCGAAAACGCCCATGAGCAGAAACAGCGGCACGGCAGCGAGATCCGTCGAAGACAGTACGTAGGACGGCTCCTGGGCAAGGAAGGAAAAGGCCGGCATCCAGCCGCCACCCTGCAACGCGAAGCCGACGACACCAACCGTCATCATCGCGAAGCCGATGGGCACTTGTAGCAGGATCAAAGCAAACAGAGCTGCAATCCCCAACGCGCCAGTCGCCGCCGGTTGCAAGTTGCCCCCTCGCCGCTCTAGTCCGCGCCCGCCGGATGCTCATCCGGATAATCGCCGCGCAGCGTCTTGACGCCGACAACGATTTGCAGGATCGCGCTGATGCCAAGGATCAGCGCTACGGCACCCCAGACCGGCGCCGTTGGAATGCGCAGCATCCAGGTTGCCGAGCCGCTCGCGCGCGCCTCATTGGCGAACACCACGAATTGCCACGTCATCAGGATAAGAACGACCTCGATCAGGATCGCGGCCGCGACGTCGGCAATCTGTCCAACTCGCGGGCCGGCGACGCCGGAAAGGAAGCGAATAGTGATGTTGCTGCGTTCGACGATCGCCACCGGAAGACAGCAGGCGACGGCAAAGGCAGCAATGAGGCCGGCGGCATCGCGGACGACGTCGATCGGGTGAGCAAAGAAAAACCGCAGCAACCCGTCCAGGATCGTCATCGCGGCAAAACACAGCAGTACGCCGAGCCCAACGACGGCAAGCGCCCGCGCCAGCGCCTTGGTTGCCCAATCGATCTGCGTCATCGCCGTTTTCGTTCAGCCACGGTCTTCGCCGGGGGTCATGTGATCACGCACCAAAAATGCCGGCATGCCGCAAGAACGCGCCGGAGCCCTTGGCCACGCATGTCGGCGCCGGGAAACGCCCCGCTGTGCGCGGCGATGCAAGGGAAGCTCGCACGCCGCTATCAGCCCTTACTTTCTCCCCGAACAGCGGCAAGCTCCTTGTCGAGCGCGACCTTCAGTTGCTTATGGTGCTCGCTCGCGGCCACCCATTGGTCGCGGACCGGCGTCAACAGCTTCTGGGCTTCGTCCAACTGCGCCTGCGAGGGAAAAACAACCTTGTTCTTTGGATTACTCTTGAGCTTCTCGAGATTGGCCTGGTTGTAGCTGGTGACGGACTTGATCCACATTTCGGTGAGCGCGTCACCCGCGTTCCGCGCTATGACGTCGCGCGCCGATTGCGGCAGCGCGTCAAACTTCTTTTTGTTCATAAGAACCGCAAGCGGAACCCCGCCGAGACCGATGAAGAAGTGATTATTGGTGACGCGATCCAGACCGAAATCGAAGAACGGCGACATATGCGAGGTCGTGCCGCTGATCGTGCCGCGGCTGATCGCCTCGGGAATTTCGGTGACCGGCATGCCAATTGGCACGGCGCCGAAGGCTCGAAGCGCCGCGCTCTCGGTTTTGCTCGACGCGCGGATCGTCTTACCCTTTAAATCCGCGATCGAATTGACCGGAAAATTGGTGTGGATCGAATAGGGCGCCGTTCCCCACAATCCGATCACGTAGAAATCGCCGTAGTCGTTAAGCGCCTTATGTTGATTGAGCCGCGTCGCCACCAGAGAAGACTCTCGCAAGTCCTTGAACAATCCGGGGAGCTCGAGGACTTCAGTGTCGGGAAACCGGCCCGGTGAATAGGACGGGACGACCCACGCCACGTCGGCGACGCCGTCGATCACCATTTGCGGCTGTTGCCCGGGGTTGCGGCCAAGGGCACCATTCGGGAATAGATCGAAAACCACGGCGTTGTTGGTTTCGCTTTGAACCGTTTCGGCGAACGGTTTCATTACGGTGCGGAACGTCACTTCGCTATCCGGAGTGAACACCGCCCATTTCAGGTGATCCTGCGCCCAGGAAAATTTGCTGCCGAGCATCGTAGCCGCGGGCACAACGGCGGCGGTCGCCAGAAACCTGCGTCGGTCCATTTGATCCTCCCTTTTTGATCGCCCCACTTACGAGGCTTATTACTGTTATACTTGCGCGCTTTCGCGTTCCCACGCTATCGGAAACACACCGTCGAAAACGAGTGGGTCGCCCGCGCGGAGCTTGTTTTCGGGCTCGCCTTCGATCTTCATTACATTGGAGCGGGGATCCCAACGCGCGTCCTTTCCCGCGTAACGTACCGAAATCGCCGCGCGGCGGTTAGACGACGCATTGCCGCTAGCGCCATGGACGGCCAGCGGGTGGTGGCAGATGACGTCGCCGGCGTCGCACTGCCACGACAAAAACCGATACTGCGGATCGCCCTTGAGTTGCGAGAAATCAGGACATTCCTCGAGCCGGTCATCGCTGAACTTCGCGTCCTTGTCCGGGGTGACGGCGCGGTAGAACTTCCCCCATTTGTGCGAGCCGGCGACATACTCGACGCCGCTGCCTTCGACGGTTACCGGCGTCAGCGCGACCCAGAGCGAGATGATGTCATTGCCCGCGGCCGGCCAGAACGGCAGATCCTGATGCCAATCGGTCGGCGAGCGCGTACCGGCCTCCTTGATAAAAGCTTGGTCGTAGAAAAGCGAGACGCGGTCGGCATCCAGAAGACTGGCGCCAAGCTCCGGCAACGGCGAGTGCAGCGCGAATTCGCGAAAATCTTGATCCCACCGCCACATAAATGAATTCATATGGAACCGGCCCGGGTCCCCCGCCTTGGTCGCTTCGCGCGCGCGCTTTCCAGGGTTAAGCAGCAAACGCTCGACAGCCGCATTCATGCGCTCGCACCATTCGCTGTCGAACACGTTGCGTACGCAAATGGCACCATTTTCGCGAAAATTCGCGACGTCTTTTTCCGTGATTGGACGCAATGGATGCTTGTTCATGGCGTCTCCCTCCCATATGCGAGCATTTCTTGAAGGTTGCTCTGTGGTGGTGAGATTGCCGTCACGACGCCCACTAGCACAATGTCGGCAAAGACCGAGTCCGAGGAGCGGACAAGTCTTGGCTGACGAGCGTCGCCAGGGTTCCGCTCGTCGGCGAGACAACGTTGCCTTCGGTGACCGAAGTGCTGCTGATCTTGCCAGCGATCGGCGGTGCCGGTCAGCGTCCCGCTCGCACGCCAGCGTCAAAGCGCTGGGCGACAATGTCGGTGAGGCCGTAGTCGATGATGATCTCGACCTTGATGTCCACATAAAGCCGTACGAATTTCACAAGCTTTGGCCGCAGGATCGTATCGGCTGCATAGTCTGTAGCCGTGATCCGTATCGTGCCGGCGGGCTTCTCGCGAAGTTCGCTTATGGCCGCGATCTCAGCCTCGATTTCCTCAAGCCGCGGAGCGGCAGTGCGAAGTAGGCGTTCGCCGGCTTCAGTCGGCGAGACGCTGCGCGTCGTGCGGGTTAGAAGCCGAATTCCCAGACGCGCTTCCAGCTCGCGAATCGTGTGGCTCAGGGCAGACTGCGAAACGCCGAGCTTCGCCGCAGCGTTCGTGAAGCTGCGCTCTCGGCCTACGGCAACGAATGCTAGGAGATCATTGAGATGTCCACGCTGCATTTATGGCCTCCGCTCATAAGTCTTTGCCGATAATACCGGCTGGTCGCAGCGGCGGCTTGCTCTAAATCATGGGCCGAAGACAGGACAGCTCGCTAGTTCATGATGGAAGCGCAGTCCGCCGTCATCTCGAACGTGCTGCCACCACGGCGAGGACACAATCATGATCACGCGCAGACGAATGCTCGCCACGACCGCCGGCCTCGCTGCACTCGCACCGATCCAATCTGTCGCCGCAGAGACGCCGCTGCTGAATGTCCCACCAAATCGAAGGAACGAAACAATGGAGATTAAACGAATTGGCTCGCAGCCGTCGGGCGAGGGACCGGCCGAATATTTTACGGGCGCGGTACGCATCGACCCGCTTTTTCAGGCATTTGATCCGGCACGTGTTTCCGGCGCCAGCGTCACATTCGAGCCGGGCGCCCGCACCGCCTGGCATACGCACCCCCTCGGTCAGACTTTGATCGTAACGGTTGGTTACGGCTGGGTGCAGGGGTGGGGTGGTCCGATCGAGGAAATCCGGCCCGGTGATGTCGTGTGATTTCCTCCCGGCGAGAAGCACTGGCACGGCGCAACGCCGACGACGGCAATGACGCATATTGCCATTCAGGAACGTCTCGACGGAAAGGTAGTGGATTGGTTGGAGCAGGTGAGCGACGAGCAATACCGGCGCTGATCTCGGCTCGAACCTTCAATTCGATCGCAGAACTTAGGAGTGCAAAATGCAGAAACGCAAATATGGAAATGGCGACTTCGAAGTGTCCGTCAGTGAAAGAAGTCCCGTCATCACCCTGAATAATGGCACCAAAATACCCGCGCTCGGACTCCGCGCGTTGGATCGGCCGAACCGGGAACTGACCGCGGGTGCGGTTGAAGCCGCAATAGCTAATGGATATCGGCTCATCGACACCGCCGCTTCCTATCTCAACGAACGGCAAGTGGGTGAAGGACTGGTGCGCAGCGGCATCGACCGCTCCGAAATGTTCCTCACGACCAAACTCTGGTTAAGCGAATACGGCTACGAAAGTGCTCTGCGAGCCTTCAATGCGAGTCTGCGTCGGCTCGGGCTCGACTACGTCGATTTGCATCTTCTCCACTGGCCGGTTCCCTAGAATTTCGATGCGACCGTGGCCTCCTATCGGGCCGCCGAAAAACTGCTCGCCGACCGCCACCGCGCCCATCCAAAGTTCACCAACTATCCGGAATTGGATTCGTCCTGCCGCGGCCGCGGAAGCAGCGCGCCGCAGGCAGCACCCGCAAGCGCTAGTAGTGCCGAAACGAGGATGGCGAACCGAATACTCTCCGCCAAAGATCTTCGGATAATGATCTCGGCAGCCCGCCGATCATCTCCTTGAACCGTTGACAACGCAGGCGCGATTACGAATTGCCCCTTGGCGGCCTCGATAGACCGCTTCACTTCGCTCGACACGACCTTCGCCTCAAGGTTTTTATCGAGCGCGCGATTGTAAACTCCAAGGGCCAATGCGCCAAGAATAGCAATCGCCAAAAGGTTTGCCACGGACGACGCAGCATTATTGATCCCGGCCGCCACTCCTGTCTGACGGGCAGGAACCGCATTAATTACAGTCGTTGTGAGTGGCGCAACGCTTACAACCATTCCAAGCGCGAATATCGAGATCGGTAAGAGGAAGGCCAAGTACGATCCGTCACCGACGGCCAATGCTAATAGTCCAATACCGAGCGCAGCAACTGTGGGCCCAATGATCAAAAGCCATTTGGCGCCAAAGCGATCGAGCAATCCGCCGGACCAGCGCGACAACGCTGCCATGATAAGCGTGAAGGGCAGAAAAGCTGCGCCAGCAAGCGTAGCTGATAATCCCTGAACTTGAATAAGCGCAAATGGCAGGAAGAAGAAGGAACCCGCGAGTGCTGCATAAAGAAACAGTGTCAACAAATTGACGGCAGTGAACGTGCGGGACCGAAACAGTCCAAGCGGCAACATAGGAGATCGACTGCGAGCTTCCTCCCAAATAAATACGGGCAGTAACAATAATCCTCCCAGCAACGCGAGAAGCACCCATGCGTTGCTCCAACCCAGAACCGGTCCGGAAATCAAGCCAAAGGCAACGCTCCCCAAAGAAGCAAAGACGAGCAGAGAACCGCGCCAATCGAGGCCGCCTATGGCTTCGTTATCCCTGCTTTCTGGCAACCTATAGATCGCGATCAAAATCGTCGGCAGCGCGAGCACCGGATTGACGAGAAAGATCCAGCGCCACGTGGAATGATCGACAATCCATCCACTCAAAAGAGGTCCAATCGCGGTTGCGAGAGCTGAAAAGCCGGCCCAGGTTCCTATTGTCCTACCGCGTTCGGATTCCTCGAAAGTCGCGCCGATGATCGCCAACGAACAGGGGATCAAAAGGGCCGCGCCCATACCCTGAACGGCGCGTGCCAAGATCAATTGCGCAATAGTCGGTGAGAGGCTACACCAAACCGATGCAGCGCTGAAGATCACAATTCCAGCAAGGAAAATCCGACGACGTCCAAAAAGGTCCCCGGCGGCACCTCCGATTAACAGAAAAGCGGAAAGGCACAGAGTGTACGCATTGACAAGCCACTAAATCACTACAACTGAAACCGCGAGGTCCGTCTCAATCGCCGGCAAAGCGACATTGACAACGGATTCATCGATGTAAGCCATACTCGACGCGAGGATCGTCGCAACCAGTACCCACGGCTTCGCTGTTGGAGCGCCGGTTCGGGCGACACCGGCAGATTGGATCGCTGCTTCCTCACAAGGTCTCGTCCTTGAAGCAAACATCGATGGGACCCTGATGTTAGATCGCTGACGCGACCGGAGCACCGGATTCGGAAGACGGCGCCTCTCGGTCACGCCATTTCGGTTCAGCCCGCACGGCGTGGCTACCATCGGTGATGAAGGATTCAGGCTTCTATGACACCATGCGGTACGGGTGCGTGGAAAGCTCATTATGTCAAAATGGCTAGAGGAAAAGGCGGAAAGAAATCGGCTGTCGGTCGCGCGCCTCACTAAGGCGCTCCCGGCTATCTACCCACCGGTCGTCTTGTCTCGGGCTCTTACCCGGCCGTTCGTGCCTCCGACACCGCGGCTCGCAATCAATTCGTATTGGGGCGCGCACCCATTTCGTGCTGATCGCCTGGCGCGTGCCCTCGCGGCTCGCACCGGACCGCCGAACGCCTGGAGCTGGCGCCTGGGCGACGACCGCAAGAACGGAATACCGGCCACATTCCGAACGCCACCGGCTGTCCCTACCGCAAACTCAAGGTAGCTGACGATTGGCGGCGAATCGGCTGATACTTTCTCCCGATGAGCGATCTTCACAGGTTGATCTGGTCTACGGTGGTCGGACTATTCCGGTCGCGGATTGCGATGCAGGCCGAAATCATGGTCCTTCGACACCAACTCAACGTGCTACGGCGCAGATCTCCGAAGCGGGCAGTCCTCAACAACATTGATCGCCTGGTATTTGTTGGGCTCTACCGTGTGGCTCCTCAAGTTCTGGAGATACTGCAAATCATCAAGCCGGAGACGGTGATCCGTTGGCATCGCGCTGGTTTTCGAGCCTATTGGCGCTGGAAATCACGACCGCGTGGTGGCCGGCCGAGGACACCATATGAGATCCGAGCTCTCATCCGCGAAATGAGCTTCGCGAACCCGCTCTGGGGCGCGCCGCGCATTCACGGTGAACTCCTCAAGCTTGGCATCGATGTCGGGCAAACCACGGTAGCCAAATACATGGCAAAAGCATAGGCGGCCTCCATCCCAGGGATGGAGGACGTTCTTGCATAATCACGCTGACGGCATCGCATCGATGGATCTGTTCGTGGTTCCGACCATCTCCTTCCGATTGCTCTATGGATTGCTGATATTGCAACACGGTCGCCGCCAAATTCTGTGGCTGGGAGTTACCGCGCACACAACGGCCGAGTGGATCGCACGCCAGTTCACAGAGGCCTGCGGTTGGACTGCAGCGCCGCGATACGTCATCCGTGACCGCGACGCTGTTTACAGCGACATCTTCATTCGTCGCCTTCGTGCGATGGGCATTCGTGACCGGCCTATTGCAGCGCGATCGCCATGGCATATCGGCTCGATCAGGCGGGATTGCTTGGACAACGTTGTGGTGTTTGGCGAACGGCATCTTCGCCACCTGCTCAAATCGTATCAGCGGTATTACAACGAGGCTCGCACGCACTTATCGCTGAGCAAGGATGCACCGGTTCCGCGGGCGGTCCAGACCGTTGGCAGCATCATTGCCAAGCCGCTCCTGGGAGGATTGCACCATCAGTACGTCCGGATTTGATTTCCGGTAGGGACAGGTACAAGGCGGCTTTGACCTATTGCGTGCCATATTTGGTTTCGACTTACGGCGCAGTTACGTCCAAATGGTGAACAGGCCAAGCCATCTCGCACCAAAAGACAGTCGCCAGCTTCATTGTATTGTCATTTAGATGTCAGCATTATTGATTGATTTCAAAACCAATGGGAGGCCTTCGCTATGCATTTCTGTTACACAGCACAATACACGCCACACGCTCTCAACAGCATAATGGACGATCCCAAAACCAGTCGATACGAAGCGACCAAAAAGCTGATTGAAACCGCCGGCGGCAAATTGATCTCGATGTACAGTACCGCTGTCGATGGCCCAGGGGTGTTGATTATATTTGACGTGCCCGATCCTGAAGTCGCTGCGGCAATCTCGGGCCTCGCATTGGCAACAAATACCGTCCACAATCCGAAGCTCACGCGCCTAATGACGCAGGAAGAAGTGAGTAACGTTCGGCAAAAGGCCCGGGAGCTTCGTGGCGCATACCATCCACCGGGCAAAACTTGATTAGCTGGTGCAGCCTGAGCAGGCGTTAACTAGAACCTATCTCAAAATCACGGATGGGTGTCGATCCGCTATAAATGTCGGATGATTCGGCTGAGAGACGAGCAATGGGATCGGATCCGGAAGCATTTTCCGGAGGAGCACGTTCCCGATGGCCGTCCTGGACGAAAGCCGATCCCGACACGTCGCGTGCTTGAAGCGGTTCTGTGGATTCTCAACACCGGTGCGCAGTGGCACATGCTGCCGCAGAGCTATCCGAACTACAAAACAGTGCATCGGCGCTTTCAGACTTGGTGCAGCAACGAAGTTCTACGTCGAGTGCTGACGGATGTTGCCAACGAGCTTCGCGACAAAGGCGTGTTGGACGAAGAAGAGAGCTTTATCGACGCAACCTTCGCGATGGCCAAGGGCGGGGGTGCGGAAATCGGCCCGACCAAGCGTGGAAAAGGCATGAAAATCATGGCGATCGTGGATCGTCACGGCTTGCCGCTGTCGGTGAGCACCCATGCGGCAAATCATCATGAGGTGCGCTTGGTCCAATTGTGTTTTGACTTTTACATGATCGAGGCCAAGCCCCAGAGCCTCATTGGCGACCGCGCCTATGATAGTGACCCGCTCGATAACGACTTACGAAAAGACGGCATCGAGATGATCGCGCCGCACCGATCAAATCGCCGCAAGTGCGCTACGCAAGATGGCCGCCGCCTTCGCCGATATGCCAGGCGCTGGTTGGTCGAACGGTTCTTCGCCTCAATTCAATGGCAGCGCCGCATCCTTGTCCGCTGGGAGTTCTATCCGAAGAACTTCCTCGGCTTCGTGCAACTCGCTTGCCTCATCATCCTCTTCAAGCGATTTTGAGATAGGTTCTAACCATCTTAGGTGAAATACGCTCATCGCCGCGGCCGACCTCGGCGCAGGAGGACAAGAGGCGCGCGGATCGCTTACGATGGTGCGTCAATTTCCTTTAACTCGCCGGGAAAAACTCCAAAACCCGTCATGTTGGGTTCCGAGACGCGCTCAATGGCCTCGACCCGCCTGCCCTTCACGTCAGGATGATTTTCAACTATCGATTGTGCTTCTGCCATTATTGGAAAACCGGCCACAAAATAGCGCGGCGGCAAAGAGAGCCCGGGGGTGATTACTCGAAATAGCCAACCCTCCGTGCTGTCGGACTGCTGCTCGACCATAAATTCCATCCAATACGCGCTGTTCCAACACCCTCCGCGGGGAAATAGGCAACGATGTTCAATCTGGCACGTTCACTGTGACAGGCGCGCGACCACGCTAACAGCGCAGCGCCGAGTAATGACACCAAGAATGATACCAAAGAGCACACGATCGTTACCCTGGAAAGGTACGGGTTGGTTGGTTTCTGTCATCACACCCCCCGTTATCTGACGTGTAGTCTCGCAGTGGTTCAACCTGCTGCCCTCTGAGCCAGAAGGACTTCGGCCTGTCACGTCCGTGTCGGAAGCGGGCGATCGATGACTCACTACTCACTTGGCCCTTTTTCGTCCTCTGGCGAATTCCTGTCAGCGCGCCGCTGCGCAGACAGATGCGGTATCGGCAAATTCCACCCGTGCCTGATCGCCATGAATCGAATGCCGAAGCACAAGATCCCTCCCACAGGGGCCGATATGCCATAGGAAAGACCCAGTAGATCACCGACGACGACAGTGGAGGCGCCCGCCAGCGCTGCGACGGCATATAAATCTGAACGGAGCACCTGCGGGATTTCGGTCAGGAGCACGTCGCGCATCATGCCGCCGCCGATACCAGTCAACATGCCGAGAAGAGCGGCCATAACCGGACTCAATCCGAACGTGACCGCCTTTTGCGCGCCTGCGACGGCGAAGAATGCCAGTCCAACCGCGTCGAACAGAAGTACGGGAGTCTTCAGCTTGCCGACGCCCGCGTAAAAGAAGAACGCTAGGAGTCCGGCGAGGATGGAGACAAGCAGATATCGTCCATCGGACAGAACGGCCGGCGGTATTGCGCCGATCAGCAAATCGCGCGTGATCCCACCAAAATTTCCGGCGACAAAAGACAGGACAAGAATGCCGAAAATGTCGAGCCGGCGATTGATCGCTGCGAGAGCGCCGCTGATCGCGAAGACGAAGGTACCGCTAAGGTCAAGGATCCGAACAAGGGTTTCAATCGTAGTCATGACGAGTTCGTCCGGGAAGCAAGATCAAGTACATAAGAGTTTTCCTCATGATTCTGGGCGAGCCGGAGATTAAGCTCAACGAGGTAGAGCTGGACACGAGTATCGATAAAGCGGGACATGATCGTGCGCCCAGATCAACGACGGTGCCGAAACCGTCATTTCGCGCCCAACCACGCCAGAGCACCAACGACCAGCGCCTCAACGCCAGTTTCCAAGGTCGGGTGCAGAACCGGTGCGAATTGCGGACTGTGATTGACCGGCAACTCATTCAGCTTACCGGCTGCCTTGGCCTTTGCATAAGCCTGCGGATCATTGCCGCCCACGAACCAGAATACCGACGGCGCCTGCCACGCGGTGCCGAAGCAGCCGAAATCCTCGCTCGCGGGCGCGGGGCCGGTGTGCTTCACACGGTCAGGTGAAAAATACGTGCGAAACGCCCCGGCGATACGATTGCTAGCAGTCTCGTCGTTCACGTTCAGCGGGTAGCGATCGAGCGGTGTGATCTCCGGCTTACGCGGCGCGCCGGAGGCTTCGGCCTCGGCGTTGACGATCCGCTCGATCGCAGCCAGCACATGCTTGCGCACGCCGGCATCAAAGGTGCGCACATTGAGCTTGATGATCGCGTCATCGGGAATGACATTCTCCTTCGTGCCGGCCTGCAACACGCCGACAGTTAGGACTGCCGCATCAGCTGCGGCAACCTCGCGCGAGACGATGGTTTGAAGGCGAAGAACGACGGAGGCTGCCATGACGACAGGGTCAATACTGGCCTGCGGCATCGATCCATGCGCACCACGCCCGAACAGGCGGATCTGCAGGCTGTCCGCCGCGGACGTGATTGGGCCGGCGCTGCCTGCGACCGTGCCGGCGGCGCCTACCATGACGTGCTGGCCAAGTACGACGTCCGGCGTGGGGAAGCGCTTCAGTAGACCGTCGTCGATCATGGCCTGGGCGCCCTGTGCGGTCTCCTCGCCTGGTTGGAACACGGCCATCAGCGTCCCCTTCCAGGCGTCGCGCGCCTGCGACAGCAACGTCGCCGCGCCCACCAGCCAGGTCACGTGCATGTCGTGGCCGCACATGTGACCGACTGGCACGGTATTGCCTTCGGGGTCTTTCGCCGTGACCTTGCTGGCATAGGCAAGCCCAGTGGCCTCGGCGATCGGAAGCGCGTCCATGTCGGCACGCAGCATCACCGTAGGCCCGGCGCCGTTACGAAGCAGTCCGACCACGCCCGTCTTGCCCACGCCAATCGTCACCTCGAAGCCGGCTTTCGTGAGTCTCTCGGCAGCAATGCCCGCTGTCCGCTTCTCCTGCATTGAAAGTTCGGGATGGGCGTGAATGTCCTTGTAAAGCGGCTCCAGCTCAGGAAGCACCTTGGCCAGGTTCATCAGCACGATGGACGCGCTGTTGCCAGAAGCCTGCTTAGCCATGATCATCTCCTGATGAGTGCCGATGCTTAGTATCCGATTGTGAAGCGATGGCGGTTGTGAGCATGCTGTTCGAGCTCGTCGACCATCGCGAAATCCTCCATCGAAATGTGGCTTTTCCCCTGATCGTCACGGAGCAACTGATCGCCACCGAGCCGAAAATGTCCCGTCACCGGGCGCGAAATCCGCAGACGGAGAAAGAAAAGTCCAGTCGAGATCGGGCTCCGCCCTCAGTCGCTCGAGAAATCGTGCGCCGGCGCTTGCTTCGGCCTTAAACGCATCCGGAAACCCGTCGGTGTCCATCAAAGCCTTGCCTGGCGCAACCTCAAGGCTACCGGCTCCGCCCACGACGAGTAGCCTTTTGACGCCCGCCGTTTTAACCGCAGCGATCAACGCGTCTGCATCCGAGGTCACGAACCGCGAAGCGCTGATTACGGCATCGTGGCCGATTAGGCACGGTGCAAGGGAGCTGGGTTTCGTTGCGTCGGCTTTGAGGATTTTTAGGCCGGGTCGCTCATCGCGCGGGGCATGCAGTGCAATTCCGGTAACGGTGTGACCACGGGCAAGTAATTCCGTCGCCAATCGTGATCCCACCCGACCCGTGAAAGCAATAAGAGCGATTGTCATGCTCAATCTCTTATTACCGTGTCCGATCCAATTGCGGTCGTTCTCGCATCGAACCCTAACATCACCTTTGCAACGGCAGGACGATCGCCCCTAGCGCTACTTTGGCAGATATTGAGCGACGCGGGATTCCCAAATCAGTTTTTCTGTGACTCATGGGCAGTCGGCTTTTGGAGGGCAGGCCATGAGGAGCATACTGCCGGATTCGGAAGTTGAGCTTGCACGGTGGCTGAAGCCGTTCCTGGAGCAGTTAGGGCACAAGGCGAGGCGGCGAATGTGCCGGCCTGCCCGGCCGAGTTGCCGCCGCCGACCAGGACGATCTCCTCGCGTCGGCAGAGCCGCGCCTCGATTGGAGAGGCCCAGTACCAGACGCCGCGTCCCTCGAATTCGCGCAAATTGAGCACGTCGAGCCGCCGGTAGCGCGCGCCTGACGCAATCACCACCGACAAAGCTTTGGCGCGGACGCCTTCGCCGAGTTCCAGCCGAAAAAGCCGTGATTCGAAATGATTGCGCGCAGCCGGCGGTCGTATTGCACAAACAACAGCAGCAGCCGCGACCGTTGTTTGTTCGCGATCTCGTATTGGACCTTACGGCGACGTCGCACTAACACCGACCTTAAATGGTTCAATGTCTGGCTCCGCGGCCGCGGGCGAGATTGGGCATCAGCAAGAGGGGGTCCGTGTGGCAGCCAAATAGGCGTGCAGTTGCACCACGACCGCGGCTCCTTCGCCGATCGCGGCGCCCACGCGCTTGACCGAGCCAGAGCGTACGTCGCCTACGGCGAAAACGCCGGCGACGCTGGATTGCAGTGACAGCCGCTGGGAGGCGGAGTTGTCCGAGCGGACGTCCTGCGTCGGTACGCTTGCACCGGTTTGAACGAAGCCTTTGGCATCGAGCGAAATGCTGCCTTGCAGCCGATGCGTCGCCGGGTCGGCGCCGATAAAAAGGAAAAGATGATGGATGGGTTTTTCGGTCTCAATGCCCGACGGTCGGTGACGCCATCGGATACGCTCGAGCTGGGCATGCGGCGAGCCTGAGAGTGCCACGACTTCTGTATTCGTCAGCACCTCGATGTTTGGTGTCGCATTGATCCGATCAATGAGATATCGCGACGTAGTTTCGGCGAGGCTTGGCCCACGCACTAGAAGCCAGATTTTGGCGGCGTAGTCGCGTAAAAATACGGCGGCCTGCCCGGCCGAGTTGCCGCCGCCGACCAGGACGATCTCCTCGCGTCGGCAGAGCCGCGCCTCGATTGGAGAGGCCCAGTACCAGATGCCGCGTCCCTCGAATTCGCGCAAATTGAGCACGTCGAGTTGCCGGTAGCGCGCGCCTGACGCGATCACCACTGACAAAGCTTTGGCGCGGACGCCTTCGCCGAGTTCCAGCGTACGGGGATTTTGACTGCAGTCCATGCGCGAGACCTCAGTAGGAATTACCATCTCAGAACCGAATTTTTGCGCCTGAACAAAGGCGCGCCCCATGAGCGTTTGGCCGGATATGCCGGTTGGGAATCCCAGATAGTTCTCGATCCGGGCGCTCGCTCCGGCTTGTCCGCCGAACGCCCGAGCGTCAAACACCACGACCGAAAGTCCCTCAGACGCCGCATAGACCGCGGTCGCAAGGCCCGCCGGTCCGGCGCCTACGATGGCCACGTCGTAGGTACGCCCCTCTCTATCGATCGGCACCATCCCGAGTGCGCGCGCCAGTTCCGCTTCGCTTGGGCTCTTGAGAATTGTCCCTTTGGGACACACCGCCAGCGGCAGGTCCATCGGATTCGGCGCGTATTTCTCGACCAGGTCCGCAGCATCCCGATCAGTCGCCGGATCGAGGACCTGATGCGGATAGGCGTTACGAGCAAGAAAGCCCTGCAAGCGCACGACATCGGGCGCGTCTTCAGGTCCAATCAGGACTGGGCCACCGGCGCCCGCTTCGATCATGGCGACGCGGCGCCAAATCAACGCGCGCATGATGCGGTCGCCGAGTTCAGGCTCCGCGATCATCATCGCTCGCAAATTCTCCGGCGGGATGAGAAGCGCCTCCACGTCGTCGACCGCGTGAACGTCGACTAGCGCCGGCCGGCCTGAGAGCTGCCCCACTTCAGCGACAAAATCACCAGGGCCTTGCTCCACGATTGGAGCGAGATGCCCAAGGGGATCGCGCCGCGTCACCTTCACGCGACCGGTTTTGAGCACAAACATGCCTGGAGCGATTTCTCCGGTCACGAACAGCGGCTGGTCCTTGCTGCGGCGTTGCACCTGGCCGAAGCGGAGGAGCCGATCGATCTCCGGAGCAGCAAGCTTTGGAAACATCCTTTCGTCGCGCGGATCGATTCCCGACATGGCCCATCCTCACGAGGTCAACGCGATCCAAGCCGCAAGGTCAGCAGCCTCCGTGCGCCGCGAGCGGCTACCCGGTCAAAGCCGGTAAAAGGTTGCCGGACTACAACTTCGGCTCGAGTTTATGGTCGAGGATGGGGTGTGTCTATGCAGCCCACAATGGTCGCGGTGGGGCGATTTATTAGTGCACGACCTAGCTAGTCTAGAACCTAACTCAAAATCACGAATGGGTGTCGATCCGCTATAAATGTCGGATGATTCGGCTGAGAGACGAGCAATGGGATCGGATCCGGAAGCATTTTCCTGAGGAGCACGTTCCCGATGGCCGTCCGGGACGAAAGCCGATCCCGACACGGCGCGTGCTTGAAGCGGTTCTTTGGATTCTCAACACCGGTGCGCAATGGCACATGTTGCCGCAGAGCTATCCGAACTACAAAACAGTGCATCGGCGCTTTCAGACTTGGTGCAGCAACGAAGTTCTGCGTCGAGTGCTGACGGATGTTGCCAACGAGCTTCGCGACAAAGGAGTGTTGGACGAAGAAGAGAGCTTTATCGACGCGACCTTCGCGATGGCCAAGGGCGGGGGTGCGGAAATCGGCCCGACCAAGCGTGGAAAAGGCCTGAAAATCATGGCGATCGTTGATCGGCACGGTTGCCACTGTCGGTGAGCACGCATGCGGCAAATCATCATGAGGTAAGTCTGGTCCAATTGTGTTTCGACTTTTACATGATTGAAGCCAAGCCCGAGAGCCTCATTGGCAACCGCGCCTATGATAGTGACCCGCTCGATAACGACTTACGAAAAGACGGCATCGAGATGATCGCGCCGCACCGATCAAATCGCCGCAAGTGCGCTACGCAAGATGGGCGCCGCCTTCGCCGATATGCCAGGCGCTGGTTGGTCGAACGGTTCTTCGCCTGGATTCAATGGCAACGCCGCATCCTTGTCCGCTGGGAATTTTATCCGAAGAACTTCCTCGGCTTCGTGCAACTCGCTTGCCCCATCATCCTCGTCAAGCGATTTTGAGATAGGTTCTAGTCACTTTTGCCGCAGTTAGCGGTCACGGCGTTGTCGCATCATTTCCGCAAATTGTCGGCAAACTGTAGGATAAACCTTCACCTTTGGCGGGTGTTCTGGCGAACGATTGGAGGGCCACAATGCCGCAATACTATTTCACAATCCGACAGGTTGACCGCGTGGACAACGACACGTGCAGCGAGTTTTTGTCGGACGACGCCGCCGCGCTCAATTACGCCTGCCGAATGGCGCGCGAATTGCAAATCGCCAACGGCAATAACGATCCTGGCCTTGTGATTGTGAAAGACGAGAAGCACCATACGGTGCTCTCAATTCCGGTCATGGCGGGCTTCGCTTGAGGCTCATTCGGCGGGAAACAGCAGGAAGCCGACGTCGGCGCCGGCCCATCCTGTGTTGCGGTGTCGCGCCCTTGCGGCCGCAGGCCGTACAGCGAGTACGCCGCCGCAATGCGTAGCTCGATGCGTCGGTTCCCCACCGGATGACGGGAATGGCGCAAGCGATCGGCGCCTTGTGCTGGCTGTCCCTACCGCAAACTCAAGGTAGCTGACGATTGGCGGCGAATCGGCTGATACTTTCTCCCGATGAGCGATCTTCACAGGTTGATCTGGTCTACGGTGGTCGGACTATTCCGGTCGCGGATTGCGATGCAGGCCGAAATCATGGTCCTTCGACACCAACTCAACGTGCTACGGCGCAGATCTCCGAAGCGGGCAGTCCTCAACAACATTGATCGCCTGGTATTTGTTGGGCTCTACCGTGTGGCTCCTCAAGTTCTGGAGATACTGCAAATCATCAAGCCGGAGACGGTGATCCGTTGGCATCGCGCTGGTTTTCGAGCCTATTGGCGCTGGAAATCACGACCGCGTGGTGGCCGGCCGAGGACACCATATGAGATCCGAGCTCTCATCCGCGAAATGAGCTTCGCGAACCCGCTCTGGGGCGCGCCGCGCATTCACGGTGAACTCCTCAAGCTTGGCATCGATGTCGGGCAAACCACGGTAGCCAAATACATGGCAAAAGCATAGGCGGCCTCCATCCCAGGGATGGAGGACGTTCTTGCATAATCACGCTGACGGCATCGCATCGATGGATCTGTTCGTGGTTCCGACCATCTCCTTCCGATTGCTCTATGGATTGCTGATATTGCAACACGGTCGCCGCCAAATTCTGTGGCTGGGAGTTACCGCGCACACAACGGCCGAGTGGATCGCACGCCAGTTCACAGAGGCCTGCGGTTGGACTGCAGCGCCGCGATACGTCATCCGTGACCGCGACGCTGTTTACAGCGACATCTTCATTCGTCGCCTTCGTGCGATGGGCATTCGTGACCGGCCTACTGCAGCGCGATCGCCATGGCAAAACGGATATGCGGAACGCCTTATCGGCTCGATCAGGCGGGATTGCTTGGACAACGTTGTTGTGTTTGGCGAACGGCATCTTCGCCACCTGCTCAAATCGTATCAGCGGTATTACAACGAGGCTCGCACGCACTTACCGCTGAGCAAGGATGCACCGATTCCGCGGGCGGTCCAGACCGTTGGCTGCATCATTGCCAAGCCGCTCCTGGGAGGATTGCACCATCAGTACGTCCGGATTTGATTTCCGGTAGGGACAGGAGATCGCATCAACTCAGCCGGATAGGGACGACAGCTCGCGCAAGCTCGCCGTAGCGCCTTTTCTTTGTGTGAGTTCTCGAGGGGCCGAAAAATTGTAACGGTGGTCCTGGCAACACACGCCCACCGGGGACATGTGCATTTCGGCCAGCGCCACCCATGTCTCCGACGGGTCTTGGCCGTGCGAAAACGCCGAGGCAGAAGCATATAGAGTTATCGCGACCTCGGCGAAGCGGCGATGCCGGTCATTTTTCTGAGTTTGACCATGCCTGCATCGCCGCCATCAGCGACTGTGTGCCCATGATATTCATGACGCGCGTCATGTTGTAGGCCAACACATGCAGGGCCATCTCGGTGGCGACTTTTGGTAGCGTCTTCATCAGGAAGTGGGTTGCGCCCATCCAGGCCTTGATGGTGCCGAATGGGTGCTCGACCGTCTCGCGTCGCTGGCGCATTTTCTCCGGATGCTCATCGAGCCGGCGCTGTACCGCCTCGAGAACGTGCTCATGCTCCCATCTGGAGATCAGCCGTTGCTTGGCGGTGGTGCAGACATTCTTGATGGCGCAGTTCTGACATGCCCTGGTCGCGTAGCGGCGCAGGACCAAGCCTTTGTCCTCGGTCGTGAATGAGTAGGCAAGCCTTTCACCGGCAGGACAGATGTAAACGTCTTGCTCAGCCACGTAGCGGAAGTCTTGCTTGCCGAAGCGGCCTTCGGCCTTTGCGTTTGACGTCATCGGTTTTGGCAGCGTGACCGTGATGCCGGCTTCCTCGCAGGCTAGGATCTCCTCGCTGTTGAAGTAGCCGCGGTCGGCGACGGCATCGAGGTTCTCCACTTCCAATATCGCCTTCGCTTCTTTGGCCACGGGCGAGAGTTGCGACCGGTCGGACCCTCTGTTGCTCACCTCATGCGTAATGATCAGATGGTGCCCGGTCTCGACGGCGACCTGCACGTTGTAGCCTACGACACCGGAGCCTCGGCCGCTGGTCGCCATCGAGCGGGCGTCGGGATCAGTCAGTGATATTTGCTGGTCCGGCGTCGCCAGCATTTGTGCCTTGAGTGTATGGAGGCGCCGCATCTGCTCCTTCAGCTTGGTGATCTTCTCCTTCAGGCCGACTGTCTTGGTTTTGAGAGCTTCGGACGGCTCCTGCCGGTCGGCAGTGTCGAGCTGTTTGCAGATAGCGGGCGACGCTCTGCTCGATCTGCGCCATCCGCCGCTCCATCTTCGCCTGCGTGAAGTTCTTGTCCCGATTGTTCACCGCCTTGAACTTGCTACCGTCAATCGCCACGCTGGCTTCGGTGAGCAGGCCCATGGTGCGACACAGCGCAACAAACTGGGCGCAGACCTTACGGATGGCGAGGCCGTTGTCCTTGCGGAAGTCGGCAATCGTCTTGTGATCGGGGACAAGACGGCCTGTAAGCCACATCACCTCAACGTTGCGCCCGGCCTCACGCTCAAGCCGCCGGCTCGACTGAACCCGATTGAGGTAGCCATAAATGTACAGCTTCAACAGCACAGAGGGGTGATACGAAGGCCGGCCAGTTGCCTCAGGTTCAACCCCGCTGAACCCAAGCTCCGCCAGATTAAGTTCGTCGACAAAGACGTCAATGACCTGAACGGGATTGCTCTCGTCGATCCAGTCTTCCAGGCATTCAGGAAACAGCGTGTTCTGCCCGCGATCCGTGCCTTCAATGAAGCGCCTCATCCGATCCTCCCGCAAAGCTCGTGAGAATCGTACTGCAAGAATCAAATCCAGCGATGCGTTTTTACACAGGCTAGGTCATCCGCGTCATTGGCGCTGTTTATAGATGTCCGCCGTTACTCCAATAGCGCCCGGATGGCGGACACTACAATCCGACGTTTTGTGCGATTAACGATAAAAGTGCGTCGCAGCAAACGGGGCCTATTCGATCACTCCAGTCGGCGCATCGCTGCGGCCGCTCACGCCGCGTCACGGCGGCGGCCCTATTGCCAAGCGGCGGCCGGGTTGCCGGTCCCGAACACGATGACTTTCGCGCCGATTGGCGTGCGGTTGTAGAGATCGACGATCTCCTCATTCGTCAGGCGGATACAGCCGGACGAGACGTTGGTGCCAATGGTCCAGGGTTCATTGGTGCCGTGGATGCGGTATAGCGTGTCCTTGTTGCCGGAATAAAGGTACATGGCGCGGGCGCCAAGTGGGTTTTCGGGACCGCCTTTCATTCCAAGACCTCCCGGCATTTCCACCATGTACTGTCTAAGCTCCGGCTTGCGAACCAACATTTCCGCAGGCGGGTACCAGTCGGGCCATTCCTGCTTACTATGAACTGTCGCACGCCCGGACCAGACAAAGCCTTCCCTGCCGACGCCCACGCCATAGCGAATGGCCTGTCCGGCATCGTGGATGAAGTAGAGAAAATGACTGGCCGGATCGACGATGATCGTTCCCGGCCGCTCGTGCGTCGGGTAGGCAACGACCTGGCGGGCGAAGACGGGATTAGGCCCTCGCTGTTGGTCCCACGGCATCGTAAAAATGCCGGCGCTGGTCGTCCCGCCTACGCAGGCGGCAAGTATCAGCAGCACAGCACACGTTAGACCCCGCACGACCCGCATTTGCTCCCTCGCCTCAGCCACCTATTGAATAACATCGAGTTTAACCTTCGCGACGCCCTGATCGATGATGCCTATTCGTTCGGCGGCAGAATGTGAGACATCGACCGCTCGTCCAGCGACGAACGGACCGCGGTCATTGACCCGAACTGTCACTGAACGTCCATTGGCGACGTTTGTCACACGCAACCGGGTACCAAATGGCAATGTAGGGTGAGCAGCAGTCAATTCGTTAGGATCGAACTTCTCGCCGCTCGCGGTTTGCTGTCTTTCCGAGTAAAAGCTGGCAAGTCCTTGCGAGGCCAACTGCGTCCCGCCCCCACGCGGGTGCGTAATGAAGTGTCTTTTTGCATTAGATGCAACGAGGGGTGTTTGTCGCTTGGCAGTGTGTAATGCTGTTTTGTTGTTGACTACAGAGGACTGAGCGCAGGCCGCAAGCGTTGCCGCAGTTAGAACGACAGCTAAAAGTTGAACGATGTTCCGAAAGCAGGTCGACAAGAGCGTAGGTCTATTTGGAAGAATACGACCTGCCCCAATTTTAAGGCACACATTTCTAACGCGGCCGTTGGAAAACATGTTGAAATCCCCCGATGACCGATCCCAAAGGGCAATGGGGGCTGAACAGTGGCAGATCAAAAATCGGCGCAAATCATCGGCGCGATTTCCTTTGAACGTGACTTTTTTGTCACGGGTTTCTCTTCGCAAGAGTATTGACTGTCAAAAGTGAGCAGCTATCGCCATTTAGCGTCGTGCCGCAGGGTGACTCCCCGCTCCCGGACGCAGCGCGATACCGTGATACCGTAACCTCCAAGAACGCGGTGGCTGATGCGACATCCGAAAGTAGGTTCCCGATTAATCTATCGGGCTTTTCCTTTCGGTCGCGGCTGGTTCCCGATCCGCGTGGCATCGTTGAACCGGAGCGATAGTAGGCACAAAAATGTGCCTTCTTGCCCGATGGCATAATAACACCATGCTATTCGGGTAGCCGATCACAACGGGAGACTCTGATGAACGCGCAGAACGTCAAAGCGGCAGTTGAGGACTTGATAGCTAAGGTCGTTGGCGGAAAAGCGCTGGACGCTTTCGACCAATACTATGCCGACAATGTGACCATGCAGGAAAACGAGCAGCCCCCCGAGTTGGTAAGGCAGCCTGTCGCGCGTTCGAGGCGGATTTTCTTTCTAAGATCAAGGCGGTACGGACCTACGTTTGCGACGGCTATGTGATTTCCGGCAACAAGGCTTTCATTGTTTACCGCATCGATGCCGATCATGCCGACTGGGGCACGATGAATATGAGTGAGGTTGCCATTCAGGAGTGGTCAAACGGAAAAGTGGTGCGCGAGAAATTCGTCTACTGAGCAATAGACTGCTGTAAACGCAGCGATGTCGCATTAGGGTCGAAAACAGCTGTCGACGCGCATCCCTGACCACTTCGGGTAACAGCAACACACATTCGTCGTCGGGTACGAAACGCGACACCGTGATACTGGTGGGCGGCCTCGGTTGCCCACGAAGGATCGTCTTGCCGATCACTTACCGTTTCGGACCGTCGTAACACGACATCGGATTGTCAGGGATAAGTCAGCGGCGTGTCGGGCATTTTTCGACTGGTCGCCGGATGAATTCCAACCTTCCAACCTCGATTTCCGGTCGATTTGCGCCGCAACATCCTGGGCCGCGAATGGCAGAGATGGGTCATCCGCTACCGATGCATTCCGCGTCAATGTCGAACAATGGTCGTTATGCCTTAGCGACCATTTAAGGCACAAGTCCGAATTGACGCCATGTGCAAAAAGCAGACTTGCCGCTACATCTTCTCGGCCGTGGTGATTGTCACGAACTCGAACGATAAGCTATTCGAGCAAGGCCCACAGAGTTGACGCGGTCGGAGGAGCTTGGCGTGACATCTATTCGGGGAGAAAGCAGCCGCCCCGCGGTCCAGTCCATCCTTCCGATAGCTGCTCTCTCCGCGCTGGGCATTGTCTTCGGCGACATCGGGACAAGCCCTCTTTACACTCTCAAGACCGTCCTGCTGCTTACCGGCGAAAATCCAGATGCCGCGACGACCTTGGGAGCACTGTCGCTCGTAATCTGGACTTTGATCGTCGTCACAACGATCAAATACGTTTCCGTTGCGATGCGCGTAGACAACGACGGAGAAGGTGGAATTCTCGCACTAATGGCGCTCCTCGGCGTCAAGCATCAACGGCGGCCTGTTATCGTCGCTCTCGGTCTTTTCGGCGCGGCCCTGATTTACGGTGATGGCGCCATTACACCCGCGATATCGGTTCTGTCGGCGCTCGAGGGACTGACGATCGCAACTCCGGCCGTCCAGCCGTATATCGTTCCTGCGGCCGTTGCCATCTTGCTGGTGGTGTTCGCGGTACAGCCGCTGGGCACTGCGCGCATCGGCCGGACATTCGGACCGATTATGGCGATCTGGTTCGTTTCCATCGCCCTACTTGGCATCGGCGGTATCGCGAAACACCCCGCCGTATTGTGGGCGATCAACCCCTGGTATGGCTTGAGCTATTTGTTATCACACGGCATCGCCGGCTTCTTGGTGCTTGGTGGTGTGTTCCTCTGCGTGACCGGAGCAGAAGCGCTTTATGCCGACATGGGACATTTCGGAGCACGTCCCATCCGGCTGGCTTGGTCTGCCCTGGTATTCCCAAGCCTCGTCCTAAACTACGCTGGCCAGGCGGCCCTCGTTCTGAACGGCGAGCCCACGTCGGGCAATATCTTCTTTAGGCTTTGCCCCTCAGCATTCCTCATTCCCCTTGTTGTGCTCTCCACAATCGCCACGATCATCGCAAGTCAATCGATTATCACCGGCGCATTTTCGATGACACGACAAGCCATTCAACTTGGCTGGCTGCCTCGGTTGCAGATCACCCAGACTGCCGCGGAAGGTTACGGGCAGATATATGTTGGGGTGGTCAACTGGTTGCTCATGATCGTCACGATCGGCCTCACGATTGGGTTCGGCAAGTCTGACAATCTCGCCGCGGCCTATGGCATTGCTGTCTCGGCCACGATGCTAATTACCTCGGTGCTTTTGTTTATAGCGATGCGTGAGATCTGGCGGTGGAGTTTCGTCGCCGCCGGCGCGCTCGCTGGTGTCTTCCTCATTGTCGATACGGCATTTTTCACCGCAAATCTTACGAAAGTTGCTGAAGGCGGATATGTGCCACTTCTGCTCGCTGGGATCGTATATTTTGTCATGGTGGTGTGGCACGTTGGTGCAACGGCGGTTTCGAGGCGTCTTTACGAGAGCGTTGTGCCGATTGACACCTTTATGGCGAGCATTCAGAAAGAGCGAATTCCGCGCGTACCGGGCACTGCCGTGTTCCTAACGCGGACGGAACGTGACGTGCCGCCTGTGATGGTCTGGCACCTTAAGCAAAATCGGGCCCTGCACGAGCGGTTGCTTGTATTGACGGTAAAAATTGAGTCCGTGCCGTGGATCAGATCCGCAGAACGGCTCACCATGAATGCAATCGCACTTAATTTTTGGCGCGCAAGCGCTCGTTTTGGCTTTATGGAGCGGCCAGACATCCCCGCCCTCTTGAAACTTGCTCATGCCCATGGCTGCGCGATTAGTCTTGACGACGTGACCTATTTCGTCGGGCATGAAACCGTGGTCGCTCGTGAGGATCACAAAGGATTGCCGCGGTGGGTGGAATCTTTATTCGCCTTTATGGAGCGGAACTCGGTTCACGTCAGCGACTTCTTCCGCTTGCCAGCAGATTTAGTCGTGGAGTTAGGCCGGCAGGTGGCAATCTGACCGCGTTCAGGCGGAGCGCACTGGCAGGTAGAATTTCCAACGTCGCTGCCTCTACGCCATGCGATCGCAGCGGTAACCGCCTATCGGCGAGTTGTTCGAATTGCTATGCAATGATCATTGTGGCAGTTACGGCGTTGCTTTCCTTCGTATTTTGACAAACGACCCAAGCGCAGTGTGAAGTCCGGCGAGGACATTGGAGCCGCCGCCATTGGCTGGCGAAAAGTGGCGCCTCCGGTGGTCATGTCAAAGAAGTCATCACAGAGGTCATGGAATTGGATGAGTAACTACGATCCTGGTTTTCAGAAGCGTAAGGATACTGCCGCAGCGGCCAAGAATGCGTTGCTGCAAAAGTTTAAGGCGGCGACAGAAGATCCCAAGATTGCACAGCGCCAGGCTGAGCGCATGGCCATCAATGAGGCCCGCGTGGTACGTAGGGCCGAGCGCAAAGCGGCTCGAACTAAGCGCGAAACTGAACTAGCGGAAGAAGTAGTCAGCGCCGCCGAACGCGAGGCGCTGGCCCAGCTAGAAGCCAAAACGGCGGCCACTCTCCTTGCCGCCGAACAGGTAGAGCGCGAGGCGGCGATCGCGGCCGAGAAAAAGGCCGAGCGTGATGCGCGCTATGCGGCACGCAAGGCCGGCAAGAAGTTGCGCCGGCACAACCACTGACGGGGCTGGGGCTACCAAGATGGTTTAGAGCGCGGTATTGATCGCTCCACTCGCGCTCATTTCCGCTTAGGGTGTGCGCCGTGACAAGGCGGCGCTTTCCAGTGGGTGCAAGTCCCACCCGGCAACTGCGCCACATCTCGACTTTACCGATAGCGACATTGCTCGGCACCGCCGATACCCGTCTTACGATACCCGGCACCGGTACGTTCGTCCGAGTTGCGGGTGGCTGCAAGGGTGTGATTTCCGCTCCCTAGTGAAAGCAAGGTGACAAGGTGCCCTTTCGTGTGTCGCCTTTTCACCGTCCAACCGGGCACCATAGGTCGTCGCACATTAGACTAGCCCCGACTGGCTTTGGCCGCGGCGCGTCCACGCTCGCGCACGGTATGGTGCTGTGCTATCTTTTGCTGAAAGCGGAGATCATACAGGTGCAGTTTGCGGTTGGCTTTAAATTACAAGGGAAGACGGGGCACGTCGTCGTTGACGCGGAAGACGCGCTCATCGCGCCCTCAAAGTGAAGATGCAGCGTCCGGAGGCGCTGATCGCCTACGTCCGGCAGCAAAATAAGCGAGCCGACACGCGTCACCCTATGCGCCGCCTCAGCAGCGAGCGTTCGGACTCGCAGACCAGCTAGCGCTGTGTGGCTCGACTTTGGTGCGTCGTACTATTGGTGGACCAAAAATAATGGCCAGCCCTACGAACTGAGACATCCTGTCTGCCCAGGAGGGAAATTCCATGACCTACGTAGTCAATGAGAGTTGCATCAAATGCAAGTTGATGGATTGTGTGGAAATCTGCCCAGTGGATTGCTTCTACGAGGGCGAGAACATGCTGGTCATTCATCCCGACGAATGTATCGATTGCGGGGTTTGCGAGCCGGAATGTCCAGTCGATGCGATCAAGCCGGATACCGAGCCGGGCCTCGAGAAGTGGTTGGGCGTCAACGCTGAATACGCCAAGCTATGGCCGAATATCACCCTCAAAAAGAAACCCCCGGCCGATGCCAAAGAGTGGGAGAGAGTGCCGGATAAGGCACAATATTTCTCACCAAATCCTGGCGACGGTGCCTAGTTGCTCGCGCTGCCTACGCGGTTAGAGAGTCACCAGTTACTCGCGAACGGGGAGACACCGTCAACCGATGTCTGCTGTTGGGAGTTTAGCGGAAGTGGTGCGGTCGCAGTGCCGTGTCGGCGCCTCTGCCGCACGGCCAACTAATTAACGGCAAAGCAATAGAACAGCCCGTCCCCGCCGGTGCTGCGCAGATCGGCCTGGCTGCAGCGGCCATCTGGCCCGCGCGAGGGATGCGATGAGTTCCGCGAATGCGACGCTGCATCGTCGCGCAAACCCTCCCGGTCAACGTGGCCAACCATCGCCGATCCCTGGGTGCTGCGAAGATCGGATCTGCCAAAACTTGACGAGCGCCAGTCGGAAAAGCGCATCCATCCGTTTGCGAGCCGGTGAGAACGTCGTGGCGGTTGGGTGCTTAGCCAACACCGGAATTATTGAGCCCCTTTCCGCAGCGACGTCTGCATGTTGAGCTTGTTATTCTCGCCGTGAAGATCGCCAACGCTTTGGGCGACAACTTCGCCTCTGAAGTTCTGCCAGGGGCCGCGGCCGATCCGATCGCGCGCGTTGACGGCTGGCTAGCCCACGGCGGCCTGTGCGCTCAGATGGGCATACCAAGTCTTGTCGCCTGCACCTGCGCGTCGCGCCATCGGCAGAGTCCGTTGGAAGCTATGGCGTACGATGCTGAAACAGCGTTCACCAGCTCTAGCAGTTTGCTGAAGAAGCTAGAAATTGGCGCATTTTTGCTTTTGCGGCCTTGCGGTTTTGCGGGTCGGGGCGTTGTGAGCGGACACCGGCCTATGCCGCCAGCAGTTTTGGAATGCGGATCAGGTTGTAGGCGATCAAATTGAGCAGGAAGTCAGTGGCGACGCCGGCGATGCCGCGATGTTTGGTCTTGCGCATCGTGCCGTGCTGTTTGCCCCAGCCGAAGATGCATTCGGTCATCGCCCGGCGCGATTGCGACAGACCGTAGCCTTCGTGCCGCGTGGTGCGTCCGTCGATGGCGCTCTGACGGCGCTTGCCGGTTGCGGTGATGCTGTCGTTCTGCGTCACATGCGGCGTGACGTTGATGGCGCGCAGATTGGCCACATGATCGGCGGTGTCGTAGGCCTTGTCTTCGCCCACCGTGACGCGGCGGCCAGCCTCCTTGGCTTTGGTCTTGAGCATTGTCTCTGAAGCGCGGCGCTCGGCAGTGCCGTTGGCAAGCGTGACCATGCCGGAAACCGCCAGCCCATGCCGGTTTTCCATGGTGGCGTGGCCCATGTAGCAGAGCTTCGCCTCGCGCCCGGCAGCCTTGCGGTAAAGACGGCTGTCGGGATCGCTGGTGCTCGCATGCGTGTCGTTCTTGCGCTGCTGTCCGTGGAAGTTGGCCCCGCCGTCTTCGTCGCCGCTACCGTCCTTGGGGCGGAAACTCTTGTGCGAGGCCCACGCCTCGATCAGCGTTCCGTCCACCGAAAAATGCTCGTCCGACAACAGCGGCTTGACCTGCTCATGGTTCAGAAGCTTGGTCATAAACTTGGCAAATACCCTACCGTTCTGCAGCCGATCGCGATTCTTGGTGAAGGTGGTCGGGTCCCAGATCGGGTCGTCGGGCGAAAGCCCCACGAACCAGCGGTATAAGAGATTGTAGTCCAACTGCTCCATCAGCTGCCGTTCCGACCGGATGCCGTAGAACACCTGTAGCAGCAGCGCGCTCAGTAATTGCTCCGGAGGAATCGAAGGACGGCCTTCGCTTGCGTAGAGATTCCCCAGACTTCGGTTCAACTCGCCCAGCACGTCGCGCACAAGTCCCCGGATCTTCCTCAGCGGATGGTCCGCCGGCACCCGCGCCTCGGGCGCGATGTACGAAAACAGCCCGCCCTGATCCACAAATGCGCCCCGCATGCCAGCCTCCGCCAATTCGTGACAAAAACTGAATCACGATACTCCCACCATGGCGAGGAGGTTTTTCAGCGAACTGCTAGAGCCATTTTCAACGTTGGAAAGATGATCGCGGAGAGACTTGGCCGTTGATGCCCCAACACTCCTATCAACTTGACATGATCAACACGAGATTGCCGATCGGACTTCGCGAAGTCCGCACGGCCGAGTAAGTCACCGGGGGAGAAGTGGGACGGTAGAACAGTCATCCGCTTCCGCGGGCTGTTGTCCGTTGCGTGTCCATCGAGACAATAACACGCAGACAACCATAGGCAGCGGGTCGGGCGGTATTGCTATCGACGCCTATTCCTTCATGCCGGCCAATGCCGCGCTGCGCAGCCACAGCAGTAAAGCAGATTGATCGTCCTGGGCCGGCGGTGCCGGGATGGTCGGCACGGACTCATAAAAGTATTGTCCCGTCGTCCTGGCCACGTCTGGCGAGGACGCGAGATAGATAATCGTTTGTGCGCCCTTAGTGGGAGAAATCGCGAAAAACTTGGCAAGCCAAACGACGCGCGACATCAACGCACCGCTTTGGTCGCCAAAGCGTGTGGCAACGAACCCGGGATGTAGGCAATTCGCAGTGACACCTGTGCCGTGCAGGCGGCGAGCGAGTTCACACGTGAATAGGATGTTGCATAGTTTCGACCGACCGTAGGCCTTGATACCTCCGAAGCGCTTTGCCGATTGAAGATCGTCGAAATCCAATGTGGCGCCCTGGTGTGCAGCGGAGGCCGTGTTGATGATGCGTGCTGGAGCTGAGGCGGTGAGCCGCTCGCGCAATCCTTCTGTGACGACAAAATAGGCCATGTGATTGAGTGCGAAAGTACATTCAAGTCCGTCTTCCGTGAGTCGACGCGTTGCGAATAGAGCCCCTGCATTGTTAATCAGCACGTCGATGCGTGACTCGTGCGCGGCGATTTGAGCCGCCACGCGTTTCATCTCGGCCAGGCGTAAGAGATCTGCAAAATGCGCCGAGTGGGCGACGCCAGGCCCGCTGTCGCGAAGCCGCGCCAGGGTCGCGTCCCCGCGGGCCTTATCGCGTGCAACCAAGACGATTCGGGCGCCCATTTGTGCAAGTGCTACCGCAGCGACTTCGCCAATCCCCGACGTGCCACCCGTGATGACAACAGTCTTGCCCCTCATCGCGTTCTCGTCTCCATTGACTGATGTATCTCAACAGCGTCCGCGTTATGAGGTCGTAGTAGACGCAATCGCCGGTCTCTCGTGACGCGAATGCGAGCCGCCATCCGAAGTCCTTAACAATCGAAAGGTAGGTCTGAGTTTACACCGGCGCGCAGTCAGCACTGTACCACAGCCGGACATGTATCGCGCAGAAGTGGGAATTGTATCGGCTGGGTTTTCGCTTTGCCTCCACTAATGCAGCATGGTCGCATGAGTTGAAATTGAGACTTTGTTCGCGGCTCTGCGCCAGTCGATCGGCGACAACCTGGTGACGATGCTCGGGCGGATGGTGCGTGAGGCCCCCGATCATCGGCGCCATCGTCAAAATGCTCTCCTGGGAGTCGACTTGCATCACGATCAGGTTGCACTAGACCGTAGAATCTAATGCCCTCGGTACGGTGGACTAGGAACGAAGGCCGAATAGCCATGTTCGATCTGCGCCGCCTCAAGAAATGCAGCAAGAAAAAGCTTTCCTTACGCTAAGTCCGAATGTTCTGATACGTAATGAATGACGGAATGGACGATCGACACTCCGAATTCGGTGCCGGTGCCTGTTCCCAAAACGGCCTTAAGAAGTTGCGAGCGCCGGATATAAGCAAGTTTTCAAAGTACAATGCTGAAGGGACCAAGGGTTTCTTGACATTCACGTGGCTGTAATTCACATGCAGTGATGTTGTTCAGACAAATCAGCGTCAGGAAAGACGATGGCCGCCGATGAAAAGAAAAATAGCCCCGCGCTCAAGAGCGAGGCGGTTGCGAAAAAAGACACCGCAGCGAAGAAAGACGCTGATCAGACGAAGGACAAGTCCACGTCGGATGCAAACCTATCTAACGCTGAGGGCGGAGAGAAAGCTGCTACCAACTTAGCCTCTGGGTATAGCCGGGGTGAGGGCCAAAAACTGGTTTCGAAAGCGTACAAGGATAACTGGAATGCAATTTACGGGAAAAAGAAAAGCAAGAAGCGGTAGTTTGGAGATATAGTCGCAAACCAGCGCGCATTAAATGTCTGCTTGCGTGGGCACCGTGCCGTGACGCGGACATTTTGCGATGTTGCAGTTTACCCAAGACCGACTTCGCATTTAATTTCTTCGCGGCAAGGGTTTCGCTCGACTGGAACGCCGGTCCTGCCGACTAAATACCGGCCACCGGTCAATGGAGACTGAAAACACCATCCACTGCTCTGATCTCGCGGGCTTAATGAGGCGGGAATGCGCGACCGTTACTGAATGCAAGACACCTTCGAGAGATTTCTGCCAGAATTCCAAAAAAGACTGCAGTTCTGGAAAATCTGGACACAGGTCGTAGTTCTGCCAGACGTAAGTCTGCAGCAGCCAAGGATGATCAGGGCGTCGATATAAGATGTTCGCAGTGGTCAGCCCGTACCCCTTAACTTGCTTCTGAAAATCGTGCGCGATCACGCGAATCTCCAGCTTCCTGATACTTCAAGTTTTTCACCGGACCTCATCCCAAGGCAAGCGCCAGGGAATATTTTTGTTCCCGGATTCAAGGCGTTAGCAGCGTTACGCCCTGATGGCTGGCATTTTGCCTGGCAGTCGCACTTGACGAGTGCCAAAAGCACATCAACTAAGGCAGGTAGGTCCATTCATCGTGCGAATCTATTTATCAGTCAAAAGCTTAGCAGTAACAGCAGCCTAGGGAGATTGACATGAAGTTTCGGCCGCTTCACGACCGCGTCGTGGTCACGCGCATTGACGCTGATAGTAAGACCGCCGGCGGAATTATCATTCCGGACACCGCCAAAGAAAAACCTTCTGAAGGAGAGGTGATCGCCGTCGGCCCAGGGGGCCGCGACGAGGCTGGGAAAGTCATCCCCATCGCCCTCAAGGTCGGCGACCGCGTGCTATTCGGCAAATGGTCGGGCACCGAAACCAAGATCGACGGCGTCGAATATCTGATCATGAAAGAGAGCGACATCATGGGGGTGATCGACCAGACCGTCGCCCGCCAGAAGGCTGCCTGAGACTGTCGCATCAAACCTAACGGAGAATAGAAATGGCTGCCAAAGACGTAAAATTCGGCGTTGATGCGCGCGACAGGATGTTGCGCGGCGTCGATATTCTCGCCAATGCGGTTCGTGTGACGCTCGGCCCCAAGGGGCGCAATGTCGTGCTAGACAAATCGTACGGCGCGCCGCGCATGACAAAAGACGGCGTTACTGTTGCTAAGGAGATCGAGCTCGAAGACAAGTTCGAGAATATGGGCGCGCAGATGGTGCGCGAGGTCGCGTCGAAGTCATCCGACTTCGCCGGTGACGGCACCACAACCGCAACGGTTCTGGCGCAAGCGATCGTGAAGGAGGGCTCGAAGGCCGTTGCTGCGGGCATGAACCCGATGGATCTCAAGCGCGGCATCGACCTCGCTGTTGAAGCGGTGGTAGCGGATCTGAAGAAGAACTCGAAGAACGTCACGTCAAACGAAGAGATCGCCCAAGTCGGCACAATTTCCGCCAACGGTGATACTGAGATCGGCAAGTTTCTCGCCGACGCGATGAAGAAGGTCGGCAATGAGGGCGTAATCACCGTCGAGGAAGCAAAATCGTTGGAGACAGAGCTCGAAGTAGTGGAAGGCATGCAGTTCGATCGCGGTTACATCTCTCCGTACTTCGTCACCAACGCCGAAAAAATGCGCGTTGAGATGGATGACGCCTACATCCTGATCTACGAAAAGAAGCTTTCCGGCCTGCAAGAATTGCTTCCGCTGCTGGAAGCAGTGGTGCAGACATCGAAGCCACTCCTCATCGTAGCCGAGGACGTTGAGGGCGAAGCGCTTGCGACGCTCGTCGTCAACAAGCTGCGCGGTGGCCTCAAGGTAGCGGCTGTAAAGGCTCCGGGCTTCGGCGATCGTCGCAAGGCGATGCTTGAAGACATCGCGATCCTCACTGGCGCTCAGGCGATCAGCGAGGATCTTGGCATTAAACTCGACAAGGTTACTGTGAACATGCTCGGGCGCGCCAAGAAGGTGATGATCGATAAGGAGAACACAACGATCGTTGACGGCGCCGGCAAGAAGGCCGACATCGAAGCGCGCATCTCGCAAATTAGAGCGCAGATCGAGGAGACCACCTCGGACTACGATAGTGAGAAGCTGCAAGAGCGGCTCGCCAAGCTCGCGGGCGGCGTTGCGGTAATCCGCGTTGGTGGCGCGAGCGAAGTCGAGGTGAAGGAGCGCAAGGACCGCGTCGACGACGCGATGCACGCGACCCGCGCGGCGGTCGAAGAAGGCATCCTGCCGGGCGGCGGTGTTGCACTGCTCCGTGCTGCCGAAGCGCTAAAACGTGTGCGTACGCAGAACGACGACCAGAAGACCGGCGTCGACATCGTCCGCAAGGCACTCTCCTGGCCAGCTCGCCAGATCGCGATCAACGCCGGCGAGGACGGTTCCATTATCGTCGGCAAGATCCTGGAAAAGGGTCAATATGACTTCGGCTTCGACGCCCAAAGGGGAGAATACGTGAACCTCGTCACCAAGGGCATCATTGACCCGACTAAGGTTGTTCGGGCGGCGCTGCAGAATGCAGCGTCGATCGCCGGGCTTCTAATCACCACAGAAGCCATGGTCGCCGAAAGACCGAAGAAGGACAGTGGCGCTCCGGCTATGCCTGGTGGTGGCATGGGTGGGATGGGCGGTATGGACTACTAAATTCATTCGCACTCAATTGAAAACGACGAAGGCCCGGGAATTATTCCGGGCTTTTTTTCGAGCATGCGCGGACGACCAGCGGGCGATACACGAACCCGTCCCAATTCCGTTTCACTGCCGACGGCTGTTTAGGTTTGGAGCCATGGGGGTGTCGCGGCCATGGGATGTGAGCCATTCCTTCAATTTGGACCAGCGCCTCCGGCCTGAGACGTTTCGCACCGCAATGGCTACCGCCTTCTTCTGGCCGACTAGCACAACCAGCTTTTTGCCTCGGGTGACGCCGGTGTAGAGCAGATTTCGTTGCAACATGGCGTAATGCTGCGTCATCACCGGGATAATCACTGCTGGATATTCCGAGCCCTGGCTCTTGTGAATGGTCACGGCATAGGCGGGAACCAGCGTGTCGAGTTCGCCGAAGCCGTAGGCGATAACGCGACCATCGAAGATCGCCGTGAGTTCACCGTCGTCGGTGCCCACAGTGTCAATGTACCCAATGTCGCCGTTGTAGACATCCTTGTCGTAGTCATTTTCGATCTGCATGACCTTGTCGCCGGGGGCGAAGGTCCAACCAAATCGTTCGACCTTATGTTCGCCGGCCGGATTCAAAACTCGTTGCAGCTCGATATTGAGAGAACGAGCTCCGACGCCGCCTCGGTTCATCGGGCAAAGCACCTGGATATCGTGAAGTGGGTCGAGGCCGAAGCGCTTCGGGATTTGAGTTTTCACGAGCTCGATGATCCGTGCTACGGCCGTGTCGGGCTCGTCTGCTTGTACGAAATAGAAATCGCTATCTGTGCCCGGCGGACTGAGATCGGGTATCGAACCCTGGTTGATGCGATGCGCGCTGGTGATGATGCGGCTCTGCGCGGCTTGCCGGAAAACCTCAGTGAGGCGGACTACTGGCACGGCACCGGATGAGATGACATCGGCCAGTACTTGGCCTGGCCCGACCGAAGGTAGTTGGTTGATGTCGCCAACGATTAAGAGAGCGGCCGTGCCCGGCACCGCCTTCATAAGTGCCTGCATCAGCATGACATCGACCATGGAGGCCTCGTCGACAACCAGAAGGTCGCAGTCGAGCGGGTTATCGTCGTTGCGCTTGAAACCACCGCCCTTTGGGTCGACCTCCAACAGCCGGCGGATGGTCTTGGCTTCAAAACCGGTCGCCTCAGTCATGCGCTTGGCGGCGCGGCCGGTAGGAGCGCATAGCAGAAGCCTCACTTCCTTCGCCGCTAGAACACGCAGTATCGCGTTTATGATGGTGGTCTTGCCGACGCCGGGACCGCCCGTGATAACCAGCACCTTGGACGCCAGTGCGAGCCGGACCGCCGCCACCTGACTGTCGGCGAGAGCAAGTCCGATACGTTCCTCGACCCACGGCAACGCTTTGTCTGCATCGATCCAAGGCCAGGGCAATGTGCCATTCGCAAGCCGTATCAGCCGGTCGGCGATGGCGCTCTCCGCTCGATGTAGACCAGCCAGAAACACACAGGGTGTTTCGTCGATACTATCGGCGATGACCGTGCCCTCCGTCAGTTCGAGATCGATGGCCGTCCGGATTAATACCGCCGAAACCTCAAGCAGCTTTTCCGCAAGCGGCGCCAATTCTTCGGTCGGTAAGCCGCAATGCCCGTCATCCATGGCCTCAGTCAATGCATAAGAGACGCCGGCCCGAACCCTGATCATTGCGGTCTTTTCTATGCCGAGTTTCATCGCGATCGCGTCAGCGGTCTTGAAGCCGATGCCCCGAATATCCCGGGCGAGGCGGTAAGGGTTCTCCGACATGACCTGCACGGCGTCCGCGCCGTAGGTCTTGTAGATGCGCACTGCCCGCGCCGTGCCGACGCCATGGTTGTGAAGAAAAACCATGATCTCGCGAACGATCTTCTGCTCGGCCCAGGCAGCGGTTATGCGGCTGGCTCGTACCGAACCTATGCCTGATACCTCGCGAAGGCGCCCAGGCTCAGCCTCGATCGTATCAAAGACCTTCTCGCCAAAAGCACGCACGAGTTTCTTGGCGTAGACCGGTCCAATACCCCGAATCATTCCGGAACCCAGGTATTTTTCGATGCCGTCGATCGAAGTCGGTTCCGACGTTCTCAGAAACTTTGCCCTGTACTGCTGGCCGTGGGTGCGGTCATTGGTCCATTCGCCCGACGCGGTGACCCATTCGCCGGCTGAGATCACCGCGGCGTGTCCAATCACGGTGACGAGATCGCGATGACCACGCGCTTTGATCCGCAGTACGCAGAAGCCGTTCTCTCCATTGTGATAGGTGACGCGCTCGACGAGACCCGCCAGTACTTCCTGGGAGGTTGGTTGCGATTGCGGTTTCATGTTGAACGTCGCATCATCGAATCGGCCGGAGTACGCAAAGAGATAATCACACAACCGCGAAATGACACGGCCCGCTGGACCAAAAGCGAAGGAGCCTTTCAGCCAAATGTGCACAAGGCTGGCGGCCGGGATAAATAACGCTGCTTCGTCGGTCGCGAACCTTCTGGCGATTGCCATTCTTGGCGATCGGAGTTTACAATCGCGCGCTCGATAAAAACCTCGAAACGAACGTCGTATCAGGCGAAGTAAAGCGCGCTATCGAAATCGCCAAAGGGCATTCGTAATCGCGCCCGCGCTTTCAAGGTTCGGAGATGATCGAAGGGTTGCCGAGATCATTATCAAAAGATCTTTGGCGGAAAGTATCCGGTTCGCCATGCTTGTTTTGGCGCTACTGGCACTTGCCGCAGCCGCCAGCGGCGCGCTACTTCCGCAGTCGCGCCAGCACTACACTGACTCCGGATAGTTGGTGAACTCATTGGACGGGCGCGGTGGTACCAGAAAGTTTTCCAATTAGTCTTTGACGATATGGGTCTACGGACACTAATCTTTCCTTGTCTTGTCGCGGCGGACGATGTTGGCTGTTCGATGGAGACTGGATCGGACGCTGGAAACGTATTCTTGAGCGCATCGTCCAGCGCCTCTTCTTGGTGCTGGCGCGCGCGGCTCACACGATCATAACCGCCCTTGCGAGATTTGCGTTTCGGATCGGCATTCATTTCTATATCTCCGAACACGCTGTGCCTACGGCTGGCCAACAACCTCTGTCTGTGTACGACGCAAAATTAGCATAGTCGGCCGTTAAGAAGCTGATTTGAGCAGCGTTTGGAATACGAACGCGCGGGCTAGTGGGTACAGAATCGAGCGCAAAAGAATCCTCAACCAAGTGAGGACGAGGCGGAGGTTGTGTCCAACCGCGGTGAGGATTGCGTTGGCGGCGTCGCCTTCGCGGCCTTTGAGATAGCAGCGGCCGAGATGGCCGTCGGCCTTCATGTGTCCGATCACGGCTTCGATGGCGGAGCGGCGTTTGAGTTCGCGCTTGATGGCACCGTGGACGCCACGCTTCTGGCCGGAGATGAAGACCCGGCGTGGGTTCGTCGCATCGTGGCCGCGGTATCCCTTGTCGACATAGGCGCGTTCGATCTCGCGGCCGATAAGCTTTTGGGTGTCCTCGATGACGGCGCGCAGGTGTGGCCGTCGTAAGGATTGCCGGGCAGCGTCCTGGTGTGCAGCACGAACTGACCGCCCGGCGCGCGGGCATTGGTGGTAACGATCGAGGTCTTGACCCCGAACTCATAGGGCGCACTGGCCTTGCCTTTGCCGATGCATTCGACCTCGGGTGCGTGGAAGGAATAGAGCTTCCATCCGCGCTGACGCTGCTGTTGTGAGCGGATCTGCGCGGCGCGTGACAAAGGCCACTCGAATGCGACCTCGACCTCTGTCTGGTCGGCGATCTTGCGCCGGATGTCGCGGATGATCCGACCGAGCCGGGTGCGCAGCAGGCGCAGTTCTCGATGGTGGCGATTGAACTGCTTGGCGTGGGCGTAGCGCCCCGCCATCATTGCGGCACGTTTGGCGATGCGCAGGTAGGATTGTCGCAGCCGCACCCCATGCTTCTGAGCCAAGCGGTTGAGCCCCTTGATCGCGGCGTGCAACAATTTGGCGTCGGTCGGGAAGGTGATGGCCTTGGGCTGCACCGTGGTGTCGACCGTAACCCGCGCCAAATCGCGCCTGCGTAACGCGCCGCTGGTGTGCGCGACCCGCAAGCTCTCGGCCAGCAGCAGCTCCAGCTTGTCGCCGAACCGCTTCCTCCAATGGCTCAGGTCGGAGCGCTCGTGCGGGAACTCGTGTTGGAAGAACTCCTCGCCGGTGAAGTATTGGAAATACGGGTCATGGATCCAGCGGTCGCATGCGCCTTCGTCGGACAGCCTGTAGATGTGTTTGAGCAGCAGGAGCCCGATCGCAAAGCGCGTCCCGATCCCAGGCCGGCCCTTGTCGCTGTAAAGCGGCGCGATCTCGCCATCGATCCAATCCCGATCGATCTTGCCAGCGAGCTGCGCCAGCTCGTGTTTGAGGTTGATGATCTGATCGAGCCGTGCTCGGAACAGATCTGTTGAACCTGTCGTCTCGGGCTTCTTTGGTCGCATCGAATCCCTCCGATGCAGCCACAGAATCACGGTTCGTCCCTCAAGCAAATCGTAAATCGAAATTGCAAGGTTCTGAGCCCCAATCCGAAGAAACCTTGCAATCTCAAACCAGCCCAAAATCGGAAAATCGACTCCCGGTCAGCCGCTTACGCGTTCTTCACGAGCGACTAGCATAAGAGTGAAGTCACCAAACGCAATGCGCCTCTGGCGTCGGTCATTACATCATGCCAATCTCGTGATCGGGAGCGCACACTGAAAGGTCCAGAGCGACTTTCCGGCCATCTGGATCTCGGGGATTAGGCTGGAGGAGCTACCGAGAGCCCACGGGCGTTATATCGTTCGATAAGGCGTGCGACCAACCCGGAAGCCTTCGCCTCTTCAACAAAATCGCGCAGGAACGCCGCGCCTGCCAGGTTTCTCCGCGGCGTGCCGATCGCCTGCTGCACCGACGTGAACTGTCCGTCGATGATGCGCGCGCCGGGTAGCTTTTCCAGGTCCGAGAGAAGCCGTGGTCTGAGGCCGGCGAGCGCGTCCAACTTGCCGCTTACAAACTGTTCGTATGCGCTGTCGAGAGTATCCGATCTTACCAGATCGGCGTGCTTGATATTTCGATCCAGCCACAGACCGTAGGCACTGCGAGCGGTCACGGCGATCCGAACGCCTGTGGCGTCAATCTCCGCGATTGTTGTCAACGGCGAGCCAGAAGGCACTAGATATGTCGCTTCGATTTCGGCGTAGGCGGGGCTAAACGCAATAGTCTCAGCGCGTTGCGGCTCGGCACCGATCAGCCCGACATCCCAGATGCCGCTGGCCGCCACGTCTGCGAGTTCGCCCGGCGACTTGAAGGGCACGTACTTGATTGGCACGTCTAAGCGCGCTGCTATCTCGTGAGCTAGGTCGGGTGCTACCCCCTCGGGATCCCCTGTCGAACGCATCCCCGTGACCAGCAAAAAATTCGACAGGTTGATGCCTGCCCGCAGAACACCGGTCGGGGCGAGATCGGCGAGCACGTCGGGTGACATATTGGGACCAATCCAGTGAAGAGTAAGGAGCATCCTACGTTGAGCCATTCACACTGGGCAACCTTGGAAAGTCCCACCCTGCGGCCTGCCCTTTAAAACTAACAGATTTGCAAATTGCCACGACCGTGCGCGATAAGCGCGCGCCACGTTATCGTCGTTTAGCCCACAGCACGCAGTTGGAGCGTCACCCGTCACACTCGCAAACGCTGAGACGCGTCGACCAAGCTCGACCACGCGCAGCGGCGAGGATTTCGTTTCGCATCTCGGAAGCTCGTTGGCCGCTCGTTCGGATGGGCTAACACCACGCCATTGAGCGTTACCGCGTTCACGTTTGCGCGCGACATTCGCCTTTGGCACAAAGCCGACATCGACTTGTGTCCACAAGGCGCTACCAAATGGACATTAGTTGCCGGTTGCCTTTCAATTCCCGCTGTTTGTCTGCTCATAGGGAGCAGATCAATAAAAGAAGAGGCACCTTGCGGCGCTTGCGGGTTGCGCACTTGGCGCCGCTTTAGTTCAGGGCCTCCACGCTCAAGCCAAACCGCCTATCTACTATGTCGTGGAAGCCGAAACGACGCGCCCGGACGCTTGCGCGAACGAGTTTGCACCACAGGCTCAGGCGATCATCAAAGCGGCGGATGGTCGCTTTCTCGCGATAGGAGGAGCCGGTGCAACAGGTGCAAGGGCGGTGACTCCGATTGAGGGCGATCCGCCGAAGCGCGTCGTCGTGATGGCTTGGCACAATATGGACCAGGTTCACTCCTGGTGGAGCAATCCAGAGTACATCGCATTGCGAAAGATCGTCGATAAGTACGCAACGTTTCGCTCCTTCGCCATTGAAGGGCAATAGTCCTCCATTACTTAATTTTAACCTGACGGAGGGCGTCCGCTTCGTTCTTGCGGGCGAACGCCTACGGCCTTGAGGGAGTAGAGTGAATGAAAGGCTCTGATCTGCTGATTTCCGCCTTGGAAAACGAAGGCGTCGAGCGGATCTTCGGCGTTCCCGGCGAAGAGAATCTCGACGTAGTCGAATCGCTCCGTCGCTCCAACATCAAGCTCATCGTGACTCGCCATGAACAGGCGGCTTCCTTCATAGCGGCCACTCAAGGGAGGCTAACCGGCCGGCCAGGCGTCTGTCTGGCAACGCTTGGCCCTGGGGCGCTGAATCTGACGACTGGTGCCGCCTACGCGTTGCTTGGGGGAATGCCGATGATCATGATTACAGGCCAAAAAGGCATTCTGAGCCGCAAGCAGGGTCGCTTCCAGGTTGTTGATATCGTCTCGACAATGGCGCCGCTGACAAAGCTTGCGCGCCAAATCGTCAGCCCGGCGACCATTCCCACGACCGTTCGCGAAGCCTTTCGATTGGCGTAGCAGGAACGACCGGGGCCAGTGCATCTCGAATTGCCGGAAGACATTGCGGCAGAGGAGGCGTCCGAAATTCCGCTCGTGAAGCCGCATGCAATCGACATCCCGGTCGCCGATCCTGTCGCGCTCAACCGCGCGGCCGATCTGATACTCAAAGCCGAGCGACCGCTTATCATGCTCGGCGCGGCGGCGAGCCGGCCGCGGCTCGCGGACCAGTTGTCGGATTTCGTGCGCCGTGTGCAGATTCCGTTCTTCAACACGCAGATGGGCAAAGGCTCCGTCACCGGCGGCTCGGGACTCTACATGGGAACTGCAGCGCTCTCGGAACGCGACTATGTGCATCGGGCGATCGACCGCGCCGATCTCATCATCGCGATCGGGCATGATGCGGTAGAAAAGCCGCCTTTCATCATGGGACCCGGGGGACCAACGGTGCTCCATGTCGGTTACGTGCCGGCCACCGTGGATGAAGTGTACTTTCCGGACGCCGAACTCGTCGGCGACGTCGGTCCGAGCCTTAAGCTCCTGGCCGACCGGATCGAGGGCGAGTTACCGAACGCCGGCGCATTGCTGCCACTCCGCGAGGGCATACTCGCACACATCGCCGAGCGTGGGCAGGAGCGCCGCTTCCCACTGACTCCGCAACAGATCGTGCACGACGTGCGACAGGTGATGCCGGAAGATGGCATCGTCTGTCTGGACAATGGCATGTACAAAATATGGTTCGCCCGGAACTACCGTACGCACGTGGCGAACACGCTGTTGCTCGATAACGCTCTTGCAACGATGGGCGCTGGCCTTCCGGCGGCGATCGGCGCCGCGATGCTCAATCCGCGTAGGCCCGTGCTCGCCGTGTGCGGCGACGGCGGCTTCATGATGAATTCCCAGGAGATGGAAACTGCGGTGCGGCTCAGCCTCAACGTCGTCGTGCTTGTCCTCCAGGATAACGCATATGGCATGATCCGCTGGAAGCAGCAGGTGGATGGTTTCCCGGATTACGGTATGACTTTTGGCAATCCCGATTTTGCTGCCTACGCAAAGGCGTATCTCGCGAAGGGCGCCAAAGTCGAAACCGCGGACGGCCTAGTACCCGCTCTGGAAACGGCATTCCGCGACGGCGGTGTGCACCTGATCGCCGCGCCGATCGATTATGACGAAAACACGCGAGTCTTGATCGACGAATTGCAGAGGCGCGACCGATAATGGCTCCGGTTGGTAGCAAGGTGGAGAGTTTACGTGTTTTCCCGCGCTGCTCGCTGTGATTCTGCGCGGCACTTACCGGGTGCGCGACTTACGCCCTGCACAACGTCGCAACGCCTGCGCAACGTCGTCTTTCGTGCGAAAGCGCCCCCTGGCCTGTCCAGCATAGGGGTGGGGTCTTTTTTTGGCGCGGCTACGCAGCGGCCCCGGCTTCTGAGCGACAATGGATCGAGTTACGTCGCGGGCGATCTGGCCAAGTGGCTCGAAGGCAAGAACATGGAGCACGTACGCGGCGCCCCGTATCATCCCCAGACCCAGGGAAAGATCGAGCGATGGCACCAGACCCTGAAGAACCGCATCCTGCTCGACAACTAATATCTGCCCGGCGATCTCGAGCAGCAGATCAACGCCTTCGTCGAGCATTATAACCACGTCCGCTATCACGAGGGCATCGACAACCTCACGCCCGCTGACGTCTATTTTGGAAGAGCCGAGACGATCCTCGCCGAACGACACCGCATCAAGCGGGCCACAATCGTAAACCGCCGGTTGCAGCATCGACTGCAGGCCTTAAACTCTAATTCCTGATGAGCCAGAGCCTCCTTCTCAAAATGCCTGATCGGTCTCAAATTATCTGACGACGGACACCTGTTCGCCGTCAGCGCTCCTGAGACAAACTGAGGGACTTCACGAGAGGAAGATTTCTGGTTCATCGTAGGCGCGAGGAGCGAAGATGAAGCAGAAATCCGGTCCGGGCAAAGCGCCGGCAGGACAATCGGCGTCAGACCCGCCGGCATTATTCGGCGGAAAATAAAGACCGCATCGTGCTGGAGGGACTGACCTGGGAAAAGCTCGATCCTGCGACCGTCTGGGTCGCGGAGATAGAGGAAGCGGGCCAATCCAGGGCTGAAGTGCCTCGCCGGCCCGAATTCAACTTGACCCGGATGGCGCCATAAGCACCCTGGCGCTGCCCTTTTGAGCGTCGATGCCGCGACGTGCGCGGCGGGGCTTTAGCTCCTCAGACCCTCAAATTGACCCGTCCCTTCCATAATTGCCGTTGGCAAAAGCAGAGCGTTTCACGGGAGGTGACGAATCACGAAGCCCGCGCAAGCGGCAACGGTACAGACCTCGGTGTCTCGAACCATACCCCACCGGCAACTGCGGCGGCATTGGCAATACCGTAAACTGTGAGGGCCGCCGCAAGCGCAGCAAACAAACCGGCGCTACCGCCGAACTTGGTTACCGCGATCCAACCCCCTCCGGCAGCGATGATAACCCGAAGCACTGCGATCATCATGGCCCACCCAACTCGGCCCGCGCCCTGCGAGGCAAAGTACAACGCAAGTCCGCCGCCGAAAAATCCATAGAACGGTCCAACGATTTGTAGGTAGCTAGTCCCGACCTCGATCATCTTGGGATCGCTTCCGAATAGCGACAGCCAGGGTACCGGGAAGAACGCGGCCGCAAGCCCGATTGCTTCAGTAAGACCTCCGGCAAGCGCCGCACCAGTCCACGCTGCGCGCAAAGCGCGCCCGCGATGTCCGGCGCCGATGCAGGTACCGACCATCGTTGCCACCGGCGTTCCCAGCCCGAACACCAACGGGATCAAAAGATACTCCAGACGCGCGCCCGTGCCATAACCGGCCACGGCAGCGGGACCGATCAGGCCCGCTAGGCCAGTTGCGGTGGCAATCGCAATGTTGGTCGACAAACTGACCACGGACGACGCCGCACCGACACGAAGAATATCCCGCATGGGTGTCCAGGCGAGCTTCGGAGGAACAAGGGATGGCTTTAGAACGCCCCGACCCGACCAGATGTAGCCAACGAAGATCAAGCAGCCAACGGAATAGTAGAGGACAACCGCGACTGCTCCGCCGGCGATGCCCAGTTGCGGCAACGGCCCGTAACCAAAGATTAGCCCCGGCGATAGGGGAATAAGGAAGACGGCACCGACTGCGTTGACGGCCGCCGGAAAGAACATGTTGCCGGTGCCCCGAATGATCGCGGCGAACGAATTGAACATCCACAACGGAATCGTACCGGCGAACGCGATAGTCGAGTAGGTTACAGCCGCGGCGAGTGAGCCTTCTCGTCCACCCATCAATGCATAAAGTTTCGGCCCGAACAAAAGCGCCGCGACGGTTGTAAATGCTCCGAGCGCGACGGTAATTGCGACTGCATACCAGACCAATTCATCGGCACGGTCGCGCCGGCCCGATCCAAGCGCGCGGGCGATGGCGGACAAGATGCCCCCACCCATCGCGCCGGCAGATACCATTTGCAGCAGCATGAACAGGGGAAACACCAACGCCATCCCGGCGAGGGCGTCGAGCCCAAGCTTGGCGACGAAATAAGTTTCGATCAGGCCTATCGAGGCTTGCGCCACCATGACAACGACGTTCGGCAGCGCCAGGCCTAAAATCGTACGGCCGACCGGCGCTTCCAGCAGTATTGCTGTACGCGGATCCATGGCAACGCCTCCTTACCAAGAACAGGCGCATATGCACCTGCCTTGACTTTTAATAGGAGCATATGCACCTATGGACAAGGACAACAGAGATCATCCGCCCAAGTATTTAGGAATACGAGCTATGCAAAAGACGTTCGGCGCCCTCGAGCCCACCGCCTGCAATTGCTTGGCGCTTCGACAGGCCGCGCGGCATGTCAGCCAGATCTACGACAGTCATTTGGCCTCGGCGGGCCTACGGACCACGCAGTATTCGATTCTGGCCAAGTTGAAGCGGCTCGGGCCGCTCTCTATCAATGAACTGGCAAAATCGATGGTGATGGACCGTACAACGCTCGGCCGCGCAATCCGGCCTCTTGAGCGCGACAAGTTGCTGACGATCGGAGCCGGTGAAGACGGTCGCACCCGCAGCCTTCGCCTCACCACCACAGGCGCCGCGCGGCTTAAAGCTGCAACTGAGAAATGGCGCGAGGCGCAGAAGGAATTTGAAACAGCCTTCAGTGCGCATGACGCCGCGGAACTGCGGATGGTCTTGCGGCGTGTGATCTCCGCAACCTCTGAGCCTGACCGTGCGATGAGCAACGAAAATAACGTTGATGAGCAAGCTTGAAGGAGGCATCGGCGTGCGATGGCGAAGCAGTTTGTGAACGAGGCGCACAACATCAAATAGCTTTAACTTCACGCTGTACGAAGCTCCCGGCGAGAATTTCTCCTTTGGTCAGGGCGAGGCGCAACGCGCCAACGCTATGTTGAGCTGAGGTTTGCTACCGCGAGAGAACATGATCCAGCCTGTGCTAAAACAGATCATTCTTTCATCGTGACCAAAAGAAGGGCCGACACCAGATAACTTTCGCTTGGAAGAGGTAGCGATGCCGTGGACTGATGTTTTTGCTCAAACGCGAGGGTTATTGGCTTTGGGGACGGCGCCGGCCGCCATTAGTGCTCCATCCGGCTCGATATGGGGAAAGCGATGCCGACCTATTTAGTCACGACCGCGAACGTTAAACTTACCGCCAGCCAAAAGCAGCAGATCGCTGAGGCGATCACCATGTCGCATTGCGAGGCTACCGGCGCGCCCGGTTACTTTGCCCAGGTGATCTTCTGCGCCCTAGAGGACGGCAACCACTTCATTGGCGGGCAGCCGAACAAGTCGGCGCATGTCTTCATCAGCGGGTTTATAAGAGCGGGACGCTCCACGGATTCAAAGCGGGCACTCATCGAACGAGCAGTGCCGCTTGTGGCACGGATTGCCGTCGCCGATCCCCAGGATATCTGGATATACCTGCAGGATATCGAGGCAGAGCAGATGGCGGAGTTCGGCCGGATATTGCCGAAACCGGGTGCCGAAGTTGAGTGGCGCCGAGGGCTCAACCCACGGAAGCAAGCTCAGCTTAATGCGGCTGGCGTCTCGATAAACCACCCAGCGAGGCTACATGAGACCTGACCGGCCACGTTCCAAGCCGATCCTAATCACCAGCGCGGCCGGCGCTATCGGCTCTATCGGTCGCGACCTGACCGAAATGCTGCTCGCCAAAGGCCACAGGGTGCGCGCCCTGGTAAACTCAAATTCACACAAAACTCACGAATGTCATCGTAGCCGCCGCCTTCGCAAAAGCGCGCTGTGACGCGACCTGATACGGCGAGCCGCGATTAATGCCGGCCGGCGACAGCTCGCCCTTCCTGCGCATGCGCGAATCGTTGCTTGAAAGCCCACGCGTCTGTGACGGTGCGAAAGCAATATCGCACGCAGTTTGCCGGAAGATCGACATACATGTCCCACTCGAACGAGCAGCCCTCCAGCCAGTCGAGGACTTCCATCGCGGCGTCGTCGAATGACAGCGCCACCTGAAACGGAAAGTCTCGGTTGATCGCGAGGATGACGCTCATCGCCGCCGGCTCATCGTAATGTCCCTGCGCGGCCATGAGAACATAATACGAACGAGAGTCAATACAACAAACTCTGGAGGCACCCTGGGTTCTGGGGCCACTAGATGTCGTCGCGGCCGGAAATCGACATTCCGCAAAGCGCCCGATGTTCCGTCGGCGTTCACGGGTGAACGAATCGGGCGCACACTTGTCTGCCGAATTCGCGGGTTAATGAACTCTGATTTGTCTTCACCGCGCGGGCGAAGTCGTACGGCTTCTTTCGCCAGAGACCTCTGGCCGTCGTGGCCCAACCGTCCGGACTTTTCTGGCGAGCAACTCTATTCGCAGACCATCCAGGAGCAGATCGAAGCCTCAACAATCGGGACATTCAACTCCGTGTTCGGCTTCGTCGCCGAACTGACCAGCCGACAGAACATCGTGTTTCGCTTTCTTTGCCCGGATGATGTGTCAGCGCCGGATGCCCCATTCGGGCCTTGCGGGAGGTGTTCAAAGACGGCACTGCCAGCATTGAGCCGAGCCGGATCTTCCCTCTATAGTTGTATGGGCGCCAGGCGCGCGGGCGCCGGCCGCGGGTGCCCTTCACCGGCCCCATAGAACTAAGCCTGGGAGCAAGCGATGACGGCCCTAGCATTTGATCCCCAAACAGCCGTGTCCTACGGCCGTTTCATTCAAGCGGCCTACACGATGTACGTGCATGCCAGCCAAAACAATCAAAGACCCCCGGCGTCGCCTGATTTTCCTGCCGGATACGAGCTTACTGCATGGGTCCAAATGCAGGACGTCATCTTGGATAGCACCGACCCCGTGTTCTATGGATTCGTGGCCCACAGCACGAGTGAGCCAGGACAAGCGGTTCTCGCCATCCGCGGCACACAGGGCGGAGTTGAGTGGTGGGACGACGTCAATTCGCTTGGCATGACCCCTTTCAAGGTGCGGAACTGCGGCAACGTTGGCCTCGGTTTCGAAAGAATCTATGACACACTTGAACTTATCGAGCGGACGCCAGCCGCGTCATCAGGGGTGGCACCTAGGTCACTGAAAAATGTTGGAAGCTTTTCGGCTCAGATGGCAACGTTGCTGCGCAATCGTGCGCAGGCTGCGGCGTCCGGGCTAAAATTGGCGACGCCATCATCGATTGCGATTGCGGGACACAGCCTCGGCGCGGCGCTGGCTATACTCTACGCCGCAGAGAACGCACTGGTCCATAAGATCCACAATCCTGGGTTATGCACGTTCGCTTCACCAAAGATTGGAGATCAGGACTTTGTAAACGCCTTCAACGAACTTGCGCTGACCTCCTGGCGAGCGGTCAACAAGCAGGACATCGTCCCACACCTTCCGCCTGGATTATTTTACCAACACGTCCAGACCGAAGTATTGTTTGACTCCGATGACAAGGTGCAGCCAACATTTTCTTGCTGGCATGCATTGGCGACCTATCTCAGTTTGATCGATCCCGAGTTAGCCCCCGATTTGCAATGTCAGCTGACTAAACCGGCTCGGTCCGCTTTGGTGAGCGCGTAACGTCCATTATGGAACATTTCCTCGGACGATGATTTTGTGAGCGTCAATGGTGGCGCCGGACTGCCCCAGAACTAAATTTTACTCCGGCGCGCACTTAACCAAGTGATTTCTGTACAGGCTTAACCGATAGCTCGAAAAGCTCGCTTTTGCAGGATCAAAGCGGCGCCCGTGATGCCGGGGTTTTCTGTACAGCCGCGACAAACGCGCTCTTGCGATGAGGTTGCGAATCACAGGTAGTGGACGGAGAAATGTGCAACCCCTGATTCGTGAGGTGTTTAAATGAAGGAAGGGCCTTACTCGGTGCGGTTTCAGACCCCTCGGGGAGTCGGGGCTGGAGTTGTATTCCTCGATGGCGATGGCAAGCTGCGTGGTGGCGACACTTCAATTTGGTACCGCGGTCGGTACTCTGATGACGGCGGCAAGTTCACGGCGGCCGTCGCAGTTGCGAGGCATACGCCGGGCCTGCCCTCCGTCTTCGGTGTCGATAATGTCGATATCACCCTTGCCGGCACTAATACTGACGCGGCTGCTCAAGCCACGGGCTCCGCAGCGCAAGCGCCGGGCGTGAGCTTCTCGGTGGCTCTCTCTCGACTATCCGACTAATTGGCGCCCAAATGCCGTTCTTCGAGCGCGACGGGGGGCAGGGTATCCCCCCGCTAGCGTTGGGGTACCCCCCGGGAATTTAGGCGCTCGCCCTCTGGGGGGACTTGCTTGAGATTGTCCGAGCAAATCCGACCAAATCGCAAACGCCCGTATCGGTGATGATCCTGTTGCGCAGGAGAGTTTCGCATGGCCCGCATTCGAAAAGTGACCATTGAGAATTTTCGCTGCATCAGAGAGCTGACATGGTTGCCGTCGGCCGGCATCAATTGCCTTGTTGGTCCTGGCGACAGCGGCAAGTCCACCGTTCTCGATTCAATCGAATTCTGTCTTGGTGCGCGCCGAAATCTGCAATTCACTGACGCCGATTTTCACAAGCTCAATGTTGAAGAATCTATCCGCATAGTCCTGACTTTCGGCGAGTTGGATGATGGCCTTAAGAACCTTGACGCCTACGGCATGTATGTTCGTGGCTTCGATCCACGATCGGGCACGCTTGAGGACGAGCCAGCAAACGGGCTGGAAACGGCATTGACGCTGCAGCTGACAGTAGCCAGCGATCTTGAGCCCTCATGGACTTTGATATCCGAGCGCGCGCAAGCGCAGGGCTTATCTCGGAATTTGAATTGGCAGGATCGGGTCCGGATCGCCCCTATGCGGATCGGTGCTGTGGCGGGATATCATCTCGGCTGGGGTAGAGGGTCAGTTCTTAACCGGATTTCGGAAGAGAGAGCCGACGCATCCGCTGCTCTGGCAAAAGCTGCGCGCGACGCCCGCGCCGCATTCGGCGAAGACACGGAAGACGAGCTCGGCGAGACCCTCAACATAGTCGCGGAAACGGCCAAAGAACTCGGCATCCCGATCAGTGACAACGTGAAGGCGATGCTAGACGCACACTCGGTCTCATTCACTGGCGGCACGATCTCGCTTCACGACGGCGACGGGGTTCCCTTGAGGGGATTGGGTGTCGGGTCCACCAGACTATTGATTGCCGGCCTTCAGCGAAGAGCTGCGGCAGAGACCGCCATGATATTGATTGACGAGACAGAGCACGGGCTTGAACCTCACCGGATCACTCGATTCGTCACCTCATTGGGTGCAAAGGAGGCAGACCCACCGCTCCAGGTTTTCATGACCACGCATTCGCCTGTCGTGTTGCGCGAGTTGTCCGGCAATCAACTGTTCGTCGTGCGGCGACGGGATGATGAAGGCCACAACGTTCAGAACGTCGGGAATGAAGACGATATTCAGGGCACAATACGCCTGTATCCTGACGCGTTTTTAGCTCCGTCGGTGCTTATTTGCGAAGGCGCGACTGAGGTCGGGTTCGTCCGTGGAATCGATCTCCATCGCGTCGAAGCCGGGGAGACTTCGATAACTGCAAACGGTGTCGCGCTGGTTGATTGCGGCGGTGGAGAAGCCGAAAGATGCTTCAAGCGCGCTGCTGTCTTCCGGAAGTTGGGTTACCGCGCCGCCATCCTCCGGGATAGCGACCAGCCCGTCACGCCAGAAGTAGAGGAAGCTTTCATCGAGGATGAAGGTACGCTGATCGCTTGGCGAACCGAGCGTGCGGTCGAGGACGAATTGTTTCTGAGTCTCACTGACGACGCGCTAACTGAGCTGATTGATCTCGCAATCGAGTTGCATGGCGAAGATTTAATTGATGCCCACATAAAGTCGGCGTCGGCAGGCGACTTCGGTTTGGAGGAAGTCCGCGCCGAAGCGATGGAAGAAGACGGATACTCGAATGAAACGCGCATCTCGCTTGGGCTAGCAGCTCGCTCCAAGAAGGCCGGCTGGTTCAAGTCCGTGACGTGGATGGAAAGCGCTGCGCGCAGCATTGTCGGCCCCGATCTGGCTGATGCCGATCCCGAGTTCCGAGCGATTGTCGAAGAGATCTTCGATTGGGCCAGCAATGGCGGCGCCTGAAATAGATATTCTAACCATCCGACGCGGAACGATCACTGCTCCGGCTGGATGTGGGAAGACGCACCTAATTGCCGAGGCGCTCACACGCCACGACAACGCCAGACCCATTATGGTCCTTACCCACACAAATGCGGGCGTAGTTGCGTTGAGAGGAAGGCTTGATCGGCTGAGCGTCCCCTCCAAGGCCTACCGGGTCGCCACAATCGACGGATGGGCAATCCGCTTCATCTCGATGTTTCCGCAGCGTTCCGGGCACGATCCAAGCTTGCTGAAGCTGGCCAATCCCGGAACGGATTACCCCAACATCCGCGTGACAGCGGCCAAACTCCTTAAAGCCGGCCACGTAAACGATCTGCTGCACGCTACTTATGACAGACTGATTGTCGATGAATATCAAGATTGCTCAATGCGCCAGCATGCGCTGATTGCGTGGGCCGCCAAGACGCTGCCTACGGTCGTACTTGGCGATCCCCTGCAGGCCATCTTTGGCTTTGGTGGCGACGACCTCGCTGACTGGGACGAGGTCATCAAATACTTTCCGGTTGTTGGTCAATTAAACACCCCCTGGCGCTGGATCAATGCGGGTGCCGAACCGCTGGGACGATGGTTGCTTCAAGTTCGGGAAAAGCTTCTTCGCGGCGAAGCGATTGACCTGCGTAAGGCTCCACCAGAAGTCACCTGGGTCGAGTTGGATGGTTCTGACGATCACGCGAAGAGATTGGCCGCGGGGCGCGTTCGGGGGCCAGGAAAAGACCCAAGCGTCCTTATCATCGGCGACAGCAGAAGTCCGCCCGGCCAGCGTCAGTTCGCAAGCCAGATACCAGGGGCCATCACAGTGGAGGCCGTAGACTTGCGCGATTTGGTTACATTTGCGCAACGCTTCGACCTAAACGCTCAAGACGCGTTAGACCAGCTCGCTCAGTTCGCGGAAAGCGTTATGGCGAATATTGGGGCGGTTGATTTTGTGACCCGGGTTCGCGTGTTAGACGGTCGTGAAGCCGGGGGCGCCGCAGGGGATGCGGAACGCGTTGCAATAGATTTCGTCCGCCGGCCAAATTATCTCGCGGCGGTCGATGTTCTTGTCGAAATCGGGAAGCTGGCTGGCGTGCGAACGCATCGGCCGGCTGTACTTCGCGCTTGTATAAGGGCGCTACAGGCGTGCGGCGGTATGGACGACATCAGCTTCCATGATGCAGCAATCCGAATGCGCGAACAAAACCGGCTAGGCGGCCGTCCGCTGCCCAGGCGTGCAGTCGGGAGCACGTTGCTGCTGAAGGGCCTGGAAGGCGACGTTGCCGTCATACTGAATGCCGATGGCTTGAACTCGTCCAATCTGTACGTCGCAATGACGCGCGGATCGAAGGGGTTGATAGTGTGTTCTTCTTCGCCCGTTTTGAAGCCGGATTGACGTGGAGCCGGTGGTGACCCGGTGGTGGCCCTGCACATCGTCCGAAAATGGGAAATTCAATAAACCATTGATTTTATTGGTGGAGCCGAGGTGATTTGAACCCCTGACCTCCGCAGTGCGTTTGCGGGCTACGGGTATGGGCACGTTACCGCGAGAACCGCTTCCGGCCTACGCTAGTTGCGGGGCAAGAGCTTCCTCTTCAATCAAATACATCTCCAAGGATCGGCAATAACGGCCTAGTACGTGGAATCTTGGGCCGGCTTTCTCACAGAAAGGACTGGATTTCCTTTGCCGAACGGAGCGTCACTGTCCTTGTGCCGACTAGGGCCATTTGGCCCGATCTCGGATCCTGCCCCGCCGGCTGTTGGCCATTGCGGGGCTTCGGGTGGTGGCGGCGCCTCGCGCTGTCATAACCGAAAGAGGATCCCAAAAATGCCGAACGCCAAGACTACGAAGAAGATCAAAAGCGGTTCGACAGCTAAAAGCCCGACGAAAAAGGCAGCGGGACGCAATGACGTGGCCGATCAAGCGGCAGGCGTTGGCTCCAAACAGGCGGTCGTCATTGCTCAACTGAGCCAGCCCGCCGGCACCACAATAGCTGCGATCATGAAGGCTACCGGCTGGCAGCACCACTCGGTTCGCAGTTTCCTTGCCGGCGTCGTGCGCAAAAAATTAAACTGAAGCTCAATTCCGAGAGGGTCGACGGCACCAGGATCTATCGCATCATTGGTGCGGACAGCGCTAAGCTGATCGGTCGACGACCCAAGCGCCTGGCAGCCTAAGTGACATGCCGCGTGTAAAGGTCGGTCCGGCATCGCCGGATCAGAAGTCGCTTGATGTCGAGATCGCGCGCCTGCGTGATCTCGACATCGGCGATCTTCAGTCCCGGTGGCAGACGGTGTTCCGTCGGCGACCATCCCCTCACCTGCCGCGGCATCTGCTGTTTCGAGTTCTCGCCTACCGGCTTCAGGCGGATCGGCTCGGCGATCTGGATTCCGAGAGCCGACGCCTCCTTGATGGTTCGGGCTCGCCTGAAGACGCCGGGAAGCGAGCGGTAGACCCAAAGCGACTCACCACCGACGTGAGACCGGGCACAATGCTGGCGCGTGAATGGAACGGCAAGATGCACCGCGTGGCGGTGCTGGCCGACGGCTTCGCCTGGAACGGCAAGACCTATCCCAGCTTGTCGACGATCGCCCTGGCCATCACGGGCACCCGCTGGAACGGGCCTCGCTTCTTCGGTCTGCGCGATAAGCCATCGAAAGGGGTAAAGGGATGACCCCCGGCAAAGCAAAATCGGTTCGCTGCGCAATCTACACCCGTGTCTCCACCGACCAGGGGCTCGAACAAGATTTCAACTCCCTCGACGCTCAGTACGATGCCTCCCAGGCTTATATCCGGAGCCAAATGCATGCCGGCTGGACCATGATCCGGTCCAAATATGACGATGGCGGCTTCTCGGGTGGCAATACCGACCGCCCGGCGCTGCAGCGACTGCTTGAGGATGTGCGAGCCGGAAAGGTCGACATCATCGTCGTTTACAAGGTCGATCGTCTGACCCGCTCGTTGGCTGACTTCGCCAAGCTCGTCGATTTGTTCGACCAGCACAACGTGTCCTTTGTGTCGGTGACTCAGCAGTTCAATACGACCACGTCGATGGGGAGATTGACGCTCAACGTCCTGCTGTCATTTGCTCAATTCGAGCGCGAGGTCACCTCAGAGCGTATCCGGGACAAGATCGCAGCCTCCAAGCGCAAGGGTCTTTGGGTCGGTGGCGTGGCCCCGCTTGGCTACGACACCAAGGACCGCAAGATCACCATCAACGAAGCCGAAGCTGAACGGGTCCGGAGCATCTTCCGAAGCTACCTCAAGGCGGGTAGCCTCCATCTCCTCATGACGGACCTGCGTAATCGTGGCATTGTCACCAAGGTACGGGCTCTGAAGACCGGCCAGACCGTCGGCGGCATCCTCTTCACGCGCGGCCCGCTTGCCCATCTGCTTCGCAACCGGTTTTACGTCGGAGACGTGGTCTTCAAGGGCGAGACGCTGGCTGGCGAACAGCCCGCCATCGTGGACCGGGACCTGTTCGACGCTGTCCAGTCAAAGCTGAACGAGCAAGCGAACAATCACAAGGCATCGCGTACGAGGTCGGAGGCACTGCTATTAGAGCATTTTCATAATTTGTAGCGATAGCCTTGGTTTGCGAGGTAGTTGCGGCACTCTTGCGGACTGACTTTTGCGAGGGCGTCGGCGATTGCCACAAAGAGGGCATCGATCGTTCTGGCGGCGGCTTTTCGCAGCAGAGTTTTGAGTTTGGCGAAGAACTGTTCGATGGGGTTGAAGTCGGGGCTGTAGGACGGCAGGTAGCGCAGCTGTGCACCGGCGGCCTCGATGGCTTCGCGGATGCCGATGACCTTGTGGCTCGGGAGATTGTCCATCACGACAATATCGTCGTGCCGCAGGATTGGGACTAGCAACTGCTCCACATAGGCACGGAAGCTCGGACCATCCATCGGTCCGTCGAACACGCAAGGTGCCGCGATCCCATCAACACGTAGCGCGGCAACGAATGTTGTCGTCTTCCAATGTCCCCACGGCACCGACGACACGAGGCGCTGACCACGCGGACAGCGGCCATAGCGGCGCGCCATGTCGGTCGCCGCACCGGTCTCGTCGATGAAGACCAGGCGTTCCGCCTTCAGATCAGGCTGGCTCGCGCGCCACTCATCGCGTGCCTTGGCAACATCCGGCCGATCCTGCTCGGCGGCCCGCTCCGACTTTTTTTGAGCGCAAGTTTGAGAAACTTGAGCCTGTTCCAGAGGCATCCGATGCTGACCTTGACGGCGCACTCGGCCACAAGCCAAGTCTGCAATTCCTCCAGCGTGGCATCGGGATAAGCCGTCACGCGGGCTCGAAGAGCTTCGTCGTGAGCCGCAAGCTTCGGCTTGCGTCCCGCCCGCCCGAGCCGCGCCGTCGTCTCACCACTCGCGCGCCGACGGCCAACAACCTTGGACACGTACGATACACTGACCAGGAAAAGCCGCGCCGCCACACAGACGCGCGTTCCAGAATTTACCGTCGCAATCACTCGCTCACGCAGGTCCTGTGAATAGGGCTTGCCCATGGCGATCCTCATGCCGATTTAGCCGACATCGAGAATCCACAGATCCGCCGCCTTGGGAATCCCCTTTCGATTCTGCTAAACGTGAAAATGCTCTAGGCCGCATCTTCGATGACCGCGGTCATCGCATGACACCGAGCCATACCCGTAGACGGGGCATCAAGTATCGGTACTACGTCTCGTCGGCCCTTCTGCACGGCCAAACTGAACAGGCCGGGACCTTCAGCAGGATTCCAGCAAGCGAGATCGAGGCGGTGGTAGCAAAATCCGTTCGTGGTCACCTTAACCAGTCCACCGAGATCGAGGACGCAGTCCTTATCCGCAATCACGTCATTCGGGTCGAGGTCCAATCGGGCCAATTGATTATCAAACTTGCTAACGCCAATGACGCCGGTAGCAAGCGAAAGCGCAATCTGATCGAAGTGCCGTGGCAAAAGTCACCGTCAACGCGACGCCGCGAAGTTCTCGTGCCGCAAGCCGGAGCGACCCAAGATGTCCGCCCTATCCGTTCCGAGAACCGCGCCACTCTCGTCGCATCGATTGCGAGGGGGCGTCGTTGGCTCGATGAACTTATCGCCGATCCCAGCGCCAACGCCGAAAACATCTCCGCGCGTGACGGCTGCAGTGTGCGAAAGGTCAACATGACGATATCGCTCGCCTTCCTGGCACCCGACCTCGTGAAGGCAGCCATCGATGGACGCCTTCCACATGGAATGGGAGTGGTCCGTCTCAGTGACCTCCCCGCTGAATGGTCAAAACAGTACCGGATGCTCGGCCTCACCTCTCAACAGTCACGATAGTTCTCCAAGTCTCTGCCTGCGACGGTCTCCGTTGCCGGGAAACCGAATTCCAACGCCAGAGACAGCTTGGCCGAAAACGCCTGCAAGCTGCCGTGGGTCTCAGCAGAGACTCAAACGCGAGTCGAGGAGCCCGCCAATTCGCGACTATTCGACCGCCGCAGGGAAATCTCCGCTAACGTCGGACTGCGTGGTGGGCCCGGGAGGACGGAAACCTTAGATTGGAAAAAGTAACAGAAGTGGCCATTTCGTCGGGATTTACCCTGTCGCCAATTGCTGTCGCCTTTTAGTGTCGTCAATAGCTGTCGCCATTATATACTCGCTGTCGCCACAGGGGAGATCGGACATGGCGAGAGCTCGACACGGCAGCTACTTGTTCCGGCGCGATGGCTCAACGAATTGGTGGATCCGGCTGCGCGCCGGCAACCAGCGAACTGAGAAGTCGCTACGCACGTCCGACCGGCGAGAGGCGGAGATACTAGCCGCGCCGATGGTTGCCGCACATAAAGCCGCCCTATTGGCCGCACGCCCCCGCCTTGAGGTGACGCCTTACACGCTTGATCCCGGCGAGCACATCGGACTGAATGGCGAGCGCGTCATAGCGACCACGCGCGAATTGATCTACCTCGATGCCGCTGGCGCCTTGATGAAGACCGAGCCGAACAACCCAGCGCGGCGGCTCGTGAATATGCCCATGGGTGCCGTCCTTGTCGATGACGGTACGACAAAACCCCTCGCTGAATTGCGACGCATCGGACCAATCATCGACTTGGCGAAGCTGAGGCGCGAAGCCGCGCCGATAAAGAATGCCGACGATGCCGTCCTCGAAACCTACCTAAAACACGCCAACATAACCGGCTACTTTCAGCGAGAGGCCCGGACCGTTTGGGCGTTGTTTAGGTCATTGTGTGATAAACCATTGAAAGACGCGGACAGAGATGATGGCCGCAAGTTAGTCGCGCACTTCGACTCCCGCGGGCTCAAGAGCGCAACGATTGCGAAAAAGGTCGGCTGGCTGACGGCCGCTTGCAATCTCGCGATTAAAGAAGGACGATTGAAGTTCAATCCGTTTGCTTCAATCGTGCCGGAACGCAACGACGGAATTAGACGGCTTCCGCTCAGCGACGCCGATATGAGGCTAGAACCTATCTCAAAATCGCTTGAAGAGGATGATGAGGCAAGCGAGTTGCACGAAGCCGAGGAAGTTCTTCGGATAGAACTCCCAGCGGACAAGGATGCGGCGCTGCCATTGAATCCAGGCGAAGAACCGTTCGACCAACCAGCGCCTGGCATATCGGCGAAGGCGGCGGCCATCTTGCGTAGCGCACTTGCGGCGATTTGATCGGTGCGGCGCGATCATCTCGATGCCGTCTTTTCGTAAGTCGTTATCGAGCGGGTCACTATCATAGGCGCGGTCGCCAATGAGGCTCTGGGGCTTGGCCTCGATCATGTAAAAGTCAAAACACAATTGGACCAAGCGCACCTCATGATGATTTGCCGCATGGGTGCTCACCGACAGCGGCAAGCCGTGACGATCCACGATCGCCATGATTTTCATGCCTTTTCCACGCTTGGTCGGGCCGATTTCCGCACCCCCGCCCTTGGCCATCGCGAAGGTTGCGTCGATAAAGCTCTCTTCTTCGTCCAACACGCCTTTGTCGCGAAGCTCGTTGGCAACATCCGTCAGCACTCGACGTAGAACTTCGTTGCTGCACCAAGTCTGAAAGCGCCGATGCACTGTTTTGTAGTTCGGATAGCTCTGCGGCAGCATGTGCCACTGCGCACCGGTGTTGAGAATCCACAGAACCGCTTCAAGCACGCGACGTGTCGGGATCGGCTTTCGTCCAGGACGGCCATCGGGAACGTGCTCCTCCGGAAAATGCTTCCGGATCCGATCCCATTGCTCGTCTCTCAGCCGAATCATCCGACATTTATAGCGGATCGACACCCATCCGTGATTTTGAGATAGGTTCTAGTCAAGCGCAATCTCGATACGCTTAGTGATTTCGATCGAACGCTATTCCGCTTTCTCGCGGCCACTGGCATTCGGTTAAGCGAGGCATTCGAGATTGACGGCGAAATAAAAGAGCGCGGTGTGCGCTATGTCATAGTCGGCAAAAAGACTGAGCAATCGTTGCGCCGCGTACCGCTACCGGCTTGCGTGTTGCAGTATCTGCCGAAGGTTATCGAAGGGCGGTTGTTTGTTACCGAGCACCTAGACCCGCCGGATATGGCGTCGAAACGCTTGGGCAAGTTTTTGGATGACATCGGGATCACCGATCCACGCAAGGTGGTCCATTCACTGCGACATCGTGCGCAAGATCGACTGCGCGCCGCCGAGTGCCCAGAAGATATTCGATGGGCGATCTTAGGACATGAGGAACGAACAGTCGCCGCCGGTTATGGAGAGGGCTTCGCCGTGCCAGTACTCAAAAAATGGATCGACAAAATCGGTTTCTAACCCATCACCTTCGGCGGCTCCGGCTCAGTTTTTATTTCCTTTACCGCAATCTCAACACCGGCTTTGAGCAACAAATCGACGGTCATCTTGACGCGTCCGTCGACCGTCACGGTGATCGGGAATTCTCGCGTCGGTTCCGGTTCGAGCAAACGATCAGCCATCGTAGGAACTTAGAGACCGCCGCACGCATGGGCAACGGCTCCCAAGCCACCCGGCGAGATTACATTTAGATCCCGTTCTGGCGCGTGATAATGACCCCTTACGAAGGGACCGACTGATGGTGAAATCAACCTCTCATATGACATACTAGCAGCATTAATGGCATGAGTTAGCGGCAGTAATTGATAGAGGGGCCGAATCGAGCTGCCAGACTAAAAGAGCCTCTAGCGCTTGCGGCTTGAGATCACACTGGGCAACCCCTCAGGGTGATGTGAAGGTTGGGAGGGCGAACAGCACGTAATGCAGCGCCGGTCGATCTGGCGATCAGGGCAACCCGCTGACCCCCGCGCATTGTCGAATGCGGGAAACTGATCGGGACCTGATCCGCGGAGAGCATTATGGCCAGCCGTCATGCGAACCGCTCAAACAGGCCGCACACATGGCCGCGCCGACCAATCTGCAAAACGTGAAGAAAGTCCTTGCCAACTCGGAGCCGTCCACACGTGAGGGTCAGGAGTTCGAAATCTCTTCGGGCGCGCCAACGATTTCAATATGTTAAGGCGGCATCTCTGCCGGATGGCTTCCCAGAATTGATGTTGGGAAGCATATGGGAAGCAAGCCCCACTTTCTTTTGCTCGCTTGCTCGTAACGCCGACAAACCCGGCCGGACTCAGCAGGTATCTTATCTCCGGGGACTGAGTGTCGGTGACCACGCGCGTGTGAGGTCAACACCATACTAGATTTGTTCTGCAAGGGGCCTTTGCTCGCTCACTCGCTGCTTCGCGCATCTGCGATCTGTGCCCTCTCGACGATAACAAATTGGCATGGCTCAAATAGCGGTAGAAAGCCGAAAACACACGACCGGCGAGTTGTATAGCCGCGTCCTTGGACAGAGAGGTCGGATCTCCCCCCATTCGCGTGCGAGATGTCGCCCATCCCGCAGTTCCACGCGCTCACTCGGCCGCTTCTTTCCAACGCACAATGCGGCAACCTCGATGGCGCGGTCGACCGGGCTAATTGTTTCGTCTCTCTCTACGGTCTTGTAACGACAGGCTTGACGGGACGATTGTCGAAACAGTAAGCAAGACCGACCTACTTGAAGATGCACCGCGCGGACAGGAAGCAACAGATCACCCTGTTCATACGCGACGAGAAAACCGGCCGACTTTCAACGCCAAAGCATTGAAAGCTCTGGGCCTTGATCCGGTAGAAGCGCGCGATCGGGGATATCCCCTCGAAGACTCCGAAGAATCCGAGTCAACGCGGCAGCTTAAGTGCAGCTAGGTGTTGCCGGTGAGCAAAAGTATCGTGTTGATTATCGCGCCCGTTGAAACAGCGAGGAACCGTGAGACTACGCTGAGATCAACGCCCAACTGAGCACCCAGAAACGGCAGCACGATCAAAAGACCGATCAGGATAACCAACCCGTAGGGCTCGAGCCGGACAAAGGGGACGCCCAGGGATTTCGGTAAAATCCCGACCAAGATGCGCCCGCCGTCGAGGGGTAGGAGCGGAAATAAATTGAACACCGCCAAGACCACGTTGAGGATCAAAGCATTTTTTAGGTTCGCGGCAAGCCATTGTGCGGCTGTCACCGGCAGGTAGCCTAACAGGTGGAATCCCAGCGCAGCGACAACGGCCAGCACAATGTTGGTGGCAGGCCCGGCGGCAGCGACCAATATCATGCCGCCGCGAGGCCACCGAAGCGCGCTAAAATTGACCGGCACTGGCTTGGCGTAGCCGAACAGGAATGGAGAGCGGACCATAAGCAAGAGGCCGGGTAACAAGATCGTCCCAAACGGGTCAATGTGTTTGAACGGATTAAAACTAACGCGACCGAGCCGCCAAGCCGTGTCGTCACCAAGAAGATGCGCCGCGAAACCGTGCGCTGCTTCGTGAAACGTGACGGCTGTAATGACCGGGATGATCCAGATCGTCGCCAGATAAACGATATCAGCGGTCACCGTCTCATTCCCTTTCGGCCTATGGAAGTAGCTGTCACGGGCAGTTGAGGATTCAGGGCCTTAGCTCGGGGCCATTCCCTTTTCGGTGAGCTCCTTTGTCACCTTCGCGTTCTTGGAAAGGTGCGTCAGTCCCATGCCGCGCAACACGTTCGGCGCCTTGGAGAACTGAACGTTGTCGTAGCCAACGATTTCGATGCGATTGCCCCAAGGGTCGCGGAAATCGAGGAACGGGCCAGGCAGAGGTTGCACACCGGCTTCGGCCAGCGCTTTGCGCGCGACTTCCTTGTCGTCTACAACAAGACCGAAGTGACGTCCGCCATCTGACGGCTGACTGCGTCCCTTTTGTAGCGCAAGAAACTGGTCACCGAGGTCGATGAAGGCCATGTTCTCGCTTTTACCGCGAAGTTCGAACTCAAATATCCGGCCATAGAACGACAGTGCTTCCTCGATGTCGCCTACTTCAAGCGCAATGTGATTGAGGCCAACGGCACGTGCTCGTTTGGTTTCGGGCATTAGTTCCTCATTCGCAGCTGCGACAGAAAATTAGATAGGGACTAGGGCTGTGCAATTCTAGCAGCGCGTAAACTATCCGGCGTTCCAGCTGAGCATGCCCCGTCGCATCGACTGCCCTCCGTGCTACTCAAGACGGAGTATTGTCGCAACCTTCGGCCAAGCCTCGTTGCCCTTTTCTTCCATCAGCGGCAGATACTTGGGATTAACGAACGCGGCAATTGCGGATTGGTATGTTGAACGGCTGCGCATGCGATCATACCAATCCCAGACGCGGGGAAATCGGTCCAACATACCCATCAATTTCAGATGATCTAGCCGCGTGATGTAGGGCGCATAGGCAATATCGGCGAGTGTGAATTCCGTCCCGACAAGCCAAGGGCTGTTCTCGAGCGCAGCGTCCATATCGCCGACCATCTTGTATAGTCGCTTGGCCGCCTGAGGAAATGCCGGATTGTCGACACCCTTCCTTAGTTGCTCGAAACGCTGGCGTTCGGTTGGGCCGCGAAGCCGCACAAGTTCCTCAATCACCTCGGGCGGAAATTGGTGAATGAACGCGATGCTCATGCTGACAGTGGCGGTCGCGGAAAACACGCCGTCGTCAATATGCTTGGTCCACCACCGCATACGCGCGCGCCCAGCCGCATCCGCCGGCTTGAGTGGCGGTGTTGTGAAAGCGTCGTCAAGATACTCGTTGATCACGATCAACTCGGTAACAACCGTCGCATCGTCCACCAGGGTCGGCACGACACCCTTGGGATTAAGCTTTAGATAGGCGGGGTCTTTCTGATCGCCGGCCCGGAGGTTGAAGTGACGTGCCTCATAGGCGAGCCCCTTCTCTGCCAGCGCAAGGCGTACCTTCTGGGCGCAGACTGACATATCGTTGTGGTAGAGCACTAGAGCCATTCAACTCTTCCTGATTGCGACATAGAAATCAGCTGGGATTCCCCATACGAACCCCAACTGGTTACTACCTCCACAAAAAATCGAGCTTGCTCCTCTTCCTGCCCTCATCGCAATGCCGGTGGCAAGACTTTCTGGCCGTCGCTTTCACGAACGCTTCTGTGGACCCGCAGGATTCATCCAAGAGTCGATCAAGACCTATTCGGCACATCATTATGTCGTCGAAGCCGAAGCTGTGCCGAGCTTTTCGAGCCAGTCAGCAATCTCAGCACAGCGGCCCCCGCAGATTATCTCGCCTCATGTTTACCCACCAGATCTCTCGACATTGTATGACGGCGGACGGCAAGGACCAAGGCGGTGTATAAGGCTGTTCTTATCGGGGACCTGATCGGGCTTCGTACCGACGTTTAGACCTCGCGGAGACTGAATGGAAGCCGAGCGCGGTCAGGTCACCGTCCTGCTCACCGACAGGGTGGGCTTCACGACCGATAGGGCGCAGAAGGGATAGCGCAGATGGACGTAAGCGCTTCGATCGATCCGGTTCTCTGGAGTGTTGACGACCGCGGCGTGGCCCACATCGTCCTCAATCGACCAGACGTCTCAAACGCCTACAATGGCGAGTTGATTGCCGCACTGCTTGAGGCCTTTGACGAGCTCGGCCGCAGACCATTGCGCGCTGCGGTCATTACCGGCAGGGGACGGAATTTCCAGGCCGGCGCCGATGTGAATTGGCTCGATACGATCCGGCGCTCATCGCCGGCCGAAAATTTGCGGGCCTCGCGCATGACCGCCCGAGCGATCCAGCGGCTCAATGTGCTTCCGATCCCGACCGTCGCGCTCGTACAAGGAGCGTGCTTTGGTGGCGGCACCGGGATTATCTCCGCGTGCGACGTCGTGATCGCCGCCGACAACGCCACATTTTCGATTGCGGAGGTGCGCATCGGAGTGGCCGCTACCATTATCATCCCACAACTCAACGATGCTATCGGCGTGCGCCAAGTGCGGCGATACGCGTTGACAGGTGAACGCTTCGACGTCAAAGAAGCGTACCGCATTGGCCTCGTTCACGAGATCGCACCACTTAGCGAGTTACGGGCGGCCGGCGACCGTATCGTGGATCATCTATTGGCCAACGGACCAGAGGCCGTTGCACAAACCAAGGCTTGCGCGTTGCGCTCGGCTTGGAGCGAGCTCGACGAAGACAGGTTCACCGGACTGATTAGAAGTCACGCCGCCAAACGCCAAACGGAAGAAGCCGCGGAGGGAATTGCGTCGTTTCTTGAGAAACGTCCTGCACGTTGGAAGCCAATACAGAAGCGGAAGGTCTAAGCACCGTAGAGCGGGTAAGCCGGCTAAACGCGCGTCTACGACTTGTCGGCCGACGGATGTGTTTGGTCGGTTCCCCCTATCGACACTGTGCCAGTAAAACTGCGCTGTCGTATGCTTGCGGTACGTACGTTTAATGCCAAAGCGCGTCACAACGACGGAATTACTGACCGATCGCCTTCAACAGACTTTTGCAATAAAATCTGCCACAACCGGACTCATGCAGTGCAACAAACGGCACGATTATTCGATCACCTTGTTGGCGCCGCTGAGGAATGAGGGCGACAGGGCGTGGCCGCCCGAACGTTAGCTCCTTCGAGGGCGCGTCTGGGGCATCCGATGCAGCGGCTTCTACCTGCCGATCCCCACCAACGAAAACCGCCCGAGATGATATGTTCGGGCGCGCGCGGGGGCCTAAAGAGCGGAAGGCCTTATAAATGAGCATTCTGCGCAGCTTGCCACCGACTGTCGTTCTGGCAGTGCTGCTCCTCGGAACACCGCTGCGCGCTCAGGAGCAGCCGCCACACGAGTTACCTGCGCGCGATGTGGATATCAGCTACCAAATCACGCGGCCGCATCAGCCGAGGATCATTCAGCGCCGGCGATGGTTGGCGAGCGAACGTCTCGTGCGCATCGACGGGCCAGATAAATCCGCAACGATCTACGACCGCAATGCGCACGAGATCATCTTGCTCAATCTCGCAAAACACACCTACCTTAAATTGGAGGGCACACCGCGCCTACCTCTGGACCCGGAAAGAGGTAAGGCGCTAAAGCGCGGCAACAAGTCCGTGGTCGCGGGGTTCCACTGTCTCGACTGGTCGTGGATCGAGGATGTGGAAACCCACACCGTATGTTTGACATCGGACGGTGTGCTGCTCCGACTTGTAGTTGACGGCTCTAACTTGATGCAAGCCCGTTCGGTGAGCTACTCCCAGCAGCCGCCGGAGCTTTTCCAAGTGCCGCAGACCTATGAGCCGGCGTTGGCGCCCGGAGGTGGTCCGGGGCAATGAAGTGACCCTGGTCGCTCGCCGTCGCTGCGCTCGGGCGCCGATGGCACCCGAGGCGGCGAGCCTCTAAGGTCAAGGCCTCACGGCCGTCTCATAGACAAGGCCGACGTGGTCGGCTCGGTCTGGCGTCGCCACTGGAAAGTCGAGGCAACATCAGGGAATGCGATGACAGCCCTTGCGATGCCGGTCAGGAGCGTAGGATTTGTATGCCCACGAAACTGAGCGCGACCCGCACGATGAGATCGTGCGCCTTGAGGAGCGCATCGACGAGCTTGATGCCAAGATCGAGAGCTGCCGAAAGTTCATCCTGGTTTCGAGTATGGCAACTGTTGGCGGCGCGGTTGTACTTGCCGCGATGCTCGTGGGCGCCATCCAATTCGATCCCGGCGTAATGGCGGCGGCGGTCGCCGCGTTTCTCGGGGGCATTGTCGTATGGGGTTCAAACGGCAGCACCGCCAAGGAAGCGGCGAAGGAGTTAGCTGCGGCTGAGGCGGATCGGGTAGCGCTGATCGAAATGATCAATCCACGTGTGATCCCATAAGAAGTGCCGCCGGCCGGCTAGAACAGTGCCAAAAACGGCTGGCGCTATTTCTTCGCTGAAACACTGTTTTTTCTGTCGGCTGGCACCGTTCCCTCCGAATGGCATCGTTCCCAACAGTGGTAAAGGTGGTCTAGCCCAAAGCCCTCCACGGAACTTCGGAGGAAAAGCCCAGTTGAGAATGTCGATGCGATTTTCGTCGGCGCAGGCGCAGACCCGGCGGCCAAGTTTGGCACTTAGCCGACCACACGCGATGTCCGAGTTGAGTCTGCTTTTGAGCGATAAGCGGACATGTAGCGGACGATCCGCGATGTTCGTTATGAGCCGACTCGGAGTTAGCCTGGCTGCGCAAGTTGTGTGGTACGAGCGATCGGTTCTATCCTGAGGGACGGCAGGGGCTATGCTGGTCTTGGAGGTGCCACCGTGCATATTTCAAACGAAAGTCTCTTAGTCATATTGTTGGTTGGACTTGTTGCCGGGTGGTTGGCCGGCAAAATCGTACGGGGGGTCGGATTCGGACTCATCGGCGATCTCATAATAGGTGTTGTCGGGGCATTCATCGGCGACTGGTTGCTGCCTCAGCTAGGTATCCATCTCGGCACCGGCATCGTCTCAGCGATCATCAATGCCACCATTGGCGCCGTCTTACTTCTGCTCGTGGTCAGGCTTCTGCAAGGTGGTGGGCGGTTCGGGGGCGGCTGGGGCAGACGCCGATGGTGGTAGCGCGCGAGGGCGACTTCGAGCACCGCTGGGGCAGAGTATTCACCGCGGCGGCCTTTGGTATTGGCTGCGCTCTCGGTGTGTGTCTCGAAGCTTCGGCACAACCCGCGCCTGACTACGGCCCACTACTGTCTGCGCCAGACCGAAGCGACGCGGATCGGCAGGCCGATAAGCGGCGTGATCCGGTACCGCTTCTAGCCTTTGCAGATGTGCGCCCCGGTATGAAGGTGCTGGATATGGGCGCCGGCGGCGGCTACAGCACAGAATTGATTGCGCGTGTCGTTGCGCCACACGGCATCGTTTACGGTCAGAACCCTCTTGATCTCCCCAAGAAACCCAAGACCACATTCGAGGCGCGATTAAACACCCCCGCAATGAAAAACGTAGTGGCAGATATTCGACCCTTCGATGATCCTGTGCCTCCGGGCGTGCATGATCTCGACCTCGTGACGTTCCTCTTTTTCTACCACGACACAACATACATGAATGTCGATCGCACCGAGATGGATCGTAAGCTTTTTGCGGCCCTGAAACCCGGTGGCGTGTTGATAATTGCCAATCATTCGGCGTTGCCGGGTCAAGGTCTATCCGTTGGCAAGACGTTGCATCGCATCGAGGAGAGCACGCTGCGCCAAGAAGTCGAGGCGGCGGGTTTCCGCCTCGTTGCCGAAGGTAATTTCTGGCGAAACCCAGAAGATACGCACGACTTCCCAAGTTACAGACCTACTGTGCCGGTCGATAATTTCGTTCTCAAGTTCCAGAAGCCGATGTGACGCCAGGCGCGCTGCCACCTCACAAGGGGACCGCGCGATTACACCCAGTTGCGTCGGACGCGCCGGAAACCTTAATGAAGATCGCCACATTCAATATCAACAACATCAACAAAAGACTCCAAAATCTGCTTGCTTGGTTGGGGTCATCGAAACCCGACGTTGCATGCCTACAAAAGCTTAAAGCCGCGGATCGAGATTTTCCCAAAGCTGCGATCAAAAGGCCGGCTATCGCGGCGTTTGGCGCGGGCAAAAAATCCTGGAATGGCGTCGCTATTTTGGCGCGTGGCTCTGAACCAATTGTTACGCGCACGGAACTACCCGGCGCGTCCGGAGATACCCAGTCGCGCTATATCGAGGCGGCAGTAAACG
>CAVZSB010000002.1:0-287347 GCA_963777635.1 uncultured Alphaproteobacteria bacterium
GCGGCACGCCCGGCGGGAACTTGCTCGCCGTTGAGAACCGACAGGCCGAGCTTCCGCGGTCGTTCGCTGACGGCCAAATCGTTGCGTCCGGGATCGCGTCGATGGCGACTGCGCCGAAGAGGCAGGCGTGCTGGCTGGCCGATGTCGAATTCGGGGATAGCGACAGCTCGGATGGTCTGGACGCCGGCGGACGGATTGGCGGGCTTGGGTAAAACCGCCTGCAGATCAGCAAGTGTCGGCCGGCTCTTTTTCGGGAATTGCGCGGAGATGTTCTGCAGCGTTTCCTGAGACGCCGCGTCGATCGCAAATTGATGGATCACGCCGCGGGTGGCTCCTGCGCCGGCTTTGGCGCTCGGGTAAAGACAGTGACGTTATGTTCCAGCGACCCGCTCCCTCCGGTGCCCCCTTGCTGGTGACAGGCGAGCAAGAGGACGCGTTGAAGACGGGTCCCAAACCGTCGCCTCCGGCGGCCAGCGGATCGCCGGGCGTCCACTCGTGGAGAAATAGATCGCGTCCGGCCTGCGACGCCAAGGCGTCGGTTTTCGGTCGCCAGTCGTACCGCAGCAACCAGCCGGTTGCCCGGTATCCGAGGGGTACGATAACAGTCAGCAGCACGATCCAACACAGCGCGCCACATAATCGTTTCATGATGTGGTCTCTCCCACGATGGTCTCGTGAAGCCTCGTTCCGCTGAAAGCTGCCGGCCGTCGGGGTACCGACGGCATCAAACACAACGCAGGCGACGACCGGGCGGATCATCAGATGTCGGCCGAACAGCTCACCACAGTAACCCCGGGCTATTCCTTTCTAGTCGATTGAACGCCGAACGTTGCAGAATTGCCTGACTGGCGATCGACAAATGTAAGAATACTCGCCACCCGACCAAATTGCAACGAGTGAGGGTGGAACGGAGTGCGTAGCCCGGCATTCCTGCATGCACCCGGTGGTATGGCTCGACCGAAGCGTTGGAAGACCGCTTGCACCTAAACGGGATCCGGCGGACTGCAGCGCTCCGCGCACAACATCCCCACGATCGGACGTCATCTGTCGCCAGCGGCCGCGACATACTTGTAAGGCGTCGGCCTCGCTCTGGTGAAGCTGGCGCTTGGGCAAAGCGAGGCGAGGACCATCACAGCACTCCTTCCCGAGTCCCAGTTAAATGCTGCTGTGGGTCGGCCTCTCGATTTCAGCCGGTGTATGCGAAGAGATAATCTATCGCGGCTACCTGCAGAAGCGGTTTTCCCTGCTCGCCAATAGCGCCTCCGCTGGGCTGATCGCTCAATCTGTCATATTCGGGATCTCGCACGGATACCAAGGAATTCAGCTGGTGGTGATTATCACTTTGGGTGGTGCCCTATATGGTCTAGCTCGCGATGGCGAAGCAACCTCCGTCCGGTCATTTTGCGCACGCATGGTCGGACATTGTTGGGATCTTTCCGTGGGATGGATGACGAGCGACCATGACGACCAGGTGATCCACCTGTCGTCGCGCGAGTCGATCAGGTGCTTGCGCCCCGGTTCGCTGGGTAAAACTTGCCTACGATGAATCCCAGCGTCACGTCACGGCCTCCCCGCGGTGAACGGGCTCAGGCATGACGTGTGGCGACCTGGTAGTTCACCCAGTTCTCCCGCCATCGCCGCAGCCCCAGAATCGCAAGCCCCAGGAAGATCGCGTAAAGGACCGCCGTCAGATGGAGGGACCTGGAGACGTAGAGAGGCACGTAGATCGCGTCGACCAATATCCAGCCCATCCAGCTCTCCAGCCGCTTCCGGTTCAGCAGCCATTGTGACCCAAGGCTGGTTGATGTCGTCAAGGCGTCCCAGAATGATGCCGACCCCCCGACCTGTCGGAGTACCAGCCAGAGCAGCAGAGTGAGCAGGGTGATGTAGACCAGTACCCGTTCCGCTCTTCACGCCCGGCCCGCGTGACGTGGAGCCGAGTGCCGTCCCGACCACGGCGGAGCCAGAGATACCGGCCCGGGCCGCAGAATTAGGTAGACGATCTGCAATCCCGCGTCGGCATAGAGCCTGGCATGCAGGAATACGAAGCCGAAGGTGGCCACGTTGACAAGGCCGATCGGGAAGTTCCATACGTTCTCCCTCACCGTCAGCCAGACGCAGGCGGCCCCCGTGACAAACGAGGCTGACTCCAGCCAGCTCGCCGTGCCCGTCAGCCCCATCCCGGCAGCCAAGAGAACGGTCGCCCCGATCAGGACCGCCGCCACACGTCCCTCTCTCCAGGTCGTCGACATCAAATCCCGCTACCTCAGTCGGAGATGCGTTCCGGTTATCACACCGACAACGGCGGCTGGCGACGCGAATCCCCGCAAGTGCCGCAGAAGATCCGTCTCTCAGTTGGAGCAGATGTCGTCTCAAGCCGCAATGTGTCGCAAGAAACGGAGTTTCCATTTCGCATGTCTCGTATTCGTGGACACACAATCATTGACGGTTTCAGCACATCCGCGATGTGGCCTTACCCGAGAAGTCAACGCAGCAAGCTTCGGTCGGATCGACCGAAGCGTCGAATGCCGGCTTCAGGTCATCATGCCGCAAGCCGAGATTTTGCTCCGTCGTCGAAACCCTCGCATAGCCGATGATCATCCTCCACCGGCTAGCCGCTGGAGTAAAGAAACCCGTCGGAGTGGGTTTTTTGAGATGAAGTCGTTAAGCAACCGGCGCTGTAAAGAAAGCCCTGGTTGAACAGCCCCGCAGATCGAGCACCGCCGCCCAATCCTGAAGTCGATTGATGACTCGAGCTCCTTTCCGTCGTCGCATGGGACATCATACGCGCGTCGGTGTGTCGGACCGAAGTGCGCAACGCGGCTCGCGGTTCGTAGGCCAGGGCGAAGCCCCCAACAGAGAAGGAACTCTGTTCGCCAGTTCAGCGTTGCGACTTCTGCGTCGGAGGACGCATCGCCGGAGCGGCAGTTGTCTTCGATCGCCGTTATTTATCCACATGTTATCAAAAGGCAGTCAAGGCCGGGCGAAGACATCCTCCGGCAGATCGGCAAGGCCAAGCTTCTGAGCCCACGACTTCACGCCCGATTCGGGTCGGCCCCACGCCTCGAACAGCCGCACCACCCGCTCGGCCCCCTCCGCGAGGTTGAACCTGCCGGCAGCCGGGATCTTCGCCCGCGCGGGCCTCGAGCCCTTCGTAGCCCCCGACCACCAGCGGCTCGGCCTCGGCGTACTGCCCTGGGCCGCGAGCCCGCCGAGCAGGCCCATCGTGTTGAACCTGAGCCACTCGTCCCGGCTGAGCTTGGTGCGGATCGCCAGGCACTCTCGCAAGAGAGACTCGGCCTCCGAGCCTTTACCCTGTTTCACCAGGTTACGTCCGAGCAAAGCCAGGTCCCCGGCCTTCGCGGGACTGCCCGGCTTAGTCCCGCGGTCGCGGGCCAGGATCTCGCGCCACAGAGGGCTCGGCATCGGCCCAGCGGCCGACCGTCTCGTAGGCCAGGGCGAGGGAAACGGCGGTCCCGATCGTGCGTGGGTCGGCGGGGCCCCGTTTCGCGCACGACAGCCGGACCGTCCCTTCGAGCAACGGGATCGACCGCCAGACCGACCCCGATGTCCGATACGCGTCGCCGAGCATGCCACGGCCGCCGATCGTGGCGGGGTGGTCGGGCCCGAGCTTGGCCTCCATCATCCCGAGGTTCACCTCGAACAGAGCGATGGCCTCGGCGATCCGGCCGACGGAGTTGTAGCCGGCGGCGAGGTTCCAGCGGCCGTTGATCGTGCTCCGGGTGGTCGGCCCCGAGCGTCGCCTGAAGCGTCTTCAGGGTCGCCTCGTACACGGGGACCGCCTCCGCGGTCCGCCCGAGGTACATGTAGATGTTGGCGAGGAGGCCGCGGGGGATCGAAGCGTTTCGAAGGCGTCGGGCCCGAGCCTCGCCTCGCGAGCCGCGACGAGCCTCGCCGCATGATCTCGAGAGCTTCGCGTAACCGGCCGGTGTTTGTGTAGGCCGCGGAGAGGTGGAACCGGGTCCCGAGCACGGACTCGTCGTCGTCCAGCCCACGGTCTCACGGCTCCCGCCGGCAGCGTGTCTTCAAGGAGGGTCGCTGCCTCGGCCGGCCGGCCGGCGGCGTGCCATCATCACGTGCGACGCTCGCGGCGGTGTCGAGGGTCTGCCCGGTGCGACGGGCCCAACACCGTCTTTTTCAGCGTCCAGGCCTTGCGGTAAGCGGCCTACGGCCTTCGGGTAGAGTCCCAGTCCCTGGTAGCGTCTGGCCAGGGCGTCGAGCAGCGCCGCCTGGGTCGCCTGCGAGCCGGCGAATCCCTTCTCCAGGCCGGTCGGCCGCCTGGTCGAGGACGTCGGCCACCTTGACGTCCTTGCCGTCTGCTACGGGTCGGGCTGCGGAACGCCTCGACCAGGAAGGTGCTGACCGCCTCGGCCTGCTGCCGCGACTCCTCCGACTGCGCCAGGGCTGCCTCGTCGCTCGCGTCGCGCCCCTTGCGGGCCTCGGCCAGGGCCGTGGGTCGCGTCGTTGGCCTTCTTCAGAGCGCCGTTGGCCGGCGCCTGCACGCCGGCCACGGCGCCCAGCCCGACCACGCCGGCCACCAGCGCCACGACCGCCGCCGGTGACCGCCGTCCGGTTCCGCTGCGCCCACCGCCGCGCCCGCCGGGCGAGCGGCTCGCGCCAGGCCGAGACCGGCTCGTCGGCCATCCAGCGCTCGATGTCCTCGGCCAGCGCCCGGCACGAGGCGTAGCGGTCCTCGGGCTGCGTGCGCCATCGCCTTGAGGCAGACCGCCTCCAGCGCCCGGTCGATCGACGGGTCGAGCTGCCGCGGCGGCGCGGAAGTCGCCCCGCTGCACGGCGCGGAGCACCTCGGCCGACGTCGCCCTCGAACGGCGGCCGGCCGGTCAGCAGGCAGTAGAGCGTGGCGCCCAGGCTGTAGACGTCGCGACCGCGGGCCCAGGCGGTCCAGGTCGCCCGCGGCCTGCTCGGGGCTCATGTAGGCCGGCGTGCCCAGCGCGCTGCCGGGCAGCGTCTCGGCGCTGCCGCTGGCCGAGGAGGGCACGAGCGTCCGCTCGCCCGCGTCGCGACCCGGGCTCGACCCGGCCCAGCGGCCTTGGCCAGGCCCCAGTCGACCACCAGCGTCTCGCCGTGCTTGCCGACGATGATGTTGCCCGGCTTGATGTCGCGGTGCAGCACGCCGCGGCTGTGGGCGTAGTCGATCGCGTTGCAGACGTCGATGAACCGCCGCAGCAGCTTGCGCAGCTCCAGCGACCGGCGGCCGGGGTCGGCCTTCGAGCGCCTCGTCGGCGTGGAAGCGCTCGATGGCCTCCTTGAGGCTGTCGCCCCTGATGAACCGCATGGCGTAGTAGGGCCGGCCGTCGGCGTAGGTGCCCAGGCCGTAGACCGGGACGATCCCGGGGTGCTCCAGCCCGCCGGTGATCTCGGCCTCGAGCAGGAACCGGCTGCGGCTGGCCGGGTCGTCGGCGTGATCGGTCGAGGATCTGCTTGAGCGCGACCTCGCGGTTGCAGCTCGGCGTCGAGCGCCACGAAGACGGCGCCCAGGCCGCCGCGGGCGTGGGGCCGGAGGACGCGGAACCGCTGGCCGTCGGACGGTGGCCGTGCCGACGGCGTAGCTGGCCGGTGCGGTCGGCGTCGCCGTCGTCGGTCGAGTCGGGGCCGGAGCCGACGCTGGGCGAGCGTCGCCTCGATGTCCGGGTCGCCGAGCTCGGCCAGGCTCTCGCGGGTCGAGCGGCCGGCGGGGACGGCGGCCAGGCTCTTGCTCGGCGTCGCCGCCGTGCTTCTTGAGGTGCAGGCGCGACCAGGGCCTCGACGGCCGCGCGCTGGTCGGCGTCGAGGTCGCCGCGGGCGACCAGGTGGTCGGCCAGGGGCCGGGCCTTGTCGCGCGGTCCAGGCCTGGAAGGCGGCGACGAGCTGCCCCTGGTCGATCAGGCCGTTCTGGAGGCGCAGCAGGCCGAAGAGGAGGTGGCGGTCGGCGGTCATGGGATACTCCCGGTTACTTGGTCGCGGTCCGGCCCCCCGCCACCGGGCGTCGGCCGGTCACCGATCGGATGGCCGACTTCAGTGTATGGGAATCCCGCTCGGCCGTCATCGCCGATGAGCTTCTCCTGGCGGACCGGGTCGGCTGGTGGCTGATGCACTTCCGCGTAGAAAGGCGCAGTCGTTCAGGACGCATCGCGGACACCTCGAGGCGAACCAGCCGCGATCCCGCGTCGTTTAGGCCCCTCGACGAGACCATGAGCCACATGAGCATGCGTCGGAAAGCGCAGGAAATGCGTCTTCCGTGACCATTGACGCAAGGGTCACGGCGATCATCTATACGAGAGAGCACTAATCAGCGTTGCTTCTTGTCCATGTCCTATCCCCAGCCCATCCCGCCGGACGCCGGTGGCCATGATACTCATGCACGGCAACTGGACGCGCTGTCGGGGGACAGGTCACGGTAACTTGCGCGCTTCGGTCTGATCGACCGAAGCGTCGAATGCCGGCTTCAGGTCATCATGCCGCAAGCCGAGATTTTGCTCCGTCGTCGAAACCCTCGCATAGCCGATGATCATCCTCCACCGGCTGGCCGCTAGAGTAAAGAAACCCGTCGCAGTGGGTTTTTTGAGATGAAGTCGCTAAGCGACCGGCATGGTAAACAAAACGCCCGTTTGCTTTACTGCTGCGGACGGGCCATCCGCTGACCGCTACCGCGCCGACCACCCCTGGCCGGTGCCGGACTGTCCGGGACCAGGCCGACGAGAGGCGTCGACAGTCGAAGGCTTCCCTCCTATCGCTGTAGCAAATCACGCGGGACAATAAGCTGAGCGTGCGACGCGGGGCACGCAGCTTTTCTCAATTCGTTAGGGGGAACGCTTCGTTCCCGGTAACGCAGTGCCCAAGGAAGCGGTTTCTGGAGGGAGACCGTGCCGCCCGGCATCCCCCAAGATCCCTGCAAGCAGGCGCCGCCAAATTTCCAAGCGGGAATTTGGCTTTTTGGGAGGAACTCCCTGCCTGATCAGCAGGCTTGCGTTACGCTTGTCCGACTGTTCGTACTTGGCTCGTCGAGTAATAACTGATGTCAAGAACCCGAAGCGAAGCCTGAACCAGGGATCAATCTTTTTAGGAACGCTGACATCAACGGAGGCAGAACGTGTCGGGTGGACGCGTCTCGATCGCCGTTGTAATGAAACTCACAGCGATCATCGCCCTGAATCTCGCTTTGCCTCGCGCCGTACCCTACTTGTGGGTCTTCCAGGTTCCCCCGTTCCTGTTCCTGATCGTAGTGCTCGACCTCGCGCTCGTTCAGGCTGTCGCCTTTGGCCGCCCCCTTCGGACCTTTTACTTCACGTTCTTGATCGTGGGTATTGTCTCGACAAGCGTGGTCACGGCTCTCTGCTCAGGGAATCGCGCCCGCCGGGGTTATCGCTGCACATTCTGGAGACCACGATCCGGCGTTACCAGGCAGCCCGAGGGGAACGTCGGGCATCCCGCTATACATCGAGTTCCCGATACTCGCCGAGGCTGAGCGTTGGGTAACGTGCATACTGGGCCATCTTTCCGGCTTGGGCCGCCGCTGCTGGCGTCGTGCTGGATGCGCCGACGGCACCGCCGCAAGAGCGAATGGGCTCAAACCGCCGCGGCGTTCCTACAGGGGGCATTAATCGGCTTCGCGTTGCACATCGGGACTAATTCTGGTCTTTTCCCTCGCTCCGTGGCTCCCCACCCCGCCCACAGCCCTACGAGTATTTCTTCGCGGTGTCCTTGGTAGCCTGCCCGCTACTCGGTGGCCTGGTGGTAGCGACTTTGACGCGGCGCAGGTTGAGCAAGCAGCAAGGGGAGACACCTCAGTGTGGCAAAGTACGTGAGGTCACCTGCCGAAAGGAGGACTGCGGTGGTTGAGCTAACGCGGGCAGGCTTCCGCCTGCCCCTCCGCCCACCAGGCAACCACGGCGGGCGATCGCTCTGCTCGCCCGGCCTAGACCGAGCGTCCGCCGCCGCCCGCTGCCGCAACGTACTTGTAACGCATCGGCCAAGAGATACCGACCGCGTTGCAGATTTCGTCAATTGTGTATTTCTTCTGACGGTACAGATCGACGGCCACGGCACGCTGCTTGCCACCAAGCTTTTTTCGCCTGCCGCCTTTCCTGCCGCGTGCTGTCGCGGCTGCCAGCCCCGCGTACGTCCGTTCGCGGATAGGTTACGCTCAAACTCCGTGACCCCCAAAGATATGAAACACCAGCTTGCCGCCCGGTGTGGTCGTATCGATGGATTCGGTGACGCTCTGGAATCCGATCCGCTCGGCTTCCAGCTTGTCGGTTTCAATCAGGAAGGGTACCACTTTGGGAGGCCAGTGAGTACCAGCAGCGCGGTCGCGGGGTGAATCGATAATTGGTGTTGGGGCACGGATTGGCGGTGAGCAAGAGGACTCGAAGCCTGTCGCGTGATCGGAGCGTCGTACCTTCTCAGTAGAGTATGTGGTAGTCCCACCAGCACGAGAAGGGGATGATTCCAATCCAGTAGGCACCCAGGCCGCGACCGAGACGGTCGAGCCAGGCGGGCTCGGATCGCCAACGTCCGCTCACAACCAGGAGCAGCCAGGCTGCAGCGACGGCGATGCTGGTTCCGAATGCCGACGAGGCAAAGTAGGCCGTATTGTAGACCGTTGCGACGTTCACCGGACCACGGTACGAGACCGTCATGGCCAAGACATCGAAGAGTGTCAGCAGCGGTCTCCGACGTTACCACTTTGGCGGCGAAGAATGTGCCGCGGTGAGATTCCAGAGTAGCGGCGAACTGGCTGGGTTCCGGTCCCCGGTTGTGCGTCTGACCGTCCGGTCATAACGTGGTGGTTCGGATAGGCCAGGAGGGCCGAGTGACCAGTTGAGGCGCCTCGGAGCGGGGTAAGAAGGACCCCGCGTCCGAGGCTTGGCCGTCGGAAGTTCACGCTTCCTTGGGCCCAGTTCAAGCTTGTCCCAGCGGCGACGACAGTCAAGGGCCTGGTTGGCCCCGGCGCCGGCTTTGCCTGCTGAAGGGGTGTGGCCACTTCTTTCGCCCCACCCATCCCCAGGCCCGGTACTGTAGTGCCGATTGTCGCAAGGCGGCGAAGCAGTGGCGATACCGGCGAGCCAGCCAGCGCTATCGTCAAACCGCCAACGGTCGCGTCACACGACAGGCCCAATGCCAGCGGTATCGGTGTCGGCTGGCCGAGCGTCGCCGAGGGCAAGATAACCCGGACCGGCCGGACGACTCCGAGCCTGCCTGCCAGGACTCTTGTGCCTGCGAGGGTCAGCGCCCAGCAGAAAACCGCCTGGAATTTTGTTGCGACCGCCCGGGATGCTACGAGCGCTTCCAGTGCTGTAGCCGCAGTCCCTCCCAGCGGTTCTGTTCTGCCCAATGCCGACAGGCCATGCGTCGCGTGCTCGAGCGAGAACGCCGGTGGCGACTGCGCTTGCAGGGGCGGTGGCGATCCCATCGCCCGAGCCGGGCGCATGGGCCATGAGTTGGGAGGCAAGTATGGCCAGCCGCCATCGACAGGCCAACAATCTCATCGCCCCGCAGAAGGAGGAGGGAGCAGGCGGGCCGCCGAACCACCATGGGTCGGTGCCCCCTGCTTCCTTTCTCCGATCTGGTTCCCTGGAGCCAAGACGATGGAGCAATGGCAGGCCGGTCAGGTCCGTCCGGTACCGCTGGATGATCTGGGCAGCCACTTCCGGCGTTATCGCTTTCGCGTGCCCCAGGCAGTCGACTCCATGGCGCAGTCGCTACGCCGCTGGGGACAGTGTGCGCCGATCGTTGTCTGCTGGCGCCAGGAGAAGCCAGAGATCCTCGATGGCTTCACCCGCTGGGAGGCCGCGCGGCAGGTGCGCGGCATGACCAGCTTATCGGCCCGGTTGATCGAGGCCGATGACCGCCGAGCCAAGGCGGCGATTTACGGACTCAACCAGGCGGGGCGGCGGCCCCACGAACTGGAAGAGGCCCGGATCGTGCAGGCTCTCGTCCGCGAAGACGGTCTATCTCAGGTCGAGGCGGCCGAGCTCTTGGGTCGTCATAAGAGCTGGGTCTGCCGCCGACTGGCTTTGTTGGAGAAGCTCGCCGACGAGGTGCGCCAGGAGCTCGAAGTCGGCTTGGTTTCCCCGTCGGCGGCGCGCGAGATCGCCCGGTTGCCAGCGGGCAACCAGACGGATGCCTTGGCGGTGGCGCGGCGTGAGGCATTAAGCGCTGCCGAACTGGGAGGTGTGGTTCAGCTTCTGCTCGCGGCGGCGACGGCCGAGCAGCGCACCTACATCCTGACCAAACCGCGGCAGGCGATCAAGGATTCGGCAGCGGTCCAGCGTGATGGCTGGGACCCGCGGCTAAGCGCCTTGGGCAATCGGGTCAGCCGGCAGTTGGCCGGCTTGCTCGATCGCCTGGCGGAGATGGAGAACTTCCTCGAGTGCCGCGGACGGGCCTCGCTCTTGGCCTGCGATCGGCTCGTCCTGCAACCCGTCTTCCAACGGTTGTCACAGGACGCGGCTCGGGTCGCGTCCAAATCCAGCGAGATGGCTCAGGAGATGGCGGCGCCATGAACCCAACCTTGATCCACGAGATCGTGACCCTGTTTCAGGGTGGCGCCTCAATGCGGCGAATCGCTCGTAGCCTGGGGATTAGCCGACCGACCGTGCGCCGGCTGCTCGAACAGGTTCAGCGATCGCGCGGCGACGGCCGGCTGGAACATCCGCCGGCTGCCAAACGACGGCGTCCCAGTCAACTAGACCCCTATGAGTCCGCCATCGCCGACCTGCTTGCCCGCTATCCTGGCATCACCATCCAGCGGGTCTATGAGGAGTTACGGCGGCTCGGTTTCTCGGGAGGGTACACGATCGTGCGCAATCGCATGGCGGTACTCCGGCCCCGTGGCACCGTCTTGCCCGTGCAGCGGTTCGAGACCGCCCCCGGGGAGCAGGCGCAGATGGATTACGCCATCTACGACATCGACTTTGCCGACGAGGGACGGCGCCGGGTCTCGGCGTTCAGCTACGTCCTGGGTTACTCGCGCCGGCAGTACCTCCATTTCGTCGAGTCTCAGGACTTCACCACGACCGTTCGGGAGCACATTCACGCCTTTGAGCATCTGGGCGGAGTGGCGGCGACCTGCCTCTACGACAACATGAAAGTGGTCGTCAGCGGGTACGACGGCGACGAACCGATCTACAATCCGCGGTTCCTGGCGTTTGCGGCCCATTACGGCTTCCGGCCCGTGGCCTGTCGTCCGCGGCGGCCCCAGACCAAAGGAAAGGTTGAGAGGCCATTTTTATATGTAGAGACCAGCTTTCTGGGCGGGCGCAGCTTCCGCTCGCTGGACCACCTGAACGAAGTCGCCGCCTGGTGGCTGGCGGAAGTCGCGGACTTGCGGATCCACCGCCAGACCAAGATGCGTCCGATCGACCGTCACGCGGAGGAGCGGTCCCGGCTGGTGCCGCTGCCCGATCGGCCCTATGACTCGGCCGAGGTCGTTTACCGCACCGTCGACGCCGAGGGATACGTGGTCTACCGTCAGAACTTCTACTCCGCGCCTTGGAGCATGGTCGGTGAAATGGTCACGGTCCGGGTCACGGCACACGACCTGATCATCCACGACCGGTCATTTGGGGAGGTAACGCGGCACGCGCTGTTTCCAGCAAGCAGCGTCGGCTCGCGCTTCCGGCACAAGGAGCACGAGCCACCCCGGGACGGCGAACGCAAGGCCGAGCACTTGGCGGCACGCTTCGCCGAGTTCGAGGCCGTCGGCAGCCGGTTCTTGGAGGGACTGCTGCGGGAAGTGCGCTGCGGCAAGAGCCAAGCCGAGCAGGTGCTGGCATTGGTTGCGGTCTACCCGCGTCGCGATGTTCTGGCCGCGTTCGAGCGAGCGGTGCGTTACGGTGCCTTCTCCCTGTCCGCGATCCGCCGAATCTTGACAACCAAGAGCCAGCCCCTACCACCCTGGGAAACGCAGGCCGAGGAGCATCAGGCCTATCTCAAGAACCTCTTGGAGGGAGACCAGGCGACGCCACGACCTTCGTCCGAGTACCAGGAACTGCTCAAGGAGCCCGCCGATGGCACACACGAAGAAGTCCCATCCCCGATCGACCCTGAAGAAGGCGACCTCTGCGGCGAAGACGACCGTCCCGCCGCGGAGCCTCCGTGACGACGTCGTGGCGGCGCTCTGCACGCTGGGAGTCGCCATCCCACGCGAGGTGCTCGACGCTGCCCTGGCAGCAGCCGAGAAGGAGTCTCTGGGACATTTGGAGTTTCTCCATCGGCTCTTGGCCGATCCCGCTGAAGCCAGGCGACAGCGTGCGATCGAGCGGCGGATTCGCCAGGCGAGGTTCCGCGAGATCACGACCTTGGACGGCTTCGACTGGGAGTTCAATGCCAAGGGAGTGGATCGCGTCCGCGTGGAGCAGTTAGCGACCTGCGATTTCGTGCGTCGCCGTGAGAACGTGATCCTGGTAGGTCAGAGCGGTTTGGGGAAGAGCCGGATTATCCAGGCCGTGGGCCGGGCCGCGTGCGTCATCGGCCACCGCGTTCGGTACACCACCAGCGCGAGGCTTCTGGCCGAGTTCACCGCTGCGCTCGCCGACGGCACATTCCCGGACCTCTTGAACGAGTACACTCGAGTCGACCTGCTGATCATCGATGAATTTGGCTTTGATCGCTTGGAGCGTGAAGGGGAAGCGCGGGCCAGTACGTTTTACTATCGCCTGCTGGACGCTCGCACGGGGAGACGCTCTACCGCCTTGGCCACGAACGTCGATTTCGGGGGCTGGTCAGAGTACCTGGGTGATCCCCCGCTAGCGATGGCCTTCCTCGATCGCTTGGTAGACGGAGCGATCATCCTCAAGCTCACGGGACGATCCTATCGTGCTCATCGCGCCCGCCCCGCGGCCTCGGCGGAGCCAGCATCACCCTGAAGTTCCGCGCAGCAGTCGCCATGTCCCCGCGCCCCCATCGTTTTCGATTCGCGCCGCAACCACCCTGCCGGTCCTCACCAGACCGCGAAAGCGGTAACATTTTTCACCGCTGCCGACAATCTTTGGGCCGCCCGAGGTTTCGCGAACTCTTTGTGTTTCCGATGTAATCGTTTAAGTCGCGGCGGGCTGTGGCATGGCCGGCCATTGCCCGCTCCGCTCTGCATGGCATTCGCGTTCCGTCGGGGGCCGGAGCCCCCTCCTACAAATAAATGCCCATGCCAAACGTGCCATCATGTAGGAGCCGGCTCCGACCGGCGATCCGGGGCCAGCCCGTCTGACCATGCCAATCGTGCCATCATGTAGGAGCCGGCTCCGCCCGGCGATCCGGGGCCAATCCGGCGATCCGGGTTAATCCCGTCGGGGGCCGGAGCCCCCTCCTACCGGAAATTCACACACACCAATCCCAGTCAAGGACGTGCCGTCGGCTGGGATGCGGCTTGAAAAGAGCCAGTCCTCTGCCTGCGAAACAAACCCCTTGCGCACCGGGTTGTGATGCAGATAGGCCACCCGCGCGAACAAATCCTGATCGTCGCGGCAGGCGTGGTCATGGAAACCATCATCCTGCCAGATACGCTGTCGAAGACCGAGGCTTTTCCGGATCTCGTTCGCCGTGAACGATCCAATTCTCCGCATGATCGCCGAGAGATCGCCGCCTGGTAGTAGGGTGAAGACGGCATGATAATGATCTGGCATGACCACGAATGCCAGCAGCTTGATCTCTCCGCGGATTTCGAAGATGAACCAAGCTATCAATTACGACCTCCGCCGCGGCAGGACTCGCGAGGATCGGCCTTCGATCTTCCACGCATTTTGTTACGAAGTACGCTCTCCAGGGATCTGAGATTCGCCCTGCCCGCAATCGATTGGCGTGCGGATCGTCTTGGCGGGTGGGTTGGCTCATGATGGGTCCTCGAAATGTTGCAGGCGAGCCCAGAGCCCAGCGTTTGCTTTCGGCTGTGTTAGAACCGATTTCGCGACCAATGATAATCGATCCCGCTGCGGATAGGACTTTTTCCTCGGTGCGCCTGGCTGGCGGTCGCGCTTGGCTTGTCGGGGGCCGGAGCCCCCTCCTACAAGAAAAAAAAAAAAAAAAAAAAAAAAAAAAAAAAAAAAAAAAAAAAAAAAAAAAAAAAAAAAAAAAAAAAAAAAAAAAAAAAAAAAAAAAAAAAAAATAGATGCCCATCCCAAACCCGCCGTCTTGTAGGAGCCGGCTCCGTCCGGCGATCCGGGTTAATCCCGTCGGGGGACGGAGCCCCCTCTACAGGGCTCTTGGTGGGACTGAAGCCATTGTCACTGGCCAGTGCCCTCCCTACCCTCCGCAACTGTTATCCTGTATAAGGGATCTAATCTTGTTAATGGCGTGAATAGTCGATTCACACGGGATAACTGTAATAAGAAACTGGAATTCTGAGGCTGTATTTCCCGCACACGGCCAAATCGTAGTCCATCCTGCTTATTGTCACCGTTTCACCAGCCTGTATAAGCTCCGTCGTTCCCGTGAACTTCGGAAGCGGTGCAAATTACGATCATTCGATTCACGGAGAGGGAGTCGATCGCCATGGCTAGCCCATGTTTGGGGTGAGTGAGCCCTCACCGCGGGCTCGACCGCTCCATTCCGTCTTGTTTTCCAGGGGTTTCGTCGATCGCCGGTCACCGATTTTCGGAAGCGCGTAGTGACAATATCGACCGATTTTTTCTCAGATTTGCCCAGATTTTTGGCTTGATTTCGTGAGATTCGTCGTGATACTTCACGACATGTACCTCAGAACCGTCAAAGTCCGGTCCTCCAGCGGCTCGATCAACGAGTATGTCCGCGTCGTCGAGGCCTATCGCGACAACGGCAAGGTCAAGCAACGCACCCTCGCCGACCTCGGCCGCAAGGACCTCCTGGTCGAGATCCTCCCCAAGCTCCAGCGGTTCCTCGGCTATGATGCCGACTCGGAGACCGCTCAGGCCGAGGATCTCGACTTCCTCGACGCCTCCACCTGGGGGCCGGTCCTCGCCATCCGCGCCCTGTTCGACCAACTTGGGCTGTGGACCATCCTCGACGCGGCGCTGGGTAAGGCCAAGGGCGTGCCGTTCGCCGACCGGGCGTTCGTCCTGGTCGCCAATCGGCTCATCCGCCCCGCCAGCGAACATGGCCTGGCCGGCTGGCTGGAGACCGATTTCCTCTGCGATCGCCAGGGCCGCCGGTTCGTGCCCAACTGGCACCAGCACAACCGAGTCCGGGTCCACTTCCAGCAACTCGAGGCCTGGTACCGCACCCTCGATCAACTCGTGGCCGCCAAGGAGAAGATCGAGGTGGCCCTCTATCATCGCCTCCGCGACCTGTTCAGCTTCAAGCCGGAGCTGGTGCTCTATGACATCACCAGCACCTACTTCGAGGGTGCCGGGCCGGCCGGCTTCGCCAAGCACGGCCACAGCCGCGACGGCAAGCCGCACAACGTCCAGGTGATCGTCGCCGTGGTGATGGTCTCGGGCTGGCCGATCGCGCATCACGTCTGGGCCGGCAACGAGGTGGACCATACCACCGTCGGCAAGGCCATCGACGACCTGCACCAGCGATTTGGGTTCAACCGCCTGGTCTTCGTCGGCGATCGAGGCATGGTCACTAATGATAATATTGAAACGATCACCGCGGGCGGCCATGGCTTTCTGGTGGGCGTGAAGCGGCGGCGGAACAAGAAGCTGGACCGGTGGCTGAAGGCCGTCGACGAGACCAAGTGGATCGACTGCCCGGTGGGGATCACGGCGCAGGAGAAGACCAATCCGCCTCGCACGCGAGCACAGGAAGTCCCATCGGGGATCGCCGGCATGCGGGTGATCATCGTCGATTCCGACGAGCGCCGCGACTACGAGGAGGCCATGCGTCAGAAGTCGATGGAACGGACACGCCAGGCATTGGAGAAGCTCCAGCAGCGTGTGGCGGCCGGAAAGTTGAAGCAGCCCGAGAAGATCGGCGCCGCGGCTGAGCGGCTGCTGCAGCGGAACCACGGCTACCGTTACTACACGTGGGACATCCACCAGGGGGGCTTCCGCTACTTCGAGAACGCGAAAGGCCTGGAGAGTGAGAAAGGGATCGAAGGTAAATATGTGATCGCGACCGGCGAGTCGGGCCTGAGCGTGCTCGAGGTGGTGGCGATCTACAAGGACCTGAGCGACGTCGAGAGGGGGTTCCGTCAGCTCAAGGACGTGTTGGCAATGCGGCCGATTTATCATCAGATCGAGACACGAGTGAAGGCACATATTTTCGTGGCCGCACTGGCGCTGTTGGTGCAGCGGCTCTTGCTCGCCGGCTCGAGGAGGCGGGGATCGACTTCTCGGCGGAGCGGGCGATGGAGGCGTTGGAGACGGTACGCCTGGTGACGTTTCGCATGGACGATCGACCTGAGCGTCGCGGGGTCAGCGGAGGCTGCCCGGACGCGCGTCGGGTCCTGAAGGCATTAAAGCTGACCGAATCTGAAGCCGCCGACGCCCCCCGAAGGGCGAAGAAACCGTGATGTAGTGACAATCCGAAAATTCGAGCCTTGCCCGCCAAGGGGTTACGTCGACGGCACCCCAAACATGGGCTAGCCAGTGGCAAATTGAAGCGAATCGCCGGAATGCCCAGCGCAGCACGGGCCCGCGCACGGCCGAGGGGAAAAATCGCTCGCGATGGAACGCGCTCAGTACGGGTTTCGGGCCAACCTTTTGGTCCTGCCCTCTGAGGATGGCGGGAAGTGCGAGGAGCAGGCCCGGGCTTTGAAGGACTGTTTCAAGCCGCGAAATCCGTTTGAGGCGATGCTGGTCGATCGGCTCGCGTTCTTGACGTGGCAAACCGATCGGATCCACCAGGCCCACACGGCCCGGCTCAGCACGCGGATGCGCCACGGGGAAATCCGTGCGGCCGACAAAGAACAGAAGCGCCGTGATGACGCTGGGGCACCGGTTGTTTCAAGAACCACGCGCGCCGCGGGGCGAAGCTCCGGACCGGGAGAAGGGTCATTCACGCCGAGTGCCTTCGAGTCAACTTTACGGGCCATCCCGCAGCATGGCCGACCACCCCACGATGCTCGTCCATCGGCTGCAAGAGACGCTGGCCGGCTGCGAGTGGATGCTCGATCAATGGGCAGCCTTGGCGACCTGCTCGATCGGGGCGTTCCCTGGCTGGCTACTGATCAGCTTAAGGCCGTCCGGCTGCTGGGTCAGCGATCGGCCGACGTCATCGACAGCACGGATGCCGCCCGTGTTTACCTCGCCGGTCATATGCTTTTGGGACAGGAATGCAATCCGTTCCAGGCGGTCTTGGACGAGCTCACCTCGGATGATGGCCGGCTTATGCGGTCTCGCTGCGACTGCGGGAGCTGGGGCCGCTCGCACCCAAGGATGCCGCGGCTGCGCGGCGGATGCTGCGGGAGATCGTCGAGCGGGCGATCGAGCCGTTGCAAGAGAAGGCCGAGGTGCTCCGTGAGGTGGCCGAAGCCGATGCGGTATCGGCCGTTCACGCTCTGGCGTGGGACGAAACGGACGAGGGTGAACGGCTGCGGCGCTACGAGATGATGTTTGACGCGGCGTGGTTCCGGACGTTTGACCTGCTGTTCAAGATCCGCAGTAAAGGCGGTGAGCTGGATCTCGCGCCAGTCCATTCTCGCGGTTGGTCCGTTCCCTACGGCAATACCGGCGCGATCGAGAGATCCGTGCCGACCGTTGCAACCGTCAAAGGTCCGCCGCGGCGGACCGCGGCCCCGCCCGCTCCGCCGATCGAAGCCAAATCGGATCGAGAAAACATGCCGAACGAAGTCAATTCCGGTGATCAGGTGCCCAGCAATGGCCACACAGTCGAGCACAAAGATCTCAGAATCGACAAGCCGCACCGCAACGGCAAAGCCAGCGGAACCAGCATAACCGCCAATCGCGCAAGCCATCCGGTGCTCGACCGCGTCTTGCGGGGCAAGAATTCGACGCTTTTGGACCTCTCGCCCATCTTCGGCAAACCCTGATCGCGGCCAACGTGCCGGGTATTGGAGGTGTAGGGTGGGCATAGCCCACCGTAAATGACATCGAAAGGTGGACGGTGGCGCCCGAAGTCGTAGCGGCCGAACGCGACCGGCGCGTCGGCTATCGACGCCATTCGGCACGGGCGGATCGACCGGGATTGTGTGACGGCGAGGCTTTGGCCGGGCCGTATTGGCAATTCGGCATGAAGAACGGCGGCCTCCCCGGGAACATGCGTGTCGCACGACGGCTCGCCCTCCCGGGAAGGCCCGCCGTACGCCTGCCAGGGCGAAGCCTGCTTGGCTCGGACGGAGCCTCGCCCTCCCGGGAGAGGCCATGCTGGCGATCGCGGATCGTCGATGGCCCTGTGCCTGCCCTCACCCCCCCCTGCCTGGGCTGTTGAAAATTATGCCGCTGTAGCCAGTTCTTTTCCCTCTGTTTTTGTTTTGCGTTTCGGTTCGTGCGGCGCCGTATGTTGGGCGGCCGCCGCCCGAAACGCAACGCGTCGTTTTGACCCGACAGTAGTACCCAATTTGTTCTTGATCCACTCGATCACTTCCCGGGTTCTCGTCTTTTGGAGGGCGTCGTGAACGACATCTTGAGTTCGCTCAGCGACGCATGCGGCCAATGCCAAGAGCAGGCTCGTGAATCCTCCTTTGGCTTGATCGCGTTCCATCAACTTAAATTTGCCGAAGCACGTCTCGATTATCTCGCTGCAGGCAGGCAGTCGCTCTCCGCGACGCAGGGGACGTGCCTGAGCGGCGACAAAATCCGTCAGGTCGCCGCCCAGCCGTTTCGCAGTGTGACCAAGACACAACTTGTTCAAGCGCTTGCGGAGGTCTTTCGCTGCCCCTCGGTACAGCCCCTGAGTGCGCACGAAATGCACGGCTACGTCGATCGTCTGCTCCATTTCCGACCAAGACTTCAGCGGCTTGCGGAACGAACGCAGCCAGCACAGCTTCTCCTCCAACCGCTCCTTCGACCCGTACAGCAGCACATCCGGCCCGGGATTATCAAGAATCGCCAGTGTCTTAATTCCCCAACTGATCAAGGGCCCCAGATTCATGTAACGCGCCTTCGAACGTTGGTTGGGAGGAACCAAAAACGCCCATTCCGTTTGCTGGATGTTGCACTTTGTTTGACCCGCCTTCGCAGCGAATGCCTTCCACTGTTCGTCGCGCTCCAACCGCGCTTTCAACAGGCATGCGGCCTTGTGGCTGATGTCGTAAATCTCCAATGTTTTCGGATGCGCCTTAAGAAACATCGCGACACCACCAGCCAAGTCGCCGCCATTATCGTGGATGATCGCTCTGGGAACACCAGTCTTGGCCACGTTAGCCTCCAGCTGACGGTAGACCACCTCCTTGTCCGAAATCGTGACCGGCTCCAGTTCGATCGGTTCCATCTGTGCCAAACTGAGGGGATATTTCTCGCCAGGCGGAGGCAGTTGCGAAACACGCACACCCAAAATAACCAGGCATTTCTCTTTGCCGATTTGATTGGAGTGGTCGGCGAGCCACACCCAGTCGGACGCCTGCCCCTTGGGACGATGCAGTTTGTGGTATCCGAGGCGGAGCAGCCACCATCGCACGGTAGTGTAATGCGGAACAGGAAAGTCGAACCCCCACTCTACATCAATTTCTTGCATGCAATCCAAAGCCGCACAGGTTCCTCGGAGCGAGATGCTGCTAAGGACCCAGCTCAGCATCAGGTGGATCTGCACCGAACCGAATTGATGGCGGGGTGGGACCAAGTCGAAGACTGGGTCCGAAACGCCTGGACGTGTCAGCTCAGCGCGGGGGGGACACCGACTTGTTCTTTCAATTGGGTTTCCAGTTCTTTGGTCTTCTGTTCCAATGCCTCCGCTTTGGCTCGCCACTGTTCGCGTGAGCGACGGAGGTCGCGCACTTCGGTGCGTAGAGCCTTGACTTCGTTTGCAACGACTTGTATTTCTCTTTCCAACGATCTCGGCTTAACTCGAAAGCTCGTGCAAGCACCCGCCAAGGACTGCGATACCTAGAGGTTTCCTGGCCGTCTTTGCCTGAGCGTGCCATCGTGTGCGGCTCCATCCGTATTAAGAGACTCCTTCCCACGGCGATAACAGCGCAACAGATTTCTCGAATCTCGCAAGCCCAAATGGCTGCGGAAATCCATAGTTTTCATCACCCCACCCCCTGCCCCCCCCTTCTCAAGGGGGGGAAGGTTTGCGTGGCCGCGCCGGTTACGTCGGAAACGCTGACGCTGATCGGCCGGACGTGCATTCACCGGCCCTGAAAGGGCACCACAAATCAGCCCATGGGCAACGCCCTGGGTGCCTGACGCGCCGATTGTATCTCGACGCGGCCACGATAGAGTGGGAAGCGAGAGTCGAAGTGTTCGGTCCCCGGTTCTGTCTCTTACCTCGCCACCAAAAATCGCAGCTACAAAAATGGGCCACTGGGGCGTCAAGAGCTACGAGCACGACGACGCGGCCGATGCGCTTGATGCCGGCTTCGATCGAGTGCACGGCGCGCAGTACGAAGAGCTTATGGACGACCGCAACCCGCTGACCTTTCGAACAGGTCCAGCAGAAACTGGCTGATCCGCGGACGCTGGATGCCTCGATCGATGCGATGCGAGCGTCGCTAGCCCTGACGAGCCCGCCCGAGACCTGGGATGATTTGGCCCGGCTGACGCTCGTCGGGATTGTCGTGCGCCATGCCGAGCTACGTGTTCCGATCCCTGATCCGTGCCGCTCACTCGCGATCGAATGGCTAGAAAATGAGAATATCGAATGGGAGGAGGCAACCGCCCGCGGGCTGCGGCGGCGGAAAGAGATCGAGCTGCTAAACCGAGCGCTCACAGCTTAGTCGCGAACTGGTGCGGCGACCGTTGCCGTCTAGAGGTTCAGTCGATCGCCGTCACTGCTTGTCAAAGCCGTTGCCACCAGAATCGCTCGAAATCGCCCGGCAGAATGCGATGAGTGTCCCGTCAAATAGCCTGGGCGCTGATGTTTGCAGGTCGTGATGCCCGGCACCCGTGAAAAACACCAGCCAGCCATGCGTCATCACTTGCCGATGAAGGGCCTGAGCCTCCTCGGGGCGAGCGAGCTGATCGGCGTCGCCCGCGAGAATCAACACTGGCACGTCCTCGGGGATTCCGCTGATCGCCTTCAGAGGTGAGATCTCATTCAGATGAGGCAGAAAGAGTGGACCGACGATCCTCAAGCCCGCGTAAGCAGCATGACTGAGGACCGGCGGTAAATAGACCTCGGTCCGGTTCCACGCCGCGGTTCTCAAATCCCGATAGGGGCTCTCCAGGACGTAGCCGTGAAGCCGCCGACCGAGCTCACCGGCTGCGAACACCGCCGCGGCGGCTCCCATCGAGGTGCCCATGACAATGATTGGTTTGCCGGGCCTACGGCATTCCAAGAACTCGACAGCTGCCCACACATCTCGGCGTGCGCCGAAGCCGACGTCGTGATAGTCACCGGTCGAGTCGCCGTGGGCCCGAAGTGAAATCATCAGCACAGCGCAGCCGAGGGACGCGAGCGTCTGGGCCCGTCCCAGGCTATTGAGCCGGCACCCTCGGTTGCCATGGAGCAGGAGTACGCTGGGCGCGTCACCTCGGCCGTCGACAAACCAAATGCCGAGTTTTTGTCCATCGCTGGTCGTGATTCGATGGTCTTCGAGCGGCCCCCAGGCCACCTGCGGTGCCGGCTCGTCGAATCTAGCCCGGGGCCGGTGCGTGAGCCGATAGGCAACCGCCAGCGAACTGAAAAACCAGGCGAGCAACACGATTCCGACCGCGACCGCGGCGCGGCGTATCCGTCGCGACGATCCGAACCATCGGGATCCAAACCCCATGAACGTCTCCATCACCACGTGACTTCCGGTCTGGCTCGGTCATGGCCGGAGTGGTGAGCGTTTCCGACGAGATGATTCCGGGCTATTGAGCGCCGTCCGCGGGGCTTGCCGGCTCCGATGGGCCGGCTTGCAGAATGCTCTCGACTGCGGACCACGCACGGTTCTTCAATTGGACCAGGGGCGGGTCAGGAAGAACCGTCGTAGTCGCGGCGCGCTGTGCGCAGCCGTCGACCAACACTGAGATTTTGATCTCGCCGTCGGTGTAGTAAAGATCGCCGCCGCCGTTGCGTCCGTCGATCGTCGGTCCGATGCCGGTGACATCGTAGATGCTGGCGACCACCTTCGCAGCCGTAAGGTCGGCGGTGAGCCGTTCTCTGTCGGCGTCGACGTTGGGCGCGATATGGTGAGTGATGCGCCCGTCCTTATGACTGAAGCCGACACCGCGATCGAAGGTCGCCGCCCCGAGCCAGACCGCCCTTCCCTCTTCGCCGCGGTCGAGCACTTTCCAGAAGCGGACATGATGACGCCGGTCGGGGCTTTTGCCGGCCGGTTTCTCGAACGCAAAATCCTGCCGCTTGCCTTGACAATAGAGCGGGCTCACCGGCGCGTCGCGATAGGGCCGGTCGAGCAGGACGCTCCCGACAATCTCGACGCTCGAACGCAGAGTGACCGGATCGGCCGGAAACCACTGCGCCGCATGCATGGCGCACAGCAGGTCCGCTTCCGAACCGACCGCGCCGACATTGATGGGATCGCCTGGAATCCCGTCGTGGGTGTGCGTGATCATCGTCAGCCCGGCGAGGCCTTTTTGATGCTCGTAGTGCCGCCACAATAGCGGGACGAGAAAATAGGCCAGGAGACCGTACAGCACGCCGCCGACGATCAGAGCAAAGATCACGAGTTCGGAGTCCCGGCGGCCGGCCTGAAGCATCGCCGGCAAATCTGGCCAACCCTTGCCGCTCTTGCAACCATGGAACTACGCCATTCGGCAGGAAGGTCGCTGTAAAGTCGCTGCTGATTTTGCCCTCGTCCGTTCGACCACCGGCCGATGGCAACATCATTCGCGCAAGGACGTGGGACGACCTCAGCGGCGCTCAAGCCGCCGGTAATCTCCGATTCGTCCGTTCGCCTCGGCGGCGCCCGCAAAGACTTCGATGGAGCCTATGCAGCGCCGGTGCCGGTATCCTTGCGACGCGGCCAACGTTGTTCTCCACCGTAATTGCCCACGGCGGAGGGTTGCCGATGTCCAGATCGGCGGCATCGGAATGCTCGTTGGCTTGGGCCTGGTATTCCTTCGCCATGCACCACAGCAGATTGGCGACCTCCGGATTGCTTGAGAGCCACGCTTGCCGTGCGCTCATGAGAGCAAGCCCAACCAGGTTTTCGTAAGTCCGCATGGATGTATCCCGCCGTGGGATACTGAAGCACGCGGGTTAAGAAATTCCGCACTGCGCGGTACTCTGTCGCGATCGTTCAAGCGTGCCTTGTTGATAACGGGCGCGCGCCAGTTTTCACGCCTACCTGCGCCAGACGCTCAATCCCAAGGTGGCGTCATACGCCGCGTACCTTGAGTACAAATCGGAAAGCCGTCCGTCCCCCGACTTGAACTTCCCTGAGACGGTATATACTTTCGCGTTTGCTTAGAGATGGTTACGCGCTTGCTCAGAGGATGATGATATGATCGCGGATGGCAACTGGAGCCTCGTGGTTGCTACCCCGATGGGCGAACGCCCGGCTACTCTTTCGGTGACAACAGATGGCAGCACGCTAAAGGGCAGCCAGCAGGCCGACGGAAATTCGGCGGAGATTTTTGACGGCACCGTCGACGGCAATGCGGTCTCCTGGAAGATCTCGATCGTCGATCCAATGCCGATGACGCTTGAATTTAAAGGCACGATCGATGGTGACGAACTGAGCGGCAGCGTGACTTTGGGAGCATTTGGCGATGCTTCGTTCTCCGGTACGCGCGCCTAGATAGCGCGCCGAATTGACCCGCACGGGTCGGAACCGTTAAGGCTCAAGCAGTCAGGTCAGCTCCGGCGCGCTTGGTTATTTGGCAGCCGTACTGAACGTCAACCGTCCGCAATGTCGGATGTCAATCTATCGCTTCCGAAACAAGCAGCATTCCGTCATACGGGTCAACGACACCCGCAAGCGGGATCGCGCAGGCGTTGCAGCTGAAGCGATAGCATTCGAACCCGGAACTATCTATTTGGGAGAGCTGTGTTTCGCTAAATGAATTCCGCCCGCCGCACCTCGGACATTCGAAGCTTTGCGAAACAGGTCGCGTCGTTCGTCCGCGCTGGAGCGCGACTATGATCTTGCTTAGGGCTGCAATCATCACACCATATACCAGCCTCGCGCCTGCGGGGCAGCATAGCGTCATTCGTCGTTATTTCAATTGCCCTAAGCAACGATCGTCGAGGCAGCAAGGATGCCTCCAAAGCCGGCGACCAGGGGTGGCGGCGCGGGCCTCAGGCGGCCATTTCGCGCACAACCGCCGACGCCAGGCTGTCGTCCTTTACTTTTGCCCACACCCTCTTCACGACGGTCTCGGAAATGGGGTGCAGTCCGAGATAAACCGGGCTGCCATACCGTGACGTGGAGCCGAGCACCTCGACTTCACATCCGATGCGGCGGTAAAGGCGGAGCTTCGAAGCATCAAAATTGCCGATGACCGATTCAATGCCCGCGCGAATTGCGATGTCGCCCAATGCGGCAATCAAAACCCTGGAGGCAAAGACAATTCCCTCTATTCCACTCGTCAGGGTCTTTTCGTCCAGGCAAAATCGGCTGCATTCCCAAATGGTTGGGGAACTCAGATGCACGGCGTCAGGCAGCGTATCTGAAAAGACATCGGCGGCAAGAGTAGGGCCCGTCGTGGGCAGGAGACGCAAGCTGCCTTTCACTTCAGAGCCGCTGTCGTCAGTGTAAATGACGTAGACGGGTCCCTCGTCGTCGTACCGATCGCGCTCTTTGCCATCGGCAACCCGCACATCCCATTTGAGCCGATCGTGGAAGATTCGTGCCCGCAGCCGAAACATCTCTTCAAGCAGGGGTGCATGCCGGTGCGCGTTCCCTCGTTCAACAACGACAATCACCTCGAAACTCCGCTGGTTTGCAATCTGGACTTTTGGCGTCCATGGTTGGGCGTCCGCCCTTGTAGGTCGGACGAAACATGCCCAAAAACTATTGAACACCACGAGTTACGTTCAGATTGACAAAGCAGCTTGCAATTTATTTGCTCAATATAAGATTATTATAATATTAAAAGCCCCAGCTTGACCGGCGTCGGCGTAAATCCGGGTTGCTGGACAATCGCACCGTTGCACGGCGGCCCGGCTTTGCCGCGCCGGCACTGCAATGTTCTAGCGCGACAGAACCTTAGCCTGATATCTCGACGCCCCTGGTCCGGTGCGCTCACGGACTATTTGAAGGTGCTTGCGCAAAAATAATTTTTGCCGCTCGGCCGGGCTGGAACGAAAGAACGGATATCGCTCGTACAAGAAACCTGCGACGCTTGGGAAATGCAGCGTCATCAAGCACAGCGGCTTCGCCGCTAATGGGTACGGGCGAGGCGCGCAAACCATCCGATAGCTGAAAGCGCGCCGGTAGAACGGTTCTTGCTCCGCACTTACTGCGGCCACCAGCAGGTCGGCACCAAAATGCTCGGCCGCCATCACGCAGAGCCGCAGGGTAGCATACGGCAAATCGCGATGACGCCTGGAGAGCCGTTCGTAAGCCGCAAAGCGCGTGGTATCGATCAGCACTTTGCCGAGATCCAATTCGGGCTGCAAATATTCCGTAAAGACCTCGAGCGATGGAAAAATCGGCTGCGACTTTGAGCCGACGTGAATGCGGAGTGAACTCGCCAACTCGCCGGCAACGTAGAGCCCGAAGATATAGCCGTTGTCCGTTTCATCGAACGGGTCGGCAAGTGTCATCGCGGAGGTCGTCAAAACTGCGCCTTCGCGGTGACTGGCCTGATAGCGAAGCCGCCCAATTGCTTCGCGCTGCGCGAGGCTATCAGCACGCCGGTAATCCACGCCGGCTAACAGCTGGGAAATGCGGCTGGGAAAATCGCTGTCGCCATACTTGCGGTCGAGAAGTCGCAGGCTCGCCGTTTGTCCACTTCGTGTTTGATTTTCGAGCACAGTTTCTCACCTTTTGCGCAGGCAAAAGGAAAGCTACATGATCGCCAACAACGCCGTCATTCCCCCTATTTGGGGGGGACCAGAACCTGGACTTCGCCAATGTAGCTTTGATCAGCCAAGACCGCCGCGCCAACTTGTCTCAGGGACGCAGCTCCAGCTCGCGCTCCAGTTCCTCGGCCTTTGTCGCCAGGCTGATGGCGACCTCCTCGAGGCCAAGCGACGTCTCCCGATGCGGGCAGTTGCGCGCCAATTTGATGCAGGCTTGCGCCAGTTCGCGTAACAGTTTTGCCGTATCTGCGTGCATTGCCACGTCAACCGCATTCCGGCGGCCAAAGAAGAAAAACCCCGACGGGGTGCATCGGGGCTGGAGGGAGGATTGTCTCGGTCCCGAGTTGATCGAGACACAATTGGTTACGCGCTTTGTTCCTCCGGCACACCCCCCTATTTAGGGGGGGCGCGCGGTAAACGCCTTGGACCTTGCGAGAAGTCGCAGCGAATGACGCCGCTGTCGATTTTGCCCGCGCCCGTTCGACTATAGGCCGATCGCAACATCACACCGCGAAAGGACATGACATGCAGTACCTGCTTCTCATCTACGAAAACGAAGCCAACCGCGGCAGCATCGACCGCTCCAAAATGATGGAAGAGTACGGGAAATTCACCAAATCGATCGTCGAAAGCGGCAATTTCAAGGGTGGCGACGCCCTGCAGCCGACCTCAGCCGCGACCACCGTGCGGGTCAAGGACGGCAAGCCGGTGACGACCCACGGGCCGTTCGCCGAAACCCGCGAGGCGCTGATCGGCTATTACGCGATCGAAGCCAAGGATCTCGATCAGGCGCTGGGGATCGCGGCGCGCGTGCCGTCGGCAAAGATCGGCTCGATCGAGGTGCGCCCGATCATGGTGTACAACTAACGCCGGCAGTCACCGCCGGGCTGGCAGCGGTCGCGGCGGATCGCCAAGTTCGCGATCATGAGCGAAGCCACAATCATGCGCGAAGCCATCATCACGAGCGAAGCTTTGCCGGAAAAAAAGGCGGATCGGATCGAGTTGTTGTTCCGCAACGAGAGTGGCCGCGTGTTGGCCACGCTGATCCGCCTGCTCGGCGATTTCGAACTCGCCGAAGACGCTATGCAGGATGCTTTCGCCGCGGCGCTCATTCAGTGGCCGGGCGAAGGCATCCCGGCAAATCCGCGCGCCTGGCTGGTCAATGTCGGCCGCCACAAGGCGATCGACCGGCTGCGGCGTCACATGCGCTTTCTCGCCAAGCGCGACCAAATCGAAGCCGAACTCGCGTCCGACCAGCGCATGGGAGAATGGTTCCCCGAAGACGCGATGGAGGACACCGTCCTGCAGGACGACGTGCTTCGGCTCATTTTCACCTGCTGCCACCCTGCTCTGCCGCAGGAAGCGCAGATCGCATTGACGCTGCGGACGGTCTGCGGATTGACGACCACGGAAATCGCCAAGGCGTTCCTGGTGTCGGAGAAAACCATGGCGCAGCGCCTGGTGCGCGCCACGGCGAAGATCCGCGACGCCGGAATTCCCTATTCCGTCCCATCGGGCGAGCTGATCGGCGAGCGTCTCGATGGCGTGCTGGCGGTCATTTATCTGATCTTCACCGAAGGCTATGCGGCAACATCGGGACCGAACCTGATCCGCAGCGAACTTTGCCAGGAGGCGATCCGGCTTTGCCGCCTCGTCATCGAGGTGATGCCCGACCGGCCGGAGGCCAACGCGCTGTTGGCGCTCATGCTGTTGACCGACGCGCGGCGCGAAGCGCGCACCAATCCCGATGGCGACGCCATCCTTCTGGAGTCGCAGGATCGCTTGCGCTGGGACCGGGCGCAGATCGCGGAGGGACTGGAGAGGATCGAAGCGGCGCTGCATGCGCTGGCGCGGCCGAGCACCTACGCGGTGCAGGCCGCGATTGCTGCGCTGCATATGCGGGCGCCGCGCTATGAGGATACCGACTGGCCGCAGATCGCGGCTTTGTATGAAGTGCTGATGCGCATCCATCCGTCGCCCGTGATCGAGCTCAATCACGCGGTCGCGGTAGCGATGGTGGACGGACCCGAACGGGCGCTGCGGCTGGTCGACTCGATCGGCAAACGCGGACAACTAAACGGCTATCACGTGCTGCCTGCGGTGCGCGGCGATCTGCTGCGGCGCCTCGGCCGCCGCGACGAGGCGATCGCGGCTTATCAGCAGGCCCTCAAGGCCGTCGACCTCGAACCCGAACGGCGCTTCCTCGCCGCCCGCCTCGCTGAACTGAGCTGCACTTTTTCTTAGACCGACTGACGACGGCCGGCGTCAAGAGTAAGCTCCTCCAGCCATGGAGCGGTATGCGAGTAGACATCCTGCAATTTTCGTTCTGCAGATGCGCTACATATATTAGGTTTGCGCTACCGATGGGCTGCATATATTGAGCTCGCCGCGTTTTGTTGTCGAAGCAGTTAATCATTTGATAACCTTTGCCCAATCGGCCGGATAACGAGTAGCAATCGAGTAGCAGTCGAAAAGCAACCAAGTGGCCGTTAAGTAGCAACTAATTAGTAAATGGTTTGCTGGACAATTTCCGTCACCATGACTCGATGCACTGCGAGCCGAACCCTTGGCCAACCGTGCCTAGTACCCTCGCGAAAATGGAGTAATTGAACAGCAATGCCCAGAGGCTCGAAACCTGGTGAGCGTCGCGGCGGGCGCGAGCGGGCAACGCCCAACAAGAGAACCGTCCTAACAAACAGAATCTTGGCCGTCGCCTCAGGCAATCCAAACGCGACCCGTCATGAGCTTCTTTTAATCCTGATAAAAGACAAAGCGCTGCCGGCAGGTACGCGAATGGCCATAGCGCGAAAATCTTTCCCAGCCCGCACTTCGCGAGCCATCGACGATGGCGCCGAGAAATCCGTCGTCCGCAGGCTTCGACAGATCAAGGCTCCTACTGACCTCCATCCTGATCCCGGAGTTCATCGCCACCCGCCGTCCTCGAACCGCACGTGGCCAGACGCAAGGACGGGGCCAATAAATTTCGCGACGCTGGATCTCTTGTTGAGCGTCGCGCAGGATGCCGCTGCCACGCCATCAGAACGACACAAGGCCGCGTCGGAGCTGGCTCAGCACTTTTTGCCCAAAACTCCCGGCAGGAACAGATCACGACGCAGCAAATTTCTTCCTGATGAACGCGGCTTTGTTGTCGATCCGGATTTGGCGAGGGAATTGCGGGATAGCAAATTGAAATTAGCTTGCCTACCGCTAGCGGAGAAGCTCACTCCATACGCCGTCGCCCTAAGGGCCAGCAAACTTCAGGCGCGTATAAGGGAGATCCAGCAGTCGCTCCAATGTCCCTGCCCTTCAAGATACCGCACTACTGACGTCAAGCGAGACGGGGAGCGACTCGCAAGTTTTAGTCTCAGGCGCGCGTCGCGAAGCATGTTGACCCTCGATGAAGATACTGAAGAGGCGGTTCGGACGGCGAGGTATGACAGCTTTTGGGAGGGACCAGAAGTAGCCGCGCGGCAGCGGCTAGCCGACCTTTGCGCAAAAAAGCGGGCTGCAGACAATCAAGGGCCCCCGCTAACGCACGCCCAAGCAGCCTCTTTCCGATTGTTGACGCTTCTTTATAGTAAGCCGCGCGAAACGGACGAGAAAACCAAAGCCGAGCATGCGTTTTGGAATTTGCCGGTCATTAGCGACGAGCCGGCCCCAGATGATGACATTGAAGAACCCGCCGGCCATGCCGCCACGCGTGAAGAGGCGATTGTGTTCGCGCGAGACCTGAAACAAGCAATGCCGGGAAGGAATTGGAGCGACTGGTTCGTCCCGATCATGGATGCGCATGGCAACAAGATCGGCGAGGTGGCCGTCGCCGATGTTTGAATGCGTCCGCTTTCGGCACTCAGCGGACAGCCTGTCCGCACCGACGAATGTCCGCCTTGAAGGGACAAGCGGACATAACGCGCACTCCAAGGCGAAGTCTGCTTTTGACCGATGCTGTCGAAAAAGTCCTTTTTCGAATTGACCCCGCCCTCGAGACGGCCTGGACGAGGTGATCAGCGGGGTTGGCCTTGCCTGCTTGCGAGGCGGCTACGCCGAGGCGAAGGTTAGCTGGTCCGGGGTCTGAGTGCTCGCAGCGCCAGGGTTTTGAGGTTCTGCACGATAGCGGCGAGATGGAACTCGTCGCGCGCCCCGGTTAGCCCTCGAAGTCGCATGCGTTCGAAGCCGTGATGGATTTTGAGATGGGCAAAGCGCATCTCGACGCGCTTGCGCTCATCACGTGATTTAAGGAAGCGCTTGGTTCCCATCAGTCGGCGCGCCAGATCGCGCGCATCCTCGTGGACGTCGCGGGGAATTTGTCGCGCCGGCGTATTGGGACAACACTTCGTTTTGAGTACACAGACGTCGCAATCGAATTTTGAGGCGCGATAACGGAGCGCGTTGCCGTCGTGCACAGTTCCGGTGGTGTGGAGCGTCTTGTTGCTCGGGCAGATATAGACGCCCCTGCGCCTATCCCAGCGAAAGTCGCTTCGGGAGAAAGTGCCGTCATCGCGCTCACTGGCATCGCGGACCGGGATGTGTGGCGCAATCCCGCACCCAACCAGCCAACCCAGGAAACCGGCCGGTCCCGTAAGCCGTGTATGCCGCCAACCGCCTCGGCTTGAGATGGAAGCGCCGCTCAGTACGAGCCAGCATAGTCTTTGTTGACTCAACCTCGTCGTAGGTCCGCGCCGGTGTCGGCTCGACGTCAACCATGACGGCATTTTCGATGTCGATGAGATAGCTGAGGCCGTAGCCGAACTGCACCCGCTTATTGGCCTTGGCGGTCCACGCCGAGCAGGGATCGGATGGTGAGATCACCTTTGGCGGCTTGCGCTCGGGATTGGGTGTGAAAACGCGCCGAACAACGACCCCAGCCCGACCACCTGTTACTAACTGAAATCGTAAGGAAAAACGAGAATACGGTGGGGTCACGTTACGCACGAAACGTGACCCCGCCAAAGTCCGGATTCTCGCTGTACGATCAATGATATGCACTGCCTCTTAGGTGGGGTCACGCTTGGAAGCAATTTCACAGACCGATCGCCTTCAACAGACTTTTGCAACAAAATCTGCCACAAACGGACTCATGCGGTGCAACAAACGGCACGATTATTCGATCACCTTGTTGGCGCCGCTGAGGAATGATTCGACCGCCTTGCGCCATTTCGGGTCCTTCATAAATTTCGGGCAGGCCCAGGGCTGCGACCGGCTCGATGACGATACGGCGATTGGAAGAGCGGCGACAGGGCGTGGCCGCCCGAACGTTAGCTCCTTCGAGGGCGCGTCTGGAGGCATCCGATGCAGCGGCTTCTACCTGCCGATCCCCACCAACGAAAACCGCCCGAGATGATATGTTCGGGCGCGCGCGGGGGCCTAAAGCGCGGAAGGCCTTATAAATGAGCATTCTGCGCAGCTTGCCACCGACTGTCGTTCTGGCAGTGCTGTTCCTCGGAACACCGCTGCGCGCTCAAGAGCAGCCGCTACACGAGTTGCCTGCGCGCGATGTGGATATCAGCTACCAAATCACGCGGCCGCATCAGCCGAGGATCGTTCAGCGCCGGCGATGGTTGGCGAGCGAACGTCTCGTGCGCATCGACGGGCCAGATAAATCCGCAACGATCTACGACCGCAATGCGCACGAGATCATCTTGCTCAATCTCGCAAAACACACCTATCTTAAGTTGGAGGGCACACCGCGCCTACCTCTGGACCCGGAAAGAGGTAGGGCGTTAAGGCGCGGCAACGAGTCCGTGGTCGCGGGGCTCCACTGTGTCGACTGGTCGTGGATCGAGGATGTGGAAACCCACACCGTATGTTTGACATCGGACGGTGTGCTGCTCCGTCTTGTAGTTGACGGCTCTAACTTGATGCAAGCCCGTTCGGTGAGCTACTCCCAGCAGCCGCCGGAGCTATTCCAAGTGCCGCAGAGCTATGAGCCGGCGTTGGCGCCCGGAGGTGGTCCGGGGCAATGAAGTGACCCTGGTCGCTCGTCGTCGCTGCGCTCGGGCGCCGATGGCACACCCGACGGCGGCGAGCCTCTAAGGTCAAGGCCTCATGGCCGTCTCATAGACAAGGCCGATGTCGTCGGCTCGGTCTGGCGTCGCCACTGGAAAGTCGAGGCAGACATTAGGGAATGCGATGACAGCCCTCGCGATGCCGGTCAGGAGCGTAGGATTTGTATGCCCACGAAACTGAGCGCGACTTGCTCGATGAGATCGTGCACCTTGAGGAGCGCATCGACGAGCTTGATGCCAAGATCGAGAGCTGCCGAAAGTTCATCCTGGTTTCGCGTATGGCAATTACTGGCGGCGCGGCTGTACTTGCCGCGACGCTCGTCGGCGCCATCCGATTCGATCCCGGCGTCATGGCGGGGGCGATCGCCGCGTTTCTCGGGGGCATTGTCGTATGCGGTTCAAACGGCAGCACCGCCAAGGAAGCGGCGAAGGAGTTAGCTGCGGCTGAGGCGGATCGGGTAGCGCTGATCGAAATGATCAATCCACGTGTGATCCCATAAGAAGTGCCGCCGGCCGGCTAAGACAGTGCCAAAAACGGATCTGGCACTATTTCTTCGCTGAATGGCACTAATTCTTCTGCCGGCTGGCACCGTTCCCTAGCCGAATGGCACCGTTCTCAACAGTGGTAAAGGGGGTCTAGCCCAAAGCCCTCCACGGAACTTCGGAGGAAAAGCCCATTTAAGGATGTCGATGCGATTTTCGTCGGCGCAAGCGCAGGCCCGGCAGCACGTTTGGCACTTAGCCGACCACACGCGATGTCCGAGTTGAGTCTGCTTTTGAGCGATAAGCGGACATGTAGCGGACGATCCGCGATGTTCGTTATGAGCCGACTCGGAGTTAGCCTGGTTGCGCAAGTTGTGTGGTACGAGCGATCGGTTCTATCCTGCGGGGCGGCAGGGGCTATGCTGGACTTGGAGGTGCCACCGTGCATATTTCAAACGAAAGTCTTATAGTCATATTGTTGGTTGGACTTGTTGCCGGGTGGTTGGCCGGCAAAATCGTACGGGGGGTCGGATTCGGACTCATCGGCGATCTCATAATAGGTGTTGTCGGGGCATTCATCGGCGACTGGTTGCTGCCTCAGCTAGGTATCCATCTCGGCACCGGCATCGTCTCTGCGATCATCAATGCCACCATTGGCGCCGTCTTACTTCTGCTCGTGGTTAGGCTTCTGCAAGGTGGTGGGCGCTTCGGGGGCGGCTGGGGCAGACGCCGATGGTGGTAGCGCGCGAGGGCGACTTCGAGCACCGCTGGGGCAGAGTATTCACCGCGGCGGCCTTTGGTATTGGCTGCGCTCTCGGTGTGTGTCTCGAAGCTTCGGCACAACCCGCGCCTGACTATGGCCCACTACTGTCAGCGCCAGACCGCAGCGACGCGGATCGGCAGGCCGATAAGCGGCGCGATCCGGCACCGTTTCTAGCCTTCGCAGATGTGCGCCCCGGTATGAAGGTGCTGGATATGGGCGCCGGCGGCGGCTACAGCACAGAATTGATTGCGCGTGTCGTTGCGCCACACGGCATCGTTTACGGTCAGAACCCCCCGGATCTCCCCGAGAAACCTAAGACCACATTCGAGGGGCGATTAAACACCCCCGCAATGAAAAACGTAGTGGCAGATATTCGACCCTTCGATGATCCTGTGCCTCCGGGCGTGCATGATCTCGACCTCGTGACGTTCCTCTTTTTCTACCACGACACAACATACATGAATGTCGATCGCACCGAGATGGATCGTAAGCTTTTTGCAGCCCTGAAACCCGGTGGCCTGTTGATAATTGCCGATCATTCGGCGTTGCCGGGTCAAGGTGTATCGGTTGGCAAGACGTTGCATCGCATCGAGGAGAGCACGCTGCGCCAAGAAGTCGAGGCGGCGGGTTTCCGCCTCGTTGCCGAAGGTAATTTCTGGCGAAACCCAGAAGATACGCACGACTTCCCAAGTTACAGACCTACTGTGCCGGTCGATAATTTCGTTCTCAAGTTCCAGAAGCCGATGTGACGCCAGGCGCGCTGCCACCTCACAAGGGGACCGCGCGATTACACCCAGTTGCGTCGGACGCGCCGGAAACCTTAATGAAGATCGCCACATTCAATATCAACAACATCAACAAAAAACTCCAAAATCTGCTTGCTTGGTTGGGGTCGTCGAAACCCGACGTTGCATGCCTACAAGAGCTTAAAGCCGCGGATCGAGATTTTCCCAAAGCTGCGATCGAAAAGGCCGGCTATCGCGGCGTCTGGCACGGACAAAAATCCTGGAATGGCGTCGCTATTTTGGCGCGTGGCTCTGAACCAATTGTTACGCGCACGGAACTACCCGGCGCGTCCGGAGATACCCAGTCGCGCTATATCGAGGCGGCAGTAAACGGTGTGCTGATCGCGTCGCTCTACGCGCCCAATGGGAACCCGCAGCCCGGACCGAAATTCACCTACAAGCTTGCCTGGATGGACCGACTTGCGGCGCACACCGCCGATCTAATTGCCGCCAACGTTTCGATTGTGCTGGCGGGCGACTACAACGTCGTTCCGAGCGATCGCGATATCTATCCGACTAAGTCGTACGCCAAGGACGCGCTGCTACAGCCGGAAAGCCGAGAGCGATTCGATCGCATTCTCGACCAGGGGTGGACCGACGCAGTGCGCTCCCTTCACCCGAACGATCCAATGTATACGTATTGGAGCTACCTGCGGGACCGGTGGCGGCGCGATGCCGGGCTTCGTATCGATCATCTACTGCTGAGCAAGGAGGCCTCAACGCGGCTTGTCGCTTCGGGTGTCGATCGCCCGGTGCGCGGCGTAGAAAACGCCAGCGATCACGCGCCGGTCTGGATCGAGTTGCGTGACGCTGCGCCGGCAAAACGTCGCTCCCGCGCTGCCCCAAAGGTTGAGCCGGCAACCACGCGACCACCGAAGTCCCCCGTCCGTCGGCCGCTGCTAGTGATCGACGGTGATTCATTCACACATCGCGCCTATCACGCGCTGCCGAAGAGCATCCGCCGGAAGAGCAATCGACCCGCCGGCGCTATCGTCGGCTTTGCCAATCTGCTGCTCCGGTTCTATCGCGAGGAGAGGCCGCGCGCCGTACTCGTTGGCTGGGACACCTATGAGGAGCCGACATATCGACACGAAGCATTCGCCGCGTATCAGAGCGGGCGTCAATTCGACGATGAGGTGCTGGAGCAACTCGGTATCATTCCGACGTTGGTCGCCGCCTGCGGCTTTGCCAACGCCAAGCGTGCCGGCTACGAGGCCGACGATTTCCTAGCCGCTGCGGCTGCCGCCGAAGAGCGGCGCGGCGGCACCGTCTTAGTTGCCAGCGGTGATCGTGACACCTTTCAGCTCGCCTCCGCAAAGACCACAATCCTATTTCCGATCCGCGGTGGTGGGGTGGAGCGCATCGGCCCGGCGGAGGTCCGCGCGCGCTATGGCGTTGACCCCGCCCAAGTGCCGGATTTCATAGCGCTGCGCGGCGATCCGTCTGACAAGCTACCGGGTGCGCCAGGCGTCGGCGCTATTGGCGCAACAACCTTATTGCAGAAATACGGAAGTCTTGCGGCCATCCTAAAGTCTGGCCGATTTGCCAAGCAGGCCGAAGAGTTACGGCTCTATCGCTCCATAGCCACGATGAACCGAAAAGCGCCGTTGCCGCGGTTGCCGGACCAAGTGCCGACGTGGCAGAAGGCCGCTGTGTTGGCACGCGAATGGGATTTGAAGCAACTGGCGGTGCGGCTAGATGAACTGGCCGATTCAAGCCGTAAATGATTTGAAATGCGGGCCGCCCAATAAGCCTCCTTAGCACCGACAATTCGCACTGACTCTATTCATCGGCACTCAAGCGGCGTTCAGGTACGCCTCACATCCGCCGAATCCCGCACCGAAGAATTTGCCGCTCCATCGCGCGAGAACAGGAGGCTGCGTTGAAGTTGATTATTCTTGCCGTCGCCTTCGCCCTCGCGGCTTCACTGGCGCACGCAGAAGACATGGCTCAGATGATCTCGCAATATCGGCGTGAGCACGGCCTTTCTGCGGTCAAAACCGACCCACAACTGACCGCGATTGCCGAACGGCAGGCCAATGCGATGGCCGCATCCGGTATCATGGATCACAACGTGGCGGGGTCGTTCGCCTCTCGGGTCTCCGGTGCACATCTAGGCATGGCGGGTGAAAACATCGCGGCCGGCACCAAGACCTGGGCCGAGACATTCCATGTCTGGCAGACCTCGCCGGGTCACAATGCCAACCTTTTGCAAGTCCCGGCCGACAGCATTGGGGTCGCCGTCGCCCGCAACGATCAGACAACCTACAAGACGTTCTGGGCCATGGTGATTGCGGATAAGTCGCCGAAAAAGAAGGTCCGCAAGGTTGCCGCAGAAGGGGAATTTCAGGGAAATGATGGAAGTGTCGGTCTCTCCCAAAATCCGATAGCCGCAGTTAAGAGCTTCGTCTGCAAGTACCTTTGCCAATGATTTGTCGAAACCAATGGCCGCGAGACCGCCTGGTGTGGTGTGGGTTTGTGTGGCTTCCCCGAGCAACCGAGTAGTGCCGAAAAAGGCTGGCACTGTTTCTTTGCTAAATGGCACCGATTGTCCGGCCGGTTGGTAGTGTTCCCTCGCCGAGTGACACCGTTTTCGTAGCAGTCGGTCAGCGAAACCCGCAAATGTTCTGGGAAGTCGCCGTCGCTCCCGCCAACGTAGCCGCCATAGGAGTTGCCAGCCATCGTCGCTTAGCGTGACCCAAGGGTAGCCCACCTACGTCTCGAATAGAACCGATGGGCGCCGCGGCGGAGGGGAAACTGGCGGCAAGACTTTACCGTTTTTGGTAAGTACAGTCGGACCATGGGGTTTGCACGGCCGGTTCTGTTCTGGATCGCAATGCTAGCGGCGGTCATTGCGGTCGTCGTCCTGTTGCGGGAAGTCCTATTGCCGTTCGTCGCCGGCATGGTGTTGGCTTATCTGCTTAACCCCCTCGCCGGACGGATCGAACGGCTAGGAATGAACCGGCTGCTGGCCACACTCGTCATCGTCATTCTCCTTGTTATTGCAATTATCCTGTTACTGATGCTGACACTGCCGGTCATTGTCCGCGAGCTTGCTTACTTCCTTGAAAGCTTCCCACTCTACGTTAAACAGCTGCACGCGCTCGCTTCCGATCCAGGCCGGCCCTGGGTGAACAAGATTATCGGGGAAGGTTTGGGACAGGCTGAGCATTCGATCGGCGATTTCACCACACTGGCGAGCGATTGGTTCAGTACTCTTCTGCGCTCGATATGGTCGGGAGGACGAGCACTGATCTCGATGTTTTCACTGGCGGTGGTGACCCCCATCGTTGCCTGCTACCTCCTCTACCAGTGGAACAACATGATTGCGGCGATCGACAATTGGGTACCGCCCGCGCGTCGCGAGACCGTGCGCGCACTTGCCCGCGAGATCGACGATACGATCGGAGGGTTCGTGCGCGGGCAAAGCGCGCTTTGTCTGGTGCTCGCTATGTTCTACGCTGCGTCACTGTGGTTGATCGGGCTTAAGCACGGCATCCTGATCGGCTTTGCAGCTGGCCTAATGAGCTTTATCCCCTATCTCGGATCGCTGTCGGGCCTAGTCGTTTCAACTTGCGTTGCAATCGCGCAATTCTGGCCGGACTGGACATCGATTTTGCTCGTGCCAGCGGTCTTCTTTATTGGGCAATCGCTAGCGGATTATGTCTTGGCACCGTATCTCGTGGCCCGGCGCGTGCATCTTAATCCCGTGTGGGTGATATTCGCACTGTTCGCCTTCGGCTATCTTTTCGGCTTTGTGGGCCTGCTGATCGCAGTGCCGGTTGCGGCCGCGATCGGCGTGCTTATTCGTTTCGCGTTGCGGCAATACTATGCGAGCACACTTTATACGCCGACTTCGGCCGCGTCTCCGCCCGAAGTGCCGATGGACCTTTGCCGATTAGACGCCGACGAATGAGAACGAGATATCTCCTCGAACGGCCGGCTTACGACGGGCCGTTCGTGAGCGCGTATGATGCCTACGATGACGGCAATAACAGCGGCCATCAGCAGAAGCCCGCCGACTCCCACGCTCGTCCCAAAGGCGCACGTAGCAAGATACCATCCTGCGGGAAGCCGAAATAGGGCTCGCTGCTGAGTGGCGCACGTCTGGCTTGTCCCTCGACTGCTTGGCCATCCTGGAAGAGGCCATGCGGCTTTTCTATTGGCGGGCGCAGCAGGAAAAAGATCGCCAGCAACCAAACGAGAAGGAGATTGACGAGGATTACCTGCGGGCGGCGGCGCTCGCAGAGAAAGTGGCGCCTTATCGACATTCAAGGCTGGCGACAATGAGGCTTTCCGGGAATCCAAACGCGCAACAAATTCCTGACGATATAACCGCCGAGGAGCTTCGAGCCGCGATTTTGTCAGATAATTCGCTTAGGAATTTTTGCCGCCGCAAGCCTTAAGCCAATGGCCTACGTCAGCGTCGGTCGGCGGCGTGATGCGCTTTGATATGACGCACATGCCGATGCCGCCAGCGACGATGCCGAGCGCAAAGCAGATTGCATTCGCCGCGTGGCATGAAGTCAACCTTGCAACCGCTCGCCGACGCGCGGGCGCTGATCGAGAAGTGTCTGCCGTCCAGTTGCCGCAAATACCGTGGCTGGCCTTAGCTGGCCTCGCGCCCGCGCCGCTGCGAACTGGATTAAAACATTGTTAACCGCGTGCGCGGCTAATCTTCCGACCTCGACGAGGTTGTGAGGGAGGGAACCTGCATGCGCGTTTTACTGATCGAAGACGATAGCGCCACCGCGCAATCAATCGAATTGATGCTCAAGACCGAGAGTTTCAACGTTCATACGACTGATCTCTGAGAGGAAGGTATCGACGTCGGTAAGATTTACGACTACGACATCATCCTTCTCGATCTCAACCTTCCGGATATGTCGGGCTTCGAAGTCTTGCGCAGCCTGCGTGTATCGAAAGTCAAGACGCCCATCCTGATCCTGACCGGTTTGGCGGGCATCGAGGACAAGGTCAGCGGTCTCGGCTTCGGCGCCGACGATTATATGGGGCGAAGGCGACGGGGCATCGAGTCCTGTCCCAAGACGAAAACTCGACCCGTTCACCGTATTGCATTAGAAGTCGCGACAGCAAGGCGAGAGCCTAGTTAAAGTGGATAGAATCATGGTGATAATTGATAGATGGCGAAGTCTTCAAAGCTCGTTGCGCTGAAGCGTGGTCGGATACTTCTGGTAAGACGAAGGCGCGACCGATTGTGGATGTTTCCCGGCGGTCGAAAACGTCCGCGGGAGAGCGAAAAAGGTTGTCTGCGCCGGGAAATCAAAGAGGAGCTGCCGAAACTCAAACTCGGGCGGGTTAGACTTTGGAAAGAGGTCAAACGCACGAACCGTTATTCCGGTAGAAAAATGAGTGACGCGATCTTTGTCGCTAAGAAGGCATCCGGCCAATTGACCATTGGCGACCAACGCGAGATCGACAAGGCCGCTTGGCGGAAGCCTCGCGGCGTTCGACTTACGCCCACGTCGCGCTACATCAGGGACAAACTCGTCCTCAAGCGATAGGCGCGATCTTCCGCCGTCGTTTGATTGTTTTCATTCCGGAACATTCGATGAGGCCTGGCGCATCGCCGCCAACATCGCCAAGCTGCCCGATTTTGCTTAAGGGCCAAGGTGGTTAGGATACCGCCACGGGGAGAGCCGGTGAACGTCATGGGCCAGAAGTGGACTGCCATGCTCAAAGTCGAGTTCGAACTGCAAGACGGCCAACCCCCACATAGGGCGGAGAATGTATTACGCGGAGCGGTAGCTCAGTTTCGCCTGAACATGGTAACGGGGCATATCAACGGGCGCGTCAGGCCGGGCTCAGCCAAGGTCGAGATTTTGGAGCAAGGGCCCGCCGATGCTCCCGACGAACGGTAATCCAAAAAGGCAAAAAATATCGCCGGCGATACTTCTTCGAAAACCAGCAACCTTCACTGGGGATCGAAGCCGCTATCGCCAGGAATAAATTGTGCGATCTCAGCCATCCGGCAGATTTTCTATCCTCGACGGTGATTCTCTTAACCCCCCAAATTGGGGGCTGAAAGCCGGCAAAGATGAGGCCCGGCGTATCGCCGCGAATATTGCTAAGCTGCCCGATCCGATCGGACGCTAAACGCCGTTTATAGCGATAGCCTTGGTTTGAGAGGTAGTTGAGGTGAACTGAGGGATATTTTGGAAGAGAGGAATGGAGATATTGCATAGAGTAACTGAGATAGAGGTGAAGTGATAAGGCTGTGGATGTTTGGGGTGTGGGCCGAGTTCAAGGATAGTGTGGTGATCGTGTTGTATTGATTGCGCCATTGCTAAAGAAAGACGATAGCTTACTTCAGGCTGTAGAAGATTTCTACGTTGAGGCATAAGTCGCGCAGCTTGCCGTTGAACGATTTACATTAGACGTTCTACCACGGACTTCCGAGTTCGATGTAGAGCATCTTGATACAAAGTTTTGCGAGCCAGCTACGCACGATCTTTGCCGTCATCTCGGCAACGTTGTACGAGAGGATGTGTACCGGTAAGACTAGTAAGAGCATCGAATAGGCTATAGTCTAGATGACAACAAAGCTGTTAATGCGACGAGCCAATCTGATAGCCAGGCATTCCCGGGTGAACTCGTCAATCAAGGTCATGAGCCGGAGCTTTCGACCATCGTGGGTCTGCGCCTCAAAGAAGTCGTAGCACAGACATGATAGCGATGCTGCGGTAGAAGAAGAATGCAGGAAAAGACGAAGAGAGACAACAGCGCTCGCGGCTTCTGCCTTTTGGGTACTAAAGACACTCACGGAGACAGATAAGCTGGAAGAGATCACAGCGAACCTGCCAGCCGGCTAAGGTAAGAAGAGACCTGACCCGACGATAGCCATAGAGACAATAACGAGAAGACAGAGAGATAATAGAGCTAGACAGCGCATCTACATCAGCCCGGACGATGGTGGTGTATAGTTGCGTCTCGAGAGGCTGGCCGACGATCCGGCAGGCATGACGTTCCGAGAGACGTATATCTACAGAATGCGCTGGACTGCCTGGCGGCGCCGCTCGGGGCTTACAAGTTTCGGAAGGCAACGTCTTTGAGCAGATGCTTCTCCAGAGAGAGATCGGCAACAAGGCGCTTCAGACGGACGTTCTCACGTTGCAGCTCTTACAACGGCTAGGCCTGATCAAGTTCAAGCGCGCCGTACTCCTTTCGCCATCGATAATAACTCTCTGCGAAATCCGGCTCTCGGCACGCTATCGGCGCTGTCTAGCCCTGCGACATCAACACCTCGATCTGACGAAGCAGCACAACGATTTGCTCAGCGATAGCCTTGGTTTGCGAGGTAGTTGCGGCACTCTTGCGGACTGACTTTTGCGAGGGCGTCGGCGATTGCCACAAAGAGGGCATCGATCGTTCTGGCGGCGGCTTTTCGCAGCAGAGTTTTGAGTTTGGCGAAGAACTGTTCGATGGGGTTGAAGTCGGGGCTGTAGGACGGCAGGTAGCGCAGCTGTGCACCGGCGGCCTCGATGGCTTCGCGGATGCCGATGACCTTGTGGCTCGGGAGATTGTCCATCACGACAATATCGTCGTGCCGCAGGATTGGGACTAGGAACTGCTCCACATAGGCACGGAAGCTCGGACCATCCATCGGTCCGTCGAACACGCAAGGTGCCGCGATCCCATCAACACGTAGCGCGGCAACGAATGTTGTCGTCTTCCAATGTCCCCACGGCACCGACGACACGAGGCGCTGACCACGCGGACAGCGGCCATAGCGGCGCGCCATGTCGGTCGCCGCACCGGTCTCGTCGATGAAGACCAGGCGTTCCGCCTTCAGATCAGGCTGGCTCGCGCGCCACTCATCGCGTGCCTTGGCAACATCCGGCCGATCCTGCTCGGCGGCCCGCTCCGACTTTTTTTGAGCGCAAGTTTGAGAAACTTGAGCCTGTTCCAGAGGCATCCGATGCTGACCTTGACGGCGCACTCGGCCACAAGCCAAGTCTGCAATTCCTCCAGCGTGGCATCGGGATAAGCCGTTACGCGGGCTCGAAGAGCTTCGTCGTGAGCCGCAAGCTTCGGCTTGCGTCCCGCCCGCCCGAGCCGCGCCGTCGTCTCACCACTCGCGCGCCGACGGCCAACAACCTTGGACACGTACGATACACTGACCAGGAAAAGCCGCGCCGCCACACAGACGCGCGTTCCAGAATCTACCGTCGCAATCACTCGCTCACGCAGGTCCTGTGAATAGGGCTTGCCCATGGCGATCCCCATGCCAATTCAGCCGACATCGAGAACCCACAGATCCGCCGCCTTGGGAATCCCCTTTCAATTCTGCTAAACGTGAAAATGCTTAGGGAATGGCGACTGCGAAGCTCGGCAGCATAGGTCAGATATTCCCGTTCAAGATTGTCGATCACGACTGTCGCGCGCGTCTGAAGCAGCGCACTAGTTCCGGCCTCAAGCTGCTGATCGTAAAGAGTCGACATTGCATTTGTGTTTTTAGTTATGTCGCACCAAAGATCGTCGTCGGTCAGATGTGAATACTGCACGAAATACCCTCAACGCTACAATTAAACACCGTGGACCACCTTGATGCGTCAACGCTAATATTTGCTTAATGGCGGCGGTAGGAAGCTCGGTGCATCGCCGCCAACATCGCCAAGCTGGCGGGCTTATTGTACCGTTAGGGACAAGCTTTTATGCGCGTAACGTGGCGCCCGCCCTGGCGATGACCGCACCGATCGCGGCACCCCAAAACTCATCGCGTATTTCTTCGATCATTGCGGGTCTCCCGTTCCTTGCGAGCCGAAGTCATGGCGGGGAGATCGTGGGGGGGGGTAGCGCATGCCGGGCCTGATCTCGCCGTCTTGTACGTTCTCGGCCTGTATATGACGGCGGGCTGTGGGGCGTCTGCGCCGGCGTCGGCGCATGCCTCCTCGGCGCGACAGTCGTCCGAGGCGCCCTTCGCCCCCAGCTCCGGCACGATGACGTGACCCGCGGGCTTTAACGCACGGGCGGCCACCGCGGGGGGCTTGTTCTCAGTGCACCAGAAGCTCAGCACGGCGCAAACCATCGAAGCGTGGCGGCAGCTCCGGGTGTGGCGCGTTATCAGCAACGGCGGCTGGTGGCCGACAATTTGCTGGTGGTGGGCCATCGAATTATTCGCAATAGTCGCTCACGGATTATTTTTGGGATCACTTGGTCGGCGGTGTCGAAACGCGTCAAGAGCTCGAAGGCGCCGGCGGAGGGTCCGACGCCGATTGATCGCGTATAAAATTCCGGTGCTGGTTTTATCCGGCGTAGTGATTTGGCCATGCCCCAAATCGACTACAAGGGAATACAGCCTTCAACGTATCCGCGCTCGCTTGGCCTAGCGCCGGAAACGTGGAACCAACCCTAGGGGCACCCGTTCTTGTCCACGGACGCAGCACACTACTGATCGTTCGACTCGTGCTGAGGTTCGCCGTCCGATGCGTCACCGTTCGGATCAACGACCGAGGGCCTTTCGTACACGGAAGGCATATCGATTTGTCACCCGCCGCAGCACGGGCGATCGGGCTTAGCCAGACGGGGCACGTTACAATCAGCCGTCTATAAAACCCACGCCGCCATTGTCTTCAGTAGCTACGACCGTCGCCGCCACGCACAGTGCGATTGCCAAAAAAGAAAAGCCCCAGGCAGTCTAAGCGCCCGGGGCCCTCTAGGAATTGTTGCCTCAACTTAGGCTTCTGACAGAGCGGCGGGGGGTGTCGGGGGGACAAGCGCCGCGTTGCCGGCCGTTGTTGTGACCGTAACCAGCGATAGCGCGCTCGGATGTGATATCCAGCACACTAATTTCGGCTTTCAGTGGAAAAAATTCGGGTGCCGAAGCTGGCGCATGGTGGCATCTTTGCGGGCGGGCATGCGGAACACGATTACCGAAACCTTGGTGCGCGTTCCGCACTCCCCGACGGCCCCCGCCGTATCATTCGATTGTCCGGTAGAACACGACCGTGCGAAGGCGTCTCCCCCTCAGATTGGGGATGGCGTTGCGAACGGATGAATTGTAGGCGACTCAGCCAAGCAAACGACGCCGGCCGCCAATAAACCGACCCCGGCCGTTGTTGCCGAGACGACCGGAGCCAGGGTCTATGCACTGCGCAGGGAGCGGGGCTAGACCCCTCACGCAAACGTCCGAATTGGCCCGCGGTTTCCTATGATGCGCTTAATCGCCCGAATTGGGACGGCTTACTGCCCATCAGATGCAATTATTGGTCCTGAGGCTGCCCGTGTAGGGGTGTTGACGGGGGTGTCATGGCTTACGAGCTCGAATTCGACTACTCGGTCAAGCGGTCTGCGCCGCCAGCAAGAATACGCCGGGAATGGGGTGTTAGCTCCTACGAGCAGATGATGCCCAAGGCCGAAATGCTCATCGGCGAGGACGTCGACGAGTTCGGCAACCAGACGCGCGAAATCAAATCGCTCGATTAGCTGCTAAGTCTTTTGGTGGTCTGAGAAACGCCGGGCAAGCAATGCCGGGCCGGCGCTTTCAGTTACCTGCGAAATTACGTCGGCGACCTGCCGCAAAACTAAACCCTCAGCCGCCACTAATCGAAACGGTCATTCATTCCATACTCCAGTTGTGGGCGCGACGCCGAGCAAGGTGCGGCTCATGACCAGCAGCTTTTTTTCGACGTCCTGAACATGCGGCCCCTGTCTAGCTGAGAATAGTCGATCGGGCGGCGAACCGCATTCGATGATTAGCTCGCATATCTTCGCAATCGCTCTGTCGCGTTCGCTTTGCATTACCCGCGCCCCCATGCCGGCACATCTTTGTCGATGCTACCGAGATTCGCGGCTCGAAGGGGTGGCGCACGCGCAACACTCTTGAAAGCGCCGGATGATCTTTCACTATCGCCCAGCCTCGACTCTCGTAACGCCCGATCGCCGGCCACGTCGGCGCTGGCGTCTAACCATTGACCGTTTGACCGCCTTTACGATCGCAGCCAGTGCGCTGCCATCATTCTCGAATTGCTCCGCGCAATAGTGAACGCCAATACCGGTGCGTTTGCAGATATACTCATAGTAACCGCTTTCATCGACATCCTGAAATCGACCGCACCTGCTTACGTCGTAAACGAGGATGGCGCCAAAGTCGGCGCGTCCGGATTGCACGTCGCTTATGAGTTGCTTTAGCGCGTCTCGTCCGTGAATCGTCAGGCCGCTTCTTCCTTCGTCGGCATAGGTACGAATGATTTCCATTCCGCGTTGGGCGGCATTTGCACGATTTGCTACGGATTGGTTTGCCGTCGAGTATTTCTGGTGATCTGTGGACATCCGCACGTACTCGGCGGCACGCACTAGTCACCGAGTCGCACCAAAGTGGAAGTTTGATTCCGAACATTCGCTTCGTTTTTGCGCAATTGGGCCGGCTGCTCGGCGGCCTCTGCGCGAAGGTCGGGTGGTTCCGCGTTCCGAATTACCTCCAGTCGAGGCAGCCGCTAGCAGTGCGTGTTATGGCTTGCAAATATTTCGACAGTTATTCGACAGGCTCAGACTGGAAGATCAGCGCCTCCCGTAGCAGGTCTTCGTCTATCCAGCCGCCAATACGGTTCTGAAGAGTAGGTTTACGACAGTAGGATCGTGTATCTGGCCCGCCACGACGATTTGAGCTCAGCTTTCGTCATGCCTGTGAAGGTTCCCGAAACGCATCGCGCAAACGTTCCAGATCACCAAATTGGCCCCGACGGGTGAGGAGTAAGTGCGTGCGCATAGCCTTGCGCGAAGCGCAGCTTTTGAGCTCCCGCTCAGCCAGCCATCCGAGGCATCCACGAGCTAGCTGAAGCCGGTCGAGTGTCGCAATTGGCGCGGCCCCTGAGCCACGACCCTAAACCAACCGACCGACGGCAACGTCCTTTTCGGCAAGGGGACAGCCTCTTAACAGTCCTCCCAAACAACGACCGAGTTCTGATGATTATGCTGCGGAAACAACCTGCTGTTCGTAGATGAACGCACCGCGATCATCCAGCCTTTTGCGGATCACACGCGGCACCTGCCGATTGGATTTGGCACGAGGATATGGCATTTCGTGGATGGCTTTCCCTTCCGGATACAATGATTGATATTCGCGCCAATTGTCAAAATTTGCACGATCGACGTTGTCCACGAATGTCTCTGCGGGCGTGTTCTCCGCCAAGACCAACGAATGATCGTCGAGCTCGACGTGATAATAAGTGAAAATCAGCGGCACATTACGCTCACGTACAACCGATGTTCCGTTAACCAACGCGCCAGCATTGATCAGGACGCTGTCGACCAGCAGAGCGTGATCCGGCGAAACAAGGAGATCTCAACTCGGGACATCGGGACCAAGAGCCTCTTTGCAGATACGGACCGGCAAGCGCAGTTCGTCAACAAAACGACCGGCAACGGTTTGACGGCCGATCCAGCGAATGGGTACGTGCCGTCCATCGTTGGTCTGCACGAGATCACCAATTTTTAGATCCTCTACTACTACCTCACCTGACGGTGTGCGAATATACGTATTCGGCATGAAGCAGATCGTCACATCACCGCTTTCTGTAGTGAGCGTAAGCGATGATTGAGATCCAGTCGGCGGCAAGTCGATTTGGTTGTTCGTAATGTAATAATAATTTGAGCCCGATTGCGCGATAAATCCAGCGTGACTGGTGTCAGTTGGACCGGTGCTGTCTGATGTGAGAGCGAGCGAGACGTAGGAATAGGTTCCATCCAACAGAATGGAGCCAAGCGGACCTCCCGCTGTAAGAGTGAACTGATCTTTGATGGCGTCGCCCAGAAGCTGAGGGTTGTCGGTCCCAGAAAATGATTGATCGACGATATTGTCGCTGACGCTAACCCCGGTGGTCGGAATGGGCGTCAAGCCGTCAGTGGTGCTATTGTTGAAATCCTTTAAGACATAAGTCCCATCCACCAATTGCACTTGATAGATGTACGAAAAGTCGTTGCTCGCCGGCATGATGATTACTCCTTTGCATCACCACAAACCATAAAGGCATCAATACCAACTCAGCCGCCGGCGTCAAGGACATAAGATATGTGGATTTTCCTATTTGTTTGTTCACATTCGATGCCCGTTTGAGCCGATATTAAAGATAATTTTTGTCTGAATTAGCCGCCGCAATCCGCGTCAGGTGCGGTAATGCGATCGGGTCGAGAGTCTTGGTCTCATATCGTGAGATGCGAAGGAGATTATGATTCCCGGCAAGAAAGCTCGATTACTAACCCGTTCACAATAGCTGGCTCAAAATGCCGATGCCGATTTCGGCCGTCGAGGAAACCCCTCCGACTGGTGTTCCTGGCGCGATCCAAATTCTCGTCGACGAAAACCGTTTGAACACCCGGATATTGCCCGAAATACCACTCTTCTTGCACTACGATGTAATGCGGAAGTGACGTTAAAAATATCCAAATGCTGACCGCGCTGAGCCCACAACGGTCGCGCGGCTGCCCGGTGTAACCCGTAATCTGACCACGAAGTGAATCGAAGCATTCTCGAGACGGGCGATTACAGGTCAACTAAGGCTTCGAGATACGTGCCGTAACCGCTTTTTTTCAAGGATCCGGCTAAGCCTCGGACTCTAGATTGCGTAATATATCCCATGTTGTATGCAATCTCCTCTGGGCAACAGATTTTCATCCCCTGTCGCTGTTCCAGCGTTCGCACGAAACAGCCCGCTTCGATCAGGGATTCAAAGGTCCCGGTGTCGAGCCAGGCGAAACCACGCCCCATGCGCTGTACTTCAAGTGCACCGTCCGCGAGATATCGCTTGTTAACGTCGGTAATCTCCAATTCTCCGCGCGCTGAGGGTCTAAGCGCCTTCGCGAACCGAATGACGTCGTTGTCGTAAAAATATAACCCGGTCACTGCCCAGTTCGATACGGGGTGGGCTGGCTTCTCCAGGAGATCTCTCGCCCGACCTGACTCATCGAACGACACCACGCCATACTGCTGTGGGTCTTTCACGTAATAGGCAAATACCGTCGCGCCCGAACAACGTGCGGCCGCCTGCTGCAACATATCCGGAAGGCCGTGACCGAAAAAAATGTTATCGCCGAGCACCAGACAAACAGCGTCATGACCAATGAAGTCCTCACCGATCAGGAACGCCTGAGCAAGTCCCTCTGGTCTTGATTGAACAGCGTAGAAAAGGTTGATGCCCCATTGACTACCGTCATCAAGCAATCGCTCGAATTGCGCACGATCCTCGGGTGTCGTTATGATCAAAATATCTCTAACGCCCGCTAACATAAGGGTGGATAACGGGTAATAGATCATCGGCTTATCGAACACTGGCAGCAACTGCTTACTCAAGCCTCGGGTGATCGGATAGAGTCGGGTGCCGCTGCCGCCAGCAAGAATGATACCTTTCAGCATCGCTGCAACTCCTCTTTTTTGACAAGCCTATTGACGCAGGTGGTCACCGAGGTCTGCCAGGGCGGCAATTTGACTCCGAACGCCTGATCCGCCTTCGTGCAGTTAAGAACGCTGTTCCGCGGCCTTTGCGCGCGCGTCGGAAAGTCCGCTGTCTTGATCGCCACGAGATGAGGCGCGGGTCGGCCGCGCGCTTTAGCGCTCGCAAATATCTCGGCTGCCAGCCGGTACCACGTAGTCTGGCCGGTGCCGCTAAGATGGTAGATTCCGGCTAGGTGTCTCCGCCCGCCACCCAGAAGGTCAGTCGAAATATCGAGCAGCGCGGCAGCAAGATCGTGGGCCGATGTAGGACAACCAATTTGATCATCGACAACCCGCAACGAGGGCTGGCTTTGGGCAAGGCGCAACATCGTCGTCACGAAATTCGAGCCGTACACGCTGTACACCCATGATGTTCGCAAAATCAGCGCCTCCGGGTGCTTCGCTAAAACGGCTTGCTCTCCCTCTAGCTTCGACCGGCCGTAAATCCCGAGCGGTGCTGTCGGGTCATCTTCGCCATATGGAGTGGCCTTTTGGCCATCGAACACGTAGTCGGTTGAAACCTGAATAAGGGGCACATTGCGCCGCGATGCCGCTTCCGCGAGCTGGCGCGCGCCCGCGTGGTTCACGGCATAGCAACGTTCCGGTTCCGTCTCGGCTTTATCCACAGCCGTATAGGCGGCGGCGTTGATGATAACACCGGGACAAAACATGGTAAGCGCGCGGTCGATGCTTTCTAATTGTTCGATGTCGACATCCGGACGCCCAGCTACAATAAGGCGAACATTGCGACGGCTTGCGGCTTCAACCAGGCATCGCGCCAGCTGACCAGATTTTCCAACGACTAAGATCGGGGTTGCGAGTGCCATTGACTCAGTTCGCCATCGCAACGAGACCCAAACGTTCGCCGCCATAGACCTGCTGGCGCAGGGGACTCCACCATTGCGAATTGCTCAAATACCACTCGATCGTGCGTTCCAAGCCATCTTCGAACGAGTGCATCGGCCGCCATTCCAGCTCCGCGCGCGCCTTTGACGCATCAATCGCGTATCGCTGATCGTGACCCGGCCGATCGGCCACGAACGTAATCAGCGACCGTCTAGACCGGCGCACCGGCGAGATCCGATCCAAAATATCGCAGATCATTTCGACAACGTTGAGGTTAGTTCGCTCGCTATTGCCACCGAAATTGTACTTCTCGCCAGGCCTGCCCTTGTCCAACAGCGCAATCAAGCCGCGAGCATGGTCGTCCACGTAAAGCCAGTCTCGGATGTTTGATCCTGTACCATAGACCGACAGAGCCTTATCTTCGAACGCATTGAGCACCGTCAACGGAATGAGCTTTTCTGGAAATTGATGAGGCCCATAATTGTTTGAGCAATTCGATACAACGACCGGCAAACCATAAGTCGTGTACCAAGCGAGTGCCAGATGATCTGAAGCCGCTTTGCTGGCTGAATATGGTGAGCTCGGTTGATAGGGCGAGTCTTCGTGAAAGAGACCGTCAGCGCCAAGCGAGCCGTAAACCTCGTCGGTTGAGACATGCACGAACCGGAATTGCGATCGCCGCTCAGAGTCGAGGCTTCCGTAGAAGCGTCGCGCTGCTTCCAAAAGATGAAACGTGCCTTCTACGTTTGTTTTTAGAAAAGTTCCGGCATCGGAAATCGAGCGATCAACGTGACTCTCGGCGGCCAAATGAATGACCCCTGTCGGTTGATAATGCCCAAAGAGAGTGTCCAGCCCTTGGCGATTGCAGATGTCGGCCCGCTCAAACACATATCTCTGATTGTCAGCGATGGAGTCGAGGGAATGCAAATTGGCAGCATAGGTAAGCTTGTCGACGTTTACGACGAAGGCCTCGTATGCATCGACGAGCAACCGACAGACTGCGGAACCTATAAATCCGGCGCCGCCAGTTACAAGGATGCGAGGCACACTCTTGCTCATTTTAATTGGGACGCCTCAATGAAAGTGGAGTGGCAGGTCTTTGAGCACCGGTAGCTTCCGGTCCTTTTCAGAGATCACCTCTTTGCCGGGACTGACCGGCCACTTAATCCGCAAATCCGGATCGGCTGCGTTCAGTCCCCGATCGTTGGCGGCCGAAAAGACTGCGTCTACTTTGTAACTAACCTCGGTATCGGGCACCAACGTGCAGAAGCCGTGTGCAAAACCGGGGGGGACGAAGAGCTGCTCGCCGCCATCGGCGCTGAGCTCGATCGCGAGATGCTGGCCAAAACTACACGACGAGCGACGCAGATCGACGATGACATCGTGTATCTTCCCGTGAATTACTCTAACGAGTTTTGCCTGCTCAAAGGGGGCTGTTTGGAAATGTAGGCCGCGCACAGTTCCGGAGGCTGCCGAATAAGAGTGGTTATCTTGAACGAATGTATTGCTTATGCCCGCCGCCACGTAATCGCGTTGCACATACGTTTCAGCGAAATATCCACGTAGATCCTCAAAGCGTTGGGATCGGATAAGAAGAGCACCTGGAAGGGCCAATGGTGATACGTGCAATATCATTTCCGTTTTCACTAATCGTCAGGGAACAACAAACGACTCTGAAGAGGCAAAACATTTTGGCAGAGTACCGGGGCCTCCCGTTCGCCATCACAATAGTGTCATATAACGGATGTCTTGATAAATGCTTGCCCAAGCAGAAACACGGTGCAAGTCGGATTAAGTCAAATGCGCCATATTGTGATTACTTTTGTCAAGCCAGCGATGAGCATACAAAATACGCCTTTGCCGATCGCGACGCACAGACGCATTTGAGTTCGCGGACGAGGGGGTTCGAAAGACCACTGGGGTGTATCGAGTTATGAGCCGATTGGTCGTGTCGTGGCGCAGGCCGGCCAATGTGGTCACAACCCGTTGCGTTCCGTCGCCTCAACTTACCGCGATAGACCGGTGGACGTCACGGGCGCAAGCCGCACCGTTGGAGTGGTGATGCGGACCTGGAAACAAAAGGCGGCCCGATGCAACGAAGCTTACTCAAGTCTTGCTGAACCATTCTGCCACCCAGCGTTTGTCGCCCAAAAAAAGCGCGCGCACTATCGAGAAGCTGATGGAATGCCGAGCGTCCCTCAAGACCGGTGCCCAGCGGATTAGCAGAGGCGACGCTGCCTTCAAGTATTTGACACGCGGACGCAATTTTTAGCGAAGCTTGTTCATACATCTGCTTCCAGTCGTCGAACTTGCTGTCTGCTGGTGAGAATTGGTAGGTTAAGTTGCATTTCAAGTTTGCATGCGCAGCTACAACTGACTCGATGCGCTCGTTGCGTGCGAAAACCTCAACAACGGGCCCGATTGACGTTTTTTCCAGCAGCGCAGTAAGGCGACTGAGATTCCCCTTATAGATCGCTATCGCCGAGCGCGTTGACAGAAGGTAACCGGCTTTTTTTTCGATAAGATCAAGATTAAAATTATAAAGATCAAGCATCGCGCGCAGTTCCGCGGACAAGGCCACGCAAAATCGCGATGCTTCCGCGGCTGTTTTTCTGTCGCTGCGCAGGCCCGCCACGACGTGATTTGCGACGACAATAGCCAACATGAGTAAGACGGGAATGAAAGGTGTGATCAAATGGTAACTAGTATTCTGCATTATCGCCTCCTCGCCTCTATTCGAGCCAAGCGCTCTGTGACCCGATGCTAGTTCAGGAACAGGCTAAAGCCCCAGCATTGTGGCGAAGTTCGGTTCAGACTCCCTCGTGCGTTTCGCCGTACAAGGCGTCTTTCATCTCCTTGTCGAGACATACCGCTTTCGCGGGGTTGAAAAATTTTAACAATTGCACAACGCTCCGGACTGTCTGTTGTCGCAATGCGATATTAGTGCTTTGGTCCAACGAGAGGTCCGCAATTCGCGCAAGAAAGACGCCGCGGATTCAACGACTTTGTCCTGTAGTGTAGGAATTATTGAGTGACGCGCACGCTGGCCTGCTCCGTGCTTATCGTCCTTAGCATTTTCCTCTTCTGGAATTCGTTTTCCGGAATTAAAGCACCCTCATCCGCTCGTGGCGGTCCAGCTGCAAGTATCGCGAGCGGATCGTCAAGTTCGCCAAGTAAAGCGCCGAGAGCGGGTTTGCCGGCACGTAAAAGCGCTGGCGGCGCGGGCGGCCGTGCGACCATCGCGCTGAACTCGCCGATGGCCACTTCAGCGGCAAATCAATTTACTTGCAAGACGCAATGTCAAGCAAGCGACACAAGCTGCCAAGGCGCTTGTTACCAGCAGTACAACGTTACGAATCAAACTCAATATTGGACCCAGTGCATGCAAAGCTGCGGCACCAAACTTGGGGTATGCTCGAATGGTTGCATGGCCGGACTCTCGCCTTCTTCAACTTCAACGATGGTGTTCATGCCGCCGCCGCCGCAGGCGTTACCGTCTCCATCTCAATCTAAGCCGACGCCATCCCTGCCGCCCCAGTTCCAAGACCAGTCATCGTCCTCGTCGACGCTTTCGCCCCCCTCCCCGTTCTCCCCTTCGTCTTCATCCTCATCTTCGTCATTGAAATCGAAATATTAATTTTCGACGCAGTGCAGTTTGGGCAAACCGCACCTCCGCACAAGTGCCTCCCCTGTCGCCAAGTGCCCCAGTTCACGAGCATGATTACGCGGCTCCTCGTACCGCTTGCTCACAGGTTAAACGGGCGCAGCCGATCATCCCGACACAGGGCGAGAACGTCGTGATTATTGGCCCATCCACGTTCGGTATATGACACGACCCGCATACCGGAAATAGCGTCGGCCATGTCGAGGATACTGGAAGGCTTCGACATTGAGAATCCGTATTCGCCCAGCTGAACCGGATCATCGCTGGGATAAGCCTCAAAGCCATAGCCCATCGCGTGGAACTCTCGACGCAGCTTTTCCAAGTCTACACGAGCGCTCGCAGGCGGGTTCTGCGCCGTAAAGTAACCGTGAAAAGTCGCGACGAGGATGCCCTGCGAGCTTAGGTGATTGACTAGGAAGGAAAGCCAAGCGAAGGTCTTCCCCCGACTGACGTGGGTGAACAAGGAGCCTACCCAAATGACGTCAATGTCCCGCGGAAGCTTGGCTTTGGTGAGATCACGCACCGAATAGATGCCGGTGCCGTTGAACTCGTCAGCGCAGAAATCCACGCCCTCCGTGTCCAAGTCAGAGAAGTATAGCTTTGCGTTAGGAAAGGCGGTCCGGAGATGGCGACCAACGCGGCCATGTCCGCAAGGAAGGTCCAGAACGCGTTTAACTTTGGCCAGTCGGGTCAACGTGAGAGCAGAAAAGATGCACGCCACGCCGCTTTCGCCAACCGGATAATACCAATCTGGTCCTCCTCGAAACATCGTATCATTAGGATGAATTTTTTGACTGACCGAAGTGGCGTTGTACCTCTCGTAACATTCCGCGACCGCGGGCAGATCCATCATGGTCTCCGAGCTTTGGACGAAGCCTAGGGGCGATCCAGCCAAGCAATCCAAACGTGGCAGTGATCAGATGCGTCGTCAACGTGCTGCAGACCTTGGCAGTCTCATATCGAGGAAGGCGCAAGCCCATTGAGCATTGCGCCTTTGGCCGGTTTTCAGCGTCGCCTCACTCCCGCCTTTCGCGCAAATCCTTGGGTGCTATCGCTGACAGGCACGAGTAAATCAGGATCGTGCGTAAGAAACTTTGCAGCTAGCACGCTGGCCGTAATCGCAGCCCGGGTGAGTGGCTGCTGTCCACCTTCCGTAATTGGTTACGTCGAAAGCGGGTGGGCGCAGCCCACTAGGGTCTTTCTTGACATCCGCTGCGGCTTACCCCGATTGGGTCGACACCCCTTTACAAGCTACCTTTCGGAAGAGGGAAACTATCTTGGCTGCGACATCAACTACGACCAATCGAGTGACGCAAAGAGCGCCACGCTAAATAGCACAATAATCATGTTCAATTGGCTCGATCTAAAGAACGTCGTTTATAAATCAAAACGGCTCGTGACCGACGACGGAGCGTTCGTTTCCCGCTTCCCCACCTCAGTAAACTCATGAACGTCGCTCGGTCTTTACGCATATTTCATGGACGAGGTAAAAAAATATCTAAACGAAATAAGCCGCTGGTGCTAGTGGGATCGGTGTACTCGATCGCCAAGGGCCATGGAGCTCGAGGATGATAGCCAGTGAAGTTAGGTTAAATGGCGGCGTTCTCCGTTCGAACGCACCCGATTCGCTCGCTGTAATTGTCTTCAAACATTTACTTCTCCTCCGGGCGAGAACTCATCGGTACCGATCCAGGGGCGTCTCCCGGGGGATTGAGAGTATAATCAGCAGACGCGGATTGCACCGGGACCACCGCGTGACCGTCGCGTCGGGCTCGTAATGCAGGACGAGCGCAAGTCTCGCCGTCATTTCCCGAAATCACCACGACCTTACCGGCCCACTAGTCGCACTAAATCCTCGAGCAGTTGCAATGACCGTTTGGCAGCGAGGCCATAGCGCAACGCGCCGCGGCGCCGACGCACATTTTCGTTTGGCGTCTTGGGCCGGCGCTTCGACTATGGCTCAAGGAACCGGGCTAATCCGGTTGCAAAAATCGTTCGTCAATTCGCGAAGCAACTTGCACCGCGCGGTCCCAAGGTTGAGAAAACAATTGCCAAAGGCGATCGTCGGCAACGTTTAGAAAATCAAAATTCCATTTTGAAGAAAATGGCAATGTTTAGATCACAAAATAAAACCATTTTTGAAATATGATCTAGTTGCCACGACAGCCAAGCCGGCTGATTTCCGTTTCAATTTTGTGAGTTCGCGATGTCTGATTTTCTGTCCATTCTTGCGCGAAGCTCGGGCCTCGCAAAAAATAGATCAATTCGCGCCCGCTTTGTCGCACCTGGCCGCGACCAAACGCAAGCTCCTAAAGATTCCCAGCAGTTGTCTGATGACGAATTAAAGGCGGTTTTTTTGTTTTTTCATAAAAGTGGACTATTCGACGAAAGTTATTACACTGCCACTTATCCTGAAATCACCAAAGCTGGGGTCGATCCTCTAAGGCATTTCTATTTTCATGGATATTTGGAGGGGTGTCGGCCTAACCCTATTTTTGATCCTACGTGGTATCTGGCGACTTATTCAGATGTTAAGTCTGCGGGTAAGCAACCGCTGCTACATTATGCCTTTTTAGGCGAGCGCGAAGGACGTCAGCCGAGCCAGCTGTTTAACCCAACTTGGTACCGCGAGACTTATGCGATTCCAAATTCGCAAAATGCTTTGTCGCATTACCTTAGAAATAGGATTGGTCGCTTCAGCCCAATTCCGGAATTTGATGCCAGGTATTATCTTGAGTCCTATAAGGATATCGCTGCGGCCAGAATCGATCCGTTTGAACACTTTCTATTCCACGGATATAAGGAAGGGAAAAACCCTTCAAAAGAGTTCAATACTCGTTTTTACATTCAAAGATACCTTAAGGGCAAAACGGATAGGAACCCGCTGCTTCACTACCTTGAGCATCGAAATCAGGCAGCGATTTTTACGACCTCCGCAGGAATTAAGGCGTCGGAAGTTAAGCGATTTAGTAAGCCTGAGCTGGGCAGTTCTAAGGTTGTTAAGACGGCCCTTAGCGAGGACCTCAATAAACTCGAGCGCGACACGAGTGAATATGTTACGCTGAAATTTCATGATCCGATACCCGACGAAACCCCTCCGATTTCCGGCAACATCAGTCCCGCTGAAACACTAAAAGTATCTAGTCAAGGAGTCGTGCCGCGACGGGCGGAGCCGAAAGCTGCGGCTCAGTCCGTCTCCGAGAGGGCTTCGACTTTCGGTCTCAATGTCGAAGGCAACGTTGACGTAGTGACCCGTTGGTGCGCCTCGGGCTGGGTGTGGCGCCCGTCCACGCCAGATCAGCTGCTCGAAGTCGAGGCTATTCTGAACGGCAAGATTATCGGTCGTACAGTTGCAAATCAGCACCGCCCCGATCTTGTCGAACACAACAAGGGATCAGGACAATACGGATTTATTTTAAGCTTCTCTAGTCCGCTAGAGGATGAAATTGCGCCGATTTTCCGGGTGACGGGCCCAGAGGGACCTACCGTTATCGCCGGCCCCACCAAAGTGCATCTCGAACCAGGCGATGAGAAGGGCGAAGCGGAGGCGCCCGCCGAGAAAAGCTTTATAGGCCCTGCGGTAGAGGGGCACGTTGATCGCATGACTCGCTATGAAGCAGTGGGCTGGGCTTGGTTTCCTACAGCGCCCGAGCAGACCTTGCGGATCGAGGCAGTTCTGGACGGCAAGGTGATTGGCCGGGCGTTGGCCGATCAGCCTCGTCCTGACCTCGCGAAATATGGAAAAGGGACTGGTACATTATGGATTCGAAATGAAATTCGACGACGCCGTTTTGGGCGTCAAGACACCGGAAATTCGAGCGCTGCCTGCCTTTGGCCAGGCATTGGACGGCGAAATCAGGTTGCCCCCGATGACACGCAACGATGCAGCACGTCGCGGGAAGGTCTCCGTATCGGCGCTGCTCGACGAGCATGCCGCTTTCACCTCGAAGGGGTCAATGTTTGAGGAGTTTGACGAAACAATCCTTGGCAGAGCGAAATTTTCGAAGAGATCGTTTTCGACGCCGTTGATGATAGCTTTCTATCTCCCTCAGTTTCACCCCACCGAGGAAAACGATGCATTCTGGGGGAAGGGATTTACCGAATGGCGTCAGCTTGCCAAGGGCATGTCGCGTTTTCCGGGGCATTATCAACCTCGCATTCCACGCGATCTCGGATTTTACAATCTCGAAAACATTGACGTTTTACGTGCCCAGGCGGACTTGGCGAAAGCCAGCGGAATTCACGGGTTTGGATATTACTATTATTGGTTCAATCAAAAACGCGTCCTCGAGCGTCCGCTTGAAAAACTGCTCGACTCTGATGTCGACATGCCCTTCATGTTGATCTGGGCAAATGAAAATTGGACCAAAACATGGGATGGATCCGAGTCGCAGATCCTTCTCAAGCAAGACTATATGATAAATGACGAGGAAGAGCTGCTCGACGACCTTTCGAGACACTTCCTCGATCGACGTTATATACGCATCGACGACCGACCGCTGTTCGTCATTTATAACCCAAAGAACATTCCAGAGACTGCCGATACGATCGCGCGTTGGCGGAGCAAATTGATATCGCGTCTCGGCGTCGAACCTTTAATGTTCATGGCTCAAACATTCGGCGATCGGGATCCCAGGCCTCACGGCCTGGATGGCGCCATCGAATTTCCACCCCATAAATTATCAGACGAACTGCCCGGTCGTCCGACCCCCGACGCCTATTCGTCGGATTTCGCCGGCCGTGTTATTGCCTATGACGATTTCGTTAAGACGTCGCTTGATGAAGACGATCCCGACTTTCCATTGATCAAGACAATCGTACCTAGTTGGGACAACGACGCCCGGAGACCGAATAGGGGGCTGACGCTTGAAGATAGCACACCCATAAAATATCAAAACTGGTTGTTCGAGCTCCTGTCGCGCGCGATCGATACGCCAATTTATGGGACCCCGATCGTCGCCATTAACGCGTGGAATGAATGGGCGGAGAGCGCCTATCTGGAGCCGGATGTTCATTTGGGCGCAGCCAATCTCAACGCTACCGCTCGGGCATACGTTTCAGCTCTGAATGCCGCTATTGTGGGCGTATCGGGATCAAGCTCGGAAGCCGCTACAAAGCCTGCGGTTACGGTTATTTTTCCGAATTTCAATCACGAGAAATATCTCCCACAAAGACTCCAATCCGTTTTGGGCCAGACTGTTCCCCCGGACGAAATTATCTTTCTAGATGACTGTTCGTCGGACAATAGCGTGGAAGTCGCACGAGCAATTCTATCGAGTTCAAATATTCCTTATCGGATCATCGAGAACACCCATAATTCTGGCAGCGTGTTTCGACAATGGATGAAGGGTTTAGCCCTTGCGCGAAACGAGTTGATCTGGATAGCGGAAACCGACAATTCAGCAGATCGCGGATTTTTGAGCAATATTCTTCCCGCGTTCTCTCGTGAGGATGTCATGGCCGCGTTCGGCAGAATTACATGCATCGATCGAGACGGCGCTCATCGCAACGACCTGGATAACTATTTCGATGGTTTGGAGAATTTCTCATGGAATTACTCGTGCGTCGTTCCGGCCTATGAGGCATTTGCGCACGATTTTTCAACCAAAAATATCATCCCGAACGCATCCGGCCTCGTGTTTCGTAAGCCTGCATTGACGGACCGGGAGCACGACCGGCTCTTCCAATATCATTTCGCCGGAGACTGGTATTTTTATGCCCTTGTCGTACGTGGCGGCTCGATCGCCTATTGCCGTAGAGCGCGGTCATTTTTCCGCGTCAACCAGTCGAGCGCCTCGCGCAGTTCGTTCTTCACCAAGAGGCATCTTGAAGAACATGAGATGATCATTCACGATCTCTGGAGTGAATACGGCATTGGGGACGAGGCGATCAACGCCCACTGCGACGCACTTGCCCAGCATTTGCAGGACTATTCGCCGGAAACACTGAAGGAAGCTTTTCAAAATAGTAAATCCAACAAGGCCGGCGGACAACCGCTTCGTGTTTGTATCGCGGCAAATGGCTTTGAGGTTGGCGGAGGCGAAATTCTTCCAGTGGAATTGGCAAATGCGCTCAAGGGAAGGGGGCTTCACGTCACGTATCTTGCGATTGAGCGTCCGGGTGAAAGTCTTGACGGAGATATTCGACAGAGATTGCGTTCAGACATCCCGGTTGTTTACTGGGACGACATTTGCGACGATTTTTCCAGCTTTATCGAAAAATATGGCATCCAGCTTATAAACTCACACAATGTCAGCGTCGATTATCGCTTTTTCTTGCGGAACGTTTCTTTTCAAATACCGTATGTAGCGTCATTGCACGGCGGTTACGAGACTGTTCCAGACCTGTTGACCCCGGACTTCATTCAATATCTGTCAACTACAGTAACAAAGTGGTTGTATTTGGCCAAGAGAAATTACTCATTCCTTTCGTCCGACCAGCATGGGCGCCGACAATTTGCTCCAGAGTTTCAATGCAGTCCCAGCCTATCAAAGAGAATGGATCGACCGTGACGAGTTCCGAACGAAACATGCGATCTCTTCCGAGGCGTTTGTATTTGTTCTGTGCTCGCGGGCGATAGAGACCAAAGGATGGCGGAGAGCGATTGAAATCACGGAAAGGCTCTTAACGTTGTGCGGGCGGCCAGTCCATCTTGTCCTAATCGGCGACGGGCCGATTGCCGGAGAACTGGAAGCAGAACACGAACACTCGCCTCTCGTGACCTTCCTCGGGAAGATCAACACTCCCGTGCGCTATTTCAAATGTTTCGACATGGGTATCTTCCCGACCACGTTCCATGGAGAGACCTTCCCTCTTTTTCTCCTCGAATGCTTCCAAGCCGGGCTTCCCGTGATCACCACCGATATCGGAGAAATACCGAGGATAATGAAGGGAGAAGGCGGATCGCCTCCGGGACTTACAGTCGACCATCGCAGCAAGCCGGAAGGCTGGTTTCGGATTTCGTAAAGAAATTACAGAAAATGTTTAATTGTCCGGAGGATTATTACAACTATCGCAGCGGTGCGACTATGGCATCTCGACGGTTTAGTATCAGCGCCTTAAGGGATTTCTATATAGAAGCGTTTCATGATTTGACCGATACACGAGCAGAAAGCAAATCTGTCGACTCTGCATGAAAGCAATCGCTGTGGCTCGCGGACGCAATGGATGTGGGACATACTCGCATGAGTTCGGGAGAAAGATGGGATGTTCTTTATAACGTTGCTCGTCGGCTTCGATGCGCGATGGCTGCGAATACGCGCATATTTTCGGAATACGGCGCCTCGAACGTGATGCTTGCTTTCGCAGTTCGCACTTACGAGCCATCGGTCCGCTTTTGCTTGTAATTCGGATGGAAATTCAAGAGGCGCTCCCTGTAGAGTGGTAGCGACGTTACCATCATTTAGGCGCAAGCAAAACATGAGAGCGGAATCCCCGATGAACATCATGAATGTAAATGCTGAATGCGGCTCATATCGTGATCCAAATACGCTGTACAAATTTACAACAAATGTTGGGTCGGTCGACACTGTGACATTTGTCGATAGCAACATCGTCGTCTCAAACACAATCGACGCGAAGAAGGCTGCAAACTATGATTTTGACTCCATAATCGCATTAGACAAGGCCGGCCGATTTGTCTCGATGGGGGCCATCAATGACGGCATTGGAGTCATCACGATTTCTAAAGCGGATGTAGGGCGCGACAACGCCGCATTGGCAGTGACGATTTATGCAATGAGTTCTAATCACAATTTTATTTACCCTCTTGCTCAGAGTCCATCGCGCCAAATCGAATATTCGAGTCGTGTAAGAAAGTGGTTACCTGAGGATACCGTCGATATTCCGTCGATAAAGGAAAGCCTCTCGTCAATTATCGTTGACGCGGTGAAACTACCGTATGTCGCCACTTCCATTCACGGCGGGATTAAGACAGGCAATAGCTACCAGACGCTTTTCTTGGGGGAGGGGAGCGGGACGACCGGCCGTTACGATAGAATGACTTATTTGAGTAGGATAAATTTTCGCGATAAGAGCGTACTCGATCTAGGCGCCAACACGGGGGAGATGTCTCGCTCCGTGCGAGCACTGGGGGCTCGACTTGTTGATGGGTATGAATACGATCCCTATTTCGTCGAAATCGGAAGAGCGGTTAATGCGCTAGTCGGCGCTACCCGCGTTTCTCTCTTTCAGGGCGACTGCACAAGGGCGGCTTTATACGAAAATTTTCATTATGATATAGTTCTTGCTCTGAACGTCTGGGTATATATTGAAGGAGTTATATCGATCATCAAAGATATTGCGCCAATTATTGTTTTCGAAACGCATACCTTAGACCACGGAATTAATTTTTACTACAGCCGCCTTTGCCCTTGGTTTTCCGCGGCGACGTGTTTGGGCCTCACCGATGTGGGAGACGATCCTCACAAAAGCCGTGCTTTATCGTCTTTCGCAAATAGTTATGACGATATAAACACGCATGTGCAGCAGGAATTTGTTGAGGTCAAACCGTACTTCCGAAACCGTTTTTTGGAGAGAACGGGAATTCTAACTCAACAGGAAGCGATCGACTTGGCGGCAAGATGTTTTGCGGAGCGTTCGGACGCAAAATGGGGCGCGGAAGATCATTGCTCCTTTGGACGAGAAGGTTATTTCGACGCGCTTTTGGCGGGGTTTCATCAATTCATGATGGAGGGCCAAAAGGTTTCAGACGAGAATTTTTATCTGAAATTTTTTGCCTATGGTGTAACGAAGGGCGTTATTGACGACAAAATGACAAGCGTCGTCGAGAATGCAAAATGGCTGAAACGAAAAATCGAAAATAAATTCGAGGACATGCAAAATATAATATGCGGGTTTTCCCAACGAGTGCCGCCGATAAAATTGGTGGAACAGGCGGAGGGGAGGTTCGAGTTCACTACATCCGAGGGCGAGAAAGTTCGCTGCTCCGAAATAGACGGTCATCATAGATTTTTTGCGGCGCAACTAATGGGTGTGCGACACATTCAATGTCAAGTCGTCAGGGATGACAAATAGGAGGAATGCTCGAAAATTGGATGCTCGCAAGCCCTGACCTGCGTTGTCAATTTTGACGGATGCCAGGATAGCTAGGCGGGACGTCGATCTCCACGTTACGGGAGCTTTGGAAACTCGGGCCGCCGATGGGATGACGTAATTGGTCAGGTCGAGGCTGATCATCAAGAATCTCTTTTCGCCGCGCCGATTTGAAAGGACTGAGATTTCCTTACGTTGTCGGTTCCCCGCTCTATGGTTTTGCGGGAGGCGCACGAACGCGATCGACTTTCCTTAGATGACGATCTGACTCTGGAGTACTTCGCATGACTTTGAAGCGGCAGAATCTGTGATCGAGGCGTCTCCTAATGAGCTCCGATCCGAGGGTTTTGCGGCGCTTCAGAGACGCGAACCCGAGGCAGCCGAGGCGGCCTTTCGGGCGCTATTGGCTATCGAGCCAACTAACATCTACGCTCTTATCGGGCTTGGATCGGCTTCGCGAATGCGCTGCGAACCTGTCGAGGCCATGCGTCGCTTCCGGGAAGCCGCCGCGGCTTGGCCTTCGCACCCTTGGCCGCTACTGGAAATTGGCGGTCAACTTGACGCTTCCGGCCTGTATGACGAGGCCGAGGCGACCTTGCGCCGGGCGCTGGACCTTGATCCGCGTCATTATCACTTGCTCATGGCGCTTGGCCGCCAGCTGCGGCGGCGCGGCGACCACGCGAATGCAGCGGAGATGTTCGGCAGAGCGGCAGGCAGCGAGCCAACTCAGACGTCGCCCTACGTTGAAAGGGCGTCGGAGCTCGTCTGTCTCGGCCGACAGGATCAGGCGATCTCAACCTTGGACGCCGGTGCGAAAGCCGGCGCGGAGAAGATTGCCATTTTTAAGGCCAAGGCGCGCATTCTCCGCGCCAGCAGGCTGAACGACGCAGCTCTCGCCGTCTGGACGGCGGCCTTAGCCGATAAGCCGGACGAACCGGTGTTCAAGCTTGAGATCGCCGCCGAAATGTCGGCTCTCGGCCGACATGCAGACGCTCTTGCGGCCTATCGGGCCATCGTCGAAGATGGACAGATCGCAACGGTGGTGCGCTGCGATGCGGCGCTTGCGGCGGGCCGCCTGGCCCGCGAACAGAAAAACACGGCTCTGGCGCTCGACATCCTTGAACACGGAGCCACGCTTGATGCGGACCATGTCCAGATCAACTGCGAACTCGGTTTTCTGCATTATGCCGAAGGCCGTTTCAAACATGCCGAATCAGTGTTTCACAAGGTCTTGGCGCGAGCGCCGACAACCGCGTCCGCATTGGGCGGTCTTGCCGTCGCCAAGCGGAAACTTGGCGATTCTGACGAGGCGCTTGAACTGATCAAGAAAGCCAACACGGTCGATCCGAACAATGGCTGGATCAAGCTGGAATACGCAAATCTCCTCCGCGACGCAGGGCGAACCGACGAAGCTGTCTCCATGTTGGAGTTTGTCGACCGGACATCGGCCATGTATGCGAAGGCACTGATCATGCTTGGTCAAACGGCACGGGCGGGGGGCGATCTGCATCGAGCAGTGGATTATTTCGAACAAGCGGCCGGAGCCGTCGCTGATCCGACAGAGGCCCTGCGCGAGATTGTAAACGACATGCGCGCGCTAAGTGATTTATCCAGGGTGGAGTCGTTGATTGCGCGTGTATTCGCTCGAGACCCCCAATCCTATCGCGCACATATGGCAGACGGGCTTTTGAAGCGAGCGATGAATGATCGTCGCGGCGCTCGCGTCGCCTTCCTTAATGCGGCAGCGGTCATGCCGGCGGATCCGCGGCCCCACATCGAAATCGCCACCGAGGCGAGCGCGCTCGGAGATCAGAACGCCGCCGCTGCAGCGATCGAGGCTGCGCTCAAAATTGATCCGCGCAATGAGGCGGCGCTGCTCAAAATGGGCACTCATCTGGCAGAGGGAGGCCACGGCGATGCGGCGCTTTCGCTTTACGCGAAAATGCGAGACGAACGTCCGGGGTCGGTCTCTGGCTACCTCGTACCGGCGCAACTGCTGGCCGAAAAGGGCGATTTCGATGGCGGCCGCGCGCTTCTGGCCGCAGCGCGCAAGAGCTGCGCCTTCAATTCGATGGTGGACGTCCGCGAAGCCGCCATTCTTCGCCTGCAGGGTTTGATGGATGAAAGCTACGAACTGCTTTCAGCCGCCAACGCGCGCTACCCGCAGGAGTTCTGGCCATGGCATTCACGGACGTTAGCGGCCATCGATATGGGCTATTTCGATGTAGCCGAAACACTGCTCGCCACGCCGCCCTCCACGGCAGTTCAGGAACAAGGGCGCGTCGTCAAGCTGCGCGCGCAATTCGACAAGGCGCGTTGGGCTCTCGAGGCGGCGATCAACGGTTTTTGCGCCGCGATCAATCTAGACGCCAACGACGCGATGGCCGTCTATGAACGAGCGAAGCTGAAATTGATCACCTTCGACAACACGGGGGCCTGGCTTGATCTGGTGGCATACGCCGCGTTGCGGTCCACTTCGACGCGCAAAATGAACCCGATGCACTCGCTCGTTGGCCAACTCTACGAAGAATATTACATCGATCGCATGATCGCCGCCGATCTCACCGCGCTGCGACGGCTCTCGCCGCAAGATCAGGTCCCGCAACTTGCCGAACTGGTGCGCCGTTTCCCCGATTCCACTGCCCCGGCCATCGGCCTAACGATTGCGCTGCGTCGGTCGGGACGATTTGATTTGCAATCGAACGCCCTGCCGCAAGACTTGCAGCCACGCATTCCGCCGCTCATCACCCAGTTCTGGAACGATCCGGAGCCGCCGCAAGATGTGCGCGCCCTGATGAGCTCATGGAAAGAATCCAATCCCGGATTCAAGATCGACCTTTTTGACGAAGCCAACGCCTTGGCCTATTTGCGCGAGCACTGTGATCCGGCGGTCGCGCACGCCTTCAGCCGGGCGAGCGAGCCGTCTCAGCAGGCCGACATTTTCCGACTCGCACGGCTCTTTCTCGAAGGCGGCTATTTTGTCGACGCGGACGATCGAGCGCGCGAGGGGCTCGCGGCGCATGTCCCAGCGAATGCCGAATTTTTCGCCCACCAGGAGGATCTTGGCTCGATCGGAAACAACGTTTTGGGTGCCGTGCCCCGCCATCCCGTCATTGAAATGGCGCTGCGGGATGCAGTCACCGCCATCATACGCGGAGACAGCGAGATCATCTGGCTGTCGACCGGACCGGGCCTGTTGACGCGTTCTCTCGCCCGCTGGTTTACCGCCGAACCCGGGAACATCGACAAGCGCATTGCCACCGTAGCGGTCTTAACCCTGGCCCAAATACGGCGTGGGGCAATTATACACTGTCACGCCGCATACAAAAACACCAACCGAGCCTGGCTCAACGCCGCTTTCGCGAGACGCCGTCGCTGATAATCGAACGAGGGAAAACCGCATTCGAACGGCCCACCCCAGCAATTTTAGCGCTAACGAAACAACGGCCATCATGTGACGACTGATAAAACGAGATTTGATGATAAGGCGCGTATTATTCAGCCTTTATTGACGACCCCGTTCGTAAGCGTCCGGACGTGACGACGTAACGAGGCGCATCAATTACTCGACGGCCAACGCTAGGATGCCGAACATCAAGTGGCAAAGCACCTTGCCGTGACCGCGCACATGCACGAAATGGTTGCCGCGACTGTCCTTGAGTGCGCTGTTGACGCGTTCGAGTACTTCGTTCCTGGAAACGGGCGCTTCGGCGAGGGCGTGACGAAATATCGCAAGGCGCCCTTCGGCGTCGGCGTTCGTCTCGCCGCCGCGTCTCGTAATGTAATGTGTGAAAGTTGAGGCCTGGATTATGTAACGATCCTTCGAGCCGGTCCCGGCTTACGTCGCCCCATTCAAAATTTAAGTCATGGGTCGAGAACGAAGTACAATAATTATTGGAGGTGCCACAGGGTATCGTGACAATGTAAACGTTGGAGTAGAGTCAGTCCATCAAGGTCTTATACCAAGCCGCTGAGAGGTTGACTCTTGCGGGGGATTCACAAATCAACTGCGAAATGATTTAAGGTGGCAAACGGAGGGTGGTTTGCCATGGGCCAGGCGATTGCGGTGCGGACGGACTTTACGCGGGTGAGGTCCGCCGGTTTGCCAGGCGGGCGAAGGATGCCGCTCAGGCACGCCGACTTCTGGCGATCGCGGCGGTGCTTGACGGCGCCTCGCGAGAAGAAGCCGCCGAGATCGGTGGGATGGACCGTCAGACTTTGCGGGACTGGGTGATCCGGTTCAACGCGCAAGGGCCCGACGGCCTAATCAACATTGCCTCCCCGGGCGTGCCGCCCAAACTTGGCAAAAAGCACAGAGCCTTTCTGGTCCGGCTCATGGAGGAGGGTCCGATCCCAGCCGTGCACGGTGTGGTGCGCTGGCGGGCGTGCGATCTGATCATGCGGTTGCACGAGGAATTTGGCCTCTCGGTGTCGGACGACACAATCTATCGCGCCTTGAAGGACTTGGGCTTCTCCCATGTGAGTGCGCGGCCGAAGGCCTACAGGCAGGACCCTGACGCCATGGCGGCGTTCAAAAAAATTTTGCCGTACGCGTGGCGGAAGTCCGCGCCAAGCTCGCGCCGGGCACACCGGTAGAGGTCTGGTTCCAGATGCTATGGGAGCGGGCTGAGCCAATACTTCGGCGGTCCGAATCAAAGCGATGGAGCTGCCGCCATGCAATCGATCGACGCCGTTAATCGTAACATCCTCGTTGCTATCGAACTCAGTGCATCAACGTGGCTCGTTGCCGCCCGCATGCCAGAGTCGGAGAAGCCACAACTGCATCGGATCGATGGTGGCGACACGGCCGCCTTGCTCGCTCTCATCTCGTCGCTGCGCGACCGTGTTGCTCGCACCCTCGACGCGGCGTTTGGCGTTGTCTGCTGCTTCGAGGCGGGATGTGACGGCTTCTGGTTGCATCGTGTGCTGACGGCCCATCGTATTGCCAACCACGTCCTCGAACCGACCAGCATCCTCGTCAACCGCCGTGCCCGACGAGCCAAGACGGATCGGCTCGATGCCGTGGGCATGCTGCGTGTGCTGGCGGCCTATCTTCGGGGGGATCGCCAAAGCTGCCGCATGGTACGTGTGCCGACGCCGGAAGAGGAAGATGCCAAGCGCACGCACCGCGAGCGCGAGAACCTGGTGCAGGAGAGGCTGCGCATTGAGAACCGCATTGAAGCGTTGCTGTTCACCCAGGGTATTCGGAAAAGGCCTTCGCTTCGTTCATGGGACCGCGATCTTGCCGTCCTGCGCACCGGTGACGGCCGTGAGATGCCGAGCCATCTGCGGGCCGAATTGGACCGCCTGCGTCGACGGCTCGTCGTGACTTTGGAGTTGATCCGGGAGGTCGAGGCCGAGCGCGACGAGGCGGCCGAGGCCAAACCCCAGGACCAGGCCTGCCGCAAGATCGCCGCTCTCTGTCGCATCCGGGGTCTAGGCGACAACTTCGCGGCCGTGCTCACACGCGAGGTATTTTATCGGCCATCGGCATTACGCCGATGCCCTACCAGAGCGGCAGTATGGACCGCGATCGGCGCATTAGTCGGGCGGGAAATCCACGGGCAAGGACGACTATGATCCAGCTCGCATGGCTCTGCTTCGCTACCAGCCCGGTAGCGAGCTGGCAGAGTGGTTCCGCAAGCGCGTCGGTACGTTGGCAGGGCGTACACGACGGATCGCCATTGTGGCTATGGCCCGCAAGCTGCTCATCGCAACGGAGCGGTTTGCCCCGAACACGGAACCGGTGCTGCCCTCGTTCTCCCATTCTGCAACACCGAAGCCATGCAGCTTTCATCTCGAGGAGATTGCAACAAGAGTGACCGCAGGCGCTCACGCCATCCTCATCCTCGATCAAGCCGGCTGGCACGGTGCCAAGGAACTCAAGGTTCCGAGCAACATCTCACTCATGCCGCTGCCGCCGCGTGCGCCAGAGCTCAACCCCCAAGAAAACATCTGGCAGACCGTATGTTCGTTGTCGGTGCATAGGTGGCTCGTCCACGCTAGCGACGAGCGAGGGTTGCGTCGGATAGGCCGACGCCGATCCTCACGCACACGGGACGAGCCATGCAGGAAAATAGCAAAATATTTGTCGGTCTTGATACCTCCAAGATGAAGATCTCCGTAGCCTTGGCTGAAGAGGGCCGCCAAGGCGAGGTCCGATTTCTCGGCGACATCGACAACACGCCAGATGCGATTAGACGCTTGGTAAGAAAGCTGACTGGCAAATTCTGCGAACTGCTGTTCTGCTATGAGGCGGGGCCGACTGGCTACGGCTTGCATCGTCAGATCACTGCTCTCGGCCATGCTTGCTCGGTCATCGCGCCCTCCCTGATCCCCAAGCGGCCTAGTGAGCGCGTCAAGACCAATCGCCGGGATGCCCTCACCCTGGCGCGACTTCACCGCGCTGGCGAATTGACGACGATCTGGGTGCCAGATCCAGGACATGAAGCCATACGGGATCTGGTACGGGCACGCGAAGCTGCTATGGAAGATTTGCGCGAGAAGCGCCAGCAGCTGCAATCCTTTCTCCTACGCCACGGGCGGATCTACCCCGGCCTTAGGTCATGGACGCTGGTGCACGCCCGCTGGCTGTCCAACCTTACCTTTGAGCATCCGGCCCAGTATCTCGTATTACGCGAGTACCGGCAGGCCATCGAAGATGCCGAGGCACGGCTTGAACGCCTGACGCAGCAAGTCGCCGACGTTGTCTCGACTTGGTCAATGGCGCCGGTGGTCGAGGCCTATCAGGCCATGCGCGGTGTAGGGTTTTTGACTGCGGTCACTTTTGTGGCGGAAATTGGCGATGTGCGCCGTTTCAAGACACCCCGGCAGCTGATGGCCTATCTCGGTCTGGTGCCCTCGGAACGCTCGACCGGCGAGCAGGTCCGACGCGGCAGCATCACCAAGGCCGGCAACCCAAGAGCACGCCGTGTTCTGATCGAGGGAGCTTGGACCTATCGCTATCCGGCTCGCCTGAGCCGAGCTTTGCAGGTGCGACAGGAGAGCCTGCCCAAGATCGTACGGGCGATTGCCTGGAAGGCTCAGGTGCGATTGTGTGCGCGCTATCGAAAATTAATGGCGGCAGGCAAACGCCAGACTTTGGTCACGACCGCAATTGCACGCGAGATGGCGGCTTTCCTTTGGGCGATCGGTCATGAGGTGGAGCCGCGCTCTGCAGCAGCATAAGGTCGAACGACGTCACATTCGTCGCGGAGGGCCAAATCAGTTTGCATTGACATCTGCGATTGCGCAGCGCCGGAGGCGGAGCCTCGGTGGGGAATCCTCGTATGAATTGTGTGGCCAATGACTTTCATCGACGCCCGCTGGCAGATCGAGGCAGCCCCGGACGAACACACGGAAATGCGGTAACCAATCCGCGCATCAGAGTTTGCTCAACCGTCGTCTTGACGGTTCCGTCTCCGGCATTGCGCAATAGCTTCGCCCTACCGCGCCCCGTTTTTGTGATGGGACTGCACCCGTGCGCCCAACATCATTGACAACGAACATCAGAGTTCATGCGGCAGAACTGGCTGTCGAACCGAATCTTCAAATCCTTCGACGATATCGTCGATCACTGTTGCTATGCCTGGAACACCCTCGTCAATCAGCCCTGGAAAATCATGTCCGTCGCACGTCGCGACTGGGCCGTCGTCGGTCACTCATTCTGAGGGTTGGTATTATTACTGCCCACCAACACTCAGACTTAACTTCTCAGTGTGTCGCCCTTTCTCAAAGACGATTATACTGTCGTAAAAATGCATCGACAGCGTGGAGCGGGTAAAATCATTGGGTAGTAATTCGTTGTTACGGACGTGATCCGCATTCAATTGGTCAATCAGATTTTTGCTGGTCTCGATAAATGAGGCGGGAGATCCTAGCCCCCCACCAAAGTTGGCCCAGTATGCAGTATGGAGATCTTCAACCATGTACACGCTATTTGGCCGCATCTTCGGATATAGATAGTTGAAGGACGCATGGATGTAAGGCATTTGATGGCTTCCATCATCAAGCAAGATATCTGGAACTCCAAATTCAGCGCAGACAGCCGATAGAAATTTGGGGTCGGATTGATCACCGATTCGAACCTCGATTTGGTCCTCCTTGAACGCAGCACATTCTGGTCGAATATCAAGACCGACAATGCGGGCGTGGGGGCCAAAATACGCTTTCCACATAGGTAGCGATCCACCTTCGCCACATCCAATCTCAATCATGAGAACATCGCCATTTACGAACCGACCGAAGTGTCTTTCGTACGCGGGGAAGTAGTGTTTCCATTTACTGACAAGGCGAGCGTCATTTCTCAAGAAGTCTGACCACAGAGACATTCATCATCTCCACCAAGCGCTAGCCCGAAAGCATTTTACTGTAGGGCACCTCGAGAAATAGCGATAGCCAGTTTGTCCGAGTTTGACAGCGCGCATCGATGCCGAGATCGCCCCGGCGGAGCTCGACAGGATCACGGCGTAGCGCGCGTCGGCCTTCACAGCGTTTGCTGAGGGCGGGCCCTTGCAGATGTCATTGTTCGACGAGTACAACATGGCCCCCTCACCTCAACCAACCATCCTGGTGAGCGCTCACGCAGGCGCCAGGAACTAAGTAGCTTAGAGTCTCCATTTAGATTCCGTGGTGATGGGCGCTCTAAACCAAGGTGCGCTCGATGAACGAAATCGCATCGGCGACAGAAAGGTGGAAAGGCAGATAGCCGGCGCGCTTTTGCCCTTTTATTTCTGGCTGGACAATGTCCGGTAAATTCTTACAGAAAAAAGGCCGCCAGTCTCCTTCCCCCATTGCGGTCAAATAGGCGACCCACTTGTGGGCAAAATCGTCTAGCGTCATATCTTGAGGGATAATCTCAAAGACCTTCGACCTTTTCGCATACAACAGATTTGCGAGACCAGCTCCCGTTGGCGCTACGATGATTTTGGCGCAGCTGAACACCTTGATCTGCTCTGGAGCGGACATCGTTTCAGGCTTGACCACGGCGAATCCGATCTCCGTGAGCGCCTCTTCCAGTTCGGCTTCATTGACCATCGGTCTCTTTTGGCCTTGTCGACTGATGTAAATCCTCGGTACCCCGGCAATAGCAGAGGGAATACTGGCAAGTTGCGCATCTCGCAATGTGTGAAAATGCAGGTTCGGATTATGCAACGATCCTTTGAGCCCAGACGCGAACGACACTCGACCAAGTGCATAAATGAGCCCGGGAAGTTCAAGCGGCTGGATATTCAGAAGCTGGAAATGCTGGCGTTGCCAGTCACGGAGCGGCGGCGTCACGAACGGGATTTTCTGCAACTCTTCCCGCTGGGCGATGGCGGCAACCGACGTCATGGCGTCGAGAACGAAGTGACCATAATTATGGAGGGCGCCCCAGGACATCGTGACAATACCCTCTTCAATGCGCGGCGCGGAAGCGCGTTGCATCCAGAGCTGCTGAATCTTCTCCAATTTTGGATCAAGATAAGTCGCGTGGCGCACGGTCAAAGAAAAAATCTCGCCCGAAGCCGAAATCACCGCGCCCAGCGACGGTATGTAAAAGGCGTCGTCCGTGGAGAATAAAGCCACCTGATCGGCAGCGATGATAAGATCGGGGGCCCACCATCGCGGCGGCGTCGTCCCCCCAACCTCTCCCGACCATTGATCCGAAAAGGACGAGGCGGTTCGTTGGAAGGCAGCTCTCAGTTCCAGACTGGTCACTTGCTTCGAAGAAGTTTCTGATATCACGCGAACAGTTTCGTACCCCGGGGTCATGCGCTCATTCCAGATACTGGCCAACTGCCGTCAATATGCTGTCGCCGCGTCCGAGGGTGGGATTCAGCGTCGACCCCCCCTCGTCATGCTCGTCCCAGGAATAGATGATTCCGGTCTGCGCGGGACATGATTGCGGGTTTTTCCTGATCCAGGACGCCATATTCCGAACGTGCGCCGCGATCTGCTCAGCTGTGCCGGGGGCGAAATAGTGCTCCTCGCCGGACGGCCCGCGAGGATTTGTCGGCCAAGGCGTCGACGTTTCCTGTCGCGGTCGCGTATCCCAGCCTGTCATCGCCGTCGGAACGATCGCCTGCCCCGTGCCGGCGAGGGTTGTCCAGTAATTTTCCGCGATCGTGACAAGCTCCGCATAGTTTCCAGCGACCGGCGTCGGACCGGCTTTCTCGTAGGCGCTGACGGCGTCGGCCCCCGTCACCGACAGAACGCCTCGGGTCGGAGACGAGAGCATCAGCACCACGTAAGGATTCTGGGCGCCCGCTTGCCGGCAGCCATGTCGGAACTGGCGTATCCCGTTGGCTAGAATGGAGAGATCCGTCTTGTCGTTCAGCAAAAAGAGCAACGGCCTGCTATCGAGCACGCTCTGATAGTTTGCCCGCTTCAGATAGCCGGTTAGCTCAGGCATAATGGTTGAGGCCTGTGTCACAAATGGTCCGTAACTGAACACCAGGCTCCAGTTTACGAGCTTTGCGTACGGACTGGTTTGGTGGAGCCGCCAAGCTTGCTGCATTGGATGAGTGGGCCCGAACCAGCAATAAGCCCAATAGTCGATTTTTGCATTATGTGCAGCTAATATCTCGCTATTGATGCGGGACTGATTACCGCAATTGTCGAAAGAAACCTTGTCCTGGGCTCCTACGACGGCGCATGACGGAGCGCGATCGTGCCACCGCTCGGGCCCCAACGTTTTCTGGACGACACTGCGGATGCCGTCGGTCGTCGATTGGGTGTACCACGCGTCCCAGCGAATTGCGCCGATCGTGAGCCTTGCACCCCTCGTGGCGCCGACTTGATAGGTTAGAGTCGAAGCGACGAGGCCCATCAGAAATGCCCTGCGGTCTGTAATCAGGATTCCAGCCTCCGAAGAATGAAGACATCTTGAGCGAGCGAGGAAGAATCGAATGTAGTCACTTTCACTGGCAGGCCAAGCTTCCCGATGATGCGCCTCAATGCCGTTTCACTCACAAACGCCTCCCCGTAGTCCTTGGACTGCGTGTACGTAAACCAAACGAAATCACCATCTTCAAAATCCGCAATTCGTTTGGAGACATCGCCAGCGCCGTCAAGGCACTTCTTCGAGTACCAGTGTATTTCCTTCCCTGCGACGAGCTGGGCCTGTTCCACCTGCAGGCGTCGGAGAAAGCGCAGCCCCCATGTTGTGAAGACAGCATGTCCGCCCGGCCTCAGAACCGCGGAAATCTCCTTCAGCCATTCCATGAGTGATGCTTCGGAAAGGTGTGAAAAAATCGACCAACCGACGATAAGATCGAACCAGCTCTTTGGTATCGACCCATCAGGCGAGAAGCCGCCTGAGAAGATCGTCACGTAGGGATTTAGGGCTCGCGAAATGATCGCATGCAGCGCGTTCGGCTCGAACCCGAATAGCTTATCGAGGTCAAAATCACGCATGAATGGGCGCGTCATGCGGCCCCAACCGCATCCAAAATCCAGAAAACGATGCGCTCCGTTCAATGAACCGCTGGCTTTGACAAACTCGTAGAAAGCGAAAGCCTCCCGCATCGAAATTTCCCAGGACGCGGCGCCGTGGATCTGGGACTGCAATTGCTGATCAGGGATCGTCGGGAACTCGATTCCCTTGATACACGAGCATGCTTTAGTTGAAAGCCATGCCGCCTTCCATTCATCGTCCGCCAACGCGCCGAACTTGTCCCTGAATGGATTTGCACTGGTGCGGAACTCAGAACTGTAGGTTATCCGTGGACTACTAATGGCATACATGACAAACTTCCAAACTTAGAACATTGAGCCACTTGGAAACCGCAGCTGGCTCCGCTTACTCGCTAGTAGGACCGTTCGGTTGGAAACTGGGTCTATCCGGTCCTCCAATTTCCCGAAGGGCGGTCTGCGCCGCCGGCAGATCCTGCTCCGCGGCCTTTTGGAGCCATGGTATCGCTCTGTCATGATCCGGCTCGCAGCCCTGTCCTTTGGCAAGCATGATGCCGAGATTATATTGTGCGGGCGCATAGCCGAGTTGAGCGGCAAGTTCGTACCATGCAATTGCCCGCGGAAAATCTTGCGGCACACCCTTTCCGGTACAGTACATGACCCCAAGCTGGAACTGTGAGACGGCGTGATCTTTGTGCGCCGCCATCTCGATCCAGTTTGCTGCTTTCACCAAATCAGCCGGCACGCCGTTTCCGTTGACGTATAGCATGCCAAGGGCATACTGAGCTTCAATTTCTCCCGCCTCGGCGGCTTTCGTATACCATTTGATTGCCTCGCTAGTATCAACCTCTTCGGCATTGAAAGGTAACTTGCCCGAAAGAAGGTGGCCCAATTGCAGGGCAGCACCGGTATGGCCGCTTTCCGCCGCCTGTTTTAGTAAGAGTTTCGCTCGGGGAGGATCCCGAGCAGTATCCTCGGCTTGCAGATACAGCGCAGCCAGCGCAATCTTAGCATCATTGTCGCCGGTGGCGGCAGCCTTTCTAAGTAGATCAACCGCCAAGTCCCGATCGCGCACACCGTCTACTTCGACGGAATACAACAACTTCCCGAGCTGCACCTGCGATGCCGTTATGCCTTTCGCCGCGGCCTTCTTGTACCATTCAACCGCTTTGAAGGCGTCACGCTCAACGCCGGTACCTTTCGCGTAGTAGGTTGCGATGTTGTGTGCTGCAGTCGCGTGACCCCGCTCGGCGGCACGCAAGAACCATTTAGCCGCTTCGCGCGGATTGTTTGGCACTCCGGCACCAGTGGCGAATAGGCGCCCGATAATAAACTGAGATTCTACATCGCCAAGCTCGGCTGCTCGCTGATACCACCGCGCCGCCTCTCGAAGATCCGGTTTTATACCTTTTCCGCGGGTAAAAAGCTCCGCAAGGCTAATAATGGCCGGAAGGTGATCTCTTTTTGCAGCCTCACGAAGAAAGGTCTCGGCCCTGTCGCAATTCTCGGGCAATCCAACGCCGCTGAGATGCATAAGCGCCGCGTTGTACAAGCCGCGCGGGTCGCCTTTTTCCGCCGCCTGGACAAAGAGCCTTGCCGCCTCTTCTCGATCGGTCGATGCTGCCGCGGCCATTAAGATAGACAAGAGCAAGCGCAACCCATGCCCTGACGTCGCCCTTGTTGGCTGCTTTTTCATACCAATCAGCGCCAGCCCGATGATCGACGGGAACGCCAAGGCCGAGATAATAGATGTCTCCCAACCCATACTCTGCAGACGCATTCCCCTGCTTTGCCGCGAGTGAATACCAGCTACGAGCAAGCTCGTAGTTTTGCGTGATGCCTCGACCGCGACGGTACATTTCACCGAAAATGACCTGGGCTTCTGCCTTTCCTGCGGTCGCCGCTGCTTCGATCCAGCGTATCGCCGCTTCATCATTCTTTTCGACGCCAATGCCCTGAGGAAACAAAACATTCTAGATTCTCGTTGCGCGGCTGCTGCGGTCGCGCTGTGCGGCCGACTTGAACCATCCACTTGCCCCGTTCAGCCCAGAGGACGCGCCATTCAGATAGATCACACCGAGCTGAAATTGTGCTTCAATGTGGCCAGCCTCAGCTGCACGTTTGTACCAAATGACGGCATCTCCAAAGCTCTGAGCAACGCCCTCCCCGCGCGCGTAAAGAAGTCCTATCCGATAAAGGGCTTCCTGGTCGTCCAATTTGGCCGCCTGCTTCCAGGCTGCTAATGCATCAAAGTATTGCCGCTTTTCATGCGCGGTTATTCCGCGTCGCAGCCATCCCGACGCCGCGCTTTTGTCGGAGGCCTTAGCCCGTCCTAACGCCGGTCGCCTTCGTCCCAGAAACTGCGGAAGCGGCACTCTTATAGCACTTACAGATTTAAATAGCGATGCCACTTGCCCCGCCTCCTATAGATCTGCGATTTCCTTGCCAACCGCGGAAGCGTCGGAAAAGCCAATAACAATTCTCAGGGCTCTCGCATCGACTCGCCAAATCCGCGCAAAAAGCCGCTCAGCAAATACATAGCCACGGAGCGCTTCCCGACATTTACGTCGGCCTGCAAAGTCATGCCTGGAATCAGCCTGAACTTAGGCGGCACATCAACGAAGTGCGTTGCATCGACGCTACAGCGAGCCTTGTAATAGGCGTCAACTGGTTGGTTATTGTCATCAGTTGTAAACGCGTTGTCGCTTATCCAGCGCACAGACCCCTCGGCCGTGCCGTGTTCCATATAATTGAACGCGTCGATTTTGAGGACACAACGGTCGCCCGGCCGAACAAATCCTATGTCCCGCGAAGCAACGTGAATTTCCGCCTCAACGGGCGCGTTCATCGGAATCAACGTGAAAAGCGTATCTCCTTCTTTCAGGACGGAGCCGACTGACACTGCGGCTACCGTCAGCACCACCGAATCCTCGGCAGCCGCCAAGCGAACAAGATCACGGTGCCGCAATGCCTTTTCCAATGACGCTTGAGTTGTATCAAGTGTGCCCCGCGCTGTGGCGAGATCCTGACTTAGTTGCGTGGACCACTGCTGAATAAATGCGTCCCGATCGGCCATGATAGAGGCCAGGGTGTGCTGCGATTCGACTAGGCTGTTGTGGTCAAACTCGAGTCGTTCGCAGCATATCCACACGCTGGTCTTGGGATATGAGCAGATTATATTGGGAGCCCGTGCCGTGTGCCGCCAAAGTAGCCCGCATATCTTCGATCTGCTTGCAATTTGTTCGCGTTGTTGATATCGCGATGCATCTGCTTCATATTTTTTAATCGTTGCCTGGGTCTGGTTGATCTTCGCGTCAAAGCTGTTGAGCTGGGCTTTGTATTGAGCAACCTGTTGGTTATAGAATTCCTTTTGCTCTGCTGCCGATCGGAGGGCCTCGGAATCGGCCTGTTGCGGAGAGACGAAAGGGCGCTTATTCAGCTGCGCTTCATCGCGTTCTATTTGCGCCCGCAAGTCTGCCACCTGCTGCTTGAGCTGTTTGACGTCCGCGGCCGCAAATGTCGGGTCCAGCGTCGCTAATAGTTGTCCCTTTTCAACTTCGTCACCTTCACGAACGTCAATGCTCTTTATGATCGACGGATCGAGCGCTTGGAAGACGATTCGTCAGCTCCATGGAGACCATCTTCCCGCCCACGCTGGTCACAACGCGATCCATCTTGGTCAAACACATAATGGCAACGACGCTTAGAAATAGTCCTGTCAAGACAGCAATTGTGATCCGCGCCCACTTAGGCTGCGGCGCTTCATTAATGGCATCCGCCTCAGATTGAAACTGTTGGATGACGCTACTCGCTATCGCGTTAGGAGACACGGATTGGGAACCTCAACGGTGGTTTATTTGGGCGAACTGCCGACGCCGTCACATGATTGGTCTGTTGATACCAAAGGCTGCTATAGATGTCGCACCGCGCCAGCAGCTCTTCATGCCGTCCTAGGTCTTGTACGGCCCCCTGCTCGAGTACAAGAATAGCGTCTGCTGCTACCAAGGATGACAGCCGGTGCGAAACGATGATCAGAGTGCGCCCATTTGCGATGCGGGAGATATTCGCGCTGACGATCGCTTCACTATCTGCGTCCAGGGCACTCGTCGCCTCGTCGAGTATCAAGATGCGAGGATCGACAATGAGCGCGCGCGCAATGGCGAGCCGTTGTCGCTGTCCACCCGATAGATTTGGCGATCCCTCGTAGATATGAGTCTCGTAGCCCCGAGGCAACCTTTCGACGAACTCTTCCGCACCCGCGAGACGAGCAGCGCGGACAACTTCCTCGAATGTCGCGCCAATCTTCCCGGCTGTGATATTCTCGCGGATCGTTCCACTGAACAGAAAATTGTCTTGGAGTACCACGCCAAGACTTCGACGCAGGTGATCGACGTCGTATTCTCGCACATCGATGCCATCGATCTTGATCAAGCCGCCATAGTCGGAATGAAGGCGCTGCAGCAACCGCGTGATCGTGGTCTTGCCCGACCCGCTTCGCCCCATGATGCCTAAGGTGGTACCCTTGGGCACCTCAAACGTCACGCCGACCAAGGCAGGCTGTGCCGCTCCGCTGTATTTGAACGTTACATCAGAGAACTGGACATGCCCTTCAATGGGCGTGCGCACACCGTGGCCGGAACGACCTTCCTCCGGCGGTTGATTGACAAGCTGCCCGACAACGGCCACCGCAATGCGGGCCTCGTCATATTGGTTGACAAGCTTTGCCATTTGCAACAACGGCCCAGACACCCGCTGTGACAGCATTAGAAAGGCGAACAGTGACCCGATGTAAACGGGATCGCTAGTGGACAGAGCGAGATAAACGCCCAACGCATAAGAGCCGCTCACGGCGAGTCGCTCAAGTGGTCTTACGCCAGCCTGAATCAAATTTCCGGCCATGCCCTCCGCAAAGCGCAACTTGGTTGCGCGGGCGGTCAGTACATCCCAAAGGTGCCGTTGACGCGCATCAAGCGCCAAGGACTTGACAGTGCGGATACCGTGAATCGTTTGCACGAGAAACGCGCCGCGTTCTGCTTCAGCTGCTTCGACTGCTTGCGACTTGCGGCGGTAAAATGGGAGCATTACGACAATAAAAACCACCATTAAGGCGCATGCGGCCAAAACAACGGACGTCATGACTGGACTGAAAAAGAACATAACCGGCAAAAAAACTAGCAATGTAGTAGAATCCAAGACCGTGCCGAACAGCTGCCCCATCAGAAATGTGCGAAGCTTCCACATTTCCTGAAGGTCGTGTGTAACCTTTCCAGTCTGCGTGCGTTCAAAGAAATCAATCGGTAGGCTCAAGAGCTTATCAAACATGTAGGTGGCAAGTTTGACATCAACCCGTGTCGTTAAGTGGACAACAAGAAATTGCCGCACGTAGGCAAAAATGGCCTCAAAAATCACCAACACCGCCATCGCGAGGCAAAGAACAAAAAAAGTATTGTACGCTTTGAAATAGATCACTTTATCGGACAAAATCCTCCAGAATATTATTGGTGTCAGCGCCAAGAAGCTGAGGATTACCGCGCAGATGGCGATATCACGAACGACCCACCGCTCGCGAAATATCAACGCCGCGATGAACCCAATGCTGAACGGCTGACTTTCGTCGGAAATATCATAGTTTCGTTTGACGAGAATAACCTCTCCAGTCCAGGCCTCTTCGAACCTAGATCCGATCGATGGCGAGCAAGGCATCTTCGCCAGCGTTCGGATCTTGCAGCACAGCGTGGGTGTTCTCGGTCGCGCCGGTCAGTCGGAGTAGCACCATCCGGGCGCCGTTACTGAGCGTTACTATTGCCGGCAAAGCCTTTTTCAAATGATTCAGCCCGCTCCAGGTCAGAGAAACGACTTTTGCCTTTAGTTTCGCCGACTGCGCGCATTTGAGAAGTTGCGGTACCGTCACTTCGGAGGAGGTTAGAATGTTGTCGTGGATGAGCTGTGAGACCGAAAGATGCACGCCGCGATGTCGCGCGACGATGACTAAACAGGCCAAAGCGGAGCTGTCGCCCGATTCTTTCGGCTGAGAAAACGCGAGATTACTGGCTTCGATTTTAGCCATTGCCGTCCTTAAGCCCAGGCGTTGCCGCTCAACCGAGCGCGGTGCGATTTAACAACAAAAAGGTGAAGGAAATCCAAGTTTCGGTGCACCAAATGCGCACATCGACCGAACGTGCCTGGCGCTACTCTTTGTTGAACGCGCTGACAACAAGTTTCGGCGAGCGCCGTTGCTTGCGCACTCTCACAGCCGCCACCGCGACGCCCCCGAATACGGGGGCGTCGCCGCTTGGTGGAACCGTAATCAGCACTTCACTTGTAGTTTTAGTGCAGATTTACGGTGTGATCCGAGAATACAAGCGTCTTTACGTTGCTGACGTCGATGGTCTGGCCGGTATTAGCAAACTGCACCGTCGTCTGCCCGCCACTGGTTGTTACGGTTGCATTCCCCCCGAGGAAATTATTGTTGAAGTCAACCGAATCGTGGCCACCGCCGCCGATTACAGTGTCGTTGCCGACGAGACCAATTTTGAATACGTCGTCGCCGATACCGCCCCGAAGAACATCGCCGCCTGTGCCGGCGGTTATGGTATCGCCACCGCTGCCACCCTCAAGGGACTGGTTCGCTCCAGAACCGCCGAAAATCTGATCGTTTCCACTTCCACCCGTGACGGTATCGTATGCACCGCTGCCGCCGTAAAGGGTCTCAGGGCCCGAGCCAGCGAGCAGCCACTGATGATCGCCGGTGCCTGCATAGAGGACATCGGCGCTGCCCATCGTATCGCAAGACGTACCGTTACCGCCGACGATGGTGTCGTAACTGCCAGTACCGCCGATTAGTGTGGCCGGACCGCCGCCCGCTTGCAGAAGTTGGCGGTCACCACTGCCTCCAATGAATTCGTCGGAGCCTTTGCCACCGTAGACGCTGTCCGCGCCTTGGCCGGCCAAGACAATTTGACTGCCCGAGCCGACGTTGACCACGTCGTCACCGGACGAGCCAGTCATATTTACGACGTCGGGTCCATTGCCGGTTGCAACGAGCACGTCGTTGCTTCCAGTCACCGTTAGGTACGCGTCTCCGGCTTCAACAATAACCTGAAGATTGGGATCCGTGGCCACCGTATCGATCGGATTCGTGAGGAACAATACTTGTGCGGTTGGGTCAAGAGGTGGAAATACAGGCGGAGGCAGATTCTGATCCTGTACAAGGACCCGGCTACCAGGCCCGGTTAAAAGCCCATCATCCGTAAGATAGTTGATGATGGCGTTCCTGACCGAGAGATCTATCCCGCCAGATACTAAAAGGCTGTCGAGTTGAGTTTGAGTATCATACGCTATGGCCATGCCGTCTCTCCATTGGTCCGATCCTCACAAGATTGGTCCGATCAGCGAAAGCAGCAACAAGCTAGTAGAAGCGAAGCGACTACGTTGAGCACCCCAGCGAGCCGCGACGCTAAACACCCCTCCCCCTTGCGTCAACAACGCCGCCACCGATCGCCGAGATACTCGATCAGATACTGAATAATTTAATTGCGCGTACGCGCCACATTTAGTCGAGGGCAACAACAACTTAATCGTACCTTTTAGCCAAATTGCCAGCTGCCGGTATTTTTGGCCCAATTTACCGTCCAACCCGTCAAATTCTTTGCCCTCTCTGGTGCGAGGTCGGATGGAGATGAGTATCTTCTCCTTCCAATACAATTTTATTTCTATTGTAGAGAGGAGCAGTGATATTTTTTTTTAGTTGAATGGTATCTTGGGTCTATTCGCCAACGCTCGAACAATGTCGGTGAACTAACACTATCGTCCGAGGACCTTTTTTGCCGGATATGGAACACCAAGTGCAAAGTGATAGGGGACACGTGATGGAGCGCAACAGACAGCAACAAACCGTTAATATTGCTCGTGGGCTATTCTTAGTTCGTTACGCAGCTGCCGAGGACCAAGTGCAGCCGCCGACGATCAAGCTATCTCCGGATCCTGCACCCAATAAGGATATAGGATTCTTGTTACATCCGGATCAGAACGAGGCCGTGCTTTGGCAGCCAGATTCCTGCTTGGTGGTACGAGCTTTAGCGCCCGGGAAACTGTCGGTCGAAGTAACGCCGACGCGAGACCAGGGGTCGGCCGCCGCAACCGTCAGAATTGAGCCACTTAGTCAAGGCACGCCGTCACCCATGGCACCACCCACAAACGGGTCTCGTAAGAATTTGTCTTGCGACCTTAGCGGTCTACGCATTCTCGGTCACGTTGCTGGAATCGGCGATCAGTTTGTCAATATTAACGAGTGGATCGCTGGCCCTATAGCGCCATCGCGAATCGAAGGCATCTCTCTAGATTGGCCCGACAAACCTGATGATCTCGAAATCCGTTACGCCGTAAAGACGACGGAGCAACAGCCGGCCTCTGCACGTGCCGCGGGCGTGGGATCCTTTGCTGGGACACGCGGCAGAACAATTCCCATCGTCAGCGTGTTGCTGGAGATGTCCGGTCCGGCTGCCTTTAATCTGCAGTTCGCCGTTGAAGCCGTTTTTCTTGGGGCACCGATCAAACGCACGGCTGGTAAACGTGTTGTCGTATCGGGCCCCACCGGTCGGGAGCCCCTCGTCGGCCTCCGAATAAATATCGAAAGTACATCTGGCGCTGAACAGCGGACCATTAAATCGGCAAGCGAGCCCAAAACTGTGGACCAAACTCGTGTTTTTCGAAAACGACCAAAGCTCAAGCGCGCCAATTCGGCGGCGGCGCTTTTAGGCCGGCAATAGGACAAATTCGTCAACCGCACGATTGCGATTTTAAAGCATCTTATCTATGTCAACGCGACCACCCTCCGGCGTTGCCATAATGCTGGACGGCTGCTGGCCTTAACAAATTGTCGCTCACGGATTTGGACGGCCGTTCCCGAAGTTAAAAACGTTGTGCGAGCAAGCAAATGACTGATGAGCGCACGATCTTTGACGAACCCCATCATCAATCACTTGAATTTCTCGCCGCCCGAGCTCTCGTTGAAAGGCGTTTTGCAGCCGCATTCAGGTTCGCAGATCGTCGCTGTCGAATTCTGCCGGCACCGGAACCACACTCCTACGTGCTTCGCGGTGAGGCCAGCTACTATCTAGGACACAAGACGGCAGCGATTACCGATGTTGCTAGGGCGCTTGACATTGCCCCCGACGATGTAGGCGCCAATCGTCGGATGCTCACCTGGACGCGTGGCCCGCAACAGCTTCGAGCTGCTTTGGCCATCATTCAGCAGGATCTTAATTTGGGGTCTGTGCGAGCCGCTGCGCATGTCCTGCAGCGACACGGGCAGCGGACGTTCGCCAAGGTGAATATCTTTGAGGATGCAATCGAGGGATGGGCGGTCTGGCACCGCGATGCTCGTCTTGAGGTTTCGATTACAGCTGGCGGCGGGGAGATGAGTGAAAAGTTCGATGCAGATGTTTTCCACCCGCTGGGCGAATTCGGCTTCGCGACTAGCTTTCGCGTTCGCCGTCCCAAATCCACCACGCCCCAGACGCTCATGCTTTCAATAGCCGGTAAAGTCTTCCATTCGGCTCGGGCAGCGGGAAACGAAATTCCCCTCACGACGCCAGTCGTTTGGTTGCAGCATCGAAATTCATGGGCTCGACAAGTAACGGTCATCGTACCGGTCTACCGAGACTACGATGCGACGCGGGCTTGCACAAATTCTTTGCTTTCTGAACTAAAGGCGTCCGGCCATCGGACAATTCTCGTCGACGATGCAACACCCGACCCCAAAATTGCGCGATGGCTCGCCAAATTGACCACCAACCCCCGCGTTGAAGTCATTATCAACGCGCGCAATCTTGGATTCATCGGCAGCGTTAACCGTGCACTTGATAGCATTAAACAAGGAGATGTCATTCTCCTTAACTCAGATACGATCGTCCCGCGCGGGTTCATCGATCGCCTCGCAGCCGCGGCGCGGTCGTCTGCCGACATCGGTACCGTTACCCCGCTTTCTAACAATGGCGAATTTGCCAGCTTTCCGCTGCCCAATTCGGCCAATCCACTGAGGCCGCGATGCGAGGTTGAACGACTTGATGATATCGCGGCGAAGGCTAACCCCAATACGGTCGTCGATATCCCCAGTGGAATCGGATTTTGCCTTTACGTTACGCGCGCTTGCCTTGATCGCGTCGGTCCGCTTTCCGAAGAATTCGCTCGAGGCTACCTTGAAGATGTGGATTTTTGCCTACGAGCACGAGACCACGGCTTCCGGAACGTTTGTGCGCCGTCGGTCTATGTTGGTCACGCCGGCTCAAAGTCATTCGGGAGGGAGAAGCGCTCCCTCGTCGTGCGCAACCTTCGCGTTTTGGAGCGACGATATCCTAGCCATCGTTCGGAATGCGCAGCATTTTCGGAAGCCGATCCCCTGCGACCCGCGCGGCAAGCACTTGAGCGCATTGCAGCATCCGTTGCTTGCCATTCACGACTATTTGTCACGGGCGGCGGCGCTATCGGTACAATAACACGCCACCGCGCCAGTTCGGTCAGCTTGTCAACTGCGCCGGCACTGATCTTGGAAGTGCGGCACCGTGCCGACGGAGCGCTCGTTAATATTAAACACGCCTTGGGAGAGATGCCGCAGTCACTTCAATTTGATCTTTCAATACCGTACGAATACGACTCGATGGTTGATTTTATAAAAAGCAACGAACCATCAAGGATCGAGTTCCTTGACCCGACCAACACGCCGTTTGCACTAGTTGATTTTCTCATGGGTCTGAAGGTCCCGTACGACCTATTCATTGCAGACGCAGGCTTACTCGGCAAGCACGCAGGGCAATATTTGCCGGCCGCAATCCGAGCCGCTGAACAAAGACAGAGCAAAGCCTCCAATTTTTCACCGGGTGTTGCTAGAGATATGGAGAAATGGCCTAACCGTTGGCGGCGTATTGCTCAGAGTGCCCATCAGATTGTAGTTCCTGACGTCCAAGCCGAAGCGTTTGCGACAAGTGTCTTGCCCCGAAGCGTAGCTAACAATATTCATCGAACCTATGAGAAGTCCCGTCCGGCAACGCGTAAGTGCCGCAATGAGCCCGCCCAGCACCTCGGTTTCGTACCAGTGCGATCCTGCGCGCATGAACAATGGCTGATCAGCCAGATTGCGCGCCAGCTCGGTAAACTACGACCGGAACTTTCAATGACCGTCATCGGCTCGACACTCGATGACATTTCCCTGATGCACATCAGTAACGCGTTTGTAACGGGAGCAGTAGAACCGCCCGAGGTTGAGCACTTGGTTGGCGCTCTTGGCGTTGAACGGCTTTTCGTGTGCGCGGCACTGCCCATATTTGGGCATCCGACAGTTTCGGTCGCATTTTCAACGGGCTTGCCGACAGCCTATTTCGACTGGACGCCGGGGCTAAGCAAAGCAAATAACAAAAACCTACCACTATGTCCCCGCTCATCGCTTTCTGACATAATTAGCGCGCTAGACCAGTGGCTGGTCGAACCGAAAGTCCGGAGCGAATATCATTGACCGCCCCGTCGACTCCCAGCTTAAGGACCGCATTTCATCGCTTGGACGATCAGAGATTTGGCGGTTTTGTCGTCGACACCGCCAATTTCAGTCAAAGGTTTGTGGTCGAGATCCTAGTTGACGGACATCCGGTTCGGGCCCTTCGCTCCGACGCTCGTTCACAGGAGCTTGTCCGTGAGAATTTGGGAGATGGCTGTTACGGCTTCTCTTGTGCCCTTAAACTCCTAGATAGCGCCGTTGTCGAGGCGCGACTGGCGAACGTCGGAACTTCAGTCGGCGCGCCAGTCGCAATTTCGGCTTCTTCCAAAGAAATGTCACATCGTTCTATCGGCGGTACCACAAGGTGGCTTGGCGGCCTGCGCTTCACAGGCTGGTTTGCCGCTGACAAAGCGGAGCCGACTGGAAACATCGTCGTAGACGGGATTTTGGTTTCTCAGACTCGAGCTTCCAGATGGAGCCACGTGGGGACGTCCGAGGGTGACGCACGTGCGGTACGCGCATTTGATTTCCACCTTCCCAAACAATTCGCGGACGGAAAGGCGCATCGACTAGTTGTAGTTGATGACGCTGGCGGAGACGTCGGCGGGGGCCCCGTTGCTTTCGTTGCTTACGCAGACGGCCTTCGCGAAGCGATGGCAGGTCTCGGACTTTCGGAGCAAGAAGAACTACGCGCACAACTTCTTGATCGGCTGCTCCCGATGTCAGTGCCATTTTCCGATTACCGACGTTGCAAGGAGCGCTTTCCGATATCGTACGGACCGCCAGTGCTGGTATCAGGCGGGGTGATCATGGTCGGCAATGGGGGGATCGATAACACGCTCGTAAGTCTGAATGAGCAAACCCATGACCAATGGGTTGCAGCGTCGTTGCCGCGAACTCAGGATCCGATGGGCTGGCCTGCCGAGCTCGCACGGGAATTTCTATCGGGCGCGGCCGCGGCTTGTGATTTTATCGTCTTCACGCTCGGCGGAACGGTGTTCGAACCATCCGCATTGCACCGGATCGCCAATGCCTTTGTCGATTTTCCGCAGGCCAAACTGGTTTATGCAGACGTCGATCTAGAGAGCCAGGACGGCTCGATTTGGCCGCTTGCCTTTCCAGCTTTCGATTACGAACGGATGCTCGAGCAAGGATATTGCGCTTATCTGTTCGCGATGCGTTACAGTACTGCTCAGCGAGCTCTTGCTGCGGGCGCCTCAGATCTCTATCGCTTGTTTAATTCTTTTCTGGATGACGAAATAATCTCGAATGCCAATATTGTGCACCTGCCAGGACCGATGGCGACGTTGCCTCAATTCGACAAGAACGCAGCAGGCCGAACCCTAGCAGCTGCGGCACGGGCCCATTTGGGGCAAAAAGGATTTCAGGCGGAAGCGGCGGTTCGCGCTGACGGTCTATTGCCAGCCGTAAAAATCACCAGAAAATACGACCGTGTTTCCACCGCCGTAATCATTCCGACACGTAATCGGAAGCACTTGCTGAAGAAATGTATAGAGTCCGTTCGGCCCGCGGTCGAGCGAGCAGGCGCTCACATTGTAGTCGTAGACAACGACTCCTCCGATCCGGAGACAGTTTCGTATCTCACTGATATCGAAGGTGGCATTGCGACGGTTTTACGTTTGGCAGGTGAATTTAGCTTTTCGCGGCTGATAAATTACGCTGCCGAAGCCGCGCAGGACGACATAATTTGCATCCTCGACGATGCCGTCAATGCTCTCGATGAACTGTGGCTGGACGAGATGCTGAGCCGAATCGCGCAACGCGATGTTGGGGCCGTCGGTGCGCAGCTGATCTGGCCTAGCGGTATTGTTCGGCATGGGGGCATCGTGCTCGGCAGCGGTTTTGCTGCGGCCCATGCTTTTAGCGATCGGATAGATACCGACGTGGGCTATGCTGACCTCCTTCGCGTTGCGCATGAGTGCAGCGCGGTGACGGCCGCGTGCTTGATCACAAGACGACGCGATTTCCTTAAGGTCGGCGGATTGGACGAACTACGCTTTCCGGTTAATTTCGGCGATGTGGACTACTGTCTGAATCTTCGCGCGGCCGGCAAGCGCATTGTTTTCACGCCGCACGCGAAGCTTGTTTACCTTGGCGCGGCCAGCGACCGCGATGGCCTCAAAGCCGAGCGAGAGATACATTTTGACCGGGAGCTAAGGCAGCTACGAGCAAAATGGGGATCCGTTCTTGCAGCTGATCCCTATTACAATCCGCTGCTCTCGCGTGATCCGATTCCATTTTCGGCGCTCGCATGGCCGGCCCAACCGATGGAGCCTCGCGTCAACCATCGACCGGTACCCGTCTGGACTCCTCCAGGTTTCTGAGGTCTTAGACGCATCGGCAACCAAGGCCGGTACCTGCCCCCAGACTTAGATTTCCGCGGTTACGATCCCTAAACGTCGAAGCGGATGCATGCTAAACCCGCGTTACGCAGACTGGAGTAGGCCGTGCAAGCTGTCCCCACGGCCACTCGTGTAACGCCGTTTCCGTACGACAACCAGGAAAGGCTCTCGCCGACCCTCGCGACGCTTGCGCCGACATAATTGCTAGCGGCAAAGAGGGCAAAATCAGCCATGGAACCGCGCGCGATAAATCCACTCGGTCGTCAAACCCTTTTCGTCGATCGAGGGATAACTGCCCTAAACCGTCGGTGCATGAGGGACGCTAAGAAATGACAACAAGCCGCACGCTAGGATTCCCCCGGCCTTAGCGCGTTGGCAAAAGGCTTCTCAACAAGATTGCAAAGTTCCTGAATCTCGCGATGACCTGCCCGTCCACCTGCAGTTTCGGCTATCGAGCGCCCAATGGCGAATGCCCGCACGAAGGCAGAGCGATATCCAATAATTGGACTAACAACTTCCCCCAAGGTCAATAACTCTTCAGCGAGTTGCTTACCCTCAAGCGTACGACCGTCGACACGATTCGGCACGAGGATAATGCGGGGAAGTCCGTGCCGGCTGGAACGGATCTCATCTACCAGTTCAAGGCCCCCAACTGTAGCCTCGAGATCAAGACCCGAGGGTGTACATGGCATAATGATCAAACCGGCGGCAGCTATTGACGCGACGTACGCGCGCGCACTGGGTGCCGTATCGACGATCGCGTAGTCGTAGTCTACGGCGACCTCGTTAAGCCTACCGATCCAGCTGGAGACCGCTTGATCGTTCAGAGCAATTTCGTACACAGGAAATCGCAGTTTCCCCGGCTCGGCCCATCGACACGCCGACCGCTGAGGATCCGCGTCAATCAAGGCGACACTTTTTCCCCTTTTTTGCAACTCCGCCGCCACGGAGATTGCAAGGGTTGTTTTCCCCACACCACCTTTGTGCTGCGCTACACCAATAATACAATTCATCATCGATTGGATGCGTGTATCTTGCTAACTCTGCTTCCAGCCGTGACTTTTGCACGGAGATTGTGCAGATGAAATGAAGGAACAGTGGGTAATCAGCGCTGGGGTTAATCACTGACTAAAATCTACGCGCTTCGTGCTTGCCGCCCCCACGAGCAGCCGCGTATCAGTTTGTCCTTGAGCGTCGAAGTGCAAAAATGCGGGCATATGCTAAATGAACATCCTGTTTGTCCACAATAATTTTCCGGGCCAGTATTTGCATCTTGTGCGCGCGCTTGCCCACGATCCGGAGGTGCGGATGGTGGCCATCGGATCGGGGACTGCACAGACGATGGATGGCGTAAAGCTATTGAGATACAACCTCGGTCACGTCGATGTAGCTGCAACCCATCCGTTTGCTAGACGCTTCGACGCTGAGTGCCATCGCGCCGAGCAAGTTCTTTATGCTCTGTCATCCTTAGCGATATCGGGATTCGAGCCGGACGTGATCATGGCCCACCCGGGCTGGGGCGAGACCCTGCCTTTGCGGACCATATTTCCTCGAGCCCGCATCCTGTTGTACTGCGAATTTTTCTATGGCACGCACGGTCGCGATGTCGGGTTTGATGACGAATTTCCGGAAACCGGCGTCGACGGACATGTTGCACTTCATCTGAAGAACGCATCCAGTTTATTGGCTCTCTCGGATTGTAATGTTGGCATTTCGCCGACCGAATGGCAGCGATCGACTTTTCCGAAAGAATTCCAGCATAAAATCAAAACGATCCACGAGGGCATTGACGTCGATCTCATTGCACCAAATTCGAACGCGGTCTTCCGCTTACCTTCGGGACGGGAATTTCGGCCGACGGACGAAGTTGTGACCTTTGTTGCTCGGAATCTTGAACCGCTGCGAGGCTACCATATTTTCATGCGCACGCTCCCGCAAATAATGGCAGCACGCCCCCAGGCGGAAATCGTAATAATCGGAGGCGATGGCGTGTCATACGGCCCAGCTCCCCCATCGGGAACGACGTGGAAGACTTTGTTTTTCAATGAAATAAACAATAAAATCGATCAGGGGCGTATTCATTTCGCCGGTCGCCTGCCTTACTCGGACTACCTCAGCGCCCTGCAGGTTTCGTCAGCGCACGTCTACCTCACTTATCCGTTCGTTCTTTCGTGGTCCTTGCTTGAGGCATTGAGTGCCGGATGTGTAGTTGTTGGGTCCGACACCGCCCCGGTTCGTGAGATACTAAACAACAAGAATGGTCTCCTTGTACCATTTTTTGACATCGAGCAGATTGCCGACCGAGTAATTGAAGCTCTCGCGTTTCCCGACCGATTTCGTTCCGTCCGGACTCAGGCGCGCAAAACAATTGTTGATCGGTTCGATTTGGCTAACGTTTGTCTGCCAAAAATGGCGGCTTTGATTAGAAGCACGACGTAGCGCAAGGCGAGCGGAATTCGGCTTACCGGGCCTTAAACACGGTGACGTTGGGTGCCTACGCGCACTCCGCTGGCAGGGGGCATTCGAGGCAGGCCACGCCTCCAACGTCGTTAAACCCGGCGCAAAGCCGCCAACATCACCAAGCTGCAGGATTCGCTGCTAAATGAGAGAGTCATCGGAGGGTCGACGATGCAGGCAAGCCGAGCGCCACATTTTTTGACACTCAAAAACGTAGCTTTCAAAACCGCAGATATCGATTTTAAGACTATTGTTGCCTCGACCGAGCGCTATTTGGGCCGTGCACGACGGACACTGGATGACTCGCCCGTCCAAAAGAAAGTTTCGTCGCTCCCTGCCCATAGTTGCTGATCGCCGCCGCAATCGACGGAGATCGAGATGGCCTAAAAGAAGCTGTGGGCGAAGCTGCTTGCCGCGCTCATGGACCCGGCCCGATCAGGATTTTTCTGCGGTGCTTTTGTCGACGTCGCAAAGAGGATGGACCCGTTGGATGCGCAGGTACTTCAGGCAACAACCGCGCACGGAGGTGACATCACGGGGCAAACTACGAAACCAAATAGGGCACCGCGCTCGGCGTGACGCGCGATGTAGTTGATGTTTCCGTGGCGAATCTTGGGAAGCTTCAATTGGTGGGACTTGCTCATCCGCCCGATGGCGCTATCGCGCCGTTTTGGGCGCGAGTTTCAGCGCGCCGTCCGGTGAACGACCGGTCCGGGCGGAACGTCGCTGTCCCTCACGCCGGAATTGGTCTCGGCCGTTGCCGCGGCCGCTCGGTCATACCCGAAATGATGGCGCTCGGTAATCCAGCGGCTCAAAGCACTCTGCGAAGCAGCGACCTGGTGGCGATAATTCTAACTGCCACCTCTTTCATATCACCCCACCGTCCGAGATCCGTTCCGCAAACCCTGCATCGGGCAATCGAGCCATCGGTCGGCCTGTCGGGTAGTTCGACGCCGTTGGCTTCCCGGCACGTTGGGCACTCAGTCGCCGCGACTGCATCGAAGATATCCATTCTTCAAAAACCCCCTAGTGGGCCGTTTGCGAACCGGTCGTGCAACTGATCGTCCGCCTCGCGCTGGACCCCCCCATCGCGGATAGGCGATAGGGTTGGTGTTCGGGGCATCATAACAGGCGCCTGGTCGACCGCCCCTAGGCTACGCCATTTCCCGAGACTCTCGGCGATGATCTTGACCGAGGCCGACGCGGATTTTGCCATGTGGCCATAGCGGGCATTCACTAGGTGCACGCGTTCGCCTTCGGATTGCAGGTAGTCGCGTGCGGTTAGCAGTTCCTCCACGAGCTTTTCGACATCCGCGATCGACGTCGCCCCGATGGCCAACGCATCCGCGAAGGTCGCCGACGTAGCAGGCTCCGCCGCCTTAGCGGCTCCGTGGCCGCGGACGCGAACTTCCTCCCGCAGCCTCTTGACCGCCACGTCGCGAGGCGACAGCCGGAGTGTGGCGGCGTCGCACCATGCGTCGATATCTCTAGGGTCAACGCTCATCGATTTGTCCCATGCTCAGCACAAGGCTCCGCTAGATCTTGCCTTAACGAAGTAAAAGCCCTGCTAATCGTCCAGGCCCTTGCCGCGGCCGCTGGCCATCCCAGACGTCATGAGGCCCTCACGCTCGCCGAGGCGCGCGCTATTTGTTGTTTCCGACGACGGGTTTTGGCGGTATCTCGATAGCGAGGCCCGCGGCGACGGGCGGCCGTTCGCAGGTGGGGCCGCAGTCCTTTATGAGCCGAAAGCGCACCGACTACAGTCCTGCACAATTGCGCCAGCGAGCGCTTCGGCTTCTTCGGCCGGTGGTACGCTGGTCCTTCAAGCGCAAACACCAAGTCTGCAACGCTATTCGCTTGGGTCAGTTGGCCGAGGGCGAAGTAATCGCCGCGCATGGGCTAACCCACCACGAACTGACGTCATGGCTTGCGGGCTATGATCGCCTCGGAACGGAGGGCCTAAAAATCACGAAGAAACAACGCTAGGGATTTTGCGCATGGCGCTGATGCTGGTGGGCGTCGAAGTCGGCGCTTCGCCAAAGTCTCTAACACTATTCTTCACTGCCTTATGTCGGGCAAACCACAACATTTCGTTGTACTTAGCTTGCCTTTGACCTGCGCGCGGCAGTCCGCGGTGGCTTGCTTTAATGCGGCGGCCGTGTCGGCGTCGGTCGCCGCCAGTGTCAACGTCGGAATGAATGCTGCCCCGGCAACGAGAACGACGGCGGCAATGCCGGCAGAAAAAGCGGTGGTTAAACAAATTTCACAGCTAGTTCAGTCCAACTCTTTATCGCGGAGCATTTCAAAAACGCGTTCCACCTCTTGTGAGTGAGGCCCAATCTGCCCCGCAGGGGCTTGTTCGGACAGGGGATTTGGCATTTCGCCACCGTTATGGACGTGGTGTGCATTCAGTCCAATTCTATCAAGGAGCATCTCAAAAACGTGTTCCACCTCTTCTGAAAAAGCTCCGCGCTGCTCTCCAGCAGAGCTTGTAGGGATGATGTTCGGCTCTTCTTGTTCGGACCCCGGATTTGGCATTTCTTCAACATCATGAACGTCCCGTGCGCTCAATCCAATTCTATTGCGGAGCATCTCAAAAATGCGTTCCGCTTCTCTTTGTTCTCCATCGGAGTTTGTAGGAATGGCCGGCTCCGCTTTTTCGGACGGCGGACTTCGCCTTTCGCCCACGTTACGAACGCCCTGATCGCCTTCAGCGTCACGTTGGCCAAAAACTTCGTTCGCTACCGCGAGCACCTGTCTTAGCGGGTGCAGAGCATCGCCGTCCGCCCCCTTTGGTGATTCATCTTCGGCGGGGGCTTGTTCTTGACCCACCGGTTGTTCGCCGACGCCATCCGGCGAAGCCTCGTCCTGAACGAGCTCACGCAACATTTGACCGAGAGCGTCAGCGTGGTTGTCCGGACTCTTTGGTGATTCATCTTCGCCGGGGGCTAGTTCCTGACCCGCCGGTTGTTCGCCGACGCCATCCGGAGAAGCCTCGTCCTGAACGAGCTCACGCAACACTTGACCGAGAGCGTCAGTGTGGTCGTCCGGACTCTTCGGTGATTCATCTTCGCCGGGGGCTAGTTCCTGACCCGCCGGTTGTTCGCCGACGTTATCCGGGGAAGCCCCCTCCTGAAGGACTGCACCGTCGATGTCGTCGTCGAATTGTTGAAACAGCTTATCAGCTCGCCAAGACAGACCAACGAATTTGCCCTGTAGCGAAACGTGGCCAACGATTTCACCGATAACGAGATCGCGAAGATTACCTGTTTGTCCATCGTAGCGGCAACGCCGTTGGCCTGAAACGTTGAACGCCTCGGCGCCTTCAATGTAGCCAATCACCTCGCCATCCCCTCTGGCGCTAAAGATCGAACTACGTTTTCCCATGGCGACGGCTCCCACGGTTCGCCGCGAAAGGTCCAATTGTAAGCAAAAAATTAGCTCCGCGTCACCTCAACGCGCGAGTGGTTAACGAGGCCCACGGCCAACGTGTCTTTCGCCCGTATGTCCCCCCACTTGAACATCTGACCGAAGCCTAGCGCCGGACAAACCCCGATGCTCGAGGGTCGATGCGGCTCTCGCGGAGTTGGGACAGTAGCGCCTCACGGGCGCACTCATCTATCGTCAAGTGACCGTGAACCCGACCGCCTTCGACGGAGGGCAGAGTTCAGAGGACCCGGCAATGCTGAGGGACGACAAAGACAGTAGTGGCGATCGGCGGCGCTCACCTCGCAACGTGTTCGGCGACCCGCTTGAAGCCTGCTCTATCGGCCCCATTGTGAAAACGCGCCGAACAACGACCCCAGCCCGACCACCTGTTACTAGAACCTATCTCAAAATCACGCATGGGTGTCGATCCGCTATAAATGCCGGATGATTCGGCTGAGTGACGAGCAATGGGATCGCATCCGGAAGCATTTTCCGGAGGAGCATGGTCCCGATGGCCGTCCTGGACGAAAGCCGATCCCGACACGTCGTGTGCTTGAAGCGGTTCTGTGGATTCTCAACACAGGTGCGCAGTGGCACATGTTGCCGCAGAGCTATCCGAACTACGTGCGGACCGGCCGGGAGACTTGTACTTCGGTATAAGAGCGTATTCACCCCATCCTTCGCGAGCCCGCCGACAGCTCATAAACGGCCCCGAGCAAAAGCAAGAAGAGCACAACCGTCGAGCCCCACGCATTCCCATTGAGCCAACCCTGAAACGTCGCCCAGACGTTTATGACGAGATTAGCGACCAGACCCACGATGCTCGCGATTAGAACGCTGCGCACCGCGTCCCATTCCTGGAAATCCCTCGCGAACCACACGATCAGACCCCACGCCAACACTGCCGCGCCGCAGAAACGCAAGTATAAAACAGCGCGTGGTTCCGCAAAGTCGCTGAGCAACAAGGACGCTTGCACTGGAAATAACAGAAAGGCCAGTGCGTACAGGATCGCAACAATTGCCGCTATGGTCAGGTAAAGCTTGGTACTCATGGTCTTCTCCCGGTTTTGCGGCGCGTTTTTGATCCGCGCATCCCGTCGGACCGAAACAATGATCCTTTCCCATGAAGGCTAAGCGTCGCCCCTAAACTTGGCGAGTGTCGAACATAATTATGTCAGCGCCGCCCGTCGCGAACGCCTGAACGTCGGCGACCGCAGCTTGCCCCTCTGGGCTGGCAAACGCGCTCTGAATTGCAGCTATATTGTCGTAGTGTAGAAGCGCAACAAGGTGATAGGCCGATGGTCCAGCCGGTGTGGCTACAGGACCCTGGCTCACTTCATATTTCCGCAGGCCCGGTATCTTCTTCGCTAGTGGGATATGCTTTTCAACATAATACTTGTCGAAGGCGGTTGGGTCTTTCGCAGTTTTGTACATCACTACAAGCGTTGCCACGGCACTTCCTCCCGCTTGAACTCGGTAGGAGCGTACCAAGAACCGTTCAAATTTGCCACCTAACGACGTGAGGAATTCCCCACAAAATTTGTGAGGGGGTATTGCGCGGCCGAGACGAGGCGATTTTGGGGGCCGGGGGCCAGGCGACGCCCCTCCCCTGACGAAGCCGATGCCGCCGCGCAATCAGACAAACAACGATGCAGCAATCAAACAAATAGCCACGCGGCACGATCTATTTGGTTATGAGCAAACATCGCGTCGTGATAAGATGATGGCGAGCCCGGAAGGATTGCTCGCATTCTCACTCCCAGGCTCTAACCCCAGCCAAAGAAGTGTCATAAACCCATGGCCAAGGCGCAGTAAAAAGCTCCACACGGGTGAGGCACGAACGTCACACATTTGTGCCGCACCGAAACGGTGCGACGCGCCGGGGGGCTGTGCGTTTAGAGGCGATCGATCAACGTTGGATCGTCGGCTGGTGTCGTTTCGGCTCGGCGACGATCATGGTGCATGACAGCAGGGGGCTTGCCGGTCTCCGGGTTCTTCCAGGAGTCGCACGGACCGGCGATCGCCAGCGCAGGCGAGCGCATCGCAGATGCGGCTACGTTCGCGCAAAGCAAAGAAAAGGCCCCGACCGGTTGTCGGCGGTCAGGGCCAAGGAGGAGGGGTAATGCGTTACTCGTTAACGTGCCGCGTTGCCATCACGCGCGCAAGCCTTACGGACTACTGGCAACTCAACGCTGCTACGCGCCGGGCCTCGTCGCGGGGTGAGCAATCCGTCGGCCAATCAGCGCCCCGGAAGCCCCAAAAAATATCCAAGCCAGACTGCTGAGTTAGTAAGTCTGCCACAAATTATAAATTGTACTATCGAGCATCAAAGAATGTAATGCAGCAGAGCGTTGCGCGATGAGATAACTTAGAGTGCCGGTTTCTTGTTCTCAAATCAGAAAAAAAACTCAGGGAAGGAAAATCACATGAAGCTCAAGGAACATATGCTGTCAACGCGCGGTCTTTCAGTTGGAGTTGTGGCATTGGGGCTCGCATTTGCCATAACCTCGTCCGGTTACGCTGACAACATTTTCAAGGCCAAATTGTATCCGGACAAAAAGGGCACCAAGGCCGATTTTCAGCCGATGTCCAAATTCTGCGGGACCAAGCCGATCAAGGTCGCGTATTCTGATGGTTGGGGCGGCAATTACTGGCGCCACCTGGCCCGTGCCGAGTTCGAGGACGAAGCCTCGAAGTGCAAGAACATCACTGAAACTCGCTACACCGACGGCGAGTTCAAACCTGAGAAGCAGATTGCCGACATCGAAGCGCTGGTCGCGCAGAAGTATGACGTCATCGTCGCACAACTCGACGGCGGCGCCGCCATCCTGAAAGCCACGCGCGAGGCGACTGCGGCCGGCGTGGCCGTGGTACCCGACAGCACTGGCGACAATTTCGCAGGCAGGATCGGCAAGGACTATGCATCTATCGCCACCGAGAGCCAAATCCAGTATGGGGAGCTGGCGGCGGAATGGCTGGTCAAGACTCTGGGCGGCAAAGGCAACATCATCATGATGGGCGGAACGCCGGGCAATCCAATGACGTCGGCGCAAACGGTCGGCTGGCGGCGCGCGTTCGCGAAGTATCCGGGCATCAAGTTGTTGGAGCAAGAGCCGGTGCCAACGATGTGGGATCCGGCCATCGCGCAACAAAAGACCGCGGCGCTAATCGCCAAGTACCCGCAGATTGACGGCATGTTCAGCGAAACCGTCGGTCCGATCCGCGCCTTTGTCGCCGCCGGCAAACCGATACCGGTCTATGCCGGACAGTCGCTGATGGATCTGAGCTGTATCGCCGCAGATCATCCCGAGATGAGAATGATGATCCTCGATGCCCACACCTGGATGGTGCGGTTGGCATTGCGCAAAGCGGTTGCGGCCGCCCAAGGCATCGACAACGACGAGCCGAGCTTGGTCACGCTGGGGATCGATGAAGACACGACGTCGAAGGATCCGAAGCTCGCGCTGAAATGCGACAAGTCGATGCCGATGGATTCAATCCCGTCTTCGATGCTGTCGAAAGAGCAACAGATCAAGGCCCTGGGCGGGAAGTGAGTCCAGACCGTGTAGTCAATCGCTGTCGCCCGGCCACGTACGACGCCGGGCGATCAATTCCACTTTTTCCGCTCGCTCTCGTGCGAGCGGAAAATCGCCCCGTGCCTTCATCACCTAGCCAAAGCGGTTTAATAATAAGACCCCGTATCGGACGCGCGGGCGCTGATTGAAAATCACGCGCGCACGTAAGCAAGCGCCATCACGCCGGGGATGGATCAGCGGCCGCGCGCGTTTGCACAATCGTGCGACGGAAAGCATCGCGAAAGCTTTGCGGCAGTGGGAAATCGGTGGCCATCGGAGTGACACTCTGGAGCTTCCCATGGGCTTCCCAGGGCAGTTTTCCGGGGAAGATCTGCCCCTCGAAACGCGAGAAGTGACTGATTTTATTGGTGGCGGGTGGCCGGCACCCTCAGACCCCCCGACACCGCGGCTGGAATTTACACTCACCCTTGGTGCTCTAAAGGCCGCATAGGTCTAACGGTTCACGCGCCTGGCGAGGCAGTTAGAATGATATCCAGAAGATTGGTCGCCGAATTGACCGATTTCTTTAAGCAGGCGCACTCGTCGAGGCGGCCCATACAAATCTACTTTGATGGTCTAAGCCGACCCAGTGGGGAGGCCGTCTTCCAGAAAGACAGCTGCCTGTCTGTCCCCAATCTGGAAAATGTAACGCTTCGCTCGCAGACCACCGCGAGTTGCGGGAACGTCATCCGCTCGAACAAGATATAACGTACAAGCGCGATTGTGCTCGAAAAGCTTGTCGGTTTGGATTTGAAGCCCGTCCGCAAGTTGCACTGCGTCGATACCGAAGCACCAGTCGTCCCGACCGTAATTCAAAATGATAGTCAGCTCAGCAGCGCTCGAATGGCCCTGAGCATTAGAACGGTATAAGAAGATTCTATCTTTGAGCAGCCATTCGCCCTCGTAAGGAAAATCACGCGGAAGGGAAATCCCTTGGCTCTCCAGCGGGACGCCTTTCAGTTTTTCCATGATCCCTCGCTGGATTCGGGGGCGCATCTCCCAGGATAGAGAAGGAGCGCCCGCGAGTCAGCACGGCCGCCGCCATCGGGCAGTGATACCCCGCAAATCGATAGGCGTCGGGGCCGCCGCGATCGCCAGGTCTCTTGGGATAGGCCGCGCGTCTGTTATCGGGCGTTGGAACAGTCAAAAGCGGTTACACAGCGCAAGACGGCACCATCCAGAAAAGCGCATCAGCGGTCTTCCGCTGGGCATCGCTAGTCACTTTCGCGCGGTTACTGAGGTGGCCCGTTCCAACCGGTCCGACCGCACGCACCAGATGCGGGGCAGTGTTGCTGATTTGCTGGAGCTTCCGGACCATCTACGCGATTGATGAGTGAAGCGGCAAACTACGGCAACATCAGGTGACAGCCAGCATGCAACGACTGATCGAAAGAGCGAGGCGCGTCCGCACGGCGATGGAGCAGATCGAGCGCTATTTCTCGACCCTCACCGATCGACGTACACACTCCGAGGCCATCGACGAGTTTTTCGGGTTGCTCGATGATCTGGCTGGACGGGCTGAAATGACTGCCCGCGATGTCGCACTGTTCGTCGAGGAAGTAGTCGAGCCCAACGGCGGGTCGTGAGACATTCGCGAAAATGACCTACTTCAGTTGCGTTTGAGATCGACGAGAAGGTGGCAGCCCCGACGATTGTCTCTCATCGATGTTCCGCGACTTCGCAGTCACGGCGCTGTCGCAACCTTTCCGCAAATTGATGGCAAACAGTAGGGCGAACCTTCACCTTTGGCGGGTGTTCTGCCGGACGGTTGGGAAAGGCCACGATGCCGCAGTACTATTTCATAATCCGACGGGTTGATCACGTGGACAGCGACACGTGCGGTGAGTCTTTGTCGGACGATGCCGCCGCGCTCAATTACGCCTGCCGAATGGCGCGCGAACTGCAAACCGCCAACGGCAATAGCGATCCTGGCCTTGTGATTGTGAAAGACGAGAAGCACCATACGGTGCTCTCAATCCCCTTCCTGGCGGCCTTCGCCTGAGGCTCATTCGGCGGGAAACGGCAGGAAGCCGACGTCGGCCCCGCCCCAACCGGGATGCTGGAGCGTGGCACCCTTGCGGCCGCACGCCGAGCAGCGCGCTCGCTGCCGTAAGAGATCGCTGGACGCGTTGGCACCCCAGCGAATGACCGGAACGGCGCACGCCAGCGGCGCATAATGCCGGCAGTGTTCGCAGTGCAGCCACACCCAGGGCGTGGCGCGGTGCAGGTCGCCCAGCGTCGCGCGTGCCCCGATCATGTTTCCCCCGTGCCCGTCGATGGTGGCGTGGCAGCCAGCGATCAAGCCGCTATATTTTGCGGATGTGCGGGCGGTTCACCTACAAGCTGACTTGGGGAGGAGCTGACGCGGCCCTGGCTGAGTGGCGCCGCCGGTATCGGATTGTTGAAGCCGGTCCCGGAGAACATGCTACAACGCTGGCCGGTGTCGAAACGCGTCAACAGTCAAAGGGCGCCGGCCGACGATCCGACTCTGGTCGATGGCACCAAAGCAAAGATTTAGTCTCCCCGATCTAGCTCCAAATTCGAATTGCTCACGCCGCGGGCGCAATCTACAGCCGCCGCCTGTTGAGCAAGCCTTTGCCACTGTTGCGCCATTTCGGCCAAAAGCACCCGCTGCCGCGAATCGTGTGCCTTCCGGGCCTCCTCAAGGCACAGCATTGAATATCGTTGGCAGGTCTTTGAGTTCAGCATTCAATCCACCCCGCTAAACCAACGAGATGCCCGGCGAAATGTTCCAGGTTAGAAAATGGCCGCCTTGTAGCCCATCATATATGGTGCCGCTTGTGAGGCTCTCGAACACCTGCCAAACTCGGCCTGGGCGCTTCACTCTGCGGGCGCCCGTGCTCAACTTAGGCCTCGGCAGGCTACCCCGTCGGGGCTTTTTTCTTTTTGGGCTGGTGCCAATTTTAATTAATTGCCCGGTGAATTTGAGAGGACGAGTTAGATCAACCGAAATCGGAAACTCGTATTATGCGCCGGTTGCCTTCAACTAGGACACTCGGCACAATGCGTGAGGAAAGACGCCGTGCGAAGCGCCAGCGCGTCGAATATCTCGCCACCATGGTCACCGGCAGAGGAAATCCTTCGCGGTACTGCCTCGTCTCGGAAATGTCCGATGGCGGCATACGCATCACTGCGATCGGATACAAGGTCCCTGACGAATTTGGGCTGCGCTTGACCGGAGACGCAATTCCGAAGCGTTACGAGGTCATCTGGCGTATCGGCCACGATGTTGGTGCGAAGTTGATTGACACCGCCCTGTCGCAAGCACCCGACCAGTCGACGACGGCAACTACGCCCCTGTGATTTATGTGACGAGGCCCGGCGCATCGCCGCGAATATTGCTATGCTGTTGGAGTTGTTCGGCGAGCAGTTCTCAAAAACGCAGGTTACTTCCCGCAGCAGTACGCCCCGGTTTTGATCTGATCATGATCCGTTCGCGATAATTCCCGTTATATGCAAGTTTTGGCTTACAAGGACCGCTCGAACCCCTACAGTCAATTTAACAATTGAATTGCGGCCGTCGACTTGGTTGAACCACCAACGGATGAGCGTCCACCACCTTGCCCAAAGTGCGGGCAGCTGATGACGCTCGTCTCTTCTCTCCTCGCTGACAACAACCTCCCCCGCGTAGAGGGATTCAAGTGCGGTCAGTGCGGCGGTGAGCTTTTCAGAGAGGTTGAATAGGGCGCCCCGGCACAGTAAATGTCGGGGCTAAGCAGAGGAGTACTGTTGTCCCCACTGTGGGGAGGGTACGGTTGAGATTACGCGCGCGACGATCTCAGCCGCCATCCCCCCGAATGAGGGGGCGCACGGCAGCGTTTCGGATGCCGGCCGATGTACGGCTGCTAGCGTGAGGGGCGCCATTCTCTGCAGACTTCGAGGACGACTTCGGCCGTAAGCGAAAGGCCGCATGGCCGGCATTCGAACGTCTGCAAGGCTGACAGTTTGCCGTTTGGTGATCCCGCTCGGGCGAACCGCATTGCGTTTCCGCAACTTGGGCACTCCGCGATTTGATCGGTGCTAACCGTTTCGACGAGCATAGGCTGGTCCATGCCATTCGACACCACGCAAAGGAGCCCCGGCCGCATGGTGGGTTCCTTGTGGCCCGGGCGCAAAGTCTTAAAACGGAGTTCAACTTCTGCGGCCGTCCCCGCCAATCTGATAGCGCTCAAATCGTAAGTGACAACTTAAGGGTCCCCAACTAGCTAGCTGCGGATTTGGGCCTCGGCTGTCCGCTGCGCGCGATTGCCGGCCGGGATCAATGCCGCGGTATGCGCCATTAGCGAGTTGTTAAGCATATCGGAGCAACCTGTTCGCGGGGATAGGGGGCATACTCCAAAGTCGCGGAGGTGCCGATGCAAAGCTACAGAGCCGAGGAAACGCCAGAGCGTTCTTTCTTCAGTCCATCTGTCCTGTTCGTACTGTCGGAGATGGACCGGGCATGTATTAGAAGCTTGGTTGGACACCCGCTTGCGGACGTCGAGCGCGAGCTCATCCTCCAAACCTTGAGACGTCACCAAGGCAATAGGACCCGCGCGGCCGATCGATTGGGAATTTCAGTTCGATCGCTGCGTGATCGAATACGCAATTACAGGAACCAGGGTGAATCCGTGCCGAACCCAGGGGACGGTGCGAAACATTGAATGCCGGATCGCTTCAGCGGTCCGCGGGCTTGCCAGCGCTAGCACGACGCCGGGAGGGGATTTGCGAGAGTGCGTGTGCTGCGGAGCACCGACGCCGACCCAGAGCATGTGCGCGTGTTGGCCGCATTGGATGGTGTTGCCGGAAGATCTGCGCTCCGAGCTTTTGAAATCGTACGGCAGGGACGAATTCGCAAATTACCATCGTAACATACTCGAGGCCATCGAGACTTGGCGGTGTCTCGGAGCATGGCGCGTTCCCGTCATACGAAACTAAGGTACAACTACGCTTCGCAGTATTAATGTTGTTTGGAATCGTTGGATCAAATTTTTCCGCAAGAGCCGCTGACCTACCCATTCCATTTAAGAGCCCCGCACCGGAATACTCATGCGATCGAACTCGCCAATCGCATCGAATGCTATTTTGCGGTAGTTGGCTATCTTTCCAGACATGCGGCACCACCCTCGCCCGGCATGCATAGATGATCACCAAACGGCGGTCGTGTTCAATAGTTTTCGCGGAGCCTAAGTTGGTCGGGCGTGTTCATGCGATCAAACTCGCCAATCGCATCGAATGCTATTTTGCGGTAGTTGGCTATCTTTCCAGACATGCGGCACCACCCTCGCCCGGCATGCATAGATGATCACCAAACGGCGGTCGTGTTCAATAGTTTTCGCGGAGCCTAAGTCGGCAACCCTTTGGCAGCGGCCACGTCTGGCATTGCAGAGGGGGACAAGTGCCGTAAACTCGGCCTCGCCAAGCCATTCCCCGCCGGGGGGCGCCTGACCGATGATGGGCGTAGACGGCGGCAAGTCTGAAACAACCGCGTTGAGCAAAAACGCCCAGCAATCTTGATCGCTCCTGTTCAAGGGACGCAGACCATGACCGAAGCGCCGAGGATTCTGAGATCCACGCAGCGAAAGAAGCTCGCGGTCTTTCTGGACGGCACCTGGAACAATGTCGGCGACGACACGAATGTCTGGCGGCTGAAATCGCTTTTATCGCCGACCGGCACCGACGGAGCGCCGCAGCTCGCCTATTACGAAAAAGGCGTCAGCGGGTTACTTGGCGGATGGTTCGGCAAGGGTTTGGACGACGACATCACCGACGCGTATCTGTGGCTGATCGACCACTATAATCCCGATAATCAGGACGACGACATCTTCATCTTCGGCTTCAGCCGCGGCGCCTATTCGGCGCGCAGCCTGGCCGGTTTCATCGTGAAATGCGGCCTGCTCAAAGCTGGCGGCGCGCTCGGCGTCGGGCAGCTCTACAACCGCTATCGCAAGGCCGACGCGCGAACGCTGCGGGTGCTGCTCGCCGCCCGCGACAACGGCACCCTCAAAGACGCCACGCTCGAAGAACAATGGATGATGAAATATTCGATGCCGATCCACATCAAGTTCGTCGGCGTGTGGGACACGGTCGGCGAACTCGGCATCCCGCTATTCAGCATCCAGGGCATTAGCCGCTCGACCTTGAGATTCCACAGCACCGAGTTGATGCCGCCGGTCGACTACGGATTTCACGCGCTCGCGATCAACGAAAACCGGCGCGCGTTTTCGCCGACACTATGGACGGTGCTAAACCCCAGCGCGCCGGACCCCAATGCCGATCCACTGCGGCCTCTGCCGAGCGTCGAGCAACGGTGGTTCGTCGGCGCCCACGCCAATGTCGGCGGCGGGAACGACAGCGACGTGCTGCCGCAAATCCCGCTGCGATGGCTTATGAAGAAAGCCTCGCTTCACGGCCTGACATTCCGAGCCGACGTCGATCTCGACGGCGACGAACTCAAGGCGGAAGTCACCAACTCCTACCGAAAATTCATGTACGGCCTCTATCGCCTGTTCAGCCCCCGCTATTTTCGTCCGATCGGCGCCCCGCCGAAGCAGGTCGGAAACGGCATCGAAAGCAGCGTCAACGAGACGATCGACGCCTCGGTCTTTGCCCGCTGGCACAGCCGCACGGATTATCGGCCGCCGAATTTGGCCGACTGGGCCGACCGTCACAGCGCAGACATTGCAAGCCTGACCGGCTCGGTACTGGCAAACGACCCGGCCCAGGCTGCGCCGGACTAGGTCGGAACCCGCTTCGGTCACAAAAAGGCGGACTGACATTTGTCTTTGCGCCTGGGTTAGGTCCCCCGATAGAGCCGGACAATCTCCCACCCACGGCTTAGGAATTTGCTCCTCGGCCAGCCATTCCTAGCCGAATCGTCCACTTTATTATAAGTGATATTGTCTGTTTGAATTCTCCTGAGTTTTCCACGTGAGGATTTGTGTGGCTAACGAACCGTTTTCAAAGCGGTTTCGGCAAGGGCGACGGCGAAGAAAGTTGACCCAGGCGGCTGTCGCGACGGCCCTTGGTGTGAGCCAAAGTGCGGTGGCCCAATGGGAGGCCGGCCGAAGTTTCCCCGCGCCCGAACTGGTAGCAAGAATCGAGAAGCTGACCGGCGTACGGTTTCTTGCTGAGGACCGCGAACACGCACAAAACCGAGGCGTGCTTGAAAAGCGGGGGCGCTTGCCGATCATCGGCTTACCGGCGCCGGGCGACGACGAACGAGTTCTGGTAGACAACCAACCCCACGGAGACATAGTCGCACCGCCGCAACTCGAAGGTGTTGCCGAGGCCCGGGCGGTCTACGTGCGGGGGCGATCCATGGAGCCTCGATACTATCCGGGCGAGATCGTCTACCTCCACCCACTCCGCTCGCCGAATCCCGGCGATTTTGTCTTCATGACGGTCAGAGAACCGGGCTTCACGGCCGCGGTCGGCTATATCCGCCAGTACGTCGGTCAGGACTTGGTCCATATCCGCACGCTAGCGCTAAATCCAAAACACGAGCACTTAGTTGCCAAAGAGGACCTCGTTGGCATGGCGACAATCGTTGGGTCAGGCCTTTTATGACCCCTTGTTTATATCTATAATATTACTTATATCTCCTTCTGTGGTCATCATGGGAGGGTTTGCATGTCGGAAATCGCATGCGCGCGGGATTTTCACAATCCTCGGCGCACCTTCATTGGGGGTTCAGACGCACGAATAATCATGGGCAAAGACGAAGCCGCCCTACTTCGGCTGTGGCGGGAAAAGCGTGGGGAGGCCGAGCCGCAAGATCTGTCCGGCAACCTCATCGTCCAGCTCGGGATCGTGACTGAAGAACTTAATCGCCGTTGGTACGAGGCCAACACCGGCGAGGCAGTCACAGACGTTCAGAAACGGATTCGACACCCAGGATTGCACTGGATGGCGGCAACGCTGGATGGCCGGGTAGCGTCGAGCGGCGCGGTGTTTGAGGCTAAATTCATGCTGCCATGGTCATTTTCCGAAGAGGCCGCCGCCGAAAAGTACATGCCGCAGCTCCAACACAATATGTGGGTGATTGCAGCACGGGCCGCGGTGCTTTCGGTTATTACCGGCGGCGGAAAATGGGTCGAGATCAGGGCCCATGCTGATCCGCTCTATCAGCACCTCATCGTCACGGCGGAACGAAAGTTCTGGCGCTGCGTGGAGAACGGCGAGCCCCCTGCCCTTTTTGGCATCGAACCACCGAAGCCGCGGATCGAGGCGATCCGTATCGTCGATATGAGTTCCTCCAACGCATGGGCCGAACTTGCCGCGATTTTTTCGCGGACGAGACCGGCGCACCTTGAGCACGAACAGGCCAAGGCGGAATTGAAGGCCTTGGTACCCGATGACGCCCAACAGGCCATTGGCTACGGCGTTCGCGCCAAACGCTCGAAGTCAGGCGCTATCAGTTTCGACCTACCCACCGCCGAGGGAAGCCATGCAGCGATCTAGTGCTTCTATCGGCAGCCTGGCAGCGGCCCTCGCCAAAGCGCAGCGCGAACTCACCAATCCAGATAAATCGCTCATCGCGACCATCCGTGGTGGTGGTGGTGGTGCGGGTGCGGCTGAAAAGACTTTTCGGTATGCATCATTGTCGAGCGGACTGGATATCGTGCGCAAAACCCTGGGACAGCATGAGATAGCAACTGTCCAGACGACCTCGTTGGACCAATCTGCGGACATCATCAATCTCACGACGGTGCTCGCGCATTCCTCCGGGGAATGGATAGCGTCGGACTGGCCTGTCTGTGCCATCAGCGAGACGGCGACACCGCATCGGATGGGCGCGGCGCTGACCTACGCTCGGCGCTATGCGTTGTTTACTCTTGTTGGAATTGCCGGTGAAGACGATCTCGACGCTCCGGATGTCGTAACGCCCGCAAGCCCGGTGACCGTTCCTGAGAAGCCTGCCGCCAATAACAATGGCCACTTGAACGGCAGTAAACATTTTCCGGGTCAACACACGCTACTTCGCCATGCGGAAAGCCAACCGAGTACTCCGAGTTCGCTCGGAGGTATCCTTGCGGCGGATGAGTCGGTGGAGTTACGCGATCGACTGATCGCGGAGCTTAACGCACTGGATAGTGCCGACAATGCCGCGCTATGGGCCCACAGGAACCTCGCTCAGAAAAACAGATTGACCACAGTTGACGCACAGCTTGTCGAGGATGCCTTCCGGGGCAAGCTAGAGAGTCTCGCGACAGCAGGGATGAAGCCCGATGCAACAGATGTGCTGCCAGATCCGGCAAGCGCGCCTGACCCGCATAGCCCTCCGCCTGACACACATGGCCCTCAAGTTCGAACGCGACGCGCGGCGATCGATAAAAGCGCGCTCAGCTTGTCCGAGCCGCGGAGGGTCCGCGACCGTGATCATGTCAAATTCATCGCACGGCAACCATGTCTGGTTTGCGGTAGGCTGCCGTCCGACGCTCACCACATTCGATTTGCGCAAAGCCGGGCACTTGGTCGCAAGGTCAGCGATGAATTCACAGTCCCGCTTTGCCGCGGACACCACCGCGAAGTCCATCGCTGCGGCAGCGAAGCTGACTGGTGGCGCAGCGCCGGGATCGATCCGTTGATTGCGGCCCGCAGGCTGTGGCTCGAAACGCATCCATTGCCTGACAGTGAGAGCGGACATTGCAAAGACGTGGCAAGCCCTATCCCCATTGGCGGCGGTCAGAGTAAGGCAGGGGTTAATCGGCGGCCGGCAAAACCATCTTCCAAAGACAAAACGAAGCCGATAGAGCCAATTATCGCAAATGACCCTGCTTAGCCAGATGAATCGCACCGCCGCAATTCCAAAAACAAGCTACGTCGCGATACAAGCAAGTTCATTTGCGAGCTACAACACCGGCGGCAGCGAACGCAGGAACTCGCATTTCGGTGCAGGCTGCCGCTCGTTGTCCCGGCCACCTCGCCCGCGCTCGTCCGCCAGGCAACCTTCGCTCAATACGGCTAAAAGCATGCGCCGGTTGCGTCACCAAAAATGATGATAATCTGCTGGGCGAGAGAATCGGGGCGCCGCATCCTTGACGCGGCATCTGTAGAAAATGGCACGCCGAACTAAAACGCTCCAATACACTGGCTTACATTATGCTCGGGAGGCGCGTGGCATGACGCGTTCCGAGCTGGTGCGGTTGTCAGGAGTCTCGAAGCAGCAACTATCGCGCCTTGAGAACGGCCAGATCCGGCTCCGCCTCGACCATCTCAAACCGTTTGCTTCGCATCTCAGCTACACTCCCGAACAGATTCTGTTGTGGGGTCGGTACCCCGACACCGGCGAGGACGAGTTAAGCGATCGATCTCATCCCACGACGTTGCCCGTGACACCGCCGCCGACCACGGTGCCGGAACTCGACACCCGCATCGTCGACGGCGCGCCTATGCGCGAGACGCCCAAGGGCCGTAGTCGCGCCAACCGGGTGAAAAGCGAGAGCTGGTCGTTTCCGCCCAGCTTTGTGCGCGAGCAACTCCACACGTCACCGGAGCGGCTTCTGGTGGTTGAAGTAACTGGTGATAGCATGGCGCCGACGATCGCATCGGGCGAACGGGTGATCCTCGACAGCGGTCACACTACGCCTTCTCCAGACGGTCTTTATGCGATACGCGATCCTTTCAATACCATTGTCGTGCGTCGGCTCCAGGTGTTGCGCGCAACGCGGCCAACGCGCGCGAAAGTTTTATTCGACAACCCGAAACATCCGAGCGAGGAAGCCCCGCTTGGGGAGCTTGAGATAGTCGGCAAAGTGGTTTGCTGTCTCAAGCTCTTTTGAACCGCCCAAGGACATTGGGCTTCCGCGCGGTTCATTCGTTGAGTGCCAGACCACATTCCACCCGATCAGTGCTTTGCCGCACTCGAGGCAAACCGCTTTGGTCGCGGGAAGTAGCTGGATGGCGTCGCAGGCGTCGGCAACGTTATGCCAAAGGAACGCTCTGTGCATGTCGAAACACATTGTCTGGATCGAAGGTGGATTTGATCTGCTTCAGGCGGGCAAGATTTTTTCCCCAGTATGCGGCCGGTCGGTCTGCTAAATCCTTATCACAATAGTTCACGTAAGCCGCACCTGAAAAGTAAGGCCGCATACTCGCGTAGAGCTGCCGGATTTCGTTAAGGCGCTCTTGCATATCGCCGGCGTTAGTCAGACGATGCCATATTGCAGGTAAAACAATTTCCCCCCCGTGGGCAAAAGCTCTAGCTTCCGGCGCGACTTTTGCCATGGCGCCGCCGTATGCGTCGCAAACAGCGTAAATGCCGCCACTAGGAATTATTCCGTTCGTTAGCGCGGCAAGCCCGTCGTCGCTTAATGTGGCCGAGCTTTTTGAACTTGCGCTTGCGTGCGTCCGAAAATACTGTCGCGCCGGCGCGCTCTGACGGTCGAGATGATTCACAAGATCAGCAAGATGGAAAGTTCCTGCTGAGCTTCTCGTACGTCCATACAAGTTGAAATAGCAGTTTGAGCCGCGTCTAAAGCAAGGCGCTTTTCAGTCTTGCCGAGAGTTTCTTCAATGGAATGGATGGCAGCTGATCAACCGGATAGCGCGAATAAGTAAGAACCGTGAAAGTAAAGCGCCACGCTGCGCGGTTCAGGCCGGCTCGGGCTTGACGACGCGGATGTGAAGCTCGCGCAATTGCCTGGCCGTGACTTCCGACGGCGCGCCCATCAGCAAATCCTCGGCGCGCTGGTTCATCGGGAACAGCACGACTTCGCGCAGGTTCTCCTCCCCGCACAGCAGCATGACGATGCGATCGATGCCGGGCGCGATGCCGCCATGCGGCGGCGCGCCGAGCGACAGTGCATGCAGCATGCCGCCGAATTTTTCCTCCAGCACGCTTTCATCATAGCCGGCGATGGCGAACGCCTTCTTCATCACATCGGGGCGATGATTGCGGATCGCGCCGGACGAAAGCTCCACGCCGTTGCAGACGATGTCGTACTGGATCGCCTTGAGCCCGAGAATTTTGTCTTGGTCACCTGCATCGAGCGCGAGAAACTCTTCGGCCGGCAGGTTCGGCATCGAGAACGGATTGTGGGAGAAGTCGATTTTCTTCTCCTCCTCGTTCCAATCGTACATCGGAAAGTCGACGATCCAGCAAATCTCGAACCGATCCTTGTCGATCAGATTCAGGTCTTCGCCGGCCTTCGCCCGCGCCGCGCCGGCGAACTTGAAGAAGTTTTGCGGCTCGCCGGCGACAAAAAACACGGCATCGCCTTCGTTCAATCCAAGCTTGGCTCGCAACGTCTCAGTCCGCTCCGCGCCGAGATTGTTGGCGACCGGGCCGCGGCCGACTGTAACGCCATTGTCGAGAGCGTAGAAGATATAGCCCAATCCCGGCTGCCCTTCGCCCTGCGCCCACGAATTCATCCGGTCGCAAAACGCGCGCGAGCCGCCGCCTTTTGCCGGAATCGCCCACACCGCCGCCTTCGCGCTTCCCTCCAGGATGCGAGCGAAGATTTTGAAACCGGAGCCGCGAAAAATCTCCGACACGTCCTGCATGACGATCGGATTGCGCAGATCCGGCTTGTCGGTGCCGTATTTGCCGATCGCTTCGCCATAGGGAATGCGCGGGAATTTCGCCGTCACCGGCTTGCCGCCGGAAAACTCCTCGAACACGCCGCGAATGACCGGCTCGACCGCGGCGAATACGTCGTCCTGGGTGACAAAGCTCATTTCCAGATCGAGCTGATAGAACTCGCCGGGCGAGCGGTCGGCACGCGCATCCTCGTCGCGAAAGCATGGTGCGATCTGAAAATACCGGTCGAAACCAGAAATCATGATCAATTGCTTGAATTGCTGCGGCGCCTGCGGCAGCGCATAGAATTTTCCAGGATGCAGGCGCGAGGGCACGAGATAGTCGCGGGCGCCTTCCGGAGACGAGGCGGTGAGGATTGGCGTCTGGAATTCGAAGAAGCCCTGCTCCTTCATCCGCCGCCGGATCGAATCGATCACCTCGCCGCGCTTCATGATGTTCCGGTGCAGCCGCTCGCGACGCAGATCGAGGAAGCGGTACCGGAGCCTGATGTCCTCCGGATATTCCTGATCGCCGAATACCGGCATCGGCAGTTCGGCGGCGCGTCCCAACACCTCGATTTCGCGGATATAGACTTCGATCTCGCCGGTCGGCAGTTCGGGATTTTCGGTTCCCTCCGGCCGCCGCCGCACCTTGCCGTCGACGCGTACGACCCATTCCGCGCGCAGCGTCTCCGCCACCTTGAAAGCCGGGCTATCGGGATCGGCCACCACCTGGGTAAGGCCGTAATGGTCGCGCAGATCGATGAACAGCACGCCACCATGGTCGCGGATGCGATGGCACCAGCCGGAAAGCCGCACCTCGTTGCCGATGTCGCTTGAGCGGAGCGCGCCGCAGGTATGGCTGCGATAACGGTGCATTGTCGATTGCGTTCTCTCAAGAATTCTTGCGGCCGGAACGCGGAAAGCGCATGCGAACCCGCCTTTGTCAAGGCGAGCAGGTCCGCCGCGGACGGGCCTTCCCGTCGAGCCAGGAACGGCGGATAAATCCCGCCATGGCCAAAGCGCGATCACGCAAAAAACCAGCCGCCGCGCGCCAGATGACGACCGGCGAAGCCGTCGTCGCCGCTCTTTCGGCACACGGCCTCGACACGGTCTACGCCCTGCCCGGCGTCCATAACGACGAATTCTTCGACGCGCTGGCGAGGAACGCCGAAACGATCCGCACCGTGCATACCCGCCACGAACAGGGCGCCGCCTATATGGCGCTCGGCGCCGCGCTCGCGACCGGCAAGCCGCAGGCCTATTGCGTCGTCCCCGGACCGGGCCTGCTCAACTCCTCGGCGGCGCTCCTCACCGCCTACGGCATGAACGCGCCGGTGCTCGCGCTCTTCGGCCAGAACCCGGAGAAGCACATCGGCCGCGGCTTCGCTTACCTGCACGAAATCCCCGACCAGGCCGGCATCATCGCGCGGCTGGTCGACTGGTCGGCGCGCATCCGCTCGCCCAACGAGGCGCCGCGCCTGGTGGCCAAGGCGATCCAATCCATGTTCGTCGAGCGTCCCGGTCCGGCGGCGCTCGAATGCGCCATCGATGTGTGGGGGCGCTCCGGCGCCGTTCGCCCGGTAGCGCCCCTGCCGGTGCCGGCACTTCCGATCGACGAAGACGCCATCAAGGCCGCCGCGAAGCGTCTCGGCGCCGCCAAGAGGCCGCTGATCGTCGCCGGCGGTGGCGCCTTGGACGCTTCTGCCGAGGTCAGGCAGTTGGCGGAACTGTTGCAGGCACCCGTCTTGTCCTATCGACGCGGCCGTGGCGTGATCGACGACCGCAATCCGCTTTCCGTCAATTTGCCCCTTGGCCACGAACTATGGGCTGAGGCGGATGTCGTGCTTGGTGTCGGCACCCACCTGCACATGCCGCTGCTGCAATGGGGAACCGATCGCGATCTGACGATCGTCCGTATCGACGCCGATCCGGCCGAGCCCACCCGCATCGCAAAGCCAAAGGTGGCGCTGATTGGATCGGCCGCTCCAATCCTGCGCCGGCTTCTTGACGTCCTGCCGGCGTATAACGCGCGGCGGTCCTCGCGCGCCGACGAAATGCGGAATAGGCATGCCCGCATGCAAAAGCGCCTCGCCAAGCTCGAGCCGCAGCTTGCTTATCTTGCCGCGATCCGCGCCGAATTGCCGGAGGATGGCATTTTCGTCGATGAGGTGACGCAGATCGGCTTTGCTGCCCGCCTTGCCTTCCCGGTCTACCGGCCGCGGACTTTTATCTCGCCCGGCTATCAGGACAATCTCGGCTACGGTTTTGCCACCGCGCTTGGCGCGCAGGACGCAAGGCGCGATGTGCCGGTCGTGGCGATCACCGGTGACGGCGGGTTCCTGTTCACGGCGACCGAGATGGCCACCGCGATCCGTCACCGCATTCCGCTGGTGACGATCCTCTTCAATGACGGCGCCTTCGGCAATGTCCGCCGCATCCAGGAGGAGCATTACGGTAACCGGCTGATCGCCTGCGACCTCGTCAATCCGGATTTCGTCGCCTTTGCCGAGAGCTTCGGCGCGACGGCCATGCGGGCCGGCACGCCGGCCGAATTGCGCCAGGCGCTGAAAACCGCCATTGCGCGCCGGGGCGGCCCGACCCTGATCGAAGTGCCGGTCGGCGCGATGCCGAGCCCCTGGGAATTCATCCTGATGGGCCGGGTGCGGGGCCGCAAGGGTTGATGGGGGCTAGCCATTTAGACCGCACAACACCGACGTGCCGGTCTTGCCAGCGGTGCGGCATCTGACCGACACTGCGCGGCGACAATGGATTCTGTCACCACATCCTCGATGCAGCCGATCACGACGACCTCGGAACTCGCTGCCGTGTGCGAGCGGATGGCATCCCACCCCTTCGCCACCGTCGACACCGAATTCTTGCGTGAAACCACCTATTATCCGCTGCTTTGCGTGGCGCAAATGGCCTCGCCCGACGAGTCCGTGGTGGTCGACGCGCTGGCGCCCGGCATCGACCTTGGACCCTTCTTCGCCCTGATGGCGAACGAAAGGGTCATGAAGGTCTTTCACGCCGCGCGGCAGGACATCGAAATCGTTTGGCACCTCGCCAAACTCATTCCGCATCCGATCTTCGATACTCAGGTCGCCGCAATGGTGCTCGGCTATGGCAACTCCATCTCCTACGACCAGCTTGTTCAGCGCATCACCGGAGACGCGCTCGACAAATCGCACCGCTTCACCGATTGGACCCGGCGGCCGCTTTCCGACGCGCAGCTCTCATACGCCATCTCCGACGTGACGCATTTACGCGACGTGTATCACGCGCTTGTCGAAGACCTCGGCCGCCGCGGCCGCGTCGACTGGGTTCAGGAGGAGATGCAGATCCTGACCTCGCCCGACACTTACCGCATGGATCCGGAGAACGCCTGGCAACGGCTCAAGACGCGCGTGCGCAAGCCCAAGGAACTCGCCGTTCTGATCGAGGTGGCGGCTTGGCGCGAACGCGAAGCTCAGTCGCGCGACGTGCCGCGCTCGCGCGTTCTCAAGGATGAAGTGATCGCCGACATCGCCGTGCAGGCGCCGACGACCACCGAGAGGTTGCGAAACCTGCGCTCCTTGCCCAAAGGGTTCGAGCGCTCGCGCTGGGGCGATGCGATCGTCGAAGCGGTTTTACGCGGTCTCGACCGCGACGTGAAATCGCTACCGCGCCCGGCGCGCCTGCCGGTCACCACCAACGGTACGGCTGTCGTGGAGCTGCTCAAAGTGTTGTTGCGCATGATATCCGAACGCCATCACGTCGCCGCCAAGGTGATCGCCACGGTCGACGATCTTGAGCGCATCGCCGCCGACGATGCCGCCGACGTTCCCGCATTGACAGGTTGGCGCCGTGAGCTGTTCGGTGAAAAGGCGCTCGCCCTCAAGCACGGCGACCTTGCCCTCGCGATCGAGAAAGGCAAGGTCGCCGCGGTCGAGCGACAGTGACGGTCCTGTCTTGGACGACGAGCAGCCGATTTGCTTGACGCAGACCTGCTTGGCGCTGATCTACTTGCCGCCGAACTTTTTCGTACCGGCCCAAAGCGAGTAGATGTAGCCGAGCAGCAGCACAGCATAAGTCACAACCAGCACCCAGCCCGTCGGGTTCATAAGATGGGAAAGCGTGGCCCAGGCGGAGACCACGAGTCCGAGCACATAGCCGACCGTGCCGCCGATGAGCAGCCCGCGCAGCGCAGTCCAGTCGTTAGAGTGCCGCACGAACCAATTGATGAGTCCGAACTCGATCAATGTCAGGCCCAACAACCTGAAACCCAACTCCGCGCCGGCACCGGGTGAAATGCCGTAGGTGGCGATAACAGCGCCGGGCGCGAGCAGCAGCCCAATACCATTCAGAACAGAAATCACCGCGATAACCGCAAAGAAGCGCTTCAGATTTTCCATTATTTCCTCTTTTTGTTGCCGCCGGTCCGTCGACCCGCGGCCCCCCCACTGGGCGCCAATCTGTCGTCATTCAACCTTACGGCGTTGGCCGAGGCAACGCTGCGGCCGCTTTACACCGGTTTTTTTGATTCATTTCCGCGTGAGCAGCGCACGATGATTCAGCCCATCAGCATGACCGGATCGCGCCCGATAAGGCGGGACAAAGCGCGCAACCGGCTCAAGACCCGCTCACCACCAAGTGCCGCGAACTCGGCTGGAAGGCGAAGCGCCAGGCGATGGCGCTCGACCGCGAGCGGCGTCCTCGGCAATACGCCCGGCATGGCCGCCGATACCACGTAGGCAAGCCGGAGCGCCGCGCCGAGCACGCGCGCGCGATCGATCATGCGCGTGGATGCGAGTTCGCGCAGCCGCGGCGACAACTCGTCATCCATCACCAATCCGACGTGGCGGTAGAAAACGGCGAGCGCCAGATAGGCGCGGCCTGGATGATCGACGGCGGTGAATCCGCCGTGGGCGATAATGTTGAGCGATTGTTCGCCGCGGTAATCGGGATGCGCCCGCCAGCCGATATCCGCCAACAGGCACGCGGCGTGTCGAAGACGGCGTTCCTCTGCAGGCTCGTCGAGACCTGAAGACGCCATAAAGCGATTGGTCCAGTCTATCAGTTCCTCACCATGGCGCGGCGAACGCGAGCGCAACAGGTTCAGATCGCGCGCGGCCTCGATCAGCGCGTCTTTCTCCTTCTCTTTTTGCTTGAGCAGCGAATAAAGCAGCCCCTCGCGAACACCGAGCGCCGAGAAAACAATCTGCCTCGGCTTGCCGATGCGGATGACGTGTTCGAGCACGAGCGCCGCATAGGCGAGCAGCGGCCGCCGCGCATTCGTGATTACTTCGATGTTGGAAAGCGTCTCGACATCCACGCGATGCACCAGCCGGGCGAACTCGATCGCCTCGTCTGCCGCAATCGCGTAGCCATGCATGACGTGCAGCGGATAGCCGGTCTGCCACATGTGCAGCCGCGCCAGCGCCCGCCACGTGCCGCCGACCGCGTAGAAGCTGCGGCCGCTGCCCTCCTTGAGCATCGGCAACGACTCGAGCGTCTTCTTGACGAATTTTTCCGCCTTCTTGACGGACTTCGCCGAGATGTCGGCCAACGCGAGACCGCCAAGCGGCCGCGTAAGGCCGCGCCGCGCGCGCGTGCCGTGCACGTCGATGAGTTCAAGCGACCCGCCGCCGAGGTCGCCAACCACTCCGTCGGCATGGTGCACGCCGGAAATCACGCCGAGCGCCGTCAACTCCGCCTCGCGCACGCCCGAGAGCACGTCGATGTCGGTCCGAACGATCCGCTCGGCCAGCTTGATGAAGGCGGGGCCGTTCTTGGCGTCGCGGCAGGCGGCTGTGGCAATCGCCAGGGTTCGATGCACGCCCATGGTCGTACATAACGCGCGGTAGCGCTTCAGCGCCGACAGGGCGTGCTCGACCGCGTCGGCGGCGAGCAACCCCGTAGTCTGAACCTCGCGGCCAAGCCCGCACAGCGCTTTCTCGTTGAACAACGCTGTCGGACTGCGGGAAAGGCGCTCATAGACCACAAGCCGCACGGAGTTGGAGCCGATGTCGATGACGGCCACGGGCGGCCCGTCGTTAAGGCGTCCGGGGGCGGCCTCGATCTTTGTTTGAGTCATTTTTAAATCGGTGCGGGGTGAAAACCGACGATCATTCCGCCGCCGCTCACATTCGTTCAGGGCGTCGCAAATGCGGCACGGAATCCTTTGCAGATTTGCCGCGGCCAGACAAACTCGGATTGGTCATGAAGTAGGTGTGCGCGTTGAATTTTTCCTCATCCGGGCCGGGCTTGATGCGCGACGAGGTGCCATCGGCAAGGAGCTCCCAGCTTTGCTCATTGTCCTTGAGGTTGGCCACCATGATCTGGTCGAGCACCTGCTCGTGAACCGTCGGGTTGACGATCGGGCACAGAACTTCGACGCGACGATCCAGGTTGCGCGGCATCAAGTCGGCGGAGGAGATGTAGAGAGCGGCCTTCGGATGCGGCAGGGCGTGACCAGAACCGAAGCAATAAATACGGCCGTGCTCGAGGAAGCGCCCGACGATCGACTTGACGCGAATATTCTCGGACAAACCCTTAACGCCCGGCCGCAGGCAACAAATGCCGCGCACCACAAGCTCGATCGGCACGCCGGCGCTCGACGCCTGGTATAGTGCATCGATGATGTCCGGATCGACCAGGGAATTCATTTTCATCCAGATGGCTGCCGGACGGCCGGCCTTGGCATGGGCGATCTCGTCTTCGATGTGATCGTGAATGCGCTTGCGCAAAGTCAGTGGCGACACTGCCATGCGCTCCAGCCCCGCCGGTTCGGCATAGCCGGTCACGTAGTTGAACACGCGGGCGACATCGCGGGCGATGACGGGATCGGCGGTGAAATAGGACAGATCGGTATAGATGCGCGCAGTCACGGGATGGTAATTGCCGGTGCCGACGTGCACGTAGGAAGCCAGCGCGGTTCCCTCGCGGCGGACCACGAGGGAGAGCTTGGCATGCGTCTTGAGTTCAAGAAATCCGTAGACGACCTGCACGCCGGCGCGTTCCAGGTCGCGCGCCCAGCGGATGTTGGCCTCCTCGTCGAAGCGCGCCTTAAGCTCGACCACCGCCGTGACCGATTTGCCCGCCTCCGCGGCTTCCGCCAGCGTCTTGACGATCGGAGAATCCGCAGAAGTGCGATAGAGCGTTTGCTTGATGGCGACGACGTCGGGATCGCGCGTCGCCTGATGCAGGAAATCGACCACAACGTCGAATGACTCGTAGGGATGGTGGACGATGAGATCCTTCTGCCGGATCGCCGCGAAGCAATCGCCGCCGTGATCGCGGATGCGATCGGGATAGCGCGGCGTATAGGGCACGAATTCGAGATCCGGCCTGTCGAGGCTGGCGAGCTGCGACATCTCGTTGAGCGCCAGCACGCCGTCGACCTTGAATATGCCATCGTCGGTGGCATCGAGCGCACGCTTGACGAAGCGCTGCAATTCCACCGGCATATCGGCCTCGATGTCGAGCCTGATCACCGAGCCGCGGCGCCGACGCTTGAGCGCGGTTTCGAACAGCCGCACCAGGTCTTCCGCCTCTTCGAGGATTTCCAGTTCCGAGTCGCGGATGACGCGGAACGCCCCCACCCCTTTGACCGTGTAGCCCGGGAACAGCTTGCCGATGAAAAGCCTGGTGGCGCTCTCAACCGAAATCAGCCGTACTTCGCCGTCGCTCCCGGCCCGGGGCAAGCGCACGAAGCGCTCGATGCGGTTCGGCATTCGGATCAGCGCATTCATCGCCTTGCCGTCCTTGGCGCGCGCCAGCTGCAAGGCGATGGAGAAACCGAGATTGGGAATAAACGGGAACGGATGCGCCGGATCGACCGCAAGCGGCGTCAACAGCGGGAAAATGTGGGAGAGAAAATAATCTTCGAGCCAGGACTTGTCCGCCTTGCCGATATCGGGACCGTCGACAAGGGCGATGCCGGCGCCGCTGAGCGCGGCGCGCAGTTCGCGCCATTGCGCTTGCTGATCTTCGACAAGCAGCACCACGGCCTCGGCAATGCGAACCAGCTGTTCGGCCGGCGTCAAACCCTCCGGGCTTTTCGTACCGATGCCGGCGCGGACCTGCGCCCGCAGACCGGCGACCCGCACCATGAAGAATTCGTCCAGGTTGTTCGCGGAGATCGACAGAAACCGCAACCGCTCGAGCAGCGGGTGTTCGCGATTGGCGGATTCCTCAAGAACGCGGCGATTGAAATTGAGCCAAGACAATTCGCGGTTGATGAAACGATCCGGGCTCGAGGCCAGCGCCGACGCCGCGTGCCGTTCCGCCGGCTCGGCGAGCCGTGTGGGCGCGGCCAACCGGTGCTGCTCGTGGCCGTCCTCATGCGATACGGCCGCTGCTTGGCCGCGGTCAGCCATGGCTACTCCTTGCCCCTCAAATTTCAAAGTCGCCGTCCTTTGTAACAATTCGATGAATTGATAGCACCGAGACTAAGGCGGCGCAGCGGCCATTCCGTCAAGCCTGCATCACGACGCCGTCGACGACCATCGGCTGCCTGCGGCCTGCGCTAGAAAATTTAAGGATTAACAAGCCCTTAGTCCGCGCGTACCGGCGCCGCACCAAATAGAAAAACGGCCGGCGCAATCGCCGGCCGTTTCGTCCTCTCGATGCGCAAACGGAACTGTTTATTCCACCGCTCGGCGAAGATCAGGCAAGGTCGAAGCGATCAGCGTTCATCACCTTGGTCCAAGCCGCAACGAAGTCTTTCACAAACTTCTTCTTCGAATCCCCGCATCGCATAGACTTCTGCCAGGGCCCGCAATTGGGCGTGCGAACCGAAGATCAGATCGACACGCGTGCCGGTCCACTTGACCTCGTTCGTCTTCCGATCGTGGCCTTCGAACACGCCGTCGGACCCGGCAGCCGCCTGCCATTGCGTGCGCATGTCGAGCAGGTTGACGAAGAAGTCGTTGGTCAGCGTTCCGGGCGTCTTGGTGAAAACGCCGTGCTTGGACTGCCCGGTATTTGCTCCCAGGACGCGCAGGCCGCCGACGAGAACCGTCATCTCAGGCGCCGTCAGCGTCAGCAATTGCGCCCGATCGACCAACAGCTCCTCAGGGGACAAGCCCCGCCCGCCATTGAGATAGTTGCGGAAACCGTCAGCGGTCGGTTGGAGCGGCGCGAACAACTCGACGTCGGTTTGCTCCTGCGATGCGTCCGTGCGCCCCGGCGAGAAGGGAACGGTTACGTCTTGCCCGGCGTTCTTCGCCGCTTGCTCGACGGCTGCGCAACCGCCGAGGACGATCAGGTCGGCCAGCGAAACCTTCTTCCCGCCGGACTGCGCGGCGTTGAACTCCTTTTGGATCGCTCCGAGTTTCGCAAGAACCGTCGCCAGTTGCGCGGGCTGGTTGACCTCCCAGTCCTTCTGCGGCGCGAGGCGAATGCGCGCCCCGTTCGCGCCGCCGCGCTTGTCGGAGCCGCGGAAAGTCGACGCCGACGCCCAGGCGGTCGAAACCAGCTGGGAAACGGACAGCCCCGATGCGAGGATTTTGCTCTTGAGCGCTGCGATATCCTGCGAGTCGATCAGTTTGTGATCGACCGCAGGGATCGGATCCTGCCACACCAATTCCTCCGCAGGAACCTCCGGACCGAGGTAGCGTACGCGCGGTCCCATGTCGCGGTGCGTCAGCTTGAACCACGCCCGCGCAAACGCGTCTGCGAACTGATCCGGATTCTCGTGGAAGCGCCTTGAAATCTTTTCGTAAACAGGGTCGAACCGCAAGGCGAGGTCTGTGGTCAGCATCGTTGGCGCGTGACGCTTGGCGGGGTCGTGGGCATCCGGCACGGTACCGGCACCTGCGCCATGCTTCGGCTTCCACTGATGCGCACCGGCCGGGCTCTTGGTCAGCTCCCATTCGTAGCCGAACAGGTTCCAGAAGAAGTTGTTGCTCCACTTCGTCGGCGTCGTGGTCCAGATGACTTCCAGGCCGCTGCCGATCGTGTCATCGCCTTTGCCGCTGCCAAAGCTGTTCTTCCAGCCAAGCCCTTGCTGCTCGATGGGAGCGGCTTCGGGCTCGGGGCCGACATACTTGACCGGATCTGCGGCGCCGTGGGTCTTGCCGAACGTATGTCCGCCGGCGATGAGCGCGACGGTCTCCTCGTCGTTCATGGCCATGCGCGCGAATGTCTCGCGAATATCCCGCGCCGCAGCGACCGGATCCGGCTTGCCGTTTGGTCCTTCCGGATTGACGTAGATCAGACCCATCTGCACGGCGGCGAGTGGGTTCTGAAGATCGCGGTCGCCGCTGTAGCGCTGGTCCTCCAGCCACTTGCCTTCGGGTCCCCAGTAAATGTCCTCTTCGGGTTCCCAGACGTCAGCACGCCCGCCGCCAAAGCCGAAAGTCTTGAAGCCCATCGACTCGAGGGCGACGTTGCCCGCGAGAATCATCAGATCGGCCCACGAGAGTTTGTCGCCGTACTTCTGCTTGATCGGCCATAGCAACCGGCGTGCCTTGTCGAGGTTCACGTTGTCCGGCCAGCTGTTGAGCGGCGCAAATCGTTGCGTACCTGAACCAGCGCCGCCGCGACCATCGCCGATGCGGTACGTGCCCGCGCTGTGCCACGCCATTCGGATGAACAGCCCGCCGTAATGCCCGAAGTCGGCCGGCCACCAGTCCTGCGAGTCCGTCATCAGCGCCTGGAGGTCCTTCTTCAGCGCCTTAAGGTCGAGCTTCTTGAACTCCTCCGCATAGTCGAACGCCTCGCCCATGGGATTGGACAAGGCAGAGTTCTGGTGAAGGATCCTCAGGTTCAGCTGGTTCGGCCACCAGTCACGATTGGTAAAGCTCGTGTGCATGACCGGGCATTTGCCCGCGCTCTTGTCGTCGGTCTTTGCGTCCATGTTTTTCTCCGATCGTGTTCTGTAACTTTGTTCGAGTTGTTCCGTACGGAACAATTGCGACTTCTGGAAGTATTCGCGGTAGGTGCCCTAGCCCTTGGCGGAAACCGGACGCCAGGGGCACCTCTCGATCAACTCGCAGTCTTGCAGCAGCGCCCGGCGCGACCCGGCGGTCAGCGCATTCTGGTCGGCGACCGGCGCACCGGCGCGGGCGGTAAAGGTCGGCTCATCAGCCATGGTTTTTCTCCCTGGCTTTCGCGGTGTGGGGGTAAGGCGAGGTTACATCACTTCTAGGCCAACCGACGCCATCAGGTCTAATCGTATTGATTAGCCCTATCGATAAGAATAACTTATCGAGCATGATCACCTTGCGACAGCTTCGCTATTTGGCCTCCCTCGCCCGTCACCGGCATTTCGGCAGGGCGGCGGACGACTGTGCCGTTTCACAGCCGGCCTTGTCCATGCAGGTACGCGAACTCGAGCGCGAGATCGGCAGCGACTTGGTGGAGCGGCGGCCGGGCGACATCGCGCTCACCGAAATCGGCCTCGAAGTGGTCGGCCGCGCCGAACACATTCTCGCTGCCACCCGCGACCTCGTCGATTTCGCGCGCCACCGCGGCGTTCTTACTGGCAAGTTCAGCCTCGGCATTATCCCTACGCTCGCCCCCTACATTTTGCCGCGGGTGCTGCCGTCGTTGCAGGCGGCATATCCGGAGCTGCGTCTGGAAGTTCGCGAGACCCAAACCAACACGCTGCTCCACGAACTCGTCGGCGGCGATCTCGATGCCGTTCTGCTCGCCATGCCGGCCGAAGGCGCCGACGTGGAAACACTGAGCCTGTTTGAGGATCCGTTCCTGCTCGCGCTTCCGGCCGCCGATCCGCTCCCGGCACAGGGTCGCGTGGAGGTCGAGGACGTGGATCAGCGCCGGCTCATACTTCTTGAGGAAGGACATTGTTTGCGCGATCAGGCGCTGGCACTTTGCGGTACAGCAAACAGGAACACGCCGACCAGTCTCGCCGCCACGTCGCTGACGACCGTGATGCAGATGGTCGCGCACGGCTACGGTGTGACGTTGTTGCCGGAAGTCGCGGCCGGCGTCGAGGTGCGCGACAGCCGGGTCAGGCTCTTGCGCTTTATCGAGCCCGAACCCGCGCGCACAATCGGGTTAGCCTGGCGGCGCACCTCGCCGCGCAAGCGCGACGTCGTGGCGCTTGGCGAGATCATAACCGACACGCTCGGCCGCTCAGGGCGAAGCGACGCTGCGCCGAAACATCTCCGCGGCAAGAGCGCGCGTCGGCGGGCGCCGTTGGCGCAAAGCCTCGTTGTCGAGCGCAATAATCGCCGCTCGGGCGGCGGCGAAGGAGCGCTCGATGTGGGTCGACAGATAGCTGACGACACTTTCGTCAAGTAGCAGCTGACGATCCGCAGCAAGCTTGATGATCACCGCCCGCAGCATGGCGTCGTCCGGCGGTTGCAGCGTTATCACCGGCAAAGCCCGCAATCGCGAGGCGAGGTCTGGAATGGCGACCGGCCAGGTTGCCGGCCCGGTGCGCGCCGTAAAGAGAAGAAACGCCGTCTCCTCGCGCGCGAGGTTGATGAGATGAAACAGCGCACGCTCGTCGGCGCCCGGCCCAGCGTCCTCGACGACCAACGCTCCAGTCGCAAGCGCAGACGGAAGTTCCGCCTCGTCAAGTGCGCGGGCGGAGATGACCCGGGCCCCCGCCGCGGCCGCCCAGATCATCGCCAAATGCGTCTTGCCCGATCCCTCGGGTCCGACCAGGGCGAGTGCATTGGCGGGCCAATCCGGCCAACAATCGACAAGCTGAAGCGGCCCCTCGTTGCAGGGGCCGGCTAAGAAATCTTCGCGCGCGTAGCTTTCCCGGTGGTCGAGCGCAAGCGCAAGCTGGCGCGGGCGAGGCGGCATGGCAGCCTAAGGCCCGGTTCCGGTATAGAACGGGCTTGCGCGGTAACGCCGCAAGGCAAACCGCGTCAGCACGCCGGCCGCTGCCGCCAACGGCACTGCGAGAAGCAGTCCGACGAAGCCGAACAAATAACCGCAGGCAAGCAGTGCAAAGATAAGCCAGACCGGATGCAAGCCAACGCTTTCACCGACGAGTTTGGGCGACAACACGTTGCCTTCGAGGAACTGACCGACCAGGACGATGCCGACGATGATGAGAATATGCGTCCAGTCCGGATAGAATTGCGCCAGCGCCACGCAAAGCGAAACCACGAGGGCGGTCAGCGAACCGACATAGGGTATAAACGTCAGAAACCCGGAAACGGCGCCGATCAGGATGCCGAAATTCAATCCCGCGAGAGTGAGCCCGATCGCATAATAGACGCCAAGGATGACGCACACGGTTAGCTGGCCGCGCAAATATCCCGCCAGCGCGCGATCGATTTCCCGCACCAGGTTTTCTACGGTTTCACGCTGGCGGATCGGGATCAGGTCGTCGAACGAGGCGACGACGCTATCCCAGTCCAAAAGCAAATAGAACGTCACCACCGGCGTTATGACCAACAGTGAGAAGACGGAAAGCAGCGCAGCTCCCTTGGTGAACAGGGTTGGGAGCACGGCGGAAACATACTCGATGGCTTTGTTCGTCAGGTCAGCCACCGACTTCTCGTTTCCGGCTGCGGTGCCGCCGACGATGCTCTTGAGCCATGAATTGCCCGAATTGGAGATCAGGGATTGCAACTGATGCAAGTAGCCGGGGACCCTGTCGATAAAGGCCCCAAGTTGCTCGACGAGCACCGGCGCGACGAGAACGATCACGCCGGCGAACAGGATCACGAAGCCCGCGAGAATGATCAGCGCGGCGACGAGGCGGCTCATCCCTCGCTTGGTCAGACGGCTGGCCAGCGGATCGAGCATGTAGGCAAGCGCCGCGCCGGCCACGAAGGGCAAGAGCACATGATGCAAAAGCCACAGCAGGCCGACGAAGACCACAAAGGCGGCGATCCAGAACACCACGTGCCGCTCAACCCGCATGGCCCACCCGAACAAATGACGCTAGTGCCCGGCTCCGACCGAGTTCATGTGGCGGAGCCACTCGGCGAGATAGAAGGCGATCGAGAGCAACGTCAAGATGGCGACCAGCCCGATGGCTACCTTTGAGGCAAGATCGGCATCGAAGCGAAAACTCTGTTCGGCCAGCACGAGCGTGGCCAGCACGATCTGCGCCACGGTGTTCAACTTGGACACCGGGAGCGGCCGCACCGGCATCGGCTTACCCACCAGCCAGGACAGCATGAAGCCGGAGATGATCATGATGTCGCGCGAAACAACGAGGATGACCAGCGAGATAGGCAGTGCGCCGGCAATGCCGAGCGCAACGTAGATCGACACGATCAGCGCCTTGTCAGCCAACGGATCGATGAGCGCGCCGAGTTCGCTGGCCATGTGGAAGCGCTTGGCGATGAAGCCGTCGACCGCATCGCTGATCCCGGCCGCCAGAAACAGAAAGAAGGCGGCCCGCATCTCCCCCGACATGATCGCCCAGACCACGATCGGGACCAACATGATGCGTCCCAATGTAACGAGGTTTGGAATACTCAAACGTGTGCCCCGGCTCGCAAGTCTCCCTATATAGCCGGCCGTCGGCGCTTGCGCACCCGCCAATTCCAACGTAGGAGGCGCCGAGCAGCCCAGCCCGACTGGGAAGGGTCATTCGCGAATTGGTGAATCCGTGAAAGAGGGACGCTACGCGGCCGCCGGTGTCGACATCGATGCCGGCAACCGCATGGTGGAATTGATCAAGCCGCTGCTGCGCCGGACCGCCCGTGCGGGCGCGGACGCTGAAATCGGCGGCTTCGGCGGCCTGTTCGATCTCAAAGCGGCTGGTTTCTCGGATGCAATCCTCGTCGCGGCGACCGACGGCGTTGGCACCAAGGTCAAGATCGCGGTCGAGACCGCCCGCCACGACACAATTGGCATCGATCTCGTCGCCATGTCGGTAAACGACCTCGTGGTTCAGGGCGCCGAACCCCTGTTCTTTCTCGACTATTTTGCTTGCAGCAAGCTCGATCCCGAGGTTGGCGCGGCGGTCGTCACGGGCATCGCCGCGGGGTGCCGGGAATCCGGTTGCGCGCTCATCGGCGGCGAAACCGCGGAAATGCCCGGCATTTATCAACACGGCGATTACGACCTGGCCGGCTTCGCCGTCGGCGCGGTTACGCGCGACGCGCTGCTGCCGCGCAAAGATATCGCGCCGGGCGATGCAGTGATCGGCCTTGCCTCGTCTGGCGTGCACGCGAACGGCTTTTCGTTGGTACGCAGGATCGTCGCCGATTCCGGATTGCCGTGGCAGGCCCCCGCTCCGTTCGAGCCCGCGCGAAGTCTCGGCGAAGTCTTGCTGACGCCGACAAAGCTTTACGTACGATCGTGCCTCGCCGCTATCCGCAAGACCAAGGCGATCAAGGCGCTCGCTCATATCACCGGCGGCGGCTTCATCGAGAATATTCCGCGGGTTCTGCCACAAGGGACTGTGCGTCGCGCTCGATTTGGGCGACGTTCCGGTCCTTCCGGTGTTTAAGTGGCTGGCCAGTTCGGGCGATGTGAGCGAGCAAGAGATGCTGCGAACATTCAACTGCGGCATCGGCATGGTGGCCATCGTGGACGCGAATTCAGCCGCTGCGGCGATCGAGGAATTCACCGCCAACGGCGAGACGGTGGTGCGGCTCGGCGAGGTCGTCGCCGGCGACGGCAAAACGCGTGTCGATTTTCGCGGACGGCTCGATCTTTCCCTGTGACGGCATGAAGAAGCGCGTCGCCATTTTGATTTCAGGGCGCGGATCCAACATGACGGCGCTGGTCGAGGCCGCGGCGGCGAAGGACTACCCCGCCGAAATCGCGGTGGTCGTTTCCAACCGGCCCGATGCGCCGGGTCTTGCTCGCGCGCGCGCGGCCGGCATCGCGACCGCAATCGTCGATCATGCGCAATTCGGCGCGGATCGCGAGGCGTTCGAACGCGCACTTGACGGGGAACTGCGCAAACAGCGGATCGATCTTGTTTGCCTTGCCGGATTCATGCGGCTTTTGACGCCGTGGTTTGTAATGCGCTGGAGCGGCCGGATGCTCAACATCCATCCATCGCTGCTGCCGCAATTCAAGGGGCTTCACACCCACCGCCGGGCGCTCGAAGCCGGCGTGAAACGGCACGGCGCTACCGTGCACTTCGTCGTGCCGGAAATGGATGCGGGGCCGATCGTGGCGCAAGATTCCGTCGCGGTGCGCGAAGACGACACCGAACAAACGCTCGCCGAGCGCGTGCTGGAAATCGAGCACCAGATCTATCCCCGCGCGCTGCGCGCGGTGGCGGAGGGCCGGACAAAGCTCCAGCCCCAATAGCGAAAAAGCAGCGATCGGGCCGCGCGTAAACAAGCCCTCAGCTAACAGGCTGCGGCTACGCGGCCCAGGGTCCCCGGGATCCGCTTAAGCAACCTTGAGGTTTTCGGCGGAAGTCCGGCCGCGATTGCTCACGAGTTCGAATTCGACCTCTTGGCCCTCGTTGAGCGTACGCAGGCCGGCGCGCTCGACGGCAGAAATGTGGACGAATATGTCCTTGTCGCCAGTTGTTGGTTTAATGAACCCGTAGCCCTTGGTTGGATTGAACCATTTGACGCTGCCCTTTTGCATCGTCTGTCTCCTCAGTCAGTCCGTATGCCATTGCTGACGCGAAAACGGCAGCTGCACGCCGCGTGCAGATGCGCGCTCACGCCACAAACCAGATTTTGGGAAATTTCCAAACGATCGTGTCGCCCAAAGACATCGCCTAGAGACATCGTCAAGACCGCACCGGCCGCGAGGGCCAAAATCCGTTTGCGATTAAAAAAAAACCGAAAAATACGGCGCAAGCATGGCTGCGATGGTCGCGCGCGGATCACCATGCCGCGAACGTCGCGCGCGATCTTGTGTCAATAAAATTTCACATCAGTGCGGCGCTTTTTCGCGCCAACGCAGCAAGCCGCCCGCGGCGATTGTCAGCAACACTCCGGCGCCGGCCGCAAGCAGCTCCGCCTGAGCGGCAAAACGCTCGCCGATACCGGCCATCAGATAACCAGAGATGACAGGATCGGTCGCAATCATCTCGCCGGCAATCCAGCCAAGCAGTGCCGAGCCTGCCCAGATGAGGATCGGGAAGCGGTTGAGCAGCGAAATGATGATTGCCGCACCAATCACGAGCAACGGGATCGATCCAGCAAGTCCGATGACGAGTAGAGCAATATTTCCACGCGACGCCGCCGCGATCGGAAGAATATTGTCGATGCTCATCACGACATCGGCAATGACGATAATCGAAATGGCGCCCCACAAATGCGCGGCGGGCTCGACTTCATTCCTGCCGGCTTTCTCCGGCACCAGCAATTTGGCCGCGATGTAAAGCAGCGCCAATCCGCCGATCAACTTCAGGTAGGGAAGCTGCATGAGTTGGCTGACCACGCCGGTCAACGCGATACGCAGCATCACGGCGAGGCTGGCGCCGATAATGATGCCCCATTTCCTTTGACGCGGCGGCAATCCGCGGCAAGCGAGCGCGATCACCATGGCGTTGTCGCCAGAGAGCAGAACGTCGATCAGGAGGATCTGGAGAACGCCGATCCAGAAAGCGGCGCCTACGTCGCCCCAATGCGCCGGATTTAAGTATTGGGCGATCGTACCCAAAGCCGACTTCCCATTCTCGCCGTTTTCAGGCTCGCGGCGGCGGCTGAACTAAATCTGGGCAGCGCAGTCGGATTTGTCGAACGGCGCGCAACGACCGGCAGGCAGGGCGCGAAAAGCGAAATCCTCTAGCCGACAATATCTTTGCCGCTGAAGAACTGTGCTATTTCCTTCTGGGCGTTTTCAGCGGAATCGGAGCCGTGCACGGAGTTTTCGCTGATCGATTTGGCGAAGGCCTTGCGAATGGTGCCGTCGGCCGCCTTGGCGGGGTCGGTCGCGCCCATCAGATCGCGATAGGCGGCGATGGCATTCTCGCCCTCGAGAACCTGAACGACGACCGGCCCCGAAATCATAAAATCCACGAGTTCGCCGAAGAAGGGCCGCTGGCGGTGGACCGCGTAGAACGTCTCAGCTTGCGGCCGGCTGATCATCACCCGCCGCTGCGCGATGATGCGCAATCCGGATTTCTCGATCATCGCATTGATTGCGCCGGTCAGGTTGCGGGCCGTCGCATCGGGCTTAAGGATCGAAAATGTACGTTCGATCGCCATCAAATTGTCCTTCGGGAAATCGCCAAGTGGGCCGGAAGTGCGCGGCTTATAGCGGTCGCTCGTCGTCCCGGCAAGCGGCGCGGCCGATCGCTCGCGAAACCAAGCCGGGTACGTTGAACAAGCGCCGATTACGACTTGTCGCCGGTTTTGGGCGGCACGGCGGACGCGGCTGGTTTTTTCTTCGCGGTCTTCCTGTTCTCCTGCGCGGCGACTGCGCCTCCTCAACGCGGTCCATTTCCGAAAGTCGCCCGGCCTCGAAACGATAGAGCCCCGGTCGCGGGCCGCCTTTGAAAGTCAGAGCAACACCACGCAACCCGTTCGGATTGCGGCCGATGTTGACGGCCGTCGGCTGACCTAGCCGCGAGACTACCTGGCATTCGCTCATGCCGAGGGCGATACCGCCAAGCAAGATACCCTGGTCCGGCGGGGCAGCGCCGGCATCGGGACTGCCCGGAACCGGTGGCGGCGAGGCCGGCGCAACGTATCCAGGGCAGGCGCCATTCGCGTCAACCAGATCGTTCGCCGCAGCGGGCTGGTCCTGCCTCGCTTGGCCAAGGCTGGAATAGCTGTAGCCGCGGTTGTTGCTAAACACATTGAGCGGCTTCGAAAACCACCCGGTGGTATCGCCGGCGCAGCCGCAAAGGGAAAGCGCGATCGCGACCGCGCCCAAGGCGAAGGTGCTGTTTGATCGGCCAAACACTCTGCCATCCGTCGTCATAGCAGCCAGCAGCAAAGGATGCGCCGGTTTGTGTTGCGGTTGTGGCGCCTGCTCCCGCGCACGAGGAGCCTTCCGGCACCACCTGAGCCTGTTACGGCCGAACCTATGTTACAGCCACATTGCAAGCTATGGAATAAATCGGGTAAAGGTAAAAAAACAATGAGGGCACAGGTATTTGGGCACAACCACCCGGCGGCAAATAGCCGCCTTTTTGTGACCTCCATCACAGACGCTTCTTCAAGCCGGCACGAAATTGGCGTTGGCTCCAACGTCCGTCCACAAGGTCAGTTCACCGGGGATCATCTATGCAACTGCAATTCGTCGGCTGCGGCGATGCATTCGGATCGGGCGGACGTTTTAATACGTGCTTTCATCTCCTCGGACGAAATATCAACGCGTTGATTGATTGCGGTGCCAGCTCGCTCATTTCGATGAACAGGCTCGCGATCGATCGCAACGAGATCGATGTCATCTTCCTCACCCACTTTCATGAAGATCACGTCGGCGGCCTGCCGTTCTTCATGCTCGAGGCCAACTACGTGCTCAAGCGCAAGCGCGCCCTAACCGTCGTCGGACCGCCCAGTCTTAAATCGCGCTACGCCGGGATCATGGAAGCTGCATTTCCCGGCACCAAGGATCTCGATCTGCAGTTTCCCCTGCATCTGCGCGAGTTGGAGATCGGAAAGCGCAGCGAATTCGGCGCCCTTCGGGTTACCCCGTTTCACGTCGTGCATGACGACCGCGCCGGACCCTGTCTCGGTTTTCGCTTCGAAGCGGAAGGCAAGGTGATTGCCTTTTCCGGCGACACCGAATGGACCAGCACGGTCATCGATATCGGCCACGAGGCGGATCTTTTCATCTGCGAGGCTTACACCCGGGATAAGCCGATCGCCACGCACATGGCGCTATCGTCGCTCGAGCAGCATCTTGGCCAAATCCGCCCGAAACGGCTCATCCTCACGCACATGAGCAACGACATGCTGGCCCGTCGTGCCGAACTTCCGTTCGAGACCGCCGAGGACGGCATGATCGTCGAAGTATGAGTTCAAGCCGTTGCGGCAGGCTTGATCATCTTTTTGATTGCAGCAAGCGCCGCCGGCACCGCGTTGCCATTCGGGCCGCCGCCCTGCGCCATATCTGGCCGTCCGCCGCCACCCTTGCCACCGAGTTCAACAACCCCGGCCTGAACCATTTGCACGGCGTTGTTTGTGCCGGTCAGATCGCTGGTGACGCCGACGACGAGCGCGGCCTTGCCTTCAGGGTCGTTGGCAACAAGGATAACCACGCCGGAGCCGAGTTTCTTTTTGCCTTCATCGGCCAGACTCCGCAGGTCCTTTGCCTCGACCCCGGTCAGAGCCTTTGCCATGACCTTCACACCACCGACGCTCTCGACGCCATCGTCGCCGGCGGCCGGGCTGCCGCCGCCCATGGCGAGTTTCTTCTTCGCCTCGGAAAGTTCGCGTTCGAAGCGCTTGCGCTCGTCGAGGAGCGCCGCGACACGGGCCGGCATTTCTTCGATCGGCACCCGCAATTCCGACGCCGTGGCCTTGGCGAGCCGTGCCAGATTGTTGGCGTTGGCCCGCGCGGCCTGCGCCGTCAGGGCCTCGATGCGGCGCACGCCGGAGCCGACGGCGGCTTCGCCGATCACGGAAATCATGCCGATGTCGCCGGTGCGGTTCACGTGGGTGCCGCCGCACAGCTCGACCGACCAGCCCATGGTGTTGCCGCCGCCTTCGCCCATCGCGACCACGCGCACCTCGTCGCCGTATTTCTCTCCGAACAGCGCCCGCGCGCCCGAAGCGATCGCGTCGTCGCGGCTCAAGAGCCGGGTAATCACCGGCGCGTTCTGGACCACGATGGCGTTGGCGATATCCTCGACGCGCTCGATCTCCTCGGCGCTCATCGGCTTTGGATGCGAGAAATCGAAACGCAAGCGATCGGGCGCGACCAGCGAGCCCTTCTGCGCCACGTGATCGCCGAGAACCTGCCGCAGCGCCTCGTGCAGCAAATGCGTCGCCGAATGATTTTGCCGGATCGCGCGGCGCCGCGCTTGATCGACTTTCAGATCGAGCGGAACGCCGGCCTTGAGCGTGCCTTGCTCGACCGTGCCGAAATGCACGAAGAGATCACCGGCGCGTTTTTGCGTATCGGTGACGGCAAAGCGAACGCCGTCGCCGGTCATCGCGCCCGTGTCGCCGGTCTGGCCGCCGGATTCGGCGTAGAACGGAGTTTGATTCAAGACCACGGCGCCGCTCTCGCCCTTTGTCAGCGCGCTCACTTCCTTGCCGTCGCGAAGCAGCGCGACAACGACGCCTGCTGCGGTCTCGGTCTCGTAACCGAGGAAGTCGGTAGCGCCGAGCTTTTCACGTAGCCCGAACCATACCGCCTCGTCGGCCGCCTCGCCCGAGCCGGCCCACGAGCCGCGCGCCTTCTCGCGTTGGCGCTCCATCGCATCGGTGAACGAGGCGATGTCGACGCCGATGCCGCGCGGCTTCAGCGCATCCTGAGTGAGATCGAGCGGGAAACCGTAGGTATCGTAGAGCGTAAACGCGGTGACGCCGTCGAACATGTCGCCCTTCCTGAGCGACTTGCTCTCCGCGTCGAGGATCGCGAGGCCCCGCTCCAGAGTCTTGCGGAAGCGGATTTCCTCAAGCTTGAGCGTCTCGGTGATCAGACCGTTGGCGCGGTGCAATTCCGGATAGGCATGCCCCATCTCGCGAACGAGCGACGGCACAAGACGCCACATCAGCGGGTCCTTCGCGCCGAGCAGCTCGGCGTGACGCATGGCGCGACGCATGATGCGGCGAAGGACATAGCCCCGCCCCTCGTTCGACGGCAGCACGCCATCGGCAATCAGGAACGAGCTGGCGCGCAAATGGTCGGCAATGACCCGGTGCGATACCTGCCCCTCGGGGTCGACGCCGGTGAAATCGGCGATCGCCTCGATGAGCGCGCCGAAGAGATCGATCTTGTAGTTGTCGTGCGTGCCCTGGAGCACGGCGGCCATGCGCTCAAGGCCCATGCCGGTGTCGATCGACGGGTGCGGCAAGTCGATCCGATCGCCGCCTTTGGCGAGCTGCTCGTATTGCATGAATACGAGGTTCCAGATTTCGACGAAGCGATCGCCGTCGGCATCGGGACTGCCCGGCGGCCCGCCCGCTATGTGGTCGCCATGATCGTAGAAAATCTCCGAACAGGGTCCGCACGGCCCGGTATCGCCCATCGCCCAGAAATTGTCGGAACCGGCGATGCGGAGGATTTTTCTATCGGGAAGGCCGGCGATCTTCTTCCAAAGCGCGAACGCCTCATCGTCGTCGATATAGACCGTAACCGTCAGCCGGTCTGCCGGCACGCCGTATTCTTTGGTCACGAGCTTCCAGGCAAGCTCGATCGCGCGTTCCTTGAAATAGTCGCCGAACGAGAAATTGCCCAGCATCTCGAAGAAGGTGTGATGGCGCGCGGTGTAGCCGACATTGTCGAGGTCATTGTGCTTGCCGCCGGCGCGCACGCATTTCTGCGCCGTCGTCGCCCGCGTGTAAGAGCGCTTTTCCAGACCGGTGAAGACGTTCTTGAACTGCACCATGCCCGCATTGGTGAACATCAGCGTCGGGTCGTTGCGCGGCACCAGTGGGGAACTCGGCACGACCTCGTGCCCCTCGCGCGCAAAGAAGGCGAGAAAGTTCGATCTGATCTCGTTGACACCGCTCATGGCCGCAACTCTCTAGCGGTACAGGTGTTTCCTGTCCACAAAACGCAACGCCAAACGGCCAATTGCGGGAAACCGGCAAAACATATAAGCGCTCGTCTCTCCGACGCTGCTAAAGCGAGCTTTGCCATGAGCGATGGAAGCGCCCCCCTCCCCCGAACGTTCGCCGAACGGCTGCGGGCGGGCCGGTTCGTCATGACCGCGGAAGTGGCCCCGCCGGTCTCCTGCGACGCGCAAGACCTGCTGCGCAAGGCAACCCCGCTGCGCGGCCTCGCCGATGCGGTCAATGTCACCGACGGTGCCGGCGCCCGCGCCCATATGGCCGCGCTGGCGGCCTCGGTAATCCTCATCGACGCCGGCATCGAGCCGATTCTGCAAATCACCTGCCGCGACAAGAACCGCATCGCGCTGCAAAGCGAGCTGATGGGCGCCGCCGCGCTCGGCATCCGTAACGTCCTGGTGCTCACGGGCGACGACCCCAAAGCCGGCGACCAACCCGATACCAAGCCGGTATTCGACATCGACTCGCGGGCGCTGCTCGACACCGCGCGGCGCCTCCGCGACGAGGGCAAGCTGCCCACCGGGCGCGAGGTCGCCGGCAAGGCGGCATTCTTCCTCGGCGCCGCCGACATGCCGATCGACCCGCCGGCGGAATGGCAGCCGAAGGGTCTCGACGCCAAGGTCGCCGCCGGCGCGCAGTTCATACAGACGCAATTCTGCATGGACACCGCACTCCTGCGCCGTTATGCCGCCGCGCTGGCGCAGGCCGGTCTCACCAAGAAGCTTGCCATCCTGATCGGCATCAATCCGCTGCGCTCGGCCAAGTCGGCGCAATGGATGAAGACCCATCTGTTCGGCACCATCATTCCCGATGCGCTCATCGCCCGCATGGAGAAAGCCGCCGACCCCGCGCGCGAGGGGATCCGGATCTGCGTCGACCTGATAGCGGAGCTTTCGACCATTCCCGGCATCGCCGGGGTTCACATCATGGCGCCCGGCAATGACGCGGCCATTCCGGAAGTCATCGCCGAGGCCAAAAGCCGCGTGCAGAAGGCCGCCGTTTAGAACCGAGCACGATCTTCTTCGGAGCGGTCGTCCGGATCCCCTCAGGAGCGGACTTTTTAACAATCAAAGCAGTGATGCGGCTGCAAGCCAATCCGCCCGATCGATCATCGCGGCGGTGCGGATATCTTCGGGCGCGATCGGCAGAATGCAATGAAACTGCGCCCCGTTTTTGCCGTCCGACGTCGCCGAAAGGTGACCGCCGTGGCTCTCGACTATTCTGCGGCAAATCGCCAGCCCCAGTCCCATTCCATCGGCTTTTGTCGTGACGAACGCATCAAATATTCCTTCCAGCTTTCTTGGATCGATGCCTGGCCCTGAATCCTCCACTGCGACAATGATTGTATCGCTCCCCCGGAGTTTGGTGCTCACCCGGAGGAACCGGCTTCGATCGGTATTCGTTTCCATCGCTTCGACGGCGTTGTGCACCAGGTTGACGATCACCTCCTGCAATTGATTCCTGTTGCCGTCGACCAGCGGCAGTCCGGTTTCGAGCTCGGTGTGCGCGGTAACTTCGTGTTCGTGCAATTCGGCACGCAATGACTGCAACGCTTCCCGAACGATTTCGCTCACGTCGAGCGGCTCTTGTGCCTGGTCGTTCCGGCGGAAAAGCGCGCGAATGCTGTCGAACAACTCGTTGGCGCGGTGACAGTCGCCTATGATCCTGTTCAGCGCCGCCTGCACTTCGTCCTGGTCGGGAGGCGTCCTTCGGCAAAAACGCAAAGCAGCGCTGGCGTTTGACGCGATTGCAGCCAACGGCTGTCTCACTTCGTGGGCAATCGAAGCCGTAATGGCATCGACGCTCATCAGCTTATTTTCCCGTTCGCGCTCCAGCGTCATAATCGCTTCGCGAAGCGTCAGTTCGTTTTGCCGCTGATCGGTAATGTTTGTTGAAATGCCGCAAAGGCCCTCAACTTCGCCATTGGCCGAGGTCAACGGCACTTTCTTCGACAGGAAGAGTTGTTCTCCCCACGGCGTCCCAACCCGCTCCTCGGACTCCGCCTGCTTGCCCGACAACAAAACAGCGAGGTCGTTCGATCGAAACTGGTCGGCAATTTCGGCGGGAAACACATCGTGGTCGGTTCTGCCAAGAACCTTTTCCCGCGGCACGTCGCACACCGTTTCCCACTCGCGGTTGATGTAGGTATATCGGCCATCCTTGCGCTTGGCGTAGATAACGGCGGGGCTGTTCTCCAGGACGCTCTCAAGGAGCTGACGGCTTTGCCGCAGCGCCTCCTCGGTCTTCTTGCGCTCGGTGATATCGTCCAGCGTCGCCTGCAGGAGACGGCGGCCGCGATAACTGAAAGCCATGAGGTGCACCAGGCCGTCCCAAATCTCCCCATTGGGCCTCTGGTGCCGCCACTCGAAACTCTCGATTCCCTGGGTCAGCGCGGATTGATCCCTTCGCTGTGAAGCGGCAGCGGAATCCGTCCCGTCATATTGTGTTGGCGCCGCCATATCCAGCGGCGTTTTGCCGATCACGTCTTCGCGCGACGCATATCCGAAAATCTTGGCCGCCGCCTGATTGGCATGGATGAACCGCCCCGCCTCCGGATCGAACACCACGATCGGCCGATGCGACTGCTCAAACAAAGTCTTGTTGTAATTCTCGCTTTCTCGCAGCGCGCTCTCGGCCTGCTCAATTCGAGCGTGCTCCGCGACGGTTTGCCTGTATAAACTTTCAAGGCCCAGCTTTACGTCCGCAAGCTGCTGACGCGCCGTGTCTGAATTCGCGGACTGACCCTCGAGAGCGTCAATCTCGCCAATCAGCGCTGCAAATTTGTTTTCCAAATCGGATCGCGACATCGGGTGGGCCCGCTCCAGCGAAAAATCGCGATGTCTGTTGACGGGGGCTTCCGCAGCACAGCCTTTAGACAGGCCATAGATTGAGCATTACCACAGGCCAAATCAACTCCGCATTTCTTGATGCCGATGGGCGTTCTAGCCGGCCGGCTCTTCCACCGTGCGGATGTCCACCTCCGATTTCAGGGTGCGGTGCACCGGGCATTTGTCGGCTATTTCGAGGAGCCGGGCGCGTTGAGCCGGATCGAGATCGCCTTCGAGCGTGATGACGCGCTCGATGCGGTCGATCATTCCCTCCTTGGTCTCGCACTCGGCGCAATCGGTCGCGTAGATTTTGCCATGTTTCAAGCGGACCTGCGTTCGCCGCAGCGGCAGCTTCTTGCGATCGGCGTAAAGCCGCAGCGTCATGGACGTGCAGGCGCCGAGCGCCGCCAGCAGGAGATCGTACGGACCGGGGCCGCTGTCGCGCCCGCCGACATTCACCGGCTCGTCGGCGATGAAGCGATGGACACCGGAAACGATCTCCTGTTGGAATACGCCTTGCCCCGTTTCGCGCACGACGACGGTGCCAGGCGCAGCCTCAAGGTCGGGCAGAACATCGGCCACTGCATCGAGATAGCGCTCCGCCCACGCGGCGACGACGTTCGCCACGTAGGCGGCATCTCCCGGACGGCTGACGAGATGATCCGCACCGGCGAGCGAGATGAAACTTTTCGGATGTTTTGCCGACGTAAAGATGTGGCTGGCGCTAGCGATGCCGACCGTATCGTCGGTCGGCGCGTGAAACACCAGAAGCGCCTTGCGCAGGGTAGCCACTTGTTCCGTGAGCCTCTGTTCGGCGATGTCGTCGAGGAAGGCGCGGCGAACGCGAAACGGCCGCCCGCCAAGCGTTACCTCGACCTCGCCGCGCGCCTGGACGTCGGCGACCTGGTCGCGAAACAGGCCGGCGACGTGAGCGGGATCGCTCGGCGCATTGATCGTCACCACCGCCCGCGCCTCGGGGATGCGGTGCGCGGCGGCGAGCACCGCGGCACCGCCGAGGCTGTGGCCGATCAGGATCGCCGGTGCCGCCAGCGTCTGCCGCAGGTGATCGGCGGCGGCGACCAAATCGTCGACGTTGGAGGAGAATGTCGTATTGGCGAACTCGCCTTCGCTGGCACCAAGCCCGGTGAAGTCGAAGCGCAGCACCGCGATCCCCTGCCGCTTCAGGCCTTCGGCGATACGCCGCGCCGCCCGGTTATTCTTGCCGCAAGTGAAGCAGTGCGCGAACAGCGCCACCACGCGGTGCGGCCCGTCCGGCCGGTCGAGCAAAGCCGCAAGTTCCAGTCCCTCGGCATTGCGGAAATCGAACCGTTCGGCCGGCATGAACACCTCCTGCTTTCGCGTCAAGATACGCCCTGTTTCCCGGATACGCTGCGGCATCACAAGCGCAAAGACAAAAAGGCCATAAGCGCAAAAGACGAAGAAGGGCCGCCCTTGCGGGCAGCCCTTCCATTGTCAGGCCGTGGCCCGGTTGCGCGAAGCGATGTCCTGCCGCGCGCGCATGAGCGGGTGACGGATCTATGTCACCTGGCAGAAGCCTCGGCAGAGGCGAGGATCCAGTTCATGAATGCCGGCGACCGCGGCGATAGACAATGAGACACTGGATCACCTCCTTTCGGTTGTTAACGACGGCCGCACCATACATGGCCATCATGACGATTCGGAAGATGCATTTGCCTACCGTCCAAGCTCCCGCATCGCGGCGTCGAGACCCTCGAGCGTGAGGGGATACATCCGCCCGCCGAGCAGCTGGCGCATCATGCGGATCGACTCGGTGAACTCCCATTCGCGCTCGGGCACCGGATTGAGCCAGACGCAGGACGGATAGGTCGAGGCGACGCGCTGCATCCAGACGGTGCCGGCTTCCTCGTTGTAGTGCTCGACCGAACCGCCGGGCGCGACGATCTCGTAAGGCGACATCGACGCGTCGCCGACAAAGATCGCCTTGTAATCGTGCGGATAGGTGTGAAGCACGTCCCAGGTCGGCGTCGTCTGGCTAAAGCGCCGTGCGTTCTCCTTCCAGACTTTCTCGTAAAGGCAGTTGTGGAAGTAGAGATGCACCATGTGCTTGAACTCGGTCTTGGCGGCGGAGAACAATTCCTCCGTCGCCTTGACGTGCCAGTCCATCGAGCCGCCGATGTCGAAGAACAAGAGCACCTTGATGGTGTTGTGCCGTTCCGGCCGCATCAGGATGTCGAGATAGCCCTTATGCGCCGTGCCCTTGATCGTGCCGTCGAGATCAAGCTCGTCCGGCGCGCCGGTGCGCGCGAACTTGCGAAGGCGGCGCAGCGCGATCTTGATGTTGCGCGTCCCGAGTTCGACATCGCCGGCGAGGTCCTGGAACTCGCGCTTGTCCCAGACCTTCACCGCGCGGAAATTGCGATTGCCGTCCTGGCCGATACGCACGCCCTCGGGATTGTAGCCGTAGGCGCCGAACGGCGAGGTCCCCGCCGTGCCGATCCACTTCTTGCCGCCCTGGTGTCGGCCCTTCTGCTCGGCGAGGCGCTGGCGCAGCGTTTCGAGAAGCTTGTCGAGGCCGCCCAGCGCCTCGATCTGCTTCTTCTCCTCTTCGGTCAGGTGCTTCTCCGTGAGCTTCTTCAGCCATTCGAGCGGGATTTCCGCGCTCAGCGCCTCCTCGAGGGAATCGAGGCCCTTGAACACGTGGCTGAAGACCCGGTCGAAGCGGTCGAGATTGCGTTCGTCCTTCACCAGCGTCGCGCGGGAGAGATAGTAGAAATCCTCGATGCGCCGGCCGGCGAGGTCCTTGTCCATCGCCTCCATCAGCGTGAGATATTCGCGCAGCGTCACCGGGACGCCCGCCTGCTTCAGCTCATGAAAGAAAGTCGCAAACATATATTAGCATTCGCGCTGCGCGTGCGGCCCGTCAAGCGGGCAAGTTCTCCGGTACAATAGACCATGGCGCTCGGCCAATATGACTGGAGCGGGATGATTTCGGCGGCGAGCCAGATCGTCATCATCGTTCTTTTCGCGGTCCTCCTGGTTCGCGGCTTCCTCGTTCGCAACAGGCCGCGCGTCGGCGGCAAGATCGGTCCGCTCCAGGCGATCGACCCGGCCCCGCCCCTCCCCGACGGATTTTCCGGCGTCTATGCCCGCGCCATGACGATATTCACAGCATCGTCCGATGCGGCAAGCTTCCAGGATTTGAAAGAATTTCTGCGCCACGGCACCGTGCAGCAACCGACGCTGATGCACGTCTATCGCGTCGCCGGATGCAAAACAGAGCTCGAGATACCGGCGGGCGCTCCCGACTACGAACGCATCGACGCCACGGAAGCGCTTGCACTGTTGCGTGAACTTCCCGACCTTCGCCTCATCCGCCGCCTGCACCTCAGCGATGAGCATTCGTTCCTCGATCCCTGGGTGCGCAAAATCGCCGGCCAAGATTTTTTTCTTCTCGGTAATGCGACGAACTTTAGTTTGGTCGTGCTCTATAAGCCCGATCGCCGCCTCGGCCGGACTGTCGGCCTTACACTCCTGCACGAATGGCTGCATCTCGTCGCCTTCAGGTCGATAAGAGACGTCCACCGCTTCAAACGCGCCGGTGAAATCGAGCCGCTGCTGCCGCCCGCGGTCGAGCCGATCTCCTTCGGCGACCGCAAAACGCCAGTCTACGAGGCGTGGTGCGACCTCGGCGAAAGGCTTCTCGGCTACGACGAAACGATCGCCCGCGATGCGGCACTGACCTACCCGGTGCACGCCATGATCCTGTGGCGGCGCGTGGAAAAAATCCTGCGCAAAACGCCGCTAAGCCTGCGCAGCACCCGCTTCGCCGAATTCGAAAGGCGCGGCGCGTTCATGCGGGCCGAAGTGGCCCCACGGGCCCTTTCTGTGGTGACCCGACGACCCACTTAACCAATGGCCAATTGGCCGATGACCTATGTCAATGGCCTATGAGGCAATACTGAAACCCGTTGAAATCCTTGATGCATTTTCTCGCAAAGATATATCTTGCGTTACATCTCAGATAGAGCTATCTAAAGATATATCTTAGTGCAAATGGAGAACGAAATGCACGGACATCACGGACACGGACATTGGGAATCCCGCCACGAAAAATGGGGCGCCGGCCGGCATCACCGCGGCCGCTTCGGCGGGTTTGGTGGTTTCGGCGGACGGCACGGCATGGGCGGCTTTGACGGCCGGGACGCCGACGATTTGATGCGCGCCCGGCGCATGCTCGCGCAGGGTGACCTGCGTCTCATCGCGCTGGCGCTGATCGCCGAAGCGCCGCGTCACGGCTATGAAATCATCAAGCAGCTCGAAGAGAAAACGGCGGACTGGTACAGCCCGAGCCCCGGCATCGTCTATCCGACGCTGACCTATCTGGAGGAAGCGGGCTACGTCACCGCCTCGACCGAAGGCTCTAAAAAGCTCTACACCATCACCGAGGAAGGTAGCGCTTACCTCAAGTCCAACCGCGAAATCGTCGACGCCGTACTCGATCGGCTGACCGCGCTCGGCGAACGGGTGAACCGCTGGCGCCGCTCCGCGCGAGGCGGGCGAGACAATCGCCGGCCCCTGCCACCGCTTACCGAGGCCGCGCTCGATCACTTGCGCGAAACCGTCAGCAAGAGGCTCGAAGGCGACGCGGAGGCCGAGGCGCATCTCGTCGAGATCCTGGCGCGCGCCGCCGCGGACTTACAGCGAAAGTAGTGTTGCGGCGAACCCAGCGGCGTGCCGGCTAGACCGGCACGCGCACGCTCGCCCGCAATCCGCCGAGCGGCGAGTCGGCAAGCGTGATGTCGCCGCCATGGGAGCGCGCGATATCGCGGGCGATAGCGAGACCGAGACCGGTGCCGCCTTCGTCCTGGTTGCGTGCGTCGTCGAGCCGCAGGAACGGCTTGAAAACGTCGTCGCGCAAAGCCGACGGGATGCCCGGCCCGTCGTCGTCCACCGTCACCGTGAGCCAACGATGATCGCGATGGCCGGTGATGGCGACGTTCGATGCAAACCGCGCAGCGTTGGAGACGAGATTGGCGAGGCAGCGCTTGAACGCTGCCGGCCGCACGGTGACCTCGGGCTGGCCGTGGAAGGCGGCGGTGGCGCGGCGTCCGTGGCGCTCGGTATCGATTTTCAGTTCGTCCAGCATGGCGGCCATGTCGGTCGGGGCCGGTTGCTCGCCCATGTCGCCGCGCGCGAAGGCGAGGTAGGCTTCGAGCATCCCCGCCATCTCGTCGACGTCTTTCTTGATCGCTTCCACTTCCGGACTGTCGCCGAGCAGCGCGAGTTCAAGCTTGAAACGCGTCAGGATGGTCCGCAGGTCGTGGGACACGCCGGCCAGCATGGTGGTGCGCTGCTCGATCGCGCGCTCGATGCGGGTCTTCATTTCAAGGAAAGCCGCCGCTGCACGCCGCACCTCGCGCGCGCCACGCGGACGGAAATTCGAAACCTCGCGGCCCTTGCCGAAGGCTTCCGCGGCGTCGGCAAGCTTGACGATGGGGCGGATCTGATTGCGCAGGAACAAGATGGCGATGGTGAGCACAACCAGCGAGGTGGCGAGCATCCACAGCAGGAAGATCCTGGAATTGAACCCGTAGGCGTCGGCGCGCCGCGCAAACACCCGCATGATCGTGCCATCGAGCTTGATGCGGATTTCAACGATCGAAGAACGTCCTACCGTGTCGATCCAAAACGGCAGCCTGATCTGTTTGCGGATCTCGTCGGACAACGTCGCGTCGAGCTGCGAAAAGAACGGTTTTGGGCCCGGCGGCGGCAATTGCGTCTCGGGAAGGAAGTCGACTGCGAGGCCAAGCCGCTCCTGCGCGATACGGCGGAACTGCGCGCGATCGGCGCCTTGCGGATAGGTCTTGTAGACGTCGATCAACGTCGCGATTTCACGCGTCACCGCGGAGGCCAGATAGTAATTGACCACGCTCCATTGCCGCTCGACGAACAGGAACGCGACAACGGATTGCAGCACGACCATCGGGACGATGATGATGAGCAGCGCCCGGGCATAGAGGCCCTTCGGCAGAATGGCCTTGAGCCAGAGCGTGAAGCGGCCCCACGGCCCGGTGATAGGCGCGGCAATCGAGCCGGCGGCGGCCGCTGCGGTATTGGCCGCAGCCAACAGGTGGCTCGCCGCGCTGCGCAGGCGTCCGACGCCGTCGTCAAAGTTGGTCATCGCGCCGCTCACGGCGACGCCACCAGCCGATAGCCCACGCCGCGCACGGTCTGCACGACGAGCGGGTTGGCCGGATCGAGTTCGATCTTGCGGCGCAGGCGGTTGACCTGCACATCCACCGTGCGCTCGCTGACGCTCTCGCCGTTGCCGGCCAGCGCCTGACGTGGAACCGTCTCGCCGACGCTTGCGGCAAGAACGCGAAGCATCTCGCGTTCGCGGTCCGTCAGGCGGATCGCCTCCTCGCCGCGGCGGAGTTCTCCGCGTGCCAGGTGGAATACGAATGGACCAAACCGCACCAATTCTGCCGGCGGTGCGCTCGGCGGTCGCGCGCGGCGCAGGATACTGGCAATCCGCAGCGACAACTCACGCGGCTCGAACGGTTTCGCCAGATAATCGTCGGCGCCGATTTCGAGGCCCTTGATCCGGTTCTCCTTCTCGTCGCGCGCGGTGAGCATGAGGATAGGCACGGCCGATCCGGCGCGGATGGCGCGGGCCAAATCGAACCCGTTTTCGCCCGGCATCATCACGTCAAGGATGAGGAGATCGAAATTGAGGCTTTCGAGCTTGGCCCTCGCCTCCCGCGACAACTCGGCGGTTGTCACGCGGTAACCCTCGCTGAGAAGAAAGCGCAACAGAAGCGCGCGGATGCGGCGATCGTCGTCAACGACGAGCAGATGAGGCGCGTCGTCGGCCGGGTTCGCGGCGGGCGTCGCCATGCGACTCAATCTCGGCCATTGACGCGCACGCGGTCCGCGCGCGCGATAAGACGAAGAACGCGCTCGCGGTCTTCGGCGCCGATCATGCCGGCGAGAAACCGCCGCGCCGTCTCGCGGCCGGCAGGCCCCATTTCGTCCAGCACCCGCCCGATGCGCGCCGTTTGCAACCCGGCGAGCCGCATCGCCAGCGCTTCGCCAGCCGGGCTCACATAGAGAAGCCGCTGACGGCGATCGGCGCCTTCCTTTTGCACCACATAACCTTCGTCGATGAGCTGCTTGAGCACGCGGCCGAGCGACTGCTTGGTGATTTTCAGTACGTCGAGCAGTTCAGCGACCTTCATGCCGGGATTGCGATTGACGAAATGCAGAACGCGGTGATGGGCGCGCCCGAAGCCGAGTTTATCGAGGAGTTGATCGGGGTCGCTGACGAAGTCGCGGTAGGCAAAGAACAGCAGCTCGATGAGATCCCAGCACGGCTCCCGCGCGGGCGCCGCAGCTCCGGCCGGCGCGGCATCGGAGCGGCTCTTGCTCGGCGTTGTCAGACTGATGTCAGCCATTATGTCAGCTATATTGACATATTTCCGTTTGATTGTTACCCCCAAAAGCGCAATGTCACGGCAACGGCGCGCCCGGCTCATACCCCGGCGCGAGTTATCCGGGCGCCGAAAGGCGCTCTCATAGGGCACATGCGACCTTACCGGGAGTTCTCTCCCAACGCAAAAGCCCAACGGCCGAGCGCAAAAGGCCCACAAAAGCGCGGCCAGACTTTCGGCAACGAACGGGCCACCCACGCCCAGGGAGGCAACGTCATGGCAGTGTCCTTCGATCAACGTCCGGACCTGATCTGGCTCGACGGCAAACTCATTCCGACCGCCGATTGCAAGATCAGCGTACTGACGCATGGCCTGCATTATGCGAGCGCCGTGTTCGAGGGCGAACGCGCCTATGGCGGCGAGATTTTCAAAAGCCTCGAACACTCCGAGCGCCTCAGGCACTCGGCGCAGATCATGGATTTCGAAATTCCCTACAGCGTGGCGGAGATCGATGGCGCCAAGCGCACCGTGATCGAGAAAAACAATCAAAAGAACGCCTATGTGCGGGCGATCGCGTGGCGCGGCTCGGAGCAACTCGGCGTTTCGGCGCAGAACAACACCATCCATCTCGCCGTCGCGACGTGGGAATGGCCAAGCTATTTCGATCCCGCACAGCGATTAAAGGGCATCCGCCTCGATCTCGCGGAATATCGCCGTCCCGATCCGAGAACGGCCCCCGTGCTCGCCAAAGCAGCGGGGCTTTACGCCATCTGCACCATTTCCAAACATCGCGCCGAGCGGCGCGGATTCGCCGATGCCATGATGCTCGACTGGGAGGGCCGGGTCGCCGAATGCACCGGCGCCAACATCTTTTTCATCAAGGACGGCAAAATCCACACGCCGATCGCCGACTGCTTCCTCTCCGGCATCACGCGGGCAACCGCGATCGCACTGGCGCGGCGGCACAATATCGAAGTGATCGAGCGCCGCATCATGCCGGATGAGCTGAGCGGCTTCTCCGAGTGCTTCATCACCGGCACCGCCGCCGAAATCACCGCGGTGTCGCAGATCGCCGACTGGAATTTCATACCAAGCCGTATCACTCACCAATTGATGAGCGACTACACCGCCGAGGTGCAGCCGAAAGGCAAGGCCGCGGCGGCGTAGCGGATTGCGGCCTGCTGCTGGAGCGGAGGAAGCTGCGCCTGGACGACCCGCCGGGAGTTACTTTTCCGGACAGTGGGGATGCGCGCCGTTCGCCGCATCCGAAAAAACGCGATAAGGTGCTGGCGCAATGAACCAGACCGTCCGCCCCCGTATCGCCGCTTCGGCCTGTCCGCACGATTGTCCGTCGACCTGCGCACTCGAGATCGAGGTTTACGGCAACCAATCGATCGGTCGCGTCCGCGGCGCGGAAGATAACGCCTACACCGCCGGCGTCATCTGCGCGAAAGTCGCGCGTTACGCCGAGCGGGTGCATCACCCCGACCGTCTCAAGCATCCGCTGCGCCGGATCGGCCCCAAGGGGAGCGGCCAATTCGCCCCGATCTCCTGGGACGAGGCACTCGATCTTGTCGCCGAACAATTCGACCGCGCCGAACAGGCGCACGGCTCCGAAGCGGTCTGGCCGTACCTTTATGCCGGCACGATGGGCTACGTCATGCGCGACGGCATCCATCGCCTGCGGCACGCCAAGAAATATTCCGGCTTTTTCTCCACCATCTGCGTCAATCCGGCCTGGACCGGCTTCATTGCCGGCACCGGCAAACTCGCCGGCGCCGATCCGCGCGAAATGGCGAAGTCCGACCTGGTGGTGATCTGGGGCACCAACGCGGTGAACACCCAGGTCAATGTGATGACGCATGCGACCCGCGCCCGCAAGGAGCGCGGCGCCAGGATCGTCGCGGTCGATGTCTATATGAATGGCACGATGCGCCAGGCCGATCTGCCGGTGCTGATCCGGCCCGGCACCGATGGCGCACTCGCCTGCGCCGTGATGCATTGTTTGTTCCGCGACGACAAGGCCGACTGGGACTACCTTGATCGTTACACCGACGCGCCGCGCGAGCTTGCCGAGCATTTGCGCACACGCGATCCAAATTGGGCATCGCGGATCACCGGGGCGCCGGTGGAAACGATCGAGGCCTTCGCCCGCCTCGTCGGCGAGAACAAGCGCGCCTACTTCCGTCTCGGTTATGGGTTTTCACGTTCGCGCAACGGCGCGCTCAACATGCATGCGGCAAGCTGCATCGCCGCGGTGACCGGCGCGTGGCGCCTCGAAGGCGGCGGTGCCTTTCACAACAACGGCGCCATCTTTCACCTCGACACGAGCGTGATCGAGGGCAGCGACCTTCGCGATCCCGCGATCCGCATGCTCGACCAGTCGCGCATCGGCGCGATCCTGACCGGCGACGAGGACGCATTGCGCGGCGGCCCGCCCGTCACCGCAATGCTGATCCAGAACACCAATCCGGTTTCGGTCGCACCCGACCAGGAAACCGTAAAGCGCGGCTTTGCCCGCGACGATCTGTTCGTGTGCGTGCACGAGCAATTCATGACCGACACGGCCAGGATGGCGGATCTGGTCCTGCCGGCCACGATGTTTGTCGAGCACGACGACTTCTACTCGGCCGGAGGTAGCCAATATCTTCTGTTCGGGCCGAAGCTGATCGAACCGCCCGGCGAATGCCGATCGAACCACGAAGTTATCTGCGGGCTGGCCGAGCGGCTCGGTGCCGAGCACCCGGGCTTCGCCATGACGCCGCGCGAACTGATCGACCAGTCGCTGCAAAAGTCCGGATGGGGCACGCTCGCCGCGTTCGAAGCCAGTCGCTGGATCGACTGCCAGCCGGATTTCGCCACGGCGCATTTTCTCGACGGTTTCGCCTACCCCGACGGCAAGTTCCGTTTCAAGCCGGATTGGCCGAGCGTGCCATTCAAGCGCTGGCATCGGACCTACGCGCCGCCGGCAATTCCCAGGTTGCCCGACCACTGGGAAGTGATCGAGGAAGCCGACACCGAACATCCGTTCCGTCTGGCGACTTCGCCGGCGCGCGGTTTTCTCAATTCCAGCTTCACCGAAACGCCAACCTCACTCGCGCGGGAGCGGCGGCCCGAAGTGATGATCCATCCCGACGACGCCGCCGCACTCGGCGTTGCGGATGGTGAAGAAGTCAGGCTGGGTAACCGTCGTGGCACGGTGCGGCTGCATGCCAAGCTCTTCGACGGTGTGCGCCGCGGCGTGTTGATCGCGGAATCGCTTTGGCCAAACTCTGCCTATCCCGACGGGCGCGGCATCAACACCCTGACCGGCGCCGATCCGGTCGCCCCATTCGGCGGCGCCGCCTTCCATGACAATAAAGTGTGGCTGAGGAAGCTGGCGAACTGATCTTTCTCCGGTCGGATTAAACGAACACAAATGCCCCGGCCGCGTTACATCGAAGAGAATGAGAAAGCCTCACCCACCCGCGAACTCATCGAATCTGCAGTTCTGCAATAAAGGCGACGCAGACCGCGGCTAAATAACCAAAGCGAGTTGGTTTGAAGTCGGCAATCAACCTCGAACACAAGAGGCCAGATATGACGGCAGCGACAAACGGCGGCCTGATCCGCATAGCGACGGCGGCCGCAGGGATTTTGGCGGTTATGCTCGTCGGAACCGAAGCGGGAGCTTGCACAATGGGGGACGAAGCCTGTCCGGCCATACTGCGCATGGCGCGCGGCGAGGTTTCGATCACCGCGGAGGGCTTCGTTTCCGGCGAACGGCCGAATTATTATTACGAGTTCGATGCCCGCGCTGGTCAAAAAATGACGGTCACGGTCGTCGGTGGAAATATCAAGACCGGGCCCGGCATCCCGATCACCCTGCCAAACGGCAAATCCGACGCGGTCGACGAAAATACGCCTTACACCTTGCCGGCCACCGGCACTTACGTGATTTTGATGCACGCCAACACGATGTCGGACGGGCCGTTCGGCAAATTTAGTATGACACTGACCATCAAGTAACCCGGTCTCGGGGTTGATCTTTCGACCTCCGACCAAGCCGGTCTTCAAAGCAGACGGACGACCCAGCCGGGCCGAGAGAAGCCCGCGACCTGCTTCGGCGTTTGATCTGCATCAATAACCGCCGCCCGGAATCGTTTATCGAAAAACATGTATTTATTATGCATGATATATGGGGAGCGATAAATGTGGCCGGTGATCCAGAAAAAAATCAGGGAATGGTACATCGTTGGCATCGGCCTATGCATAATTGCCGGCGGCCTGTTCCTCGCCTCGCTCCCAACTTCCCCGTCCGCCGCGGTTAATGCCGTGCCACCTGCTGCGGCCGCGTTTGCGCGTGCGACAGCCCAGCCGATTTCAAGGAGCACAAATATCGCGCCGGCAGCTGCCGACGCCACTCGGGCAAAAGATCAGATTTGCGAGCGACCAAGCAACAATCGCGTTGCCGCCGCCGATGCATCGCCGGCAAGCGGGCAAGCCGTGGTGCAAGCGACGCCCATCGCGAGCGGCGATCCAGCCGCGGGGCGCCAGGTTTTCAGGAAATGCCAGGCATGCCACTCGATCGAGCCGGGCAAAAATATCCTGGGTCCTTCGCTGGCAGGCATTGTCGGCCGGAAATCGGGGGCCGAGCCCGGCTACAGCTACTCCCGGCGATGAAGCAGGCGAACATCGTTTGGGATGAGAAAACTCTGAATTCGTATCTCGCCGATCCGCAGAAGGCCATCCCCGGAAACAAGATGCCGTTTCCGGGTCTGAAGACCGACCACGACCGCACCGACGTCATCGCGTTCCTTGCATCTCCAGTTGGTTCTCAAGCTGCCGCAGCCAATACGCCGCAGCAAAAGCCAGCCGCGGTTCCCCCGGCAACAGCCGAACAAAAATCAGGGGCAGCAAGTCAGCCGCAGCAAAACGCCCCCGGCGCCGGCTACCTCCAGGATGCAAAATATACCTTGCGATCGGGCATCGCCGAAGGACGCATGGTCTATATCGGTGTGGGCGGCGAGATCGACGGCAAAGTAAATCCGGTGCTGACCGCCGCCGCAGGACAGGTCGTGCAACTCACCCTGATCAACGGCGAGGGAGCGGAGCACGACATCGTCTTTCCCGAGCAGGACGCCAGATCGCCGCGTGTCACCGGAAAAGGGGCAAGCACCACAATAGCTTTTCGGGCGACGAAGGCCGGCGACTTCACCTATTTTTGCAGCGTCCCGGGGCACCAGCTTGCCGGCATGCAGGGTCAGTTCATCGTCACGGCCTTGCCGGCACCGCAAACGCTCGTCGAAGCCGATATCTCGCGCGAGCCGACTGACTTGCCGCCCCCAATCGCGAAGCGGGAGCCGCAGACTGTCCGCGTCGATCTGCTGAGCGTCGAAGTCGAAGGACGGCTGGCCGAAGGCACCACGTTTGGATACTGGACGTTCAACGGGAAGGTCCCCGGGCCATTCCTCCGCGTTCGCGTCGGCGACACGATCGACATACATCTGAAAAACTCTGCCGACAGCACGATGATTCATTCAGTCGATTTCCATGCCGTAACCGGGCCGGGCGGCGGCGCCGCCTCGCTGCAGGTGGAACCAGGACATGAGAAATCGATGACCTGGAAAGCCTTGGTGCCGGGTCTTTTTGTCTATCACTGCGCCACGCCAATGGTTGCAGAGCACATCGCCAACGGCATGTATGGGCTCATTCTGGTCGAGCCGGCGGAGGGATTGCCCCATGCCGACCGCGAGTTCTATGTCATGCAGGGAGAAATCTACACCGATGCCCCGTACGGGCAGCGCGGCAGCGCCGAATTCAGCGTTGAGAAATTGCTGAATGAACGTCCCGAGTATTTCGTGTTCAACGGAGCGGTCGGCGCGCTATCGAAATTGCATCCGCTCCGGGCCAAGGTCGGGGAAACGGTGCGTATCTTCTTCGGCGTTGGCGGACCAAACTATACGTCGTCGTTCCATGTCATCGGCGAGATTTTTGACAAAGTCTATTTTCTGGGAGGCCTGCAAACGCCGCCGATCGAAGGCATTCAAACGGTGACAGTTCCACCCGGAGGCGCCGTCATTACCGAGTTCAAGACCAAAGTCCCCGGCAACTACACCCTGCTCGATCACGCGATAGCCAGAGTCGAGCGCGGGCTGGCCGGCGTTCTGACCGTCGAGGGTCCGCCGAATCCTGAAATTTACAACGGTCAGGTGATGTCCGGGATGGGACACTGAAGTTGCGCGGATTGTGCCCCAGGCCCGGAATTCGTCGGGCCTGGAGCGGCAGGTTGGCGGGAGTGTGAGGTCACATGTCTTCTATCGGCCGCGACAGGAACAGCCCACTCCGCCGGCGCGGCGGCATTCCGCGTCTGCGGCCCGAAGCCATTCCACTTCTGAGTTACGGCTTTCGGCCATTTTTCCTGGGTGCCGCGCTATGGGCGCTTGCCGCGATGGTGCTCTGGATCGGAGTCATCTCCAATTGGTGGACGTTTGCGCATGGCTATGGCGTCTTGGCGTGGCACGCTCATGAGCTTTTGTTCGGTTATGTTTCGGCAGTCCTTACCGGATTCCTGCTGACTGCGATTCCGAACTGGACGGGCCGGCTTCCGTTGCAGGGGCGTCCGTTGCTGGCGCTGTTTTTGCTGTGGTTGGCCGGGCGGATTGCGATGCTCGCCACCGATCAAATCGGCATCGTCGCCGCAGCGGTCATTGACTGCACCTATCTGCTGGCGCTGACGGCTGTCATTCTGCGCGAAATCATAGCCGGCAAAAACTGGCGAAACCTGAAGGTGACGATACTCGTTGCGGCGATGGCACTCGCCAATATCCTTTTTCAGGCGGAGGTGCTGGTCTACGGGGCGCCCGACTACGGCATACGGCTTGGCGTCGCGCTGATTATCGTTCTCATCATGCTGGTGGGTGGAAGAGTCACGCCGAGTTTTACGCACAATTGGCTGGCGCGACAGCAAAGCGCCAAGCTGCCCGCCCCGCTCGGTCGTTTCGACATGATTTCCATCGGCATCACCGGCGGCGCGCTCGTATCGTGGATCGCAGCACCAAATTGGACGGGAACGGCGGGACTTCTCATCATCGCGGCAATTGGCCAAGCACTCCGATTGTCGCGCTGGGCCGGTGAACGGGTTTGGCGCGAACCGATCGTGCTCATCCTGCATCTCGGCTATGCGTTCGTGCCGGTGGGCGCGCTGGCGCTTGGTGTGTCGATCCTTTGGCCCGAAATCCTCACCCCGACTGGCGCTCTGCATGCCTGGACGACGGGAGCCATAGGAACGATGACGCTGGCGGTGATGACACGGGCGAGTCTTGGGCACACCGGGCGCGAAATCGTCGCTAAGCCGCCGACGATGATCATCTACGGCGCCATCCTCGCCGCCGCTGTCACGAGAATGGCGGCGTCGACGCTGCCGTCGATCTACCATGAAGCGTTGGTAGTATCCGCGCTCGGCTGGATCGTCGCCTTCGGCGGCTTCGCCATTGTATATGGACCAATGCTGCTGCGTGCCAGACGGGCCGGCTGAGATATCATCGCCGGAAGATGCGGCGCGGTGCCGCCGCGCGGAGACCTGAATGCGCCTGACACTCCATACCGATTTCGCCCTGCGTGTCCTTACCCAGGTCGGAATCAACGAAGGCGAACTAACAACAATCAAAGACATCGCCGAAAGCTTCGCGATTTCGAAGCACCATCTCATGAAGGTCGTCAATGATCTTAGCCAGAAAGGCTATCTCGACACGGTACGCGGGCGGGGTGGCGGCATTCGTCTCATGCGCAAGCCGCGCGACATCAATATCGGCCAGATGGTGCGCGACACCGAGGATAGGCTCGGCGTTATCGGATGCCTTGATCAAACCGGCTATTGCCGGATCGAGCGCGCCTGCGTGCTGCGCGGGGTTTTGCGCGACGCGACTGACGCATTTCTTGCTGTCTTGGACGCCCATACGCTTGCGGATTTGATCAAGCCGCAAAAGGCCCTGTCGGCGTTGCTGTTTGGCGAAACGCGTCGCCGCCCGCCGGGTCTGGTCGGTGCGACGGCCGGCGCGCGACCCAAACAACTCAAAAAGCGGCGTTCTAGCGCACCCGCACCGGGATGATCTCGACCGATAGCTGCACTTCGTCGCCAAGCCCGTAATAATAGTATGCGGGCTGCGAAACCATGCGGAGGATCAGGAACAGCCGAAAGCGCAGGCGCCTGAGCAGGCCCATGCGCCGCGACGGCAGAAGGTTCTCCTGCGAGGCATGCACGACCCACTGATGCCGGTCGGTCGGCAAATCGATTTCGTGGTGACGCGCCAATTCTTCCAGCAGCCGTTCGACATTCGGCTCCTCCATGAACCCGAAGCTCACTTCGACGGCGATGACACCACCCCGCTTGGGCTCGCGATCGAAAGCGGTCACCCGATAACGGCCGTCCCGGATGTAAGGCACCTTTCGATGGGTCACCTGGACGATGATCAGGTTGCGCGGCAGGATACCGTGCCGCTCCCACAGCATCTGGACAATCGCCGGCGCACGATCGGTCGGAAGGCGCACCGGGCTTGCCGCCATCACTACCGCATTTCGCTCCATGAATACGTCACACGCCCGATGCAGAGCCACGACCTCGGCCATCGTCATCGTGGATTTGGCGGTATAGGCGGCAAAGGTCGCCTTGCGGCCCCACCGCCAGGTCGCCATGACGAGGAATAAAACGGCGCCGACCAAAAGCGGGACGTAGCCGCCCTCCAGAAACTTGAGGGAACAAGCAATCAGGAAAGCGACGTTGACGGCCAGCAGCGAACCCCACACCACCCCCGTTCGTGCCGGTCCCCATTTCCAATAAATGCGGGCAATCGGAAACATGGCAATCGAGGTGATGGCCATGACGCCGGATACGGCAAGTCCGTAGGCCGCCGCCAGCGCCGCACTCGAGCCAAACGCCACGACGAGCAGAATGCATCCGGCAAAAAGCGACCAGTTGACGAAGGGAATGTAAATCTGACCGGCCTGCCTTTCGTGGGTATGCAGAAAGCTGAGTCGCGGAAACAAACCTAACCGGATCGCTTGCGATACCAGCGAATAGGTGCCGGAAATCAACGCCTGCGAAGCAATGACCGTAGCGACGGTGGCGAGCAGAACCATCGGAAACAGCATCGGCGGCGGCACGAGGTTGTAAAACAGCTTGCCGCCAACAACCGGCTCACCGGTCAACAAATAGGCGCCCTGCCCCAAATAGTTCAGCAGCAGCGCCGGATAGACAACGGCGAACCAGCTCGCCTGTATCGGCCGCGCACCGAAATGCCCGACGTCGGCGTACATCGCTTCACCGCCGGCAACGACGAGCATCAGCGCACTCAAAATCAGCAGCGCCTCGAACCAGCTCGCGTGAACGAGAAATTGCAGGCCGTAGACGGGATTGAATGCCGCAAAAATCTCCGGGTGATCGCCGATCTGAAAGGCGCCAAGGGTCGCGATGACAACAAACCAGACGAGGAGAATGGGACCAAATACAATGCCTATTCCCGACGTGCCCTTGAATTGGATGGCAAACAGCGCGGTCAGGAGCCCGATCGTAATTGGTATGACGACGTGGCTCATTCCCGGAGTTGCCACGTCAAGACCTTCCACGGCGGAGACGACGCTGATCGCCGGCGTGATCATGCCGTCGCCAAACAGCAGTCCGGCACCCAGCATGAGCGCCCACAACAGCAGGGTCGTGCCGCGCTTCTTATGTTCATGCAACAGGCCGTAGAGTGCAAAAAGACCGCCCTCGCCGTCATTCTGCGCGCGCAGCACCAGGAGGGCGTATTTGATGGCGATGATGACGGTGATCGTCCAGATCACCAGCGACACGCCGCCGAATATGTCGGCCGGCGTTTGCGTGGTGCCGGCGCGACCGCGGAACAACTGATCGACAGCGTAAAGCGGCGATGTGCCGATATTGCCGTAGACGATGCCGAGCGCCCCGAAGGCCAATCCAGCGAAACTTCCGCGTGGCGCGCGTGAGGCATGCTCGACGCGACGCGCAGGGACGGCGGAAGCGGCTTTACTGCGGCCTTCTGTCAGGCCCTTCATGAAGCGGGCACTTGAACGAGATTTAACGTCCCGTGGCGCGATCCCACATCGGCACCCTTCGTTTCAACACCTAAGCCAAAATGAAACAATCAATGCGCCCCCAGCAGGCGCATTGACCTGCATCAACGTAGCTTCGCCCCACGGCAGACGTCGCTTCGGCGCTATTGAATGAGCTTCATCATCTTGAGGGCGGCTCGCCCGATGAAGCCGTAAGGATTGGCAAGCGTCTCCAGAATTTCGAAATGGTTGTAGCCCTCGGCGACGAGTAACTCGACGGACTTGCCGTTCTTTCTGGCAGCGGCGGCGAAGTCGCGGGCCTGACGCTGAAATTCAGGCGTCTCCAAGGTGCCATGCGCGATCATGACAGGACAGGTCAAACGGTCCACGTGGCGCTGCGGACTAAGGGCATCGACGGTCGCATCGGTGAAGCGGACATATTCGGATCGCGCAGAAAGCCGTACCGGCTCCAGGTCGTACATCCCCGAAATCACGAGGCCGCCGCGGACCGCGTCGGCCGGCAGGCCGAAATCGCCGGCCCAATCGGTCGTCAGCACCACGCCGGCGAGATGAGCGCCGGAGGAATGGCCGAAAACGTAAAGCCGCTGCGGATCGGCGCCGAAGCTCGGCGCGTTGGCGTAGACCCACGCGACCGCGCGACGAACCTGATCGGCGATCGGCATGAGGTCGCCGCCGGTTGCGTCGACGCTGGCAAAATCGAGCGCGGCAAAATGCGCGCCGGCCCCCACAATCGCCTCCGCTGGAAAAGCATAGCTCTTCGCCTCACCCAGCCGCCAGGCACCGCCATGAATGAATACGCAAATCGGCGCGTTCGGCGCCTTCGTGGCATAGAGGTCGAGCTGTTCGATCGGCGCGCTGCCATAAGCAAGACGCCGCGGCTCGCCCAGGCGGGCGCGGGTCACGGCGCTGTTCGAGGCGAAGCGCGCGACGATCTGCGGCAGGTTGGGCGCATATTTGATCTGGGTATAGGCGTCGTCCAGCTCCTCCTGATCCATGTCGAGAAAGACGCGCGGGCCCTTCTGACGAACCGGCGGCGATTTGATTTCTGCGGCGGCTGATAAGGAATTTTGCATTGCTTGCGTCACTGAACGATATCCTACGGCTCGCGAACCTGACTTGTTATCGCTGCACCATGAACGATTGCACGCCGCTCATTTCGCGCGCCGGAGCGGCGGCGGTGCGGACCACCGCTCGGCGGCCTTATCATCGGCCGCCTTGGCGTCGACCCAGGTTGTCCCGGCGACGGTCTGCACCTGTTTCCAGAATGGCGCGCGTGTTTTCAGGTAATCCATCAGAAAGGAAGCAGCCGCGAATGCCGCCTCGCGATGGCTCGATGCGGTGGCGACAAGGACGATGCCTTCGCCCGGCACTATCCGCCCGTAGCGATGGATCACCGTCACACCGAGCAACGGCCAGCGCGCGCCGGCCTCCTCGACGTGCCGGGCGATCTCCGCCTCGGCCATGCCCGGATAATGTTCGAGCGTCAGCGATGCGATCGGCCGGCCGTTCTCGTCGGCGCGACACAGGCCGGTGAAAGTCACGACAGCGCCGATGTCGGTGCGTCCGCGCGACATGCTTTCCGTCTCGGCGGCGGCGTCAAAGGCTTCGCGTTGCAAGCGGATCGTTGAGATCATCGTGCCCGGACTTTCAACCGCCAGTCATCGGCGGGAAAAATGCAATCTCGCTGGCGCCCGCGATCGCGGCGTCGGCGCGCACATGACGGTGATCGACCGCCGCGCGGATGACCTTCGCATTCTCGAAGGCATGAGCATACTGCTCGCTACGCTGGGCAAGCCACGCCATCAACTCGCCGACCGTCGCGACACCGGCCGGCGGATCGACTTGTTCCTCTGCCTTGCCGACGCGCTCGCGCACCCACGCAAAGTAAAGAAGCTTCACGCGTCCTCCCGGGTCAGGTGATGCAGGCTCGCCTGGAGATAATCCCATCCGGTATAAATCGTCAGCAAGGCGGACAGCCACAGCAGTATGATGCCGGTTTTGGTGACCACCGGCACGACGGCGTCGCCGGCCTTGCCGGCAATGAGGAAGCCCACGGCGACAAGCTGAAGGGTGGTTTTCCATTTCGCAAGCCGGGTCACCGGCACGCTCACGCGCAGCTCCGCGAGATATTCGCGCAAGCCCGAAACCAGGATCTCGCGGCAAAGGATGACGACCGCCGCGAGCAGCGCCCAGCCGTGGATTGTTTCCTCCGCCGCCAGCATCAGCAAACAAGAGGAAACGAGAAGCTTGTCGGCGATGGGGTCCAGCATGCGGCCGAGCGACGATTGCTGGCTCCACATGCGGGCCAAATACCCGTCGAGAAAATCGGATACGGCCGCGGCGATAAAGATGGCCAGCGCGAACCATCGCAGCCAGAGACCGCCATGCAGGATGTTCTGCCAGAACATGCAGCCGACCACGATCGGTATGGCGACGATCCGGCCGTAGGTCAGAATGTTGGGAAGCGCGAGCGGATGCACGCGCAGCCGGCCATTCGTCGTGGTCGTGGAATTCATAACATCACCATAACGCGCTCGCGCCGAGGCCGACAGGGCCTTGCCGCGCGTGCCTGTGTCGCAGCATGTGCACCGAGGCCCCTGCCCACTCGCTTCGACGTTCGATCATGCTGCACCTTCATGGAAGAATTCGTAGACCCGCCGCGCGGTCTCGGCGCTGATACCGTCGACTTGCATCAAGTCCGTTACCGAGGCGCGCTCGATGGCTTTGAGCGTGCCGAAGTGGTGCAGGAGTGCGCGCTTTCGCGTCGGGCCGATGCCCTCGATCTCCTGCAAACCCGCCTCGCGCAGGTCGCGGGTACGGCGCGCTCGGTGCGAACCGACAGCAAAGCGATGCGCCTCATCGCGCAGCCGTTCGACAAAATAAAGCACCGGGTCCCGCGGCGGCAGCTTGAACAAGTCGCGGCCGGGAATAAAGAAGGTTTCACGGCCGGCATCGCGATCCGGACCCTTGGCAATGGCAACGAGCGGGATTTCGACACCGAGTTCGGCAAGCACCTGCCGCGCTGCGCTGAGTTGCCCCTGCCCGCCGTCGAGCAGGACGAGATCCGGCCAGGGAGACTCGTCTTCGTCGGTTTCGGCCGGTGCGCATAATGGCTCCGTCGCCTGCGACGGCGCCTCGGCCAGGAGCCGCTTGAAGCGCCGCGTCAGCACCTCGCGCATCATCGCGAAATCGTCGCCGGGGCTAAGCTCGGCCGAGCGAATGTTGAACTTGCGATAGTCTCTTTTGCGGAAAGCCTTCCGATCCGGCGACGATCATCGCGCCGACCGCGTTCGAACCTTGAATGTGACTGTTATCGTACACTTCGATGCGGCGCGGGGCGCCGGGCAGACCGAAGGTCTCGGCAAGCTGGCGCAAAAGCCGTTCCTGCGAGGATGTCTCGGCAAGCTTACGGCCCAATGCCTCACGTGCGTTGGCGAGCGCATGCTCGACCAAATCCTTTTTCTCGCCGCGGCGCGGCACCGAAACCTCGATCTTGTGGCCGCTCTTGGTGCCGAGCGCTTCTGCCAGCAATTCGCGATCCTCGATGTCGTGGGAAATCAGGATCAACCGCGGACACGGCTTGTCGTCGTAAAACTGGGCGACGAAGGCGGCGAGAATCTCGCCAGCCGCAAGTGAGCGATCTGCCTTGGGAAAATAGGCACGGTTGCCCCAGTTTTGCCCGGTGCGGAAAAAGAACACCTCAACGCAGGCAAATCCGCCCTGCTGGTGGATCGCAAAAACATCGGCCTCCTCCACCCCACGCGGGTTGACGCCCTGGTGAGCCTGGATCGCCGAGAGCGCAGACAGCCGGTCGCGGTAGACCGCGGCGCGTTCGAAGTCGAGCGCCTGCGACGCTTTTTCCATTTCAGCCGCAAGCTCGTCCTTGACCGCCTTGCTGCGGCCGGACAGGAACGCATTCGCCTCGCGCACCAGCGCGGCGTATTCGCCAAAATCGATCTCGTTGGTGCACGGCGCCGAACAGCGCTTGATCTGATGCAGCAGGCAGGGCCGCGTTCGGCTTTCGAAGAACGGATCGCTGCATGACCGAAGCAGGAACGCGCGTTGCAGCGCGTTGATGGTGCGGTTGACGGCCCAGACCGAAGCGAACGGTCCGAAATAGTGGCCCGGCCGCGTGCGCGCCCCGCGGTGTTTGAGGATCTGCGGGGCCCAGTGATCGGACGTGATCAAGATGTAGGGAAACGACTTGTCGTCGCGCAGGAGCACGTTGAACCTGGGACGTAACCGCTTGATCAGGTTAGCTTCGAGCAGAAGCGCCTCGGTCTCGGTGCGGGTTACGACGAATTCCAGGGCGCGGGTCGCCGCGATCATGCGCTCGATGCGGGTGTCAAGACCGGCGGGTCGGGCGTAGGCGCGAACGCGGTTCTTTACGTTCTTCGCCTTGCCGACATAGAGCACATCTCCCCGCGCATCGATCATGCGATAGACGCCGGGTTGCGAGGGCGCGAGCTTGGCGTAGCGGAGAATCGCATCACGCCCGGCGGCAAGGGATTCCTCCCCGCGCGGCTCGGTTACCGCGGCCTCGAACTCGTCAGTTTGTGGAAGCGACGACTCGTCGTCCTCCTCGACAATCTCGATCTCGACGTCTTTCTTCGGAATGCTCATGCCGCTCTGCTTGCCGAAACGCCGAATGTCGGCGTCCGTGCACCCGAAACGTAAGATTTGCAGGAGCGCGGGGCCAGTCTTCGCGACGAGAAGCACGCCTATCGTCCACCACATCGCTCGCATTGGCGGAACGCCTGAATCGGTGCGGCTCCCGGCCGCCCCCGCAACCGCTCATCTGGGCTTGCGGCCTGATTGCCTTCAGATGGTAGTTCGCCTCAATATCAAAGCATAAATGCCATATACTTCACGTCGATTAAATATTATTTAACCATAAATTCGCAGACATTCAACAATTATTAGCTATAATCGTGGCATGGCTAAGTCTAATTTCGCCACAATATTGTCTCGATAGAGAAACGACGTGTGTCCTCCGTACACTAGATCGAAGTAATTCTTGTAAATACTATCCGAGACCAGCGCGAATGGAGGTCTCAAATGAAGCGTTTGTTGCTTGCCGGCCTGGCCCTGTTGGCTCTGGCGGGATCGGCGGCCGCGGCCGATCTGTCCCCGGCTCCCTATTACAAGGCGCCGGTCTATGCGCCTCCGCTCTACACCTGGACCGGCTTTTATGTCGGCTTGAACGGCGGCGGCGGCATCGGCAGTTCGAAGTGGGATACAACCAATTCGTTCAACATTTCCGGCGGTATGTTCGGCGGCACTGTTGGCTATAACTATCAGTATGGCTGGGCGGTCATCGGCGCCGAAGGCGATATCGACTGGGCGGGTCTCAAGGGTTCGACCGCTAACGGATGCCCGGCGGGATGCAACACCAGCAATTCCTGGCTCTCGACGGCACGAGGGCGCGTCGGCTACGCAGCCGACCGCTTTATGCCTTATATTACCGGCGGTCTTGCAATCGGCAATTACACGGCGTCCACACTCGGGTTGTCGAGCAGCACGACAAACGCCGGCTGGACGGTTGGCGCCGGCATCGAATTCGCCATCACCGGCCGGTGGAGTGCCAAGGCGGAATATCTCTATGTCGACCTCGGCAAGTTCAATTGCGGCTTGAACTGCGGTGCTTTGACCGACAACGTGACATTCACCACCAGCATTATTCGCGGCGGCGTCAACTATCGCTTCTAAGGCTCGCTAGATCATAGGCGTTGCAGAACGCCCCGGGACAAAAGTCCCGGGGCGTTTTGTTTGCTGCCGAGAGCGCGATCGTTTTGGATTGAATCGATTGGCGCTCTACTTTTTGGCGGAGCATAATCAGGCCTTCATGGTGGTCGCCGCAAACGCCGGCACCCGGGCACCGAAGTCGTCGAGCCAGGCAACAAGACGCGGATGGTCGCCGCGCCAACTACCGCCAAAACGCAAATCACGATATCCAAGCGCGCAGGCAAGCGCGATCTGCCCGACATCGGGAATGCGCCGAGTTGACGCCGGCTGGCGGCGCCGCCTCGATAAAGGCAAGCGCGCGCTCAACCTTGCCGGCCTGGTGGTCCAGCCATTTCTTTTCGTGCTTTTCCGCCGGCCGCCAACGGCTCTCATAGATCGTCAAAATCGATGCATCGAGAATGCCGTCGCACAGGGCCTGCAGGCGCAGTGCCGGGAAGCGTTTGCCGCCGTCGCGCGGAATGATCTTGTCGCCCCCCGCCCGGTGGTCGAGATATTCGAGGATTACCCGGGAATCGTAATAGGTTGCGCCATCCTCGGTGATCAGCACCGGGATCTTGCCGAGCGGATTTTGCTGAAGCAACGGACCGCGCGGATCCATGGTGTCCGTCGGCTCGATTTTCACATCGTCGAAGCGGAGCGCCGACAAAGCGATTTGGACCTTGCGGCCGAATGGTGAAGGCGCTGCCGTACGGAGTATCATCATGGCGTAATCAATGTAGCGTAGTCATCATAGCGAAGCCATCAGCGCCGCGCTTAAGGCGCGACATCCCGTTACTTAGTCGGTTGGTTGAGCAATGATCTGCGCGGAAAACCAGGTTTCCACTTCTTCCGATCGTGCTCTAGCCGGTCACCACCAGATTGACCGCCTTGGGACCCTTGCCTTTCTTGTCCGGTTCGACGTCGAAGCTGATGCGCTGGCCCTCGATCAGCGACTTCAGCCCCGCGCGCTCCACGGCGGTGATGTGAACAAAGACATCGCGCCCCCCGTCGTCCGGTTTGATGAAACCATACCCACGCTCACCGTTGAAAAACTTGACCGTACCGGTCATTGCCATCGAGCAGCTCCTTCCCCGTAGTCGCTTCGCCGCCGGCCCCCACGGCGCGACGGCTTGGCCGGACATCCACACGGGCAAGGCTTTGGCCGCATTAGGCCTCCGTCACTCCGCCGGCCCCCACAGGAGGCGGAACGTCTAAGCCAGCAACAGATGAGTTAGACACATTTTTTGCGTGTGGAAAAGTGGGAGACCACTGATGACTAACCGCCCGCGCGCCGCTCCCGGGCAAGCCAGTCGATCACGCTTGTCGCGTTGGGCGACAAAATCCCGCCGAGCGTGGGCATGAAGGTCCGCAATTCCTCATCGAGGGTGAACGGCGGATTGACCGCAATCAGTCCTGAGCCGACCAAACCCACTTCCGCGCGCGGCGGTCCCAGCATGAGCTCGCAGCGAAGAATGTTCGTCACGCCAAGCTTTTGCAGCCGCCGCGCAAGCGCTTCGGGCCCGCCGCGATCCTTGATAGGGTACCACATCAGATAAATGCCGGTTGGCCATTTACGGTGCGCCGCAGCAAATTCCCTCGACAGGCGATCGAAGTCGGCCGCCTCCTCGAAAGGCGGATCGATCAGAACCAGTCCCCGGCGCTCCTTCGGCGGCACGTAGGCACGCAGCGCGGTCCAACCGTCGATCGCCACCGCCTTGGCGCGGCGATCGCCGCGAAGCGCCGCCGCGAGCAGGGCAGCCGCCTCCGGCTCGAGCTCGCATGCAATGAGGCGATCCTGCGGCCTCAGCAGAGCGCCGGTAACGAGCGGAGAACCAGGATAGGTCCGTAGCCGGCCGTCCGGGTTGAGTGCCGCCACCGCGTCGAGATAAGGCGCCAGCAGCGCATCCGGCAACTCATGCCGAGCCTGCCAGACAAGCTCGATGCCTTGCCGCCATTCGCCGCTACGGCTCGGCTCGGGCGCTGTTAGGTCGTAACGCCCGGCTCCGGCATGGGTGTCGATGACACGAAAGGCCGCGGGCTTCAGGCGCAGATGCAGGAGAATCCGCGCCAAGACGCTATGCTTGTGCACGTCGGCGAAGTTGCCGGCGTGGAAGGCGTGACGATAGTTCATCAACCTCCGCGCAATGGCGGCATCAGTAACTGTTCCCGCTGGCAGCTGTGCCGCGCGATCTCATCGCACTCGCGGAATTGCAGATCCTTGGACAAGCAGATCCTGACCTCGGTCAACCGCTTCTTGTCACACTCGATCGCAAAGCCGTTCTCCGCCAAGCCGGGATTGGCTTTTATGAACGCTTCTTCGATCGCGGCCGGCGCAACGCTGAGCGGTTCCTTCAGGTCGATATATTCCGGAGGAATTTTCACAGCCGCGCGCGCCTTGCGCACGGTGTCGAAATAATCGCGCGGCGCCAAGCCGGAGCAGGTACCGTGCTTGTCCCACTCATTATAGACCAGACGTGGCGCTGGCATCAGATCGAGCATCGAAGAAACGATGCCGTGGTACAATCGCGGCGACGGAACTTGGCAATATTCCGGAAATCCCTTGACGTATTGCGGCCACAGCCCGTGCACGACGAATGAATATGGCCGCGCGCCGCATTGCAGCGACGGGGTCCCGCCGTTGTGCCGCTCGGCGGACGCGGCGCAAAACGACGGCGACCACGAAAGCGAAAGTACGTAAAAGTCGAACTGACCCGCCTCGTTCTGCCGCGCCTCTTGCGAACATACTGCTGACGCCCCGGCAACCAGCAACGACGCCGCCAGAGCCGCGACAACCGGCAACCTCACCATGATCCCGCCCCTCCAAACGCGAAAAACCAACAACAATATCGTAGCCTGAAAAACGAACAAATCAAGAACAAAATGTCTTCACTGGCGAACCATCCGCCGGAATCCGACCTGGTGTGGGCATCTATCTGTAAAAAATGCGCCGTCGCCAAGAAATCATTGAGTTCGCCCGATGCGGCGAGCGCGATCCGGTTCGCCTGCGCAATCGGTGCTGCGGTCGTTGGAGCAATAGCCAAGAGAACCATTGCGCCGCCCCACTCCGGGGTTGCGAGGCGTTGCTTTCCGGTTCGTTGGATGGGGAACGAAAACCGGTCGGCAGACCAGTTTCGGCTAAAGTTTGCCTAGTTTTAATGCCCCAATCACTTGCGCTATGCTTGGAAGTCATGAGCTACGTATAATGCCCGCCGATAAGCGGCGGCTGGTGTTTCGGGGGTGGGCCAATGAGATTTTTATTAGCCGCATTAGCCTTGGCCTTGATGATGGCCTCGGCGAAAGCTCAGATCGGTGGGACGCCGAGCAACCCAATGGGGGCCGCGTCGCGACTAGGCAACCATGCCTCACAGGAGGGGCATCAGGGCGACAAGGACGACCAAAAGCCGAAAGCCAACGACAAGGCTTACAACTCGGCGCTGCGCAACCTGCCGAACAAGCAGTACGACCCCTGGCACGGTGTGCGATAACTGAAACTTGGCGCGTTAGGGCCGCGCGGCGCGACAGGCTGGCTCGTAGGCAAAATCGCGATCGAGCCCGACGACACAAAACTGCACGCCCCAATCCATACCGATCAGGCCGGTATCTTCGGCGATCGAGTAATAGAGCGCACGCTTCTCTCCATCATTGATTACCGCGGTGCCGCTGCAAAAGCGGCGCGGAATGGCCTGTGCCGCCCACGGCAAATCGGAGGTCTGCCGGATATTCTCAATACCGACGATCCTAAGCCTGGAATTCCAGAACCGGCCTTCCTTGCTATGGAAATTTTCGATGATCCGGTCGAGCGCCGCAGGATAATCGCACGCCGGTACGATACCGCTGTAACGGGGTCCGGACAGCCAGAAATTCATCTCGAAGAAGCCCGCCGCATTCAACTGCGAAGCGGAAACCACGCTCAAAACCAACCCAAGCGCGAGACGCACTATGCGGCCTGACATGCCTCTAGCCCTGCGGCCCCTCTGATACCGGTCCATAAAGCAGCCCCTAAGCAACCGTGCCGCGCCGCCGTTTACCGGTCAAGGGCGGCATTCCACCGAAACCGCAGTGGCGACAAACCGTGACAAACCGGCCACGGTCTGGCCGGCTATCCGGTTCACTCATCCGAGCCGCGCATCCGCGCATGGCAGCGCGTATTCCAAAACTCAATTTGCAACATTCAACGAGCGCCGGCGGTTCGCAGTAATTTCCCTCACCACGATTTTTCGTCACAGTTCTTGCAAATTCAGTTCTCGCAAATTCAGTTCTTGCAAATGCAGCGCGCGACCAAACCGTCACATCATGGTAGCGCTCTTAGGCTTGTCGCGTCTGATTCGTCGGAAATTCGTGCGTCAAGTGGCCAAGCGGGACTTGTTTGTCCGTCGCGATTGGCCGCGCCGGATTCGCCGGCATTTGGCGCTCGCCGACAGCGCCATGGTCATCGCCTGCTCCGCCGCCTGGAACGGCTACCGTCCGATGAGCACGATCGATCAGACGACTCATTTCTTGCGGCCGGCGATGTTTGACGTCGTCGCCGATGCCCGGGTGGTGCGCATCGGTCGCGGCACCAGTTTTGGCCGTGTCATGCTCCTCGGTGCCGCCGATAAGCGTCCGGTCGGCATGGTTGCCAGCGCCTATTCGATGCTGTGAGAAGACCGGCCGCGAGCTGGCGTAAAGCCGAGCGCCTGGCGCGCGAACCGCTTTTCAATCGACCTGCGAACTTCTAAGCTCGTGCCCGGCGGGATTGTTGCGCGGAGGGGAAGAATGCGTCGGAATCTGTTGGCAGTGATGGCGCTTTCGCTGGCGCTGCCCTTTACTTGGGGCGCGGCCCAGGCCGGAGCCATTATTTTTGGTCCAACTCCGGGACTGACCGGGAACGATACCGGCGGCATCATTACCTATTCGCCCGACCTGGAGCTTGCCGCCTATCACGAAATTGCTGCCAACTGGTGCGCGCGCTGGGGCCGCATTCCGCATCTGACCAGCGTACACCGCCGGTATGGCGACTACGTCGCCTTCACCTGCATCGACCATCCAGGCATCGTCCACTGATCGGGGTTTTCATCCCCAATCGCCGACAAAGGTTTGAACGAGCGTCAGCGCCGCGACCGCGGCGGTGTCGGCGCGGAGGATGCGCGGGCCGAGGGAGAGACGAACCACGTTCGGCAGCCTCAGCAGGGCCGTGCGCTCGTCCTCGGCAAAGCCACCTTCAGGTCCGATCAATACCGCAAGCGGTGAATGCGGAAGGCCGCTCAGCGCAGCCGCCGGATTAGCGACCTCGGAATCTTCGTCGCAAAACACCAGAAGGCGCCCGGCATCCCGCTCGGCGAGCAGCCGGGCGAGCGGAACGGGCGCTTCGATGTCCGGCAACGAAAGGATGCCGCATTGTTCCGCGGCTTCGATTGCGTTCGCACGCATTCGCTGTGTGTTGACCCGCGCGACCTGACCATGGCGGGTGAGCACGGGCTGTAGCCGCGAGACGCCCATTTCGACCGCTTTTTGCACCATATAATCGAGCCGCGCAGTCTTGAGTGGAGCAAACAGATAGTGCAAATCCGCCGGCGCGCTTTGCTCGCGCGTTTTGGCGCCAACGTCCAGGGCGGCGGTGCGCTTGACCAGGACCAGCGTGGCGCTCCACTCGCCGTCCCGGCCATTGAAGACAAGAACCCGGCCGCCGGATTTCAGCCGCAGAACCGTGCCGAGATAGTGAGCCTGGGCGCTGTCGAGGGGCACGCTCACGCCCTCCCCCAGTGGCGCTTCGACGTACAGTCGCGGACTGCGAAAATCATACCCTGGCATGGCAAAAAGGCCTGCAATGCGAGAAAGATTGCGGCGGGGCGCCGCTTGGTTGTATCACCATGCGCGAATGCTTCGGTGTCGCACCCGCGTGCCGGGAGGAAGGTCTGCCGCCTTGTCGCCGAAATCAACGAGCCTTTTTATGGCGGCAAAATCCGTACCCGGGAATCACGGGATGTCGGGGAAAGGACCTTACATGAAGCGAAGCTTCGCCTTGGCGCTGGCGGTCCTCGCCGTCGCCACGGCGTCCCAGACGGCATCGGCCCAGGGTCCGGTGCAATGCAATGCCTTCGGGCAACTCAGGAGCGACGCTGAACAAAAGGCGCTGGCCGTGCGCGCCTCGATGGAACGTAAAGCCGAGCGCAAGGATATCTGCGCCGCGGTGCAGCGCTTCTACGCGGCCGAGGGGAGCGTGGTGAAATTCCTGGAAGAGAACAAGACGTGGTGCGGGATTCCCGAACAGGCCGTCAAGGCGGCCAAGGAAAATCATGAGCGCACGCTGAAGTTCCGCACCGCTGCCTGCACGGAAGCGCCGGTCGCCAAACCGCGAGTACCGACGCTCAGCGACGCCATCGGTACGCCATCCGTCGACACCGGCAACAATACCAAGACCGGTCGCGGGACCCTCGACTCGCTCAACGGCAACCCGCTGGCAAGATGAGCCCGGCGGCCGGTTCGGTCGCTGACGCGACCGGCAACTGGGTCGATACCCACGCGCCGGCCTGGACGCGCCCATACCTTCGGCTCGCGCGGCTCGACCGTCCGATCGGCTCCTGGCTGTTGCTGTTGCCATGCTGGTGGTCGTCGGCCCTCGCCGCCGTCGCCGCCTCCAAGACGGCACCAAGCCTTCTGCATCTCGCATTGTTTTTTGTCGGCGCCTTCGCCATGCGCGGCGCCGGCTGCACCTGGAACGACATCGTCGATCGCGACCTCGATGGCAGCGTCGAGCGCACGCGCTCGCGCCCGATTCCCTCCGGTCAGGTTACCGTGCGTCAGGCCACCGTGTTTCTTGTCCTGCAAGCCGCCATCGGCTTCCTGGTGCTGATTTCGTTCAATAGGTTCACGATCGCGCTTGGCGTCGCTTCGCTGGCGATCGTAGCCGTCTACCCGTTCATGAAGCGGGTCACTTACTGGCCGCAGACCGTGCTCGGGCTGGCGTTTTCGTGGGGCGCCCTGATGGGCTGGGCGGCCGCTTTCGCACAGCTCGATCCGCCGGCTTACCTGCTCTATGCCGGCTCGATCGCCTGGGTCATCGGCTACGACACGATATACGCGCACCAGGACCGCGACGACGACGCCCTTATCGGCATCAAATCGACGGCACTCCTGTTCGGCGAACGCACCAAGCCGATGCTCGCTCTCTTCTACGCGCTAGCCGTCATTCTCATCGGTGCGGCAGGCGTCACCGCGGGCGGCGGCCCGGTCTTCGGCCTTGGCCTTCTCGCCTTCGCCGCGCACCTGGCCTGGCAGGTCGTCCGACTCGATATCGCCGATCCCGATCTCTGCCTTGCGTTGTTCAAATCCGATCGCGCCGCCGGTCTGATCCTGTTTGCCGGATTGCTGCTCGACGCGGCGCTTCGCCATGTCGTCTGAGTTCGAAATGTCGTCTGAGTCCGAAATGTCGTCTAAGTTCGCCATGTCGTCTAGGCAGATGTCAGCAGATTTGTAGACGGGGGATGAAGTGATCAACCGAGCTGCACTGGGGCGAGCGACATCAGTTCCTGGCGATGATTTCACACTCGCCGCGATGAACGCGCGGCGTATTTGAGCCCACGCCCGGCCGGCGCCGCAGCAGAATTTTGGGGCGGCGGCTAGCAAGGGCGCTGCTTCGGCGGCGCCGCCAAGTTGGCGCTTCGACGCGTACGGCGCCCAGGCGGGCGAAAGGCTCGCGCAAACTGCCGTCGCGCTCGGCGACGAGAAGCGGCAGGCCGAGCACGCGGCCCCAAGACTGCCACTCGGCCACGATATCGTCGCAGGCACTGGAAGAGAATAACGGCAAAGATAATGCCGGATCGCCATGCTCCAGCACGACGTCGATCGCGGTCGGCGTGCCGAATTCGCTTCCGTTCAGACGAATGGCGACGCCACGAAATGCCGTCACCGGCAAGTTCAGCGCCATGCGCATGCCGAGTACCGAGCGGTGAACAACGACGTGCTCGCGATGAAGATCGATGACCCGCCGCTGCTCGTCGGCCGCTTCGTCGGCGGTCTCGAAACGAACGGGTAGAGAGAAGGGGTCGAGCCGCGACACGCGGCTCGACCCGGCGGCGATCCTGCCGGCTTGCATTTGACGCCTCGAAACTCGCTCCCCCCGGACTGTTGCCGCCCGGTTGTCGCGACAATGCCAGAGTGCGGTCGCAATCAGCTTAAAATCCCTGGTTAAGAGGTCGTATCGCACCAGCGAATGACTCGCATGATTGACGAGCCGTTGCCGTCCGACCGCAAATCAGGCGTTGGCGCGACAAAGCCTGGGTTGAATAGCGCGGCTAGCAGCTACATCTTGGCCTTGTATTCGCATTTGCCCCCGCATAAACCGGCTCTTAAATGTCTTCATCACTTCTCGATCAATCCGATCTCACCAATCTTGCCGAACGACTCGTTAGCGCCGCCCGCCGCGCCGGCGCCGATCAGGCCGACGCGCTGGCCGTTCGCGCGGTCTCGCTGTCGATCGAGGTGCGCGACGGCGCGGTCGAGGAATCGGAGCGCTCCGAGGGAGACGATCTCGGCCTGCGCGTCATCGTCGGCCGCAAGCAGGCGGTCGTTTCGACTAACGATCTCAAGAGCGAAGGCTTCGATGCGCTGGCCGAGCGCGCGGTCGCGATGGCGCGCGCGGCGCCGGACGACCGCTTCGCCGGGCTGGCCGATAGCGCACAATTGGCGCACCAACTGCCGGAGCTCGACCTCATCGATCCCGACATGCCGGGCGTGGATGTCCTTGAAGCGCGCGCCCGCGAGGCCGAGGCCGCCGGGCTCGCCGTTACCGGCGTCACCAAATCGGGCGGCGCGTCCGCCTCGGCGGGTATCGGCGGGATGGTGCTGGTGACGAGCCACGGCTTCCGCGGCGCAACGATTGCGTCGCGCCACGGGATCTCAATGACGGCGATCGCCGGCGACGGCACCGCGATGGAGCGCGACTACGATTATTCCTCGACACTGCACGCTTCCGACCTCGAAAACGCGCATACGATCGGACGCCGCGCCGGTGAGCGCGCGGTCAAACGTCTCAATCCGCGCAAGGTCGCCACCCGCCGCGTGCCGGTCGTTTTTGATTCCAGGATATCCGGGTCGCTGGTCAGCCACCTCGCCAGTGCCGCCAACGGCGCCTCGATCGCGCGCAAGACGAGTTTCCTGCGGGAGAAGCTCGGCGAAAAGATTTTTGCCTCCGGCATCGACATCGTCGACGATCCGCTGCGGCCGCGCGGGCTGCGCTCGCGGCCGTTCGACGCCGAAGGCATCGCCGGCCGCCGGCGCCTCTTGGTCGAGGACGGCGTGCTCAAGACCTGGATCCTTGATTGCGCCACCGCGCGCGAACTCGATCTGGAAACGACCGGTCATGCGCAACGCGGCGTTTCCTCGACCCCGTCTCCGTCGGCGAGCAACCTTCATCTGGCCGCCGGCACAAAAACCCCGGACCAGTTGATCGGCGACATTGAGGACGGCTTTTTCATCACCGACATGATCGGGATGGGCGTGAATCTGGTGACCGGCGACTATAGCCGCGGCGCCTCGGGTTTTTGGATCGAGAACGGCCAGCGCACCTACGCGGTCAGCGAAGTCACGATCGCCGGCCATCTCTCGGAAATCTTCGCAAGCCTTGTGCCGGCGAACGACCTGGTGTTCCGCTACGGCACCAACGCGCCGACGTTGCGAGTCGAGGGCATGACCGTTGCCGGCCACTGAGGCCGTCGATCTCGAAGAACTAGCCGCGCGGCTTTCGACCTCCGTGCGCGAGGCCGGAGCACTCGCGCTGTCGATGTTCCGGGCGCCGATAAACACCTGGACCAAAGGCAAGTCTTCGCCGGTCAGCGACGCGGATATCGCCGTCGATCGACTGTTGCGCGAGCGGCTCACGGCCGGGGCCGTCGGACATCGCCTGGCTGTCGGAGGAAAGCGCCGACAATTCCTCCCGGCTCGACGCGAACTATGTGTGGATCGTCGATCCGATCGACGGCACCCGCGCCTATCTCGCCGGCTCGAGCGATTGGGCCGTTTCTGCAGCGCTCACTCATAACGGACGGCCAATCCTCGCTTGTCTCTACGCTCCGGCCAGCGAAGAATTCTTTATGGCGATCGCTGATCGAGGCGCGACGTGCAACGGAGTTGCAATCGCGACAACAGGCGGGGCGTCGCTGGCAAACGCGCGCATCGCCGGGCCCAAAGGTTTCCTCAACAAGTTGGCCGCGGTCGCGCCGCCATTCACCGTCATGCCGCGTGTGCCGTCGCTGGCGCTGCGCCTCGCCCGCGTCGCGCAGGGCGCCTGCGATATTGCCATCGCCGGCGGCAACAGCCATGACTGGGATCTTGCGGCGGCTGATCTTTTGGTGCACGAAGCGGGCGGCGCGCTGACGCCTATCGGGGGCGGCGCAGTCATTTATAATCGTCCGGTGCCACGGCACGGGATGCTTATTGCGGCCGGCAAGGACAGGCACGCGATACTCATCGAGCTGTTTGGGGATGAACGCCTCGCGTCTTTCTAAAAACGCATAAGCTGCGCGGAGCGAGTGTCATGTCGGACATCCCGAACGAGCCTGCCAAACAACTGCTTCACCTCGTCTTCGGCGGCGAATTGCGCGACGTGGCGAGCACGGAATTCAAAAGCCTCGACAAGCTCGAGGTCGTCGGCATTTTCCCGAACTATGCCAGTGCCTACGCGGCCTGGAAGGCAAAGGCGCAGGGCACCGTGGACAACGCCGAACTGCGCTACTTCATCGTACACCTGCACCGGCTCCTCGATCCGGAAAACAACCCGCCTCAGCGCTAAGGAGGACGCGATGCTCTCCGATCGGCTGCCAGGTGGGGAGAAGTAAGCGTGAGCGACCGGCTGCCGCTCACGCTGCAATTCTATCGGCTCGCGTCGATGGCCGCGGCGCCGGCCGTCGCGCCGCGGCTGCTCGCGCGGCGCGTCAGCCGCGGCAAGGAAAATCCGGCCCGCCTCGCGGAGCGTTACGGGCAGGCCAGCCTGCCGCGCCCGGCCGGCCCGATGATCTGGATCCATGGCGCCAGTGTCGGTGAAATGCTGTCGGTCATCCCGCTGGTCGAGCGCCTCCGCGCGAGGAACTTCGCCGTGCTCATGACGTCAGGCACGGTTACCTCGGCAGCGCTGGCCGAGCGGCGCTTGCCCGCCGGCGCACAGCATCAATTTATTCCGTTCGACGCGCCGCGATTTGTCGGCCGCTTCCTCGATCATTGGCGGCCCGGCCTTGCATTGTTCGTCGAATCCGATCTGTGGCCTAATCTGATCCTGGCGTGTCGCGACCGCGCGATCCCGATGATCCTGGTCAACGGCCGGGTGTCGGAGCGCTCGTTCGGCCGCTGGCGCCTTTTGCCGGACACGATATCGGCGCTGCTGCAACGCTTCGATCTTTGCCTGGCGCAGTCGAGCGCCGACGCGCAACGCTTTGCCACGCTCGGCGCGCCGCATGTCAGCAGCACCGGCAATCTCAAGCTCGACATACCACCCCCGCCGGCCGATCTCTCGGCTCTGCAAGCCCTGAAGTCCCAAATCGGCGAGCGGGCCGTGATCGCGGCTGCCTCCACGCACGCGGACGAGGAAAAGGACATCATCGCGGTCCATCGCCGGTTGCGCGCGAAAAATCCGTCACTGCTTACGATCATCGCACCGCGCCACCCCGAGCGCGGGCAAGGCATCGCCGATGCAGCGAAATTTGCCGGCCTTTCGGTCGCGCTCCGCTCGCGCGGCGAGCTGCCGAAGGCGGGCGTCGATGTTTTCATCGCTGACACGCTCGGTGAACTCGGCCTGATCTATCGGCTGGCGCCGATCGTGTTTATGGGCGGCTCGCTGGCAAGCCACGGTGGGCAAAATCCAATTGAGGCCATCAGGCTCGGCGCCGCCGTCGTGCATGGGCCACACGTGTGGAATTTTGCGGAAATCTACGCCGCGCTCGATGCCGCTCACGGCGCCAAGCTCGTCACCGACGAGGAAGGATTGTTGGCCTGCCTTGGAAGCTGGCTCGCCGATCCGGCGGCGCGCAAGGCGGTTGCCGATGCCGCAGCGGCAGCGGTCGAGCAACTCGGTGGCGCGCTCCAACGCACACTGACCGCGCTTGAGCCTTACCTCATGCAGCTCCAGCTCGAGCGGCGTGCGTCATAGAAACCAGGTTAGAGAACGGGCATGATCCATTCCGAAATCCGGTCTGCATTGTTCGGGATCATGCCCTGATGCGCGAGCCTGCTTTCTGGTGGCAGCCCGGTCACGGCGGTCTGCTCAGCCCGCTTGGCGGCATCTACGGGGCGGTGGCGGCGCTGCGCATGCGTTCAAAGGGGCGCAGTGTCGGGGTGCCGGTGATCTGCGTCGGCAATCCAACCGTCGGCGGCGCGGGCAAGACGCCGACCGCGCTCGCGGTCGGGCACATCCTTCTTGCGGCGCACGAACGCCTTTTCTTCCTGAGCCGCGGCTACGGCGGACGCTTGTCCGGGCCGGTTCGTGTCGATCCCGCCGTGCATTCCGCTGCCGCCGTCGGCGATGAGCCGCTTCTGCTCGCAAGGCTGGCACCGACCATTGTTGCGCGCGATCGCGTGGCGGGCGCCGAAACGGCGCGACGAGGCGGTGCGAGCGTCATCGTCATGGACGACGGGTTTCAAAACCCGGCGCTGACCAAGGATCTCACCATCCTTGTTGTCGACGGCCGCCGCGGCATCGGCAATGGCCGAACGATACCGGCGGGCCCTTTGCGGGCGCCGCTCGAAACGCAGATTTCGGAAGCGGACGCGCTCATCGTCGTGGGCCGGACCGACAGCCTCGACGCCGTCATGGAGCGGGCTCGCCGCTACAACGTCGCGATCTTCCACGGACGGCTCGAACCCGATAAGGCCACGGTCGCCGCCTTGGGCGGACGCGGCGTACTTGCTTTTGCGGGCATTGGAGATCCGGAGAAGTTCTACGCCACGCTCGCCGAAGCGGGCGTCACGATCGGTGAACGGGCGAGCTTTCCCGATCACCACCGCTATACGGCTTCGGAGGCGAAGGACTTGGTCGCGCGCGCCGACGCCGCGAACCTCGTGCTCCTGACTACGGAAAAAGACCTCGCCCGGCTCGCAGGCGAACGGCGTCTGGCGTCGCTCGCGGCGCACGCGAACGCGTTACCGGTGCGGCTCGCGATCGATGAAGCTGAAAAGTTCCGCGATTTGATTCTTAATGTGCCGCGGCGTGAAGCGAAGACTCCAGGCCGCTGACCGCGCAGCGCCGGATCAGGCTTTGCGGGCGTAGGTCGCGGCGTGCCGTTGCAGTGCGGTTTCCGGCGAGGCGTAGGCTTCCTGCAAGTCCACGCTCCAATATCTGAGCTCTTCGAGCGGGATCGGAACGCCGGTTACGGCACAGCGCACGAAGGCGCCGGGTCTCAGCACGCGAAAATCGCCATCAAGATACTTCACTTCCGCCTCGCCGGGCATCGGCGATGAACGATCGGTACGATTAAGCAAGAAGTTCCTCCGTCGCTGCCGGCCAGCCCGCGCCGAGACCAAAATAGTCGTTCCACGGCCGGAAAACCATGAGCCCGGCCGACTAAAACAAACTTCCCTGTCCCGGATCGCCTTCGCGCCGGCGGCGCCGTCTCGGCGGCGCGGCGCGCGGCGCCGCGGCGGCTTGCACCGCCTCCGCACGGGCGGCGACACGGCCGTCGGAAAACTCGATGTCGATCGGGCTGCCGGCGGTGACGGCCGCTGCCGTGCGCAGCGGGCGGCCGGCGCGATCGCGCACCAGCGTGAAGCCGCGGGCCAAAACGCCGCGATACGAAAACGCCGCGAGCAACTGTCCGTCGCGTTCGCAGCGCGCCCAGCGCGCGTCGAGGTAATTGTCCATGGCGCGCGCTCCGCGATCGGCCAAGACGGCGATGCGCTCGGTTTCGCGCGCTATGCGCATGCGGTGCGCGTTCACGTTGGCGGCGGCGCTCGCCCGCAGCCGGTGGGCAGCACCGGCATAGCGTTCGCGGCGGCGTTCCACCTGCATGCGCAACAGATGCGCGCTTAGCCGCCCGCCGATGCGCATGAAGCTCACGCGATGCAGATGGGCGTTGGCGCGCAAGCCGCGCGCCAAGCCCGCGGCGGCATGATCAAGCCGCTGCCGCGGCAGCGCCAGCACCTCGTCGGCGTCTGGGAGCGCGCGAACGGCGGAACGCACCGCGACCCGCCGCGCTTCCTGATTGCGCAACCAGCCGGCGAGCGCACGCCGCTCGAGGCTCCGGACGTCGACCGCGAGCTCCGCACGCACCGGCACCGCCATCTCGGCGGCCGCCGTCGGCGTCGGCGCGCGGCGATCGGCGGCAAAATCGATCAGCGTCACGTCGGTCTCGTGGCCGACCGCGGAGATCAGTGGAATCAGGCTCTCGGCCGCCGCACGCACCACGATTTCTTCGTTGAACGACCAGAGATCTTCGAGCGAGCCGCCGCCGCGCGCGACAATCAAAAGGTCGGGCCGCGGCATCGGACCGCGCTCCGGCAGCGCATTGAACCCGGCGATCGCAGCGGCGACCTCGGCCGCTGAACCGTCGCCCTGCACTTTCACCGGCCAGACCAGCACGCGGCGCGGAAAACGGTCGGCGAGCCGGTGCAAAATGTCGCGGATGACCGCACCACTTGGCGACGTGATGACACCGATCACGGCGGGCAGATACGGCAGGAGCTGCTTCCTTGCCTCGTCGAACAATCCCTCGGCGGTCAGTCTTTGTTTGCGCTCTTCCAACAGCGCCATGAGCGCGCCAAGGCCGGCCGGCTCCAACGTCTCCACGATGATCTGGTACTGCGACCGGCCGGGATAGGTGGTCAGGCGGCCGGTGATCACCACTTCGAGACCGGCCTCGAGTTTGAGTTTTATCCGCGGTGTGGCGCTGCGCCAGATCACGCCCGAGATGCAGGCGCGCTCGTCCTTGAGGTCGAAATAAACGTGGCCGTTGCCATGGTAGCTCACCTTGCCAAGCTCGCCGCGCACGCGCACGTAGCCGTAGGCATCCTCGATGGTGCGCTTAAGGGCCGCCGAAAGTTCCGAGACGGTCAGTTCCGGTAGATTGAGGCGCGGTTCGTTCATGGTCTTGGCGTGATCAACCTCGGCATTGTCAGAGCACGATCTGGAAAACGTCGAAGCCGCTTTTCCGCGAAGATTATGCTCAAATCTAGTCCTTCGCTCGCCTGCCGAATCAAGACCTTGGACAACTTCCGGCCCGATCTTGCACCTTCGCCCGTCCATGCTACAGGGGCGACGGCAACATATTTCAACCCATGAACATTCTGCTCCTTGGCTCCGGTGGACGCGAGCACGCGCTAGCCTGGAAAATAGCGGCTAGTCCGCTGACAGACCGGCTTGTCTGCGCACCCGGCAATGCCGGTATCGCGCGCGAAGCCGAATGCGTCGCCCTCGATATCGCCGACCACGCAGCGCTGATCGGGTATTGCCGCGCCAACGGCATCGATTTCGTCGTGGTCGGACCGGAAACCCCGCTCTGCGCCGGCGTCGTCGACGATCTCGAAGCGGCCGGCATCAAGGCGTTTGGACCAAGCCGCGCCGCCGCGCGGCTCGAAGGCTCCAAGGGCTTCACCAAGGACCTGTGCCGGTCAGCGGGCATACCGACCGCCGCCTATGAGCGCTTCCGCTCCGCGGATAAAGCCAAGAGCTACGTGCGCTCACAGCGGGCGCCGTTGGTCGTCAAGGCCGACGGGCTGGCCGCCGGCAAGGGCGTGATCGTGGCTGAGACTATCGCCGAGGCTGAAGCCGCAATCGACATGATGCTTGGCGGCGGTTTGGGCGAGGCCGGCGCCGAACTTGTCATCGAGGAATTTCTCACCGGCGAAGAGGCATCTTTTTTCGCGCTCTGCGACGGCGAAACGGCGCTGCCGATGGCGTCGGCCCAGGACCACAAACGGGCATTCGATGGCGACAAGGGGCCGAATACCGGCGGCATGGGCGCCTATTCGCCGGCGCCGATCGTCGACGCGGCGATGAGCGATCGTGTCATGGCGGAGATCGTGCTGCCGACGCTGCGCGCCATGACGGCGATGGGCGCGCCATACAAAGGCGTACTCTACGCCGGACTGATGATCGGGCCTGAAGGACCGAAGCTCATCGAATACAACGTGCGCTTCGGCGACCCGGAATGTCAGGTGCTGATGCCGCGGCTGCTCTCGGATCTGGTTCCGGCGCTGCTCGCAAGCCGCGACGGCGTTCTCAAATCACTCGATCTGCGCTGGCGGCCGGAGGCCGCGCTCACCGTGGTCATGGCTGCCCGGGGCTATCCGGGACCCTACGTGCGAGGCTCTGTCATCGCGGGCCTCGACGAAGCTGCGGCCTTCGAAGGCGTCGAGATTTTCCACGCCGGCACCAAAGAAGACGGCGGGCGCATCGTCAGCGACGGCGGCCGCGTCCTCAACGTCTCGGCGCTGGGTGCAACGGTGAGCGAGGCGCGATCACGAGCCTATGCGGCGGTTTCCCGCATCCGCTGGCCCGAGGGCTTTTACCGGCACGACATCGGCTGGCGTGCGGTCGAACGGGAAAAATAAGCAGGTCAGCCGACGCGGTTTCCCGCCTTGATTTCGGCGATGTGATCGAGGCGTGGGGATTGCAGTAAAGACCGGGTCCGCTACAGCATTGGGTTGGCGAGTCGGCGGACAACACAAAAGGCTCGGGCGGCCATGCGAATTGGCATTCGCCTTGCGATTTCCGGTCTCGTGCTTTCATCGATCGTGGTGAGCGCCGTCGGCGTCCACGTGCTGTGGTGGCGGACGGCGGAAGCAAACAGTCACGCCTTGGCGGACACCATCAACGAACAGATCGTTGCCGCGGTCAAAAAAGAACTTGGATCGATCACCACCGAGGCAGCTGCGGCGCACACCGCGATCCGGACTTTGTTCGTGCAAAACGTGCTCGGGACCCGCGAAGCCGACAAACGCGAGTTCGTCTTCCTGGCGCAGTTGCAGGCGCAGCCGGGAATTTCCTGGGTCGCCTTTGGCTGGCCGGACGGAGGATTCTTCGCGGCTCATAAGCTCGGCGATTTGGGGCTGGAAATGATGGAGATTGCGCCGGTCGACGGCGTGATCAAACGGCGCGTCGATCAATACCAGGTGGTGGTCGGCGATATCCAATTCGAGAAACGCCGCTTCGAGCCAACCAACTACAAGGTTACCGATCAGGAATGGTACCGAAAGAGCATTCAAGCCGACGAACCGAGCTGGTTCGAAATCTCCGCGCTTCCCGTGGGCATGCGTCCGTCGATCGCCTATGCCGGACCGATCGACGTCTACCAAAAGCGCCAGGGCGTGCTCGCGGTCATTATTGAGAACACCCGGCTGGCGCAATTCCTGTCGCAGCTTTCGGTCGGGAAGATGGGCGCCGCGTTCATCCTGGGACGTGATGGCGCCGTCGTCGCCGCACCGGATCCGGATGCGGACGAAGTCAACATGCAGCGGTCGGACCAGCGGTTGCTGCCGATCGCTCAAAGCGCGGTCGCGCAGGCCGGCGCCTCCTATAACAGCGATAACAAGGTTGCGCGCCAGATGCGGCTGGTCGCCGCCGGCGATGCCTATGCCGTCACGCTGACGCCGCTTAATTTTCCAGGTTGGACGCTGGCGACGGTAATCCCGGAAGCCGAGTTTCTCGGCCCGATTGAAACGACGATACGGCGTTTGCTGGTCGGTCTCGCAGTTCTCATCGTTGCCGCCGGGATTCTTTCGGCCTGGCTTGCCCGCCGGTTGATCGCCAAGCCGTTGATTACAGTCATCGACGAGCTCAAACACGTCGAGCGGTTTGATCTCGCGCAGGTGCAGCGGCACCCTTCGCATATTGTCGAATTGGCCAATCTGTCGGGCGCAATCGCTGACATGGCCGGCGGCTTGGCCGCGTTTCGAAAATTTATTCCCGCGGACCTGGTAAGATCTCTGGTCAGCGAGGGAATCGAACCAAAGCCCGGCGGCTCGATCCGCACCCTGACGGTCCTGTTCGCAGATATTGCCGGCTTTACCGGGTTGTCCGAACGCCTCGGCGACCGGATCATCCCGCTGCTCTCAAGCTATCTCGACACCATGTCGCATGAAATCACGACGCACGGCGGCACGATCGATAAATTCATCGGCGACGCTGTGATGGCGTTCTGGGGCGCGCCGGCGGCCAATGTCCATCATGCCGTCGATGCCTGCCGGAGTGCGCTCGCGTGCCAGCGCGCTTTGCGCGAGTCCGGACTGACCGACGACAGCGGCCGCCCGCTTGGGGTTCGGGTCGGGATTAATTCGGGCGAAATGCTCGTCGGCAATATCGGCTCGGAGGTCCGGCTCAACTACACGGTGATTGGTGACGCTGTGAATGTCGCCAGCAGGCTCGAGGGTGCCAACAAAGAATACGGCACCGAGATCATCATCGGAGAGCAAACGCGCCGTCTTGCCGGCGATCACATTTGCGTGCGCGAGCTCGACCGGCTCATGGTCTATGGTCGCGCCGGCGGACTGGCAATCTACGAGCTGATCAGCGTCGCCGAAGACGGAGCGAAACCCCCAGGCTGGATTGCGCTTTACGAGTCCGGCTTGGCGGCCTATCGGGCCCGCAATTTCGCCGATGCAATCGGCTTCTTTCAGCGCGTCCTGGCCGTGCGCGCCACGGACCGACCGGCGCGCGTCATGATTGAACGGTGCAACGCATTTATCCAGTCACCGCCCGGCGACGACTGGGAAGCGACGAACGCGATGAAAGCAAAATAGTTAAAGGAGAGCATTCATCGACAAGTCGACGCGTCACAGGCCGCATGCAAATCGACGAGAATTTTATTTGCAGGCGCAACCGCCATCACATGATTGTGACGCTCGCGACACAAACTAAATCGGCGCGGCGCTCTTATTGAACCCGTGCGGTTTTGCTATGAACGCCGACGCGCCGATCCGAATTTCCCGGCTCGCATCTGAGGTCTTCAGAAAGGACATCCCATGAAATCAAAAAACGTCGTTGCCGCTGCCTCGATCGCCAGTTCTTTCGCCGCCGCACTGACCATGATTGCTACGTCGGCAATCGCGGGACCGAAGCCGCCGCAGCCCACCATGGACAAATGCTTCGGTATCGCGCTCAAGGGCGACAATGACTGCGCCGCAGGCGCCGGCACCACCTGCGCCGGTACCGCCGCCAAGGATTATCAAGGCAACGCCTGGAAATACGTACCGAAAGGCACCTGCGCGACGATAAAGACTCCGAACGGCACCGGCTCGATCGAGCCAATCAAGTCGTGACGAAAAAAGCGGAAGCCGGCGCACGCGAGGCCGTTCTAGCCGCTAACTCTTGAGCAGGGTGGATGCCTCTGATGTCCGCTGCGACGGCAAAGCTTCCGGCACGCGCCGGGGTCGGCTTCAAGCCGGCTCACTTCAGCGATATCGTCGCCGCCCCTCAGCCGCTCGGCTTCTTCGAGGTGCACGCCGAGAACTATATGGGCGCTGGCGGGCCGCCGCATGCACAGCTCGGCGCTTTGCGTGAACGTTACGCGTTGTCGATTCATGGCGTCGGGCTTTCGATCGGCTCGGCCGAACCGCTCGACCGGCGCCACCTCGCCCGGCTGAAAGCCTTGTGCGATCGTTACCAGCCCGAGAGTTTCTCCGAGCACCTCGCCTGGTCATCGCACGAAGGCGTCTACTTCAACGATCTGCTGCCGCTCCCTTATACGAGGCAAACACTGGCGCAGGTCGCCGAGCATATCGACGAGGTGCAGACGGAACTTCGACGCACGATGCTGCTGGAAAATCCATCCACTTACATGCGGTTCGCCGAAAGCACAATTCCCGAGACCGAATTCCTCGCCGCGATATCGAAGCAGACTGGCTGCGGATTGTTGCTCGACGTCAACAACGTGTTTGTGTCGGCAAACAACCACGGCACGTCGCCGCTGGAATATTTGGACTCTTTCCCGCTTGATCGGGTGATGGAAATCCATCTCGGCGGGCACCACGAGGACGCGGATGACGCCGGGCAAACGCTGCTGATCGATGCCCACGGCACTCCGATCGCCGACCCGGTCTGGGCGCTTTACCGTTACGTCATCGCGCGCACCGGGCCGGTAGCGACGTTGATCGAGTGGGACAACGACGTTCCGGATTGGCTGACGTTGCGCGCGGAAGCCGACACCGCGGAACAGATCCTCGCGGCGGCCGGGCGCGCCTCGGCGGCATGAGCCAAATCATGACCTCCCAATTTCAAACGAAATTCGCGGAGGCACTGCTCGATACCGCTCACCTGCCGCCCATCGATGTCGTTTCGCAGCAGGCGGGCGGCCGGGCCCGGCGCTTTGCCATCCATCGCAACAACGTTGTGAGCGGCTTGATGAAGGCGCTCAAGAGCCGCTTCCCCGTCACCGAGAAAATCGTGGGCGAAGAATTCTTTGCCGCGATGACGCGCCTCTATGTGCTGGAGCGGCCGCCGCATAGCCCGCTGCTGGCAACCTACGGCGACGACCTCGCTGACTTCATCGCCGCATTCGAGCCGGCACGCGAACTGGCTTATCTGGCGGACGTCACGCGGCTTGAGGCGGCGCGGACGCGCGCCTATCACGCGGCCGACGCGACGCCGGTCGATGCGGACCGTTTCGCGACTTTGGACCCGAACACGGTTGGCGACGTCATCGTCGAACTGCTGCCTTCAACTGAAATCGTTCGCTCGCTCCATCCGATCGTCACGATCTGGGCCATGAATGCCGGCGAACGGGACCTTGCGCCGATCGAGAATTGGAACGGAGAGGATGCGCTCGTGGTCCGCCCGCACCTCGATGTGGAGGTCCGCCTGCTGCCATCGGGGGGCGCGGCATTCCTGCTCGCGCTTGCAGACGGCCGGCCGATCGGCGAAGCGGCGGCAGCCGGACTTGCCGACCATCCGGAATTCGATCTTGCGCACAATCTGGCCGGCCTCATTGGCTCGCACCTCGTTCGGAACATCGTGACAGACCCCAAGAAAAGCGGCCCGCGGTGACAGATGCTTTCGCCGCGCCGGGGCGCTCCAGATCCGGTCCGGCGGAAGTCGCTCGTCGCTTGATCGCCGCGCTGGACGCCATTCCTTATTGGCCGCTCGGTCTTGCCGCGCGCGTTTTCCCCGCGGCCGTGTTCTGGCAATCCGGCCAAACCAAGGTTGCGGGCTGGCACCTCAAGCCGAGTGCGGTCGCGCTTTTTCAGAGCGAGTATCGATTGCCGCTGATCGATCCGACGCTCGCCGCCTATATGTCGGCCACCGCCGAACATCTCTTTCCGGTTCTGCTCGTTATCGGGTTCCTGACGCGAATATCGGCGGTGGCGCTCCTTTTCATGACGGCGGTGATTGAGATCTTCGTCTTCCCCGACGCATGGCCGACGCATGGCGTGTGGGCCACCTGTTTTCTTCTGACAATCGCCCGCGGACCTGGCGTGGTATCGCTGGATCATCTTATAGCGCGAAATCTACGCTGATTTTTCGCTTCACTTCGTGCGAACGCCACCGGCGGTAGAGCGGCTCGGGGCATTTCACACGCTCCAGACAAAGAATATACTGACGGCACATCCGGTTCCTTCCGAATCCTCATCCATTCGGCAATGGCGCCGCGTCAGGAGCCGGAAACATGAAGCGACGCGAGTTCATTACCCTCTTCGGCAGCACGATCTTCGGCGGTACGGCATTGGCATGGCCGTTCGCCGCGCAAGCGAATGACCCGCTGCTCGACGAGACGGTAAGCTTCACCGGCGAGATTCTTTATCTCGAATCCAAGGTGCCGGCGCTGGTCATCGGCGCCATCCGGAAAGGCCAAATATCGATCCACGGCTTTGGACGACGGTCGGATGAGGTGGATGAAGCGCCGAACGCCGACACATTGTTGCGGCTCGGCTCGATCACCAAAGCGTTTACCGGAGAAGTTCTGGGAAGCCTTGCCAGCGACGGCACACTCGCCTTTGCGGACCCGTTGACGAAGTACGTTCCCAACTTCGCTTCGCCGAGTTCTGCGCGACCGATCCGGCTGATCGATCTGGTAACGCATTCGGCCGGACTGCCGCGCGAGGTACCACGCGACCCAGGTCCGCCCAACAATCCTTTTGCCACCATCACCCTGGAGGCCTTCAGCAACTGGCTAAAAGCCAATCCACTGTTGTTTGCACCGGGAACGTCCATTCTCTACTCGAATTTCGGTTTCGATCTGCTTGCTGCGGCGCTCGCCGCGGCGGCCAAGAAGCCTTACCCGGAAGTGCTTGAGGCTCGCATCACGCGACCGCTTGGGCTTGCGGACACGACCTTCGCGCCTTCAGCGGCGCAGGCAAAGCGAATGATGCAGGGGCACGATTTCGACGGGAAGGCCCTGCCCGACGTGCCGACGGGATCGGTTATCGTGGGTTCGGGTGGCCTGTATTCCACGCCCGGTAATATCCTGCGCTGGCTGCAATGGCATCTCGATCGTTTCTCACAGGACGGCGCCGAGGAACGGCTGCTTGACCACGCAGCTTATCTCTGGCGAGACGGGCTCAACGCGGTTCTCGGCATGGATGAATCGGGCCACATGGATGCAATGGGCCTGGGCTGGGTAGTGATGATGCCCAAAGGCGACCGGCCACTGATTTTGCAGAAGGCGGGTGGTCTGCAGGGCATTTTTTCGTACGTTGCCTTCGCACCGACGCACGACATCGGCGTCTTCGTTGCCATCAACAAGTTCGATTTTGGCGCAGGGATCAATATGGCAAAGGTCGCGAACGATCTGATCGCTACTCTCGCACCTCGCTGACGGAGTTCGCATGCATTCCAGTTGCACCCTGTGCAGGCAAAGTTCTGATACACGGCGATTGGTAGCATGATCGGACAAACGAGAGTTCACCTATGAAATCCGATGTCACGGCGATTCCCGAGCCGCAACTCTACGTCCAGACCTTCGACGCCCCGCTCGGCCGCCGAGTCATCGACACCCATATCTGGGCCGTGCGCGAAGGACTGCGCGGCGCCTCCGCCTACGACCTGTTCGACGGCTATTGCCAGCGCCTGGTCGTACACGGCGTGCCGCTGTGGCGGGCGCATGCGGCGATGGAAACCTTGCATCCGCAATGGAGCGGCTACGGCTATACATGGCGGCGAGATCTCAACGCTATTCAGCCCGAGCAATATGCGCGCAGCGACATGACTGCGCAGGATTGGCTGAGCAGCCCGATGTATGACCTGATCCGTCGGGCGCGCCTGGGAGAAGACAATCCCTCGATGCGCCGGCGCCTGGAGGCGGACCCGAGGGAGCGCGACTTTCCCGTGCTGGATGAATTCTTCGCGCAGGGGGCGACGGACTATCTCGCCCAGCTCTTCACGTTCGGCGAAAGCGGCGATCCTTCGCACGGCACCGGAGTCATTTATTCCTTCGCGGCCGACCGCCCCGGCGGTTTCGCCGATGACGATACCGCGCTGATACAGGCGACGCTTCCCGGCCTGTCGCTGGCGATGAAGGCCGACGCTGGCTTTGTTATTGCTTCGGCGTTGCTGCAAACCTATCTGGGCAAAGAGCCCGGGCGGCGCGTGCACGCCGGCGCCATCGAGCGCGGCTCGGTCGAGAGCATCCACGCGGTGCTCTGGTACGCGGACATACGCGGCTTTACCCCGGCGAGCGACACCTCGCCCGGCCCTGTCATCATCGATCTCCTTAATGACGTTTTCGAGACCTTGGCCGCCGCGCTGCGCACGCGCGGCGGCGAGGTGCTCAAATTTCTCGGCGACGGCATGCTGGCGACGTTGTCCTTCGCAGAAGCGGAACGCGGGGAGACATGCCGACATGCGCTAGACGCTGCGGCGGAGGCGATGGCCGGCCTCGCGGCCCTCAACGTGGCGCGGGTCGCGGCAGGACTATCAGCCGTGACCGTCGACCTCGCCCTCCATGTCGGGGAAGTGCTCTACGGCAATGTGGGCGCGGCCGACCGGCTCGACTTCACGGTCATCGGGCCTGCCGTCAACGAGGTTGCGCGTATCGAGGCGCTGTGCGAACCGCTCGGCCGCGCGGTCCTGATCTCGGCCGAATTCGCGGCGGCCCTCGATGACACCGACAACCGCCTGGTGTCGCTCGGCCACTACAACCTGCGCGGCGTCCGCGACGCGAAGGAAATATTCGCTTTGGCGTCCGGCGACCTGACCTGACAGGAGTCCGCCACGGTTCGGTGCGATCTATCTATGGTTCGGGCCTAACGGCGTCGGGAGGAAATGGAGCGTCCGGGAGACCATGAGCGGTAGCGACCGTCAAAGTATCTATTCGGGCACCAAGGAAGTCGCCGAGCGGCTGCAGTTCGACGTTGCCCGCCTCGAAACCTATCTGCACGAGAAGATCGAAGGATTTGCCGGGCCGGTTGCTCTGCGCCAATTCAAGGGCGGCCAGTCCAATCCCACTTATCTCGTCGCCACCCCGGAGCGGCAATACGTGCTTCGCCGCAAGCCGCCGGGCAAACTGTTGCCGTCGGCACATGCCGTCGATCGCGAATATCGCGTGATCGGCGCATTGCATGCGCAGGGATTTCCGGTGGCCGAGCCGATCCTCTATTGCGCCGACGAGGACATCATCGGGACGGCATTCTTCCTCATGTCCCATGTCGAGGGCCGCGTGTTCTGGGAAGCGGAGATGCCAACATCCGATCCGGCCGAGCGTGCGCAAGTCTACGATGCGATGAACGCGACGCTGGCGCGGCTGCACAATTTCGATCCCGCGGCGATCGGGCTTGCGGATTACGGCCGCGGCGAAAATTATGTGGCGCGGCAGATCGAGCGCTGGTCGAAGCAATACCGCGCGTCGGAGACGGAGAAGATCGAGGACATGGAACGGCTGATGGCGTGGCTGCCGGCGCATCTGCCGCCGCCGCAACAGCCGCGGCTGGTGCATGGCGACTATCGCCTCGACAACATCATCCTCGCACCCGATGCGCCGACGATATCGGCCGTCCTTGACTGGGAGCTATCGACCCTCGGCGATCCGCTGGCGGATTTCTCCTATCATTTGATGCAGTGGCACATGCCGCCGTCGGAAGCCGGCACGGGTTCGCTGGTCGGCTTCGATTTGGCTGCGCTCGGCATCCCGTCACTTGACGATTATGTCGCAGCCTATGTGAGACGCACGGGCCTCGACCCACGGCCCTATCTGTCGGTGTATTCCGCCTACAATTTCTTCCGCCTCGCGGCGATCCTGCAAGGCATCGTTGGCCGGGTGCGCGACGGCACAGCAACCAGCACCGTCGCCGCGGCGAAGGCGAGCCTGGTCGGTCCCCTCGCCGCCAAAGCGTGGGAATTCGCACGGCAAGCGGGGGCCGCTTGAGGCGCCGACGCAAATGAAGACCTTCGCACTTGCGCTCGGTGGCGGCGGCGCACGCGGATTGGCGCATATCGCCGTGATCGAGGCGCTCGATGAGATCGGGGTGAAGCCGGTCGCCATTGCCGGTTCGTCCATCGGCGCCTTGGTCGGAGCCGCCTATGCCGCCGGCATGAGCGGCAAGGACCTCCGCCGCTACGTGATCGGCTTGGCCCACAATCCCGGCGAAACCAGACGCCACCTGATCGCCGCGCGCGCGGGAAAGCTCGCCGATATTTTCTCCGGCGGCTGGAGCCAGGCGACGCAGCTCGATGCCGAGAAGTTCTGCGCGGCGTTTCTGCCGGACGCAGTGCCGGCGGACTTCTCGGAGCTCGCCATCCCGCTGACGGTAATGGCCACCGATCTGCACGCCCGGCGGGAAGCGCCGCTGTCCTCGGGGACGCTTCGCCCCGCGCTTGCCGCCTCCATGGCCATTCCGGGCTTGTTTCGACCGGTCAGCATCAATGGCCGCATTCTCATCGATGGCGGCACTACCAATCCGTTGCCGTTCGATCAGCTCACCGGGCGCGCCGATGTCATCGTCGCCGTCGATGTGTTCGGCTTGCCTGAGGCGGATCGAAGCGACCTGCCGAGCGCATGGGAGAGCATCTATGCCACAGTGCTGATCATGGGCGGCGCTATCGTCGCCGCAAAGCTCAGCCGCGCTGCACCCGATCTCGTCATCCGGCCAAACGTCGCGATCTTTCGGACCCTCGACTTCTACCAGGCGAGCGCCATTTTGCGGACGGCCGATGCAGTGAAACCCGAGGTGAAGGAGCGGCTTGGTGCCCTGCTCAGGGCGTAGCTAAGCTCTAGCGCTTCTCCTGGAAAAAACTCTTGAGCAGCGCCGACGCTTCGGCCTCGGCCAAACCGCCATAGACCTCGGGGCGGTGATGGCACGAAGACGAAGCGAAGAATTTCACGCCGTTGTCGACGGCGCCGCCTTTTGGATCCGGCGCGCCGTAATAGAGGCGGCGAATGCGCGCGAAAGCAACCGCGCCCGCGCACATCGCGCAAGGTTCGAGCGTGACATAAAGGTCGCAATCCGAGAGCCGTTCGCTGCCAAAAGCGGCGCAGGCCGAGCGGATGGCGACGATTTCGGCATGCGCCGTTGGGTCACGGTCCGCCAGCGTGCGGTTGCCGGCGCTCGCCACCACTTTGCCGTCGCGCACGATGACGCAGCCGACCGGAACCTCGCCGCGACCACCGGCTGCACGAGCCTCTTCCAGCGCCAGATCCATAAACGATGTCATCGTGTCACCGTCATGCCCGGCCTTGTGCCGGGCATCCACGTCTCTATACACCTCGATGGATGCAGACGTAGATGGCCGGGACAAGCCCGGCCATGACGACATCGAATCTCAGATGAACCACCAGAACGAGAGCAGCGACAAGGCCGGCGAGCGCATCGCCAAGGTGATCGCACGGGCGGGGCTCGCCTCGCGTCGCGCGGCGGAGGAGTGGGTGGCCGCCGGGCGCGTCGCCGTCAACGGCGCGGTAATCCATTCGCCGGCGCTAAATGTCACCGCGCATGATCGCATCAGCGTCGACGGCGAGCCGTTGCCGGCGCGGGAGCGCACGCGGCTGTTTCTCTACTACAAACCGCGCGGGCTCATGACCTCGCACGCCGACCCGCAGGGCCGGCCGACCATCTTCGAGCGCCTGCCAAAGGAGCTGCCTCGCCTGGTCAGCGTCGGCAGGCTCGACTTCAATACCGAGGGCCTCATCCTGCTCACCAACGACGGTGCGCTGGCGCGCGCGCTGGAACTGCCGGCCACCGGCTGGTTGCGTCGCTACCGCGTGCGCGCCCACGGTTCGGTCACGCAACGCACGCTTGACGAATTGCGCACCGGCATCACCGTCGATGGCATCAAATATCGCGAGATCGAGGCGACGGTCGATCGCATTCAGGGCGCCAATCTGTGGCTTACTTTCGCCATCCGCGAGGGCAAGAACCGCGAAGTTCGCAACGTGCTCGGCCATCTCGGCCTGACGGTGAACCGCCTCATCCGCGTCTCGTTCGGGCCGTTTCAGCTCGGCGAGCTTTCCGAGGGCCAGGTCGAGGAGGTGCCGACGCGCGTTCTGCGCGAGCAACTCGGCGAGCGGCTGGTCGAGCTTTCCGGCGCCGACTTTTCCTCACCCGTCTCCGCTCCGCGACGGCCGAACGACAGCGAGGACGTGCGAGGGGATCGGCAGCGAAAGCCCGCGCGCGGCGGGCGGGATGACGCGACGCGCGACAAGCCGAAGAAACAAAAATCGACGCGCCCCCCATCAACAAGCCACTCCTGGCGGAAGCCCGAAGAAGAGCGTCCGGGAAAAAAGCTGCGGCGGAAGTTTCATGGCGCACGCCGCAACGACGAGAAAAATTCCGAGCGCCCGGTCAAGGCGGGCCGATCCGGCGTGCTCACCGACCGCAAAGGGCGGCCTGTGCCGGTCGAGCGCTTTGGTCAGCCGCCGGCGCGCGAACCGCCGGCACGCGAAGCCTTGCCGAGCGAAGAACGCAAAAGCGGCCGACGTGGCCGCCGCTCTGCGTCGGATCGTAGGTTCGGGGCCGCGTCCGCGGCATCCGCGGAGCCGTTAGACTATGCTTTGTGGTGGAGCATGATCTTTTCGGAAAACCGGCTTCCACCCCGGATCAAGTCCGGGGCATGCTTTTTCCGGATCATGCTCTGATGCGCGTCGTCGGCGGACGCCTGCGCGGCCGCGCGCTCGCCGGCCCGAAATCGCAAGGCATTCGCCCGACCGCGGATCGTTTGCGCGAATCCTTGTTCAACATTCTCGCGCACGGGTTCGACGACCCGGTCACCGGAGCCCGCGTGCTCGACCTCTTTGCCGGCACTGGCGCGATGGGCATCGAAGCGATCTCGCGCGGAGCTGAATTCGTGCTGTTCGTCGACCAGGGCGCAGAGGCGCGCGCGCTGCTGCGTGAGAATGTCGCCGCGCTCGGTCTTGGCGGCGTGTCGCGGATTTTTCGCCGCGACGCCACCAAACTCGGCGAAGCGCATCCGGTACCGCCGTTCTCGCTCGCCTTCCTCGATCCGCCTTACGGGCAAGGCCTGGCGGCCGCGGCGCTCGCCTCGGCGCGCGCGGGAGGCTGGTTTACCCCCGACGCGCTGGTCGTCGTCGAGGAGGCCGTGAAGGCGCAGTTCGTTGCGCCTGAGGGATTTACGGAAGTTGATCGCCGCCGGTACGACGACAGCGAGTTCGTTTTCCTGCGGATGAGCTAACTTCTAGTCGAGCATGATCTTGTCGGAAAACCGGCTTCCACTTTTCCGATCATTATCTCTTTTCGGAAAACCAGGTTCCACTTTTCCGGATCATGCTCTACCGCCGTCCGAACAGCCGCTCGATATCCGTGAGCTTGAGTTCAACATAGGTCGGACGGCCGTGATTGCATTGGCCGGAATTCGGCGTGACTTCCATCTCGCGCAAGAGCGCATCCATCTCTTGCGGCTTTAATCTTCGCCCTGCCCGCACCGAGCCGTGACAAGCCATGGTCGCCGCAACATGCATGAGGCGGCGTTCGAGCGGCAGCGCCTCATCCCACTCGCTGATGTGTTCCGCAAGGTCGCGCACCAGCCCGGCGCCGTCGATCTCCCCGAGCAAAGCCGGCGTCTCGCGCAATGCCACGGCGCCGGGCCCGAAAAATTCAAGCACCACGCCGAAGCGCGCGAGTTCCGCGGCATGCTCGAGGAGACGCTCCACGTCCGCCTCATCGAGTTCGACAATGTCCGGGATAAGCAGGATCTGGCGCGCGACGCCAGCCTTGTCGATCGCGGCCTTGAGCTTCTCGTAGACGATGCGTTCGTGAGCGGCGTGCTGATCGACGATGACGAGGCCATCGCGCGTTTGCGCCACGATATAGGTCTCGTGCACCTGCGCACGCGCCGCACCGAGTGGATGATCCAGCGCCTCGGCCGCGGGTGCGGCAGAGCCCATCGCCGGTTCTGCGCTGCGCTCCGATTCGAGCGAAGTATCGAGCGCGACGGCGGGCGCGCCGACCTCGAATGCGGCTTGTGCCGCCTCGGCAAAGCCGCTGCGCGCAAACGATTGCATGCGGCGAGGATCGCCGGCCCGCATCGGCGAACGCCGCCAATCCCAGCCTCGCGGCACCGCCGGGCGAAACGAGGCGATGGTCGCGCTGCCGCCGGTGGTTGCCGCGCGGCTACCCTCGCGGGATAGCGCGGCCTTGAGCGCATGGACGATCAAGGCCCGCACCAAGCCCGCGTTGCGGAAGCGCACCTCGGTCTTGGCCGGATGCACGTTGACGTCGACCTCACGCGCGTCGAGCGTAACGAACAGGGCAAGGAGCGGGTGGCGATCTCGCGGCAGATAATCGGCGTAAGCCGCGCGTACCGCACCGACCAGAAGCTTGTCGCGCACGGGCCGGCCGTTGACAAAAAGATATTGGCCGAGCGCGTTCGCTCGCGTGAGCGTCGGCAGTGCGGCAAAGCCTTCGACCGTAACGCCCTCGCGCTCGGCTGCGATCTCGACGGCGTTGGCGCGGAACTCGGCGCCGAGAATATCGCCCAGGCGCGTGAGCCGCCCGGTGGCGCCTGGAAGGGCCCCCGCGAAAGTTACCGGGAGGCGTTCCTCGCCGGCGAGCGTGAAAGCGACATCGGGGCGGCTCATGGCGAGACGGCGCACGACTTCGCGCACGGCTTCCGCCTCGGTGCGGTCGAGCTTGAGAAACTTCAATCGCGCCGGCGTGGCGTAGAACAGATCGCGCACCTCGACGCGCGTGCCCTCGGCGAGCGCCGCGGGCCGCAGTTCCGACTTCGCGCCGCCGTCCACCTCGATCGACCAGGCGTGCGGTTCGCTGGCGTGGCGGGAAGCGATCGCAAGCCGCGCTACGGCGCCGATCGAAGGCAGCGCCTCGCCGCGGAAGCCGAGCGTATCGATGGCAACGAGATCCTCGTCGGCGAGCTTCGACGTGGCGTGGCGCTCGACCGCAAGCAACAGGTCGGCCCGTGTCATGCCCTCGCCGTCGTCGGCGACACGAATGAGCCGGCGGCCGCCGCCGTCGGTCAGCACGTCGATGCGGCTCGCGCCGGCATCGAGCGCATTCTCGACAAGCTCCTTCACGACGCTTGCCGGGCGCTCGACCACCTCGCCGGCGGCGATGCGGTTGATAACGGCTTCGGTCAGCTGGCGGACGGGCATCGGCGACTCGTTTGCAGAGCTTTCGAGTCTAGCGATGCCCGCGCCGCAGCGGGAGGGGTAGTGTTGGAGGGGTAGTGTGCGAGGGGTCGCTGGAGGCAAGCCGCGAAGAGCGAAAGGCGGCCATTGGGCCGCCAAGCGCTATTCGCCGGCTGCGATCATTACGCCGTCCATCCGTGGTGCACGTCGAAGATGCGCGCCGCTTCGGAGACGTGGGGCAGTTCGAAAACGCCCGGCTCGCGCAGCGCGATCCTGGTGTCCTGGTAACCCGCCTGCCAATGCTCTTCCATCGCCGTCCGCGAGAATTCGAAAGTCTTTCCCGCTGTCTCGTGCTTCTGCGCCTGATATTTCAGTTGCACCACAGTTGCGACCTTCACGCGCGCTTCTTCGGCGAGGAACCGCACCTCGGCATCGCCCTGACAATCTTCGGGCAGCTGGGCCAAAAATCTCGACAGAGCATGCCGGAATTTTTGCGTCTTTTTGTACTGCTCGAGCGTGACATTGAGGCGGCTGGCGCTGTGTATCTCCATGGCCCGCAGGTTGGCCGACGGGATGTCGAGCGGCACTTCGCCGTTGGCATCCCAAAGATCGACCTGGAAAACGAGCGCGCTGTATCGCGGCCGGTCGTCGATGACGAATTGCATCGGCGAGTTCGAGACGACGCCGCCGTCCCAATAATATTCGCCATCGATCTCGGTCGGCGGAAATCCGGGCGGCAGCGACGCGCTCGCCATGACATGCGCGGACGTGATCGTCTGCCCGAGATTGTCGAAATAAACCGGGGCGCCGGTGCGAACGTTGGTGGCGGCGACGCTGAAGCGTATCGGCCTGGAATTGATCAAATCAAAATCCACCAGACGCGCCAGCGTCGCCTTCAACGGGGCGGTATCGTAGTAGCTGACCTGGTCGGGACTTTTCGCCTCGGAATTCAAAGGCGGAAACGCCCGCGGCGAGAAGAAATCGGGGGCGCCATTAAGCATCGTGCTAAACGCGCTGACCCGGTTGGTCCAGTGGCGTGCGTGTCCGTTCCCGTTCCACGGATAATCCGTGAACCATGGAAAATTCGGGAATTTGATCGGCGGCTTGGTGACCGACTCCCAAAAGTCTCGCAGCCTCTCAACGCGCCGCTCCGGCGGATTGCCTGCAATCAGTGCACCATTGATGCCGCCGATCGAGGTGCCGCAAATCCAGTGCACGTCAATCCTGGCTTCGTGTATCGCCTGATACACGCCGGCCTGGTATGCCCCGAGCGCGCCACCGCCCTGAAGGACGAGCGCCACACGCTCAAAAGGCAGAAAGCGCGTTGCACCTTTGGTCATTCGTTCCAATGAGGGCGCCTGATTCATAAACTTCTCCTGTATTCCAGCAGATTTGATCCCGGATCGTCTGCTGCGGCTACCGTTGCCACTTCCTAAGGCGCGCCTAATTTATAAGCATGATTATTGTCGGCCTTCCGCCTTCGGCGAGGCCGTTACGTGGACATTTCCCCATCACCGGAACTAAGCGTCCGGCGCCGCGCATGCAAGCTTTTGGCGCGATACAAATATTTGATCGCGTCGTGAAACTTAATACGCCCCCCGTCGCAAATTGATCGCAAAATATCGGGGCACTTGAATCGAAAGCGCGAGCGATTCGATTTGGTCCGCGATTGGCGATTGTTTCGACCGCCGGGTGCACCACCTGATCGCCGGGGCCAACAGCCAGGCTAAATACCCGCCGCCACGCTGACGGTACCCCCCTGCAATGCGATCTTGCCTGTTGAGCGAGCGGGAACCGTTGTATGAATTGAAAGCGACGCGAATCTCATCCCCGATCGCCACTGGGATAGTCGGCAGGGTTGCTGTTCTCGACCGCGAAGTTTGCGACGGGACCGTGTGACATCTTCAGACGGCATTTGATGTGACCCCAAGCCCCAATCAGCGATCAGGGTTCACCTCGGTCCTTTGGTCATCGTGTCTGGCGATGCTGGCGGTCGGTGCGAACGGCACGGCCATCATGGCCGCCTTGCCGACCATGCAGGCTCAGCTCTTTCTGAGCTCGGCCGGCGTGCAATGGGCGGTCAATGCCTATCTGGTCGCCTCTGCGGCCTGTATCGTGCTCGGCGGCCAGACAGCGGACTGGTTTGGCGCGCGGCTGGCATCGATGGCCGGACTAGCGCTGTTCGGCGTAGCGTCCTGCATCATCGCCATTGCCGATACACAAACGACACTGCTGGCCGGACGGACCTTGCAAGGCCTCGCGGCAGCGCTTGCGGTGCCCTGCACTCTGGCCGCGGTGGACGGCGGCGCGGCACCTGAGCGCAGGGCTGCAGCGATTGGCGCCTGGACCGGGTTTTTAATGCTCGGCTTCAGCATCGGGCCGCTGCTCGGCGGCGCGCTCACCCACCTCACCGGTTGGCGCGTGATTTTCTGGCTTAATGCACTGCTCATGTTGGTCGCCATTGCCGGTATGGCCTCCGCAGGCTCGGCGACCATGCGTGCCCACGGTACCCAGGGCCGGCGCGCCGACTGGGTCGGCTTCATATTGCTGGCCACCTTCATGGTTGCGCTGGTCTTCGGGCTGCATGAAGTGCCGCACGCGGCAACCGCACCGCTCCCAGTTGCCGGCGCGTTCATCCTGGCGGCGGCCGCGTTCGTCCTGCTGCTGTCCGTGGGGGCACGTGCCGAGGCGCCGCTGGTCGACTTGAGCTTCTTCACGCGGCGCGGATTCGTGATGGGCGTGGCCATCGCTTCGCTGTCGATGTTCAGCATCATGAGCCTGCTGCTCTACTTCAACCTTTATGCACAGAGCCCGAAAGGACTCGGTCTCACTGCGCTGGAGGCAGGCGCCTTGCTGCTGCCGTTGAGTGCGGCGCTGCTGGCGCTGGCCATATCAGCTTCAGTTGTGGCGGCGCGGGTCGGGCTGCGCAACGCCATGATGGGAGGCATGGCGCTGATCACGATCGCCAGCGCGATCATCGGCGCAGCCATCGCCGGGGGCGGCTTGGTCCTGCTGGGAATCGGGTTTTTCGCGATGGGCGCCGGTCTGGCCGTGCCTTATGCCTCGGCGCCGCGGCTGGCATTGTCGGCTCTTTCGCCCGCGCAAGCGGGACAGGGTTCAGGCATTGTCAACGCCTGCACCTTTCTTGGCGGCAGCGTCGGCGTTGCCGGCGGCGCCATCGCGTTCGCGATCGGCGGATTTGTCGCGGTGCTGGCGATGATCGCGCTCGCCGGCATTGTCGGCGCCGCCCTCAGCCACTGGATTCCAAACGCGGGCTAGAGCTACACGTGCACGCTCTAGTCGAACGCCGACCTTGTGCCGCGCAGGCGCTTGAGGCCGGCCCGGTGTTTTTTGGCCTCAACGCGACGCTCGCGCGATGCCTTTGTCGGCCTGGTCGGCCGCCGCACCCGCGGCTCGATCGCCGCGCGGCGGATCAAATCGACGAGGCGATCGAGCGCATCCTGGCGGTTGCGCCCCTGCGTGCGGTGACTTTGCGCGATGATAACTAGAACGCCGTCGCGCGTGAGCCGGGTGCCGGCGAGACGCTCAAGCCGCGTGCGCACTTTATCCGGCAACGATGGCGATCGCCGCACGTCGAAGCGAAGCTGAACCGCGGTCGCAAGCTTGTTGACATTCTGCCCGCCCGGGCCCGAAGCGCGCACGAAGCTTTCTTCGATTTCGCGCTCGTCGATGCTGATCTGGGCGTTGACGCGGATCATGTTGCCGCCAACGTAGCACTTATCTGCTGCGGACTGGGAGCATAGTCACGTCGGCCTTGATGCCGGTATCAGACACAGCGAGCCCTCCGCGGGAGGAGCGCATCGCGCTTTCGAGCCGCCCGGGACATGCTATAAGAGACCATGAGCTGGATAGCGATCCTGATCAGCATCGGCCTCTTTGCCGTGATCGTCGGCGTCGCTTATTGGTTCGCCGCCGCAGAGCAGAAGGCGATGAACCCGGGCGCCGACGACCTCGACGAGCAAACGCGTGAGGCAAGGCGTCGGGCTTCCAGCAGCATCACCAACGTAGGCGGCGGCTCATGAGCCGTGAGCATGACGTGTTTCAGTCAATCGATCGGCTGCAATGGGCTCGCGATCCGATCCGAGTTGCTCATGCACTCAAGTTTGTGCAGATTGAGGATGCTCAAGAAACGATCCTCAATTTTCACGACACCAAGCTTACTCATAAGGCTCATGACGCGGCTGACATGTACGATCGTTAGCCCCGTTGCGTCAGCGATATGGTGCAAGCGCAACGGAAACGCGAACCGATTGTCGTAGACCATATCGAGCGCACGATTGCGCTCAAGCAAGCCCAAAAAAAGCCGCGCGATGCGCTGTTCAGCGGTTCGGTGTCCAAGATCGGCCGCCAGGTTTTCAACTTCTTCCTTTCTTCCTACCCATGTTTTGGCAAACTCATCAAATGATCTTTTGTCAGCCGACAGCAATGCCCGAAACTCTGCCTTGTTTAACACGCTGTAGTGAAGATCAGTTATTGCCTCAACTGAAAAACCTGAACGATCTTGGAACACGGCGGCTGCCGACACGATATCTCCCGGCAACAGAAAACTTATAATCTGGCGACTTCCGTCAGGCAGCAACAGGTACAAGCATGCCCAGCCTTGGCAAATGATGGCGATCGAATTGGTCGGTTCGTTGCTGCGATAAATGGTCCGCCGACTGCGGGCAACTTTGTGGTGTTGTGACAGTGATGACCAACGCCGATTCAGCGTGCCTTGCTCTTTGTCTCCAAACAATGCGCCGCAGAGATGGGGTTGTGTTCGCAGGGCACAATCGATGCATGGCGACGTTTGCTTGCCGTGCCACCGGCACCGGCACCGGCACCGGCGCCTCGTCCATGGCGCAAACTCGGCGCTATTTGGTGATAGTCGTACAATTTCCGATCCCGTCTGAGTTCAAGGAAATTGAGTTTGAAGCATCCGTAGATCACTAAAATACATAAATATTCTATACTGATTCGAAGAGGAACGCACGGCCACTGACGACTTGGCTGATGCTGCCCCGATGGAGCCGGTTGATTCGACGCGCGGCCCTCGAACGGAGGCCTTCGCGTGGAATTCAATCGCCTTTACGAAGGTCATGTTCTTCTTCGATCTCGCGTAGCAACTGCTTCCTTTCCGCGAATGCATTTTGCAACAGCCCGATCTGCCTGTTGAGCGCGTCTATCCTGCGCCAAAACTCTGCGACATACAGGTCCACAGCCTCCTCTCCTTCGACCGCCATACGCCGTGTTAGTGGAGTGGATTTTTCGGGAACCATTCTTTCGGTTATCATGATCCGTTTCCGTTCGCATGGTGTCATTCAGACGGCGCCGAACGCAAAGTTACTTGAACATTCGCGGTCAAAGGCGAACCTAGAATTCCTGCCAATCCGCCTCGTCTTTGATCGCTGTGGCCAGGGCGGTCCGCATACGGCGAGCCGGCCCTCCATTGGCCGAGGCAGGAGTTCGCTTAGGCGACGACGCCGGCGAAATGTTCATGGCCGCCGGACCGGGCCGGTTTTCGGCGATTTTTGGATTTCGCATCTGTGCCGCGGGTCGCGTCGGTGCTGGGCGATTCGAGCCCGAAGCAACGGCTGCTACTTCGTCGATGCGGAAGAACGAAACCCGTTCGTCCATGGCCTGGGCCTGTTGCTCCAGTGTCTTGGCAGTCGCGGCGTTCTCTTCCACCAGCGCCGAGTTTTGCTGTGTAACCTCATCCATCTGCGTCAGCGCTTTGTTGACCTGCTCGATGCCGCCCGCCTGCTCAACGCTGGCGTCGGCGATACCGGATACGAGCTGCGCGACCTTCTTGATCAACTCGACGATGTCGGTCAACGCCGTGCCAGCTTTGTTGACAAGGTCGACCCCCTCCTTCACTTGGCTATTCGAGTTCGTGATCAGATCCTTGATGTCCTTTGCCGCCTGCGAGGAGCGCTGCGCCAGGCTGCGCACCTCCGAAGCCACCACGGCGAAGCCGCGGCCGGCTTCGCCGGCGCGCGCCGCTTCCACCGCGGCGTTTAGTGCCAACAGGTTCGTCTGGCGTGCGATTTCGTCGATCACGCCGATAATGTCCGAGACTTTGTGCGACGAGTCATCGATCAATGCCATTGCCTGAACGGCCTTGGCCACCACCTGACCGCCGCGGTCAGCGACCTCGCGGGTGCTGCTTGCGGATTGGTTGGCTTGTTGGGCATTCTCCGCATTCTTCTTTACGGTCGCCGATATTTCCTCCATCGAAGCCGAGGTCTGTTCCAGGCTGGCGGCCTGCTCCTCAGTGCGCTGCGAGAGATCAGTGGTGCTGGCCGATATTTCGGCCGATGCGCTGGCGACCTCGCGGGCGGATTCCATCATCTGTCGGATGAAATCGGCGAACGATTCGCACAACTTGTTCATTGCAGTGGCGAGATTGAGCATGAATCCGGTTTTGCTTTCAAGAGCCAACCGACCGGTGAGATCGCCGTCGACCGCAGCCTTCACCATGTCGTTGATCTCTTCCTCGATCGCCTTTTCAGCAGTCGTGTCTTTCCACTCTACCACCGTGCCGAGCCGGCGATCCTTGGCATCTTTCGCAACTGATGCAATCAAATGGAACTGGCGCACGCCAACCTTGATATCCGTCTCAAAAGTCGCGGTGAGCGTCTCGACAAGACGCCGCTGATGCGCCGGATTCTTGTGAAATACGTCCATCGACATGCCAAGCAATTTTTCACTGTTGAAATTCGGCAGCTCCTTCCGCAGATCGGCCTCAGCAGCCTTGAGCATTTTGACCAAGGTATTATTCATGTAGACGATATTACAGTGTTCGTCGGCCACCATCACGTTGGTTGTGCAATAATCGAGAGCGCTGCGGACGCGAGCAGCGACCACCTCAAGTTTCCTTTGATCGGTCTCATCCTTCCACTCGACAACGGTCCCCAGACGATTTCCGCCATCATCCAGAATCGGCGTCACGACGAGATGGAAGTTCCTGCCGCCGACATCGAGATCGGTTTCAAACGTCGCGTTGAGACCATCCAGCATGCGGCGTTGATGCGAAGGATTCTTGTGAAAAACATCGATATTTGTGCCAATAAGCGTACGAGCGTCGAGGGAAGGAATGTCCTTGCGGAGATCAGCCTCAGCCGCCCGCATCATCTCTACCATCGTCCTGTTCATATAGACGATATTGTAGTTCTGATCAGAGATCATCACGTTGGTTTTGCATGCTTCAAGCGCAGAGCGAATTATACCGTTATCCGAATTTTGCGCATCGGCGGCCACCGGCTTGGAAGTTCGCTGCAAGATAAGCCCGGCTGCGCCCGCTACAATTACTGCGAATCCAAGCCCGTATGCGACTGCGACTTGATTGAACTGGATTGCGAGCAATTCGCCAATCTGCAAGCCGAGTGCCAGCGCAAGCGCCGAAAAAAGAAATCCGCACAATGCGCCTTGCACCTTTCCGCGGCCATCCGACACCTTACTGCGATTGAGAGTGCTCATAATGATTTCCTCTGGCATTTGATTCACGAGCCGATCAACGCGAGTGCGCAGGCAACACACCGCTTATTGCTTCAACTGTCGTTTGGAGGCGCGTAACTCAAACGTGAACGCGACACCCAAAGGACGTTGACAGCGAAATCTGCGCATTGCTTGAAGCCCATTCGTTGAATGCAAATCCAGAATTGGCTTTTGCAGATTAATGGCAATTTAAAATTGACACAGATTGCAGACAACTTCATTCACATGCGGTGCAATCTTGTATTTTTAACATAGATCAAAACTTCGGAAGTACGTGTCAAACCGGCATGGATACTTCAGATAATTTGAACGCTGTTGGTGCGCACATCGAAAAGCGTCTAAAAGGCTGCCGGGAGTGAAAGCTCCTGCAGGTAGTGCAAGCCAACGAAATGATTTCTGTTGCGATCGGGGCACAGCGATCTTCGCCGCGAAGCCGCTTGGGAAATAATGCCAGTCGTGCCCGGTCCGAATGTAGAGCTGAGTATGTGAACAAGGTTGCCTATCAGAAGCAACGCTTGAGAAGGTTCGTCCGCCGACACACGGCTAACACACGCCAAGTCCGCGTTTGCGCTCATGGCAGACGTCAATCGGCGCTGGTTGAAACCACCCCGTCCGGCCGGCCGGCCACGGTCACGAGCAGGCCGCCGTCGAGCAGCCTTTTGGCCACGCGCCGCGCGTCGTCGAGCGTCACCGCGTTGATCATCTCGGGCCGGCGTGAAAAGTAGTCGATGCCGAGACCATCGAGCTGCAACTGCACGAGCAGCGCCGCGATCTTGCTCGACGTATCGAGATTGAGCGCAAACGAGCCGTTGAGGTAGGCCTTGGCCTTGGCCAGTTCGTCCGCGGTAGGCCCGCTGTCGGCAAGACGCTGAATTTCCTTGCCGATGAGATCGAGGGTTTCGCCGGTGCGGTCGGCGCGCGTGGCGGTGCCGCCAAGGAACAGCGCGGTGTGATTGAGCCATACCAGATTGTCGGACACCGAATAAGCAAGGCCGCGCTTTTCGCGCACCTCCTGGTACAGCCGCGAGGAGAACGCACCGCCGCCAAGGATATGGTTGATGAGGTAGGCGGCCATGAAATCCGGATCTTTGCGCGCGATACCGGGCCCGCCAAATGCCACTACTGCCTGCGGGACGTCGAGCTTCACGACGATGCGGCGTCCCAGCCCATGGGGCGAGACGTTGGCGACGGGCGTAAGCTCCGGTTGAGCGGGCAGCGCGCCGAAGACGCGATCGAGCATCACCTTTACCGCCTCCGCGTCGATGTCGCCGACGACCGCTATTTTCAGGTTCGAGCGCGCCAGCACGCGCCGCGTGTAGTCTTTGAGATCGCCGACGGTGATGGTCGGCACCGATTCCAGCGTGCCGTCCACCGGGCGCCCATAGGGATGATCGGCGAACGCGGTCTGCCACCAGCGCAGACTGGCCACCTCATTCGGGCTTGTCGTGGCACGCCGCACGTTGGACAGGACCTGACTGCGGATGATTTCAACGTCGGACGGATCGAAACGTGGCGCCGTCAGCGACAGCCGCAGATATTCGAAGGCCTCGTCGCGGTTTTCCGTCAGCGTCCGCATCGTGCCGCGAAGCGTATCGCGGTCGGCCTGAAAGTTCAGTTCGATGGCCTTGCGTTCGAGGCGCGCGTGGAAGGTCTTCGAATCGAGATCGCCAGCGCCCTCGTCGAGCAGCGAAGCGACGAGGTTCGCCGTACCGACCTTGCCTGGCGGATCCTGCGCCGCGCCGCCGGCGAAGGCGAAGTCGATGGCGATCAAGGGAACCGCGGGCTCGTGTACCAGCCAGGCTTCGATGCCGCCCGGGCTCACGACCCGCTCGATCGTGGTCGCGAACGCTGGTTCAACAAAAAGCGGAAGCGTGAAAATCGCAGCGGCGGCAGCGCGCCGCATGAAACGCCCGACTGTCGGGGAAATGATGGTCATGTGTGTTTCTCCTCCGACGGAAGGCTGTTTACCAGATAGCCCGTGACCGACGCGCGGCGGTTGAGCCAGGTCCGGGCGGCGTCCCGCACCTCGTCGGCAGTCACTTTGCGAATGCCTTCGGGCCAGTTGCGTACCATGTCGACGGTCTCGCCGGTAGCAAGCGCCGCGCCATACCAGCGCGCTAGCGTCGCCTGGTTGTCCTGCGCATAGACGGCTTCCGCGATCAGCCGGTTCTTGGCGAGTTCGAGTTCGTCAGCGGTAACGCCGCGCTGGCTGACGTCGGCGAGGACAGCGTCTATCGCCGTCTCGACATCGTGAAGCGTCTTTCCCGGCTTCGGCGAACCAGAGACGACGAGTTTGCCATAGTCGAGCGCCATGCCGGTGTAGTAGGCGCCGGCATTGAGGGCGATGCCCTGCTCGACGACAAGCGTCCGATAAAGGCGACTATTCGAGCCGCTGCCGAGCACGTGAGCCAGCACTTCGAGCGCCGCGCTTTCGCCGGGTTTGGCCGTCGTTCGCGCCGGCACGAGGTAGTAGCGGCTGACACTTGGTTGCTCGACCCTGGCGTCGGCGAGCGTGACCGTGCGCGGGGCCTCCTGCACAGGCTCTTTCGGTCGCTGGCGCGGCGCGATTTGCGCACGCGGGGCGATTTTACCGTAAGTCTCTTCCGCGGCGGCCTTGACCTCATCGGCGGTTACGTCGCCGGCGACCACAACGATCGCATTGTTCGGCGTGTAGAACCGCCGATAGAAGTCCAGCGCCTCGTCGCGGTTGAGAGCTTCGATCTCGGATCGCCAGCCGATTACCGGACGGCCGTAGGGGTGATTCAGATAAAGCGCGGCGTCCATCTGCTCGGCGAGGCGGCTGCCCGGATTGTTGGCGACCCGCATGTTCTGCTCTTCGAGCACCACGTTGAGTTCGGGGCGCACGACCTCGTCGGTGAGAACGAGGCCGGTGATGCGATCGGCCTCGAACGCCATCATCTCTTTCAAATGCTCGCGCGGCACGCGCTGATAGAAGCCGGTATAGTCGCTCGATGTGAACGCGTTCTCTTGGCCGCCGATCGCGGCAACTTCCTGCGAAAAGCCGTTGCCCGGATGCTGCGCGGTGCCTTTGAACATCAGGTGTTCGAGAAAGTGCGCCAGACCGGATTTTCCGGGCGTTTCGTCGGCGGCACCGACCTTGTACCAGATCATGTGGGTGACGACCGGAGCGCGATGATCCGGCACCACAACGACTTCAAGACCGTTTCCAAGCGTGAAGCTGGAAATCTTGGAGTTGGCGGCGGCGCGAGCGGCACCCGGCAAGGCGGCGATCAGCGCGAAGGCAACGAACAGAACCTTGGGCACGAATGTGGTCTCCAGTCTGGTTTGCGTCACCCCAAAACGACCGCGTTGGCACGCGCAGCAGGCGCGGCGCCAAAATACTCCAGATGACGGACAAAGGCGTGCGGTGAACCTAACACCGCGCTGCTATTTTCCCGGCTGCGCTGCCGGACTAGCGGTGGCCGGATTAGTTGCGGCTGGGTTCGCAGCAGCCGGGGTCGCCGCGCTCGTGGCGGCCGGTGGATTTGCTGCGGTCGGATTAGCCACAGTCGCCTGCCTTTTATTCTTCTTATCCGGGCTGATACCGTAGGGCTGTTCCGGCGACGGTACACGGTACCCCTCAGGCGGCTCGGTCAGATGTTCACGGACCGGTTCGCCGGCGAACGGTGCGTATTCTTCTTTATCGAACCAGCCGGCCGGATTGTACCAAGGCTTTTTTTGGAAAGGCGGATTCGGGGTTTGCACCGCGGTTTCCGGAATAATTTCCGCCTTGCTTTTGGCCTTTGAGTGCCTGGGCTTGGGAGAATTCTTCGGCCAGTCGGGTGCCGGCGTCTGGGCTTCAGACCCGGGCGGCGGCAAATCACGGTTCGGAGGCACCACCAGCGGGGAACGCTCGGTGTAGTTTATGTCCGTGTCGGGCTCGGTCGAGCTTTTCAGCCCGATCGTCTTCATGAACTTGTTCCAGGCGCCCTCGTTGTCGCCGGTCTGGGCGAGAGCCACGGACGTATCGACACTCGCGACGACGCCAAGCAAAGTCGCGGCCACGACCCAACGGAGGATCGTTGAGCGCGAGCCCAACTCGAAAGCGCCCTTGCGACCGGGATTTCGATCCTGTGGCATACCCTTACCCGAAGTACGAAATAGCACTCGCCCCGGCGATTCTTTTATCCAGGATCAGGGCGCTTTTGCGGCGTTCCGACCCGGAGGGAATCGTACAGGAGGGCCACGACCCCCGCAACGATGGCCACGTCTGCAAGGTTAAAGACGTACCAGCGGAAGCTCCAGCTGGCGGTCTGGACGTGAAAAAGCACAAAGTCCATCACGCCCGGCCAGTGCAGGCGGTCAAGAGCGTTGCCGATCGCGCCGCCGATGATGAGGCCGAGCGCCAGGGCAGTCAGCCGCGAGGACGCCCGTGCCAGCCAGATCCAGAGCAGCACGACCGCCGCCGCCTTGAACGCCAGCAGCGCCCAGACGCCGACGAGCCCCTCCTGCCGAAACAGGCCATAACTGATGCCGGTATTCCAGGTAACGACAAGATCGACAAATGGCGTGATCGCCACCCGGCCGCGGCTTTCGAGATCGAACCCGTATAACAGCCAAAGCTTCGACGCCTGATCGATGATGCCGGTGACCACGGCGGCGCCGAGACCCAGCGCACTCAAGGACCCCCAGGCGTAGGGGCGCTGTGCGCTTGATCGCGCCGCCTCCGCCATAGCGCCGCCCTACTCCGCCGCCTTGCGCATGGCGTCCCATTCGCGCAGCGCCCGGGCGTCGCGCGGCGTCACGTCCGGATATTGCGGATCGCTGCCGACGGCCGGTGAAATCTTCCACGAGCGGGCACATTTTCGCCCTTCGGCGCGGCGCGGCGCGACCGCCACGCCAACGACGTCGCCGAGCCGAAACGCCTCGGGCGGCCCGTCGCCTTCGACCAACATGGCATCCGAGGTTATGCAGAGTTCGGCAAGGTCGACTTCCGTCGCGATGCCGAACAGCTCTCGGTCCGAAACATAAACGATTGGCGCCGCTTCCAGCGAAGAACCGATCCGCTTGGCCGCGCGCTCAAGCTCGAGCGCCCCGGTAACCACCCGACGAAGATCGCGCAGCGCGCGCCATTTCTCGGCCAAGGCATCATCACGCCAAGTCGCCGGCACGTCGGGAAAAGACTCAAGGTGGACCGACGCCGCCTTTGGATCGCGGGCCAGCCACGCCTCTTCGGCGGTGAAGCAAAGCATCGGAGCAAGCCAGGTCACCGTGCAGCGGAACAGATGATCGAGCACGGTGAGACAGGCGCGGCGCTTGACCGAGGAATACGGATCGCAATAGAGCGCGTCCTTGCGGATGTCGAAATAGAATGCCGAAAGGTCGACAGTCATGAAGACGTTAAGCGCTGCGAAAATCCGCTTGTAATCAAAATCCACATAAGCGGAGCGGATGAGCGCGTCGAGCTCGGACAGCCGGTGCAACATCAGCCGCTCGAGATCGGGCATGTGTTCGAGAGCTACGACATCCGCCGCTTCGAAATGAGCGAGATTGCCGAGCATCCAGCGCAAAGTGTTGCGCAGCTTGCGATAGGTATCGACGGTGGTCTTGAGAATTTCCGGACCGATGCGCAGATCGTCGCCGTAATCGGCGGCGCACACCCACATCCGCAGAATATCGGCACCCGACTGCTTGATCACATCCTGCGGCGCGGTGACATTGCCCAGCGACTTCGACATTTTGCGGCCGTTCTCGTCGAGCACGAAGCCGTGGGTAAGAACGATGTCGAACGGCGCGCGTCCGCGCGTGCCGCACGATTCCAGCAGCGACGATTGAAACCAGCCGCGGTGCTGATCCGAACCTTCGAGATACATCACGGTTTCGGGCCCGCCGTCGGCCTTGCGCTTGATATGCGCCAGCGCCGGGAAATGCTTGGCATCTTCCAGCACGAAGGCATGCGTCGAACCGGAGTCGAACCAGACGTCAAGAATATCGTCGACCTTTTGCCAGCCGTCGTTGGCAAGCTTGCCGAGAAACCGCTCGCGCGCACCCGGCTTGTACCAGGCGTCGGCGCCCTCTTCTTCGAACGCATCGACGATGCGCGCGCTCACGTCGGGATCGTCGAGCGTTTCGACCGAACCGTCCGGCTTTTCCTTGATGAAGACCGTGATCGGCACGCCCCATGCGCGCTGGCGTGAGATCACCCAGTCGGGCCGGCTCTCGATCATGCCATTGATGCGTCTTTTGCCCTGTTCCGGCACCCAGCTTGTCGCCTCGATCGCATCCTGCGCCAACTGGCGAAGCGTCAGGCCGTGCTTTCCGGTGCCGCTCAACAGGGCGATCGGCTCGTCCATCGCAATGAACCATTGCGGGGTATTGCGAAAGATCACCGGCTTCTTCGAACGCCATGAATGCGGATATTGATGCTTCAGCCGGCCGCGCGCGATCAGCATCCCGGCATCGACCAGCGCCTTGATCACCGCTTCGTTGGCATCACCCTTCTCACCCTTGTCGGTGAGGACGCGCTTGCCGGTAAAGCCCGGCGCCTGCTCGGTGAAACGGCCGTCGGCATCGACGGTATAGGGAATGGCGGTGTTGATGCCTCGCGCTGCCAGCTCCCGTCCATTCGCGGTCCAGACGTCGAAGTCCTCGCGGCCGTGGCCGGGCGCAGTGTGCACGAAGCCGGTACCGGTGTCGTCGGTGACATGATCGCCGGCAAGGAGCGGCACCTGGAACGCGTAGCCGTCGTGGAATTTCTTGAGCGGATGCTGACAGACAAATTTCGCCAGTTCTTCCGTTTTGATTGCTCTCAGTCTCTTGAATGCCGTCACGCGCGCTTGCCGAAATACGTCGATCGCCAATTTGTCAGCCAAGACAAAAAGGTCCCTCGGCTTCGCCCAGTTTTCGGCCGGCGCGTCGACGATTTCATAAAGGCCATATTCGATTTTCGGCGAGTAACTGATGGCGCGGTTGCCCGGGAGCGTCCAGGGCGTCGTTGTCCATATAACGATCGAGGCGCCGGCGACTTGCCGATTTTCCGCCGACACTTCTCCCGCTGAGACTCTGATCGGAAACTTCACCCACACCGTGTCGGACGTGTAGTCCTCATATTCGACCTCGGCCTCCGCAAGCGCGGTCTTTTCCACCACCGACCACATCACCGGCTTACTGCCGCGGTAGAGCGTACCGTTCGCCGCGAACTTCATCAGCTCGCGGGCGATCTGCGCCTCGGCGAAAAAATCCATCGTGGTGTAGGGATGCGCCCAATCGCCGACGACGCCGAGGCGCGCGAATTCCTCCCGCTGCACGCCGATCCAGTGCTCGGCGAAGGCGCGGCACTCCTTGCGGAATTCCACCAGCGCCGCCGGATTGGAGAAATCCGGCTTCGGCTTGCCTTTGGCGCGGTAGTTTTCCTCCTCGATCTTCCATTCGATCGGCAGGCCGTGGCAGTCCCAGCCCGGCACGTAATTCGAATCGAAGCCGAGCATCTGCTGGCTCTTGGTCACCACGTCCTTGAGAATCTTGTTGAGCGCGGTGCCGGCGTGGATGTTGCCGTTGGCGTAGGGCGGGCCGTCATGAAGAATGAAGCGCGGCCGGCCTTTGCGGGCGGCGCGCAAGCGGCCGTAAAGATCGATGTCGCGCCAGCGCGCAAGGATTTCCGGCTCCTTTTGCGGCAAACCGGCCCGCATCGGGAAATCGGTCTTGGGCAGAAACAGCGTTTCGCTGTAATCGCGCGCTTTTGCCGGCATCTCGTTCATGACGCGCCTTCTAACAAGCCGCTTGCACCGCGCAAAGGGCCTCGCTGGAGGGCACCATTTGGGGCAAGTGGGAACCGCCCAGCTTGACATGGCGTTGAAACCTCAACCCTTAAGGCGGGAGAGGACGTTTTTGTGGACGATATTCCCACCAAACACGAGACGCCGCACACGCTTATCATCAGCGACCCGCAGCCGATCGAGAGCGGCGGCGCCGTGTGGACTTCGCTTAGCCAAGCCGCGACCGTCGGTATCTTCCTGCTGCTATTCGGGACGTTTCTCTATCTCGGTCGGGCCATTCTTCTGCCGATCGTGCTCGCCGCGACTGTGGCGCTGACGCTGGCGCCTCTGGTCAAGTTCGGCAAGCGCCACGGCGTCTCACCCTGGATTACGGCGCTGCTCATCGTCCTCTTCGCCCTCGGACTCCTGGGCTCGGCGATAACGGCAATGGCCGGTCCAGTCAGCGAGTGGATCGGCCGCGCCCCGGAAATCTGGTCGAGCATCAAGGAGAAGCTCGCCGTGCTTGATCAGCCGCTCGCGGCGGCCCATCAGTTGCAGACCGCGCTGCTCGGCGAACCGACGGCGTCCGGCATATCCACCCCCAATGTCGTCTTGCCTGTGGTCGCTTTCGTCACGCCGGCAGCCGGTGAACTTCTGCTGTTTTTCGCCATGCTGGTCTTTTTTCTGGCCAGTCAGCTCGATTTGCGCCTGCGTTTGGTCTCGTTGTTCGCCGCCCGCGATTCGAAACTGCGCTTTCTCAGGATCATGAACGATATCGAAAAGAACCTCGCCGGGTACCTTTTCGTCGTGACGATCATCAACGCCGCACTCGGCGCCATCGTCGCGATTGGCGCGTTCCTGCTCGGTTTTCCCAACCCCATGATGTTCGGTCTGTTGGCCGCGTTGTTGAACTACGTGCCCTATGTCGGCCCGGCGGTGATGGTTGTTGCTCTTTTTGGTGTGGGCCTTGTCACGTTTCCTTCGCTTGGGCACGCGTTGCTGGCACCGATCGGCCTCATCGCCCTGACCGCGACCGAAGGGCACTTCATCACGCCGGCGATCGTCGGTCGCCGTATCACGCTCAATCCACTGTTGATACTGCTGTCGTTGGCTTTTTGGACATGGATGTGGGGACCGGTCGGAGCATTTCTCGCCGCACCCCTGTCAATCGTCGGCCTTGTGGTGTTCAATCACGTATTTCCCGCCGAGGAAACCAAACTTCCGGATTGAACGGAACTTTTCGGTTCCTATATGATTGTCGCGGCATCTCGCTATCGTACCAAGTACGGAGAAACGGCATGAGCACCGCGTCAACGGCTTCCCAGAACGTTCGCGACACGGTCAAGGATGCGCGCGAAGCGATGCAGGATATTCGCAACGCCGCCGCCCAATCCTCGGACGATTTTCAGAAGGATTTGCACGCGCTGCGCGACGATTTCAACCGCCTCGCCGACCAGATCGCGGGTATCGTCGGCGGCACGGGCGCCGCAGCGTGGCGGCGTGCGAAGTCAAGCGTGGACGAGGCCATCGCCGGCGCGCAGGAAAAAGGCAATGACGCGGCGAGCACCGTGCGCGAGGTGTCCGATCATTTCGTCGAAATAATCGACGAATCCATCAAGACCCGGCCCTATACCACGCTGGCACTTGTTGCCGGCGTAGCGTTCCTTTTCGGGGCGGCTTTGCGCAGATAGAGTAGCCCCGGCAGCAGCGGGCGGACCCAAAGAATCTTCATGCTCAAAAGCTGGATGCGCGACCTTACGCTTTCGCTCCAGGCGAGTAGCGGCGTGACGCCCGCTTTCCTCGTCTGGCTGGCGATCGTTGGCGGCGCACTCGTTACCGCTTTCGTTTTCCTCTGCATCGCCGGCTTCGACTGGCTGTCCATGCAACTGGGCACGGTTTACGCCGGCCTCATCATGGCCGGGTTGTTTTTGCTGATCGCGCTGATCGGCCTGACCGTGACCGCGGTGTTGCGCCGCCGCGCCAAGGAGCGCGCCGCCCTCGAACGCGCGGCGCGCGCCCAAGCGGCGGCGTCGTCATCGTCATGGCTCATCGACCCCAAAATTCTCGGCGTCGCCATGCAGGCCGGCCGCGCGCAGGGCTGGCAGCGCCTCGTACCGATCGCCCTCCTTGGCTTCCTGGCGGCGCAATGGATTTGGGAACGCCGGAGCGGGACTAAGGCCGACGACCAGACCTAGCTTGCTTTTTGGCGGAGCATGATCTTTTCGGAAAACCGGCTTCCACCCCGGATCGAGTCCGGGGCTGGCTTTTCCGGATCATGCTTTCTGGCGGAGCATGATCTTTTCGGAAAACCGGCTTCCACTTTTCCGGATCATGCTCTTAGCCACTCGCTAGATCGGCGGGAACGCATCGCCGGCGCGCGCGAGAGCCTCGCGCGCGATCCGGGTATCTTCCTTCATCCCCTGCACCAGTTCGGCGACCGAGCCGAAATGCTTTTCCTCGCGGATCCAGGCGATGAAGGCGACATCGATGCTCTGGCCATAGAGATCGCCGGCGAAATCAAACAGAAAAACCTCCAGCAGCACCGCACCGCTATCGAACATCGGCCGGCGGCCGAAATTCGCGACACCGTCGTAGCGGCGTCCGGCGTGCGCAATGCGCACGGCATAGACGCCGTGCCGCAATCCGCAAGCGGCATCGAGACTCAAGTTTGCGGTCGGGAAGCCGAGTTCGCGCCCACGCTTGTCGCCGTGAATCACCTCGCCGGAAACAAACCACGGAAAGCCGAGCAGAACCGCGGCTTCGTCCGGACGCCCGGCGGCAAGCGCGTCGCGGATCGGACCCGAGGAGACCGGACGGCCGTCAAACTCAAAGGGCGGGACCACGTCGACGGTGAAGCCGAACCGGCGGCCCTGCGCGGCAAGAAAGTCGGGCGAGCCGCCGCGGTTCTTGCCGAAATGGAAGTTGAATCCAATCACGGCGCCGCTGATGTCGAAGCGCTCGACCAGGATGCGGCTGACAAATTCTTCCGCAGTCAAACTCGCCAGCGCCGCATCGAAGGTCAGGACGATCGCCCCGTCGAGCCCGGTCGACGCCAGCAACCGCAGTTTGACGCTCTCGTCAGTCAGGCGGAACAGCGGCTCGGTGGGATTGAACAAGGCGCGCGGGTGGGGCTCGAAAGTGAGCGCCGCCGCCGGCTTGCCGAGGCTCTTGGCGCGATCCAGCGTGGCGCCGATCACCGCCTTGTGGCCGCGATGGACCCCGTCAAAATTGCCCATGGCGACGACCGCGCCGCGCAGCGCGCCGGCGGGCGCATTATCGCGCACGACGTGAAAGCGTTTCGGTGTCATGGGTTTCAATTGGCCAAGAAAACCTGCGCGGCCGTTGGTGCCGTCGCCGCCGATACAAGTCAAGGAGAAGCGACGCAAGGGTTGCGCGGCACGGCAACCGGCAATCTATGGGCTTGACCCGATCTTCATAGACCGTCGTCGCGCCCTCACCACGCCAGCCGCCGCGTTACAGCTTGCGGCGAAACTCCCGCGCCGGCGAGCATCGCATCCAGGCGCGACAAATCGGGCGCGTCCCGGCCGCCGAAATCCTCGGCATGGATGCCGGACACGACGAACAGGCAATCGACGCCGAACGAAGCCGCGCCCTTCAGATCGGTCCTGATCGAATCGCCGATCGCCAGCACCCGTTTGAGCGGCGGATCGCCGCCGCGAAGTACGCCGGCCTTGCCGAGCGCCGCGGTGTAAATCGGCTGGTGCGGTTTGCCGCAATAAAGCACCTCGCCGCCGATCGCCGCATAGGCGTCCGCCAGCGCGCCGGCGCAGTAGACGAGTTCGTCGCCGCGCTCGACGACGATATCGGGGTTGGCGCAGACCATGAACAGCGAGCGCGCGACGCATCGCCGCCAACACCTCGCGATAGTTTTCCGGCGTTTCGCGGGTGTCGTCGAACAGCCCGGTACACACCGCGTAGTCGGCGGCGTCGGCCTGCGCAAAGGCGATATCGAGCCCGGTGAAGATGGAAACATCGCGCTGCGGTCCAAGGTGAAATACGCGTTCACCCGGTCTTGACTCGACGATGCCGCGGGTGACATCGCCGGAACTCATGATGGCGTCATAGCAATCGTGCGGGATGTTGAGGCGGTCGAGCATGCGTTGCACCGCCGCACCGGGCCGCGGTGCATTGGTGATGAGGATCACCGTGCCGCCGCCGGCGCGAAAGCGCGAGAGCGCGTCGCAGGCTTCCGGAAAGGCGGCAACGCCGTTGTGCACGACTCCCCAGACGTCACAAAGAAGGACGTCATAATCGCGCGCAAGCGGAGCAAATCGTTCGATGATTTCTGGCAAGGCTGTTTGCGTTACACTGGACTAAGTTCGACCGGCGGCCCGCGCGAGCTGAGAGATAGCGCTGGTGCGCGCGGCCGAAGTGTCTCCACCCGGCTTAGCGGCGGCCGGCTCTTCGGCGTTCTTGCCGGGATCGCCGAGCCCCCCCTGCAACGCCTCCGCGCGCACCGGACGCGGCGGCGAAAACAGGAAGCCCTGTCCGAACCGGACATCGTAATCGAGCAGGTCGACCACCATCGACTCGCTCTCGATTCGCTCGGCGATGAGATCGATGCCGAAGCGGCCGAGCAGGTCGGAGAAATCGGCGGGATGAATGTTGGACGTCGCGCCGCCGACGCGGTTGAGCAACAACGCCGCCGAAGCCTTGACGAAGCGAAAGCCGCGCGCCGTCAATTCGCGCGGCTCGACCCGAAGATCGGTGAGATTGTCCATGGAAAAGCGAAATCCGCGCTCGGCAATCGCCGCAAGGGCTTCGTGCTCCATCGGGCCCATGTTGCGGACCGCGCCTTGCGTGAACTCGAACACCAGCGACGGCGCGAGCGCGCGGTTGGCCTCGATGAATTCGAGCAATTGCGGAAAGCCGGCATCGGTCAGCGCTGCCGCTGAAACATTGCAGAACAGGCCGATCTCGCGGTTCTTGAGCGACAATCGCCGCACGATCTGCACGCAGCGAAACGCCGAAAGCCGGTCAAGCTTCGGCAGCAGCGAACCGGCTTCGGCGTAGGGCAGGAAATCCGCGGCTGTGACCAGGTCGCCGCTGCCGGCATTGAGCCGCGACAGCGCCTCGTAATAGCGCACCTTGCGCTGCGGCAAAGTTACGATCGGCTGGAGATGAATGTCGATCCTCTGCGCATCGATGGCGCCGCGCACCGCGGCGATGATGACGTCGTTGGCGAGGCCGGCGAACGCGGCGATTTGGGGCAGCTCTGGCCCAGCGGGCGCTGCCGGCTCGGCCGCACCGCCGACGGCCGCTGCCGGAGCCGATGGCGGCGCCGGCGCAGCAACGACGGCGCTGCGGTCGCTGAGCACCATCTCGTGCTGGGCAACAAATTCGGCAAGATGCCTGACCAGCCGCGAAAGCTCCTCGATCTCGGCGGCCAACGGTTGCGCCGTCGACGACGCCTTGTCGGCGACGCTTTCCAGCTTGCCTTCCATGGCGCCCAAGGCGGCGTCCGAATTCAGCGACCTGGCGGGCGATATCGCTCGACCCGCGGGCAAGCCCCGATACCTGATCGTTGACCTCGGCGCGGTCGGATTTGCGGCCGGCGACCGCGTTATAGATCGCCAGCGCGGTCAGGATGCCAAGTGCAGTCAGGGCCGCATCGGTGAGCGAAAAACCGAAGCTGAAAAACAGCACCGCGCCCAGCGAAGCGGCGATGAGCACCATGCACAATGCGGTAAAAATGGCGCTGATGCGCACCATGCAGACCCCATGGCCGAACTGATTCGCGTCCGGGCGGTATCAGTGTCCACAAGGCTTGCGCCGCCGCAAGTCCGCCCCGCCTGCGGCGAAGGATTAGCTCAGGCCATGGCGCGAATGACGCGCCCAACCTTCTCGAATATCTCGCCGATCTCCGCCTCGCTGGCGATCAGCGGCGGTGCGATTGCCAGCGTGTCGCCGGTGATCCGGATCACGAGGTCCTCGTCGTGAAAGGCCCGTTCCATCGCCTCATAGCCGCGCTCGCCCACGGCGCCGGGGCGCGAGGCGAGATCGATGCCGGCGGCGAAGCCGACGGTGCGAATATCGAGAACGTTGGGCAGTCCCTTGAGCGTCATCGCCGCGTCGGCAAAGAACGGCTCCAGTCGCCGCACCCGTTCGAACAGCGTTTCATCGCGATACAGATCGAGCGCCGCCAGACCCGCCGCGCAAGCAAGCGGATGGGCCGAATAGGTGTAGCCATGGAACAGCTCGATGGTATGTTCCGGCCCCTGCATGAACGCCTCGTATAGACCATCGCGCGCGATAACCCCGCCCATCGGCACGGCGCCCGAATTGACGCCCTTGGCGAAGCACAGCAGGTCGGGCGTCACGCCATAGCGTTCGGCGGCGAAGGCGTGACCGAGACGGCCGAAGCCGGTGATGACTTCGTCGAAGATCAGCAGAATGCCATGCTTGTCGCAGATGGCGCGCAGCCGCTGCAGGTAGCCATGGGGCGGCGGCAGCACGCCGGTCGAACCGGCCATCGGCTCGACGATCACCGCCGCGATGGTCGAAGCGCCGTGCAAGGCGACGATGCGCTCAAGGTCGTCGGCCAGATGCGCGCCCCATTGCGGCTCGCCCCTGGTGAAGGCCTGATGCTCGCGGCTGTAGGTCGCCGGCAGGTGATCCACGCCGGTAAGAAGCGTGCCGAAGAACTTCCGATTGTTGACGATGCCGCCGACCGAAATGCCGCCGAAGCCGACGCCGTGATAGCCGCGCTCGCGGCCGATCAGGCGCGTGCGCGAGCCCTCGCCGCGGATGTTGTGGTAGGCGAGCGCAATCTTGAGCGCGGTATCGACCGCCTCCGAACCCGAATTGCAGAAGAACACGCGATTGAGATCGCCCGGCGCCAGCGCGGCGACCCGGCTCGCCAGCTCGAACGCCTTGGGATGGGCGAAGTGGAAGGCGGCCGCGTAATCAAGCTCGGCGGCCTGCTGCGCGATCGCCGCCACGATCGGATCGCGGTTGTGGCCGGCATTGGTGCACCACAAGCCGGCAAGCCCGTCGAGCACGGCGCGGCCATCGGGCGTGAAATAATGCATGCCCTTGGCGCGGGCGATGAGCCGCGGCGCGCGTTTGAAGGCGCGATTGGGGGTGAAGGGGACCCAAAAGGCCTCAAGGTTGTTCGGAACCTGGGTGAGCTGCGTTGTCGGGGCCGTCGTCATGCGAAAATTTCCCAGTTATCTCCGCCACGATAGGCCGCTCGCCGAGGGGGAGGCGTTCGGGCCTGCGGCCAGTCTTCCTGAAAAACCAGAGTAACAATGTAATCCAAGTCCGAGCGCCGGTGCACGGAAATTGCAAAACGCTCGCGTTCGAGAGCCGGGGCGCATCCCGGCCGGCCTGCCTCGCTTGCCGCCCCTCCCCGCCGCTGCTACCAACCGCGCCACCCACTCAAGCCGAATGAAATCAGGCCGCCGATGGCCGACAAGCGCAAAGAAACCAACAAGCTCAGAGCCCGGTTGCCGCGCGGCCTCGCCGACCGCGGGCCGGCGGAGATCGCCGCGACGCGGCGGATGATGGAAACGATCCGGCTGCGTCTACGAGCGCTACGGGTTCGAGCCGGTCGAGACGCCGGCGATCGAATACACCGACGCGCTCGGCAAATTCCTGCCCGACCAGGACCGGCCCAACGAGGGCGTGTTTTCCTTTCAGGACGACGACGAGCAATGGCTATCGCTGCGCTACGACCTGACCGCGCCGCTCGCGCGCTATGTCGCGGAAAATTTCGACGCGCTGCCCAAGCCCTATCGCTCCTATCGCGCCGGCTGGGTGTTCCGCAACGAGAAGCCGGGCCCCGGACGCTTCCGCCAGTTCATGCAGTTCGATGCCGACACGGTCGGCTCGGCTTCGCCTGCCGCCGACGCCGAGATGTGCATGATGGCCGCGGACACGATGGACGAACTTGGCATCGACCGTGGCGACTATGTTGTGAAAGTGAATAACAGGAAATTGTTGGATGGAACGATGGATTCCGTCGGCGTCCCGGAGCACAAACGCCTGACAGTACTGCGTGCGCTCGATAAATTTGACCGGCTCGGCGCATCCGGCGTCCGCGCGCTTTTGGGTAAAGAACGAAGGGATCAAAGTGGGGATGTTACGCCCGGTGCAGATTTAGACGAAAGTCAAATCAACGAGATGATGATGATCTTCGAACTGAACCCGCAGTTTAGATCGAATCTCGATCAATTGGCGGAGTGGGAGCAACGCGACGCGAGCTTCATTTTCGTTCAAGCCGACGCACAGACAGGCCACCTCGTGCGAGAAATCTTTACGGAATCTCGACCCGGAGCGTCGCCCATCGATAATCGCGAAACAATCGGCTTAATGCGAGGCTGGTTCGGCAATTCGCCCAGGGCGAGCGAAGCGTTGGATGAACTAGAGCAAATCGCCGATCTTGCCTACGCCAGCCGATACGGCTCAAAACGTATCCGCATCGACCCGTCGGTCGTCCGCGGCCTCGAATATTACACCGGCCCGGTCTTCGAAGTTGAGTTGACATTCCCCACTGCGGACGGATCGTCACGCTTCGGCTCGGTCGGCGGCGGCGGGCGCTACGATGGACTGGTGTCGCGCTTTCGCGGCGAGCCGGTGCCGGCCACCGGATTCTCCATCGGCGTGTCGCGGCTCGCCGCGGCGCTGCAACATCTCGGCAAGCTCGACGGCAAGCCCGAGCCCGGCCCGGTCGTCGTCACCGTTTTCGACAAGGACCGCCTCGCCGATTACCAGAACATGGTCGCGAAATTGCGTGCCGCGGACATCCGCGCCGAACTCTATCTCGGCAACCCGGAAAATTCGGCGCGCAGATGAAATACGCCGACAAGCGCAACGCGCCTTGCGTGGTCATCCAAGGGTCCGACGAGAAGGCCAAAGGCGAGGTCACCATCAAGGACCTGGTCGTCGGCGCCGAACTGGCGAAGCTCGAAAAGGGCCGCGAGGAGCATTTGCAGAAGCAGGCGGAGGCCCAGTTCCCTGTCGCCGAGGACAAATTGGTCGAGGCCGTCCGCAAGGTGCTGGCGCGCCACGGACTTTCTTAACCAACGCCTTGGTGCCAACATCTTGGCGCTCAACGCTGCCGCTGCGCATTAACGGCGCCCGCCAATCTTCATCGAATGGCGACGCCTGTCGTGCTAAGGGGCCGCAATATCAGCGCTATCGCCGCGCGTTGAGAGAATGGATTAACCATACGCCGGCGCGGATAAGGCCATTATGTCGAGCTTGCCTGCCAACAGTCCGGACCTGCGCGCGCAGACGCTTGTCTCGTCCTATGTGCGCGCCGGCTATGCGCTGATCGAGCCCCCGATCGTGCAGCCGGCCGAGCCGTTCCTCGATCTCTCCGGCGAGGATATCCGCCGGCGCATGTTTCTCACCAGCGACCCGCTCGGGCGCGAACTCTGCCTGCGGCCCGACCTCACCATCCCGGTTTCGCGCGCCTATCTGCAATCGCCGGCCGCCGGCAAGGCCGCGGGCTTTTGTTACCTCGGCGCGGTGTTTCGCCATCGCGAAGGATCGGCCGCGGAACTCCTGCAGGCCGGCATCGAATCCTTCGGCCGCGGCGACAAGGCGGCGGCCGACGCCGAAATGCTCGCGCTCGGCCTCGAGGCCACCACGGTTTATGGCGTGACCGCGCCGGAAATCCGCGTCGGCGATGTCGGGCTGTTTTCCGCCTTTGTCGCCGCGCTCGATCTGGCGCCGGCGTGGAAGCGCCGCCTGATCAAGGATTTCAACAGGAAGTGGTCGCTGGCGCACGATCTCGATGAATTGGCGCTCGCTGGCACAAACGGACCGCCGGAATATCAGGGCGTGCTCGCGGCGCTTGCCGGCTCCGATCCCAAGGCGGCGCATCACCTCGTCACCGATCTTTTATCCATCGCCGGCATCGCCGCGGTCGGCGGCCGTTCCGTCGACGAGATCGCCGAACGATTTCTGGAACAGGCGGCGCTCGGCGCCGGAACACGGCTGCCGCGCGAGACCCGCGCGCTGATCGAGCGCTTCCTCGCGGTCCGCGGCGATCCGGACGAAGCCGCCGGCGAACTTCGCGCGCTCGCCGCCGATGCGAAGCTTTCTCTCGGACCGGCGCTCGACCTGTTCGAGACGCGCACCGGCTTTCTCGCCGCCCGCGGCATCGATGTGCGCGCGATCGGCTTCTCGACCGCGTTCGGACGCGGCATCGACTATTACACCGGCTTCGTGTTCGAACTTCATTACCCCCACACCAAAGGCCCGCTCATCGCCGGCGGCCGCTACGATGGCTTGCTGACGAGGCTCGGCGCGCCGGCGCCGATCCCGGCAGTCGGGTTCGCCGCCTCGATCGAAGAGCTCGCGGCATGCACCGGCAACGCCGGAGCCACCGCATGAGCGCGCCGCTCATCCTCGCCGTGCCGTCGAAGGGCCGGCTGCAGCAGAACGCCGAAGCTTTCTTTGCGCGCTCGGGATTGGAACTGGTCAAGCCGCGCGGCGCTCGCGACTATCGCGGCGCCATCGCCGGCTTCGACGGCGTCGAAATCGCCTATCTCTCGGCCGGCGAAATCACCGCGCAACTTGCCCAAGGCGCGGTGCATCTCGGCGTCACCGGCGAGGACCTGGTGCGCGAGATGATCGTCGATGCCGACCGGGATGTCGTGTTCATCGATCAGCTCGGATTCGGCTTCGCCAATGTTGTCGTTGCCGTACCGCAGGCCTGGATCGACGTGCGCAGCATGGCCGATCTCGACGATGTCGCCACCGCGTTCCGGCTCAAACACGAGCGCAAAATGCGGCTCGCGACCAAATACGCCAATCTCACGCGCGCCTTCTTCGCCGACCACGGGGTGGTCGACTACCGCATCGTTGAGAGTTCCGGCGCCACCGAAGGCGCGCCCGCGGCCGGCACCGCCGAATTGATCGTCGACATCACCACGACCGGATCGACCCTGGCCGCCAACGGACTGAAAGTGATCGACGACGGCGTGATCCTGCGCTCGCAGGCGAACCTCGTCGGCGCGCGCGGCGCATCCTGGGATGCGGCGCGCCGTGAAACCGCGCGGCTTTTGCTCGATCGGCTGACGGCGCAAAAGCGCGCTCATTCCTACCGCGAGGTGCGCACGCGTTTTGCCGGCATGAACGACGCGCTACTCAACACCGCGCGGGAAAAATTCGGCGTCGCCGCGCCGTTCGGCGGTCCCACGTCTTCGGGCATGCTCACGCTGCATTGCCCGCCGAAACACGTCCACGGTCTCGCGAGCTTCTTGCGCGAGCACGGCGCCGAGGCGGTCTCCGTCGCCGCGCTGGACTACGTCTATGCGCGCGACAATCCGCTTCACGAGCGGCTGATTGCGGAGCTTGACCGGAACGGGGTCGCCGCCAAATCTTGAACTTTTCAAGCCTTGAATTTTTCAAGCATCCTTCCGCGGACCGGCGGCCGGACCGGCCCGCACCCGGAACACGACGAAATGCGAGATCGAAAAGTTTACCACAAAGCTCGCCAGGACGGCGAAGGCCTTGGCCAGCCACACTGGCAACGACAAGGCTTCGGCGGCGATGAGAAGCGTGGCTGTGTTGGCGATCCATCCGGCAATGCCCGAGAAAACGAACGTGAAGTAAGCGCGCCACCGCAGCTTGCGTCCCGATTCCGCGGCAAAAGTGATCGAGGAATTCATGACGTAGGAGCCGGTGACGGCGACGATCCACGAAATCGTATTGGCGGCAATCAAGGTAACCGTCGCCGTGCTGCCGCAATGGCAGAACCCGGACACCGACGCGAACAAAGCCAGCGCCGACGCCGAGCGGTTGAGCACGGCGCGCGCGACGAGAAACGCGCAGTAATCGACCGCCGTATTGACGAGACCGATCAGGGCAAAGCTGATCGCCTTGAAACTGATGCCGCGATAGCTCCAGGCAGCAAGGAACCTGGCGCGGGCGCGCTCGTAACGGGAAACGTGCGTCATTGCGGCTTCCGCATATCATGTTCGAAACGGTCCGCCAGCCCCGGTGTTGGCTGGGCAGGCGGCGGGGTTGCGACGCTGCGCGCGCGACAGCGGGAAGCGATTACGATATAAATCGGCGGCAAAGGAAAGTCCGGTTGATCAACACGGCAAACGAGCCCGGAACGTCAGGATCGCCACGCGATGGCGCTGCCGCGCGCACGCTGCGCAGCGTTTCGCCGGGCGGCGCCCGCGGCCTCTCGATCGTGGTGCCGCTTCACAACGAAGCGGCTTCGCTTGCGCGTTTGCACGCGCAACTGATCGATGTCGCGCGGACGCTCGCCGCCAAATACGCGCTGACATGCGAAGTGATCTATGTCGATGACGGCAGCAGCGATGACTCGCTCGCGGTCGCCGACCGGCTGCCGGCGACGGCGATCGACGTCCAGGTGGTGTCGCTGTCGCGCAATTTCGGCAAGGAGGCGGCGCTGCTGGCCGGCCTCGATCACGCGCGCCTTGGCGCCGTGTTGTTCATCGACGGCGACGGCCAACATCCCCCTGCTATGATCGAAACGCTGGTCGGGCACTGGCTCGATGACGGCTACGATGTGGTCTACACCGCCAAGGCTCATCGTGCGGATGAATCGGCGACGCGCCGCCTGTTGGTGAAGGGCTTCTACCTGCTCATCAACTGGGGGGCGCGCACGAAAATCCCCGAAGACGCCGGCGATTTCCGGCTGCTGTCGCCGCGCGCCGCTGACGCCTTGCGCCGCCTCCCCGAGCGCAATCGCTTCTTTAAGGGCCTATCGAGCTGGATCGGCTTTCGCCAAATCCGCATCGACTATGAGCCGGCGCCGCGTACCGACGGCCGCACCACATGGAATGTGCGCTCGCTGGTCGGTTTGTCGATCGATGGATTGACCGCGTTCTCCGTTGCGCCGCTGCGGGTAGCGACCTTGCTCGGGCTGTTGCTGGCTCTTGCCGCGTTCGTCTATGGCGGCGAGATCCTCTACGAAACTTGGGCCTACGGCGCAAAAATTCCCGGCTATCCGTCGCTGTTTGTCGGCGTCATGGTGCTCGGCGGCGTGCAACTCATCATGCTCGGCGTGGTCGGCGAATATATCGGCAAGATCCTTTACGAGATCAAAGGCCGGCCGGTCTATTTCGTCGCCGAGCACGCGTTGAAGCTGCACGAACAGGACAAGCAGGCCGACAGCGACGCCCGCACCGCCGCCGAATAACCCGGCCGCGTGATGCCCTTCACATCACGATGACTTTGGTGCCGACTTTCACGCGGCCGTAAAGGTCGACGATGTCGTCGTTGCGCAAGCGGATGCAACCCGACGACACTTGCGTGCCGATCGTCCAAGGCTCGTTCGAGCCATGGATGCGGTAGAGCGTCGAGCCGAGATAGAGCGCGCGCGCACCAAGCGGATTGTCAGGACCGCCAGGCATGAAATGAGGCAAATCCGGCCGGCGCTCGATCATCTCCGTCGGCGGGCGCCAGTCCGGCCATTCGCGCATCGCCGAGACTTCCTTCACTCCGGCCCAGGTAAAGCCAGGGCGGCCGACGCCAATGCCGTAGCGGATCGCTTTGCCGCCTTGCAAAACCAGGTAGAGAAAGAAGTGCGGCGTATCGACGATGATCGTGCCCGGCGCCGCTTCGCCACGATATTCGACGAGCTGCCGATCGTATCGCGGATCGGCCATCGGGCGCGACATGTCGCCATATGACGAGGGCGCGTAAGCCGGCGCCGGATAACCGAAGGCCTGCTGCTGGAGCCGTGGCTGCGCCTGTTGCGGATACTGAGCGGCGCCTTGCACCGAACCTGTCCGGTCGCCCGTGAGCGCGGACAGCAAGCCCCGCACCTCGTGCGGCTGAGCTGAGGCGTAGATTTGCCGTCCGGACCCGGACGCCTGTGGCGGTTGTGCGGGCGCCTGTTGCTGATAGTAGGCAGGCTGCGCAACTTGCTGGGGGCGCGCCTGCGGCGCGGGTTGTTGCTGATAGTAAGCCGGTGGCGGCGGTTGCAGCCTGGCCTGCGGCGCAGGCGGTTGCTGATAGTAAGCCGGTGGCGGCTGTTGCAGCCGGGTTTGCGGCGCAGGCGGTTGCCGATAGTAAGCCGGTGGCGGCTGTTGCAACCGGACCTGCGGTGCAGGCGGTTGTTGATAGTAAGCCGGTGGCGGCTGTTGCAGCCTGGCCTGCGGCGCAGGCGGTTGCTGATAGTAAGCCGGTGGCGGCAATCGCAGGCGCGTCTGGGGGGCGAGCGGTTGCTGATGAGCGCGCGGCGGAGGCGCCGGCGGCTGATAATAAGGCGACGCAGCTTGATAGGCCGGCGGCGGCGGGTCGTATGTCGGCGCCGGCTGGTAAGCCCGCCCGATCACCCTCTGCCCGGTTTCATCGGTGAACCCGCCGTCGTCATAGGCGAGCCGCCAGTCGCCATCGAGCGGCCCGGCGTGAGCGGGCAATGGAGCCAAAGCCGCAGCGGCGCAGGCCGCTGTGGCAGATGCAACGAGAGCAGTAACAAAGGTACGCCGCATGAGCGAACTCGTGCTTTCACAAAGAATCACGCCGACGCCACACCGGCCGGCATGACGAGTACATGCGTAAATCTCGACTTCTTGGTTAATTTTTTGCCGCGCGCATTCGGCGAGCGCATCTTTGCAGTTTGTTCATCAAGTTAGGGTTTATTTTGTGTAAATGTCCCGACAACATCGTTAACCGCTCGTCAACAAACACGTCGTTGGCGGTCAACCGGCAGCGGCAGGCGTGAACGCCGCATTAAGCGGCCACGGCCCTCGCCTTCCGGGCGATCGGGTCACGTCTCGCAGAGCGACGTCGATACGTTGTTTACCGCGGCGCCCGATCGGCTTGATCGCGGCGCTATGCGCTAACGCGGCGACTTGCGTGCCGTGCCTTCCGCACCGCAACGAACATAGACGCTGGTGCCGTAACGGTTTTGCACTTCCGGATTCATCCAGCGCAGCACCATGACGCGGCCGTCGAACGCAACGACCTCGCGATCCTGCGGGCCGCCCGCCGGCCCCGGCGGACCGATAAAGTTTCTGCCGCCCGCAGAACCCTTGAGAAAGAGCTCCTGCAATTGCGCGCTGTCGGCGAGATACATGAGAACACCACCGCCTGGCCCGCGATTGATCACTACCGGTTGACCGCACTGACCGCGAGCAGCCGCTTCGGTGCGGGCGCGGTCGGCGTCGTTATGGTACGCGCCGTAGCCCCAGCGACCGACGACTTCGTCTGACCGGATCGAAGAGGGCACTTCCGGAACCGGAGGCGGCGGTGTCTCGACGGCAGGAGGAGCATTCTGCGCGCAGGCGGAAAGTATCAGCGCCAATGCGGCGAGCCCCGCAAAAGTCCGCACACCACGCCGCCACCCACCCATGAACGCTCCCCTCGAACTTGCGGCCGCACGAAGCTGCAACTCAGTCACCCAGAACGACGATGCCAGCCAATTCTTGCCAAACACTTGGCTCGAACAAACACTTGGCTCGAACATGCACTTGGCTCGAACATCGGCCCCTGCATCGGCCCAAACAAATTGACCGATCTCTTAGCCGGTATCGTGACGGGTTTTCGGGTTTAGGGCTAGAACCTTGAGCAGCCCGCCAAAGCCCACCGTCCGCGCGTTACCGCGGCTCACGCCGCTTGACAGGCCCTGACCTAGACCTTATGTCCGGGCGGCCTGTGGCACTCAGCTTATTAGAGTGCCAAGGCTATGTAATTCAAAGACTTTTCACTAACGGCAGGCCGCGACAAAGCGGCAATGAGGTGACCATGGCGAAGCTCAAGTTCCGTCCGCTGCACGACCGTGTTGTCGTCAAACGCATCGAAGCCGAGGAAAAATCCAAAGGCGGCATCATCATTCCCGACACCGCAAAGGAAAAGCCGCAGGAGGGCGAAATTGTCGCCGTCGGTCCGGGCGGCCGCGACGAAAACGGCAAGCTGATCGTCATGGGCGTGAAGGCTGGCGACCGCGTGCTGTTCGGCAAATGGTCCGGCACGGAAGTCAAGCTCGAGGGCGACGACCTCCTCATCATGAAGGAGTCGGACATCATGGGCGTGATCGACTGAAGCAAATCCCAAGGAGCAAACTGAAATGTCCGCGAAAGATGTAAGATTTTCCACCGACGCGCGCAATCGCATGCTGCACGGCGTCGAGACGCTCGCCAATGCCGTCAAGGTGACGCTCGGCCCCAAGGGCCGCAACGTCGTCATCGACAAGAGCTTCGGCGCTCCCCGCATCACCAAGGACGGCGTCACCGTCGCCAAGGAGATCGAGCTCGAAGACAAGTTCGAGAATATGGGCGCGCAGATGGTGCGCGAAGTCGCCTCGAAGACCAACGACGAGGCCGGCGACGGCACCACAACGGCGACCGTGCTCGCTGCGGCGATCGTCAAGGAAGGCGTCAAGTCGGTAGCCGCCGGCATGAACCCGATGGACCTCAAGCGCGGCATCGATCTCGCTGTTCAGGCAGTCGTCGCCGACATCAAGAAGCGCGCCAGGAAGGTCGGCTCGTCGTCCGAAGTGGCGCAGGTCGGCACCATCTCCTCCAACGGCGATGCGACCATCGGCAAGATGATCGCCGAAGCGATGCAGAAAGTCGGCAACGAAGGCGTGATCACGGTGGAAGAGGCCAAGGCGCTCGAAACCGATGTCGAGATCGTCGAGGGTATGCAGTTCGATCGCGGCTACCTCTCGCCTTACTTCATCACCAACGCCGAGAAGATGCTCGCGGAGCTTGAGGACGCTTACGTGCTGCTGCACGAAAAGAAGCTGCCCGGACTCCAGGCGCTGCTCCCCGTCCTCGAGGCGGTGGTGCAGGCGGGCAAACCGCTGCTGATTATCGCCGAAGACGTCGAGGGTGAAGCGCTGGCGACGCTTGTCGTCAACAAGCTGCGCGGCGGCCTGAAAGTTGCGGCCGTCAAGGCGCCGGGCTTCGGCGATCGCCGGAAAGCCATGCTCGAGGATATCGCGGTACTCACCGGCGGCCAGCTCATCTCCGAAGACCTCGGCATCAAGCTCGAAAACGTCACGGTCGCGATGCTCGGCCGCGCCAAAAAGGTCGTGATCGAGAAGGAGAAAACCACCATCGTCGACGGCGCCGGCAAGAAGAAGGATATCGAAGGCCGCGTGCAGCAGATCAAGTCGCAGATCGAAGAGACCACTTCGGACTACGACCGCGAGAAGCTGCAAGAGCGACTTGCCAAGCTCGCGGGCGGCGTCGCGGTGATCCGCGTCGGCGGCGCCACCGAGGTCGAGGTGAAAGAAAAGAAGGATCGCGTCGAGGACGCGCTCAACGCCACCCGCGCCGCGGTGCAGGAAGGTATCGTGCCCGGCGGCGGGGTCGCATTGCTGCGCGCCAAGAAGGCTGTCGGCAAGCTTTCGCACGACAATCCCGACGTGCAGGCCGGTATCAACATCGTCCTCAAGGCGATCGAAATGCCGATGCGCCAGATTGCCGAGAATTCCGGTGTTGAAGGCTCGATCGTGGTCAACAACATCCTCGAGCACAAGTCGGAGACATACGGCTTCGACGCGCAGACCGAAGAGTATGTTGACATGCTCGAGAAGGGCATCGTCGATCCGGCCAAGGTCGTGCGCGCGGCGTTGCAGGACGCGGCTTCCGTCGCCGGCCTCCTGGTCACGACCGAAGCCATGGTCGCCGAGATGCCGAAGGAGCAGCCGGCGATGCCGGCAATGCCGCCCGGCGGCGGCGGCATGGGCGGGATGGGCTTTTAGTCCATCCGCCCGACATCTTTAGTGTTCGAAGTCGGCCAAGGCCGACTTCGAATGGCGGGATGGGCTTTTAGTTCATCCGCCCGACATCTTTAGTGTTCGAAGTCGGCCAAGGCCGACTTCGAATGGCGGATGGGATCCTGATTCCGCACCGATTGTGGATGCAAGGGGCGCGGTGCAGACCGCGCCCCTTTTTTCATCTATTCCCGCGGCCGCGCGCAGCGTAGTTTTGCTATTCCATACCCGCCGGAGCGACGATGACCACCACAACCACGGATCCGTTTGCGAAATTCAAGGCGGCCCAGCGCGAAGCTTGGGCGGTGTTTGTTCCTGTCGAGATTTCCACCACTATTCCGGCGTCGGAATTGGTGAAATTCGCGCAGGTGAAATCGGGCCAGAAAGTGCTCGACGTTGCCTGCGGGACCGGCGTCGTTGCAGTCACCGCCGCATGCCGCGGCGCCAAGGCATGCGGCCTCGATCTGTCTCCGGTTCTTCTTGAACGCGCGCGCCACAATGCCCGCGTCGCCGATGTCGATATCGAGTTCATCGAAGGGGACGCCGAGGCGCTTCCCTATCCGGATGCATCATTCGACGTCGTGCTCAGCCAATTTGGGCACATCTTCGCCCCGCGTCCGGCCGTCGCCCTGAAAGAAATGCTCCGGGTGCTCAAGGCCGGCGGGCGTATCGCATTCTCGACCTGGCCTCCCGAGCACTTCACGGGGCGGATGTTCACATTCATCGCTGGCTATTTGCCGCCGGCTCCACCGGGAGCGGAGGCGGCGGCGCCGCCGGCATTATGGGGCAATCCGGACATCGTCCGCGAAAGACTGGGCGCCTTGGTGACCGACGTCGTTTTCGAACGCAGCGAAATGGTCATGGCGGCGCTCAGCCTCCACCATTTTCGCACCGCGCAGGAGAAGACGATCGGTCCACTGGCCAAAATCGTCGCCTCACTGGAGAACGAACCGGCCAGGCTTGCGCAGTTGCGCACCGATTTCGAGGCGATGGCCCGCGAAATCTATAACGACAACGCCATCCGCATGCCGTTTCTGATGACACGCGCAATCAAGGTGTAACGGGTCAACGCGTTTTGGCGGCGCACGATCGTTTCGGAAAGCCGGCCGCGACCCCGGATCAAGTCCGGGGCAGGCTTTTGCGGATCGCGCCCTTAGTTCGTCATCAGCCGAAAGCGTAACGTCGAGGCGCCGCGAAGCTCGATCACATCGCCATTACGCCGCCAGTTCGTCACCTGCGCGATTGCCGCCAACAGGTTTTCGTCGCCGGTTTGCCGCTCCGGCGCGCACGACGCCGGTTGCGGCGGTCCGGGCACGATGCTGATCGTATCGTCGCTGACATTTGCCTGACCATGCAGGCTCGCGCACCAAAGATCGATGGAGGCCGCGCCGTTCTCCTCGATCTCGAGTATCGGGACCCGCTTGGATCCAGGCAAAGGCGCGGTATCGAGGATCATCTCACGGCCGAACGGGAAGCCTCGTTCGTTCGCCATGACAGGCCCGAGGCAGGCGCAGGCAAGGAGGCAAACCGGGAAGCCGACGTAACGCCACTGCAACCAAATCATCATCTTCTCCGCCGGAATGTCCGGTCACTCGGGACATGCATCAGGCCGACGACTGCGCAGTCACAGATAAATCCAACGGCGACCCGTCGCGGGGTCGCCCGGCAAAGGCATCCGTGCATTCGTCAATGCGCGATCATGCCGGTGAGCACGTAGGCTTGCAGCATCACCAAACCGCCGACGAGACAGGCGAGCGCAATCGAGTGGATGAACACGAAACGCAAGATCGAGCCTTCGTGCCCAAACCAGTTGGTTGCAGTCGAGGCCACGACGATCGACTGAGCGTCGATCATCTTGCCCATGACGCCGCCGGAGGAGTTGGCCGCCGCCATGAGAACCGGCGAAAGCCCGAGCTGCTCGGAGGTGATTTTCTGCAAGCCACCGAACAGCACGTTGGACGCCGTGTCAGACCCGGTGAGCGCGACGCCGAGCCAACCGAGCAGCGTACCGAAAAACGGATACAGCACGCCGGTGCCGGCAAATGCCAGCCCGAGTGTGGCGTCAATTCCGGAATAACGCGTCAAGGTGCCGATCGCCAGCATCGCCGAAATGGTGATCAGTGAATAGGCGCAGACCTTGATGGTGCGGCCGTATTCGACGATGAGTTTCGCCGGCGAGAACCGCATGACGAAGCCGGAGATAATCGCCGCCAGCAGCATGCCGGAGCCGGTGAACGACAGGTAGGTGAAGGCGAACACAGCGCCCTCCGATGCAGGCTTCGCCACCACCGGCGGCACCTTCTGCACCAAATTATGGAGACCCACGACCGGATAGTTCCAGGTGAAGATCGGGTTGACCAGACTCTTGAACCACCCGCTGCCCCATATCAGCAGGATCACACAGACAATGATCCAGGGCAGCAACGAACGCCAAATCTCGGCGCTGGTTTGCGTAGCGGTCTTCGTCACCGGAGGCGGCATGCCGGTGGCGGAATCGTCGCGGCTGCGCAACGCCGGCGACAGCCACAGCTCTTTGGGCTGCCAAATCCGCAGGAACCCGATGAGGCAACCCATGGAAATGAGCGAAGCGCCGACATCGACGATCCAAGGATTGATGAAATTCGAGATCAGATATTGCGGGACGGCAAACGATACGCCGCAGACCAAAATCGCGGGCCAAATCTGTCGCATGCCGCGGAAACCGGCAAAGGCCCAGATCAACCAAAATGGTACGATAACGGAAAAGAACGGCAGTTGTCGCCCAACCATGGCGCCGAGCACATAAGGATCCAATCCGGTGACGCTGGCTAGCCCGGCGATCGGCGTACCGAGCGCACCAAATGCGACCGGCGCAGTATTGGCGATCAGCGAAAGTCCGGAAGCCGCAAGCGGTGAGAAACCAAGGCCGATCAGAATTGCGCCGGTCACCGCGACCGGCGTACCGAAGCCGGAAGCGCCTTCGAAAAACGCGCCGAAAGCAAACGCGATGAGCAGCAACTGAAGCCGCCGATCGCGGGTGACGCCGCCTATGGCCTGAGACAATGTGGCGAACGCGCCGGTCGCGACAGTAAGGCGGTAGAGAAAGATTACGTTGAGGACGATCCACCCGATGGGGAAGAAGCCGACGACTGCGCCAAGGACCGCAGCGCGCAGCGCCAAGCCGGCCGGCATCGTGAACAGGAAAATCGCGACCAGTATCGCAACGACCAGCGCGATCACCGCGGCGAGATGCGCCTTCACCTTGCCCGACGCGATCAGGACGAGCAGCGAGACAACCGGCAACGCGGCGGCGAGCGTCGAGAGGACGGCGCTGCCGAACGGATCGTAAACCTGATTCCACATGATGGCGTCTCCCCTGAAACTTCGCCGTCGTTAATGACGGGCTGTTTTTTTGGAAATTGCTTCCGAGGCTGCGTCCCGCTCGCGGACTTCGGCCCAACAACCGCACCACTTCCTATGCCGAGCTAACGCGACACGTTACGTCGAGTTAACGCGACAAATCGAGCCGCCTCTTGCTATGTTATTGTGGAAAAATCGGGCCGCGAAAAGCCTAAATTGCGTGATGGCATGGTTTGCTTCTTGCTTCGCGCGCGACCCGCTGGCCTGCGATTCGTTTGTCGTCGCCAGTAGAGAGGGCGCCTAACTGACCGGAGGTCTTCGTTGAAAGGCTTTGCTTCGACGATCGCGGCGGTCTGGCGATTATCCGTTCCCTACTTCAACTCGGAGGACCGCTGGCCGGGCCGCATCCTGCTTGCCGGGGTACTCGCGGTTGAGCTTTCGCTGGTGGCGGCGCAGGTCATCCTGAACCAATGGTACAATCGTTTCTACAACACATTGCAGGACCGCGACTGGAACGCCTTCGTCAGCGCCGTCGTGTTCTTTTGCGTGCTTGCCGCGATCTACACGGTGCTGGCCGTTTATCAGACCTACCTCAATCAGTGGCTGCAAATCCGCTGGCGAAGCTGGATGACGCAGACCTATCTGCGGCAGTGGCTGCACGCAGCCAATCACTATCGCATGCAACTTCTCGGTGATGCCGCCGACAATCCGGACCAGCGCATCGCCGACGACTTGCGGATGTTCGTGGACTACACGCTGACGATCGGCACCGGCGTCTTGAATTCAATCGTCAGTTTTTGCTCGTTCGTCGTTATTCTGTGGATCTTTCCGAAGAGGCTCCGCTGCATCTGTTCGGCGCGGCTTTCGCAATCCCCGGCTATCTGGTGTGGGCCGCGTTGATTTACGCTGTCGTCGGCAGCGTGATCACCCACGTGATCGGCTGGCAGCTTGTTCCGCTCAACTTTCAGCAGCAACGATACGAGGCCGACTTCCGCTTTAATCTCGTGCGCACGCGCGAAAACGCTGAGCAGATTGCCGCACTGAACGGCGAGGCCGCCGAACGCGAGCGTCACACCAGTCGTTTCGGCCTGGTGGTCGGCAACTGGCTTGCCGTCATGCAGCGCCAGAAGAAGCTGCTATTTTTCACGCAAAGCTTCTCCCAGGCGGCCGTGATCTTCCCTTACATCATGGTCAGCCCGGTCTATTTCGCCGGTGCGATGCAGCTTGGCGGCTTGATGCAGACCGCATCGGCGTTCAAGAGCGTGAATGAAGCGCTCTCGTATTTTATCACGGCGTATCGCAGCATTGCGGAATGGGCAGCGATCATACAGCGCCTGTCAGGATTCCAGGATGCGATCGAAGCAGCTCGCGCGGCCGCAGAAACACCGCCGACGGTTGAAGTAGTCCGCCGCGGCGGCGCTGTTTTCGCGGCCGATCACCTCGATATTCGGCTGGCCGACGGCAAGCCCGTTATTGCCGCCGAGCATGTCGTATTTCCCGCCGGAGCGCGCGTTCTCGTCACCGGACCTTCCGGCGCCGGCAAGTCGACGCTGTTTCGCGCGATTGCCGGCATCTGGCCATTCGGCTCGGGCCGCGTAACCGTGCCCGCCGACGCCAAGGTCATGCTGGTGCCGCAACGGCCTTATTTTCCGCTGGCGCCGCTGGCGACGGCGGTCGCATTTCCAGCCGAAAGCGGGACGTTCGACGACGCGCACGTCGCCGAAGCCATTATCGCCGTCGGAATGCCGCAGCTTGCGGGGCGCCTCGACGAGCAGGCGCATTGGAGCCACGTGCTCTCGCAGGGCGAACAACAGCGGCTGGCGATCGCACGCGCATTGCTGCACAAGCCCGATTATTTGTTTCTCGACGAAGCGACGGCCTCATTGGACGAAGCTGCCGAGGCGGCGCTTTATCGCCTGTTGCAGGATCGCCTCAGGGGCACGACCCTCGTCTCCATCGGCCATCGTTCGACGCTCGGCGCGTTCCATGGCCGCCGCGTCGAACTGGTGCCGGATGGGGCTTTCTATCGCGTGCGCGAGGTTCCGCTGGTCTCGGCGGCAGAGTGACAGGACCCGCCCGCGGCGGCCGCGCCGCAGGGCGGCAGCTCCCAGCGCCGGTTTCAGAGCCGCGCCGTTGCACGTGTCAGTGGCATGTCAATTGCAACTTAACGGCATCGGAACGCATTGACGTTCCCTGACAATCAATCCGGCTGCTTGACATCAACAGTAGAGGCATCAGCATGTGCACAGGCGAAGATCACACCTGCCCGCAATTTGAGCTTCATCGACAGAAGCTGCTCGACGAACTCGATGGTGAGCGGCGCAGCTTCCTCAAGAGCGCGTTTCTGGCGGGCGGCGGCGCGGCGGCTGCGTGGGCTGCCGGCGGAACACTGGCTACGCCAGCTTCCGCAGAAACCCGGCCCGGCCAGCCAACCTACCATTACCTCCCGGCAACGGCAGACACCGTGCACTGGGGCTATTTCAGCAAACTTCTGAAGCCTCAACTTGAAGTGGATTCAGGCGACTACGTCACCATCGAGGCCTTGACGCATCACGCCAATGACGACGCCGAGCGAATGGTCAAGGGTGATCCGGGCGCCGAGAGCGTGTTCCTGTGGACCAAGGATAAGAAAGGCGTCAATCGCCGAGGCGCCGGGCCGATTGACGGCAAGCTGCTGGGCCGTGGCGCTGGCGAAGGCTTCGGCGTGCACATCTGCACCGGTCCGGTCTATATCCGCGGCGCCGAGCCGGGCGACATTCTCGAGGTCCGCATTATGGACGTGAAGCCCCGGCCATGCGCCAATCCGGCCTATGCCGGCAAGTCATTCGGAAGCAATGCGGCGGCATGGTGGGGCTTCCAATACAACGACCTGATCACCGAGCCGAAGCCGCGCGAGGTCTGCACGATCTACGAAATCGATACCAGCGGGCAACGCAACTGGGCGCAGGCGGTCTATAACTTCCGCTGGACGCCGCAGACCGATCCGTTCGGCGTCGTCCACAAAATCATCGACTATCCTGGCGTGCCCGTCGATCATTCGACCGTCCAGGAGAACCACAACGTCCTCAAGAATGTGCGGATCCCTATCCGGCCGCATTTCGGCGTCATGGGCCTGGCGCCCAAGGAGGCCGACATCGTCGACTCCATTCCGCCGAGCTATTTCGGCGGCAACATGGACAATTGGCGCATCGGCAAAGGCGCGACCATGTACTATCCGGTCGCCGTTCCGGGCGGCCTGTTTTCGGTCGGCGATTCGCATGCCGCGCAAGGCGATTCGGAGTTGTGCGGCACCGCCATCGAAATGTCGTTGACCGGCACCTTCCAGCTTATTCTGCACAAGAAGGACATGCTGACCGGCTCGCTCGCCGGACTGAACTACCCGCTGCTCGAAACCCAGGACGAATGGGTCATGCATGGCTTCAGCTTCGCCAATTATCTTGCGGAGCTCGGCCCTACCGCACAGCAGGACATCTACAAAAAGTCTTCGATCGACCTGGCGCTGCGGGACGCGTTCCGCAAGATGCGAAGCTTCCTGATGACCACCAAGGGACTGAGCGAGGATGAAGCGATTTCGCTTATCTCCATCGGCGTTGATTTCGGCGTCACCCAGGTGGTCGACGGCAATTGGGGCATTCACGCTATCATCAAGAAGAGCCTGTTTGCAGGCACGGCGACGGCGTAGACCTTAGCCAAGCGACCGGCGATACCGCCGGTCGCTTTATTTGATTGCGCTGATCGTCGTGGCAATCGAAAGCTTGGCGATGAAGGCTGCGCCGCACCAAGCAGAGCCCGGAAGCGGGAACGGATTGATCGGAGTGGTCGCTATTCCCGTAGCGGTTTGATCGCTGGTGAAAGCATTGCAGTCACCCCTGCTCAGGTTGCTCTGGTAGTAACGCAAATCGAGCGTGACCACTTTCCAGCTGAAAAAGATGAAATGCGCAGCAAATGCCGCCCTTTTGCACCGACATAGCAATTTAGTAACCGGCTGTGGCGGGCCGGACACAATGAAAAGCCCAGGGCGATTGCGAAAGTCCCCGCTTTGGGGTCTCTGGCGGAAACGTCCCCCGATGATTATTTCGGCACGATCGGTCAGCTATCACGCTGCAATTGTTCAGGGAGGTTTTCCGATGAAGGCCAGTGTTGACGGGCATATCGTTGCCCAAAGCGACGATATCGTCGCAAACCATGGCTATCAATATTTCCCGCAGGCGGCCGTGCGGATGGATTGGCTGGAAAAGACCGAGAAGACCGAAAGCGACCACGCGTGTCCTCACGGCGTTCAATTTTACGACGTCGTCGTCGATGGTAAGCGGCACAAGCGAGCAGCGTGGTCGTACGAAAAGCCGCGGCCGGAAATGGCGCAAGTCGGCGGACGATTCGGCTTTTGGGAAGACGTCCAAGTCGCATGAACGCGGGCTAGGACTCCCGTCAAGCCGCTGCTTTCTTGCGATTGGCGTCGAGCCGCGCGTCGACCAGAGCCACCTGGGCATCGATCGCCGCGTTGTGCATGCCCTTCTGGGCGGCGATCAGCTGAACGAGCTTGTCCGCGCGTTCGATGTTGGGCGCGCCGTTTTGCAGCGCCCGCGCCGCCGACGCCGGCCGCGTCAGCGATTGGGCCGCGGCGGCATACTTCTCGAACGGCACCATATCGTCCGGCTTGGCGCCAAGTTTCACGCACAATTCGACCACGAAATTGTAGACCGAACGCGAGGTCTCGATATCGCCGTGCACTGCTTCCTGCGCCGTGCGCATGCCGTCCTTGGTGACGCACCGATAATTGCCGGCGAGCAGCATCGCCCATTTGGCAAGCGGCACGAAGATCGAATCGTAGACCTTGAGCTTCACCGGCAGTTCGACTTTGCCTTCCGCCGTGTCGAAACGGATCGCTTCGATTTCCTCCTGTAACCGCCGCAACACGGCGGTGTGCTGTTCCGAAGGAAAGCGCGCTACCTTGAAGTTGGTCGGCAGCGTTACTTGCAGGACGTTGACCTTTTCTTCCGGCGGCCGGATTGCCTGGGGGTCGGGGCTGCAAAGCGTGATGCAGGAGGGGTCGAAGCTGTCCCAGACGCCCGCGTCGGTATAGGCGGGTTTCAACGCGTCCGCGTCGAGGCCCGGAATGCGCCGCAGATAGGCGAGCGGCGGCATGTTCATGATCGACATGCACGGCACCTTGGCCCGCCCTACGGCGTCGAGAAGTTCGCGCACCCCGGGAGACCGATATTGCGGCTCCTGCATGGCGAGACCGACCAAGTCGTAGTCTGTCGGATCTACATCCGCCGTACTGCCGGCAGTGACTTTGCCCGGCAGCTTTCTGGAGTCGAGTTCAACCGGAGCGCTGCGTCCACGCACTGGCAGACGCACGCGAAAGCCCTCGGCATTGATGAGGTCGGCCTCGGCCGGCAGACATACGAGCCTGACGTGATGGCCGCCAAACAACAGCTTCGATGCGAGCAGCGAGCCATAGGACGCGCCCAGGATGAGAATGTTGTAAGGCGCCGCCATCACGCACCTCCCGCGTTACGAGACGGCCATTCTATATCTGAAGGACTTCAGGTGAAAAGCTCGACGCTCGCCGCTTTCGCCACTTGCGCCAATATTTCGCGGAGCTTGTCTTTTTTGATCGGCTTGAGGATGTAGCCCTTTGCTCCCGCATCCAGCGCCTGCATGACCATGCCCTTTTGCGCATGGGAGGTGACCATGATGACCCTGGCGTCGGGAAACTCCTTGATTATGTTCCGGGCCGCCGCAATTCCGTCTATGCCGGGCATCGTGACATCCATGGTCACGACATCGGGATTGGTCGTCCTGTAAGCGGCCAGCGCCTCGACGCCCGATTTTGCGGTATTCACCACTTTGTGTCCGAGCTCCTGCAGGGCGCCTTTGAGCACCTCCGTAGCGAGAATGGAGTCGTCCACCACCAATACATTGAGCTGTTGCATTGTCACATTCCATTGTCGTAGTTGAGCTGTTCGTCGAACATATCTTTCGGCCCGATCATGTGGATCTCAAAAGATCCATTCGATGTGACCATGGAAATAGTCCCGAACAACGCGTTATTCACGCGATGTATGCTTTTTGTATTGTCGAGCATCAGCGGAGGGGAAATAGAAACATGCCCGCCGTCTTTGGTAAAATCCGCCGTGCAATTGCCGATAATGACATTGGCGGCTTCGGTAACGACCGCGTCGCGGTAGGTGGCTTCCTGGTCCGGCGGGATGGCAATATCCCCGGTAAGGCGCTCGTAGAGGACGTTTATGATCTCCTGCGAAAAGCTGAAAGCGACAAGCATGCCGACGCTGCCGCCGACACCAATAACGGTGGTTGACGGGCGCAACTTCAAACGATCGACATTTTCCGTGGCTGCATGCACTTCAGTTACGTCGATGTCGGCTTGGTCGGCGAGGTAACTTTGCGCCCTCGTAGCCAGCGAGGCCGCCATCGTTTTGAAGCATGGTGTTTGTTGCATCATGAAGCGTCATCCACCGCGATTTCGTTGTTCCCAGAGGGTATGAAAAATTGAGCGCATCTGTTTGTTACGATGTTAATTCGATCTCGGCGGCTTTTTGCATGCCGCGACAGTCGCGTTGCACCAAAGCCGTTATTCTCATGCCACTACAGCGTGAAGCGAAATTATGAAAAGTCCTTTCTGACATTCCCTTAAATATTTATACGACACCCATTTTCAGGATGTCGTCGAAACGCCGCCATATTGTTTTGAAGCTTGGCGCCGGCCGACGATCAGGAGGCGGCCATCGTTTTGAAGGGTGGTGTTTGTTGCATCATGAAGCGTCATCGCGCGCGATTTCGTTGTTCCCTGAGGGTATGAAAAATTGAGCGCATCTGTTTGTTACGATGTTAATTCGATCTCGGCGGTTTTTTGCACGCCGCGACGGTCGCCTCACACCAAAGCCGTTATTGTTGCGCTCGCCGTTCAGGCTCAAGCCTGAACTCACGCGATATACTTCCCAGCTCCGTCAGACCCCGAACTAGAGGGTGCCTGCCGAAGCGGGTGTGCTAAGCTTTTCAGCTCGATGAGATCGGCGATGCCATCCGGTATGAATCGACCGGAAGCACACCACCATGGCGGCGCCGTAAGCTTCGCGACCCGGGCCCCATGACCCGAGGCGCAGTGTGGCGGCGCGCCCGGCACAAAAGCCATGCCCCGAAGAAGAGGCGACCGAAGCGCTGCCGGCGGCCGCGCGTTGGCTACGCGGCCGCCTTATCCATCTTCCCGCAGCGCAGACCGGCGTAGAGTCTAGGTGTGGTCGCCGCCAAAACCAGAGCTCGCAGGCGGTGTCCAGGCCGGAGCCGGCGCGGGTTCCGGCGCAGGCGCAGGCGGAGGAGCATGCACGACCGGCTTTTTCGCAGGCGCTTTCCGCTTCGGAGCGGCCTTCTTGACGGCCTTCGCGACAGCCTTCTTTGCGGCTTTCTTCGGGGCCTTCTTGGCGGTCTTCTTCGCCGCGGACTTTACGACTTTCTTCTTCTTGCGCGCGGGCGCAACCTTCTTCTTCGTGGATTTCTTCTTAGCCTTCGACTTCTTCGCCATGATCAGTCCTCCCGATCGATGTCCAAAAAAAGGGAAATCTGTCGGCCCCCAATTGGAGACCGGGTTCACGCCACAAAACGACCGAGCCCCCGTTCAGCTCACGGCCGCAGAAGGGTGCATCGCCAAAAGCGGCCGATGCTCCCGAAGCGCGGGCGGACATGGTCCACCGGTAGCCCAGTCGATCAACTCGACCGTATGGACAGTCGGCAGCTTTGTGCCCGCGGCGATCTGAGTCATGCAGCCAATATTTCCAGCTGCGATCACATCAGGTCGCAATCTCTCGATAGTCCCGACTTTGCGCTCGCGCAACCTTCTTGCGATGTCGGGCTGAAGAATATTGTAGGTACCGGCCGAGCCACAACACAAATGACCGTCCGGCACATCCTTCACCGTGAAGCCGAGTTTGCCGAGTAGCTCCTTTGGCTGCCGCGTAACGCGCTGTCCGTGCTGCAGCGAACAGGCCGCGTGATAGGCGACGACAAGGCCGGGCATGTTTGGAGCGGGTTCGAGCGGCAGGGAAGAAAGATATTCGGTGATGTCCAGCGCAAGGCCTGCCACCTTTGCGGCGGGTTCGGCATAAGCCGAATCAGTGCGCAGCATGAAGCCGTAATCCTTGACCGTGGTGCCGCAGCCCGAGGTGGTGATCACGATGGCATCGATGTCTTCGATCGCGGTCCAGGCATCGATGTTGGCCCGCGCCTGGACCAGCGCCTCCCGCTCCCGCCCCATGTGATGAACCAATGAGCCGCAGCAGCCGGCGCCTTCGGGCACCACCACTTCGATGCCCAGGCGCGACAGCAGGCGAATAGCGGCGGCGTTGATTTGCGGCGCCAGCACGTCGTTGACGCAGCCCGCGAGCAAAGCCACGCGGCCCCGCCTTACCGGCCCCGCGGCGGGAAAGGTCTGCGGAGCAAGGGGACGATGCGGTCCGCTCCACGGCGTCAGACGGAGCATGGCGGCAAGCCGCTGCAAGCCTGCCGCCGCCGCGATCCCCGCGAAGGGTTTGCCCAAAAGCCCCGCCGCCAGCACCAGCCGGAAGCGCTGTGGATAAGGCAACAGCCGCACAAGGGCGGAGCGCAGCCAGCGCTCCGGCGCCGGACGGCGGTAGGTGGCCTCGATATGAGCGCGGGCGTGGTCGACGAGATGCATGTAATGGACGCCGGACGGGCACGTCGTCATGCACGCGAGGCACGACAGACAACGGTCGACATGCAGCGCGACCTCCGCCGTCGCCGCCCGACCGTTCTCAAGCATGTCCTTGATGAGGTAGATGCGGCCACGGGGCGAATCGAGCTCGTTGCCGTCCAGCACGTAAGTCGGGCAGGTGGCGGTGCAAAAGCCGCAATGCACGCAGGCGCGCAGAATCTTTTCCAACTCGGCCACATCCGGATCAGCGAGTTGCGCGAGGGTGAAAGACGTCTGCATGGCTAAAGACCTGCCCACATCCGACCGGCATTGAGCACCCCCCTCGGATCGAAGCTCTCCCGCACCCGCCTGGTCAATGCCGCCAGTGCCGCAGCTTCTGGCTCGAACACATCGACCGCGGCCCGCACCGCGGCCGGTGCGCGGATCAAGGTCGCATGCCCGCCCGCCGCCGCGACCGCCGGACGCACGAGGCTCGCCCCGGCATCGCCCAAAGGCCGCGTCGCGGCCCAGACTAGGCCACCGGCCCAGTCATAGAAGATCTCGGCCTGCGCTCGCTCGGCAAGCAGGCGGCCAATCGCGGCGCCGCGCGACGGCGCCACTGAAATGCGCCAGACCGGCCGCTCGCCGGAGGATCCAGCGGCCGCGAAGGGCGCAACGTCGCGGATCCCTCGCCAGAACGCTCGTGAGGCCGCTTCATCCAATGCGCCAAGACCAACGCCGGCACCAGTGAACGACGCGGCGAGTTTTTCCAGCACGCTTCTGCGTTGAGCGACCGAGGGGGCGACGCCTTCAAGGCGGAACGCCGTCACCGCGCCAGCCGCCGCGGCAATTTCGGCGAGGCGCGCGGCAAGCGGAGCCGGCAGGTGCGCGGCCGCCGAGACATCAGCGAACGAGCCCATGACCGCCGTCATGACCTTTCCAGCGGTCGCGTCGTCGAGGCCGAAAATCAGGATCGTCTCCTCGGTTTCCGCCCGCGGCAGCGTTTTGATCGTCACGTCGGTCATGACCGCGAGCGTGCCCCAGGAGCCGGCCAGCAGCTTGCAGAGGTCGTAGCCGGTGACGTTCTTCACCACCCGGCCGCCGGATTTGAACGTCTCGCCACGTCCGGAAACCGCGCTGACGCCGAGGAAATGGTCGCGGGCCGCGCCCGCCTTGATGCGTCGCGGGCCGGAGAGGTTCGCGGAGAGTGCGCCGCCGATAGTGCCGCCATCCGGGGTGGTGCCCAAAAGCGGACCATAATCCATCGGCTCGAAGGCCAGCGCCTGACCGTTTGCCGCGACGAGCGCCTCGATCTCGGCAATCGGTGTACCGGCCTGCGCCGACAGAACAAGCTCGGCGGGCTCATAGAGCGTGATGCCGGAGAGCCCGGAAACGTCGATGGTGGCATCCCATTGCGCCGCTCTGCCGATCGCACGCTTGCTGCCGCGTCCGACAACCTCCAGCGCCTTGCCGCCGGCAAGCGCCCAATTGACGGCCTGCTCCACTTCCGCGGCATTGCGCGGTTTGAGATGTTCGGTCATGCGGGCGATGCGTCAGAACCGCGGCAGATCGGGGAACGCCACCCGGCCGGCGTGAACGTGCATGCGGCCGAGTTCGGCGCAGCGATGCAGCGTCGGGAATACCTTGCCGGGATTGAGCAGGCCGTTCTCGTCGAAAGCGCATTTGAGCCGCTGCTGCTGGTTGAGATCGGTTTCCGAAAACATCACCGGCATCAGGTCGCGCTTTTCCACGCCGACGCCGTGTTCGCCGGTGAGCACGCCGCCGACCTCGACACACAGCCGCAGAATATCTGCGCCGAACGCTTCGGCACGATCGAGTTCGCCCGGTTTGTTGGCATCGTAGAGGATCAGGGGATGCAGATTGCCGTCGCCGGCATGGAACACATTGGCGACGCGCAAATCGTATTGCGCGGACAATTCCTGCATGCGGCGCAGCACCATCGGCAGCTTCGCGCGCGGGATGGTGCCGTCCATGCAATAATAATCCGGAGAGATGCGGCCGACCGCCGGGAAGGCCGCCTTGCGGCCGGCCCAGAACAGGAGCCGCTCTTCCTCGCTGTTGGAAGCGCGGCAGATCACCGCCTTGCATTCGCGCGCTATCGCCTGAACCCGATCCAACAAATGATCGACCTCGGCGTGCGGACCGTCCAGCTCGACGATCAATAATGCCTCGACGTCGAGCGGATAGCCGGCGTGAACGAATTCCTCTGCGGCGCGGATCGCCGGCCGGTCCATCATCTCCATGCCGGCGGGGATGATGCCGGCGCCGATGATGCGCGCAACACACTCGCCGCCGTCCTCCGATGCGGCAAAGCCGATGAGGGCTGCGCGCGCGGACTCCGCCTTCTTCAGAATGCGCACCGTCACCTCGGTGATAACGCCCAGCAGTCCCTCCGAGCCGGTAACGACGCCCAGGAGATCGTAACCGGCAGAATCCAGGTGACTGCCACCGAGCCGCACGACCTCGCCGTTCATCAGTACCAGTTCGCAGCCAAGCACGTTGTTGGTGGTGACGCCGTATTTGAGGCAGTGCACGCCGCCGGAATTTTCCGCGACATTGCCGCCGATGGTGCAGGCAATCTGCGATGACGGATCCGGCGCGTAGTAAAAGCCCTCATGCTCGACCGCCTGGGAGACCGCAAGATTGGTCACGCCGGGCTCGACCACAGCGACACGATTGTCGAAATCGATCGCGCGGATACGATGGAATTTGGCCATTCCGAGCAGGACGCCGTCGCCGAGCGGCAGCGCGCCGCCGGACAGCGAGGTCCCCGCCCCCCGCGGCACGACCTTGACCCCTTCGCGGTGACAATAACCAAGGATGGCGGCGACCTGTTCGGTCGTTTCCGGCAGTACGACCACCATCGGAACCTGGCGATACGCGGTCAGGCCATCGCTCTCGAACGGCCGCATCGCCTCAGCGGACGCGATGACACCCTCGCCCGGCACAATGCGCCGGAGCGCCGCCACGATCTCGGCCCGGCGAGCCAGCACGGCGCCATCGAGTTGAGGCATTGCGACGGTCATCCCAAACTCTCCGGCGTTTGAGCGATATTCATCAAGTATAGCGGGAAAAACCTGATTGTAGCCGCCCGACGGTGCCGCACCTTCCATAAGGTGTTGCCGAAAAAGCACCAGCGGTTTCGAAATCCACTCGTCACTCGGTTTGGGACTGGCGCGTCGGTGGAATCCTCTTAAGCTGATCTCGCCCCCGACGAATTGTGGCTTCGTAGCCGTACGTTCCGCATGGATTACGGCGATTAGCGGATGGCCGTCGATGCTGGGCAGAAGTTTTGCTTTTACCCGTTGGTGCTCCGGATTGATTTCCGCGGTGGGGGCGGTTGTCGTCCTCGCTGCATTTCTAACTGTCGGATATGCGCCGCCGGCTGAGGCCCTGCCAAGCTACGCGCGACAGACTGGCCAGCCTTGCGGCACCTGTCACACCGATTTTGCCGGGCTTACTCCTTACGGCCGCCTTTTCAAGATCCAAGGCTACACAGCGGGTGGTGGCCGATATCGGACGACTCTTTTCCCCGGTTCTGACAGCTACAGAAACAGTTACATTCCGCCGATCATGGTGAAGAGCGCGCCCAGTCCCGACAACTTCGACGGGGGTGACCAGAAGACTTGGGTGCCGCCGATCTCGGCGATGGTGACCTTTGGATTGACCCACACTCAAGCGCCTCTGTCCACAATCGCATCATTGCCGACCCCGGCACCGTACAAAGACAATAACAATATCACGATCGCGCCGTTAAGCTTCTTTTGGGGCGGCGCTATCACCGAAAATATTGGTGCCTTTGCGCAGCTGACGTACGGAGGGCAGCCACCTGGAGGATTTGGAACGGACCCCTTTGGCCATACGTGGGGCTGGGATAACACTGATATCCGCTACGCGAATTCAACCACGATTGTGGGAGTCCCGGTTACATATGGCGTGACTACGAACAATAACCCCACCGTGCAGGACCCGTGGAATACGACCTCGGCTTGGGCGTTCCCATATGCAGCATCGCCTTTATACAACGGACTTGGACCCGGCCCAATAATCGATGGTGCCTTCGCAGGTCAGGTCGGTAGCGTTGGCGCCTACTCGTTCATTAACAACGCGATCTACCTTGAAGCGTCAGCCTATCACACGCTCAGTCCCAACACTCTGAACAATTTGGGCGCTGATCCATTCGATGCGCCCGGGCGGCTCGACTGGTCACCCTACTGGCGCGCGGCTTACGAACCCCACTGGGGCAACCACTGGCTCGAGGTGGGAACCTTCGGCATGTACGCGAGCGTCCACCCCTGGTTGATGCTTTCTCCGAATTTTACGCTTGCTCCGTCGGACACGACGACATTTGGTCAGACCGACAAATACACCGATTTGGGTTTTGACACGCAATACCAGTATCAGGGCGGCAATTACTGGGTCACGCTGCGCGGCAGCTATATTCATGAAAACCAAAACCTGGATGCGAGCTTCGCTAATGCGATAGCTGGAAACCCGACCAACGTTCTCAGCGAGGCGCGCGCTTATGCTTCGCTCGCTTACGGCAACAACAATCGGGTGGTGCTCACGGGTCAATATTTCACTACTTGGGGTACTGCCGATCCCGTCCTGGGCGATCCAGGAACGAAGGGCTGGATCGCCGAGATTGCCTACATTCCGTTTATCAGCAGTCCGGCACCAGGATGGCCGTGGTTCAATGCCCGCATCGGCCTGCAATACACCGCGTACACTGAATTTGCAGGAACCACCGTCGGCGCCAGCGCCAACAATACTCTCTTCCTCTACGTATGGGTCGCGATGTAGCCGGCGGCTGAGGTCTCACCATGAAAACATTACTGCTCGGAGCCGCTGCACTTTCTCTGATGAGTGTTTCCGCATTTGCGGCCGATCTCGAACTGCCCGCTCCTATTGTGCGGCCGCCTTTCACGTGGACTGGATGCTATGCGGGCGGTCAGGTTAGCGGAGGATGGGGGCAAAAGGACCTCAACGATTCCGCCGGGATTGTTTCTCAAATCACCGGCTTCACCTCAGCCAACCTGAACGTTAGTGGCTACATGTTGGGGGGCCAGATCGGATGCGATTATCAGTTCGCGTCCAGTTGGGTAATCGGCTTGGAAGGCGCGGCCGCCGGGGGAAGTATTCAGGGTAACACGGGCGTCGCGACGCCGGGCTTGCCTGGCGACAGCGCAACCTTCAGCCAGAAGACGGATTTTCTTTCCAGCATAACGGCGCGCGGGGGATACGCATGGAACGATTGGTTATTTTATGCAAAAGGCGGCGTCGCCTGGGCGGGCGACAGATACAGCGCATTCGACCAGCTTGGCACGTACGATTTTGAAGGTTTGGAAACTCGGTTCGGCTGGACGGCGGGCGCGGGCGTCGAATGGGCGCTTTGGCATGATTGGTCGCTTAGGCTCGAATACGACTATTACGGCTTTGGCACGAACAGCGTGACCTTCATCGACAACGTTAGTGGAACAATTGGCCCGTTGGACGTAAAGCAAAACATCCAGGTCATAATGCTCGGTCTAAATTTTCACCCCTTCGCATGGCCGGCGGATGCACCCGCGCGGTGGTGAGGCAACGATGGACGTTCGCTTTCGTAACGTAAGGAACGTATCGGCTGGCAAAGGACGCCGGCCTTTCAAGGCGCGCCTCACGCGATTCGCGTTGCAATCAGCAATCCTGGCTCTTGCTTTTGGCACCGCGGCTCACGCCGAAAGCAGCGACAAGAGCACGGTTTCCAAGCAGGAGGCGCAAGCCAAGTTAACGTACTGCGAAAACTGTCACGGTGTCTCCGCCCAGGGATTTCACGGATTTTATCCGATTCCCCGGCTCGCGGGACAGCAGCAGGAATACCTGAAGAACCAGGTGCAGGCTTTCGTCGAGCGCAGGCGCACCAACAATATCATGTTCCATGTATCTCACGTCCTGAGCCCGGCGATGTTGTCGGCTCTTGCAGACAGCTTTCACGACCTCAATCCGAAACCGCTCATCACCGCCGCTCCTAGCGACCTCCTGGCCGCGGGGAAGAAAATCTACGATGAAGGAATCCCGGAATCCAACGTGCCTCCGTGCGCCTCCTGTCACGGCCCGGAGGCGAAGGGTGACGGACAGTTCCCCCGCCTGGCCGGTCAGCTCAGCGACTATGTCGTCAGCAAATTGAAAAACTGGACCAAAGAGCGGGGCCAAGATCCGAAAAATCCCGATGCATCAGCCATCATGCAGCCGATCGCGCACGGTCTGACCGAACAGCAGATCAGAGCCGTCGCCGCCTATCTGAACCATCAGGAGTGAGCCCTTCTGCGGTCCAACCCATGAAACTCACATGAAACCCATCAGGCCATATGGATTCCGGATCGTCCGCGGCGCCAGCTCAAGATTGGCGCTGCTGGCTGTTGCTCTCTCGGTAGCAGGCGGCGCGGAAAGCGCGAACGCGGGCGGGAGGGACGGCATCGGGAGCAAGATAGAGTATTGCAAGGATTGTCACGGACAGTCCGGGCAAGGGTATCGCGGGTATTTTCCGATCCCGCGTCTTGCCGGACAACAAACAGAGTATTTGAAAAACCAGTTACAGGCCTTCGTTGAGCACAGACGAACCAACAATATCATGTTCAATGTGGCCCACACGTTGAGCCCGGCGACAATCGCCGCTCTCGCGGCAGATTTTCGGGCTCTCAACCCGGGACCTTTCGGCGGTGGATCAAGAAACCTCGCGGGCACTGGGCAAAGAATCTTTCAAGATGGAGTACCCGATGCCAATATCGCCGCATGCGCCGCATGTCACGGCCCGGAGGCACAGGGCAGCGGGGAAATTCCCCGCTTGGCGGGCCAACTCCCTGACTACATCGTCAACAAATTGACGAACTGGAGCAAAGAACGGGGTCTCAATCCGGCAAGGCCGGATACAGCGGCCGTCATGTCCCCGGTTGCGCACAGTTTGAACAGATCGCAGGTCGAAGCCGTGGCGGCCTACCTCAGCTATTTGAGGTGAGACTTTCAGTTTTGGGCGCCCTTGGAGACGAGACACAGAGAGCACGGAATTAAGGCCATGAATTACATCCGGTTAAAAATAGCGGCTCTCGCAATTGTTTCCACCGCCATTTGCGCGCCGGCCGGTCATGCCGAGAGTCCCGCCATCCGCAACTGCACTTGGTGTCACGGAGCGTCGGCTCAGGGATACACGCCTGCGCCGCGCCTGGCCGGTCAGCGCGCCCGATATATCGAGCAGCAGCTGATGAGCTTTAGCGACCATAGGCGCGACACTCCGTTTTCCAAACAATACATGTGGGGTGCCACCGCGAGCCTCAATCCGCAGACGGCGCGCGACCTTGCGGTGTATTTTTCGAGGCTGCCGCACCGCTCGGCCGACGACGGCGACCGGGAACTCGTGGCAAGGGGAGAAATCATATATCAGCGGGGTATGCCCGAAGCGAACATTGCCGCCTGCGTTGCCTGTCATGGCCCGAACGCACAGGGTGTCGGGGCGATCCCTCGGCTCGGAGGGCTGGCGTATACCTACCTGAAAAGACGGCTTCAGCAGTGGGGCGAGGGATACAACGGCGCCTTGGCGCATCCAATGCCTCACATTGCGAGCCAGCTGTCGCGGAACCAGATCGAAGAGCTGGCGTCGTATCTCAGCTTCGTCAAATAGCCAGCAAGCGGGCATAACTGCAGCGGCGAATTAGCCCGTTGACATGGCCCGGCGGGCCCGCTTGAACGGCTGGCGCAAGTTTCACCTTCGGAAAGAAAGCCGGCGACGCGACCCCCCGTGCGCCGCAGTTTCAAAGACAAAAGGGAGACAAGATTGTGAAAACGCTGATCACAGCCGCCGCAACCGCCGCACTGATAGCCGCATCTATCGGCGTAACGCATGCGCAGGACGCCGAGAAGGGCGCGGCGGTGTTCAAGAAGTGCTCGCCCTGTCACAAGATCGGGCCCGGCGCGACCAACCTTGTCGGCCCCGAACTCGACGGACTCGATGGCCGCCATTCGGGCAGTGTCGCAGGCTACAGCTACTCCGACGCCAACAAAAATTCGGGCGTCGTCTGGGATGAGGCGACATTCAAGGAATACATCAAGGACCCAAGGGCAAAGATTCCTGGAACCAAGATGATTTTCGCCGGCATCAAGAACGAGCAGGATATCAATAACCTGTGGGCCTACCTCAAGCAGTTCGACGCCCAAGGCAATATCAAGAAATAAACCGCAGCGGCGGCGGCTTGATCTCGCTCAATCCCACCCCGCCGCGGGTATGCAATAAGCTGTTATAATTGAATGAATTGAGCCGCCGCCTATAGGAAACGCCGCCATGATCAAGGACATCGTCGTCAATCTGAGCGTAGGTGAAAAAGCCGGTCCAGCCGACGACTATGCCGTCTCCGTTGCCGCAACGTTCGGCGCCCATCTCGCCGGGATTGCGTTTCTCTTCGATCCGATCGTTCCGGTGTCGGGCGCGGGATATATCCCCGCCGAGGTGATTGAGATCCAGGAGCGGGAGAACGAGACGGCAACCAAGGCCGCGCTCGACCGCTTTACAGCGTCGTGCGACCGCGCCGGGGTCGGGGCGGAGCCGCTGACGCTGAGCACCAGCTTCGCGGGCGCCGGCGACCAATTCGGCCGCATCGCACGACGCTTCGATCTCTCCATCGTCGGGCAGGCCGAACCCGAAACGAGTGCGGTGGAGGACATCGTTGCCGAAGCGGCTTTGTTCGAGTCCGGCCGCCCGGTCATCGTCGTTCCTTACATCCAGAAAGCGCCGCTCAAGCTCGACCGCGTGATGCTGTGCTGGGACGGCAGCCGCGCTGCCGCGCGCGCCATCGCCGACGCCATGCCGCTTCTCGAGCGTGCGGGGCGCGTTGAGGTCGTCATCGTCGCCAATGAGCGCGGCAAACAGGATGAAATCGCAGGCGCCGATATGGGCGCGCATCTCGCGCGGCATGGACTTGATGTGGAGGTCAAGCGCACGACGCTTGGCGGCATCGACGTCGCCGACGTGATCCTCTCGCACGCCGCCGATGCCGGCAGCGACTTCATCGTCATGGGCGGCTACGGCCACTCCCGTCTCCGCGAATTTGTGCTCGGCGGCGTCACCCGCAGCATCTTCCGATCGATGACGATCCCGGTGCTTATGTCGCACTGAGCGTGCACCGCCAACCGGTTAATCGGCCGCGCCAATTCGCGGTTAGCTCGCGGCAAAATCAAGCGAAATATCGCTTCTGGCGTCGTTGACGCACAAACAAACGCCGTGTCACGCTTGCTGACCCCGTAAGCGGGTTTCGGCGCGCCGGACGCATTTTGCGCCGGGCGCGACCCTGGACGGCGGAAGAAAATAAGGCGCAAGAAAATCAAGACATCAGCGCGTGGGGAGAAAGTAGTGTAGATGGCGCGTCGAGCGGCATGACCGAAAGCCTGCCCAGCGCGGCAGCCGGTCCCGGCAACGGCGCGGTCTCCGCGTTGTTGGAGATAACGGGCGTGGCGATGCACTTTGGCGGCATCGTTGCTCTCGACGACGTCACCTTCGCCGTCGCCCGCGGTAAGATCGTTGGCTTGATCGGACCCAACGGCGCAGGCAAGACCACGCTGTTCAATTGCCTCAGCAGGCTGTACCGGCCGGTGCGCGGGGACATCCGGCTGAACGGACACTCGCTGCGCCGCTGCGCGCCGTCCGACATCGCGGCGCTCGGCATCGGACGCACGTTCCAGGCATCGACGCTGTTCACCTCCATGTCGGTTCTTGACAACGTGAAAGTCGGCGCACACGCGCGCGGTCATAGCGGACCCCTGACCGACGCGCTGACGCTGCCGTCGAGGCGAGCCGAAGAACGGGAATTCGACCAGACCGCGCGCGCGATGTTGGGCCTCGTCGGACTGGCAAGCGCGGCGAAGCGCCCGGCCGCGAGTCTTTCCTTGGGCGCACGCAAGCGCGTGGAGTTGGCCCGCGCGCTCGCCGGCAAGCCGTCGCTGCTGCTGCTCGACGAACCCGCTGGGGGACTGAACCATGAGGAAGTGGCCGAACTCGGTATCCTGATCCGCTCCATCCGCGACCAGCTCGGGATAACTGTGCTTCTGGTCGAACATCATATGGGACTGGTCATGAGCCTGTCGGATCAGGTCGTGGTGTTAAACTTCGGGCGCGTCATCGCCGACGGGCCGCCCAACGAAGTCCGCGGCAATCCTGCCGTTACCGAAGCCTATCTGGGACGGCGGCGCTGATGGCATCGATCCTCGAGCTGCGTTCGGTGAAGGCGTTTTACGGCCAATCCGAAGTCGTGCACGGGATCGATGTCGCGGTCGAGGAAGGCGGCATGACCGTGCTTCTTGGCGCCAACGGCGCTGGCAAAACCACCACGTTGCGGGCGATCTGCGGAATGGTCCGCCGCGAAGGCGAAATCCTGTTCGCCGGGAAACGCGTAGACCGGCGCGCCACCGAAGAAATCGCGAGCGTGGGCGTTGCGCACGTGCCGGAAGGGCGCGGCACCTTCGTCGGCCTGACGGTCGAGGAGAACCTGCGGCTCGGCGGCTATACCCGCATGCGCCATACGCCCGAGAACATGCAGCGCATGTACGGCTATTTCCCCATCCTGGCCGAGCGGCGGCGTCAGCAGGCGGGCGCCTTGTCCGGCGGCGAGCAGCAGATGCTGGCGATCGCCCGCGCGTTGATGATGGCGCCAAGGCTTCTCGTGCTCGACGAACCGTCCTTCGGCCTCGCGCCCCGTGTCGTCGAAGACATTTTCGCCATCATCGAACGGATCCGCAAAGACGAACGGGTCAGTGTTTTGCTGGTTGAGCAAAACGCCAATCTCGCGCTCGCGCTGGCGGATCACGCCTATCTTCTCGAAACCGGCTACGTCGTTGCCTCGGGCAGCGCGAAATCGCTCGCCGACGATCCGCAAATCCGCCGCGCCTATCTCGGTTACTGACGGACCCGCGATGCACGAGTTTTTGCAACAGGTATTCTCGGGGCTCGCCGCCGGCGCCATCTATGCCAGCGTCGCGTTGGCGCTGGTGATGATCTACCGGTCGACCGAGCTGGTGAACTTCGCGCAGGGCGAGATGGCGATGTTCTCCACCTACATTGCCTGGACGCTGGTGAATGCCGGCCTGCCTTTCTGGGCGGCTTTTGTCATCACGCTGGCGGTCTCGTTCGTCGGCGGCATGGTGATCGAGCGCGTCGTGATCCGGCCGGTCGAGAACGCGCCGGTCCTGGCCGCGGTCGTGGTAACGATCGGGCTCTTGCTGATCTTTAATTCGCTCGCCGGCTGGATTTACTCCTACACCGTTCAGGACTTTCCGAGCCCCTTCCCCGACCGGCCGTTGCTCGGGGCGCTGATGACGACGCGCGATCTCGGCGTCATCGCGGTAACGCTGATCATGCTCGTTCTCTTGTTTGTCTTCTTCCGCTTCACCTCGACCGGCTTGGCCATGCGTGCGGCGGCGCAGAATCCGGTTTCGGCGCGGCTCTGCGGTATTCGAGTCGGACGCATGCTCGCGATCGGTTGGGGCTTGGCGGCGGCGATCGGCGCCACGGCGGGGATGATGGTCGCGCCGGTCCTGTTCCTCGATCCCAACATGATGGGCGGGGTGCTGCTCTATGCGTTTGCGGGCGCTCTGCTCGGCGGCATTAGCAGCCCGGTCGGCGCCGTCGTCGGCGGTCTTATCGTTGGCGTCACGGAAAATCTGGTCGGTACCTATCTGATCGCGAGCCAGCTCAAACTGACAGTGGCGCTTGCCCTGATCATCCTCGTTCTGGTGATACGGCCGAACGGATTGTTCGGGACGGCAATCGTCCGGCGGGTGTGAGATGGAAAAGTGGGAAACCACCTCAATCTTCGGTGAGCCGCCCGACATCGAACGCCATGGCGGATCGACTGCCGGCGCCTGGCACTGGATCGGCACAGCGGCGCTGATCGCGCTGGCGTTCGCGCTGCCTTTCACGCTGAGCAATTATCACGTTTTCGAACTGACCATGGTGATGATCTATGCGATCGCCGTGCTCGGGCTGAACGTCCTGACCGGATACAACGGGCAAATCTCGCTAGGTCACGGCGGATTTTTCGCCGCCGGCGCTTATACCGCCGCCATCCTGATGCATCGTTACGGCGTGCCCTACTGGGCCACGCTGCCGCCGGCCGGATTGTTTTGCTTCGTGCTTGGCGTGCTGTTCGGACTGCCGGCACTGCGCTTCGAGGGGCCCTATCTCGCCCTCGTTACACTCGCGATGGCGCTGGCGACGCCGCAATTGCTCAAATATTTCGACACCTGGACGGGCGGCCAGCAGGGCATCAATCTGATCAAGCCCATACCGCCAGCAGGCCTCGGGCTGGACCGCGACCGCTGGCTTTACCTCATTGCTCTCGTTGCCCTGCTTGTTGCGATGCGGGTCGCCGCCAACATGCTGCACGGCCGCACCGGCCGGGCATGGGTCGCAATCCGCGACCATCCGATTGCTGCAGCGGCGATGGGCATCGACACCGCCCGCTACAAGACCCTCGCCTTCGGCACCAGCACGCTGTTCACCGGCGTCGCCGGCGCGCTGTCGGCCATCGTGGTCGGCTACGTCTCGCCCGAGAGTTATAGTCTGTTCCTGTCCATTTCTTTTCTGGTAGGCTCGGCGGTGGGCGGCATTGCAACCATCGGCGGCGCGATCGTCGGCGGAGCCTTTATCCAATTCGTGCCGAATCTCGCCAACGACATTTCCGATGCCGCACCATGGGCGATCTACGGGCTCGCCATGCTGTTGTTCATGTATGCGATGCCGCACGGCGTCGTTGGCTCGCTGGGACCGTGGCTTGCGCGGTTGACGCAGCGTGTTGGGCGGCACCGTGCGGCGTCGGTCGATAAGGAACCCAAAAAAGAGGGGAGGATGTCATGACAATGAAACGGATCATGGTGCCAGGCCTGTCGACGACCGGCCTCGTGTTGATGACGGTGCTCGCTCTTGCAGCCGGTCAATATGGACCGGGCGCCAGCGACACCGAGATCAAGATCGGCAACACCATGCCCTATAGCGGCCCGGCCTCGGCTTACGGCGCCATCGGCAAGGCGGAAGCCGGTTACTTCACCATGCTCAACGAGCAGGGCGGCATCGGCGGCCGCAAGATCAATTTCATCAGCCGCGATGACGGCTATAGCCCGCCAAAGACCGTCGAGCTGGTGCGCCAATTGGTCGAGCAGGACCAGGTCCTGTTCTTGTTCAACACGCTCGGCACGCCACCCAATACCGCGATCCACGGCTACGCAAATGAAAACAAGGTGCCGCAGCTATTCGTTGCGACCGGCGCCGACAAGTGGAACGATCCAAAACATTTCCCGTGGACGATGGGCTGGCAGCCCAGCTACCGCATCGAAGCGCGCATCTATGGCCGGTACATTCTCAAGAACTTGCCGAACGCCAAGATCGCGGTGCTCTATCAGAACGACGACTTCGGCAAGGATTATCTGGTGGGCTTGCGCGAAGGGCTCGGCGACAAGGCCGACACCATGATCGTGGCCACCAAGAGCTACGAAACCACCGATCCCACCGTCGATTCCCAAGTCGTGGCTTTGCAGGGAAGCGGCGCGGACACGCTGTTGACCGCGGCGATCCCGAAATTCGCCGCCCAGGCGATCCGCAAGGTTTACGACATCGGCTGGAAGCCGGCGCATTTCCTGACCAACGTTTCGAGTTCTGTCGGATCGGTCTTCAAGCCGGCGGGCCCGGAAAAGGGAGTCGGCATCATCTCGGCCGGCTTCCTCAAGGATCCCACCGATCCACAGTGGCAGGACACGCCCGAGTACAAGGACTGGGTCGCGTGGATGAAAAAATACAATTCATCCGGCAATCTCGCCGACGGCAACAACGTCACCGGCTATTCGGTGGCGCAAACATTGGTGCCGGTCCTCAAGGCTTGCGGCGACGATCTCACCCGCCAGAACATCATGAAGCAGGCGGCAAGCATTCACGATCTAAAGCTGCCGATGCTGCTGCCGGGCATCACCATCTCGACCAGCGCAGACGACTTCGCGCCGATCAAGCAGATGCAGTTGATGAAGTTCGACGGCACGACGTGGCGGTTGTTCGGCGAGGTGATCTCGGGATCGGGTAGCTGATCAAACGCCGCGGGTTGGGGCCGGCCGCTGCTGCCGGCCCTTTCTCACCCGACGGCAGGCGCTTTGGCGTCAACCGGCATCGCCGTTTGCACCACAAGACCGCGGGCGCGGGCGTCGGCCACGCCGAGCCCACGCAGCGCCGTCAGCGTCAGCGACTGTACGATGTCCCGCTCACGGCCCGAGGCGTCAGGCGCAAGCGGACCGACAAGCCCTTCGATAAGAAGTCCGGTCAGCGCCGCCGCCGCGAGCGCCGCCTCCTGCTCGGGAAGGCGGCTCTCAGCGATCGCGGCCGCAATCCGGGCCGTGAATTCGTCGGCAAGCGACCGGCGAAACGCAACGCGCGCCGCATCGAGTTCGGCATCGACCGGCTCGGCGATGGCGGCATAAGTCAGCCGACGCTGGCGCAGCGCTCGTACCGCGAAGGTCATGATCGCAGCAGAGAGCGCGGACAACGGACCAGGCGCCCGGTCCGCGGCGTGGCGGAGCGCGCCAATCTCGCCGTCCGCGAGTTCGGTCAGCAGCGCCGCAACGAGGTCGGTCTTGCCGGGGAAATAGCGATAGACCGTACCCGCCGCGATGCCGGCACGAGCGGCGACGGCGGCGATCTGAACGGCCGCCATGCCGCCCTCGCTCGCGATCTGCCGCGCCGCCGACACGATGGCATCGTGGCGCGCGGCCAAGCGGCGAACGACGCTGTCGGTGCGGCGGTAGGGCATGGGTGACTGACCGAATCGCGCCCCAAGAATAGCAAACTCTGAACCTGGATTCAGCAACGTCAGCAGGTGTTGATGCTGTCGCCAGGACGCCGCGCGACGCGCAGCTTATTTATCTTTCTCTGCCAGAGACTTGGCACGGATTTTGGCGAGCGTCGTCATCGGCGTGATCGCCTCGGGATCGATGGCCAGGCGGATGATGGACGGCTTGCCCGACGCCTCGGCCTCCCTGAACGCCGCGGGGAAATCGGCGGTACGTTCGACGCTCACCCCGAAGCCGCCGAAGGCTTGCGCGTAAGCGGCGAAATCCGGATTGCGCAAATCGGTGGCGACGATGCGGCCCGGATATTCCCGCTCCTGGTGCATGCGGATGGTGCCGTAAATGCCATTGTCGGCGACGATGACGACAAGCGGCAGTCCGTACTGAACGGCAGTCGCGAATTCCTGTCCGTTCATCAGAAAATCGCCGTCACCGGCGATGCAGACCACGGTCCGTTCGGGATAAAGCCGCTTCATGGCAACGGCCGCGGGCACGCCATATCCCATCGAGCCTGACGTCGGCGCTACATGCTGGCCGAAACGGCGGAAGCGAAAGAAGCGATGAATCCAGGCGGCGTAATTCCCCGCCCCGTTGCAAAGGATGGCGTCGGCGGGAAGGTTGTCGCGCAGCCACACCAGAACCGCCCCGAAATTGACTCCGCCCGGCTGTTCGGTCGGCTTTTCCGTCCATGCCAGATAGTCCGCATGCGCGCCCTCGGCTTGACCGCGCAGCGTTCCCGGCACGGTGAGTTGCTCAAGGGCCAGCGCAAAGGCGGTCGGGGTTGCATGGATCGGCAGATGCGGATTGTAGACGCGGCCGAGTTCTTCGGCGCCCGGATGCACGTGAACGAAAGTCATCTGCGGGCGCGGAATGTCGAACAGCGTATAGCTCTGCGACGGCAACTCTCCCATGCGTCCGCCGATCAAAATGACAAGGTCGGATGATTTGATGCGCTCTACGAGTTTCGGATTGGGACCGATGCCAAGATCGCCGGCATAACAACGATGCAGCGCATCGAAGAGATGCAGCCGGCGGAATGTCGTACACACCGGCAGCGAATACTTTTCCGCGAAGCGCGCGACCCGATCCGATGCGTCCTGCGACCAGCGGCTGCCGCCGAGCAGCAAGATCGGCGATTTGGCGGCGCCAAGCAGCTGTGCAAACTTCGCCATGTCGGCCGCACCCGGCGAGGTCTCGACCGCGTTGTAAGGCGGAGCGTCATCGACCGCGACGCGCTCCGTCAGCATATCCTCCGGCAGACTGACGACGACCGGTCCCGGCCGCCCGTTGGCCGCGGTGTGAAAGGCGCGCGAGACGATTTCCGGTATGCGCGCGGGATCGTTGATCTCGGTCGCCCATTTGGTCATCGAGCCGAACACCGCGGGATAGTCGAGCTCCTGGAAGGCTTCGCGCTCGCGCATGTCGCGCGCGACCTGGCCGATGAAAACCACCAGCGGCGTCGAATCCTGCCGGGCAATGTGGATCCCCGGCGAAGCGTTGGTGGCACCAGGCCCACGTGTGACGAAACAAACGCCGGGGCGGCCCGTCGCCTTGCCCACCGCTTCGGCCATCATCGCCGCGCCGCCCTCCTGCCGGCACACCGTGACCGCAAGATCGGTGTCGTGGAACGCGTCGAGCACCGCGAGATAACTTTCGCCTGGCACACAAAAGACGTGGCGCACGCCGTTGACGCGCAATTGGTCGACGAGGATTTCGGCAGCGGTGCGAATATTGGCCTTACCGCGCATGGCTTCTCCGCAGAAACGCCTGCTCGGCCGACTAGCCGCGCCGGGCGTTGTAAGCTGTGCTTGCCGCGACCTGCGCCGCTAGTCCAGTCTCCGGTGCGGCCGGCCGGGTTCAATAACACATTGTCCAGAGTTTCAACTTCATGAACGGCAAAGTGGCGGACAGCCAGGACGAGGTGTTCGGCTTTCTCGGCGATCCCGCAAGCCATGGCGGACAGAAGGTGCAGCGCATCGATACCCACGCGGCATCGGTGTTTCTGGCCGGCGACCGTGCGCTGAAGGTCAAACGTGCCGTGCGCTTTCCCTTCCTCGACTATTCGACGCTCCCCAAACGCAAGCAGGCCTGCGAGGCCGAGCTGGCCGTCAACGCCCCCTACGCGCCGGAGATCTATCGCGGCGTCGTCGCCATCACCCGTGAAGCGTCGGGAAAGCTCGCCATTGCGGGCGCCGGCACGCCGGTCGAATGGGCCGTAGAGATGCGGCGCTTCGATGAAAAGCGCACCCTCGACCACATCGCCGGCGAAATCGATGAGGCGCTGGCCGACGCGCTTGGCCGCGCCGTCGCGGCCGCGCACGCCAAGACGCGCGCGGTCGACGCACAAGCCTGGATCGCAGCGCTTGGGTCCTATGTCGACGAGCATGTGGAAGCGTTCCTGCAACACCCGGAGATCTTCCCCGCGGCCGACGTCGAATCCTTCGCCAGCGCCAGCCGCGCGGCCTATCAGCGAATCGTTCCGCTGCTGCGCGAACGCGGCCGGCAGGGATTCATCCGCCGCATTCATGGCGACCTTCATCTCGGCAACATCGTTCTGACCGGCGGCGGGCCGGTTCTGTTCGATGCCATCGAATTCAGCGACATCATCGCTTCCGGCGACGTTTTCTATGACCTCGCCTTCCTGCTCATGGACCTGCTTGAGCGTCGGCTCGCGCCCGCCGCCAATATCGTATTCAACCGCTACCTCGCGGAAACGCGCCGGGTCGAGGATTTCGACGCGCTCGCGGCCATGCCGTTTTTCCTTGCGACGCGCGCGGCGATCCGCGCCAAGGTCGCCGCGGCGCGGATGGAGCGGCTGAAAGATGGCGAGCGGAAATCTATCGCGGCGTCGGCGCGGGCCTATTTCGACTTTGCCATGCGAGCGATCGCGCCGCCGCGACCGGAATTCATTGCCGTCGGCGGGCTTTCCGGCACCGGCAAATCAAAGCTGGCGCGGATGCTGGCTCCCGAGGTCAACCCGATGCCAGGCGCCGTGATCGTGCGCTCGGACGTGGAACGCAAGGTGCTGTGCGGCGTCGGCGAGACCGAAAAGCTGCCCGCGGACGCTTACACGTGAGGGTGTCACCGCTCGCGTCTATGCGACGCTGGCCGACAAGGCGATGCGTATCGTGGCCGCCGGCCACTCGGTGATCGTCGATGCCGTATTTGCGCGCCCACAGGAGCGAGCCGCCATCGCCGAAACGGCAAAGACTGCGAAACTCCCGCTGCGGGGACTGTTCCTCACCGCCGACGTCGAGACCCGGCTCGGCCGCGTCGGCGCCCGCATGCACGATGCCTCCGATGCCGATGCGGGCGTGGCGCAGGCCCAGGAGCATTATGACCTTGGCTCCCTTGACTGGACGCGGGTTGACGCTTCAGGAACGCCTGAAGCTACCCTGGCGCGGGTAAAGGCCGCACTCGGTCGCACCTGATTGACTGATGCGGTGCAGCGCAAATATAAGCGCGGGGAACCGTAGGCTTGGAGAGGCGCGATCATGGCGAGCAGCGACGCAACGACACTAGGCGGCACCCACGCTCCCGAGGCCTCGCGGCGCGATTTCCTTTACATCGCCACCGGCACGGTAGCAGCCGTGGGCGTTGTCGCCACGGCCATCCCGTTCATCGCCCAGATGAACCCTGACGCCTCAACGCTCGCCGCGGGCGGCCCGGTCGACCTCGATATCAGCAAGATCGCGCCCGGCCAGCAGGTGGTTATCCGCTGGCGCGAGCGGCCGATCTTCGTCTTCCACCGCACCCCGGAGACATTGAAAACGCTGCAGGATCCAAAGCTCCTGTCAGAATTGTCCGATCCGAATTCGCAGCAGATGCAGCAGCCTCCCTACGCAGCCAATGCTACGCGCTCGATCAAGCCGGAATTCGGCGTGCTTGTCGGCATTTGCACGCATCTCGGCTGCATCCCGATGTTCTACCCGCAACCCAACGCGACCTCGCCCGTGGCCAATTGGCTGGGTGGCTATTTCTGTCCCTGCCACGGCTCCAAATACGATCCGGCAGGACGCGTTTTCAGCGGCGTGCCCGCGCCCTACAATCTGCCGGTGCCGCCATACACGTTCGTCAGCGAGACCACGATAAGGGTCGGCGAGAATCCGAGCGGCTCGGCCTGGGATTTCGGGTCGATCCGCCAGCTCTAAACGTCGATCACCCACCGACATGACATGAAATGACATGAAGCTCCGACTGCCCCTGCGGCTCGGGCTGGTCAGGCTGTCGCTTCTGGCGATCGTCGTTGGCGTAGTAACGGGATTCGGCGCCGTCGTGTTCCGCGCGCTGATCGGCCTGATCCACAACATCGCTTTTCTCGGCACGTTCGCCATCAACTACGACGCCAGCCTTTTCACCCCGCCAAGCCCGTGGGGCGCCTTTATCATTCTGGTTCCGGTTGTCGGCGGCCAGATCGTCACCTTGCTGATCGTCAATTTCGCCCCGGAAGCGCGCGGGCACGGCGTGCCTGAGGTGATGGACGCGATCTATTACAAGGAAGGCATGATCCGGCCGGTGGTCGCGGTGATCAAATCGCTCGCCTCGGCATTGTCGATCGGCACCGGCGCCGCCGTTGGCCGCGAAGGCCCGATCATCCAGATCGGCTCGGCGATCGGCTCGACGCTCGGCCAGATCGTGACGATGGCGCCGTGGCAGCGCATCACGCTTGTCGCGGCGGGCGCCGGCGCCGGCATCGCCGCGACCTTCAACACACCGATCGGCGGCGTGATGTTCGCCATCGAGCTGATGATGCCGGAATTAAGCGCACGCACCTTCCTGCCCGTCGCGCTTGCCACCGGCACGGCGACTTTCATCGGCCGTATCTTTTTCGGCATCTACCCCGCATTCGCCATCCCCGACGCACTCCTGGCGTCGCGAGCGCCGGCGTCTCTCAATTCGTTGCTGCTTTACGCGTTGCTTGGTGCATTGATCGGGCTCGCCGGAGCGGCCTTCATTCGCGGCTTAAGCTTCGCCGAGGACGTGTTCGAGCGCATCAAAAACCCTTATCTGCGCAACCTCGTCGGCATGCTGATCGTCGGCGTCATAATCTATGCGCTGCTTGTCGGCGCCGGGCATTACTTCGTCGAGGGCGTCGGCTATTCCACCATTCAAGCGATCCTGACCGGAGGTCTCAGCCTGCCGGTGCTGCTGGTTCTCCTGTTTGCCGCCAAGCTCGCTGCCACGTCGGTGAGCCTGGGTGCGGGCTCCTCGGGCGGGATTTTTTCGCCCTCGCTCTTCATGGGCGCCACCATCGGCGGAGCCTTCGGCGTTCTGGTCAATGCGGTCCACCCAGTTGAGAACCTTGGTGTAACAACCTGCGCCATCATCGGCATGGCCGCGATGGTCGGCGGCGGCACCGGCGCCGCCATGACCGCCGTTACGATGATTTTCGAGATGACGCGCGATTACGACCTGGTGATGCCGAGCATCGTCGCAGTCGCGCTCGCCATCGGCGTTCGTCGTCTTATTTCGCAGGAAAATATCTACACGATCAAACTTGTCGGCCGCGGTCATTTTGTGCCGAAAGCGCTGCACGCGAACATGTTCCTGGTGCGGCGCGCCCACGAGGTCATGCAGACGGATGTGACGATCCTGCCCGCCGATTCAGACTTCGACGCGTTCCTGCGCCGACACGTGAACGAGAGCGGATTCAGGCACGTGGTGGTCACGCGCGGCAATCACATCGCCGGCGTCGTTCGCGTCAACACCAGCTTACGGCGCGGCGTTGAAGCTGCCTATAGCGGCATCCACTTCGCCGACGTTGCGCAAAACAAGTTCACCATTGCGCGCGAAGCCGACGTCATGTTCGATGTCGTTCAGCGCATGGCCCGTCACGAGGCTATTATGGCAGTGGTGGTCAAGGACCGGAGCCGCGGACGCCCGTCCGACATCGTTGGCATCATCTCGAAAGAGCACATCGCCAATTCGGTCGCCGAGAGCATCAAGCCGTTCGGGTAGACGCGCCGGCCATTCTGAGCTTTTCGGTCGCCGCCACATCCACGGCCCCGCCGGCGACGACGACGCCGTAGCGCTCACGCGCAATCTCGGGCGAGAGCAGGCCGTCAAGCACATTGTCAAGAACCGCAGCGGGATCCCGGCTGAATGGATCGCCGTAGCCGCCACCGCTCGGACCATAGGTGATCAGCCGGTCGCCAGGCGTCACTTTCTGATACGGGACTTTGGACGAAAGGTTCGACCGGGCTCCATTAGCCCTTTCCATCACCAGTTCGCCCGGATGGCCGTCTTCGCCGCCGTCAAATCCCCACGGGCGATACTTTTGGCCTTCGCCTTCGACCGAAAATCCGCCCTCGGAGAGATAGGTGAACACGCGCACCGAGCCGACGCCACCACGCCACTCCCCCGCCGCGACCACATCCTCGCGCAACTCGTAGCGGTCGACCCGCAGCGGCAGATGCAATTCGATATCCTCGATCGGGTTGTTGCGGGTGTTGGCGTAAAGCGTGTCGACGGTATCCATGCCGTCGAGACCGTACCGTCCGCCGTAGCTGCCCTCGAAAATCTCCATATGCACCCACGGCTGTTCATTGACGGTGCCGCTGAAGGCGATCACGCGGAGATTGCCTATCCCGGCACTGACCTGGTGAGGCACCGCGGGAGCAAGCGCCTTCATCACCGTGTCGGCGAGCTGATTGCCCGGCGAAAAGCGGGCGATCACGGGCGCCGGAAAGATCGGATTGGCCAGGGTGCCCTTCGGCGCAACGATGGTAATCGGCCGGGTGATGCCGTCGTTCTGGGGAATGTTGCCGTAGACGGCGCTGTCGAGCAGGATCGAGCGCAGCGTCAGCCAGACCGCGCAATCGACCGTGCCCTCGAACGGCAGGTTGATCGGCCGATCGGACACCTGCGGCGACGTGCCGGTCAGATCGACCGTCAATTCGTCGCCACGGACCGTGATGGCGACGGCGAATTTCAGATCGCGCCGCGCCGGGTCCGGATCGTCCTGATAGCCGTCGATGAAGGTCTCGGCCTTGTAGACACCGTCGGGGATGTCGCGGATGGCGCCGCGCATCATGCGTTCGGAATAGTCCATCAGGTCTTCGCAGGCGCCTTGCACTGTGGCGCGGCCGTACCGATGCACGAGATCAAGGTAACGCTGCGCGCCGATTTGCGCGGCGGCGATCTGCGCATTCATGTCGCCGACGACCAGATCCGGTATGCGGATGTTGTCGCGCACCATGTGCCATACGGCATCGTTGGGCCGGCCCTGGTCGACGACCTTGATCGCTTTGAACTGCAACCCTTCCGCATAGGTGTCGACTGCGTCGACGATGCCGCAGCTTCCGGGCGTGTGCGCGCCGATGTCGAGATGATGCGCCGTTGTAACCGAGAAGCCGATCAGTTCGCCGTCATCGAACACCGGCACGCAGAACGCGACGTCCGGGCCGTGCGAGGCGCCGCCATACGGGTCGTTATGCATGATCACGTCGCCAGGACGGAACACGTCGCCGCGGGCCTCGAACTTTTTGCGGATACCGCGGATATAGCCGGGGATGGGGCCGGATTGCAGCGGCGTCGACATCTTGCATTCGCACAATTGCCGCCCCTCGGCGTCGGTCAGCGCGGCACCGAAATCCTCGGACTCGCGAATGATGCTCGAATAGCTCATGCGCATGAGCTTGTGGCCCATCTCGATCGCGATGCTCTCCAGCGCGCCTTGAATGACCGCGCCGGTAATCGGATCGACGCGGGTCGACGGCTGCTGCCGGCGATTGGACCGATTAGTGTCGTTCATCGACCATCCCCTGCCACTTTCAGAATGAGATTACCGGCGGTGTCATTGATCGCGGTGCAACCCGGCGGAATGACCGTCGTTGAGTCTTTTTGCAGCACGATAGCGGGACCTGCAAAGCTTTCGCCGACCGGCAGCAGATGCCGGCGATAGAACGCGGTTTCGAACGAGCGCAACTCGCCGTCGACGCGGAACACGCACTGGCCGGTCCGGACCCGCGCCTTCGCCAATGTCGTACCTTCCGGCGCGGTCAGCTTCTCGAGCTTCGGCATATGCCCCACGCCCACCACCCGGACGTTGACGATCTCGATCGGGTTCGCGGCGAAGAAATGCCCGTATTCGCGCTTGTGCGCTTCGTGGAAGCGCCGCCAGATCTCCTCAAGTTCCGTCTCTCCGATGACGCCTCCCGGAAGCGGTATTTTGAGCTCGTAACCCTGGCCGACGTAACGCAGATCGCCGTCGCGCATGAACGACATGCCGGCGGATTGCAGATGATCGGCCGCGAACTGCTTGCGCAATTGCAGCTCCATCGCAGCCATGTCGGCATTGAGCCGATCGAGATCGACACTGCCGCTGACCTGAAACTCGGTGCGGATGATGTCGTATTTCAGATCGGTGGTCAGCAATCCCATCGCCGAAGTGATGCCAGGATAAGGCGGTACGATCACTTCCGGAAAGCCGAGCATGGCCGCGACTTCGACGGCGTGCAGCGGCCCGGCGCCGCCGAACGCAACAAGCGCGAATTCGCGCGGATCGATGCCTTTCTGCACCGTGCGCGAGCGGATGGCGTTGGCCATGTTGCTGTTGATGACGGTCAGCACGCCTTCGGCCGCATCGAGCTTGTTCATGCCGAGCGCATCGGCGAGCTCTTCGATGGCCCGATGCGCGGCGGCTTCGTCGAGCTTCATGCTGCCGGCGAGAAAATCATTCTTGTCGAGGCGGCCGAGGACGAGGTTGGCGTCGGTGACCGTCGGCTCTGTCCCGCCGCGGCCATAGGCGGCTGGGCCAGGTACGGCCCCGGCGCTGCGCGGTCCGACGCGAAACGCACCGCCGTGATCGATGTAGGCGATCGAGCCGCCGCCGGCGCCGATGGTGTGAATGTCGATCATCGGCAGCAGCAACGGGAAACCCGCGATCGAGGTGCTGCGGGCATCGGTTTCGGCAAAGCGGCCTTCGACCACGATGCCGATATCGGCGCTGGTGCCGCCGATATCGAAGGTGACGAGCTTGCGCCGCCCGCTCAGGCCGCCGATCCAGGCGCCGCCGAGAACGCCGGCAGCAAGGCCCGACAGGAGCGTCATTGCCGGCTTTTCGCTGACCATCGCCGGCGTCGCGACGCCGCCATTCGAAGCCATGACGCGCAATTCCGAACGCAGCCCGGCATCGCGCAACGTCGCTTCCAGGCGCTCGACATAGCCGCGCATCTTCGGTCCGATGAAGGCGCACAGGCAGGCCGTGGTAAAGCGCTCGTACTCGCGGAATTGCGGCGAGATCGACGAGGAGGTGACGACGAAAACACCCGGCAGCTCGCGCTCGAGAATTGCTTTCGCGCGCTCCTCGTGCGCCGGATTGAGATAGGAAAACAAAAAGCAGACCGCGACCGCCTCGACCGCTTCCGCCTTCAATGCCCGCGCCGCCGCGATCACGCCGGCCTCGTCGAGCGGCTCCAGTTCCGCGCCGTGCGGCGGCACGAGCCTGCCTTTGACGACCTTGCGGTGACGCCGTTTGACCAGCGGCCGGTTCTGCCACGGCAATTCCTGCATGATCGAGTAGTGCTCGGCACGCTGGTGCCGCGCGATGTGGATGATGTCGCGGAAGCCTTCGTTGGTCAGCATGCCCGCACGCGCACCCTTGTGCTCCAGCACGGCATTCGTTGCCGTGGTGGTGCCATGCAGCACGTAATCGATATCGCCCGCTTCGATGCCGTTGTCGCGGCAGATTTCGGCGATCCCCTGAATGATGGCGCGGGAGGGATCGTCGGGCGTCGTCGAGACTTTATGGATGGCGACCTGGCCGGTGTCCAAATCGCAGTAGACGATATCGGTGAACGTGCCGCCGACATCGACGCCGATGGTCTTCATGATGCTCCGGTCTGCGTGTTGCCGCTTGTCGCCATAACTTGATAAATTGAGCGCTCCTCGCCGGCGGAGCGCCGCATCTTCGTCGGCCAAGATTTAGAAGGCAACAGTGAAGGCCGTCGTCATTCACGCGCCGGGCGCACCGGAACAACTTGTCATCGCGGATATGCCCGAGCCGGTTCCCGGTCCCGGCGAGGTGCTGGTGGATGTCGCCTTTGCCGGCTGCAACTGGGCGGATACCCAGGTCCGCACCGGCATCTATCCGCACCCTCGCAGCTACCCGCTCGTGCTTGGCCTGGAGATCTCCGGAACCGTATCGAAGCTCGGACCGGGCGTCGGCAATGTGCAAATCGGCGATCGCGTCGCCGCCTTCCTCGAACAGGGAGGCGCCTACGCGCAAAAGGCGGTGGTACGTGCCAACATGCTGATGGCCCTGCCCGAGGCCATCCCCCTCGACGTCGGCGCGGCGCTCACGGTGCAGCCGCTGACCGGATACCACATGCTCCACACCGTCTACGGTATCGAACCGGGGGAAACGGTGCTGATCAACGCCATCGGCGGCGGCGTCGGGCTGTTCACGACCCAGCTTGCGGTGAAAGCCGGCGCACGCGTCATTGGCACGGTTGGCACCCCAGGCAAGGAGAAACGCGCACTTGAATACGGCGCCGGGCGCGTCGTGGTTACAACGAGCGAGGATTTCGAGCAGGCGGTTCTGGATTTCACCAACGGCCGCGGTGTCGATCTCGCCATCAATTCGTTAGGTGCGACGATGCTCGATCGCACTTTCAACGTCGTGCGCAAGCTCGGGCACATCATCAGCATCGGCGAGGCGGAGGGTCCGCCGTTTAAGAATATCCGCGAACGCATCCTGCCGCGCTCGCAAACCTTTACCCGCCTTCACATCGGCCATGTCGACGCCAACTCGCAAGCCTGGAAGGACAGCATGGCGTATGTCGTGCAGGGCGTGCTCGACGGCTGGCTGAAAGTACCGATTGCCGGCACGTTCCCGATGGCCGACGCAGCCGGCATGCACCGGCACATCGAATCGCGCCAGGCAGCAGGCAAGCTTGTGCTGGCTATTGGCGGCTAGCGCGCCGACCACAATGGTTCCGACCGCTTTCTGAGTGTCATCAGCCGTGCGCGCTGCGCAAGCGTGCAAGCGTGCTTTCCTCTGCCGCATTGCCCATAATGCGGCATGGCACTCGATTTACGCCCGCTCGCGGTTGCCGCGGCGGCCTTTACCGCTTTCGTCAATCTCTATTCTCCTCAGGCGCTTTTGCCCGAACTGTCGCGCCAATTCGGCGTCGGCGCCGGTGACATCAGCACGTTTGATGACGGCGGGCACCCTGGCGATCGCCCTGACCGCGCCGTTCACGGGCGCGCTGGCTGACGTTCTTGGCCGCAAGCGTCTCATCACCGCCGCTTCGTTCGCAGTGATCGTACCGACGCTGATCATGGCTTTCGCAGCAACCGTGCCGCAGCTCATCGTCTTGCGCTTCGTGCAAGGGCTTTTGCTGCCGCCGATCTTCACGGTCGCCATCGCCTATGTTGCCGAGGAATGGCCGCCGGCGGATGTGCCACGTGTCGCCGGACTTTTTGTCGCCGGATCGAGTGTCGGCGGCTTCTCCGGCCGCTTCATTACCGGCGTCGTCGCCGATCTCGCCGGCTGGCGCGTCGCTTTCGCCGCCGTCGCGCTGCTCACGCTGGCCGCGGCGACAATCGTCACGATCACGCTGCCGCGCGAGCGCAATTTTGTCCGCTCCGGCGGCTTCGCCGCCTCGGCGTGGCAAATGCTGGCGCACCTGCGCAACCCGCACCTCCTCGCCATCTACGCGGTCGGCTTCGGCGTCCTGTTCAACTTCATCGCTACTTTCACCTATGTGAGCTTTCACCTGGCCGCAGCGCCCTACTACTTCACGCCTACCCTGCTGGGCGCCCTTTTCGCGACCTATCTCGGCGGCACGTTCCTCGCACCGTGGGTCGGCCACGCCATCGCGCTGGTCGGCCGCCGCCGCCTGGTGCTTGGGAGCATTGCGGTGTGGATCTGCGGCGCTCTCATGTTGCTGGCGCCGCAGGTCAGCCTCATCGTTGTCGGGCTGACGATTTCCGCCACCTGCGGCCTGGTGTGCCAAGCGGTCTCGACCGGCTACGTCGTCACGACCGCCAAGGAGGGCCGCTCGTCTGCGGCCGGGCTCTACGCTTCGATGTTCTATATCGGCGGCAGCGCTGGCGCCTTTCTGATCGGCTTAGTCTGGAACGCGGCCGGTTGGAGTGGCTGCGTCGCCGCCATCGTCACCGTCCAGGCGATCATGGCGGTGATCGTGGCGACCGCATGGGAGCGGGCCAAGGCTTGAGGCCCGCTCGCCTAGGGGCGATTCGCGCGGCTAAGATCGCAGAAAAATGGGGGGCGACAGCATGCCGGGGAATCCACCGGCAGCCAATCCGACGATTGGCGGCCGCAAGCTGAAACTGGGCACATTTCAGACCAATCTCGACAGCGGTTGCGTCATGTCGGGACTCGACGGCCGGCTTGACATCACCTGGCCGAATACCGTCGCGCTGGCGAAACTCGCTGACGAGATGGAGTTCGAGGCGATCGTTCCGGTCGCCCGCTGGCGCGGCTTCGGTGGGGCGAACAATCCGCAGGGGCCGGGTTTCGAGACCTACACCTGGGCGGCCGGTATTGCCGCCTCAACCGCGAAAAGCGGCGTGGTCTCGACTTCACACGTTTCGCTCAACCATCCGCTCATGGCGGCCAAGCAATGCGCGGCGATCGACCATATCTCAAACGGCCGTTTCATGCTCAACGTCGTCTGCGGCTGGAACGGACCGGAAATGGATATGTTTGACATGCCGCTGACGCGGCATGAGGATCGCTACGCCCGTGCCGAGGAATGGCTCGCCATCATTAGACGGCTATGGACCGAAGACGACGACTTCGACCACGAAGGCGACTTCTATCGGATCAAAAAGGGCTACCTCGAGCCGAAGCCGATTTAAAAACCTCATCCGCCGGTCATGAATGCCGGCGCCTCCGAGCGCGGCCGTCATTTCGCGGCAAAAAACTGCGACCTCGCCTTCACGCTGATCCGCACCCACGATTTCGACGTCAACGCCGCCCACGTCGCGGCCTATAAGCGCCTCGCGCGCGAGGAGTATGGCCGCTCCATCCAGGTTTGGACGCACGCCGTGGCGGTACAGGGCGAGACCGAGCAGGAGGCCCGCAAGTTCTACGATTACTATGTGCAGGAGAAAGGCGACTGGGACGCCGCCAGCAACGTCATCGACGCCATGGCCGCGGAGATCAACGAGAAGGAATTTCCGCCGGAGCGCAAGCGAGCGATTTCCGAGATGTTCATCGCCGGCTGGGGCGGACATCCGCTGGTCGGCACCAAGGAGCAGATCGTCGACAAGCTCGCTGGCCTCTCGCGCATGGGGATGGACGGCGTCCTGCTGTCGTGGCCGCGGTTCGAAGCCGGCATGCGTGAATTCCGCGATACGACGCTGCCGCTCGTCAAACAGGCGGGGTTGCGCGATATCGCTTAGGCCGTAGCCGTCTCAACGGCTGTCGAGATTGGAACTCTGCTTCACATCGCGCGGAACGGGCGCGACGAAACCACCGGCCGCGGCATCGGCGAGCGCATCTGCGGTCCAGCAACTCGTCGTGTTTGTACACGTCCTCGCGGAATTGGATTGTGCCGTCGCGCGTCACCCAGCCCGTCAAGGTACACCCAGGCGACCGGCATCTTGTGCGGCAGGTTGACGATTTTCAGGACGCCGGTGGCGATTCCGGCATCGATCGCGGCACGATTCCAGCCCGGGACATCCTGAAGAATCCAGGTGGCGAGGTCGCGCACATTGTCGACCCGCGTGCAGCCGTGCGAGTCGAAGCGGTAGTCGTCCGCAAACAGCCTTCGCGAGTCGGTGTCGTGCATGTAGACCGAGTACGGATTTGGCATGTCGATCTTGAGATTGCCGAGCGCATTCCAGGTGCCGGAATCCTGCCGGACGGTGAAATTCGGCGAACGGTCCGACGACCAGTCGATGGAGCGCGGATCGAGTTCTTCGTCATGCGCACCGAGCACACGCATATGCATGCGGCTCAGATATGTCGGATCGCGGCGCATGTGCGCGTAGATCTCGTGTTTGGTGATCGACAGCGGCACCGTCCAGGTCGGATTGAGGTTGACCGCGGTAATATAGGCGGTAAGCGTCGGCGAGGGCTTGTCGATCTTGCCGACAATAACGCGATAGCGGCGCTCGACCTTGTCCTTGGCAACCGCCTCGACGAAAGCGGCCGGAATGTTCACGACGACGTAGCGCTCGGCGAAGGTGAAATCCATGCCCAGCAGCCGCTCGAGCGAGGCCGCGAGCTGTTTCATGCGCGCGGCGACCGGGACGTTCATCGCCCGCAGCGTCGTAGCGTTGACGCTGCCGGTGGCGGCGAGCCCGTGCCGGAGTTGAAACCGCTTGACGGCTTCGACGACGGGCGCGTCATACGCATCACCCGCCTCTTGCTCGGGCGCCAGGTCGTCGCCGACGACCAGACGCCGGCGCAGCAACGCGACCTCGGGCCCGCTGGCGCCCGGTGCGAGCTTGGCGTCGGCGGGAATCGCGGGCCACCCGCCACGCACCTGAATATCCGCGTAGCTCAACAGCGCCTCTTTGATGCGCTGGTAGGTGCCTTCATCGAAGACCGGATCGGCGGAAAGCGCCAGCGCTGCCGCCGAACGCGACTCCGGCGTCGAAGGAGCCTTGGCGGTCGGGGCGCGCGGCGGCTTGGCCGCATTTGCCTTCGATTGTTTTGCCGCAGCGGATGGCTTTGCCGCTGGCCTGCGGGGGCGCTCTCAGGACCGGCTGGCCGGCGACGGACTGGGTCTCGGCGGTCGCCGGGCTCACAACGAGAGCCAAGACCGCTCCGGCAAAGAAAGTAGTCCGCATCAATTCGCCTCCCCGGCAAGCCGGGACAATTATGCTCTGGGTGTGGCGGCAATTGGACGCGGGAACAGGCCGCCGCCTGCATCAAGCAACCATGCAGTCCCTTATCTGCGTTCGTAACCATTGCATAGCGGGTATCCGCGCAAAACGCCCGCCAGCCGCTGGACAACCGCCCCGCATTGCGTGTTTTCTCTCACCTCAGGGGAGGAAATCGGCGCCGAGAGCACGCTCACGCATGCGCGCTTGCGTTGGCCGACGACCGGGGGTGGGCAGCTTCGTAATGTATCTCGGAATCGATATCGGCGGCACTTTCACCGACCTCGTCCTGATGGACGATGGCGGCAACATCAGCACCGCCAAAGCACCGACCACGCCAGGCGAATTGGAAAAGGGCGTGTTCGACGCCGTCGCCGTCGTGGCCGGCACGCTTAATCTGGCGCCGGAGGAATTGCTGCGCCGTGTGACTGCTTTTGGTCACGGCACCACGCAAGCAACCAACGCCTTGATCGAGCGCACGGGAGCGACAACCGGTCTGATCGCAACGCAGGGTTTTGGCGATACGCTGGCGTTGCAGCGATTGATGGGTTTCACCGCCGGCATCGCGGTGGAGCATCTCGGTCACTATAGCCGCCGCCGCTATCCCGACCCGATCGTGCCGCGCCGCCTGGTGCGCGAGGTGCGCGAGCGTATCGATCAGGCCGGCCGCGTGCTCGTTGCGCTGGACGACGAAAACGTTCGCACCGCAGTGGGTGAATTGATCGAAGGTGGCGCTCAGACCTTCGCGGTGGCGCTGTTGTGGTCGTTCCGCAATCCGGCTCACGAACAGCGTGTGGGTGCGATCATCCGGGAAATGCGGCCGGACGCTTATGTCAGCTTGTCCTGCGAGGTATCGCCAATCATCGGCGAATATGAACGCACCGCCACCACGGTACTCAATTCCTATCTGGCGCCCAAAGTCGCGAGCTATCTCGATCGCATCGAAAGCCTGCTGCGCGATCGCGGATTTCGCGGCAAGTTCAATGTTCTCAACTCCGCTGGCGGCGTCGTTCCCGCTCGGGAGGCAGCGCGCAAGCCGGTGCTTCTGGTGGCGAGCGGCCCGGCCGGCGGCGTCATGGGCTCATTGCAATTGGCGCAGGAGATCGGCCACCGCAACGTCATAACCACCGACATGGGCGGCACAAGCTTCGACGTGGCGCTGGTTGTGGACGGCAAGCCGCTGGTTTCCGGCACCCACGAAGTCGGCGGTTTCCACCTCAACACTCCGGTCATCGACATCCGCGCCATCGGCGCCGGTGGCGGCTCGATTGCACGGGTCGAGGCAGGTCTGTTGCGGGTCGGCCCCGACAGCGCAGGCGCCGTGCCCGGGCCGATCTGCTACGGACGTGGCGGGACGCTCGTCACCGTTACCGACGCCGATCTTGTCCTCGGCATTCTCTCGCCTGACAACTTTCTCGGCGGCCGTATGAAGCTCGACCTCGCCGCCGCAACCGCCGCAATCGGCGAGCAAATCGCCAAGCCGCTCGACATGAGCGTGGAAGCGGCCGCGGCTGGCATTCGCCGTGTCGTCGACGGACACATGGCCGACACGCTGCGCGAAGTCACCGTCGGCCGCGGCCACGATCCGCGCGACTTCGTGTTGCTCGCCTACGGCGGCGCCGGCCCGGCGCATTGCATCGGCTACGGCGCCGAACTCGGCGTGCCGCGCATTCTCATTCCGGCGACCAGCATGGCGCACTCGGCCTACGGCGCCCTTGCATCCGATATTCAGCAATCCGCCGAGCGCTCGCTGGTGCTGCGCGCGGGAGGAGGCACTCGCGATCCGTGGGACGGTCTCGACTGCGATGCCATCAATGCCGTGTTTGCTGAACTGCAAGAGCGCTGCATCGCGGCCATGGAGGAATCGGGATTTGCCCGCGCGCAGTCCGAACTCACACGCTCAATCGACATGCGGTATCGCCGCCAGACGCACGACCTGATGGTGCCGGTACCGGACGGTCCGATAACGCCGGAGACCGCACGGAGGCTGGTCGAGTTGTTCGAGGATTCCTACGAGGCGGTGTATGGCCAAGACGCCGGCTTTCGTATTGCCGGCATCGAACTGACGACGTTCCGCGTGGTCGCGGTCGGACGCACCCGCAAACCATCGATCCACAAGCCGAGCGCGATCGCGGCCCCGAAACCCGGACGCCGCCGCATCTTCGAACCGACGGCCATGGCCTGGACCGAAGCCGCGATGTTTCAGTGGCTGGAAATGCCGGTGGGATTTGGCGTCGCCGGGCCGGCCGTCGTCGAGCATCCCGAAACCACCGTCTATGTCGGCCCCGGCCAGACCGCACGGCTGGACGGCGCCGGCAATCTCACCATCGATCTCACCTGAGTCCGCCCGATGAACGTAGCCCGATCCGACACCCCTCCCCGCGGTCACGGCGCGATCGATCCGATCACCTTCGAGGTGATCCGGCACAAGCTTGAAGCGATAACCGAGGAGCAGGCGATTACGCTGAAGAACGTTTCCGGCTCACCGGTGGTGACGGAAGCGACCGATTTCAACGTCGGCATCTACCTCGCCGACGGCGCAATCGTGAACATGGGTCCGCAGGTCATCTTCCATGCCGGCACCATGTCGACGGTGATCTACAGCATCATCGAGAATTTCAGTGCCAATCCCGGGATCAACGAGGGCGACATGTTCATCCTCAACGATCCCTATCGCGGCGCCATCCATCAGCCCGACGTATCGATCGTAATGCCGATCTTCCACGACGGACGGCGCATCGCCTGGACCGGCTCGTGCGCCCACGAACTCGATACCGGCGGCATGACTTTCGGCAGCTGGGCGTTCGCGGCGACCGACATTCAGCAGGAAGCCATGCTGTTGCCGGGCGTGAAGATCGTCGAGAAGGGTGTGCTCCGCGAGGACATCTGGCAGATGATCATGGGCATGACCCGGCTGCCGCATGTTGTCGGGCTCGATTTCAAGGCGATGATCGCCGCGAACAACGTGGCCACCCGGCGCTTTCACCAGCTGATGGATCGCTACGGCGTCGAGACGGTCGATCAGGTGATGCGCACCGAGATCGACACGTCGGAGGCGCGGCTGCGGGAGCGTCTCAAACGCATCCCCGATGGAATTTATCGCGCCCGCGATTTTCTCGACCATGACGGCCACGCCAACCGGCTTTATCAGATCGAGGTCGCCGCCATCAAACGCGGCGATTCGTTGATCTTCGACATGGGTGAATCTTCGCCGCAGGCGCCGGGCTTCATCAATTGCACCCGCTCAGGCTTGCGCGGTGCGCTGTTCACGGGCCTCCTGCCGATCCTGGCGCCGGACATCCGCTGGAACGAAGGCGTGCTCAAGCCGGTGACGATCAAGGTGCCGGAAGCGAATATCTGCAACGCGCGCTGGCCAACGCCGGTGTCCGGCGCCACGGTCTCGACCGCGTGGGTGGTGCAGAATGTCGCCGTGGCCGCGCTTTCGCGCATGGTCGCCAACGTTCCCGACTTGCTGCGCGAGGGCCAAGCGGTCACCAAAGGGCAATTCTCCGTGCTGACCATGGCCGGCAACGACCGCGACGGCGGTCCGTTCGGCATGCTGCTGATGGATGCGATGGCCGGCGGCGGCGGCGCCTATTTCGATCATGACGGTCTCGACGGCTCAGGCGATTACTCGATCCCGCGGCCGCGCATCGGCAATGTCGAGTCCAACGAAGCGTCCGGGCCCTATCTTTATCTGTTCCGCTCGTTCATTCCCGACACCGCGGGAGCCGGAACCATGCGCGGCGGGGTGACCATGGGTCTCGCGGTGACCCCTCACGATACCGACGAACTGCATACCATGGTGGTGGGCCACGGCGTGCAGGTGCCGAACGCGGTTGGTCAGTTCGGTGGCACGCCCGGTGCCTGCGCCTATCATTTATTGCGCAAGTCGAACGCCGGCATCGCCGAATTGATCAAGGCCAACTCGCACATGAGCGACCTGTTCGACGCCGGCGGCAGCGTTCACCGCTTCGACTCCAAGCCTGGCCATTTCCCGCTCCACCGCGGCGATGTCCTGGCCTATTCGTTCCAGGGCGGCGGCGGCTTTGGCGACCCGATCCGGCGCGATCCCGCGCGCGTTGCACGCGACGTACACAATGGCTTCGTCACGCCGCATTGGGCGTCGGCGCTCTATGGCGTCGTGGTGCGCGGCGGCACGGTCGACGCGGAAGCAACGCGCACACGCCGGCGGGAAATCCGCACCGAGCGTCTCGGCGGCCTTTCACCGCGGATCGAGCCGCCGGAAGACGGGGCAATGGCCGCAGTCTGTCCGCGGATCGATAACGGCAAATTCCGCTGTATCTGCGGGAACGATTTTGGTTCGGCGACCGAGGACTGGAAGCCGCGCGCACGACGGCGGGTGTTGCCGGCGCAAGCTTGCGGGCCGCATTTGACTCTGCATGCCGAATTGGAGCTGCGGGAATTCGTTTGCGGCGAGTGCGGCACGCAGCTTGAGGTCGAGGTAGCGCGGCGCGACCAGCCGTCGCTCGCGACCGTTATTCTGGACGTCTGACGCCAGCGCTCGTCCCGCGGACAGTTTGCGCGTCGATATTGCTGATCGCCGCATTACCTGTTGCCGCGCGCCTGCGCGCAAAACCGTCTTCCGTCACCGCGCGTTGACGCGATCTTTCGATCGCGCCGGTGCCTGCTTGTTGCCAAACCGTTTCGCGATTAAGTTGCGTGTGCCAATATCCATGCTTTTAGTGGAGGCAAACATGGCTGGCGCAGCGGGAACGCGGCTACCTGTATTTGCATTGTGCGCGGCTTTGATGGTGATCGGCTCGGCGCACGCAGGTCAATATTCCGTTGACGGCTTTGTGCTCGGCGAGCGGATTGCTCCAACCAACCCGAATTACCGATCATACGCCTGCAAGCAGAGTGACGACTATGACGAAGCCATCCGCTGCGATCGGACGCAGACCAAGAGCGGCAGGAGCGGCAACCTTACCGTCACCAGCACTCTCATCCAGTCTCAGGACGGTGCAGCCATCTACATCATGACCAACGCCTTTCCGGTGTCGTTAAGCAGGGCAATCGTTCAAAACGAGATCACGACGCTCTCGACCGAAATCAACGAAAAGCCGGCAAAGATCGATTGGCTGCCGAAGGACGCGCGGAACCCCACCGCGGTCGTTGTCACGTGGGGTGAGATCCGGCTGGACGAGATTGACTACGACGCGGCTACCGGCGTTTCGCAGGACAAAAGCCCGCATTTGGGAGAGCTGGTCGATCCCGCGGGCAATCTAAAACGCTCGGCGCAAGACCATTCATCGATCTACCGCATCCATGGCGGAGCCGGTTACGTCTATGCGGCAAGTTTCGGCACCGCCGCGCGCGGCAACCGGCACTACGTGGCCGCCAACGGCGGGCAGCTTGGTGAGCGGCTGTTCTCTCGTTCGCTGACCGATATTCTCAAGAAGGATCAGGCACTGGCGGCGGACGACTATCATCTCTGGCCCGAAGTCGCCGCTCTCACTCGCCGGTTTTCGCTCGATACGTCACCTCAAATCGCCAACGCGTCGTTGGATAAGGTCTTTGCCCGGTTTCAAAAGAAAAAGCTGCAATCGCACGTCTGGTCCGTTCTTCCTGGCGGACCGATTACACATCTGGCGGACGTCGAATTTTGGCCGGTCGACATATATGGGCCGAAGACCGAACATCCCCAAATCCGTGGCGATCTCCAACGGACGCTAACGACGCGGCCCAACGATCCCTTTCGTGAATTCGCCCATTACGCGACCGGCGATTTTGACGCGGCGCTGAAAGCCAATCCAAATTCGATCATCGGCAACGCAATCCACTACGCCATCGGCCACACGATCATCGAAGGCGTTCTGGACGATGCCTTCGGGATTGTGAAAGTACGCGAGAAGGCTAAAGCTAAGCCGACTGCAAACGACGGACCAGACAATGACGATAGCGCTGAGGAACTGGGGGCCAACGGGATATTGGGCTACCTTAAAGACAATGCAGATCTCTACGATGCAAAGCCGCTTGGCAGCTTCGTACCCAACTTCGCCGAACGCGCGGCCGTCGCAAAACCTCACCTTGAGGCGGTGCTGCAGCATCCGTCCTCGCATCACGCCGACGACGCCGCTTATTTCATCGCCTGGCTTGATTATCATCAGGGCAAACCCACGGAAGCCCTACCGTACTTGTCGCAGGCCATTGTCGTCGGCAACGGTGATTTTCAGTACGGGGCATTAAGGCTTATTTTGCGGATCATCGAGAAGCGGCCGCCGAACGAACAATTCGCCATCGTCGATACCGATCCGCATTTTTCCCAGCAGGCGATGCTTTGGTACGCGGTAGCGCGCGCGGCGTACCGCGAGTTCGATTATCCGCTGACTATTAAGATCGCGCAACGGGCGCTCGCCGCGCTGAAAATACCAATCGACCGATTGCCGCTGACCACTGACCCCACAAGGATCGATGACGCAATTAAGAAAATCGATCCAGACTTTGTCGGCGATCTGAACCTCGTGGAGATACCGTATCTCCTGCAGGCCGCAACCGAATTTGAGCAATACCAGGCGTTTCTGCGATCCGTTGCCAGCGTCGCTCCAGACAAAGCCTACGACACGGCGCGGGCGATCATTACGAAATATTCCCTTCTGGTCGATCCGCCCGAACAGCCCGGCCACCGTCCGCCGCTGGCGCACCACGATCTGCGGCAGGCGCTGCATTTGATAAATCTCACGCTCGACGCGGTGCCGAGTGACAGCCAGCACGCCCTGTTGCGGCAATGGCTGCTGTATCGAAAGGTACGCATCATGGCGGTTTACAAACCTGACGCGATCCACGAGCCGATTGCGGCGATGGAACGGGAATTTCCCGGCTCAAAGCTGCTCGACGACGTCTACGCCGAGCAAATCTTTGCCCAGGGCATCATGTTGCAAGACGTCAAGGCTGCGGAGGCGACGTTCAAGTTTCTTATCCGCAAATACCCGAATGGGAACGCAATCGACAACGCCTATAGCTGGATGGGAATCCTCTACCGCTGCGCCGGTCAAAAGGATGACGCGCAGAGCATCAACCGCGAGATTTTGCGGCGTTTTGGCATGACGCGCCACGCCAAATATGCCCGCGAGCGAATGGCCAATCCCGACGATTGCCGTTTAGACGGCTTTTCCAGGCGCTCGTAGCGCGGCGCGCACCGCGGATTATATCCTAACGTCAACGTGAAAGCGTACGAGCGACCCGCAAGCCGGTGGTATCTGCGCCCCTATCGTAAAGCTCCCAGGCACGGCTGGTGGTGCGCAGACCGGAAGCCCGCGTCAGCCAATAGCCGCCACGAAAGACGCGATGGGTACAATCGCCGGTCGTCCATGCCGAGCCGTCGGTGGGCGCGCCGCGATAACCGTCGTGATAGCAATCCTCGACCCACTCGGCGACGTTGCCATACACATCCGACAACCCGAACGGATTGGTCTTTTTTTCGGTGCCGACGGCGTGCGCTTGGCTCTGCGCGTTCAAACCATACCAGCTGTATTGATCAAGCATCGCATCGTCGTTGCCGAAGAAATACAGCGTCGTCTTGCCGGTGCCGGCCGCATATTCCCATTCGGCCTCGGTCAGCAGCCGGTATGGCCTGCCGGTCACGCTCGACAGCCATTCGACATAGCGCTTGGAATCTTGCCAAGTCACGTTAATGACGGGCTGCTGGCCCCGGCCCCACTCGGCGCTGATGTCGCCGCGGCAGCCGCCATGGGCGACGCAGGCATCCCACTCGGCGAAAGTCACCTCAAAGTGCGAAACAGCGACCGGCGCGATGGTAACGTCGTGCGGCGGATATTCGTCCTTGTGGTGATTGACATCCGGCGAGCCCATTTTGAACGTCCCGCCCTTAACCACGATCATTTCAGGACAGTCGGTACATTCCTTAAAAGCCTCAAGCGGCGCAAGCGTACGCTCGTGATCGGCCGTCAAGACTCGCACATGTCGGAACCGATACAGCGCATTCTGCAACGGGCGCTGAAATTCCCAAACGACCAGACCCACAACCAAAAGCACCGCAAGGGCGCCGGCCAGAGCTTGTGCTATCTTGCGTTGGCGATCGCGCGCCCGCGCAGCCAGCTTTTCCCTGTGCTCCGCCGTCTCATAGCGGCGGCACGCCTCAAGATAAGCAATTCCGTCCTCGCCGAGGCGCTTGCGGAAGTCTTCGCGCGTTGCCGCGTGCTCGGCCCCGATCAATCGCTCGCCGCGATGATCGAGCCAAGGGGACTGGCGTCCGGAGCGTACCCACTCTGCGGCGGCGCGTTCGACGCCATCGATGATCTTTAAGTCCTTGGCGTCGGCTTGCAGCCAGTCCGTCAGTGTCTGCCATTGCCGTAGAAGACTTTCGTGGGCCACTTCGACGACGTCCGTGCCGGAGCGGCGATCGAGGATGAGCAGACGGGCCTTGATGAGCCGCTGAACAATTCCGATCGAGTTTGTCGGGAATTCGCTGAGCTTGGCCACACGCCGCATCGGCAGGCCGCTCTCCGGATCGATGCGGGCGAGCCACGGAATAAAGGCGGCCCGCAGCTCGGCAAACTGCTCGGCTTTGGCCTCCGGAATTCTGGGTGAATTATTGGGCTCGCTCAACGCTCGTTTGAGCGCCATATCGATCGAACGAGTCACACCCCCAACAGCTTGATATTGTTCTAAAGTGATCCTGCCGGCGGCGCTGAACTCCTGATAGAGGTAAGACAGCGTGAAAGCGAGAAGCGGTAGCGCGTCGGCGCCGGTGGCGTCCGCTACCAGCTGATCGACAAGCGGCGCGTCGATTTGGAGCCGCTGACCGCGGCGCGCGATCACCTCTAGCGGCGCTAGAATCACATCGCGATAGGATGTGGCCGGGAGTGGCAGCAGCGGCAGCGTATCGGGCAAGTCCAAGCCGGCGTCCGCCAGAGTCTGGAATAGCCGTGCCGCTGAGTCCGAACGGATAGTAAATATCGAAAAGAGCTCGACACCGTTTGGCGGCGCCTCGATCAAGCTCGCAAGCAAAAAGATAAAGCGCTCACTCTCTGCGGCATCCTCTGCCGCAAACAGTTCTTCGGCCTGATCAACCGCAAGAATAAGCGCGGGAGTGCGCGCTTTTGGGTCGCTGATCAGGCGCTGTTCCAGCGACTGCGCCGTCATCGCCGCCATGAGCTTGCCGAAATCGACAGCGGCCTGTGCGGCGTCGCCCATGAGTTGCGCGTGAATGTCGCCGGCATTGACCGGAGCGCCGGGCCGTGACAATTGCAGCGCCAATTTGCGCCCCAGCCCCTCGGGCCCAGTCAGGATGCCTTGCGCCGGGCGCAGGATAGCGACTTCTGCGAAGTCGGAATCCCGCGAAATCCGCGGCCACAGGCCAGCTCGGAGATAAGACGACTTTCCGGCGCCCGAGGCAGACTGGATGACCAATAGCCTCGGGTGGCCATTGCGGCGCAATAACCGCAGCCTGTCGAGCCCGCGTAGAATATCGGAATCGCGGCCGAAGAAGATGCCGGCGTCGTTTTCGGTAAACGCGCTCAAACCAGGGAAAGGATCAGCGTTGGGCGTATCGGCAGGCGGCCAGGCAAAATGGTCCGGCGTGATGCCCCGCTTGAACAAATACTCCTTGACGCTTGCCAACGCGGCGTCGTTGAAGCGGACCTCATACTGATTGCCGCGATATTGCACCGTCTCAACGTGGCTCTGGGGCGGCGCGCACACGTCAACAATTTGCCGGTCCTTGTACGCGTCGAGCCGACGATCCTCGAATTGAACGTCGCGCAGAAGCACGACTATGATTTCCTTGCCGAAATCTTCGGCCTTTCGCACCTCGGCCAGACATTCAGGCGATTCAAGCGCATCGGGGGAGGCGAGCAGCAGGACCGCCTCGCAACGCGCGTTGGCTTTCCGCAGAGCGTCTTTCCAGCGCTCGCCTGCTCCGATGTCTTCCAGATCGAGGAAAATCTCCTCCTTCGGCCAGTCGTGCGCACTGAGCCATTGTTTGAATGCAATGGCCGCAATGTTGTCTTTGCTCGAATGACTGATGAAGAGCCGGGGCAAGGCTAGCGCTCGCACTGTTCTAGGCGGCGAGCGAACATAGACCTACAATTGCAACGTTTACAATACGTCGCTTTTCGCCCGACCCGCGGCGGACACGGGTTCGTGTCCGCCGACACGCGCGCCGAGAATCCTTGATGCGCGGAACTAGCCGGGAGAAGCGGCCGCCAATTTAGGCCTGCGGCTGCGGCTCCATGGGACCTTCCGGCCGCGGCCGGTTTCGGCCCGCGCCCGCCGTCGGCACGGTCGAAGCGCGCGGCGTCGACGGCTCGATCGTCGATTCGCGGCTGGGCCGTTTGCCCATCAGCAAATCTTTGATCTCGTCGCCGCTCAAGGTCTCGAATTCCAGGAGCCCCTTGGCCAGCGCCTCCAGATCGGCGCGCTTCTCGGTGAGGATCTGCTGCGCTTCCTGATAGCCGGCTTCGACCAGCCGCCTGATCTCGGCGTCGATTTTCTGCACGGTGGCTTCCGAGATGTTCTGCTGGCGCGCCACCGAATAGCCGAGGAACACTTCTTCCTGGTTCTCGCCGTAAGCGACGGTACCGAGCGCGTCGGACAGGCCCCAGCGCGTGACCATCATGCGCGCGAGTTTGGTCGCCTGCTCGATGTCGGACGCGGCGCCGGAGGTCACTTTTTCACGGCCGAAAACCAGCTCCTCGGCGACGCGACCGCCCATCATGATGGCAAGCCGCGACGTCATCTGCTCAAGGCTCATCGACAGCTTGTCGCGCTCCGGCAGTTGCATCACCATGCCGAGCGCGCGGCCGCGCGGGATGATCGTCGCCTTGTGCACCGGATCGGTCGCCTTGACGTTGACGGCGACGATGGCATGGCCGCCCTCGTGATAGGCGGTGAGGAGCTTCTCCTCCTCCGTCATCACCAGCGACTTGCGCTCGGCGCCCATCATCACCTTGTCCTTGGCGTCTTCGAACTCGACCTGCGTGACCATGCGCTTGTTGCGCCGCGCCGCCATCAGGGCAGCCTCGTTGACGAGGTTCATCAGATCGGCGCCGGAGAAGCCGGGCGTTCCGCGGGCGATGGTTTTCAGATTGACGTCCGGCGCGAGCGGCACCTTGCGGACATGCACCTTCAGGATCTGCTCGCGGCCGACCACGTCCGGATTGGGTACGACAACCTGGCGGTCGAAACGGCCCGGGCGCAACAGCGCAGGATCGAGCACGTCCGGCCGGTTGGTGGCGGCAATCAAAATGATGCCTTCATTGGCCTCGAAACCATCCATCTCCACGAGCAACTGGTTCAGCGTCTGCTCGCGTTCGTCGTTGCCGCCGCCGAGGCCCGCGCCTCTGTGGCGGCCGACGGCGTCGATTTCGTCGATGAAAATGATGCAGGGCGCGTTCTTCTTCGCCTGCTCGAACATGTCGCGCACGCGGCTGGCGCCGACGCCGACAAACATTTCGACAAAGTCGGAGCCGGAGATGGTGAAGAACGGAACGTTCGCTTCGCCGGCGATGGCGCGCGCGAGCAACGTCTTGCCGGTGCCGGGCGGACCGACGAGCAGGAGGCCACGCGGAATGCGTCCGCCGAGCCGTTGGAATTTACCGGGGTCGCGCAGAAATTCGACGATCTCCTGCAAGTCGAGCTTGGCTTCATCAACGCCCGCGACATCCTCGAAAGTGACGCGGCCGTGCGCTTCGGTCAAAAGCTTGGCGCGGCTTTTGCCGAATCCGAGAGCCTTGCCGCCGGCGCCTTGCATCTGGCGCGAAAGGAAAATCCACACGCCGATCAGCGCGACAAACGGCAGCCAGGAGATCAACAGCGACACGAACCAGGGCACGTTGTCAGATTGCGGACGCGCCGTGATCGCGACGCCTTTGTTGTACAGGCGCTGGATCAGGCTCGGGTCGCTTGGCGAATAGGTCTGGAACGCGCGGCCGTCGGTGAAGGTGCCGTGGATTTCCGGACCTTGGATCAGCACGTCGCGCACGCGGCCCTGGTCGACCTCGTTGAGCAACTGCGAAAACGAAATGTCTTGGGAGGTGGTGTGCTGGCCCGGATTCTGGAACAGCGTGAACAACGCCAAGAGCAGCAGAACAATAATGACCCAAAGGGCGAAATTCCGAAGATTGGCGTTCATCGCATGTCCTCGGCCGGCAACCTACCGGCGCCCGGCGGCCTGCATTTTACCGCGAATCGTGGCGGCTTCACGTCGCGCATGGTTGCAATGTAGGCGTCGGACCCTCGCCTGCCAAGAGAAGGCCGACCACGAGCAAGACGTTTATTCTACTGTCATTTCGTAAAGTGGGCGTTGCCGGCGGCTCGTGCAGTCCGCGCTCGGCGCGGCGGTGCGCGCTCAATGACCAGTCTGTCTTGCCCCAGCGCGATCAGCCCGCCAGCCAGCGTCCGGCGCAGCGGCACGCGGGACGTCCTTAGCGTCTCGTAAAGCATTTCAAGCTTGCCAAGTTCGACCGGTCCTTCATTGCCGACATGTGCGATTGCGCGACCGAGGAGCCGCAGGGCCACTTCGGCTGGAAGGTTCTTAAAGCGTGCCGTTTCGAAAATGACCGGGCCGCGCTCGCTCCACAAACCGGGTGCCAACGCTTCCCGCGCCGCGGCTACCGCAAATTCCACCGTCGCTTCGGCACGCCGCATGCGCGCCGCCAAGCGTGACAAACCTCGTGCATCGAGCCCCTCGCTCGCGAGATGCGGCATCAATGCGCGCAGCCGCGTGCGGGTGAAGCGCGGATCGCGGTTGGTCGGATCTTCGCTGTGCGCGACGCCGGCTTTTTTCAACGTCGCAACGAGCCGCGCCTTGGATACCGACAGCAGCGGACGGACAGGAAAATTGCCGTATCCCCGCCGGCGGGAAGGGCCACAGCGTGGGCCATGCCCGCGAGCCCGGTCAGACCGCTGCCGCGAGCGAGCCGGAACAGCACGGTCTCGGCCTGATCGTCCAGCGTGTGGGCCGTCAGGATATGTTCGTAGCCGGCGCGCATCGCTGCCTCGGCCAGCAGCCGATAGCGTGCAAAACGCGCGGCTTCCTGCAACCCCGTCTTGGGCTTTTGGCCGTTCCATTGCAGCGTGCGATGCGGGACCCCGAGCCGCCGCGCCAGGCGATGCACTTGCGCGGCTTCGCGTTTCGATTCCGGCCGCAATCCGTGATCGACGGTAACCGCGAGAAGTTTCGGAGCGCGCTTGCGCCGTTTCTTTAGCTTCTCGGCCCAGCGTGCGGCGATCACGAGCAGCGCGGTCGAATCCGAACCGCCCGAAACGGCAAGAAGAAATCCGTGCAGATCTTCAAGACCACGAAATAGCGCGTCCGCTTCCGCGTCGCGCACCGCGTGGTCAGCAGTGGCCACGCTTCTGTTCTCGCTCCACAGCCTGCTTCACGCTCGACGTTGCGCGCGGGTATTTGCGCAGCACTTCGCCGAGCGAAGCGCAGGCAGCTTCCTTTTCGCCCAACGCTGCAAGCGACTGGCCGAGCCGCAACAACGCCTCCGGCGCACGGCCGGTCGCTTCATATTTCGTCGAAACAGCAAGAAACGATTCCGCGGCGTCGCGATACTGCTGCTGCTGGAAGAGACTTTCGCCGAGCCAGTATTGGGCCTCAGACGCCAGGCGATCGCTCGGATACTGGCGCAGGAAACCGCGGAACGAGTCCGCGGCGAGCGCATAATCCTTGTGCAGAACATAGCCATAGGCGAGATCGTATTGATCCCTGGGCGAGTTCGTTGGCGGCAGTGTCGCCTGCATGGCCCCGGTCGAACTCGGATTGCTCGGTGGTGGTGGCGGCAGCGTGCCGGCCGCCGGCCCGGCGCCCGACGTGGAGAGATCGAGTGGCGCACCGATCTGACGGATCCCGGGTGCGGGCGCATCGGAGACCGGTGGCGGCGGTTCGGTTGCCGCCGTACTGGTGCCGAGCTGCCGCGGCGCGCCAGGCGCGTTCGGATTGGCTGACGGATCGAACGCGTCACCGCGGCGATTCCCGGATGACGGCGGTGGCGATTCAATCGCCGCGGGTGGAACCTGAGCGGCCACCGCAGGCGCCGCGTTCACCGGCGGCGGCGAGTATGGCGGCTGCGAATATGGCGGCGACAGGTTCTGAGCGGCGGGCCGCTGCGTACCGGAAGCGGCGCGCGCCGGACCCCTACCCTCTTCGCCCCGCATCGTCTCTTCCTGCAGGTGCTGCACCTGCTGCTCAAGCTGCTGGTTGTGATACTGCAATTGCTCGACGCGGCCCGTAAGCTCGCGGATCGTCGCCTCGAGGCGTCCGACACGTGTCACCAGGTCAGCGTCAGACACCTGCGCGCGAACGGATCCGGCGCAAAGCGTGCACGCGATAACAGCCACAACCGGAGAAACAAAACGGATCATCGCCGGCGACATGTGCGGTGGGTAAGCGTTGCTAACATAGCCCATCCTACGTCCAAATTGTGACTGTTCGCCACAGAGCGGCGCCACGGCGGACGATCCGATTTCAGCGTCGCTTTGGCAAGCCGGAACGGGCGAAAGGCACGCGGCCGGCGCCAAGGGCGCCGACCCAATTCCAGGCTTCCGCGCGGCCGTCCGATTACGAACTCTGATTGAGCACGGTCACGGCGCGACGGTTCTGCGACCAGCAGGAAATGTCGTTGCACACCGCAACCGGCCGTTCTTTGCCGTACGAAATTGTGTGCATGCGCTGCGCCATCACACCGCGGGATGAGAGATATTCGCGCACTGTCTGCGCGCGGCGGGCGCCGAGCGCGATGTTGTACTCGCGGGTGCCTCGCTCGTCGGCATGGCCCTCGATGGTAAAGGCATAGCGGCTGTATTCGTTGAGCCACAACGCCTGCTTGTCGAGCGTCGCCCGTGCCTGCGGGGTGAGTTCCGACGAGTCCGATTCGAAAAATACCCGGTCGCCGACATTGACGATGAAATCCTGCTGACTGCCGGGCACAGCGGCGTTGGCCAACGCGGCCTGCTCGGGCTGCTGCTTGGCGCAGCCCGCGATCGCGAGCGCGCCCAGAACAAGAGCTGCGAATTTTGCGCCGCGGACGATGCTTGTCACGTTCATTCCGCTGCCTCCATTGTTCCGTCGTTAGCGGACATGGCTGGGTCTCTGGAGCGATCTAGCAGCGTCTTGGTTAAGCGAAGGTTCCGTCAACCTTGATGCGGACTTACAAAGAAGCTTCCAATCCACCGATCACCCCTAAAGCTTCGGCAATGGTTAATAGGGCTTGAATGCGGCAACCCTGTGGGGACAGCGCACGCGGAACTCTTATGACAACAGCGGCGACCAGGCGGGATCGGAAGCAAAGCTCGGCGTCGGTTCCTTAAGCTCGTTACGCCCGCCGATATCAATTGTGTACAGCGACGGCCCGGCGCTGCCGCCCGGATCGCGGAAAAACATGATCACGCGTCCGTTCGGCGCGAAGGTCGGGCCCTCATTGTGGAACCCTTCGGTGAGGACGCGCTCGCCGGTTCCGTCCGGCTTCATCACGCCGATGGCGAATTTGCCCTGGGCCTGGCGAGTGTAGGCAATGTAATCGCCGCGCGGCGACCATACCGGGGTCGAATAGAAACCGTCGCCGAAGCTGATGCGCTGCGCCTGGCCACCGGTTGCAGCCATGATGTAGATCTGCGGATGACCGCCGCGGTCGGATTCAAAACAAAGTCTGGCGCCGTCCGGCGAGTAGGATGGCGACGTATCGATCGCCGGCGTGTCGGTCAGCCGCGTCATCGCCTTGGAGCGCAGATCCATGACGAAAATGTTGGAATTGCTTCCCTCCTGGAGGCTCATCACCACGCGTTGGCCATCCGGCGAAAACCGCGGCGCGAAGCTCATGCCGGGAAAATTGCCGACAATTTCGCGCTGGCCGGTTTCGATGTTGAGAAGATAAACGCGCGGATCGCCCTGGCCGTAGGCCATGTAGGTGATCTCCTGCGTCGACGGCGAAAAGCGCGGCGTCAGCACGAGATCGTCGCCGCGCGTGAGATAGCGCACGTTGGCACCGTCCTGATCCATGATCGCCAGCCGCTTGATGCGGCGTTCCGCCGATCCGGTCTCATCGACGAACACGACGCGGCTGTCGAAATAGCCTTTTTCGCCAGTCAGGCGCTCATAGATGGCGTCCGAAATAATGTGCGCGATACGACGCCAATTGTCGGGCGTCGTGAAATACTGCTGGCCGGCGAGCTGCTGGCCGGCAAGCACGTCCCACAACCGGAACTCGGCCTTGAGACGCCCGTCGGCCTGACGCGTCACCCGCCCTGTCGCGAGCGCCTGTGCGTTGATGGTGCGCCAGTCGGGAAACCGCGGCACCGCGTCGACATTGACGATTTTCTCGATGAACGCCGCCGGATCGATCGGCGCGAACAGCCCGCTTCTCTTGAGATTGTTGGTGATGATCTCCGAAACGCCCCGCGCGGTCTCGTTATCGCTCGCGGCACCGCCGACAAAATCGGCGATCGCGATCGGCATCGGCTGGACATTGGCTTGGTTGATATCGACGGTCACCGCGGCAGCGGGCCGCGGATCCATCATCAAGCCGGCGAGAGCCGCGCTGCCGAGCGACAGCACGCCGCGGCGGCTGAGGCGAGCAGCGATCGGCCGATAAATACTCGGCATGTGCACACTCTGAAGGTTATGGCGATCAACCACCGAAAACATCGCGAGGATTGAAGTTCAACGTAATGTCCTTCCAGACGTCGTAGGTGGATGGCGACAGCATGTCGTAGGGCTGCCCTTGGATAACGGCGCGCACCGCGCTATCGCGGGTCGCCTCGAACAACGGGCCCTCGCCGCTGTTGAGCACTTCCGGCTGCCCGACGAGCCTGTGGTCGCGGGAAAGTCGGATACGAACGGTCACGATGTATTGGTCCGGGTTGTTGCTGACGGCCGGCGGCGGATTCCACAGCGAGATCAGTTTCGCCCGCAACGCCTCCAGTTCGCTCTGCGAAAGCTGCGCGGCGTGACCGGTCGAGGTTCCGAGCGACGCCGTGCCGTTAAGCGTCTCGGCGGTCGCCAGCTGGCGCTGCGGCTCGCGGTGATCGAGCAGCGCGGCGACCTGATCGGCGTCGAACTTGGACGGCGGCCTCTTCGGCGCGTCCCTCTTCAACTGCTCCGCGATCTGATCCGGCTTGAATTCTGGCGCCGGTTTTTTCTCGGGTTTCGGCGGCTTCTTCGCCTCGTCCTTTTTCAAGGCCTCGGCAACTTGATCCGGCTGCGGCTTGCTCTCTTTCGGTTTCTCGGCCGCCTTCGGCTGAGATTTTGTTTCCGACTTGGTTTCGGCGGCGGCCGCCGCGGCCTGGGTCTTGATTTCAGGCTTGTCGGCGACCTTGGGCGCGAGCTCCTTCACCGGCTTCGGGTCGCCGACTTTATCGGCGAGCGGCTTGGCGTTTTCGATCGGCTTCGGCGCGTTTTTGACGCCGGCGGTCATCTGCGAAAATTGGGTCGCCGATACGAACTCGACGGGCAGCGCTTCAGTCGGCGGCGCTTCGCTTGGCCTTGCGGCAAAAGCGACCAGCCCCCACAACATCAGCACGGCGTGCGCGGTGCCCGATATGATCAGACTGCGCCTCATCCCCCGCCCTGCTCGACCTCCGTGACCAGCGCGACGCGATGATAGCCTGCCGCCGAAAGCCGGCCCATCACACGCATCATGGTACCGTAATCCACTTTCTTGTCGCCACGAACGTAGACGCGCTCATCTAATCCGCCGCCGCGCGCGTCAATGATGGCCTTGAGCTTCGGCACCAGATCTTCGACCTTTATCTCGCTGTTTTGCAGGAAAAGCTGCCCCTGGCCATTCACGGAAATGGTCAGCGGCTCGCGGTCCTGATCGATGGATTTGGCCTGGCTTTGCGGCAGATCAAGCGGCACGCCGACCGTGAGCAACGGCGCCGACACCATGAACACAATCAGCAGCACCAGCATGACGTCGACGAACGGCGTGACGTTGATTTCGCTCATGACCGCGCGGCGGCGGCCCCTTTTCCGGCCACCGGATGACGTGCTGACGACGCTGGCCGCCATATCGTTCCCTCACCCGCGCTCGTCGATCTGTCGCGACAGAATTGCCGAGAATTCGTCGGCAAAGCCTTCCAGACGCTGCGTCTGCCGGTTCACCTCGGAAATGAACTTATTGTAGAAAATAGTCGCCGGAATGGCGGCAACGAGGCCAATCGCTGTCGCAAACAACGCTTCCGCAATGCCGGGAGCGACGACGGCCAGCGAGGTATTTTTGGAAGCCGCGATCGACTGGAAGCTGGTCATGATGCCCCAAATGGTGCCGAACAGGCCGACAAAGGGGCCGGCCGAACCGACTGTCGCCAGCACCAAGAGCCAGCGCTCCATATGCTCGACCTCCCGCGAGATGGCGACATTCATCACCTTCTCGATGCGCATTTGCAGGCCGGCAAACGAGCGTGCATGGCCTTCGAAGCTCCGTTTCCATTCGCGCATGGCCGCGACGAAAAGGGCGCCGGTGGAGTGGCCCGGCTTGGCCGCAAGCGACGTGTAGAGTTCTTCCAGCGATTGGCCCGACCAGAAAGCCTGCTCGAAGCCGTCGGCCGACCGACGAATGCGCCGAAACAAAAACGTTTTGTCGATCGCGATCGCCCAGACCCAGACCGAGCAAAGGATCAGGCCCGTCATGACCGTCTTGACCAGCCAATGCGCCTGCCAGAACAGATGCCACAGCGACAGATCGGAGGAGGTCAACGGCAGGGCCGACGCTGAGATGTCGGCAGGATTCATGGGCGCGTCCTTTCGGCGATCCGACCGAGGCCAAGTGCGGTGGATTTGAAGTTCCTACAACTCAGCGGCAAACTCGTATAGGAACCTCAAATCCGAAAACCGCACTAGAATCATAAATTTGCTAGTGTCCCTTCGAATTCCGTAGTTCGCTCAAGAATGTGCCGCGGGCGCTTGCGAACTTCGAAATCAGGACACTTGTGACCGGGCGGCGCGCGCCGGGGCAGCAAAGGCAGCGGCAACCGCATTTGCGCGGACCGACCGCGACCAAAAACCTGTACGATGACCCAATCTGTCGATGACCCCAGCCGGACCCGCCACCGGCCCAATCGAAATCATCGCGAAACGTGTCCAAACTAGGGCGCAACACCGATCCTTCGGCCTAACGAAGCCCGGTTATACTTAACGCACGGTTAATGCCGATCGGCTTTTCGGCCTCTAACCCCCAAATGCGAGGGCCGCCCAGCTCGGCGAGGTGGGCGGCCCATTAGCAGGTCTCAACGGTCGGGAGGTCCTTAGCCTTGCGGCTGTGGCTGCGGACCTTCCTCGTGAGGAGGACGATTGCGCCGTTCGTTCATGAACTGATCGAACTCCGATCGGTCCTTGGCAAAACGCAGGCGCTCCAGAAACTCCTTGAACTCACGCTGTTCGTCTTCGAGGCGCCGCAGCGTCTCGGTCCGATAGTCGTCGAAAGCGCGATTGCCGCTCGATGGCGGGGTGCCCCACCAGTCGCCGCTACCCGCGCTGTCCATCCTGGAACGCATGCGATCCATCTTCTCCTGCATGCGCTGCATCTTCGATTGCCAACGGCCCTGCCACGGGCCGCCATTGTGACGGTACGAGCATCCCATTCTTCCGCTCCCAAGAAAAAAGGCGAGGACGACGAGACCGATCGGCCACCACGCCATGAACCCAAGGACCATCAGTGCGATCCAGGCCGGCTTTCCGAGCTCATCGAGCTTATTCACGAGAACCATGACGGGGTCTCCCAAGTGTGAATGTAAATAACATTTACATCGCCGCTTCCGACTGTCAAGGCCCTCTCGACTTCGTGAAGCGGGGTGCTGCTCAACCCGCCCATTTGGGCGGTCCCAGCCAAACCGCTAGGCCGCTGAACCAGATTTCGACTCCGACACGCCGAGACCGCGCAGATAAACCAGCACCTGCGCCTCAAGGAGTTCTTCCGGTGACATCGGCAGAGCGCGGCGCGCGGCATCGCCACGTCCGAATAGCGAAGCAATCCCGTGCGTCATTGCCCAAATGTGCAAGGCGACCATCAATGCGGGAGGCCGGGCTCGCCCTGGAATCTGTGCGCAGATTTTATCGGCCGCGTCCCGCAATACGGCGAAGGCGCGGTCGCCCACCTCGCGGAGCTCCGGATTAGGTGCCAGTGGGACAGCGGCCTCGAACATCGCCGAATAGTAGGCGGGCTCGGTGCGCGCGAAATCGAGGTAGGCCTTGCCTAGCCGCTCAAGGGCGATGAAGGCGTCCGGCCGGCCAGCGTCCCAGGCCCGCGTCAAGGCGGCCTCGAATTGAACAAAGCCACGCAGCGCGACGCTCGCCAGAAGTTCGTCGCGGTCGCGAAAATGCCGGTACGGCGCCGCCGGACTAACGCCCGCCCACCGGGCGGCTTCGGCGAAGGTAAAGCCGGCCGGCCCCTTCTGCGCGATCAATTCCAACGCCGCGCGGACGAGCGCTTCCTTCAGATTGCCGTGGTGGTAGCCGCGAGGGCCTTCCTTGTCATCCTTCGTCCAGCTCATGTAAATAGTCTTTACATGAGGCCGACCGATCCGTCGACCTTCGCAAAACCCACCTAAAAATCACGTCAGGATTGGCCGTCGTCCAAATCGGCCTTCATCGCCACGCGCAGCGGCTTCGGAATCGGCCGCGCCCGGCCGCCGCTGATGAAGGCGACCCGCACGCTGGCCTCGACCAGGAGTTCGTCGCCGCGCATGACGCGCTGGCGCATGGTGATGGAAGCGCCCTTGACGACCTCCGGCTCGGTGACGACGTTGAGTACGTCGTCCATGCGCGCCGGCCTGAGATAATCGAGGGTCATCGAGCGGACGACGAACGCGAATCCCGGCGCTTCCTTCTCGGTCGCCTCGAACAGCGCGCGGTGATCGGCGCCGATGAGACGCAGGTAGTTGGTGCGCCCGCGCTCCATGTAGCGCAGATAATTGGCGTGATAGACGATGCCGGTGAAATCGGTGTCCTCGTAATAGACGCGCACGGCCAGCACATGGCGCCCATCGCGAAGTTCGCCGTCGAGGTGGAAAGCGCTCATCGGTGCTACCGCCACGGCACGCGCTCGGCGATAGCCAACTCCCAGTGCTTTCCGTCGAACAGATGCGGCTTGATCGCGGCGATATCGACGTTGTCGAGACAACGAACATTGACGTCGATCTTGTCGGGATCCGAGCGCGGAACGTAAAAGGCGTGAATACCGCAGGTCGAGCAGAATGTGTGCTTGGCGGTGCCGGTATTGAATCGATAGGTGGTCAGCGCGTCGTCGCCGCTTTCAAGCTCGAACTGCTCTGGCGCCACGATCAGATGCAGAAAGCCCTTTTTGGCGCAGATCGAGCAATTGCATTCGGTGACGCCTGAAAGATCCGCCGTTACGCGGAACCTTACGCGCCCGCAATGGCAGCCGCCGGACATTGTTTCTGGCATGTGTTTGCTCCAATCGACGCGTGCTCTCGGCAACTGCCGGCCAAGTGTTGCCGGCCAAGTGTTGCGGGCCATGTATGCGCGTCCAAGTATCACAGGCGCTCCGCTGCGTCAGCGTCCGGCATCACGCCGCAGAATTGCTGTCGCGATGGTCCATGACGGCGTTATATTCGCATCGCGCCGGGGGTGATCATGAAGCTGCGGGTCCTTGTGCCGATTTTCGCGGTGACGCTCTCCGCCCCGGCCTTTGCGGAGTGCGCCGACGACGTATGCGGCTCGATCCAGAAAATCCTTGCGGCCCGCTCGGGCAATTTCTCAACGATCAAAGGCAAGCCCGGCCGCGATCCGCGTGGCGATCCCATATGGGAAGGCACCCAGCCGATCGCGGCGCTGACGAACACCTGTTACATCTACAAGCGCGGCGAAGGCTCGCAAATCCTGTCGCACTACGAGTACCATTGCGAGGCCCCCGGCGCTGCGGCAGCGTCGACGTTGACGGCGGAAAAAGCCAAGCAGATCGCCGAACGCCTGAAAGCCGCTGCGCAAACCGCCGATCCGAAAATCGTATGGTTTGAGGATCCGGCGGCGCGCGCGCTCGCCGACATCGATGGATATCGCGGCACCGAAGGCTGGTACGGCGGCTACGCCAAAAACAAAATCATGCTGAAGGTCGGGACCGTCGTCTCAGCGGCCGTCGGCAGTTCGGCCGTCGTTACGGTTTTCGCCAAGCCTTTGGTGCGGCGCGACCTGAAATAACCGGCGCCTGACCGCCGGCGCTCGAGCATGGTCCGGAAAAGTGGAAGCCGGTTTTCTGGAAAGATCATGCTCCACCAAAAAGATGGAGCGCGATCGATTCAATCTAAAACGATCGCTCTAGGCGTCCTCGTCCGAACCAAACAAGCCGAACTGCGCGGGATCGCGCGCCGGCTCCGCGAGGCCGAGGTGGCGGAAGGCGTGGCCGGTGATCAGCCTGCCGCGCGGCGTCCGCTGCAACAGTCCGCACTGGATCAGATAAGGCTCGATGATGTCCTCGATGGCGTCGCGCGGCTCCGACAGGGCCGCGGCAAGCGTCTCGACGCCAACGGGACCGCCGCCATAGTTCAAGGCAATGGTCGTCAGGTAGCGCCGGTCCATGGCGTCGAGGCCTGCGGCATCGACTTCGAGCGCCGCCAGCGCCTTGTCGGCAACGACGCGATCGATCGACGGCGCGGCGGCGACGGCAGCGAAGTCGCGCACCCGGCGCAGCAGCCGTCCGGCGATGCGCGGCGTGCCGCGCGCGCGGCGGGCGATCTCGTTGGCGCCGTCGGCGGTGATACTGACGCCAAGCACGCGCGCAGCGCGATTGACGATCTGCTCGAGCTCCGCCTCGGCGTAGAAATTAAGCCGTACCGGAATGCCGAAGCGATCGCGCAGCGGATTGGTCAGAAGTCCGGCGCGGGTGGTCGCGCCGACCAGCGTGAACTTGGCTAGGTCGATCTTCACCGAGCGCGCCGCCGGCCCCGCGCCGATGATGAGATCGAGCTGGAAGTCCTCCATTGCCGGATAGAGGATCTCCTCGACCGCCGGATTGAGCCGATGGATTTCATCGATGAAGAGCACGTCGCGCTCTTCGAGATTGGTGAGGAGCGCCGCGAGGTCGCCGGCCTTGGCGATGACCGGACCCGATGTGGCGCGGAAATTCACGCCCAGCTCGCGCGCGACGATCTGCGCCAGCGTAGTCTTGCCGAGCCCGGGCGGCCCGACGAACAAGACATGATCGAGTGCCTCGTGGCGTGCGCGCGCCGCCTCGATGAACACCGCGAGGTTTTTCCGCGCCTGCTCCTGGCCGATGAATTCCGCAAGCTTCTGCGGGCGCAACGTCGCTTCCGCGGCGTCTTCATCGCGGCGCTCCGGGGTCACGAGCTTGCGTCCGGTGGTGCCGTTCACCCCTCTTCGCCCCGCTTGTATTTGTTCGGCAACAGCGCGCTGATCGGCACCGCCGCCGACGATTTGCCGTTCGGCACGATCACCCGCGCTTTCGGATCGTAGTCGAAAATCAGCTCGCGGCAGGCGCCGCAGGGTGACACCACGGCGATGGTCTGATCCTTCTGCCGCGGCGGCGGATGCCGCACCGCGACGATAGTGTCGATCCCCGCATCGCCGAGATCGACGACGGCGCGACCGAGCGCCACCGCCTCGGCACAGACCGCCATGCGGCCGAGATAGGCGTCGAGATTGACGCCGGTAAAAATTTTCCCTGAACGCGTGCGCAACGCCGCGCCGACCTCCTGCCAGTCGTCGCGATAACGCTGTTTGATGGCCGCCATCGCGGCGTCGATCAAATCGCGATCCGCTTTGCTCAGCTTCGCGGCCGGTTTCACTTCGAAAGCTCCTTCAGTCCGAGGCGGATGAGGGTCTTGACCTCCGCGGCTTCGCCGGCGCTGCGCAACGCGGCTGCAACGGCCGCGGCCGCTTGCGGTTGCGCATAGCCGAGATTGATGAGCGCCGAAACCGCGTCGCTGACCGGCTGCGGCGCCCGCTTATCGTCGAGCGCGCCGGTAAGCCGCACCAGCGCCGGATCGATGTCGGTGTAAGCCGGCGCCTTGTCTTTCAGTTCGGTGACGATGCGTTCGGCGACTTTGGGTCCGACGCCGGGGGTCCGTGCGACCGTCGCCTTGTCGCGCATGGCGATGGCGGACGCCAGATCGGCCGGCTTGAGGGTGCCAAGGACGGCGAGGGCCACTTTGGCGCCTACCCCCTGCACGGTCTGCAGCAGTCGGAACCACTCGCGCTCCACGTCGGTCATAAATCCAAACAGCCGGATCTGGTCTTCACGCACGTAGGTCTCGATCGACAACGTCGCCGCCTCACCCGCGCGCGGCAATTCCTGCAACGTGCGCGTCGAACAATGCACAAGATAGCCGACGCCGTTGACATCGAGGATGACGGAATCCTCGCCATAGGAGTCGATCACGCCTTTGAGCTTGCCGATCATGCGATCCAACAGCTTTGAACAGCCATCCCTTTGTATCGGATTCGCGCGCAGAAACCCTCTCCCCTTGCGGGAGAGGGTGGCGCGGCGAGCGAAGCGAGCCACGCCGGGTGAGGGGGGCAGCTTACGCGCGGGAACCCCTCACCCGCCCTCGCTGCGCTCGGGCACCCTCTCCC
>CAVZSB010000003.1:0-225287 GCA_963777635.1 uncultured Alphaproteobacteria bacterium
GGTCGTTCGCCGACGCCATCCGGCGAAGCCGCGTCCTGAACGAGCTCACGCAACATTTGACCGAGAGCGTCGGTGTGGTTGTCCGGACTCTTTGGTGATTTCATCTTCGCCGGGGGCTAGTTCCTGACCCGCCGGTTGTTCGCCGACGCCATCCGGGGAAGCCTCGTCCTGAACGAGCTCACGCAACACTTGACCGAGAGCGTCAGTGTGGTTGTCCGGACTCTTTAGTGATTCATCTTCGCCGGGGGCTAGTTCCTGACCCGCCGATTGTTCGCCGACGTTATCCGGGGAAGCCCCCTCCTGAAGGACTGCACCGTCGATGTCGTCATCGAATTGTCGAAACAGCTTATCAGCTCGCCAAGACAGACCGACGAATTTGCCCGCAAGCGAAACGTGGCCAACGATTTCTCCGTTACGGAGATCGCGAAGATTGCCTGTTTGTCCATCGTAGCGGCAACGCCATTGGCCTGAAACGTTGAACGCCTCGGCGCCTTCAATGTAGCCAATCACCTCGCCATCCCCTCTGGCGCTAAAGATCGAACTACGTTTTCCCATGGCGACGGCTCCCACGGTTCGCCGCGAAAGGTCCAATTGTAAGCAAAAAATTGGCTTCGCGTCACCTCAACCCGCGAGTGGTTAACGGGGCCCACGCCAACGTGTCGTTGTCTGCGCTACCAAACCTCCGATCGTTTGCCCTATCCTGTGAATGTGCCCCCAGGACGCCAAGGCACTCGTTGCGCATCCGAGACGCGTTACATGTGACGCGTTACCTGGCTGGAGCGCCGGGACACCTTTGGCGTAACACGTCTCAGCTCAGCCGCCGCAGACCATCCAAGACCAACTATCCATGGAGCGCCTTTGGGCGTATTAGCCGGACGTCCCCCCAATCCGCCCTGCGCCTGGCGTACCGCCCGCTTAGTGTCATAGACCAACGCTGCTGCCACGTGCAGCGCCCGACCACCAACGTCATTTGCATGCAAATCGCCGTCCATGCACGCTCGTCAAGCGAGCCCGAACATTGACCGCCGATGTCGCACCGGCACTATCCCCATAGCGCCTGAACACTCAGCGGCGGCTTCGTTCAATCCGGCTTCTATGAGGTCGCGATCACTACCGTGCTCCAGGCCACGTCGCGCCATGCGACCTCACAGAACCCTCAAGATTTCAGTGGGGTCACGAAATCATGCCGATTTACACCGTTTCGGATTTTTCGCGAAAATTCGAGGCCCGCAACTTTCGACTTTTGCAACACAATCTGCCAGAAAGGCGATATTGTCCTCTGCGCGTGGCCTGGGAATTAGTATAGCTTCATCATAGAGCTCCAGCGGAATGCGACGAGGTCACGCGGCTTCCACACCCCGAGGGCGCCTGTCGCGGACTGAACAATCGACGCCGTTTAGAAGGAGCCAGCGCAATGTTTCGAAGGCATTTCGTCGATTACTGTCTTGCTATGGCGATTCTGGTGATCGATGTCGGCGGCGTCGCTGCGCAAGATGTGGTCAAAATCGGTGTAGTTATCCCTATGACTGGAGCTTTCGCTGCGGTCGGGAGGGAAACCGCTGCGGGTGCCAAGCTGTACATCCAACAGCATGGCGACACGGTCGCAGGTCGGAAGATCGAACTCATCATTCGCGATGATGCCAGCGTTCCGGATAACGGCAAGCGCCTCGCTCAGGAACTGATCGTCAGGGACAAGGTGAGTTTCCTCGGCGCGGGCACGACACCGACAGCTATGGCTATGGCGCCGCTTGCCACGGAGGCAAAAGTGCCGACGGTAGTAATGGTCTCGGGAACCTCAGTTGTGACCGAGCGCTCCCCATATTATGTGCGTACGAGCTTCACTCTGGGCCAGCAATCCGGAATCATCGCCGATTGGGCAATCAAGAACGGCAGCAAGAAAGCTGTCACCATCGTCACTGACTGGACCCCAGGTAAGGAGGCCAGCAATGTTTTCGAACAGCATTTCGCCAAGGGCGGCGGCCAAGTCCTCGACACGCTAAGGGTTCCGCTCGCTAATCCTGACTTCGCACCGTTTCTGCAGCGCGCACGCGATCTTCAACCCGACACGCTGTTTGTATTTGTTCCGGCCGGACAAGCTGGCACGCTGGCCAAGCAATTCGCAGAGCGAGGACTGGATAAATCGGGCATCAAGCTAATCGGCACCGGTGACATCGTCGACGACGACGACTTGCCAGGGACGGCCGACACGTTCCTCGGTGTGGTCACTGCGGGCTTCTATTCCGCGGCGCATGCCTCCGGGATCAACAAAGACTACGTTGATGCCTATGCAAAGGCGACCGGTCATCGTGCGAATTTTATCTCAGTCGGCGGCTATGACGGTATCCATCTGATCTACCAAACGTTGGAAAAGACTGGCGGCAAAACCGATGCCGATACGGTTATCGCAGCCATGAAGGGCATGAAACTGGAAAGTCCGCGCGGACCAATTTCAATAGATCCGCGCACACGCGACATCGTGCAGAACGTCTACATCCGCAAAGTCGAAAAAGTGAACGGTGAGCCTTGGGCCGTCGAGTTCGCAACCTTCGAAGCCATTAAGGATCCTTTGAAGGAACCGACCGCGCAATAGTTTGCTTCGGTTCAGGGCCGCCGCATTAAACGGCAAAAATAGTACAGCCGCGGAGCTGCCCGGATACCGCGGCAACTTCACCGCGGCAACGGCGGTTGCCTTCGGCTCTATTTTTTCAAAGATCGCGAATTTTGCGTTGCGGCTCAGGGTCTTTGCTGCTTCCAATACGGCCTGCAGCTCGGCTTATGAGGTCGATCAAGAAACTCGCTGCGGGAGACGGCGGAACCTCGGTTCTGGTCACTAGAATTATAGCCGGAGCGGAAAGTTCCTCCTTTACAGGGACCGCCGCGAGGACGCGATTGGCGAATGGCGACAGCGTCCATTGCGCGGGCGCCATGGCGAGAAGGTCGGAATGGGTGAGACACGTCAACAATGTGAGTGCCGACTGAACGCGCAGCGCCAGCGTAGGCTCCGGCAGGCCATAGCGCCTGAAGAGGACGCCGAGTTCTTTTTCGGCCCTCGGCGTTATCGACGTCGTGACCCATTCAGCCCTGATTAGTTCCTTGAGGGACGTTGCGTTCGCAAGCGGATGTTTTGATCTGCACAGGACCGCGCGCCGGCCAGGCAGCAGAATCTTCTTTTGAAGAGCTCGCAGCAGTTTTAGCCCGGGATCAGGGCCAACGTAGAAATCGACACTGCCATCATGAAGCCCCTGTGCAAGGGTTGGATAGAACCCCTCAATAATATGCAGGTGGACTTTCGGAAACTTCCGCCGGAAGGGTTCCAACACCTTGGGTAACAGCCACAGATGCGCGGCGATAGAGAGGCCGACGGTAACCGAACCGACGCCGTTGCCTCGCAGTTGCTCGAACTCGTCCCCGGCCCGCCGAACATCGTTCAAGATGGCGGTCGCTCGTCTGACGAATGCCTCGCCCAGCGGAGTCAGCAGCATACCCCTCGATCTGCGCTCGAACAGCGGGGCGCCGAGTTCTCGCTCGAGGTCGGACAATCCGCGTGTAAGGGTTGGCTGAGCGATACCGAGGTGACGGGCCGCGGCGCGGACGCTGCCGTGTTCGGCGATGGCCACAGCGTCGCGAAAATGGTTCAGCTTCAACGCGTGCCCCGCATCCGACAGGTCGCAAATGGTGCCTCGAAGCGGTAATAGCATATTGCTATCGGAGAAGCATTATCGCCATCTTACCACAATCATAAACTCCCTTATTATATGCACCGCAAAAAAGGCCGAGCATTATTCGGCTTGGACAAGGGAGGAAACGCATGACGCAATTCATATTGGTGCACGGGGCGTTTCACGGCGCGTGGTGTTGGCGCAAAACCGTCGAGGAGTTGGAAAAGCGCGGCCACCGCGCGAAGGCCATCGATCTGCCGGGCCAGGGCGAGGATCAAACGCCGCTCAAGGAAGTGACCTTGGACACGATGGTCGACAGAATTATCGAGGAGATGTCCGACTTGCCGGGCAAGGTCGTGTTGGTCGGACATTCTTTGGGGGGCATTCCCATATCGGTCACCGGCGAGAAAGTGCCCGACCGCGTCAAGGCACTGGTTTATTTGAGCGCCTTCCTGCCGCAGGACGGTGAAGCGTTGCTGGACATCGAAAATCGCAATCCGAAACCCGTCGTACCTGTCAGCATGACTTTCGATGCAGACCGGATCAGCGGAACAATCATGCCCGATAAGGTTCGTGAGATTTTCTATCACGATTGCAGCGATTCAGACATCGCCGAAGCGAGCGCTCGGCTGCGGCCACAAGCTCTCGCGGCACTCATGACAAAGGTTCATGTGACGCCGGAGCGTTTCGGCCGCATTCCGCGGATTTACGTGGAATGCACCGACGATCGCGCGCTCTCGATCGGTATGCAACGGGATATGATTGCCAAGTCACCACCGGTCGACGTCCGGAGCTTGCCCGCCAGTCATTCTCCGTTCCTCTCGATGCCGGATAAACTCGCAGAGGTGCTATCGGATTTGTGAGAGCGGTCGACTGAGAGAAAATTAGTCAGCCGCTGTGCTACCTCGATTACGACATGCGAATTATGGAACTTGAATCACAAGACCGGCGACTGTGGCGGAAAGGAAGATAGGTTCAATGATCAAGCCCAAGTTGCACCACGTAACCATCAAAACCAGCCATCTCGACGAGATGATTGCATGGTATTCGTTGGTGCTTGGCGTTCAGGTGCAGTTTCGTGACCAAGTCGCCGCCTGGACAACGAATGACGAGGCAAATCATCGGATCGCCTTTCTCGCCGTTCCGGGTCTGTCGGACGATGCGAAGAAAGTGAACCACAACGGGATGCATCACTGCGCGTTCGAATACGCCAGTTTTGATGATCTGATGGCGTCTTTCGATCGGCTGCGCAAAGCCGGCGTGGAACCGGCATTCTGTCTCGATCACGGGTTGACGATTTCGCTCTATTATAAGGATCCCGAAGGGAATTTCGTCGAGCTGCAAAGCGACAATTTCTCGGATTGGAAGCTTTCAACAGAATTTATGCGTACCTCACCGGACTTTGCTGCGAATCCCATCGGGACCTTCTTCGATCCAGTGCGCGTTTATAACGAAAATAAGTCAGGCGCGGATTTCAAGACGTTGCAAAAATCCATCCGCGCCGGCGCCTACTTGCCTGATCCGATTCCCGCTATCGGTTTGCCGACACCATAGCGTCTGAGACCGCGGACCCCGCATGGCCGGAATCCAGGACGAACAAGCTGACGTCGTCATAGTAGGAGCCGGTCCCGTTGGCCTTGCTGCTGCCATCGAACTTGGGCGGCGCGGTGTCCGCTGCATCGTCGTCGAGCGCAACGACCGCGTTGGTTACAGTCCGCGCGCGAAAACTACGAACGTGCGCACACGCGAGCACCTGCGACGTTGGGGGATCGCCGATACGCTTCGGCAGGCGTCGCCAATCGCACCGGACCGGCCCTCGACCATCGTGTTCGCAACGCGCATGAACGGGCCGCTTCTCGCTAGGTTCGAGAACGCTCTGAACGGGAGTCGACAACGCAATAACCTGTATTCCGAGGAAGCGCAGTGGGTGCCGCAATACGTCCTGGAAGAAGTGTTACGAGCGTGCGTGCAATCGATCCCCGGAGTTTCGATCCATTTCGAAACGGAATTTGTGTCGCTAACTCAGACTGCCGATGGCGTCGTTTCGTTGATGCGTGACCTACCCGCCGGCCGCACGGTGACGGTCCGAAGTTCCTTCCTCCTCGGCGCGGATGGCGCGCGCAGTGCGGTACGCGACGCAATCGGTGCAACGATGATTGGTGAGGGAGCCTTCTCCCGGAACTTTAGTATCATCTTTCGGGCACCCGATCTTGCATCACAGCATTTACACGAACGGGCCATCATGTACTGGATGGTCAATGAAGAGGTGCCGTGTCTTCTGGGACCGATGGACGAGGCCGGCCTTTGGTTCTTCATGGTAACCAAGCTGACGGATGACGTCGATCCTGCGACCGTCGACGCCGTCGATCTCATTCGCCGCGGCACCGGTCTGAAGGAGCTCGATATCGAGATTGTCGGAACCGACCTTTGGGTCGCTCACCGGCTCGTCGCCGACAGGTATTCACGTGACCGGGTGTTTTTAGCCGGCGACGCCTGCCACCTGCATCCGCCATTCGGCGGCTTCGGGATGAATATGGGAATCGGCGACGGGGTCGATCTGGGATGGAAGATGGCAGGACGCTTGGCCGGCTGGGGTGGTCAAGATCTGCTCGCGTCCTATGAAATGGAACGCCGCACCGTGCACGAGAGAACGATTGCCGAAGCAGTCCACAACTTTGGGTTAACCGGAAATCAGCTGGTCCGACCGGCCTTGGAGGAACCGGGGGTGGTCGGCGAAGCGACGCGCCGCGAGGTTGCCGACATCATTGAGGCAACGAAAATGCGCGAGTTCAAGACGCTGGGGATTGTTCTCGGGATGCGATACGAAAACTCACCGATCATTGTTGCCGATTGCAGTGAACCGCCCCCGGATCATTTTATGCTCTACGTTCCATCGGCGCATCCGGGTTGTTTGGCTCCTCATCTCTGGCTTTACGACGGGTCCTCCCTTTACGATCATTTCGGGGAAGACTTCACCGTACTGGTCACCGACGGCGATGTGAAAGCAACGGATGTTCTCATCAACGCCGCCGCAAAACGCAAGGTACCGTTGAAAGTGCTTGCGCCAAGAGATGCGCGCTTGCTCGAACGATATGGAGCTCGTTTTGCGCTGATCCGACCCGATCAGCACGTCGCTTGGCGTGGCAATGATTTTCCGGCCGATTGCGATAGCCTCGTCGCATGCGTGACGGGTTCAGGCGACCGAGCGACGCCGTTGCCGACCTAATCAGCGTCAGTTGGCGATCGTAAGCATATTACGTCTTACTTCGGCAATGGTCTTGGCGAGATCTACCGCAATCTTTGGGCCGTGCATTCTGATTTCTGAAAACTCGGCTTCAGAGCTCAAATCATGCAAACCGCTTCTAAAGCTCGTCCATTCCCGCGCCGAAGCTCACCATGCCTTGACGCGCGGCCGGTCTTTGATCCAGAGATCGAGAAGACTGAGATAATCCAGCCGCGCTGTGTGGGGCATTAGATTGATATCGGCGAGCGTAGGATCGGAACCGAGAATCCAGGGGCCACCGCTTCGAGCGAGCGCATCTTCGAGCAATTTGAAGGCGCGCTCGTAGGCAGCGACTCCATGCACTACAAAAGGCGATTTTGCACCGTGCTCATAGGTGGACTTGAAACGGTCGGTCCGGCGCGGATCGCCGACATTGCGAAAACGCTTCTCCCGCACCTCCGGCGGCGTATTTTTCATCCGCTTGTGTTTCGGCGTAGGGTCCCGACGCCGATCGGCACGGTAAGTATTTGATCTGATTGATTCAGATGGGGTCACGAAATCATGCCAATTCACATCGGAACAGCCCTTTTGCCCATTCATTGGCTAGCGTCTCGACTTCAGCAACGAATTTGCAACCGCCATAGTAACGCCGACCCGGGGTAGCCTTCTGCGTATTTGTTATTTAGGACTGACCCCAGTCCAGCACTGCCTTCGACACGATATTTTCGCACGCGATCAATTCGATTTGCTCACCTTGGCGAGTCATTTCTCGTGCGATTGATGAAAATATCAAATCGGCGGGTGATTTTACTATCCGATAGGTTCTGACCACCAGGATGCCAAAGGGCGCTCATTCGTTGCTGTCAAACTGAAGAGCGTTCTTGGGGAACACTATCGACGATCAAGTCAACTTGCTCGTTATAGAATGCAACTAGGCCCGCAATTTTTGCGCAGTCCGCGATCGGCATCGCATACGACCACGCGATGTTTTCACGCTTGATGTTGCCCACGCTCAGGCTCCAATACCGCGCAAATCCCTTGTAAGCGCAGCCTGTGCGCTTGTCGGTGGGCTCAAGCAGGTCCATGCGCACGTCGGGCTTCGGTATGTAGTAGCGAAGCGGCGCCCCCGTTTCGTAAAGGACGGTAGGTCGACGAGTGTCGGCGACCTTCACGCCGTCGAGCAAAACTTCGATGTGACGGGAGCTGTGCAGAAGGTCGATGCGCTTATATGGATCGTGCGGGTGGACGAAAACCTCCTCTTCTTCCTCGAACCAGGAATCCATCCGATCCCATTCGAAACGCACGTGCCCCAGAATCTCGAAAATGGATGATTGTGGGTAGTGCCACGCGGCGTTTTCGACGAGGCGGCTTCCGCTGTGCACATTGAAGTAGCGCGCCTCTCCTCGCGTCGACGATCGCTCGGTGCGATCGCTTGCGATTAGACAATTCATGCTGACGTCTGCCATCGGAAAATAGTAGGCGGGGTAGTGTGGCACTTCCCAGACGAGTTTTGAGCGGATGGAGTCGACGACGATCTTTCCGCCGAGGTAAACACGGACCCGCTTCACGCAGGGTTCGATCTTCACAAGCGTCCCGGCATCCATGGCTTCACCTCCTTCGTCGCGAGCAGACGGCCTAGTCCCAGTCAGCGGTCCCGAGAAGCGATACTTGGCGCTCGCCCGTACCAATTCAAGGCGCATGATGCGAAGACTAAGGATGGCAGATTGGTTCAGATCAACTCACGGCAGGCAGTTCATGTTACGGGATTCATGGGAAGAAAAGGGGCATTGTGTTGATCGGCCGCCCATAGTGCGCCAGTTTTGAGCCTCTGGTCTGTACAATATCGTCGTGGACCCCTGCGACTTGCGCGCGTGTGTGGATCACGACGTCTTCAGGCGTGAATGGTGTACCGTTGCTGCATACAACCGTGCAGAATACCTTAACGACCGCCAAAAGAAGTCTCACTGACCGACCCGTAGGGCAATGATGAACTACTGGGCGGACAAGTTGGACGCTATGACGTCGTGTCGGAATGTTCGCGCTGAGACAGAAGGATAGCCATGCTGGCGAAAGGCGGAACTCCTTATCGAAGCCGTATCGGGACCTCGCGAACACCACCTGTTCCACTCAAATGCTTCAGGTTAGAAGAGCCAGCGCTGAACCTATCTCTCGATACCCATTTTCATGAAAAGGATTGGCTTCCTGTCATTTGGCCATTGGACACCTTCGCCCCAGTCGCAGACGCGATCGGCTTCCGACGCCCTGCTGCAATCGATCGACCTGGCCGTCGCTGCCGAGGAACTCGGCGCCGACGGGGCTTATTTCCGTGTGCATCACTTCGCCCGCCAGCTCGGCTCTCCCTTCCCCCTGCTGGCCGCTGTCGGTGCGAAGACGAAGCGGATTGAGATTGGCACTGTGGTCATCGATATGCGGTACGAGAACCCTCTTTACATGGCGGAGGATGCTGGCGCGGCCGACGTCATCGCTGGCGGACGCCTGCAACTGGGCATCAGCCGCGGTTCGCCGGAGCAGGTGATCGAGGGATGGCGCTACTTCGGTTACGCCCCGCCTGAGGGGATGACTGATGCCGACATGGCCAGAAACCACACGGAAGTATTTCTCGAAGTGCTACGAGGCGAGGGCTTCGCGCGCCCCAACTCACGGCCGATGTTCCCCAACCCTCCCGGCCTCCTGCGCGTCGAGCCCTACTCGGAGGGCCTGCGCGAGCGAATCTGGTGGGGCGCAGCTTCAAATGCCACCGCAGGCTGGGCGGCCAAGCTCGGGATGAATCTGCAGAGTTCCACGCTCAAAATCGACGAGAGCGGACGTCCTTTCCATGTGCAGCAGGCCGAGCAGATCGGGATATTCCGCGAGGCGTGGAAGTCCGCCGGTCATGCGCGCGAGCCGCGGGTGTCGGTCAGCCGCAGCAACTTTGCACTCGTGGACGATCGCGACCGCGCCCATTTCGGGCGCGGGAACGAGAACGACGATACCATCGGCTTCCTCGATGAAAACACACGAGCTATTTTTGGCTGCAGTTGCGCCGCCGAGCCAGACGCCCTAGTCGAGCAACTCGCAAAAGACGAAGCCATCGCAGAGGCTGACACGCTGCTCTTGACCGTCCCCAATCAGCTCGGTGTCGACTATAACGCCCACGTCATCGAGGCCATCCTCAAACATGTCGCCCCCGGCCTGGGTTGGTGCTGACGCCTGCAAGCCCAAGGAATTTCTCGGCCAATGCTGAGCCATGGCTGCAAGGGATGCCTGGCTTGCCCCCTTTTGGACCCGCTGATTAATCTTTTGCGTCATGGCCGCAAGCACGGGCAAGGAACGGCCTGGAAGATGTCGTTCTACGGTGCCACTTTCAGGCGGCGATCACAAGCTGTGGGCATTCGTGACAAGCCCATTGCCGCCGTTTCGGCGCGGCAAAATGCGCTCGCCGAGAGATGATCGGCACAATCCGAAGGGAATGTCTCGACCATATATTGTTTTCAGAGAAGCGCACCTGCGCCGGATCCTTGGCAGGTATACCGCGACTTCATCGATCCTTGGACAGCAATTCCCCGTCCCATCGTGCATGTCGCCTAGTACCCGAAGCGGCTGTTCGGCAGAACCCAAAGTCGATCCGAGCACGCGCGTTGTCCGCCATCCTTCACGACGTATTGTAAAGATATTGAGGGACGTGGCCTTGCGCCGAGTCCTGCCCCGACCGCCGCCATTGCGAAAGCCCAAGCTTGCGGGCCGACCGATGCCCCTCGAACGTTGCTTCATACACTGTTCGCGGCGCATTGGCGCAGCCAATGGTTTCGACACTGAGACCACGCCGCTTCAACAGTTGATAGATCGCATTTTCCGAGCGCCGCGCCGTCGCCATAACAATGGCGTCGGCAGTGATCCGGCGCGTACTCGAACGCTTGTAGATGTTGGCGACATCGACCGAAGACCCGTTGATGCCGGTAACGACGTGATGGGTAATCACCTCGACATCGGCTTCGTGCAGATAGGTCATGATCCAGTGCAGATAGACTTCCTGCGCCGTCTCCATGCCGATCATCGGCCACTTGGTGATAATCCGGACCTTGGCGCCCAGCTTCGCCAGCTTGACCGCAGTCAGCGGCCCGGCCACGTCGGCCATTTCGTCGATCACCAGGATCTCTCCTGACGGCACGGTCTTGTCGAGCGCGATCTGATCCCACGCGACGCACTTGCCGCTTTCCCAGCCCGGGATCGGCTTTCCCGTCTGGCCTTGAAACCCGTCGTTGCGGTAATACGCCCCAGTGGCAACGACGATATGATCCGGTTTTTCGGTGGCAAGCACGGAGTCGATATTTTCAGCGGTCACCGGGCTCAGCAACTTGATCGATGCGCCGTTCCCCCTGGCTTGTTCCGCCAGCCACGTGGCGATGGTGCCGTACTGCTGCCGGTACGGCAGTGCGCCGTAGGCGCGAACGTGTCCGCCGACGGCATCGTCACGCTCGTAGACCGAAATCGCGTGACCCGCCGCAGACGCGACACGCGCATATTCAAGACCGGCCGGCCCGGCACCGACCACCAACACCCGCTTGCGCGCATAGGCTTTCGTCAGCGAATGCGCACCCCAGATCGTTTCGCGCCCGACCACAGGGTTGTAGGCGCACTGGACGCGGCTGCCGCGGATGACCGATCGCCAGCAATAGTTGGCGGCAACGCAGCGCCGAATGTCTTTCTCGCGGCCCTCTTTTACTTTCGTCATCCACTGTTCGTCGGCGATCATTTGCCGGGACAGCAGCACGGCGTCGGCGTCACCGGAGACGATAAGCTCTTCGGCGACGTCGGGAGTGCTGATCCGGCCGACGACAAAGACCGGCTTTTTCGAAACTGATTTGAAGGCGCGCGAGTATTCGCGCTCCCACCCTTGCTCGAAGGTCATCGGCGTGTGGATCCATGAGTGATGAACCCCGGCCGACACACTCACATAGTCGATATCGGTCTGCTGCTCGAGATCGAGGTGAACGCGCTTGACGTCCTCGATTTCCAGATCGCCTTCCCAGAACGACGTCGAGTTGATGCGATAGCCGAGGATGGCGCGGGCGCCAATTCTCCGGCGAATGCGCTGCAGGCATTCGAGCGAAAACCGCAGCCGGTTCTCGTACGATCCGCCCCAACGGTCGTTGCGCTGATTGTAGAGCGGCGACAGAAACTGCCACGGCAGATAGCCGTGGCCGAGGTGCAGTTCGACGCCGTCCAGGCCCGCGGAGATCGCGCGCCGGCCGGCTTCCGCAAAGCACTCCAGCACGTATTCGATCTCGTGCTCCTCGATCTCCTTCGGCGTCGGTCCGCCCGGCATTTCACCTACCGGCACCTGGCTCGGCCCGAGCATGTAGGGATTGTATTCGTAGGGGTCGCGCGCCGGATCGGTCTTCAAAAACGGCGTGGGAGATCGCAGACCGATATGCAGCAATTGCGCGATTATAGCACAGTTATGCTTCTTCACCGCTCGCGCCACGCGCGCAAGCCCTTCGACCTGCTCTTCGTTCCAAAGGCCGGGAAAGGCGGCGGGCGTATAGAGGGTGTCCTTGTCGACGAGATGTCCGCCAAGGATGATCATTCCGATTCCGGTCTTGGCGCGCTCTTCGTAATAGGCGACGGCCTGCTCGGTGAAGACGCCCTCGTGCGCGCTTCTCACCCAGGTGGGGCGGACCGGTCCGAAGACCACCCGATTGGCAATCTGGGTGTGGCGAATCTGCCAGGGCGAAAGCAAACGGGGATAAGGGCGAGCACTCGGCACGGCAATTCCCTCCACTGACGTTTTTCATTTCTTCGGCCGCGCATTCTTGGCACGGTCGGGCCGTTCGGCGCCACGAGCATTCCATCCGCGATATGCCTCGCACCCCACGCATCGAAAATGAAGCCCGACATCAACGCCTATCGCCGTTGGCGGCGTGATACAAGTGGCTGGTAATACTGCGTTCTCGTCGGCGGCGGCAACGTGGTCCACCGGTGAGTTCCGGCGTAAATCCGGGCACCGGCGGTGACGCCTCGCGCCGCTCGGAGGGATGCGGTGTTGCCTTCGGGCGCCTCGCATCAGGTGAGGAAGCGGTTCGAAATCCGCAAAAAGCGAATTTGGGGGAAACATCGTGAAGCTGGTGAATTTTTGGTGCGATCAGGAAATTCGGCTTGGCTTTGTGTTGGGCGCCGAGATTCTCGACGCTGCCTCGGCATGCGTTTCGCTGGCGCCCGGCAACGAGAAAAATTTTCATGACACGATCTCTTTCATTCGCGCCGGCGAGGCAGCGCTAGCATTGGCGGCGCGCCTGATCGCCGAACCGCCGGCGGATGCGCTCCACGCACTCGACGACGCCAAACTCGCGGCGCCGATACTGCCTTCGACGATCCTCTGCGCCGGCAGCAACTATCGTGAGCACAACGATGAGAAAGCCGGCTCGCCGACGAGCGGCAAGGAGCCCGAGTTCTTTGTCAAAACCTCGGACAGCGTGATCGGCCCGGGCGAGAATATCCGCTACGATGAAAAACTGACGCGCAAGCTCGATTGCGAAACGGAACTGGCGGTCGTCATCGGCAAGCCCGGCCGGCACATCGCCGTCGAAGACGCGCTGGGCCACGTCTTTGGCTACACCATCGTCAACGACGTGACCGCCCGCGACCGGCAGGTGCGCAAGTCCGGCGGCTTCACCTGGTACGAGCTCGGCCGCGGCAAGGCGTTCGACACCAGCGCGCCCACCGGGCCGTGGATCGTCACCGCACATGAAATCCCCGATCCGCAGGCCCTCGACATCAAGACCCGGATCAACGGCGAATTGCGTCAATCGAGCAATACCGCCAGCATGATCTGGACCTGCGCCGAGTTGATCCACTTCTTCTCGGTCAATTTCACGCTGCGGCCGGGCATGATGATCATTACCGGCACGCCGGCCGGCACCGCGTGGTCCGTCGATCACGAACTCGGCGGCCGTTGGCAGCCGAAGCAAGGCGTGGTCGCCGCTACCCGCTATTGCCTGCCCGGCGACCAGATCGAAAGTGAAATCCAATCGATCGGCGTGCTGCGAAATACCGTGATCTAAGCACTAGCCACGCGTTATCGCGATCCGCCACTTTCGACGACGCTATACAAATAATGGCAACTTGGCCGTCGGCCGCGCTTTTACGGCCCGTTACATGATCATCCCGCAAGTCTACCTACAGCGATTTGGAAGCGCCGAAGTAAGGGCTGTCGCACCGCACGAATTGCCGTGCGATTTATGAACTCATATAAGGTGGTGTACCGTCAGCGAGGAAATCTGCGCGCGGCGGTGCAAAGACGTCAACTACCTCCGTATCCTGGGGGAAAAAGCCTTCATGCTCGATGTTGCCGGGAATCACCGCAATATCGCCCGCCATCATCGATCGCCGATCGCTCCCAATTCGAAAATCCATCCTGCCCTTAAGCATCCAAACAATCTGCTCGTGCGGATGCTGATGCGGAGCAGCACGTGCGCCGGCCTTAAGTTTCCACCAAACGATCATTCCCTGGTCTCCAGAAATGACCCGCCGCTCAATTTTGTCGTTGATACGCTCCCACGGCAGTCCCGCGAGCGCGCCGAAGCCAGACATCACAGGCATGCTAATTGTCTCCTTTTTGCGTCAAAAATATAATCGCTTTCCAACAACCCTCACATCAGACAGAGCGCATCGGCATCAATTTGACGAGGCTATATCCTCGGCCTTGGGCGAAGATATTCCAGCATCAGTGGCCGTTGCACCCGCGCCCTTGGGACGGCAACCGGTATTGTACTTCGATTTCGTCGACGTTGCTGGGTATGCAAGGAGGCGAACCCTTAGCGCAATGACGCCAATCTTGCCCGCCCTCACACCGAAAGCCTCGCCACCCAACGCGCCGGCACCGCGCCAATCATCCTGCTCAACGGCACAACGATCGCCCCAACCGCCCAGCCGCCGCGACCAAATCCCCGTAGCGCTCGCGGCACCGCCATCACATGCTCCACCGCGATTTCGTGCCTTGGCGCTTTTCGGTCGCCGGCCGCATCAGCGCGTGCATAGTCTCGTCATGCCGGCGACCGAAAACCTGCACATAACCGGACTCATGCAGTGCAGCAAACGGCACGATTATTCGATCACCTCGTTGGCGCCTCTGAGGAACGATTCCACCCCCTTGCGCCATTTCGGGCCGTTCGTAAATTTCCGGCAGGCCCAGGGCTGCGGCCGGCTGGATGACGATACGGCGATTGGAAGAGCGGCGACAGAGCGTGGCCGCTCGAACTTTAGCTTCTTCGAGGGCGCGTCTGGGGCATCCGATGCAGCGGCTTCTACCTGCCGATCTCCACCAACGAAAACCGCACGGGATGATATGTTCGGGCGCGCGCGGGGGCCTAAAAGCGCGGAAGGCCTTATAAATGAGCATTCTGCGCAGCTTGCCACCGACTGTCGTTCTGGCAGTGCTGCTCCTCGGAACACCGCTGCGCGCTCAGGAGCAGCCGCCACACGAGTTGCCTGCGCGCGATGTGGATATCAGCTACCAAATCACGCGGCCGCATCAGCCGAGGATCATTCAGCGCCGGCGATGGTTGGCGAGCGAACGTCTCGTGCGCATCGACGGGCCAGATAAATCCGCAACGATCTACGACCGCAATGCGCACGAGATCATCTTGCTCAATCTCGCAAAACACACCTTTCTTAAGTTGGAGGGCACACCGCGCCTACCTCTGGACCCGGAAAGAGGTAAGGCGTTAAGGCGCGGCAACGAGTCCGTGGTCGCGGGGCTCCACTGTGTCGACTGGTCGTGGATCGAGGATGTGGAAACCCACACCGTATGTTTGACATCGGACGGTGTGCTGCTCCGTCTTGTAGTTGACGGCTCTAACTTGATGCAAGCCCGTTCGGTGAGCTACTCCCAGCAGCCGCCGGAGCTATTCCAAGTGCCGCAGAGCTATGAGCCGGCGTTGGCGCCCGGAGGTGGTCCGGGGCAATGAAGTGACCCTGGTCGCTCGCCGTCACTGCGCTCGGGCGCCGATGGCACCCGACGGTTTAAGCGCTAGCGCGTGATCGTCGCGAACGAATCGAGCTTAGGTCGGCCGCACCTGCAAGGGCGCAGCAGAGACGCGGCGGAATAGAACAATACGTCGACGAATGGGCAACCAGTCATAGAGGTATATCTCGATCGGCCGCCAGTTGGCGACCCAGCCGACGATGATCAAGCTCTGCTCCAGCACCCGCGCGACCATGGCGTTTCCGATAATCTTTGCAACAACCTGGCTTAATACTAGGCAGAGGATGAGAACCACAAGACCAATGGATGGCGATCACACATTGGTCATCGCCAGGACAAAGGCATTCCACGCCATGTCGAGGTCGCCGCGCGCCAGCAACAGCCCGGAAGCGGCAAGCGGCGGGACCAGTACGGTCGCGATAGCGACCCCGACGATCGCGGTGCCAACGCTGGGAGAGACGATGGCGATGCCGCCGGCAGCGCCGCCGGCGAGCGCGATCATCAGATCGAACAGCGTCGGGGACGTCCGCGAGGTGATTTCAGTCGTCAAAGGTGCATCCCGGTGAATGGTGCCGATCACGATCGCGAAAAAAGAGAATCCAAGCCATACCGCCGAGGAGACTAAATAAAGCCGTGGCGAACAGGGCTTGGTCCCGGTCGGTCAAACCTAGTGCGCCCCCCGCGATCGACCCCAACAACACTGCCACGACCATGGCCCCCGATCACGACCGCGGCGCTGTTTGAGGGCAAGCCGTAGCAGCCGATAATCGTCGCTAGCGCATTCATTAAGGTCTCGGGTATTCGTTGCGTTTGAGAAGTCATGGCTCGTCCAACAACGCGGAAAGGTTGCTTTTCCAATTTGGTAGATTGCGGAGAAGCCGGGCAATAGGGAAACACCAATGAGGATGCTCTTTGTTCGAGGGTTAGGTTGGCCTGCCTTGTTACTCGGCCAGAATCCATTCGCGTGCCCGAGCGGCGTCGGATAGCGAAAAGAGCTTGGTCGCACACGGCATCAGGAACGCAAAAAGCCAGACTGTGTGCTTAATCCAGTCCATGTCGGTGACCACCGCAACCCGTTCCCAGTGCGCAAGATGTACAATCCCGACCTTGAAACCTTCCCAGATGACGCCAGGATCGAGACCGACGAGATCCGGGGCGGTTTGATAGTAGAGTCGAATTTTCTTATGCGTTTGAAGCGCGTTGAGGACCACTGGCACCAGGACTGAATCACGCCTTCGTCACCCGCCCCTTGCATTCGAGGGCGACAACATCGCTGGGAAAGCCGGTAAGTTGCTCGATCATCGGGGTCGTCCTTGTGGTTCTATGAGCTTGCCCGGCCTGCAGGAAGATGACGACGTTGGGCTCTTCAACCCGAGCCTCATGTGCGCCGAGCCACCGCGGCCGCAAGCTCGGCTCGGTTTGCGCAACCGCTTTTGGCCATCGCCTTGGTGATATGGGTGCGGACCGTACCGAAGCCGATGCCAAGGATGCGAGCGATATCCCGATCGGTGCAGCCGCGGGCTACAAGGGCAGCAACTTCGTATTCCCGAGGTGTCAGTCCTGCGCAGTGTCCGCAACGGAGCAGCGCGCGACGCAGATGCGGCTCCAAAGCATCAAGAAGGCCGATATCGCGGTCGGAAAAATCGGGACGCCCGCTGGCCCGCCAGATGCGAAGATCGCCGAGATCGCGTTCGCCGTCGAAGATGAACATGTTGACGCCGTGATGCAGTCCATCGCGGGCCAGAAAATCGTTGTAGAACTCGCTGCGCTCCAGCTCGTCGCGCGGAATGACTTCGTCGACCAGCGTCGCTCGCCGACGCGCCCGCAATTCGAACGTCATGGGGTCACGGAACTGATACCAGTCCTCGTAGCGGCGAAGATTGTCGGGATCCATGTTGAAGCTGACCGCCTCATCGAACCGGTTCCGACGCGCGTTCCAGACATAGGAGGCGCCAAAATCTCCCCCCAACAGCTTCATGACATCCAGGAAAATAACGGCCCGCGCATCAATGTCAGGGCCGAGCCGCTCAAGGCGCGCGACAATGTCGCCAAACAGGCGCAATTCATCGACGCTCACATCGCGAATAACGGCAACCATACCGCCCGCCCTGTCGCCCACCGCTGTGTGGAATTGGGCAGTTCGACAGGAAAGTGTCCATGCGCGAAGGTAAGGCTGTCAAGGCTAGGAATTGCTCAGGCGGATGCGTTTTAGAGCACGACGGGTCTCACTTCCGAAACCATCGCCTTGATTGGGCCGACGCCCAAATGCCCACAAAAGTCACGCTTGCCGGGTAACGTTGCCGCACTGCGGAAAACACCTGCGGCGAAATTCCTTTTTGTGCGACAGGCTTTTGTAATTACTGTAAAATACATATCTGCAAAGCATGATATGCGGACCACCGCATACGATGAACGGCACCCCCGATGTCCACGAAAAGCGGCCAGCTTCCTTGGAATAAAGATATCGCCCTTGAGCGAATTCAGGGCTGCCTTGATCGCGAGGGCCCGATGTTGCCGATCCTTCACGCTTTGCAGGAGGAATTTGGCTATATCGACGAAGCTGCCGAGCCTCTGATCGCCGACGCATTGAATATCACCCGCGCCGAGGTGCACGGAGTAGTTACCTTTTATCACGATTTCCGCCGCCGGCCGGCAGGCCGGCACGTCCTCAAGCTGTGCCGCGCCGAGGCCTGCCAGGCCGCCGGTGGCGATCCGCTTGCCGCACGTGCCGAGACCCGGCTTGGCGTGGCCATGGGAACGACCGACGGCCGATGGCAGCGTCACGCTGGAACCGGTTTATTGCCTCGGCCTGTGCTCCGTCGCGCCATCCGCGATGATCGACGGCCGCGTCGTCGCTCGGCTCGACGAGAGGAAGTCTCGACGCCTTGCTGGCGGAGGCTCCGGCATGACGCCTGCGGCTCTACATACCCATCGATGCCGCAGCGTTGGCGTCGGCGCCGACGAGGTCGACGCCACAATTCGCGCGGCGGCCGCGCGAAGCGCAACTCGCCGTCGACCATCGTCCGCAACGGTTCGCGCGGGCTGCACTGGCTCGAACCGATGGTCGAGGTTGACACTCCGGGCGGCCGCGTTGCCTACGGGCCGGTCGAGCCGGGCGACGCGGAGAGCCTGCTTGCCGCCCTCCTCGCCGCCGGTGGTCATCACAACTTCGTGCTTGGATCCGCCCGAAGATCATCCGTGGCTCAAGCGGCAAACGCGGCTCACTTTTGCGCGCTGCGGCGTCGTCGATCCGCGCTCGCTCGAAGACTTCAGCGCGCTAGGCGGCGGCAAGGGCCTCGAACGCGCTTTGGCGATCGGCGCGGAAGCCATCGTCGAGGAAGTCGTGCAATCCGGCTTGCGCGGCCGCGGCGGCGCGGGTTTCCCGACAGGCATCAAGTGGCGACGGTGGCGCAGATCCAAGGCCGACCAAAAGTACATCGTCTGCAACGCCGACGAGGGTGACAGCGGCACGTTCGCCGACCGCATGATCATGGAAGGCGATCCGTTCGTCCTGATCGAAGGGATGACGATCGCCGGCATCGCGGTCGGCGCAACCAAGGGTTACATCTACATTCGCTCGGAATATCCCCATCGCCATCGCGGACTATGGAGGCGGCGATCGCGCTGCACGCCAGGGCGGATTTCTCGGTAAGAGCGTCGCCGGGTCGATCTTTTCCTTCGACATGGAAGTGCGCGTCGGCGCCGGCGCTTACGTCTGTGGCGAGGAGACTTCGTTGCTCGAAAGCCTCGAAGGCCGGCGCGGCGTCGTCCGCGCCAAGCCGCCGTTGCCCGCGCACAAGGGTCTTGTTCGGTCAACCGACTGTCATCAACAACGTCCTCTCGTTCGCGACTGTGCCGATCATCGTGGACAAGGGCGCGGCCTTCTACAGAGATTTCGGCATGGGCCGCTCACGCGGCACTATGCCGATCCAGCTTGCCGGCAATCTTCAAGTATGGCGGCCTGTTCGAGACCGCCTTCGGCATCACGCTGGGCGAGCTGGTCGACGATATCGGCGGCGGCACGCTTCAGCGGCCGTCCAGTAAGGGCGGTGCAGGTCGGGGGGCCACTCGGCGCTTACTTTCCCCGCGCATTGTTCGACACCCCATTCGACTATGAGGCATTTGCTGCGCGCGATGGCCTCATTGGCCACGGCGGCATCGTGGTGTTCGACGACACCGTCGACATGGCGAAACAGGCACGCTTTGCCATGGAATTCTGCGCGATCGAGTCCTGTGGTAAGTGCACGCCCTGCCGTGTCGGCGTCGACGCGGGGCATGGAGGTATGGACCTGATCATCAAGGACGACCATCGCGCCGCGAACACGAAGCTGCTTGAAGATCTGTGTCAACACCATGAAATTCGGTTCGTTCTGTGCGCTCGGCGGCTTTACGCCCTATCCGGTGATGAGCGCGCTTAACCCATTTTCCCGAAGACTTCGGCGCGCGCACGCGCCTGCAAGCAGCCGAATAAAGGAGAGCGCCATGTCGCTCATCGAAGAGATCGACTACGGCACACCCCGCTCCAAGACGGAAAAGACGGTCACCCTCACCATCGACGGCGGCCGGTTACCGTGCCCGAGGGCACCTCGATCATGCGCGCGGCGATGGAGCTTGGCATCGAGATTCCGAAACTCTGCGCCACCGATATGCTGGAGGCATTCGGCTCCTGCCGGCTCTGCCTGGTGGAGATCGAGGGCCGCGCCGGCACGCCGGCGTCGTGCACGACGCCGGTCGCGAACGGCATGGTGGTGCGCACCCAGACCAAGCGCCTGAACGGCTGCGCAAGGGGGTCATGGAACTTTACATTTCCGACCATCCGCTCGACTGCCTGACCTGCTCGGCCAATATGGCGATTGCGATCTTCAGGACATGGCCGGAGCGGTCGGCCTGCGAGACGTGCGCTACGGGTTTAGTGGCGCCAAGCGTCATCGAAATCCCGGCATCGACGAATCGAACCCCTATTTCACCTATGATCCCGTCGAAATGCATCGTCTGCTCGCGCTGCGTACGCGCATGCGAGGAGGTGCAAGGTACGTTTGCGTTAACGATCGCGGGCCGCGGCTTCAGCTCAGTGGTGTCGCCGGGCATGGAGGAGAAGTTCTTCAGATCCGAATGCGTCTCGTGCGGCGCCTGCGTGCAGGCTTGTCCGACCGCACGCTGCACGAGAAAACGGTCATCGACAACGGCACGCCGGAGCATGTCGGTGATGACGACCTGCGCCTATTGCGGCGTCGGCTGCTCCTTCAAGGCGGAAATGCGCGGCGACGAGGTCGTTCGCATGTTGCCGTACAAGGACGGCAAGGCGAACCGCGGACATTCCTGCGTCAAGGGCCGCTTCGCCTGGGGCTACGCGAATCACCGCGAGCGCATCCTCAAACCCATGATCCGCGAAAAGACCACCGACCCGTGGCGCGAAGTGTCGTGGGAGCGAAGCGATCGCGCATACGGCGTCCGAGTTCAAGCGCATCCAGGCCAAGTACGGCAAGAACTCGATTGGCGGCATCACCTCATCGCGCTGCACCAACGAGGAAACATTCCTGGTGCAGAAGCTCATCCGTGCCGGCTTCGGCAACAACAATGTCGACACCTGCGCCCGCGTCTGCCATTCGCCGACCGGCTATGGTCTGAGCAAGACATTCGGCACCTCCGCCGGCACGCAGGACTTCGATTCGGTGGAGCAGGCAGACGTTGTCGTCCTGATCGGCGCCAACCCGACCGACGCCCACCCGGTGTTCGCCTCGCGGATGAAAAAGCAGCTGCGCCAAGGCGCCAAGCTGATCGTCATCGATCCGCGGAAAATCGACCTCGTGCGCATACCGCACGTGCAAGCGGCCTATCATCTGCCGCTCCTGCCGGGCACCAACGTCGCGGTCCTCACCGCTCTGGCGCATGTCGTCGTCACCGAAGGCCTCGTCAACGAAGCCTTCGTGCGCGAGCGCTGCGATTGGGATGAATTCCAGGATTGGGCGGCGTTCGTTGCCGAGGAACGCAACAGCCCCGAGGCTGTCGCGAAGATAACCGGCGTACCGGCGGAAACCGATCCGTAACGCCGCGCGGCTCTATCGCCACCGGCGGCAATGGTGCGATCTATTACGGCTTCGGCGTCACCGAGCACAGCCAAGGTTCGACCACGGTGATCGCGATTGCCAATCTGGCGATGGCGACCGGCAACATTCGGCGCCCTGGCGTCGGCGTAAATCCGCTACGCGGCCAGAATAACGTGCAGGGCGCATGCGACATGGGTTCATTCCCGCACGAGCTTTCGGGCTATCGCCATATCTCGACCGACGCGACCCGGGAATTGTTTCAGTCGCTGTGGGGCGTGACGCTCGACAAGGAGCCTGGGCTGCGCATCCCGAACATGCTCGATGCCGCGGTCGATGGCTCGTTCAAGGGCCTTTATGTGCAGGGCGAAGACATCCTTCAATCCGACCCGGACACCCATCACGTCTCCGCCGGCCTTGCGGCGATGGAATGCATCGTGGTGCAGGATCTGTTTCTCAACGAGACCGCGAACTACGCACACGTGTTCCTGCCCGGCTCGACCTTTCTGGAAAAGAACGGAACATTCACCAACGCCGAGCGGCGCATCCAGCTCGTGCGCAAAGTCATGGCGCCGAGGAATGGCTACGAAGACTGGGAAATCACCTGCCTGATCAGCGAGGCTCTGGGCTATCCGATGCGTTACAATCATCCTTCCGAGATCATGGATGAGATCGCGCGGCTGACGCCGACATTTGCCGGCGTCTCGTTCGAACGGCTTGCGCAACTCGGCTCGATCCAGTGGCCCTGCAACGCGAAGGCACCCGAAGGCACGCCGGTCATGCATGTCGGCGGCTTTGTGCGCGGCAAGGGCCAATTCATACGCACCGAATATATTGCGACCGATGAAAAGACCGGGCCACGCTTTCCGCTGCTGCTCACGACCGGCCGCATCCTTAGTCAATACAATGTCGGCGCGCAGACCCGGCGCACCGAGAACGTGCTTTGGCACGAGGAGGACCGGCTCGAAATCCATCCGCACGATGCCGAACAGCGCGGCATCCGCGATGGCGACTGGGTGAAACTGGTAAGCCGCGCCGGTGAGACATCGCTGCGCGCGCTCATCACCGAGCGCGTGGCGCCGGGCGTCGTCTACACGACGTTCCACCATCCCAATACGCAGGCCAACGTCGTCACTACCGAATTTTCGGATTGGGCCACCAACTGTCCGGAGTATAAGGTGACCGCCGTGCAGATCTCGCCCTCGAACGGTCCGACGGAATGGCAACAGAAATACGAGGATCTCGCGCGCAAGAGCCGCCGCATCGCCGCTACCGTCGAGGCCGCGGAGTAACGGCATGCGAAAGCCGGTGACCTCCGTCGACTGCTTGATCTGGCGCCAGCAAGGCAAGACGGCCGGCAAGCGTATCATCCCCGAGGAAACCGCCGTCGCGTTCAGTTATGACGGCGGCACCTATGCGGTGATGATGGCGACCCCGCAGAATCTCGAAGACTTCGCGGTTGGCTTTAGCGTGACCGAAGGTCTGGTTTCTTCAGCAGCGGAAATCCGCCAGCTCGACATCGTCGAACACGGTTCCGGGATCGAGTTGCGTATGTGGCTCGCCGAACCTCGCGCCGCCGCGCTGGACCAGCGTCGCAGGCGTCTGGCGGGTCCGACCGGCTGCGGACTTTGCGGCATCGAAAGCCTGGACGAAGCAGTGCGCCCGGTGCCTTGCGTGCCGGAGGGTACGGCGTTTTCACCCGTCGAAATCATGCGGGCGCTCGATGCGCTGAGTCCTCGACAGGAACTCAACCTTCAAACACGGGCCGTGCATGCTGCGGCGTTTTGGCGCCCGGAGACCGGTCTCGCTGCAGTGCGGGAAGATGTCGGCAGACACAATGCACTCGACAAGCTGGCCGGCGCGCTGGCGCGCGACAATTTACCTAGCCACAATGGCATGGTCGTGCTGACGAGCCGCGTTTCGGTGGAAATGGTGCAAAAGACCGCCGTCATCGGCGCACCGCTCATCGTCGCCGTTTCCGCGCCGACGGCGCTTGCCGTACGCACGGCCGAGACGGCGGGCATCACGCTCGTGGCCGTTGCGCGCAGCGACGGCTTCGAGATTTTCTCCCATCCGCAGCGCATCAAAGAAGCCAGCAAAGAAGCCGTCACCCATGTCGCTTGACAAGCTGGTCTACATGGCCAATCAAATTGGCAAGTTCTTCGCGAGTCAAGGACCGGAACAAGCCACAGTCGGCACCGCGGATCACATCAAAAAATTCTGGGACCCAAGAATGCGCGCTGCAATTTTTGCGCATGTCGAGGCTGGCGGCGCCGGGCTGGACCCAGCCGTCCGCGCGGCAATCGAAAGTCTCATGGCAGCAAAGACCGAGGCGAGCTAAGTTACATACTCAACGACGCAGGGTAAGATAGATAATAAGCGCGAAAACAACCGCGCAGCAATAAAAGCAGAGGAGGGAAACGATGAGTACGATGGCGCCAGCGCAATCGTCGGGGGGGCTTTTCGGTTTTCTTGACCGAAGCCACACAATCGCAAAGCCTGGATTTAGCCGCTGGATGGTGCCGCCGGCCGCACTGTGCATTCATTTGTGTATTGGCCAAGCCTACGCCTTCAGCGTCTTCAATCTGCCGATGACCAAGCTCATCGGCATCACTCAGTCAGCGCCGGGCGACTGGAAGCTGACAGAACTCGGGTGGATCTTCTCGATCGCGATCTTCTTCCTCGGCGCTTCAGCGGCCGTATGCGGACGCTGGGTCGAAGAGGGCGGTCCGCGCCGCGCCATGTTCACCTCCGGCTTGTGCTGGAGCGTTGGCTTTTTCATTTCCGCGATTGGCGTCTACGTCCACAATCTTTGGCTCATTTACATCGGTTACGGCTTCTTCGGCGGGATCGGCCTCGGCCTCGGCTACATTTCCCCAGTCTCGACCCTCATCAAGTGGTTTCCTGACCGGCCGGGCATGGCGACCGGCATGGCCATTATGGGTTTCGGCGGCGGCGCTTTCATCGCCTCGCCGCTTTCCGTTTGGCTCATGCAGAGGTTTTCGACGCCCACCCATGTCGGCGTCGCCGAAGCGTTCATCGGCCTCGGCGTGATCTACCTCATTTTCATGTGGGTCGGCGCGGCGATTGTACGCATCCCGACGCCAGGCTGGAAACCGGAGGGTTATACACCGCCTGTTGTCGCGCAGAAGCTCATCACCAAGAACGACGTCTATGTCTATGACGCAATCAAGACGCCGCAATTCTGGCTAATCTGGTGGGTGCTTTGTCTCAACGTTACAGCCGGCATCGGCGTGCTCGGCCAAGCCTCCGCGATGAGCCAGGAAATGTTCCCGGGCAAGGTCACGGCGCTGGCCGCGGCTGGTTTTGTCGGGCTGCTCAGCCTGTTCAACATGCTCGGCCGCTTCTTCTGGGCCTCGACGTCCGACCTCATCGGCCGCAAGAATACCTACTTCTGCTTCTTCGCGATCGGAACGGTGCTTTACGCGCTGGTGCCATGGACCGGTGAAATACACAGCGTGACGCTGTTTGTGCTCGCCTTCCTGGTTATCATCAGCATGTACGGCGGCGGCTTCGCCACGGTGCCCGCCTATCTCAAGGATATGTTCGGCACCCGCTATGTGGGTGCCATTCACGGCTGGCTGATCACCGCATGGTCAATGGCCGGCATCTTCGGGCCGGTGCTGGTGAATTATATCCGCCAGTACCAGATCGATCACGGCGTGCCGAAGGCACAGGCTTACAACGTCACCATGTATGTCATGGCCGCCCTGCTCGTGATCGGTTTCTTGTGCAATCTGTTCATCAAAGCCGTTCACGCGCGCTATCATATGGAGTCCGAAGGCGAAACAGCCCTTGCTGCGGCTGCCGAAGCGGGCCGAGCCGCAGCGGCTCGCGCGGTCGGCGGCTCGCCCAGCATATAACGGAGAAGATCGATGACAAGCTCGAATCAAAACGGCACAACAATCCTGCAACTCGTGCTTGCTTGGGGCTTCGTTGGTATTCCCCTCGCATGGGGGGTAGCGGAAACGATCACTAATGCGATGAAGCTTTTTCAATAGAAACCGGCTTCGGAATTGTTCGGGACGGCGGCTTCGGCCGCCGTTTCTTTTTCGGCACCGCCCTGACGGCCTCCGACGCGACCAGCCCCCACCGGTTAATATGCCACTTGACGAAAGCCGGCGATGCGCGAAAACCTCAGCAAGCTCGTTCAAGGGTCGACCATGGCCGGCACACATCTCTCCATTCGCATCGATCTGGCGTCCGGAAACCGCATCGGTCCGGGCAAGATCGCGCTTTTAGAGGCGATCCGGTCGGCCGGGTCGATCTCTGGAGCTGCCCGCTCCATCGGCATGTCGTACCGGAGGGCTTGGTTGTTGGTCGAGGAGATCAACCGGACGGTGCGTGAACCCGCGGTCACCGCAGAAACGGGCGGCGTTCGCGGTGGGGGCGCTGTGGTTACCCCGGTAGGCGAACAGATCATCGACCTTTATCGCGCCATCGAGTCCCAGGCGCGGTCGGCGGCAGGAAGCGAGTTTCGCGCCATCGGCAAACTCGTTCGTCAAAATCACAAAAGCGCCGATTAGCGACTTCCACTCCGTTCTTCACTTCCGGCGCGTACGGATGCAATTGATAATAGCAGGCAGAGAAAACGCCAAATCGGGAATTCGGCGGCGCGGGCGCACGAGACGGCGGCGCCCTGTTGCCTGATACTGGTCCGTCGCGTCCAAAAGGGAGGCGCATCGTGAGCGATGTTGTCGCGGTTACGGATGACGGCGGTGTCCGTACCATCCGCATGAATCGCCCGGAAAAGAAAAACGCGCTGACCCTTGCGATGTACGGCGACATCACCAGCGCGCTGCGCGAGAGCGATCAAAACGATGCCATCCGTTGCATCATGATTGCGGGCGTCCCTGGGGCTTTCTGCGCGGGCAACGACATCACCGATTTTCTCAAGGCCTCGGCTGGCGGACTCGATCCGCGTGCACACGAATTTCTCCACGCGCTTGCTGGCAGGCAAAAACCGTTGGTCGCGGCGGTCAATGGCGTGGCGGTCGGGGTCGGCACGACCATGCTGCTGCATTGCGATCACGTGGTTGCGGGCTCCGGAGCGGTCTTGTCGACGCCGTTCATCAAGCTCGGGCTCATTCCCGAAGCGGCGTCGACGCTGCTCGCGCCCATGCGCATGGGTTATGCCCGCGCGTTCTCGATGCTCGTCATGGGCCGGCCGTTATCTGCCGCGGAGGCAAAGGACGCGGGCCTCGTCAACGTTGTTGTCGACCCCGCCGAAGTCGAGCACGTGGCGCTTGCCGCGGCGCGAGAGATCGCGGCGCTTCCCCCCCGAGCGGTCGCCGTGTCACGCAGCCTGATGCGCGGCCACCTCGACGAGGTCATCAAGCAAATCGACACCGAGTCCATGCATTTCAAGGATCTGTTGCAGTCCGACGAGGCCCGCGCCGCATTCGCCGCGTTTCTTGCCCGTAGAAAGTGAGACCAAAATGTCGCTTGCTGGAAAAACATTGTTCATCACCGGCGCTTCGCGCGGCATCGGGCTGGCAATCGGCCTGCGCGCCGCCCGCGACGGCGCCAATGTGGCGATCGCCGCGAAGACCGTCGAACCACATCCGAAGCTTCCCGGCACTATCTACACCGCGGCCGAGGAAATTGAGAAAGCGGGCGGCAAAGCGCTACCGCTCGTCGTCGACGTCCGCGACGAAGCTACGGTGAAAGAGGCCATCGACAAGACGGCCGCACATTTCGGCGGCGTCGACATCGTCGTCAATAATGCCAGCGCCATTTCGCTGACGCCGACGGTGGCGACCGACATGAAACGCTACGACCTCATGCAGCAGATCAATACCCGCGGCACATTTGTCGTCTCGAAATGGGCGATACCCCATCTGCAAAAAGCGGCCAATCCCCACATTCTCATGATCTCGCCGCCGCTCGACATGAAGGAGAAGTGGTTCGCCCCGCACACCGCCTATTCCATCGCCAAGTTTGGCATGAGTCTGGTCGTGCTCGGCCTGGCGGGTGAGTTGCGCAATAAGGGCATAGCAGTCAACGCGCTTTGGCCGCGCACGGTCATCGCCACCGCCGCGGTCAACAACCTTCTCGGCGGCGATGCCCTGATGCGTCAATCGCGCAAGCCGGAGATCGTGGCCGACGCCGCCTATGCCGTCTTTTCCAGTCCGTCGCGCCAGCTGACAGGGCACTTCCTGATCGACGATACATTTTTGGCTGAAAATGGCGTCAGCGATTTCGAGCACTATCGCGTCGACCCGTCGCAAAAGCTGGTGCAGGACTTCTTCGTGCCCGCCGATATCGCGCCACCGAAAGGCGTCACTCTGGACGTTTGGCAGAGCTGATCTTTTGCCGACCGCGTGAGCAACGGCCGCGTTCACGCAAGCCAGCGCTTGCGCCGCTTGTAGTGCTTGCCTTCACGGAACGACTTGCGCTTGCCGTCGGCCACGCCGAGATAGAATTCCTTGACATCCTCGTTCTCGACCAGCGTAGAGGCCGCGCCGTCGAGCACCACACGTCCGTTCTCAAGAATATAGCCGTGGCCGGAATATTTCAGCGCCAGATTGGCATTCTGCTCCGCCAGCAGGAATGAGACGCCTTCGCTGTCGTTGAGGCTTTTCATGATCGTGAAAATCTCCTCCACGATCTGCGGCGCCAGCCCCATCGACGGCTCGTCGAGCAAGATCATCTTCGGGTTTGACATCAGCGCGCGACCGATCGCGCACATCTGCTGCTCGCCTCCCGATGTGTAACCCGCCAGCGATTGGCGGCGCTCGCGCAATCGCGGGAAATATACATAGACCTTTTCGAGATCGGCGCGGATCGCGGCGGCCCCGTCGCGGCGCGTGAACGCCCCGGTGAGCAGATTTTCCTCGATCGTCAGGTGACCGAAGCAGTAGCGGCCCTGCATCACCTGGATGCAGCCACGCCGCACCACCTCGTTGGGCGGCAGTCCCTGAACTTCGGCGCCGTTGAAGATAATCGCGCCCTTGGTCACTTCGCCCCGCTCCGAATGGAGCAAATTGGAGATGGCTTTGAGCGTCGTGGTCTTGCCGGCGCCGTTAGCGCCAAGGAGCGCTACGATCCCGCGGTTCGGCACCGCGAGGGACACACCCTTGAGCACAAGGATGACGCGGTCGTAGACGACCTCGATATTATTGAGCGACAGAATTGTTTCCGCTTCCGCCCCGGCTTTCGGCGCGGCCTTCGTCGGCGTCACGGCAGCCATGGCCGCTCTCTTCCCTTGGTGAGAGGGTGAGGGCCTCGGTCCGCCGAGGTCCCTCACCTAATCGTTCGCCGTTTTCAGCCGTCGGCTTACGACGACTTGTCGCAAGGCTCGGTTCGCTTCGGCCAGCCGGCATTGGCCTTCACATAGTCCTCGGCCGCGCTGTCGATCAGTGGCAAAACCTTGTCCCTGATCGGTGCGATCGAGGGGACGGTCGTATGCCACTTCGTCCCGTCCCACTCCACGAGAGAAATACCGCCGTGCCCGTTATGATCGGCGCAACTCAACTTAACCGGTGCGGCGAAGCCTTCGAGGCCCAGTTCCTTCAAACGCGCGGCGGTGATATTGAGATTCTCCAAGCCACGGCGCACGTCTTCGCCGTTGACATTCTTTTTGCCAGTAATTTGCTGAGCCGTGCGGATTGCCTCAGCGATGAGGACCGAGTTCCAGACGGCGCGGTTATAGAAGTTCTCGCCGACTTTGTCCTTTGAGGTGACTTGGCTCTTACCCTTATCGACGACGTATTTGAGAATGTCCTGAATCACTGGAAAGTTTGTGCCGACAGCGTTGAGGTCGAGCGACGTGTAGCCTTTCGCCTCCTGGCCAGCCGGGCGCGCGTCGTCATCACTTCCCGACCACCAAACGCCAACCAGCCGATTCATTGGAAAGCCGATTTTGGTCGCTTCCTTGATCGCCGTCGGATTCATGGCCCCCCAGCCCTGCAGATAGATCCAGTCGGGCCGGTCGCGGCGTATGTCCAGCCAGAGCGAGGTTTGATTCTGCATCTGCGCTCCGGGAACTGGGTAAAGCTTGAGCTTGAACCCATAGTCCGCCGCGAGCGCCTGAAGGAGTGGAATCGGCTCCTTGCCATACGGCGCATCGAGATGGACGAGACCGATCGTCTTGCCCTTGAGCTTATCGAAGCCGCCCTCGACATCGGCAACGTGGCGAACAAATGCCGAAGCGCCGTCCCAATAGGTTGCCGGCGGATTGAATATCCACGGGAACAGATTGCCGTCGGCCGAAGCCGAAAGACCGTATGCCATCGACAAGATCGGGATCTTGTCGACCGCCGCCCTCGGAATGAGCTGCAGCGTTATCCCGGTCGAATAGGGATTGATGACGACGGGGTTGCGACTCTTTACCAACTCGTAGCACTCGACGCCCTTCTTGGTGTCGTAGCCGGTCTCGCATTCCTCAACGATAAGCTTGACGCCGCCAATGCCGCCGTCGCGAGCGTTAAGCATGTTGAGATAATCCGACATGCCGTTGGCGATCGGTATGCCGGACCCGGCATAGGGGCCGGTCCGGTAGCTGAACAGCGGAACATAAATTCCGTCTTCCGCCTGCGCCGTCGTAACCGCGACCGGAGCCGCCATTACAACCGCTAGGCCAAAAGCGAGATGCTTAAGACGCATGGCCGTTTCTCCCTTGTTTGCACCGCCGGTCGGCGCCGGCGTCTGCCTAGATTCCCCGCTCTCTCGGGGAGGAAGCGAGGGGATCCCGGCCGGCAAGAATGCCGGAGCGGGGTTTGGGGTCGAGTGTGCACCATCAATACGGAAAGGGCCACACCCTCAGCTTCTGTTTGGCGATTTGCCACAGCCGGGCCAGCCCGTTCGGCTCGACGATTAGAAACACAATGATTAGTGCCCCAACTATTACGAACGTCAATTGCTCGGCGGCAGCCGGACGGATTGGCAAGTCGAACGCGGCGGGCACCGCACGCAGGGCAATCGGCAAAATGTAGATCAGCCCGGCGCCGAAAAACGAACCAATCAGCGTCCCCAAACCGCCGATGATCACCATGAACAACACGAGAAAACTTTGGTCGATGGCAAAAACATCAGCCTCGGCGCCGCCGTACCATAGGAACACCATCATGGCGCCGGCCACGCCGCAATAGAATGAGGATACGGCGAATGCGAGCAGCTTGGCCCGAAGGAGCCGGATACCGATCAACTCGGCGGCGAGGTCCATATCGCGAACCGACATCCACATCCGGCCGATACGGCCATGTACGAGGTTCGACGCAACCCACGTCATGGCAACGACAATGCTGAGAACGATCAGATAGCGTGTCGCCGGTGTCGCGGTGGGCCCGGTGATCGGAATTCCAAAGAGAGTGCGCAAAGGCACCTCGATCGCCCCGGAAGTGCTGTTGTTGTACAGCCACGGAATCCGGATGAAGCACCATTCAAGAAAGAATTGCGCGGCCAGCGTCGCCACTGCGAGATAAAAACCCTTGATCCGCAGCGACGGCAATCCGAACAGCACACCGATCGCGGCGGAAAAAAAGCCGGACGCGATGATCCAGACGATGATGTTTACCTGCGGAAAGTAGGTCGTCAGCTTCAAGCAAGCGTAAGCTCCGACACCCATAAAAGCGCCGGTGCCGAGAGAAAGCAGCCCGGTATAGCCGGTGAGCAAGTTGAGGCCGATCGCGGCGAGCGCAAAAATTAAAAACGGGATCATGACTGCGTTGAGCACAAAGTCATTGCCGAAGAGCGGAAACGCGACGAACGCCACCGTCAGAATGACCACAATGCCGATGCGATCCTGCAAAATCGGAAACACCGCCATGTCGGCGGCATAGTCCGATTTGTACTGACCGGCCTCGCGATAAAGCATCGTCAAATCCGCTCGATGATTTTCTCGCCGAACAGCCCCTGCGGCCGAAACACCAGAAAGCCGAGGGCAATCGCATAAGCGAACCAGCTTTCGATCCCGCCGCCGAGAAGCGGTCCCCAGTAAAACTCACCGAGCTTTTCGCCGATGCCGATGATCAGACCGCCGACGATGGCGCCCGGGATCGAGGTAAGGCCGCCGAGAATGAGCACCGGCAGCGCTTTGAGGGCTATAATCTGCAATGAGAAGGAAACCTCGGAACGGGCGCCCCACATGATGCCGGTGGCAAGCGCAACAACGCCGGCCGCGAACCACACGATCACCCAAATCTGCTCAAGCGAAATGCCGACCGACAAAGCCGCCTGATGACTGTCCGCAACAGCGCGCAATGCGCGTCCGATGCGGGTGCGTTGAAAGAACACGCCCAGCACCGCGACCATGATCGAAGCAATAATGACCGCGGCGATATCGATCTTCTGCAACGACACAAAGCCGCCAAGCCCCTTGAACTCGATCGAACCGTTGGGAAGGTAGAGATCGGACGTGATCATCACCTTGGGATTGCCGCCGAACACGAGCTGGCCTAGTCCGATGAGAAAGTAAGTAAGGCCGAACGTGGCCATGAACAGAATAATGTCGGACTGATTGACGAGCGGCCGCAGCATCAGCCGTTCGACCCCGAATGCCAGGACGAACATCACGACCACGGTCAGCGCGAGCGCGAGGAACGCGGGCACGCCGTGTTCATGCAAACCCACAAGCGTGAGCGCGGCGAACACCACCATGATCCCCTGGGCAAAATTGAACACGCCCGAGGCTTTGAAGATCAGCACGAAGCCAAGAGCGATCAGTGCGTAGAGCACGCCGGCGACAAGCCCATCCCACAACGTCTGCACCAGGAGATCGGGAGACGTGCCCATCTGCACGAACGGATCAATAAAAATCTTGTACAGAATATCCATGGCCCTACCCCGCCTCGCACGCTACGAGACCGCTGCGCTGTCGGTTTGACGCGAGGCCGCGGCTCATTCGCTGCTCCCGTGCGGCTCGCCGAGATAGGCACGGATCACGTTCTTGTCGCGCTTCACCTCATCGGGTGTGCCGTCAGCGATCTTGCGGCCGTAGTCGAGCACCACAATCCGATCAGATAGATCCATGACGACCCCGATGTCGTGCTCGATCAACGCAATCGTTGTACCGTATTGCTGGTTCACGTCGATGATGAATCGGGACATATCCTCCTTCTCTTCGAGGTTCATGCCGGCCATCGGCTCATCGAGCAGCAGAAGATCCGGCTCCATCGCGAGCGCGCGCCCAAGTTCGACGCGCTTTTGCAGGCCATAAGCCAGACGCCCGACCGGCACTCTGCGGATCGCCGCGATCTCCAGAAAGTCGATGATCTCCTCGACGCGGCGCCGATGTACGATTTCCTCCCGGAGCGCCGGACCATAGCGGAGAAGTTGCCAGAAAAATCCCCGGTGCATCTTGAGCGCACGTCCGGCAAGAATATTGTCGAGCGTGGTCATGCCGCGAAACAGCGCCAGATTCTGAAAGGTTCGGGCAATACCACCCTGCGCCGCCGCGTAGGGTCGCATACTGGTCCGCACCTTCCCCTTGAAAATGATGCGCCCCGATTGCGGCTGGTAGAAGCCGTTGACGACGTTGAGCATCGAGGTCTTGCCGGCGCCGTTCGGGCCGATGATCGCGCGGATTTCGCCCTTGCGGATGTCGAACGACACTCCCGTCAGCGCACTCACACCGCCGAACGAAAGCGAGACATCCTCCACGGCCAGCAGTACCTCGCCGAGCGCCGCCTCCCGCGAGGTCGGCGCCCTCACGCCGCGCGCTCCATTTTTGCGGCGGGAGCCGGGTATGGATTCAAGTCACGGATCGCCAGACGCGCCGCGATGACACCTTTATGCCCGTCCTCGAAAGTGACCTCGGTCGCAATCTGCGCGTCGGTAGAGCCGTTATAGAAAGCCTCGACCAGCGGAGAATACCGTTCGATGATGTGGCCGCGACGCAGTTTTTGCGTGCGCGTCAATTCGCCATCGTCCGCGTCGAGCTCCTTGTGCAGGATGAGAAAGCGCCGGATTTGGGCACCGGCCATGACCTCTTCCTCCGAAAGAGAACGGTTCACTTCGTCGACATGCGCCGCGATCATTTCGTAGACGCGAGGATTGGCGGCGAGTTCCTGATAGGATGCGTACACCACGTTGTTCCGCTCGGCCCAGCTGCCGACCGCCGTCAGGTCGATATTGATCATGGCGCAGACGAAATCGCGGCCGGCGCCGACCGCCACGGCCTCGCGAATGTTCGGATAGAATTTGAGTTTGTTCTCGATGTATTTCGGCGCAAATACCGTGCCGTCGTTGAGATGGCTGACGTCCTTGGCGCGATCGATGATCCGCAGCTGGCCGGTCTTGCGATCAAAGAAGCCGGCATCGCCGGTGTGAACCCAGCCGTCCGGCGTAAGCACTTCGGCGGTCCTCTCCGGGTCTTTATAATATCCCGCAAACACGCCGGGCGAGCGAAACAAAACCTCACCGCTATCAGATATCTTGATTTCGACGTCGGGAGAGGCCTTGCCGACGCTTTCGGGATGGATCTCACCGTCCGGCTGCGCAGTGACGTAGACCGAGGCCTCGGTTTGCCCGTAGAGCTGTTTCAGATTGAGGCCGATGCTGCGATAGAAGCGAAATATTTCAGGCCCGATCGCCTCGCCGGCGGTGTAGCCGATCCGGATGCGCGAGAGGCCAAATTGATTTTTGAGAGGGCCGTAAACGAGCAGATTGCCAATGCCGTAAAGCAGGCGAGCGGTCAGCGGCACTTTCTCGCCGTCGAGAATCTTCTCGCCCCAGCGGCCGGCAAACGCGATGAAAAAGTCAAACACCTTGCGCTTGAGGGCACCGGCGTCCGCCATCCGGACCATCGTGATGGTCAACAGATTCTCGTAAACACGCGGCGGCGCGAACGCGTAGGTCGTGCCGATTTCGCGCCGGTCCTGAACGACGGTTTCCGCCGTTTCCGGGCAGTTGACGCAGTAGCCAGCAGCATAAGCCTGGACGTAAGAAAAAATGTAGTCGCCGACCCATGCCAGCGGCAGATAGGCGATCACCTCTTCGTTCTGGTCAAGGCGGTCGAAAGCGTTCGCGTTACGCGCCGAGACGATCGTATTCTTGTAGGTGAGCATGACGCCCTTGGAACGGCCGGTCGTTCCCGACGTGTAAAGGATGACGCTCAGATCGTCGCCTTTGCCGGCCGCCACGCCGGCTTGCCACTGCGGCAGGCATTCAGGATCGTCTGCAAGCCTCTTGCGCCCGAGGCTTTGCACGTCGGTAAACGCTATCAACCGGCTGTGGTCATAATCCTTGAGGCCGCGCGGCTCGTCGTAGATGACTTGGCCAAGATGCGGCAGCCGGTCTGATATCGCGATAATCTTGTCGACCTGCTCCTGGTCCTGGACTACGGCAAGCGTCACTTCCGCATGGGCCAGTACATAGGCCATCTCGTCGGCCACCGCATCGGCATAGACCGGCACCGGTATGGCGCCGAGCGCCTGCCCCGCGCACATCGCCCAGTAAAGCCGCGGGCGATTGTTGCCGACAATGGTGAATTTATCGCCGCGCTTGAGGCCAAGTTCGGAGAGGCCGACCGAGAAGGAGCGAATCTCCTCGAGCATTTGCGGCCAAGTCCACGTCTGCCAGATGCCAAGATCCTTGTGGCGCATTGCCGGACGCGCCCCGAGCGCGGCCGCATTATGGATCAGAAGCTTGGGCAGCGTATCCAAGCCTGGATCAATTGACAGCACCGGGTCCTCCGCCCGCTGTTGCAGGATCGCGTCTTTGCAGAAGCGCACCGTCCGCAATCGGCCGGCACCTGCCGCTTATTGTTGTTCCAAAAACGCCGCCGAGCCAATGAGGGCCCGGCATCCCGTCGCACAGGAGCGCGGAAGCCATCAGTTCCCCCACCTAAAGATCGTTGGCGCTTGGTTATTTCGCCTTATGTACACCGGAATTCTCGCATTGCTGCAAGAAAACGACAATGCTATTTCACGATCGAAGCTTAGGCAATTTGACGCGATAAGCCTCAGGGTCCTTTTGTCCCGGACCGGATTCCAGCCAGGCTGGGTAAATGCTCGATAGCCCCTCAGCTAGCGCACCGCTTTTTTCTCTCGCGGAAGACCAGATCGCGGTTCGCGACATGGCTCGCGCGTTCGCCGCCAAGGTTTTCGCCCCGCACGCGGTTGCCTGGGACGAAGCCAAACATTTCCCGGTTGCCGAAATGCGCCAAGCCGCCGAACTCGGCATGGGCGGCGTCTATATCGCCGCGGACGTGGGCGGCTCGGCGCTTTCCCGGCTCGACGCGACCTTGATCTTCGAGGCGTTGGCCACCGGCTGTCCTACCGTGTCGGCCTATATGTCGATCCACAATATGGCCGCCTGGATGATCGACGCCTACGGTTCGGACGAACAGCGCCAAAGGTGGCTGCCTAAATTATGTTCGATGGAGCTTCTGGCCAGTTATTGCCTGACCGAGCCGGGCGCCGGCTCTGACGCCGCGGCGCTGTCGACACGCGCCGTGCGCGACGGTGACCACTACGTGCTCAACGGCCAAAAGCAATTCATCTCGGGTGCCGGCGCCGGCGACGTTTATGTGGTGATGGCGCGCACCGGCGGCGAAGGGCCTGCCGGAATTTCAACTCTCGTCGTTCCCGGCGACTTACCCGGGATTTCTCTCGGGGCGAACGAGCGGAAGATGGGCTGGAATGCCCAGCCGACCCGCGCCGTGGTTTTCTCGGATGCGCGGGTGCCCGTCGCAAACCGGCTGGGCGAGGAAGGCATCGGCTTCAAGATCGCCATGGCCGGACTGGACGGCGGGCGGCTCAACATCGCCGCGTGCTCGCTCGGCGGCGCACAGATCGCACTGGAAAAATCCCTGTCGTACATGAAAGAGCGGAAGGCGTTCGGCAAGCGCCTGGACGAATTCCAGGCGCTGCAATTCCGGCTTGCCGACATGGCTACTGCGCTCGAAGCATCGCGGACGTTTTTGTGGCGGGCGGCGGCGGCGCTCGACCGCAAGGACGCAAACGCCACCCAACTTTGCGCCATGGCCAAGCGTTTCGTCACCGACGCCTGTTTTGACGTCGCCAACCAGGCGTTACAGCTGCACGGCGGTTACGGCTACCTGTCGGAATTCGGCATCGAGAAAATCGTGCGCGATTTGCGGGTGCACCAAATTCTCGAGGGAACGAACGAGATCATGCGGCTCATCATCGCCAGAAGCCTTGTCGGCCGATGAGCGAACAGACCGGTCTGGACGGAGAGATTATCGTTCGCGAGCGGAAATCGCTGCGGCGGCTCACATTGAACCGGCCGAAAGCGCTCAACGCGCTCACACTCGACATGGCCGTCACCATGACAGCTGTCCTGCGTTCCTGGGCGACCGATCCGGACGTTGGTGTGATACTCATCGACGGCGCCGGCGAGCGCGGTTTGTGCGCTGGTGGCGACATTCGTGCACTTTATGATGCAGCAAAGTCGGGCGGCCCCCTGCCCGCGACATTCTGGTCGACCGAATACCATCTGAACGTTTTGATCGCGCGGTATCCAAAACCCGTCGTCGTGATTATGGACGGCATGGTGATGGGCGGCGGCGTCGGCCTTTCGGCCCACGCCCGGCACCGGGTCGTCACCGAGCGCTCCGCGGTCGCAATGCCGGAGGTCGGGATCGGATTTTTTCCTGACGTCGGCGCGTCGTTCCTGCTGGCGAGATCGCCGGGATACGCCGGTACCTACATGGCCCTGACCGGGGAACGCCTCGGCGCGGCGGACGCAATTTATTGCGGGCTGGCCGACATTCACGTCGCTGCCGCAAGGCTTCCCGAGCTTCCGGAGGCTCTGGCCGATTGCCGCACGTCAGCTGCGGTACGGGCCCGGCTCGAGGCGATCTCCGTCACGCCGGCGCCCGGCAAACTACCCGCTGCGCAGCCTTGGATCGATGCTTGTTTCGGCGCGAACGACGTTGAAACGATCATCGATCAATTGGGTAAAAGCCAAGCCGACGCGGCACGCGGCGCCCTGGCGACGATGCAAAAAATGTCGCCGACGTCGCTCAAGGTGACGTTGCGCAACATCCGTACGGCGCTATCGTTCAAAAGAGTGGAACAGAGTTTTCAGCAAGATTATCGCATCGCGCTTGCGTGCATTGCCGGACACGACTTCATCGAAGGCATTCGCGCGCAAATCGTCGACAAGGACCGCAATCCGCGCTGGCGGCCGGATAAGCTCGAAGGCGTCACGGCCGGCATTGTGGACCGGCACTTCAAGCCGGTCGGCGACCTGGAATTGACTTTCGCAGATTGAAAAAGGGCGAACGCAATGGCGAATATCGGATTCATCGGCCTCGGAAACATGGGCGGGCCCATGGCCGCCAATCTGGTCAAATCGGGCGAGCGGGTCTTGGGGTTCGACGTCGTCGAGGCGTCGCGGCAGGCGTCAGCCCGTGACGGCGTGCAGATTGCCGCAACCGCCAGGGGCTGCGTCGAAAACGCGGACACCGTCATCAGCATGCTGCCGGCCGGCGAGCATGTGCTGTCGGTCTGGAATGAAATCCTGCCGGTCGCCAACCAGGGAGCGCTCTTCATCGATTGTTCGACCATCGATGTGGCAAGCGCGCGGAAAGCCCATGACCTCGCCGCCGAGCGCGGCATCGCCACGCTCGATGCGCCGGTTTCCGGCGGCGTTGGCGGAGCGAAGGCCGCAACGCTAACCTTCATGGTCGGCGGCTCCCATGCAGCATTCGCGCGCGGTCGGCCGGTGCTCGAACGCATGGGCAAGCGCGTCGTGCATTGCGGCGAAGCCGGCAACGGTCAGGTCGCGAAGATTTGCAACAACATGATCCTCGGCGTCTCGATGATCGCGGTCAGCGAGGCGTTCGTTCTGGGCGAGAAGCTCGGTCTCTCGCACCAGGCGCTGTTCGACGTCGCCTCGGCATCGTCGGGCCAGTGCTGGTCGCTCACCAGCTATTGCCCGGTACCGGGGCCGGTACCCGCAAGCCCGGCAAACAACGACTACAAACCGGGTTTTGCCGCCGCGTTGATGTTGAAGGACCTCAAACTTGCCGCAGAGGCTGCTCAATCGGTGAAGGCAAAGACCATGCTCGGCACGCAGGCGGCCGAGATTTACGAGCACTTCGCGCAAGAAGGCCACAGCGGGATGGATTTCTCCGCGATCATTCAGCTCGTCCGCGCGCGATCGGAGCATCACTGACGATCGACCATAATAATGGCCCGCCAAGCGCCGGGCTCTTTATGGTTGGCAAAGAAGAAGATGGATGGCCGGGACAAGCCCGGCCATCACGACGTGAAGAAAATACTTACTTCGCCGGATCTGTGGGTGACCACAGCTTGATTGGCGACGTCTTTTCATAGGCCATTCCGTGCGGGTAGCTGATGATCTCCATCTGCAGGCCCCAGGGCGCAAGGAAGTAGGTAATGGCCTGGCCGGCAGCCGGGCCTTCATTCACCGGGAACGGCCCGAAGAAAGTCTTCACGCCCTTGCTGTCGAGATAGTCTTTCGCGGCCTTGATGTCGTCGACATAGAAGGCAATGTGATAGCCGCCGATATCGCTGTTCTTCGGCGTCATGTTCTTCTGGTCCGGCGAACTATACTGAAACAACTCGATGTTGGAGCCGTACCCGCAGCGCAACAGCGTGATTTGATGAATCACGGCCTTCGGATCGACGTTGAGCAAATCGTGCATGAACGTGCCCTTGTCGTCAGCGAACGGCCCGAAGGACATGGCTTCCTTGCAGCCAAGCACGTTGACGAAGAAATCCGACGCCTGCTTGATGTCGGGCACCGTGATGCCGGTATGATCGTGACCGCGCAAGCCCGGAATGCCGTCAGCGTAAGCTATCGTTGCGCTTGACAGCATCGCGGCGCCGACCGCTGCCATGGCAATAGTCTGGCTAAATCGAAGCACGTTTCTCTCCTGTCGGGACTGGTTTGACGATCGCGCCGAGGCCGCCCGGTGCCGACGGCGCGATTTTGCGTTTTCAGGCCGTCGCGGCGACCTCGGCTGAAGCGCCGCGCGCGAGCCATTCCGGATCGATGGTCGGAAGCGGAATGGCATCGATCAGCATGCGGGTGTAGTCGGCGGCAGGCGCGGCAAAAACCCGGTCGCATGCACCCTCTTCGACCACGCGGCCGTCGTGCATGACCACGACCCGCTGGCAGATCGAGCGCACTACCGACAGGTCATGACTGATGAAGGCGAGCGCCAAGTGCATTTCGTTCGTCAATTCCTTGAGAAGCCGCAGCACCTGGGCCTGGGTCGAGACATCGAGCCCGGAGACGATCTCGTCGGCGAGCACGAAATCCGGCCTTAACGCGACTGCGCGCGCGATGCCGACGCGCTGCCGCTGGCCGCCCGAGAGCTCGAACGAATAGCGGTCGACCGTACCCCGGGACAATCCCACGCGATCGAGAACGCCATGCACCATCGAGCGCGCCGACCGCTGGTTGTCCGCCAGCCCATGCAGAAGGATCGGCTCGATCAATATTCGCCCGATGGTATGCCGCGGGTTGAGCGACGACATCGGATCCTGGAAGATCATCTGCATGCGCCGGCGCAGCGGCTTTCTTTCGTGTTCGTCAAGCGCCGTGATGTCGGTGCCGTCGAACACGACCGATCCGGCCGCCGGCTTGACCAAACCGAGCAGTGCCCGCCCGAGCGTCGTCTTGCCCGAGCCGGACTCGCCGACGATGCCTACCGTTTCGCCTTTGCCGACCCGAATGTCGACACCGTGCAAAACGGTCGCCGTCGGCCGTCCCCGCTCGAACAAACGTCGCTGCTGCCCGTAGGACACCACCAGGCCACTGGCGACCAGGAGATCGTCAGCCATTTTGCGCCCCCGCAACGCTCGCATCGAAAGCCGCAATCTCGGCGCGCAGCGCCGCGACGACCTCCGGCGGCGTGGGTTCAAGCCCGATGTCCGGGCGGTCGTAGCGGGGATTGGCGGCCAGCAGCGCCCTGGTATAGGCGTGACGCGGAGCGTTCAGAACGTCGGCCGTAACGCCCTGCTCCACCACCTTGCCCATATACAGGACGGTCACGCGATCGCAGATTTTTGCCACCACGCCGAGATCGTGAGAGACGAAAAGCACACTGGTGCCGTGACTTTCCTGCAGCGAGCGGATCAGCCGCAGGATTTGCTTTTGCACGGTAACGTCGAGCGCCGTCGTCGGTTCGTCGGCAATGACGAGCTTCGGTTCGAGTCCGAACGCGGCGGCAATCAGAACGCGCTGGCGCATGCCGCCGGAAAGCTGATGCGGATAGCTTTTCAGCACGCGATCCGGATCGCGGATTTGCACCTCTTCAAGCAACGCTCGGGCGCGCGTGCGGGCCTGTTTCGCCGACAGTCCGCGCTTGAGACGCAGTCCGTCGGTCATCTGCGCATCGATCCTTCGCGCCGGGTTAAGCGCGGTCGAGGGATCCTGCGGAATAAGCGCGATATCGCGGCCGAGAATGTCGCGCAGCTCGCCCGGCCGCAGCGCCAGAAGATCGCGGCCCTCGAAATCTATCTGGCCGCCGGTGATCTTTACCTGCGACGGGATGATTCCCAGAATCGCCTTTGCGATAGTCGATTTTCCGGCACCGCTCTCGCCGACAAGCCCGTGAACTTCGCCCGTATCGACGGTAAGTGAAACGCGGCGCAGAACCGGCTTGTTGCCGTCACGCAGCGAAATCGCACTCAGTGTTTCGATGGAAAGCCTGGTCGGGGTCAGCGCTCGCATCGTCATCGGCGCAAAACCGGATCGAGGCTGCGGGCCAATCCGTCCCCAAGCTGGTTGAATGCAACGACTGTTGCGAACAAGGCGGCGAGCGGCACGGCGAGCACCCACCATGCTTCATGCACGATCTGGCGGCCTTCGGCGATCATGCCGCCCCAGGTCGGCGTGTCCGACGACACCGAGAGGCCGACAAAGGACAGGATCGCCTCGACCACGACAGCGATGCCCATTTCAAGAGTCAGCAGCGCGATCAACACGGGCACAACATTGGGAAATATTTCGCGGAACAGGATGGCGGGTCGCGCAAAACCGATGGTGCGGGCGGCGACGACATAGTCCATTTGGGCCTGGCCCATGGTTTCGGTACGCACGACCCGGCAAAACCGCGTCCAGTCGATGACGACGATGGCAATGATCACCGAGTGCAGCCCGGTGCCAAGCACGGCGATGAGCAGAATCGAAAGCAATACCGGCGGAAACGCCATCCAGATGTCGACCAGCCGCGACACCAGGACATCGACCCAGCCGCCAAGAAATCCGGCCAAAAGACCAAGCACCGATCCGATCAGGCAGGCCAGGCCGGCCGCGACGAATGCGACCGTCAGCGACACCCGCGTGCCGAAGATCACCCGCGAGAGCACGTCGCGCCCCAACCCGTCAGTGCCGAGCAGAAAGCCCGCCTCGGCATCGTGGAAACCGGCCGGCGGCAAGGTCGCCGTGAGCAGATTCTGCGCCAAAGGATCCTGCGGCGCCACCAGCGGCGCTGCAATCGCCACGACGATCAAAAGCAGAATGAAGCCGCCGGCACAGACGACTTTCGGATCGCGAACAAGGCGGGCGGCAACCGAGGGCGGTTGCGGGTCGGTGTCCGCTGTGGCCGTCGTCGCTGTTGGTGCCCAGTGTTCCACGTCGTTTCCCGTTACGCCTCAGGCGTGCCGCAGCCGTGGATTGAGCGTCGCAACGGTGAGGTCGACCCCGATATTGATGAGGATGAAGATCAATCCGAACAGCAGGACCAATCCCTGGATCAGCGGAAAATCGCGATTGATGACGGCATCGATCGCCAGGTTGCCGATACCCGGATAGGAGAAAATGCGTTCGACGATCACGGTCCCGCCGATCAGAAAGGTGAACTGAACGCCGGTAAGGGCGAGCGTTGGGCCGATGGCATTGCGCAATGCCTCTTGCAGCACCAGGCGAAGCTCGCGGAAGCCCTTGATCCGCGCCAGCAGCACGTAGTCCTGCAGCATCGCCTCTTTCAGCGATTGCTTGAGCAGTCGTACGATCACTGCGGCGAGCGGCAAGGCGAGCGCCAGCGTCGGCATAATCATATGGCTTACGATATCGCCCGCGACCGCAAAGCGGCCGGTCAACAGGCTCTCGGCCAGATAGAACTTGGTTACGAAGCCTTCGGCGAGTTCGGGATCGATACGGCCGGTGAGCGGCAATACCGGTATCGCCACCGCAAAGAGCAGAACGAGCGCCAGCGCCCAGATGAAATCGGGCACAGCGAGAAGGATGCTGTTCAACCCGTCGATGATGGCTTCCCCGACCGTGCGCCGCATCAGCGTACCGGCAATGGCGACGCTGCCGCCTAGAACAACCGCAACGACGAGCGCGGCCATCGCGAGTTCAATCGTAGCCGGCAGCCGCGATGCCAGGATCTCGGTCACCGGAAGATGCAAAGTGATGGAGGTTCCGAAATCGCCCGTGACCACGCCGACGATCCAGATCCAAAACTGCGTCAGCAGCGGCGCATCGAGCCCGTAATGCGCCCTCAGCGCGGCGATGTCGGCCGGGCTGGCGCCCGGCGAGATCATCATTGAGACCGGATCGCCGGGAACAACGCGCAACAGGACGAAGACGACGATCGCTACGCCGGCAAGCGTCAGCAGCGCCATAGCCACGCGATTGGCGACGACAGAGATCAGCATCAACGGTCCTCGAACTTATGGCGTCGATGGCCGCCGCGCCCGGCGCGGCGGCGGACCGCTTCGACGATTGGATTTAAGCCTTCGAGATCAGCGTTGCTGGCTGCAAGGCACCCGAAACGTTCGGAGTCACCTTGAGATCGGACTTGTAGAGGATCGGCTGCGAATACTGCAGGAGCGGCAGCACATAGCCTTGTTCGGCGATGTAGCGGTCGACATCCTTCCAGCCCTGGATGCGCTTCTTCTCGTCCTTCTCGCCCCAAAGCGGGCCGATCTTGGCGTCGAGATCGGCGGAGTGCCATGCCGAGTGTGGCGACTTCGAAAACATCGCGAAGCCGGTCGACGTGGTCGGATCGCCGATCGCGTTGCCCCAATTGTAGAACGCCGCCGGCGCCAGCTTGTGCGACATGCGGAGTTCGAAATGCTTGGCGATTTCGTAAATCTCGATGTTGGCGTTGATGCCGACGTTGCGCCACATCCCGACGATCGCCTGGATCATTTCGTAATCTTTCGGCTTAAAGCCGCGCGTCGTCTGGATGGTGAACTCGACCGGCTTCTCTTTCGAGAATCCACTCGCCGCGAGCAGCTTCGTCGCCAGCGCCGGATCGAACGGCACCTTGATCGACGGATCGAACGCCGCGTATTCCGGCGCTTCCAGCGTGGCAATCGGCACACCGTATCCGCGCAGCAGCTTCTTGACGATCGTATCTTTATCGACGGCATGGCACATCGCCAGACGAACATTCTTGTCGTCCATCACCCCGCCGTTGGTGATGAAGATCATACCGATGTCCGAAATCGGCGTTGCTACACCCTTCAAGCCGGCCTTGGTCTTGAGCCGGTCGAACTCCTCGTAGGGCACTTCGAGGGTTACGTCCGACGAGCCGCTCTCGATCTCGGCGACGCGGCTGGTCGCATCCGGAACGAACTTGAACACCACGGTCTCGAATGCGGGCTTGCCGCCCCAGTATTTCGGATTGGCCTTGAGGCGCAGATACGCGTTGCCCTCGTAGGCATCCACCATGTACGGGCCGGTGCCGATCGGCTTCTTCTCAAAGCCTGCCGCGCCGACCTTCTCGTAATAGGCCTTCGGCAGCACGTAGCCGGTGAGGAACGCCATCCACTTGAAAATCACAGGGTCGTATTGCTTCACATCGGCGGTGATGCGCTTGCCGTCGACCTTGAAGTTGTCGAGGCCAGCCCAGATGAACGCCACCGGGTTGCCGCCGTCAGGCTTGCCGGCGCGCTGGATCGACCAAATGACGTCTTCGGGCGTAAACGGAGTGCCGTCATGCCAGACGACATTCTCGCGGACGTCCATCCAGACCTTGCTCTTGTCGGCGTTCCAATCCCAAGCGGTAAGCAGGCCGGGCTCGAATGCCAAATTGGGTTTCTGACCAACATACTGATCGAAGATCGAGCGATAGATCGCCTGGATGGTCGGATTGACCGACGAGGGGCCGATTGCAGGATCAAAAGACGGGACATTGACGTTGTAGGCAATGTTGAGCGTATTGCCGACCGCCGCGCTGGCGAAACGCTGAGGCAGAATTAACGATGACAGGACGCCACCACTCGTCGCGAGAGCCTGACGACGCGTAACGTTGAACATGTTTAGACACTCCCCGTTATGACCGCCGCGGGCGGTAACTCATGAGCTCGACTCTACGCTTAAGTGCATAGCTCGTCGGCACTCTGGAAGAAGATACTTTAAACATAAAGCAAACCCTTGGACAAGCTGACGCATTGGGCTTTTTTCCGCAATTTTAGGCACCACATGCCGGCTGTCGCATCATCGTCTGCCGCATTATCGGCGGCTGGTTTCGACCGTCGACGCGCGCCGGACTGCAGCCGCAGAGGCCGTTGCCAGACGATTTAGAAGGTTTCATAAGTACCGACTTGGCCGGTCGCGCCTGATCGCCGTGACATCGGCCCGGAGGTTTTCATGGCGGAACGGTCGTTTGCGCGCGAAGTGCAGGATCTCAAGCTGGGCGACGGCGAAGAGTTTCGCGGCGAGGGAATTCTCGCCATCACCAAGGCGCTGCTGCAATCGGGCGTGTCGTATGTCGGTGGTTATCAGGGCGCGCCGATTTCGCATCTCATGGATGTGCTCGCCGACGCCAAGGACGTGCTTGACGAACTCGGCGTGCATTTCGAGAATTCCGCCTCCGAAGCGGCCGCCGCCGCGACGCTTGCGGCGTCGGTCATGTATCCGATCCGCGGCGCGGTGACGTTCAAGGCCCCGGTCGGAATCAACGTCGCTTCCGACGCTATCGCCAATCTCGCCTCCGGCGGCGTGACCGGCGGCGCGCTGATCATCATCGGCGAAGATTACGGCGAAGGCTCCTCGATCATGCAGGAGCGCTCCCATCCGTTCGCAATGAAATCGCAGGTCTGGCTGCTCGATCCGCGCCCGAACCTGCCGACGATCGTCAGGGCCGTAGAGGAAGGCTTTGAGCTTTCTGAAGTCTCCCACACCCCGGTGATGCTTGAGGTGCGCATCCGCGCGTGCCACGTGCACGGCCGCTTCTTTGCCAAAGACAACAAGAAGCCGAGTTTCAGCTTGCGCGAGGCATTGGAGCACCCCCGGCGCGAAACCGACCGCATCGTGCTGCCGCCGGCCTCCTATCTGCACGAACGGGAAAAGATCGAGCAACGATGGCCGGCCGCCGTGAAGTTCATCAAAGAGCGGAAGCTCAATGAATTTTTCGGCCCCGAGACCGCCGACGTCGGCATCGTCGTCCAGGGCGGCATGTACAATTCGGTGCTGCGCTCGCTGCAACAGCTCGGCCTTGCCGATGTCTATGGCGAAACCTCCGTGCCGATCTACTGTCTCAACGTCACCTACCCGCTCATTGATGACGAGGTCGCCGCCTTCGCAGCCAACAAGAAGGCCATCCTCATGGTCGAGGAGGGCCAGCCCGAATTCATCGAACAGGCGCTGAACACCATTCTGCGCCGCCGCGACATTCAAACGAAAATTTCGGGCAAGGATGTGCTGCCGATGGCGGGCGAATACACCCCGCAGGTGGTCCTCAAGGGCGTCAAGAGCTTCCTCGAGCTTCACGCGAAGAGTCTCCTCGGCAATTCGCCGCCCTCACCTGACGCCTCGTCCGTCCTTGCCGATCCGAAGATCAAGGAGCTCGCCAAGACGGTGCCGCCGCGGCCGCCCAGCTTCTGTATCGGCTGCCCGGAGCGGCCGATCTTTGCCGCAATGAAGCTGGTCCAGCAGGAACTCGGCCCGCATCAGATCGCCGGCGACATTGGCTGCCATCTGTTCGCCAGCCTGCCGCCCTTCAATATGGGCGGCACCACGATGGGTTACGGTCTCGGTCCGGCATCCTCGTCGGCATTTAACGTGAAGGCCGACAAGAAACCGATCTCGGTGATCGGCGACGGCGGCTTTTGGCACAACGGCCTTTCCACCAGCATAGCGAACGCCGTCTACAACAAGCACGACGGCGTCATCATGGTGGTCGACAATTTCTATTCGGCGGCGACCGGCGGCCAGGACATCATGTCCTCCCGCGCGATCAACCCGGCGCGCGCGACCAACAACAGCATTGTCGACGCGGTGAAGGGCGTCGGCGTCAAATGGGTGCGCCATATCGATCGGACCTATGACGTCCCGCGCATGCGCGACATCCTGCGCGAGGCGCTGACGACCAAAGGCGGCGGTCCGAAAGTCATCGTCGCCTCCTCGGAATGTATGCTCAACAAGCAGCGCCGGGTGAAGCCGCTGTTCCAGAAATCGGTGCGCGACGGTCAGCGCATGGTGCGCGAGCGCTTCGGCGTCGACGAGGATGTCTGTACCGGCGATCATGCCTGCATCAGGCTTTCCGGCTGCCCGTCGCTGTCCGTCAAGCATACCGACGATCCGCTCAAGGACGATCCGGTTGCGGCCATCGACAATAACTGCGTTGGCTGCGGCAATTGCGGCGAGGTGTCCGAAGCGGCCGTGCTCTGCCCGTCTTTCTACCGCGCCGACATCATCCACAACCCGACCTGGTTCGATCGCTTTATGTCGGAGCTGCGCCGGTCGGTGATCGGCTTTCTGCAACGCCGCCGCGAAGCGCAGCGTATCGTTTTTGCGGACTGACGCGGAAGTTCGGCATCATGAACGATTTATCGGGAACGCCGACGCCGACCAGGTACACGACCGAACGGCCGATCTGCATCGCCGTTATGGCGATGGGCGGCCAAGGCGGCGGCGTGCTGGCCGACTGGATCGTCGAACTCGCAGAGTCGCAAGGCTGGCACGCCCAGTCCACCTCGGTGCCGGGCGTCGCGCAACGCACCGGCGCAACGATCTACTACGTCGAGATGCTGCCGCCGAAAGCCGGCCGTGCGCCGATCCTGTCGCTGATGCCGGCGCCCGGTGAAGTCGACATCGTGCTCGCGGCTGAACTGATTGAGGCCGGCCGCTCCATCCTGCGCGGTCTCGTGACGCCCGACCGCACCACCTTGATCGCATCAACTCATCGTTTGTATTCGACGGCAGAGAAAGAAAAGCCGGGCGACGCCACCGCCGATCCGGCCGTGGTCGTCGACGCGGCCGGCGTCGCGGCAAAGGGCGTCATCGCTTTCGACATGGAAACGCTGGCGACGAAAAATAACAGCATGATCTCGGCCTGCCTGTTCGGCGCGCTGGCTGCATCGGGCACCTTGCCGTTTCCTCGCGACGCGTTCGAGGCGATCATCAAAGCGGGCGGCCGGGGCATCGAGACAAGCCTCAAGGCCTTCAAGGCGGCGCACGATCAGGCAGCGCAACCGCAAGCCGCTGCCCGCCTCTCACTCAAGAGGCCGCCGAAGCACTTTGCGCCGCTGCCTGCTTCAGCAGGACGCGCCGATCTCGACAAACTTCTGGAGCGCATCCGCGCCTATCCCGAACCGCTGCGCGCCATAATGTTTGCCGGCGTCAAGCGCCTCACAGACTTCCAGGATCCGGCCTATGCCGGCGAGTATCTCGACCGTATTGCCAGACTAAACCAACTCGACCTCGCGAATGGCGGCGCGGCGAAGGCCTACGCGTTCACCGCGGCGGCGGCGAAATACGTTGCTGTGGCGATGGCCTACGACGACGTCATCCGCGTCGCCGATCTGAAGACCCGCAGCAGCCGTTTCGACCGCGTCCAGCGCGAGAACAGCGTCGGCGAAGGACAGATCGTCTACACCACGGAATACATGCATCCGCGCCTCGAGGAAGTGGCCGGCACCATGCCCGCATCGCTCGGGCGCTTTATTGAATCAAATCCTGCCCTGTTCGGCTGGGCGTTTCGCAAAGGCCGGCGCGTGCGCTCGGGAACGATACACTGGTTCCTGATGCTCTATGTTCTTGGCGCATTCAGGCCGATCCGCCGCACGACGCTGCGCCATCAACGCGAGATGGCGCACCTTGAAAAATGGCTCGCGGTCGCGGCGGCGCACGTTGCCGAGAACTACGATGTCGCCGTCGAGGTACTCAACGCACGCCGGCTGGTCAAAGGCTATTCCGACACCCACGCGCGCGGCGAATCGAAATTCGATCGCATCATGGGCGCAGTCCCGGCGCTGGCCTCTCGCGCCGACGGCGCCGACTGGATGCGCCGGCTGCGGGACGCCGCGCTGCTCGACGAGAGCGGTATTGCTCTGGATGGCGCGCTGAAGACCGTCGCGACGCTTTAAGCACTGCGCCTGCAATCACGTTTGCCGGCGCCGGTCTGACTTATTGCCGGTCCGTGTCGGCAATCAGTTCCACCAGCCTGCTTTTGATAATCTTCCGCGTCGGCGTGATCGGCATCGCTTCTACTTCCACCAGGCGCTCAGGCCATTTGAGTTTGGCGATCCCGTGCTGCTCCAGCCAGGCGCACAAAGCTTCGAAGCTCAGTGTTTTTTCCGGCTTGAGCACGACGCAGCAACAGGCGCGCTCACCCAGGATGGGGTCCGGGATCGGTATGATCGCGCTCTGCATGACGGCCTCGTGGCGGTCGATGAGTGCCTCCACGTCCGAGGGATTGAGCTTCACGCCGCCGCGATTGATGATGTCCTTGCTGCGCCCGGTGATCCGGACGTGGCCGGTTGCGCCCATGACGGCGAGATCGCCGGTGCGCAGCCAACCGTCTTCGCTGAAGACGTCGGCATTGGCGGCTGTGTTGTCAAAATAGCCTGCGAATACCGAACAACCGCGCACTTGCAGTTCACCCTCGACGTCAGGTGGTGCCGGCCTGCCGTCGTGGTCGACGACCCGCGCCTCGCTGCCGGCCGTGGCCCGTCCGATCCAGTCGTAGCGCTCTTCGGCCGGGTCATGCGGATTGCCGAGCAGGACCGCGAATGTCTCGGTCATCCCCCACAGCTCGAACACGCAACCGCCGCCAAGCTTGCTCTCCAGTGCTCGCTTCAGCGCCGGCGGGCAATATGACCCCGATACGATGACCTGCCGCAACGAGCCGAGGTTGCGCCCGTCAAACAGCCCCGCTTGCAGCAGGGCGGCAACGTGCGCCGGCGCGACAAAGGCGTGCGACGGGCGCTCGTGTTCCAACGCCGACGCCAGCGCCGGCGGCGTAAACAGCGGCAGTGGAACGAACGTCGCGCCGGCCATGAGGGCGACATTGGCGACAAAAAGACCGAACGCATGCGTCAGCGGCGCCGCGCTCAGCACACGGTCGCCCGGCTTGACGTCGAACACCGGCAGACACTGCCGCGGATTGGCAAGCAGCGATTGGAAGCTGTGCGGCACAGCCTTCGGCGCGGTCGACGTTCCGGACGTGTAGCACATCAGTGCGACGTCGGTTGCGACCGGCAATTGCGGTAACGCCGACCGGTCGGCGCCCGCGATCAGCGCATCAAGCGACAACACGGAGCCTCGCGGTGGCCCGATGGAAATGATGTGCTGTAGATTCGGCAGGCGCTGCGCCAGTGTCGTGAACATGCCGGGCGGATCGGATTTTTCGGTAGCCGCGCCGCAAAACACGGCCCGCGCCCGCGCGTGCCGCAAGATAGGCTCGGCTTCGCCGGCGCCGTAAGGCGTGTGCAGCGTGGAGAGGACGCCCCCGAGGCGGGCGACGGCGTAATAAACGATGACGAATTCCGGCGTGCTCGGCAGCTGGACGGAAATGACGTCACCGCGCCGCAGGCCGAGCCCAGCGAGCGCGGCAGCGAGACTTTCGGCGCGGTCGAGCGCGGCTGCGTAGGTGATCGGCGGATGACCGGGCGCGGCGATAGCCGTCGCTTCCGGGGTTTCGCGCGCCCAATGCCGCAGCCATGTCGCGGTCGTGTCGGCCGGCCAGCGGCCGGCCTCCACTTCGCGCCGCACGTGATCTGGTCGAAAGCGCATCGCGTCCCGAACAGCCATCGCGTCAGGGCTGAATTGGACCTCCTCGAAGGGGTCGTGCTCCATGCCCCGCTCGGTGCGAAAGCGCCGTCCGCCGCCCAACTGAAACAAACGATAATAACGCTCGGGCTTGAACCGGCGCTGCTCCAGCAAAACCCGGATGAAGGTCACCTGGTCCGCGGCGAGGCCCAGCCGGGCCGCGATCTCGGCGTCGGCCAGACCGGCGCCGGTTCGCTGGCGCTCGATTTCTTCGAAATCCAGCAGCCGAACCGGGTCGCCGCTGCGGTCCTGAATGTTGGTGCTGAGATCAAAAATGATCGGACCGAACGCGTCGATCATCTCCGGCGTGATGCCGAGCCGCTCACGTCGCGTTGGCGTCGCCATCGTGCACTTTCCGCGACTGCTCGGCGCGTTGCGCGGCGCCTCGTTTCAGCGGATCGGCCAGCGGCGCATTGGTCGCGACCGGACAGACCCGCATGCATTCGAAACATTGGGAAAACAGGCCGCCATTGCCAACGGTCATCTTGTACCACAACACCTTGTTGCGCTCGCCGAGCAGCAGCGATTCCCGCTCTTCCGGATCGTCGGTCGCGATGGCGTCGCGCAACAACTGGGGAACGGTCTCGAACTGCTGGGTGAGCTCCGCACAGGCGGCCATGTCATAGTGCATCGACGTCTGCTTGCCGGCCGCGTCGATCTCGCCGGACAAGCATTGCGCCGGGCAAAACTTCATGCATGGCGTGTGGCCTTCTCGCCGAAACATGCTGACGCAACTCGGCGCCGGACACGGATTTTCCGCAAGCGGCCTATCGGGCGGCAGCGCGAGCTCCGTGAAGCACGACGCGTAGTACATGTAGCCGTATTCGGGATGAAGCAGGATGTCGCCGGCAAGGCTTCGCGCGCCGAGGCCGGCCAACTCGGCGTGCAGCTTCAGGCTTTGCAGCGGATAGCGCGCACCCAGCTCCGGGTCCATGTCTGGAGGACAATAGATCGCCTGGACGCCGAATTTCTGCTCGATGTAAAACGCAAGACCGTAGACGATCTTGTAGGCGCGGCTCTCGGTGCTGCCGAAATAGCCGAGCGCTTTGGCCGGCACGCGCCACGCGCCCTGGGTCGAGCCGCCGACACCGATCGCGATGACTGATTTCACGCGCGGCATTAGATCGCTCGGCCGATGGCCGGCGGGCGCGATGCGTTCAACCGCGGCGAGATCGGCGATACCCGCAACCAACGCGCCCTTGCGCAAGCAGTAGCTTATGATTGCCTGCTTGGCCGCGACGGGATCGATGTCCGAAATGCCGCTCATACCGGAGCACCACGTCCTGCGCTGATCTGAAACACCGGCTCACACATACGATTGCAACATATAACTCGCTGCGACCAAAGTCATTCCGCACACTGGCGTGAAAGCAGGCTAGGCCTGCGAGGCGCCGGCGGACGGCAACAGAACCCGGAAAATCGATCCATGAGGCCGCCCCGGCGATAGTGACAGGCGGCCCCCGTGATTCTCTATGATCGACCGGCAGATCGACAATCCCATGCCCACGCCGTGAGATTTTGTCGTGAAGAACGGGTCGAAGATGCGATTGACGTTTTCGGGATCGACCCCCGTCCCGGTGTCCTCGACCGAAAGCGAGACGCTTGTCGAAGTCCTGCAGCTCGGTTTTTAACCGCAATATCCGCGGGCGACCGACAACCGCAGCCATCGCGTCGATAGCGTTCACGATCAAGTTGACCATCGCCTGTCTCAACTGGACCTGATTGCCCAGAACCGGCGGCACGTCATGAAGCAATTCCGTACGAACCGATACCTTTTGGTTCTCCACCTCGCCACGAACAAGCGAAAGGACCTCACGAACAAGTCCGTTGATATCCTGCGGAACCATTACCGGGACATCTTTTTTGAACATCATCCGGATGCCGTTGATCACTTCGTCGGCGCGATGGCAGTCATCGACAACGCGCTTAAACGCAACGCGCGCTTCCGTCAGGTCGGGTTCCGAATTCCCCAGCCAGCGCAGGCCGGCATTGGCATTTGTGGCAATGGCTGCCAGAGGCTGTTTGATTTCATGAGCGATGGATGCTGCCATCTCGCCCATCGCCATCCTCTGCCTGACGCGCGCCAGATCGGCCCGCGCCAGGCGCAGCGCATTGCGATCGCTGATATCGCGAAGGCAACCGACAAAAACGATGCGCCCCTCATCCAGAACCGGCGAAATCGAAAGCTCGAGGGGAAATTCGTCGCCGTTCTTTTTGATGCCGGACACCTCCGCCCGCCGGCCCAGAACCTCGCCTTTGCCGGTCTCCAAATAACGGCGAATTCCGCTTTTGTGAGCTTCCCGGTATCGCTCCGGAATGATCAGGTCGGCCATCGCCTGTCCGAGTGCTTCGTCCCGCGACCAGCCAAAAACATTGGCGGCGCGATCGTTCCACTCAGCAACGATGCCGTCGGACGTCATCACAACGACCGCATCCAGAGCGGTTTCCAACAGCAGGCGGAGCCCATCGCCGTGTCGCGTGGCGCGCGGAAGGTCCCGTTCCAAATTGGCAATGTCTGACATGCTGGATGAAATTCGGATTCCCGTGCTCGCCGGCCACACGAGCGCTGAGATTAAGCCAGAGCCTTCGCCACCAAATATCCCGAACCGCCGCCCAGTCCCGGCCCCGGATGGGTCGAGGCGCCGATGTGGTGCAGTCGTGCCACCGGCGTGCGATGATTGACTGAGCCGTGAAATGGCCGCCAGAGGAAAAACTGGTCGATGCCGCAGAATCCACCGTACGGATCGCCGCCGACGAGGTTCACGTTAAGCGCCTCAAGATCGGCGGGCGAATAGGATTTTCGCGCGATCACGTTGTCGCGGAAATTCTCGATGTGCGAAGCAAGGATTGCCTCGATGCGGTCGGCGTATTTTTCCCGCACGGCTTCGGTCCAGCGGCCATCAGCAGGTACGGCGATTTCCCCGGCGGCGTCACCCTTGATGAAACGCGGCGCCTCGGGAAGTTGCAGCCAAAGGATCGACGCGCCGGGCGGACAGCGCGACGGATCGAGCGCCGCCGGCTGGCCGACGCAGATGGTCGGCACGACTGGCAGCATGCCACGCTCGGCTTCGTTGGCCGCCTTCGATACGCCGTCGAGCCCCGGGGTCAGATGGGTCAGCGCCACCGCCCCCAGCGCCGGTGCTTTCCATTTCGGCGGCGCCTTGAGCGCGTAGTGAACCTGCATGTTTCCCTTGCCGTAGCGATACTGGGCCACTGCATCGGTGACATTCGCCGGCAGCGAGATATCGGCGAGCAATCGTCCGTAAAGCTGATTGGGCGTCACCGAGCAGATAACGCCCCGGGCGGCCTCGATTTCCCGGCCGCCGGCGAGTCGCACGCCACGTGCGCCGCCGTTTGCATCGACCAGGACACGCTCAACATCGGCGCCGACCATGATGTCGCCGCCATGATCGCGAATCAAACTCTCAAACGCCGTGAGCGCGTTCTTCGCGCCACCCTTGACGACAGGCGCGCCGGCGACCTCAAGCGCAAATGCGATCACTTTCGCCATCTGGCCAGAATAGGCGCTTTCCGGACCGAGACCGGTATGCAGCACCCACGGCGCAAACAGCGCGCGAACTAGCTCGGATTGAAAGCGCGTTTCGAGCCAGCCGCGGCCGGTGCCCAGCGCCTCGCCGAAGAATTCGGCGAGGCCGCGCAGGCCGCGCCGCCAGGCTTCGCGCGCGACGATCTTGAGCATCGCACGCGACCAAAGCGAGCCGCCAAGGAGCGAAAAAAGAAACGGCGCATTCGCCCCGATGCGGTCGATATCTGCCGCAAAACGCGCACCGTCGCCGGCCGCGAATTGCTCGAAAGCGGCAACGTTCGCTTTCCGATCCATCGCCAGGATCGCGTGCCGCCCGTCCGGCAGCAGCACCGCTGTCGGCGTCGGAGAATGCGCAAACGAAAGCCCGCGCTTCTCCAACTCGGGGCCGAGTTCGGCGAATGCCGGCGACGTGATGAACAGGACGAACGTCGTCGCCATCACGTCGTGGACAAAGCCGGGCGCGGTGATTTCCTCGGTACGAATGCAACCGCCAATACGGTCGCTGCGCTCGAGCACCAGCACCTTGTGGCCTTTGCGGCCCAGCTGGGCCGCCGCCACGAGCGCATTGATTCCGCTTCCGACGATGACGTAGTCGGCGGCCGCCATTTGTTGTCCTGCCCGGCTTACTTACGCGGGACGAGCGCGAGCACGCGCAACGGGCTGCCGGTGCCTTTGACAATCTTCAGCGGCGCCGCGATCAGGATCGCTCCCTTTGGCGGCAGCTTGTCGAGATGGCAGAGGCTCGCCAGGCCATAACGGTTGGCCTTGTGCATGAATGTGTGCGCCGGGAAAGGAGGATCCATTCCACCCGCGGAACCCGCATCGGTACCGACGGTCTCCGATCCCCAGCCGATCACGCCCTTCGAGATCAGATAATGGATCGTCTCCGCCGTGGGACCCGGCGAATGCGGTCCCTTGTTGTCGGCGTTGAGGAACTTCGCCTCGCTGTCGTTGCGCTTGAACCAATCGGTGCGCATCAGCACCCAGCAGCCGGCCGGGATATCGCCGTGGGTTTTTTCCCAGGCTTTCACGCCGTCGACGGTGAGAAGGAAATCGCTGTTCTTCGCGGTCTCGGCGGAGCAGTCGATCACGCAGGCCGGGGCCACGAAATTCTTCACGGGGATCGTGTCGGTGCTGCCGTCCTTGTAGTCCCTGCCGCTAATCCAGTGCACCGGCGCGTCAAAATGCGTACCTGAATGCTCGCCGATCTTGAGCCAATTCCATGCCCAGAACGGCCCATCCTTGTCGTAGTTCGATATTGCATGAACCTCGATCGGCGGCGTGTTCTTACCGATCTCCGGCGGCAGCTTGATCAGCGGCGTGTCGGCGCTGAGCGGTGCGCTAAGGTCCACCACCTCGACGGCGCCGGAAGCGAGCGCCGATGCAAAATCACTGAGAACTTGAGTACTGGTCATGCGGTCTCTCCGTCGGGCTCGTGGACAATCGTTGTGAGGCGCGTTGCGGCCGGAAGCCTAGCGCGATCATTTTAGATATGAAATATCTGCGCTGGCAAGCGACCCGCAGAGCCATCATAGCGGATCGAGCGGCGAAAATGCGGGAGCGAGCGATGCCTTACGATGCAATCGTCATCGGCGCCGGCGTGAACGGCCTGGCGGCGGCGCTGCATCTTGCTACCAAAGGTTGGAAGGTCGCCGTGGTGGAACGCGGCGCAACTGCCGGAGGCGCGGTCAAGACCGAAGAAATTACCCGGCCCGGCTTTCGCCACGACCTCTACGCCATGAATCTGAGCCTTTTTGCGGGCTCGCCATTTTTCGCCGCTCACAAGGATCGCCTGTTCGCCCATGGTCTCAGTTTCCTGACCGCGGAGCATTGCTTTGCAACTGCATTTCCCGATGGAAGCTGGCTCGGTGTCGATAAGGATATTGACACGACTGCGACGCGGATCGCCGCATTCGATCCCGCCGACGCCGAACGCTGGCGCGCCATGGTTGCGGCCTTCGGTCAGGACGCGCCGCACATATTTCGCGCTGCTCGCTTCACCAATGCCGTCGTGGCAAGCGCTGCGCGCGGTCTACACCGCGTGGCGGACGCGCGGCACCGCGTGGGTCGCCGACACGGTGCGTCTTCTTATTGCATCGCCGCGGGAATGGCTCGACGAGAATTTCGCCAACGAAAAACTGAAGACCATGATGGCGATATGGGGCATGCACCTCGACTTCTCCCCAGATTGCGCGGGCGGTGCACTGTTTCCTTACCTGGAGTCGATGGCTAACCAGAGTTTTGGCATGGCGCTCGGGCAAGGCGGCGCCGCCGCGATCGTAACCGCGATGGTTCGCGCCATCGAAGCGGCCGGTGGCGAGGTACGGCTCGATGCGCCGGTGAAACAAGTCGCCGTCGAGCGCGGCGTTGCCAAGGGCGTTGTGCTGGCGAACGGCGAGCGCATCGCTGCCAAGCGCGCTGTGATCGCCAATCTTCATCCGCGGGTGCTGTTCGGCGATTTGGTCGGCGGCACTTCGCCGGCGGCCGAGAGGCTCGCCAAGTTTCGCCCCGGACCGGCGACAATGATGATCCATCTCGCGCTGACCGATCTGCCACCCTGGAGCGCCGGCGCCGAGTTGCGGCAATTCGCCTATGTGCATCTTGCGCCCTCGTTCGCGGCGATGGCGAAAACCTATACCGAGGCGCTCGATGGACTTCTGCCAGCAGAACCGGGGCTTGTAGTCGGGCAGCCGACCGCGATCGATCCTTCGCGTGCTCCGCCTGGACGACACGTGCTCTGGGTGCAGGTGCGGGTACTGCCTTCGCAAATCCGCGGCGACGCATTGGGCATCATCGCCGGCACGCAATGGGACGATGTCAAGGAGGCGTACGCGGACCGCGTCGTCGATCTCATCGCACGTTACGCGCCGGGCTTTTCCGCGAGCATTCTCGACCGCTCCGTGCTCTCGCCTGCCGATCTCGAACGCGACAATCCCAATCTGGTCGGCGGCGACAGTCTCGGCGGCAGTCACCACCTCGATCAGAATTTTCTTTTTCGCCCGGCTTTTGGCTGGTCGCGTTACCGTACGCCGGTCAAGCGTTTGTACATGGTCGGAGCATCGACATGGCCGGGCGCCGGCACGGGCGCCGGTTCGGGTTTCATGCTGGCGAAAAGTCTCGCCGGCGCCTGACCACACACGCGGCGCACCGCAGCGTGGCCGTTCAATTTCGCGCTTTGAGCAGATCGCGGCCAATGATGAGCTTCTGGACCTCGGTCGCACCCTCATAGATCCGCAACGGGCGAATTTCCCGGTAGAGGTGCTCGACCACGGAGCCGGTGCCAACGCCAAGGCCCCCGAACATCTGCACCGCCCGGTCGATCACGCGCTGCGCGCCTTCGGTCGCGGCCATCTTGGCCATTGCGGCTTCCCGCGTCGTCGGCACGCCTTCGACGTCCCGCAACCAGGCGGCCCGATAGGTGAGCAGCGCGGCGCCGTCGATCTCGGTCGCCATGTCGGCGAGCGCGGCCTGCGTCAACTGAAAATCACCAAGGGTTTGGCCGAACATTTTCCGCGTCGTCACGCGCGCCAGCGCTTCGTCAAGCGCGCGGCGCGCGAAGCCGAGCGCCGCGGCCGCCACTGAAGAGCGGAAGATATCGAGATTACGCATGGCGATCTTGAACCCCTCGCCGGAGGCCCCAATAAGGTTCGATACCGGAACGCGGCAGGATTGGAAGCGCAGCCGCGCCAGCGGATGCGGCGCGGTCACCTCCAACCGCTCGGCGATCTCGAAGCCTGGCGTGCCGGCATCGACGACGAAGGCTGAGAGGCCGCGCGCCCCCGGCGCCTCACCGGTCCGCGCGAAGACGACGTAGAAATCCGCAATGCCGCCGTTCGAAATCCAGATCTTCTCGCCGTCGAGCACGTAGTCGTCGCCCACGCGCTGCGCCGACATCGACATGGCGGCAACGTCGGAGCCGGCATCGGGCTCGGTCAGCGCGAAAGCGGCAATCGCCGCGCCGCTGCCTACCCTCGGCAGATAGCGCGCCTTGAGATCGTCCGATCCTGCAAGCCCAATCGGACCGCTGCCGAGGCCCTGCATCACGAAGGCGAAATCCGCCAGCCCGCTGTGGCGTGCCAGCGTCTCCCGCGCTACCACCAGATAGAGCGAGCGCAGCGGATCGTGGGCGCCGCCGTAGCCTGCCGGCACGCAATGCCGGAGCCAGCCGGCGACGCCGAGTGCGCGCACCCAGCGAATGCAGGTCGCGTCGATGTCGGCATGGGCGGCGTGCCCTCCTTCAACTTCAATCACTGCCTCGCGCGCCCATTGGTCGAGTTCGTCGGCGAAGGCGCGGTGTTGCGCGTCAAAAAACGGGATGCGCAGGTGCGCGGTCCGGCTCATAACGGTTCTCCTCCCGGAGTCCGGGACTTAAAGGCTTTCGGGGTGAATCAGCAAGTGTCGCTGCTCCGAACGTCCCGCTTTCCAATCATTGCTTTTTGATTGCCGGCGGGCACACTGTTCGCCGACAGCCCGAACCGCTGTGGGAAAAACTGGACGAGTAAGTTAAGACCTAGCATGCCGCGCACGCCGCCACCGAAGCGCGATCCGCGCTATCCGGATTTCCCGACAATCGTCCACGCGCTCGCCTACGCCGCCGAGCGCCGGCCGGACGCGCCGGCCATCGCCTGTCTCGATCGTGAGCTGACTTATGGTCAATACGCCCAAGCGGTCGCGGCGCTGGCGGAAATACTGGCCGACCACGATGTCGTCGGCGAGCGCGTCGCTTATTTGATGCGCAACAGCCTGGAGATGGTGATCGGGCTCTATGCCGGCATGGCCGCGCGCGCACAAGTTGCTCCGCTCAATCCGGCCTACACCGACCACGAGATCGAGCCGCAGCTGCGCGATATCGACCCACGCCTGATCGTTTGCGACATCGAATTCGCCGACCGGGCGGCGCGGCTGGCGCAACTGACCGGCCGGGCAAAAATCATCGTGCTGGGCGCCGACCATGTGAGCATCGACCGTTTGCTGTCCGGCCCTGCGCTAGCGCTACCATTGCCGCTGCCCGACGACCTTTGCGCTATTTTCTTTACCGGCGGCACCACCGGCTTCCCCAAAGGCGCCGATCACCGCCACAGCAACCTGATGGCCTTCTGCTACGCCACGGCGGCACTGTGGCCGCTGGCGCTCGATGCCGAGCGCATTCTCAATGTCGCGCCGCTCTTCCACATCTGGGGCTTTTGCTACACGCTCATTTTCCCGGTCTATTTGCGCGCATTCATGGATATTCTTCCCGCCTACAAGCCGGCTGCCGTGCTCGATGAGTTTCAAAAGCGCCGCATCACCACGTTCGCGGGTGGGCCGGCGGCGCTCTATATGGGGCTCCGCGCCAATGAAAATTTCTCCAAAACGGATTTCACGAGCCTCCGCGTCTGTCTTTCCGGGGGCGCCGCCTGCCCGGTCGAACTGATCCGCTTCTGGGAGAACGCGACCGGCTCCGTGCTGCTGGAAGGTTGGGGCATGTCCGAAGGCGCGCCGATCCACCACAATCCCCTCAACGGCGTGCGCAAGATCGGTTCGGTGGGAATAGCGACAGCGGACTACGAAGCCGAAGTCGTCGATCTCGAAACCGGAACGCGCGTGATGCCGGTCGGCGAGCGCGGTGAGGTCCGTGTACGCGGACCGCAGTTTATTAAAGGATATCGCAACCGGCCGGACGAGAACGCCAGGCAGATCCGCGATGGTTGGCTCTATACCGGCGACATCGGCTACTACGACGAGGACGGCTATATGTTTCTCGTCGACCGCAAGAAGGAGATGATGATCGTCGGCGGCTACAACGTCTATCCGCGCGAGATCGACGAACTCCTGTTCAAACACCCGGCCATTCTCGAAGCCGCCACGGTCGGCATCCCCAACTCTTTCAGCGGCGAGGCGGTGAAGGTCTTTGTGGTCCTCAAGCCCGGCGCCAGCCTCGATGCCGGCGCGTTGCTCGGCTACTGCAAAGAAAATCTTGTTAAGTACAAATGGCCCAAGCACATCGCGTTCGTGGACGCACTGCCCCGCACCGGCGTTGGCAAAATCGACAAGCGCGCGCTCAAGGCAAGCGCAGCGGTTGCATCGTCATAACCATGCCGATGGCAAATCATTGCTTTTTTTATTGTCCGCGGCAGACTGGGCATTCGTTAAGTTAACGCGCGTGTTTTGGGAGTCATGTCATGAAGGTGATCATCGCAGGGGGCGGCGTCGGCGGCTTGGTCACGGCCCTCATGCTCCATGCGCGCGGGATTGATTGCGAGATTTTCGAGCAGGCGGACGCTATCCGCGAGCTCGGCGTTGGCATCAACACCCTCCCCCACGCCATCAAGGAATTGGCCGAACTCGGCCTGCTCGAGCGCCTGGACGCCGTGGCGATCCGGACGTACGAGCTCTTCTATACCAATCGTTTCGGGCAGGAGATTTGGCGCGAGCCGCGCGGGCTCGATGCCGGCTACGATATTCCGCAATTCTCAATTCATCGCGGCCGGCTTCAAAGCGTGATTTACCAGGCGGTCCGCGCGCGGCTCGGCGAATCCCGCATTCATCTCAATTGCCGCCTTGGTTCGTTCACCCAGGACGACGGCGGCGTCACCGCCTATTTCTTTGACCGCGGCGGCACGCATCAACAAACCGCCCGCGGCGACGTGTTGATCGGCGCTGACGGTATCCACTCAGTCGTGCGCGACAAACTGTTCCCCAACGAGGGCCCGCCGAGCTGGAACGGCGCTATGCTCTGGCGCGGCGCAGTCGACTGGCCGGCTTACTTGACCGGCCGGTCGATGGTCGTGGCTGGCGGCCTGACGGCAAAACTCGTCATTTATCCAATCGCGGAAGGATCGCGACCCGACAGGCGGCTGACCAATTGGGCCGTGGTCGGCCGCGTCGGCGACGGATCGGCGCAGCTGCCGCAAAAGCAGGACTGGTCGCGGCCCGGCCGCTTCGAGGATCTGATGCCGCATTTGCAGCGCTTCCGCATCCCCTACGTCGATGCCCGCGCGCATGATCGAGGCGACCAACGAATTCTGGGAATATCCGATGTGCGATCGCGATCCGTTGCCGCGCTGGAGCCACGGCCGTGTCACCCTTTTGGGCGACGCCGCCCATCCGATGTACCCGGTGGGCTCGAACGGCGCTTCCCAGGCGATTCTCGATGCACGATGCCTCGCCGACCTGCTGCGCGACTCCGAACATCCGGTCCACGCCCTGTGGGTCTATGACCAAACGCGGCTGCCGATGACCGCCGAGATCGTGCGCATGAATCGACGCGGCGGCCCCGAAGGCGTTATCGATGCGGTCGAGGCGCGGGCCCCGGACGGCTTCAGCAACATCGACGACGTGCTGTCGTTCGAACAGCGCAAGGCCATCGTGCGCGGCTATGCTTCCGCGGCAGGATACGCGCACGAACAAGTGAACAAGGCCGCCTGAAACGGCGGCCTTGGCGTCACGATCTGAGCTGCGGGCCGATAGCCGCGCCTACTCGGGCGGCGGCAGGAACACCACTTCATGCTTGGCCGAGAGCGCCACGACGTCCGGCGGCGACTGTTCTTTCATGCCGTGGATCGCCCAGAACAGATCGTAAAGCTTTCGCGTCGGCGTTACCCAGAAAAAGCACTTCACCGCCTGGTCGGTCTTATTGAAGATGCCGTGCGGGATTTGCATCGGCAGCCTGATCAAATCGCCGGTGGTAGCGATAAACTCACGGCCCTCGAGGACGAGATCGAACTTGCCGTCGAGCATGTAGATGAATTCGTCCTGGGTTGGATGAATATGGGGCGGAACGAACGTGCCGGGCGGGAATGTGGCGTGCCAGGAAAACGAATATTCGCTGAGCTGCTTCGGCACGTAGGTCTGGCCGAGAATATTCCAGACGATTCCGTCGATCCCGGTCCCGGCCTTGGTAATCCCTGGCGTCATTGTCATCACACCCTCGCTCCGTACGCAGCCTTCCCTGCCGACGGCGCCATACAAGCACGCGCATGGCGGACCGCCAATGTCTGGGCACGCGCAATCGGCAAACAGCGTAAATTTGCCTCAGCCGATGGCACTATTATTACCGCCCAACCGCCTTCACAAGCGTACTAATTTAAACTTAAAGTATCCTGCCGGACCTGCTCGACGGCGCGGCTACCTCCTTTCGCGAGCACGAAATTGCGTGTTGATCGTCCCCTGTCAGGAGACTGGATATGACCATGCCAAAGGCGTTCTTTTGGACAGCGTCCGCCGCGAAGGCTTTCGTTGCGGTTGCAGCCGCGCTGGGAATCTGGACGTCCGCCGCCAGCGCCCAGGACAATCTTAAGGTCGGCATCATCGCAACCCTGTCCGGTCCGCCGGCGGTGATCGGCCAGCAAATGCGCAATGGCTTCGAGCTTGCTGTCAAGAACCTTGGCGGCAAGCTCGGCGGCCTCAATACCGAAATCCTCGTCGTCGACGATGAGCTCAAACCCGACGTTGCAGTCACCAAAGTGAAGGCGCTCATCGAGCGCGACAAGACCGACTTCATCGTTGGCCCGGTATTCTCGAACATTCTCGGCGCCATCGAGAAGCCGGTGACCGAGGCAAATGTAATTCTCATCAGCCCGAATGCCGGATCGTCAAGCTTTGCCGGCAAAGGCTGCAACCCCAACTTCTTCGTCACCTCCTATCAGAACGATCAGATACACGAGGTGCTGGGCCAACACGCCCAGGAATCCGGGATGAAGAAGGTGATCATCATCGTGCCAAACTATCAGGCCGGCAAGGATGCCGCCGCCGGGTTCAAGCACAAATTCACCGGCGAGGTGCTCGACGAAATCTATGTGCCGCTGGGCCAACTCGACTACTCGGCAGAGCTGTCGCGGATCGCCGCCGCAAGTCCGGACGCGATCTTTGCCTTCCTCCCGGGGGGCATGGGCGTGAACTTCGTCAAGCAATTCCGCCAGGCCGGCCTGGCCGACAAGATCGCGTTCCTGTCGGCGTTCACCGTCGATGAATCGACGCTGCCGGCTCAGCAGGATGCGGCGTTGGGCATGCTCGCGGGCTCCAATTGGGCGCCCAATCTCGACAATCCGCAAAACAAGGCATTCGTCGAGGCTTATGTGAAGCAATACAATGCCATTCCGGCGACCTACGCCTTCCAGGCCTATGACGCGGCAATGCTGATCGACAGCGCCGTAAGGGCCGTCAAAGGCAACCTCACCGATAAAGATGCGTTGCGGGCTGCGCTCAAGAAGGCCGACTTCAAGTCGCTGCGTGGCGGTTTTGCTTTCAACAATAATCACTACCCGATCCAAAACTTCTATTTGACCAAGGTCGCGAAGCGTCCGGATGGCAAATACGAGACCGAGATCGTGAAAACCGTGTTCACCAATTACGGCAACTCGTACGCTAAAGACTGCCCGATGAAGTAGCGATCAGCCGCGCCGCAAATTACGTTGCGGCGCGGCTGTCATTCGAAGGAAGATGCCCTCGCCTGTCATCGCTGCGGGCGCAACCGCGGGACCTGTCCCGTTACCATTCCGGTTCCATGTCAGGTACGCTCTTCCTCGTTCAAATCCTGAACGGATTGCAGTTGGGCGTTCTTTTATTCCTGATCGCCGCCGGCTTGACGCTGGTGTTCGGCGTCATGGATTTCATCAATCTGGCCCACGGCGTCCAGTACATGCTCGGGGCCTACCTCGCCGTGGCGTTTTACGGGATCACCGGCAACTTTCTGGCTGCGCTCATCCTGGCCTTGCTTGCGGCTTTGGCGTTCGGCCTGTTGCTCGAATTCCTTATTTTCCGCCACCTCTATGACCGTGACCACCTCGATCAGGTGATCGCCACGTTCGGCATCATCCTGTTCCTCAACCACGGAGTCCGGGTGATCTGGGGCGCGGCGCCACTGACGCTGCCGGTGCCGGATCTTTTCACCGGCTCGGTCGTGCTCAAGGCCGGGCTGCTCTACCCGGTTTGGCGTCTCGTCATCATCGCCTGCGGCCTCGGCATCGCGGGCGGGCTTTACGCACTGGTGTCATTCACCCGGATCGGCATGCTGGTGCGGGCGGGAGCAACCAATGCCCGCATGGTCTCGGCGCTTGGGGTCAACATCGAACGGCTGTTCATGATCGTGTTCGGCTTCGGCACCATGTTGGCGGGATTTGCCGGCGTCATGATCGCGCCGATCATCTCGGTCGAGCCCGGGATGGGCGACAACATCCTGATCCTCGCCTTTGTCGTGATCGTGATCGGCGGCATCGGCTCGATCCGCGGCGCCTTCATCGCGGCACTGCTTATCGGCCTCGTCGATACGCTCGGCCGTTCGTTCTCGATCGATATTCTCCGCCTCGTCATGAGCCCCTCGCCTGCACGAATGGCGGGTCCAGCGATCGCGTCAATGCTGATCTACGTCCTGATGGCCGTGGTGCTTTATCTGCGGCCTGCCGGCCTGTTCCCGGCGCGAGGGCGCTGAGATGACCGGTGCTGCAGTCGCCGCCGCAAACGGGACGCGCTCGCTGCGTTTAACACGCGATCTATTGCCGGCGCTGATCTTTCTCGCGTTCGCGCTGCTGCCGGTCGTCGCCGCACTGACCGCACGGCATTATCTGCTGGATTTCGGCGCCCGCATGATGGTGTTCGCGGTCGCCGCCGTCGCGCTCGATCTCCTGGTCGGCTATGCCGGCCTGATTTCCTTCGGCCACGCGGCGTTCGTCGGACTCGGCGCCTACGCTGTCGGCATACTTTCTTCCCACGGCATCAACGACGCCCTTGTTGCGTTGCCGGCCGCGATCGCCTTGTCGATGCTGTTTGCATGGCTCACCGGAATTGTCTGTCTGCGGACCAAAGGCGCGTATTTCATCATGATCACGCTCGCCTTCGGCCAGATGGTGTATTTCGTCGCCACGTCGCTTGCCCCTTACGGCGGCGACAACGGGCTGACCGTTGCGGCCCGCAATACCATCGCTGGATGGCCGCTGCTCAAGAGCGACCGGGCATTCTACTATTTCACTTTCCTTTGCCTGCTGGCGACATATCTGTTCTGCCGCGCGCTGGTCGTATCGCGCTTCGGCCGGGTGTTGCGGGGTACCAAGGAGAACGCGACCAGGATGGCGACGATCGGCTTCGATGCGCGCCGATTTCAGCTCCTTGCCTATGTGATCACCGGCGGGCTCGGCGGTTTCGCCGGATTTCTTCTTGCAAATCTGACCGAGTTCGTCAGCCCCGCTTACATGTCGTGGCAGGAATCCGGCGAACTGATCGTCATGGTCATTCTCGGCGGCGTCGGCACGCTCGACGGCGCCATCATCGGCACCGCCACCTATCTTCTTGCCGAAGAATGGCTGTCCGGTTTCACCGAGAACTGGAAGGTGATCTTTGGACCGATTCTCGTCCTTGTCGTTTTGTTTGCGCGTGGCGGGCTGATCGGAGTCGGCAGCCGGCTTTGGCGGTTGTTTGGTCATGCCTGAGCCGCTGCTTCGACTGGAAGGTTTGCGCAAGAATTTCGGCAGCCTTGTCGTGACCGACGACGTGACGCTCGACGTCATGCCGGGCGAAATGCACGCCATTATTGGGCCAAACGGCGCGGGAAAAACCACGCTGATCAATCAATTATCCGGAATCATCAGGCCGGACGAGGGAAAGATCCTTTTCGCCGGTGCTGATATCACTGCGCTGCCGCCGCAGGAGCGTGCGCTGCGTGGGCTGTCGCGGAGTTTTCAGATTACGTCCATCCTTCCCGGCTTCTCGGTATTGGAAAACGTCGCGCTCGCCGTTCAGGCGCGCGATGGCTCAAGTCTTCGCTTCATCGGCCGAGCCGCCGACGAGGCGGCCCTCAACGCTCCGGCCATGGCGGCACTGGAACAAGCCGGTATAGCCGACCGGGCGCGGGCACGGGCCGGTGAGCTCTCGCATGGCGAAAAGCGCGCGCTCGAGCTTGCGATTGCGCTTGCGATGAAGCCGACGCTGCTTCTCCTCGACGAACCGATGGCCGGCATCGGGCGCGAGGAAACCGAGCGGCAGGTCGGGCTGCTGCTTGCGCTCAAGGGACACCTGACGATGGTGCTCGTCGAGCACGACATGGCCGCGGTGTTTGCTCTGGCCGACCGCATTTCAGTGCTCATCCGCGGCCGCCTGCTCGTGACTGGATCGCCAGACCAGGTGCGCGCCGATCCGCAAGTCGTGACCGCCTATCTCGGCGAAGAGATGGAGTGAGGCCCACGTGCTGACGGTCGAAACGCTCAAGGCTGCCTATGGCGCGGCACAGGTGCTGTTCGATGTGAGCTTCACCGTCGGCGAGGGTGAAATGGTGACGCTCCTCGGCCGCAATGGCATGGGCAAGACCACTACGATCTCCACCATCATGGGGCTGATGCCGGCCGCCGGCGGAAGCGTCAGCTTCAACGGCACGCCGCTCGCCGGCCTGCCGCCATACCGTGTTGCCCAGGCGGGGCTCGGTCTCGTGCCCGAAGGCCGTCAGATCTTTCCGACGCTCAGCGTGGAGGAGAACCTGATCGCGACCGCTGCCGCGCGCTTCGGCCCGCCGCGCTGGCGGCTCAAGGACGTCTATCAGATGTTCCCAAGCCTGGCCGAGCGCCGCCGCAACATGGGCAACCAGCTCTCCGGCGGCGAGCAACAAATGCTGGCGATCGGGCGCAGCCTGATGACCAATCCGAAGCTCATTATCCTCGATGAAGCGACGGAGGGGCTGGCGCCGCTCGTCCGCAATGAAATCTGGGCGAGCCTCAAACGGCTAAAGGCCGAAGGCCAGGCCATTCTGCTCGTCGACAAACATATCGACGCGCTGCTCAAGCTCGCCGACCGCCATGTGGTGATCGAAAAGGGCTACGTGGTCTGGTCGGGCTCATCGGCTGCGCTGCTGAACGATCCGACCGTGCGGCAGCGCTATTTGCAGGTGTGAGGCACAGCTAATCCGGTATCACCGCGGTGGTCTCGATCTCGAGCCGGGCCTCCGGCTCGACGAGGCGCGTGACGGCAACGAGCGCCATCGCCGGATAATGGTCACCCATCACTTGCCGGTAGACCTCGCCGAGCGCCGGCCGTGCCTTCAAATACTCGTCCATGTCGCGGACGTACCACGTCATGCGCACGATGTGGCTGGCCGATGCGCCGCCTTCGGCCATGACCGCCATGATGTTGGCGAGGAGTTGCCGCGTCTGTCCGACAAAATCTTGAGGAAACCGGCCGTGTTCATCCCAACCGACCATGCCGCCGATGAACAACATGTCGCCGCGGGCCTTGATGCCGTTGGCATAGCCTTTGGGTTGCGGCCAGCCCGCGGGGTGCAACACGACATTCGACGGCGCGCGCGGCGGCAGAGTGTCGATCGGACTGTCGGCCACTTAAATTCTCCCTAGGATGCAAGCTTGCTGGCGGTCGGTTCGGCCGCGCGGCGTCGCAATTCAAAGCGTTGCAATTTGCCGGTCTCGGTGCGCGGCAGGCTCGTCACGTATTCGATGGCGCGCGGATACTTGAATGGCGCCACTGCCGCTTTGACATAATCCTGAAGCGTCCGGGTCAGCGCCGCGTCGGCCGAATACCCTTGATGGAGCACGACGTAAGCCTTCACGATCTGACCGCGCTCCGCATCGGGCTGGCCAACGACGCCACACTCGGCGACCGCCGGATGCGTGAGCAGGACCGTTTCCACTTCCGGCCCGGCAATGTTGTAGCCCGCGGATATGATCATGTCGTCGGAGCGGGCCTGATACCTGAAATAGCCATCTGCATCCTTGATATAGGTGTCGCCGGTAATGTTCCAGCCTTGCTGAACGTATTCGAGCTGACGCTTGTCGCACAGGTAGCGGCAGCCGGTCGGACCTCGCACCGCCAGCCGCCCGGGGGTTCCAGCCGGACATTCGCGGCCGGCCTCGTCGATGACGCGCGCCTCGTAGCCGGGAACCGGCTTTCCCGTCAGACCGGGACGCATATCTTCCTCCCGGCTGCCGATGAAGATGTGCAGCATTTCGGTCGAACCAAGGCCGTCAATGATGCGGATGCCGGTTGCAGCCAGCCAAGCTTCGAATGTGACCCCAGGCAGGGTCTCCCCGGCGGACACGCATTTTCGCAGCGACGACAGGTCGTGATCGGCGACTTTGCCGAGCATGTTGCGGAAGGCAGTCGGTGCGGTGAAGCAGATCGTGGCGCGAAGTTTGCCGATCGCCGGCAGCAGATCGTCGGGCGAGGCTCGCTCCAGCAAGATAGCGGCGGCGCCGATGCGCAGCGGAAACAACACAAGGCCGCCGAGGCCGAAGGTGAATGCGATCGGCGGCGAACCGATAAAGCGGTCGTCACGATTGGCGTGCAGCACGTATTTGCCGAAGGTGTCGCAAATAGCGAGCATATCGCGGTGAAAGTGCATGGTGCCCTTGGGCACGCCGGTCGTGCCCGAGGTAAATGCGATCAGGCAAACGTCGTCGCTTGCCGTGTCGCAAGCTTTGAAATGCTCGTACCCCGCCTTCATCATGCGCACTTCGAGACTGTCGGCGGCGCCGGATCCCCAATAGACCACCTGTTCCAGCGACGGCGCATGTGGCCGCGCCTTCTCCATCTCGTCGGCAAGACGCGTATCGCAGAGCGCAAGCCTAATTTCGGCTTTCGTCAGCGGAAACGCGATTTCCTTGGCGCGCAATAACGGCATGGTCGCAACGACGATCGCGCCCGCCTTGATGACCGCGAAATACGCCGCCACCATCATCGGGCTGTTCGGGCCGCGCAGCAGCACCCGGTTTCCCGGCACGACGCCAAGATCGCGGGTCAGCACGTTGGCGATGCGATTCACCCGCTCCGCAAGATCCGCATAGGACCAGCGGGCGGCTGGCGACACGAGACACTCTCGATCGCCGTGGCCCGAGGCCACCCAATCGTCGACGAACGCGGCGACGCAGTTCAGCCGATCAGGGTAGCTCAGCTCCGGCAGTTTGAACAAAAACTCCGGCAGTTGCTCCGGTGGCGGCAAGTTATCGCGCGCAAAAGTATCGATATGTGCCGAGCGGATCATCGTGCGTCATCCTCATGCCGCCGATCGAAGAACGACCGGCGGGTTCAGTTGCCTTCGAAAACCGGCTTGCGCTTGTCCGCGAACGCCCGGTACGCGCGGACAAAATCCTCGGTCTCCATGCACAGCGCCTGCGCCACGGCTTCGGCCTCGATCGCCGTCTCCACCGACATGGCCCATTCCATTTCCAACATGCGCTTGGTCATGGCATTGCCGAAAGTCGGTCCGGCGGCGAGCTCCGTCGCCAGTGCCTGCGCGTCGGCGAGCACGCCGGCGGAAGCGGCAAGCCGGTTGAAAAAACCCCAACGCTCGGCCTCCTCACCGCCCAGCGAGCGTCCGGTAAACAGGAGTTCCGCGGCGCGCCCCTGACCGATGATGCGCGGCAGAATCGCGCAAGCGCCCATGTCGCAACCGCCGAGGCCGACGCGGTTGAACAGAAACGCCACTTTGGCGGTCGCCGTTCCGATGCGGATGTCTGACGCCATGGCCATGATGGCGCCGGCGCCGGCGCACACGCCGTCGATGGCGGCGATGATCGGCTGCGGTGCCGCCCGCATCGCCTTGACGAGTTCGCCGGTCATGCGCGTGAAATCGAGCAGTCCGTTCGTATCCATTTCGGTGAGCGGCTTGATGATTTCGAACACGTCGCCGCCGGAACAGAAATTGCCGCCGGCGCCGGTTATCACGATCGCCTTGACGCTTTTGTCGCGGGCGGCGGCGCGATAGATATTGGCAAGCTCGGCGTAGCTCTCGAATGTCAGCGGATTCTTGCGCTCCGGACGGTTGAGCGTAATCGTCGCGACCGCGCCTTCGACCGAAAGGCGCACATGCTGTGCGCGCATAGCCCGAGAGCGGCAGCGTTACCGGATTGACGGCGATCATCGCTGGGACTCTCCTGAGATCGCGGCGCGCGCGGACGCTTTCGTCCTGGCGAGAAGCCGCATTAAAACATCCAAGTCGGGCGCGGAAAGCTGCGAGAATATCTCGGCGATCCAGCCCTCATGCGCGCGCGCCATGGCGCGGAATACGCGTCGGCCCTCCGGCGTGAGGCTCACGATCTGTGCACGGCGATCGCTGCGCGATTGACGGCGGTCCAAAAGCCCGAGCGCCACCAGCCGCTCGGTGAGGCCGGTGACATTGCCGTTCGACACCATCATCCGCTGCGACAGCTCGCCCAGCGTCATGCCGCCGGGCGCCTTGTCGAGCTGCGCCATCAAATCGAATCTCGGCAGGGTGACGTCGAACTCCTGCCGCAGCCGGCGGCGAACTACACCTTCGATCAGGGTCGTACAGGTCAATAGCCGCAGCCAAAGCCGCAGCTCGCTTTCGTGGTCAGCGGGCCGCTCGGCGACCTTGGTCTCGGCGTCCAGCGGGACGCCCATCGTTTCCTGCACGCGATGCCTCTCGTGTAAGCTGCGGCCGATAGCGCCTCATACGCGCAGCCCATTGTCGGAATTAATCATTTTAAGGTTCAAATTTATAGGCTTCAAGTAGCAACGGGCTTGATGCTCTAGCCCACCATGACTTCACCACCGGCGACCGCGATCGCCTGCCCGGTAATCGATTGCGCCCCGGCTGACGCTAGCCAGAGGACGGCGTCAGCTACTTCTTCAGGAGTCACCAGACGTCCCTGTGGATTCAATGTCGCAAGGGTCGCGCGTGCGTCGTCGCGGCTTCGCTTGGTCTTGGCGCTGATGTTGTCGACGGCACGCTCGAGCATCGGCGTTTCGGTATATCCCGGACAGACTGCGTTGACCGTGATCCCGGCACGGGCAAATTCGAGCGCCAGACTGCGCGTGAGCCCTACCACGGCGTGCTTTGCGGCAACATAGGCAGACACGTAGGCGTAACCCAAAAGACCCGCCGTGGACGCGATATTGATAACCCGTCCAGCGCGCTTCGCCGTCATGTCAGACACAACCTCCCTGGTGACCAGGAACGTTCCGGTGAGGTTCACGGCCAAAACTCTGTTCCAGGTTGCCAGGTCGGTCTTTGCGAACGGCGCGCTCGGCGCTTCACCGGCATTGTTGACCAAGATATCGATTGGGCCGAATTTCGCGCGCGCCGTCGCGACGCCGTCGCGGACTTTGCCTTCGTCGGTCACGTCGAAATCCGCGACGACATGGGTTTGAGCGCTTCCGAGCGAGGTCTGTACCGCGACGAGCGGCTCGTGCCGGCGGCCGGCTAAACTGACGCGGGCGCCGGCGCGTGCACACGCCATGGCGATTGCTGCGCCGATGCCGGTGCCGGCGCCGGTCACGAGCACGTGCCGATTTTCGAGCGTTCGGTCCGTCACGATCGCGCGGCCTTCTCAACTCGGCGGTGGACCTGCAGCCGCACGAGCAAGGTTGGTCTCGTATTGCATCTTTGCGGAATGATATTGCTTCGGCCAGGCAATCGATTTCACGCCGATCTTGGCGGCCTCATGCAAGGTCCAGGCGGTGTCGGCGAGGTGCGGACGGGCGATGGCGCAAAGATCGGCGCGGCCGGCCGCGATGATCGAGTTCGCATGGTCGGCTTCCGAAATAGCGCCGACGGCGACGGTCGCGATGCCGACTTCATTGCGGAGCTTGTCCGAGAATGGCGTCTGAAAGAGGCGCCCATAGACCGGCTTTTCCTCCTTCGACACCTGTCCTGAGGAGCAATCGACAAGATCGGCGCCGGCCTCCTTGAACATTCTGGCGTAAATGGCGGCATCGGCCGGCGTATTGCCGCCGTCGGTCCAGTCATGGCACGACAGGCGTACCGAGATCGGCTTGTCTTGCGGCCAGACCTCGCGGATAGCGCGGAACACCTCCAGCGGATAGCGGGCATTGTTCTGGTGCGAGCCGCCATATTCGTCGCTGCGATGGTTCGTCAGCGGCGACAAGAAGCTCGACAACAGATAACCGTGCGCGCAGTGCAGCTCGATGATATCGAAGCCTATCTCAACGCCGCGCTTCGTCGCGGCAACGAAGTCGGCCTTCACGCGGTCCATATCGGCCCGCGTCATGGCAAGCGGCACCTGACCGCCGTTCATGTAGGGCAACGCGGAGGCGGAAATCAGCGGCCAGTTGCCCTCGCCGAGCGGCAGATCGATGCCTTCCCAAGCCACCCGCGTCGAACCCTTGCGCCCGGCGTGGCCGAGCTGGAGGCCGAATTTTGCCGACGTCGTCCCATGGACGAATTCGACGATTCGCTTCCAGGCCGCCGCCTGCTCGTCATTCCAGAGGCCGAGGCACCCGGGCGTGATGCGCGCATCGGGGGACACGCAGGTCATCTCGCCAAACAGCAGTCCGGCGCCGCCAAGCGCCCGGCTGCCGAAATGGACGAGATGAAAATCATTGGGGACGCCGTCCTTGGCCGAGTACATCGCCATGGGCGACATGACGATGCGATTTTCCAGCGTCAACCCGCGCACGCGGTAAGGCGTGAACATCGGCGGCACCGGCGGCCCGTCGGGATCGATATTGACGCCGGTGCGCGCGGCGAACCAGCGCTCGTAGTTTTCAAGCCACGTCCTGTCGCGAAGCCGAAGATTTTCGTGGCTGATGCGCTGCGAGCGCGTCAGCAGCGAGTACATGAACTGCTCGGGCTCAAGCGTATCCGCATAGCGGCTGCCAACCACCTCGAACCACTCCATGGCGTTGCGCGCCGCGTTCTGGATGCGGGCGACGTCCACCGCGCGCACCTCTTCGTAGGCGGCGAGCACTGCCGGAATCTTGTCCGGTGTCGCACCGAGCTTGCGGAACTGGTTGGTAAGCTCGATCGCATCCTCGAACGCAAGCTTGGTGCCTGACCCGATGGCGAAATGCGCAGTGTGCGCCGCGTCGCCCATGAGCACGACGTGACTGCGACCGTTGAAATGACTCCATTTGCTGCAGATCAACCGGTTGAAATTGAGCCAAGCCGAACCGCGCAGATGGCGGGAGTTGCTCATCAGCTTTGCACCGTCCAGGACCTCGCTGAAAAGCTGCTCACAAAAGGCGATCGACTGCGTCTCATCGGCGCGGTCGAGGCCGTGCGCTTTGAAGATGTCTTCCGTCGTCTCGATGATGAACGTCGAGGTGTCTTCATCGAATTTATAGATGTGCGCCTGGAACCAGCCATGCTCGGTGCGGCGAAAATCGAAGGTAAACGCGTCGTAGAGCTTTTTGCTGCCAAGCCAGATGAAGCGGTTCGGCCGCACGACGAGGTCCGGCTTGAACGCGTCCTGGTAACGGTTGCGGATCTTGGAGTTGATGCCGTCCGAAGCGATGATGAGATCCGCATCGGGAAATTCGAGATCGGAATCGACCTCGCGCTCGAACACCAGCTCGACTCCCAATTCCTCACAGCGCGCCTGCAGGATGTTAAGCAGTTTCTTGCGACCGATGCCGACGAAGCCATGGCCGGTCGTCCGCATGCGCCGACCCTTGATCAGAACCTCGATATCGTCCCAGTGGTTAAACGCGTTCTCGATCTCCTGCGCGGTCACCGGATCCCATACCCGCATGTTCTCCATGGTTGCATCGGAAAAGACGACACCCCAACCGAACGTATCGTAAGGCTGGTTGCGCTCGACGACCGTCACATGGTGAGCGGGGTTCTCCTTCTTCATCAGCAGACCGAAATAGAGCCCGGCCGGACCGCCGCCAATGCAAACGATGCGCATGTATTCTTCTCCGTCGAATTGCGCGTTATTCTACAAAGCATATCAAGCCTTGCGGCCAAGCATTAACACCCATCGGCGGCAATCACCACAAGGAGAAGTGGCGCAGTCGCCGGCGTCGTCCCGACATGGCCTCGTCAGGAACCGCGCCGCAACGAACTCGATGGATTGGCTCAGTGCGATGAATTGGTCGCGGCCGGATCTTGGTCCCGCTTGCCGCGCAGCTAATCGCCTCGCTCGGCGAATGCGTGCCGGGCGTCGCCGACTTCCGCCGCGGTGACGGCCGGCGCGGCGTTTCCCCAGGTATTGCGAATGTAGGTCAAGACAGCCGCGACTTCGTCGTCCGTCTAAGCAGCCAGCCGAATTCCGGCATGGCGGCTGCCGTTGGGGCCTTGTCGGTGGCGATGCTGCGCGAGCCGCGCAACACAACATGCATGAGCGAAGTGGGATCGGCCTGCTGGACCAGCGCCGAACCGTGGAGCGCAGGGAATAGCCCCGGGGTCCCCTTGCCATTCGCGGCATGGCATCCGGAGCATTGGTCGGCGTAGATCGCGGCGCCGACTTTCATGACCGGCTGGTCCGACGTCACCGGTTGCTGATTTTCTTTCGTGTCTCGGCCCGGCTGATCCTTCAGATAAACCGCAATCGATCTGAGATCGGCGTCGGTCATATGCGAGGTCGACTGACTGATCGTTTCGGCCATCAGCCCGGTCGCGACGCTGGTCTGGGTGTGCCCGGTCTTGAGGTATGTGGCGATGTCATCCACCGACCAAGCGCCAAGACCGCGGCGAGAATCATTGGTGATGTCGGCTGCGAACCAGCCCTGCAAGGCATAGCCTTGCAGTCCGCTGCTGTTACGGTCGCCGCCGAGAAAATTCTTCGGCGAGTGACACAGCCCGCAGTGACCGAGGCCCTCGGCCAGATAGGCGCCGCGGTTCCACTCGGCGCTCTTATTGGGCACTGGGCGAAATTCTCCGGGCTTGAAGAACAGCATGTTCCAGCCGATCATCGACGCTCGAATATCAAACGGAAACGGCAGCTGATTTGGCTCGACGGCGTTTTGCACGGCCGGAACGGTGTTGAGAAAGGCCCGGATCGCCAACGCATCGTCGCGCGTGACCTTGGTGTAGTAGGTGTAGGGCATTGCCGGATAGAGATGCGTGCCGCCGCGGCCGGTACCCTTCCTCATGGCATTGATGAATTCTTCGTCCGTCCAGGCGCCGATGCCCGTCATCGGATCGGGCGTGATGTTCGGTGCGAGCAGATCCCCGAACGGCGTCTCGATCGCGCGACCGCCGGCGAGGGCATGACCGCTGCCGGGAAGCGTGTGGCAAGCGGCGCAATCTCCGACAATTGTCAGATAACGGCCGCGCTCCACTTGCTGGAAATCCTGCACGTCGATACCGGCCCGCACAACGGGACCGCCGGCTAGCGACAGCGCGACACCGCCCAGCAGTCCGCACAATGATAGGGCCTTACGCATGGACGAGCGGTCCCGGGCTTTTGAGGTATTGCGAGCGGATCGCCTTCGCCGACCAGAACGCGAGCGCCGCCACGGTATCGGTCGGATTGTAACCGGCATTCTGCGGAAACGCCGACGCACCCTGCACGAATAAATTCGGCACGTCCCAGCTTTGCAGGTATCTGTTGACGGCGCTGTTGTTCGGGCTGTCTCCCATGATGGCGCCGCCGCAGAGATGTGACGTTTGATAATCCGTCACGTCGTAAGGACCTTTGCGCGGCACCTTGACTACCTGCTTGGCGCCCATCTGCTGCAAGAATCTCGGCATATTTGTCGGTGAGAAACGCGCTCATCTTGAGTTCGTTTTCATGCAGATCGATGGTCATGCGCATCAGCGGCCGGCCGAAGCGGTCCTTATAGGTCGGATCGAGATCGAGATAGATGTCCCGATAGCTGTAGAACGAGCCGTGGCACGCACCGCCGCAAATGATGGTGCTGAGATAGCTGTCGCGCAGCGCCTGCTTCCATTTCGCGCCCCAGGCCGGCGTGCCGGGCGGCACCGCCATGCTCTCGAGCGGGCGACCATTGGTACGAACCTGGCCGATATAGCCGCCGCCGACAAACCCGGCCGGGCCGTGATCGAAGTTATCGCCGTTGAATTCGTCGATACACATGCCGATCGCGCCGGACGCAACGAAGGGATTGAAGTTGTATTTGTCCTTGTCGAAGAAACCGACCGCGGTCGACATGGTCTGATGGGTGAAATTGCGGCCTATTTGGCCTTGCCCGGTCTGCGGGTCATACGGCGTGCCGATGCCCGACAGCAGGAGAAGCTGGACGTTGAAAAGCTGGAAGGCGCACAGCAGCACCAGGTCGGCAGGCTGCTCCCATTCCTCGCCCGATGAATCGACATAGGTGACGCCGGTCGCCCATTTCCCCGAGCGATCGACATTGATCCGCGTAACCTCGCATTCGGTGCGCGCCTCGAAATTCTGTTTGCGCAGCAGCACCGGCAGGATCGTCGTCTGCGGGCTGGCCTTCGAATAGTTGGCGCAGCCGAACCATTCGCAGAAACCGCAAAACGTGCATTGGCCGAGCGTGACGCCGAGCGGATTGGTGTAGGACTGCGACAGGTTTCCCGACGGCTGCGGATAGGGCTTGTAGCCAAGCTGCTTTGCGGCATCGGCGAACAGCGTGTGGCCGTAGCCCTGTTTCATCGCCGGCGTCGGATAAGGCCGCGAACGCTGGCCTTCGAACGGATTGCCGCCTTCCTGGATCGTGCCGTTTATATTGCCGGCCGTCCCAGACGTTCCGCACAGATATTCGAACTGATCGTAGTGTGGCTCGAGATCGTCGTAGGTGACGCCCCAATCCTGGATGGTCATGTCTTCGGGCAAGAACTTCTCGCCATAGCGTTGCGTCAAATGCGAACGCGCCACGAAATCGCTCGGCAGAAACCGAAAGGTTTCGGCGTTCCAGTGCAGGCCGCCGCCGCCGACGCCGTTGCCGAGCATGAAGGCGCCCCAGTTCCGCACCGGCAGCGCGGTTTGACTGGCGTTATTCCGGAAAGTCACCGAGGTCTGCGCCGGCTGCAGGAAAAGCTGGTGCTGCAAGCGGTAGCGAAGCTCGTCCTGCGCATAGGAAATGGGAAAGTCGGTGGCCGTGTCGCGCCACGGCCCGCGTTCGATCGCAACGACGTCGAGCCCGGCGTCGGTGAGCTCCTGCGCATGGATGGAGCCGGTCCATCCCAGTCCAATGATGACTGCGTCCTTTCGCGGGAGCCTGCGCGCCATTTTTCAATTCTCACTTCAATCAATTCACGCGATAGGGACCGTCATTCGACGATATTCATTGCGACCAATTCGGATGATTGTTGATGCCGATGGGCGGCAGCGGAAATCGCTCGTTGTGACGGTCGATCCAGTCGCGGTAATCGTAACGCGTGCCCGGAAATCCGATCATCTTCCACGCCGCCATGTCCTTGTTGCCGCCGTAAATCGGGTCGGCAAGAAAGCCGTATTGCGTGTCCCTCAGGATGAGCTTGAAGAAATCCTGACTGCTCGCGCCTTCGAGCTTGAGCGAGCCGTCTTCGAGGCTCTTGATGACCTCGTCCTTCTGATCGTCCGACAGGTCGGCGAAACCCTTGCCGCCGTATTTGCCGCGGCAGGACGCGTCGATCGCGGCCAGCGCGGTCCGATATTGCTGCGCCGGCGTAATTGGCGACTGCAGGCCTTGCTGCTTCGTACCCTGCTGGAACGGCCCCATCATATAGAAGCCTTCGTAGCGGCCCTGTGGCCCGGCGAGCTGACGGTCGATATAAACCGCACAGCCGATGTCTTTGCCGCCCGGTGTTTCCGGATCCGGCGGAATCAGGCGATCGACAAATGCCTCGACGATCTTGGCTTCTTGCGGCGTGAAATAATGCCAGCCACCCGGGATGACGGCGACCGGGGGATCGGCGGAGCCGGGCTTCCACGGCAGCCCGCCGCTGATGACGGCAGCCCGCGCGGACAACGGCACCATGAGGAGTGCAATTGCACTGGACCCGAGAAGTTGGCGCCGATTGAGTTGATACACGGTCTAAATCCAACCCGTCACGAACGAATGCCAACGCAGAACCGGGTTCCCGGTTCCGCCATGTTCTGCGCAGAATGCCGGCACCCCGCCGGCCGCGGAACTATTTGACGCTATTTACGTTTCCTCGAACACGCCGAACCTTTGCGCGGCAAAGAAAGCTTTCCGACGCTGCCGGAGAAAATCCACCTGGTGGAATTTTAGAAAGCGCCCAGTGAAAAAACCACACACGATCAGTTGAGGGACCATTTTGTGGGAGAGCTTATGACAAAGCGACGACGAAAATATTCACCAAGCGCGGGCAAGGACGTGGAAGCTGAAATGCGCCGCTACAACCGCGGCACTGCCAAGAGCGGGCGAGGCGGCAAGGTGAAAAGCCGCAAGCAGGCGATCGCGATCGGCCTGTCCAAAGCGCGAAAGAAGGGCAAGAGGGTTCCCAAGAAAGCGTCATGAGCATCTAGCCCGGCCGCCTTTTGCCGTAGCGCAAAGACTTGCCGGAACAGCAACTACATCCGCCGCTGTGCGACCGAGCACTTCGCTGGCTGGCTGTATCTTTGGAACTGCGAACCAGTGAAGCGGTCGCGAAATACGGCGCCGTAAGGAAAGCCCGCGGCGCCTTCTTTCCGCATTTCGGACAGTCGAGCGGCCGATCGGACTCAGCCATCGGTCGCATGTCGGTGAACGGTCCGCACTTGGCGCAAAGGTAATCATAGACGGGCATCGTTTTTCCTCGTGGGGCCGGTCTCACGGCCACGGCGCACTAACGCTAATTCGGCTCTGCGACAAAATCAAAACCGCCGGCGATCAGCAGGAACCTCCAACATTTTCAGGCGTTCTCCGCAAGACAATTCAAACCTGGAGAATAACGATGGACTGGAACCGCGTGGAAGGAAATTGGAAACAAACCAAGGGAAAGATCAAGGAGAAGTGGGGACAACTCACCGATGACGATCTTTCCCAGATCAATGGCAGGCGGGATCAGCTCGAAGGCAAGATTCAGGAGCGGTACGGCTTGGCCAAAGACAGGGCGCGCGAGGATATCGATGACTGGCTGAACACGATCAACTAACCGGCGGCACCGATCCTGGAACTGCGGTTTCGTAACCGGAGAAACGGCGTGATGGCATTCCCACCACGCCGTATTCCACTATCCCCGCCGAGCAAAAGGGAAGCCGATGGGCGCTGACAGACAAGCCCCCGAATACAAGCAAGCCCCCGAATACAAGGACGCGGATCGGCAGTCCGCCAATCAGCAGGTCGTTCCAGCTACGAAGGCGCGGCAGGGCGTGATGGGACATAACGTGCGCTACGTGCTGGCTTTCGGCATTGCCGCCGTCGTCATAGCGTTTCTCATCGTCTATTTATCGTACGTCTGAGCAGCCGTTTGTTATTGTACGTCTGAGCAGCCCGCTTGATGACAACGGATGCGGATGCGCCCCTGGCCGGCCTTAAAAGCTAGTCCCGCCGATGGCGGAATGATAAAGCAGCACCTGTTTGGGAGGGTGCGCAAATGGGGCTCCGTGATTTCACGCTATTCGACGTCGCGGAGCGCAATGCTCGGCTATACCCGGACCGCCCGGCTTTCGTGTTGGCCAGCGAGCGGGTCTCGCACGCTGCATATCTGACGCGCGTTGATCGCCTGGCCGCCGGTCTCGCCCGAGCGGGTATCTGCCCCGGCGACCGCATCGCTGTCGTGTCGCAGAACAATCTCGAGTTTGTTGATCTTTACGGCGCAGCGGCACGGCTTGGCGCCATTGTCGTACCGATCAACTGGCGCCTGAGCGCGGAAGAAATCGCATATATCTTAGGTGACGCCGCGCCGAAGGTCGTTATCGCCGACGCCGCTAACCAACAGGTGTTGCAAAGCGCGCTGTCCGCACTGTCGGCGGTCGAACGCTGGTACGGGATCGGCGGCAATATCGCACCCTTCGCGTCATATTCGGCATTGTTGGAGTCAGGCGCTTCCCACAGTCCCGTTCCCGCGCCGCACGCCGATGCGGATGCCGACTTTGTCATGATTCATACTGCGGCGGTCGGCGGCCGGCCGCGCGGCGCGCTTCTCTCGCATGCGAACCTCATCGCCGCCAGCGTGCAGCTCCTGCATCATTGGTCGCTGACGCCCGACGACGTGAACCTCGGCGCTCTGCCGCTGTTCCACGTTGCCGGTCTCGGGATGCTGCTGGCGGCTCAACATGCCGGCGGCGCCAGCATCGTGATGCCGAAATTTGACGCCGAAACGGCGCTGGCCTTGATTGGAGAAGAGCGCGTTACCATGCTGGCGGAGTTTCCGCCGATCCTGACGACGCTGCTCGACGCCGCCGAGAGTCGGTCCGGCAGTCTTTCTAGCTTGCGAATCGCGACTGGCCTCGACAGCCCGGAGACAATTGCCCGCTTCGAACGCTCCTGCCCGCAGGCAAGCTTCTGGTCGGTTTTCGGGCAATCCGAAACATCGGGCTTCGTCACGATGGGCCGGTTTCGCGACAGGCCGGGCGCGGCGGGAACGCCCACAATCCTTGCAACCGTCGCCATTCTCGATGACGAAGATGAGCCGGTGGCGGCCGGCGAAATTGGCGAGATCGCGGTGCGGGGCCCGACCGTCTTCAAAGGCTACTGGAAGTGCGAGGCAGATACGGACTTCACTTTCCGTAACGGCTGGCACCACACCGGGGATCAAGGCGTCATCGATGCCGAGGGCTTTCTTTGGTACAAAGGCCGCTCGCCGGCGAAGGAGCTGATCAAGCCGGGCGGAGAAAACGTTTACCCGGCGGAGGTCGAGCGCGAGATCGCCGCGCATCCAACGATCGCCGAGGTTGTGGTGTTCGGGGTGCCCGACGCGCAATGGGGTGAAGCGATCAAGGCGGTGTGTGTCTGCAAACCTGGACTGACCGTCACGGCCCAGCAGATCGTCGATTTCGTCGGCGGCCGGATCGCCCGCTACAAGCGCCCAAAATACGTGGAATTCGTGGGTGCGATGCCTAAAACGGCGGCCGGCACGATCGATCGCTCCAAGGTCAAAGAGGTACACGGCCGGGTCTGAGGCGCGGCAAGGCTTTCAGAGCCAACGAAGATCGCCGGCCAGTGCTTGGGCAAAACGGACGCCACTTGCCGTAAAAATGGCCGGCTTTTAAGGCACATAAATCGGCGTGCCCGCTTCGAAATCCAAATTTCCCTGTTATTCTCGTCGGGGCTGGGGATTCTGTACTAGAGTGTCGGTCGTAAATCGCTACCATCCTCGCCGGCTTCGGGGTCGATCCGCAAATTTTCCGGCCAAGGGCGCCCGCCGCACCGGCCGCGATAGAGGAGAATCTGATGCGCACGCGTGTCATTCATCTCGTAAATCCGAAAACCGATTCGCTGACGACGCGTCCGCTATACCTGAACCGAGCGCTGTACTCCCCGCTTGCGGGCCTGCTCGCCGTCGCGGCCTCCATTCCACGCGACCAGTACGAAGTCGTGCTCACGGACGAGAATATCGAAAGCATCGACTTCGATCTGAAGGCCGATCTGGTCGGCATCTCCGCGATGACAAGTTACGTCAATCGCGGCTACGAAATTGCCGACCAATTCCGCGCCAAGGGTGTGCCTGTCGTCATGGGCGGCGTGCATCCGAGCTTCATGCCGAAAGAAGCGTTGAAGCATTGCGACGCCGTCGTCATCGGCGAAGTGGAGCTCGTCATCGCCAAGCTGCTCGATGATCTCAAACAAGGGGCGATGCGCGGAACCTACCGGTCCGAAACGCTGCATCCGATGGTCGGGATGCAGATGCCGCGCTACGATCTTCTGAAAAGAAATCGCTACGTTAATTCCACTTTCATCCAGACTTCGCGCGGCTGCCACCAAGGTTGCACCTTCTGTGCCGAGCCGCTGATGAATGGCCTGAAATTCCGCTATCGGCCGGTCGACGAAGTGGTCCGGGAAATGGAGAATTGTGGCTCGCGCACCATTTCGATCAACGATGCGGATTTTTTCGGTACTCCGGACCGGCCCAAGGAGGTCATGCGCGCCCTCAAGGGCCGCGGATTCCACTGGCAGGCCGGCGTAACCTCGAAGCTCGCTCAGGACGATCGCATGCTCGAGCTTGCCGCCGAGAGCGGCTGCACCCTGTTGAGCATCGGCTTCGAATCGATTTCGCGCTCTACGCTCAAGAGTGTGCACAAGCACGTGAACCGACCGGAAAATTTCGCGGCTCTCGTGGAGAAGGTTCACTCCTACGGCATCATGGTGTTCGGTCTTTTCATGTTCGGCTTCGACGGCGACGATCCGTCGGTGTTTGACGAAACCGTTCAGTTCAATCGCGACGCGGACTACGACGCCTGCGCCTATTCCGTGCTCACGCCGTATCCCGGCACACTCACGTGGTATGAGCTGAAGAAGGCGAACCGCATCGTCTCGTACGATTGGGTGAAGTATGACCAAAGCCACGTGGTGTATCGTCCGGCCCAGATGTCCGGCGAGGAGCTTCGGGTCGGCCAGGCCCGCGCATACGAGAATTTCTATTCCCTTCCATCAATCGGCGGCCGATTCCCGATCCGTGGCCGCCGGCGCCGCGCCCAATGGCTGATCTACAACACCTTCATGCGAAGGGGTTCGAAGACCGAGCGCATTGATTCTATTGCAGCGCCGACCGAGGCCCCGGATATGGCGCCGATGCCTCCCATCCTGCCGATCAAGCGCGAGTGGCGCGCTGCCGTGCTCGAGGCCGCACACGGCACGGAGCTTCAGCCACACGACGTCAGCCTTGAGCAGGCCTGACAACGCCTACCACTCCGTGAGCACGCCGAATGCCTGACCCGCCGGCGAGCGACGGGGACCGCAATAACGCAACCATAGCGTGCATAAAGGGTCCTAAATCAGCCAAATCGGCACATCACAATCGTGTCAAATGTTTGTCCTTGCCCAGAATCGTGCTATGGAGATTCGGGGGATGAGGAGTCAAGCATGGAATATCAACAGGTCTACGATGATCGTCTGGAGGTCGCGCGGCGGCTTTTCCGCGCGATGTGCGAGCGGTATCCGGATCGCGAAATAACGCTGTATGATCCGCACCAGGCGCAGATCGTCGCTCGCAGCGTTCAGCCGCACGCTGCCGAACTGATTGCCGTGGAAGCTCCCGTAATTGCGCTAAATTCGGATGTTCAGCGCGCCTAGCGTGCCTTAGCTGCCGCAATCGGTTCTGTACGTTGGCACTGCGCTGTTCCGGCAAAGACACCGATGTGACGCGCACGTGGGCTTGACATCCAATCCGTGGACGAGCGCGTGGGTGGCGAACCGCGTCTCTCGTGTCAGAGCCGCCCCCTCCCCGTAATTTCAGAGCCGAACTGCGCAAGCCGATTTTGCCAGCCAAGGCCACAGACTGCCGCGAGGCCGCGAAATCGAATCGCGTGCGATCAGGAACTTGAGCCAGAGCGCCAATCGCTTTTAATCCAGAACGATCGCGCTCTAGCAATCCAGCGTCGTCTCGCGTTCCCACTCCGTCAGGTGGCGCGAGTATTTGTTCCAATCCTCATATTTGAGTTTGAGGTAGGCGCTGACGAATTCGTCGCCCAGACCTTCCCGCAAGACGGTGGATTGGTCGAATGCCCGCAAGGCGTCGAGAAGATTGAGAGGCAGGCGCCGTGCATTTGTTACCTTGTGCCCCTCGGCATACATGTCGATATCAAGTCGCTTGCCGGGATCGCGCTTGTTTTTGATGCCGTCAAGTCCGGCGACGAGAAGCGCCGCCTGGAGCAAATACGGATTCGCGGCGCCATCGGCCAGCCGCAGCTCAAATCGCCCGGCGTCGGGAATGCGGATCATGTGAGTGCGGTTGTTCCCGGCATAGCTCACCGTGTTGGGCGACCACGTCGCCCCCGATAGCGTCACCGGGGCATTGAGACGCTTGTAGGAATTCACCGTCGGGTTGGTGATCGCCGCCATCCCCTCGGCCGCATGCATCAGACCGCCGAGAAAGTTATAGGCAAGTGCCGAAAGGCCGAGCTCGCCATTTGGATCTTCGAACAAGTTCTTGCCTGTTTTCGATGACCATAGCGACAGATGTGCGTGACAGCCGTTGCCGGTAAGATGCGGGAACGGCTTGGGCATGAACGTCGCGCGTAATCCGTGTTTTTCGGCAATCGATTTTGTCATGTATTTGAAGAACGCGTGGCGGTCCGCGGTTTTAAGTGCGGAGTCGTATTCCCAGTTCATTTCGAACTGGCCGTTGGCATCCTCATGATCGTTCTGATACGGCTGCCAGCCAAGCGCGATCATGCTGTCGCAGATTTCCGCAATTACATCATAGCGCCGCATTAGGGCTTGCTGATCGTAACAGGGCTTTGACTGAGTATCGGCGCCGTCGGAAATCGTCTTGCCGTCCGGTTGGGTCAAAAAATACTCGCATTCGACCCCGGTTTTCAGTTCGTAGTCCTCCGCTGCTGCTCTCTTGATCACTTGCTTGAGGATCTGGCGCGGATTCTGCGCGACCGGCTTTCCACCCATGATCAGGTCGCCGGTCACCCAGGCGACCTCAGGCTTCCACGGCAATTGAATGGCGCTTTCCGGCTCGGCCATCACAAGGATGTCGGGGTGCGCCGGAGTCATGTCGAACCACACGGCAAAGCCGGCGAAACCCGCTCCGGCTTTCGCAATCGTATCGATTGCCGTCGCGGGCACTATTTTCGCGCGCATCGCGCCGAACAAGTCGACGAACGATACAAGGAAGTACTTAATCCCTTTTTCTTTTGCGTAAGCACCAAGTGATGCCATGAACCGCGCCCCTTCCCTTTTGTTGTCCCCGGCTCAAGCTGCGTGACGAATAAACCTGCGAAGTCCTTAGCGGCCGTCCTTTGCGCCGGGAATCCAATCGGTGCCGGCCAGCGGGACTTTTGCCATCGCCGCCGCCTCGATGGTGAGCGCGACGAGATCTTCCGGTTCCAGATTATGGACGTGCGACTTGCCGCAGGCGCGGGCGATAGTTTGCGTCTCGAGCGTCAAGACGGCGAGATAGTTGGCGAGCTTGCGGCCAGCCATCACCGGATCGAGCCTGCTCGCCAGCGCTTCGTCCTGGGTGGTGATGCCGGCGGGATCGCGGCCCTCATGCCAGTCGTCGTAGGCGCCGGCCTTGGTGCCGAGCTTGCGGTACTCGTCCTCGAGATGCGGATCGTTGTCGCCGATGGCGACGAGCGCTGCGGTACCGATCGACACCGCATCGGCGCCGAGCGCGAGACACTTGGCGACATCGGCGCCGGTGCGCACGCCACCCGAAACGATGAGCTGGACCTTGCGGTGCATGCCAAGATCTTGCAGCGCCCGAACCGCGGGTGGAACGGCCGCAAGTGTCGGGATACCGACATGCTCGATGAATACGTCCTGCGTTGCCGCTGTACCGCCCTGCATGCCGTCAAGCACGATCGCGTCGGCGCCGGCTTTTACCGCGAGCGGAATGTCATATTGAGGACGCGATGCGCCAACCTTGACGTAGATCGGCTTCTCCCAATCGGTAATTTCCCGCAACTCGAGCAGTTTGATCTCAAGGTCATCCGGCCCGGTCCAGTCCGGATGCCGGGAAGCCGAACGCTGGTCGATGCCCTCCGGCAACGTGCGCATCCCGGCAACGCGCTTGGAAATCTTTTGTCCCAGCAGCATGCCGCCGCCGCCCGGCTTGGCGCCCTGGCCGATCACGACTTCGATCGCGTCCGCCCGCCGGAGGTCGTCCGGGTTCATGCCGTAGCGCGAAGGCAGGAGCTGGTAGACGAGAATGTTGGAATGCTCGCGCTCCTCGTTCGTCATGCCGCCGTCGCCGGTGGTTGTCGAAGTTCCCATCGCGCTCGCACCGCGCCCCAACGCCTCCTTGGCGGGGCCCGAGAGCGAGCCGAAGCTCATGCCCGCTATCGTAATCGGAATCTTCAGCTTGATCGGCTTGCTCGCAAACCGCGCGCCGATCGTGACATCGGTCGCGCATTTCTCACGGTAGCCTTCGAGCGGATAGCGGCTCACCGATGCGCCGAGGAACAGGAGATCGTCGAAATGCGGAAGCTTGCGCTTCGCGCCGAAGCCGCGGATATCGTAGATGCCGGTGGCAGCGGCCCGTCTGATTTCCGCGAGAGTGAATTCGTCGAAAGTCGCGGATGGGCGCGGCGGCGTGTGGATCCAGCGATCTTGCGCGGTCATTAATACGATCCGACGTTGTCGATGTGGAAATGATAAAGCTTGCGAGCCGAGCCATAGCGCCGGAACGAGCCGGGGTCGACCTCACCGTTCAGTCCCGCTGAGGTGAGCAATTTCGCCAGTTCCGCCTTGTGGTGCTCCTTGAGCGGCTTTTCGATGCAGTCGGCGCCGAGGCTTTCGACACTGCCGCGAACAAAAAGCCGGGCTTCGTAGATTGAGTCGCCCAAGGCTTCACCGGCATCACCGAGGACAACGAGGTTGCCGGCCTGTCCCATGAAGGCGGAGAGGTGTCCGACCGATCCTTTGACAACGATGTCGATGCCTTTCATCGAGATGCCGCATCGCGCCGACGCGTTGCCGTCAATCACGAGGAGGCCGCCGCAGCCGGTCGCGCCCGCGGCCTGGGAGGCGTCGCCTTTCACATGCACACGCCCCGACATCATATTTTCCGCAACGCCCTGCCCGGCATTGCCATTGAGGATGATGGTCGCTTCTTTGTTCATCCCGCCGCAATAATAGCCGGCATGTCCCTCGATCTCGACCGTGATCGGCACCCCGAGGCCGGCAACGATCGCATGCTGTCCGCGCGGATTGAGCACGCGCCAATGTGTTTCATTGGTATCGGCCCGAAGGCGATGCAGCGTTGCGTTGAGTTCGCGCAATGACGTCTGCGACAGATCGACCGTTCGCATCAGTGCCGTTCCCAAAGATATGCCTTGGCGGGGACGGGCTCCCATACTTTGGCAGCATCGATACCGGGCAAATCCACCAGGGCCCGATACTCGGTGCCGAAAGCCACCCAGCGGTCTGTTTCCGCCATGACGGCCGGCTTGCAGGCGATCGGATCGCGGAGCACCCCGAACCCGGATTCGGTCCCGACCACAAAGGTGTAGAAGCCGTCGAGCGCGCTGAGTGACGAATGCAAGGTTTGCTCGAGCGAATCTCCTTCACGCATCCGCCAGCTCATGTAACCGGCGGCGACCTCGGTATCGTTCTCAGTGTGAAACGAAAGGCCTTCCCGGATCAGTTCGCGACGCAATGCATTGTGGTTCGACAGCGAACCGTTATGCACCAGGCATTGGTCGGCACCGGTCGTAAAAGGGTGCGCGCCATCGGTCGTAACGGCGGATTCGGTCGCCATCCGGGTATGACCGATGGCGTGGGTGCCGGCCATGGTTTCGAGGCCGAAACGTTTCGCGACCTGATCGGGCCGCCCTACTTCCTTGAATATCTCCATGCGCCGCCCCGCACCGACCACGGTGAGTTCCGGCATGGCGGCTATCTCGGCACGCGCGGCGGCCTCGTCGGCGTGCGGCATCGTGAGGACAAGGTGGGTGTCGTGCTCCGCATGTGATACCGCAACGCCAGCCGCCTTCAACCGACGCACGATTGTCTCGGGATCAGAGCCCTGAGGCCCGCGGATCGTCAGCTTGATCGCGCCCGGCGTAGCCGCGCCATAGACGGCAAAGCCCGCGGAATCTGGCCCACGGTCGCACATGGTTCCCAACATGCCGGCGAGCAGCGCCCCCAGCTCAGGCTCGAGGCTACCGTCCTTGAGAAACAGCCCGACGATGCCGCACATTGCCAAAAGCTCCAGGATCAATGACGATTGCCGCGGTAGATGTACCCCAAGCTTGATACTGTCAACTAGGACGCACCTTTTTTTCTTCCCAGGAAAAATATGGGATGAGGAGGCCGGCCGCCTGCGGCCTTCCCCGAGGTCGCGAATCCGCCGATGGTCGCGCGCTTGAAGCCGCAGAGGCAATAGGATGGCTCCTCGACCAAAACCGATAGTTCGCCCCGCCGCCGCGCCGGCAGCCAAGAAAGTCTTGCGGCGGCCTGAGCCGGATCCCGACGTCAGCCTCCGGACCGGCTCCGAAGCGCCAAGCGAAGTGTCCGCTCGGCCGCTTGAGGCCAGTATTGGATTTGAGGTGCGCCGGTTGCGCAAGTCCATCGATCTGACCGTAGCCGAACTCGGCGCGGCCGCGGGGATTTCGGCCGGCATGCTGTCGAAGATCGAGAATGGCAGCATCACGCCGTCGCTCGGCACGCTGGACTCGCTGGCCAAGGCCCTCAACGTGCCGATCACCCGGTTGTTTGCGGAAACCGACGAACGGCGCGACTGCTCGTTCGTAAAGGCTGGTACGGGCGTGCGGATCGAACGGCGCGGCACCAAGGCCGGGCATCTCTACGATCTCCTGGGCCACACACTCGGTGGCGCAATCGGCGTCGAACCTTATCTGATCACGCTGGCCGAAGGCGCCGCGCCCTATACCCATTTCCGCCATGCCGGCGTTGAGTTCATTTACATGCTGTCCGGAAAGGTTCTGTACCGTCACGGCGACCGCACCTACCTGATGGAGCCCGGAGACGCGCTGTTCTTCGACGCTGCGGCCCGGCATGGCCCGGAAGAATTGATCAAAGTACCGATGCGATACCTTTCTATCATTATCTATCCGCGCGAGGGTTGAGCGTCGCTCGCCATATCATGCCGTCCCATGATGCCTTGATCGCCGCCGATTTTTGTGAAGGCAGACGCTCTCGCCCATGTCACTCTTGATCGCGAGCGCCCACGACCCTCGCCTCACCGCAGACGTGCTCCGCCCCCAATCGCCCAGCTTTCAGGCTTCAGGTGTGGACTTGATTGATGCAGTGAGAGCGCTTCGCGGCCCGACCGGCCTCTAATATCCCGAGGCCATACCGTCTTTACGCGGATCCGACCCGCCGATCAGAATGCCGCGTTCGGCATCGATCCGGATTGCCTGAGAACCACCAAGCGGCTTCGTCGTCCAGGCGACTGTGTGGCCCATTTGCTCGAGTTCGGCGGCGGTGCTGGAATCGATCGTCGGTTCGAGCTGCAAACTCCCGCCAAAGGCGAAGCTCCGCGGCGCTTCAGCGGCGGCCTGCGGGTCGAACCCGCCCGTCAGCAGGCGGGCGAGAAAATGGGCGTGACCGGTCGCCTGATAGTGGCCGCCCATGACCCCGAATGGCATCACCGCCCGTCCGTTCTTCACCAGCATGCCGGGAATAATGGTGTGGAGCGGCCGCTTGCGGGGACCGATGGCGTTTGGATGATCCGGCGACGACGCGAAAAATCGACCCGCGACTGTGAAACAGGACGCCACTCTTTGGCGCCATGATGCCGCAACCAAATTCGGCAAACAGCGAATTGATGAAAGAGATGGCGTTGCCATCGCGGTCGACGACGGCGAGGTAGATCGTGTCCTTGTGCTCCACCTCATCCATCAACAACGCGTCTGACGCGCGGCGAGGATTCATGCCGGCGCGAATTTGATCGGCATATTCCTCCGAGAGGTATCGGTCGACATCAAACGGATTTGCAACGGGATCGCAGAAGTAGGCGTCCCTGGCCTTGTAGGCAGCCTTGGTCGCTTCGGCCAGAAGATGAATCCTCTCGGCCTCGTTTCTTCCTTTGTCGAACAGATCGAAGCCTGCCAGCGTGTTGAGCATCATCAGGGCGACAATGCCCTGTCCGTTGGGCGGGCACTCGTAGACTTCGTGGCCGGCATAGCTTGAGCAGATCGGGGTTTCGTAAACCGCGTGCTGGTCGGAAAAATCTTCCAGCGTGTGCAAGCCGCCGAGCGCGCGCAGCCGAAGCACCATGTCTTCCGCGACCGGTCCTTCGTAGAAACCCCGGCGGCCCTCTTTGGCGATGTGGCGCAGGGTGGCGGCGAGCAATGGCTGGCGCATCTGGTCGCCCAAATCGAGAGGTGCGCCACCTCTCCAAAATATTTCTGCCGCTACGGGATCGTCCGCGATCTGCACACAAGACTTGGTGAAGTCGTAGGCGACGCGCGGCGCCACCGGACAGCCCTCCTCGGCCAGACGGATCGCCGGCTGCAAGAGTGCCGCCATCTCGCGCGTTCCGTGGTCGGCAAGCAGCCGGAACCAGGCATCGACAGCGCCCGGCACCGTCACGGCGTGTGCCGAGCGCTCAGGGATTTCGTCAAAGCCGTGTCCCAGATACCAATCGAGCGTAGCGGCCGCAGGCGCGCGGCCGGATCCGTTGAGAGCGATCGGCAGGCCGCCTTTGGGCGAGTAGAGAACAAAACAGTCGCCCCCGATGCCGGTCATATGCGGCTCGGCGAGACAGAGCACCGCCGCCGCCGCAATCGCGGCGTCGACGGCGTTGCCGCCATCGCGCAACACGTCGATCGCAGTCATCGTCGCCAGGGGGTGCGATGTCGCTGCCATCGCCTCGCTGCTCACGGCAGCGGGTCGGCTCGGCCGCTGGAAGTGCGTCATCGTCTGCTTTTCACTGTTGCGGCGAAACAAGCAGCCAAGCGTGCCGCCGATCTGGTGCGACGCGTGACATTGGCGGCGAAGAACCAGATTTCATATCATAGCGGTGGCGCGGCCGCGGGCGCCCGGCGGTGATGCGTTGCTTGCTCGAAAGCGTAGCCGAGACGGAACAGGTCTGGCTCGTGATAAGGCAGCACGACCATCTCCAAGCCGACCGGAACTCCCGCCGATGAGAAGCCGGCGGGCAGGCAGATCGACGGCAGCCAGGTCTGCGCCGCGATCAGCGTGTTGGTTGGGAAGGTGAGCACGGTCCAGCGGCCGTTATTCAATTCCTCGCGTGTCGGCGGCAGCACCTGGCAGCAGGGAAAGCAGATTCCGTCGAGCTTGTTGGCGGCAATGATGTTGACGACAGCGCGCTGAAAAGCCTCGCGGGCGGCGAGCTTGCGATAGTATTCGGGATCATCTGCCGGATTGAGCGGGCCGGTCATGATGTCTTTAATCAGATCGAGATTCTTGTGGTACTTGCCGTCCTTGTAGATCGCGTCGAGCGAAGCATAGGCCAAATTCGGCTTTCCGCCCAAAAACGCGTTGATGTCGTGTCGCGAGTGAGTGATGTACAGCGACGTCTCGATAATGAAGTCCATCAAATTTGGCAGGCTGACGTCGACGATCTCTGCGCCCGCTGCCTCGATCGCCTTGATCGCGGCGCGAATAACCTTGTTGACCTCGGCGCAATCCGGATCGCCGTCACTGCCGAAGGCCTCTTTCAGTACGCCGATCCTCGTGCCCTTCAAGCCGTCGGCATCGAGATTCTGCGTGTAGCTGCCTTTATGCCCGGCAATAGCGAAAGCGCTCGTATACGGATCCTTCGGATCGTAACCGACGATCGCATCGAGCACGATCGCGGTGTCCTTGACGGTTCGGCCCATCGGACCCGCGGTATCCTGGAATACGACTAACGGCGACAAGCCCTTGCGGCTGATCAATCCCGGCGTGACGCGGACGCCGACCAGGTTGTCGAAGCTCGCCGGCACGCGGATCGAGCCGCCGGTATCTTCGCCGATGCCGACCGCTGCGAGGTTGGCGGCGACCGCGGCGCCGGTGCCGGCACTGGAGCCACCCGGATCGCGGGCCAAATCGTAAGGATTCTTTGTTTCGCCGGTGGCGGACGAATAGCCGAACCAGGATGTGGCGAAATCCGGCAGCGTCGTCTTGCCGAGAATGACTGCGCCGGCTTCCTTTAGCTTGGCAACGAGCGTTGAGTCCTCGCTCGGAATATAGCCCTTGATGGCAATCGAACCGAAGCTCGTCGGAATGCCCTTGGTTTCAGCCTGGTCCTTCACGCAAATCGGAATCCCGTGCAGCGGCCCGCTAAGCTTTCCCGTCTTCTGAAATTCGGCATCCAGCGCGGCGGCTTCCGTCAACGCCGCCGGATTGATGGCGGCGTAGGAATTGAGGGCGGGTCCTTTCTGGTCGTAAGCGCCTATCCGATCCAGATAGCCTTGCACCAGCGCGACGCAGGTGAGTGTCTTGTCGCGATAGGCGGCATGTATCTTGTCGATCGTCGTCTCTGGCAGCGTGAAGGACGTATTGGCCACTGACATCTCCTTGACGGTTCCGATCCCGGTTGAATGAAGCGAGGTTGGACGCTACGGCGCCCGCCTCCCCTCAAGCGTTCTTCATTTGGCGCGTACCAGCCGGGTCAGACCGCCATCGAGCGCGAGCGCTGCGACGATGATCGTGCCCTTGATGATCGACTGGTAGTAAGGACTGATATCGAGCAAGACGAAGCCGTTGGAGATGGTGGCAATGATTCCCAACCCGACGGCGGTTCGCCACATCGCTCCCGTTCCGCCGGAGAGCGACGTGCCGCCGACCACGACGATTGTGAGCACATCGAAAATGATGCCGGGGTCGAGATTGGCCTGCGCCGACGAGAGCTGCGATGCAATGATGCTGCCGGCAAGGCCGATGCAACCGCCAAGCACGACGTAGGTGCTGGCGACGACGGCGCGCACGCGGATGCCGGAAAGGCGGCTCGCCTCATAGTTACCGCCGACCGAGTAAATTGCCTCGCCGTAGATAGTCCGAGCAAGAATAAAACCAAAAACAAGGAGAAATAGGATGAGAAGCATGCCGGAATACGGCACGCCGTGCCAACGCCCGGCGCCGAGGTTGCCAAAGCTTGGATCGTCGACCAGGAACGCGGCGTTCTTGGTCAGGACCAGCGCCACGCCGTTGATGATGAAGCCGCTGCCGACCGTGGTGATGAACGGATTGATGCGCACGACGGCAACAAGGAGGCCGTTGGCGAGCCCAAACAACAATCCGACGACGATCGCGGCTGCAAAGGCGATCGACGGTGGATAGCTTTGCCCGACGTAAGCGGCCACGACCGCGCATAGCGAATAGCCCGACGCAACCGACAGGTCGAAGCCGCCGGTGAGGATGACGAATGTCATGCCGACGGCCATGATCCCCGCCGGGGCCCATTGCGACAGCATGTTGAACATGTTCTGCCCGGACAGGAAGGCGGGATTGCCGATGCCCACCACCGCTACCAGGAGCACGAGCGTCAGGATGATGCCGTAGACGCGGATCAGTGTCGGCAATTGGTCACGCCACGCCGCGACGGGCGGGGTCACTGCGCGCATGGTGTTCACTGTTGTCATTCAAAAGCTCGCAAGCTAGTTCACCTCGGCCATGGCGGGCCGGCTTTCGACCGCGAATATCAGATTGAGGATGCGCTCCACGCTCGCCTCCTGGCCTTCGAGCGTTGCAATTTGCTTGCCGCGCGCCATCACGAGAATGCGGTCAGCATGCTCGACGACCTCCTCCAGGTCGGAAGAGACCAGAATGACGCCCATTCCTTCGTCGCTCAGGCCGCGAATGGTCTGAAAGATTTCCTGCTTCGCACCGAGATCGATGCCGCGGGTCGGTTCGTCGAGAAGAAGGATGCGCGGCCGCCGGTGCAACCACTTGCCGATGACAAGTTTCTGCTGATTGCCGCCAGACAGATGAAGCGCATCGGTGTCGAGACGGTCGGGATCAAATCCGATTTGTTTGGCCAGCATCGTCGCCTTTGCCCGTCGCACGGCAGGCGAGATGACCGGCCCCCTCGAGGCGGAGCCGATATCGGCCAGCAAAAGGTTGCAGAGCGCCGAGCGCGAAAGGACCAGACCCTCGCGCTTGCGGTCCTCCGGCGCCAGCGCAATACCCCGCTCTATCGCCTCCCGGACCGATTGCGGCCAAGCGCAATCCTCGCCGCCGATCGTCATACGCCCTTCGGCCATGGGTTCGAGGCCGGCGACAGATCGGAGCACTTCCGTTCTGCCCGCGCCGACCAGGCCTGCAATCCCGAGAACTTCGCCCTCGCCGAGTTCGAAATTGATGCCGGAGACCTCTCCCGGCAACGACAGGCTCTGCACGCGAAGAAGCGGTTTCAGCTCTCCGTGCTCGCGCTTGCGGCCGGCAACGATCTGGATGTCGCCCAGCATCGCCTTCACCAGGCTGTCTTTGGTCCAGCCGGATGACTGGCGGGTTTCAATAAGTTGTCCGTCCCGCATCACTGATACGCGGTCGCACAGTCGCAACACTTCGTCCAGGTCATGGGAAATGAAAATGATCGAGACGTTATTTTCCTTCAGCCGTCCTATCAGGTCGTAGAGCCGGGAACGCTCGAACGGACCCAGCGGCGCCGTCGGCTCATCCATGATGATGACATCATGCTCGGCGTGGACCGCGCGCATGATTTCAAGCATCTGTTGATTGGCGACCGATAGCGTCTTGGCCGTCGCATGAGGCGAGATCTTCACGCCCATCCATTCGGCAAGTTCGTTGAAACGCTTCTCCATGCCGCGCCGGTCGACGACGAACCAGCGGTTCGGCACCTCGCCAAGAAAGACGTTGGACAGGGCCGACATTTCCGGAATGATCGTCAGTTCCTGATAGATGGCGGCGATTCCGTTGTCGCGCTGGGCACGCGGATCTTCAAACGAGATCGGTAAGCCCTGCACCTCGATGTCGCCGGCGTCGGGCGTGCTCGCTCCCGAGAGCATTCGAATAAAGGTGGATTTTCCGGCGCCGTTGGCGCCGACAAGGCCATGCACTTCGCCCGTCTCCAGCACAAAGCTGACTTTGCGGAGCGCCTGAACCCCCGGAAAGGATTTCGACACGTTGCGCACACGGATCGCGAGCGTTGACTCGCTTATGCGCTTGTTGCCGATCGGTGACTGAACCATCGTGAACTCATTGTCGGCTGGCAGGTTTCCGGGCTGCAAAAGCCCGGAAACCTGGATGGTTGTGCCGCCCCCGGTCAGTAGACCGGTTCGTACTTGTCGGCGTTCGCCTTGGTGATGAAGATCGTGCCGGTGCTGTTGACGATCTCCGGCAGCAGGGCTTCATCGATGTAAGCGTTGATCGGCTTGCCTTCGAGCGCCATCATCAGAGCAACCGCTCCGTAATAGGCTTCCTGATAGGGCAAATAAGCCGTGGTCTGCGTCCAGGTGCCGGCCCGGACCTTGCCGACGCCGACTTTCGTGGCGCCGCCCGAGAAGATCTTCACATCCTTGCCAGGCGTTTTGCCGGCGGCAATGACCGCCTGTTCGACGCCACGCGACATGTCATCCCACGACGAGATGATGATGTTGATTTCCGGGTGTGCGAGAAGCGCACTCTGAATCTTCGTCAGCGCGATGCGCGGATCGAAGTTGGCCGGCTCGTCAACTACGACTTTCACGTTGGGGTATTTCTTGGCCGCGGTCTTGATGGCGTTTTCCCAGTAAGTGAACAGATCGGAGCCGACGAAGCCGCCGACCGCTGCCACTGAGCAGTTGCCCTCGCAGGACGCAAAGGCGCGGTCGATGGCCTCATTGAAGTGCGCCGGTCCCTGCATCGTCAGCGTCGCAGCAAGGCCGGGCGTGTAATCGGGATCGCCGCACATGGCGATGTCGATCGATACCACCGGCTTGCCGGTCGGCTGCAACAGGCGCTTGTAGAGACCGCAGCCGGGCTGAGCCGCGGCAGGGCCGAACAGATAGCCGTCAAAGCCCTCGGTGACCGCGTTCTCCACGACCTTCGCCTGCGTGGCCGGGCTGAAGTTGGCATCGAAGATTTTGAACTCGAAGCCATACTTTTCGGCAGCCGCTTTGAGCCCGGCGAGGCGCGCCAAGCAATACGGATTGTCGACGCATTCGGTGAGATAGGCGATGCGATATTTCTTCTTCGGCTTTTCCCCGGATTTGTCGTAATCGACCACGGCTTTGGCGGCCGGCGACATCTCCACCGCCGCTGCATTGTGCGTGCCATAGCCGGCGAATGCTGCGACAACCGCAAGCGCCGCCATTGTTGAAATCGACCGGCGGAGCTTTCTGAACGCAAGATAGTCCGTCATTTATACTGCCTCTCTGGTTAGGGGTACGCTTCCGGTGTTGGCCGGCTCAAATCGGTTCAACGCTGCGCTCCCAATTGGAAGCCGCTTTTCCCGACGCCATTTGTGATTTCGGCAACGCCGTGACGGCGTGCGATTTCGGCCGGAAAGCCATCATCGCGCACACAGGGCGTTGTCGTGCGGGTAGCCATTGCTGCCGAGGGAATTCCTGTCCACTGAACCCATCACTTGTTCAGGCACAATTGCGAATCTCGGCCGGCAGAGCGCATCTGCCTTCGCAACCCAACATCGCGCTTCGCATCGGCTTCCGAACGTTCTTGCCCTGGCCGACGTTTATTGCTCCAAAGCGGAGCGCAGCGAACGGCGTCAGGTTGCAATCGCGCCCCGGTTTTGTAAATTTCAAATATCAGAATTGCGATTTCGGGAAAGCCAAGCGCATAATGCTTAATTGATGCGCAGGCGTGCACAGAAATGCACTATGAGCAGGCAATCAAAGACACAAAAGGCCGAACGCGACGGCTCCGTTAGACCGGAGCGATTCATGGCGTTGGTCACCTTTCGGCAAATCCGCTATTTCATCGCGGTGGCAGAAAGCGGAAAAGTCAGCGCTGCCGCGGCCATGCTTGGCATTTCGCCCTCCGTCGTCACCGAGGCGATCAGCGAACTGGAGACGCTCTCGCGCATGAAGCTGTTCCAGCGTCAACCGCGCGGTCTTGATCTCACTTACGAAGGCCATCGATTTCTTGCGCACAGCCGCAATATTCTTTCTGCGGTCGAAGGCGCCAATCATGCGCTATCGCGGCCGGACAGCGAGATGGAAGGTATCCTCAAACTTGCGACCACCATTACCGTCGCCGGATATTTTCTCGCGCCTCTGTTGTCGCGGTTTCAGAACACTTTTCCGAATATTCAGGTCCAGGTTGTGGAGGAAAAACGGCTGGAAGTGGAAGCCGGACTGACCGCGGGAAAATACGATCTGGCGCTGATACTCGTGTCCAATCTTTCCAACCGCCAGAAGTTCTTAAGCCATACCCTCGTTCATTCCATGCGCCGGCTTTGGCTGCCGCCGAAGCATCCGCTGCTGAACAAGGAAATCATCACGCTCGCCGACGTCGCGGAGCTGCCGTATATTCAGCTCGTCATTGACGATGCTGAAGCGACGACGGGCGCGTATTGGCGGGCGCACAGCCTTCAGCCGAACATCATCGTTCGTACCGAGTCCGTCGAGGCGGTGCGAAGCCTCATCGCCTTTCGCCAAGGCGTCACAATCCTTTCCGATATGATGTATCGGCCATGGTCGCTCGAAGGCAGCCGCATCGAAGTGCGTGAAGTGGCGGCCAATATCCCCACGATGAACACCGGCCTGGTCTGGTCTCGCGCCCGCGAATTGTCCGCAGAAGCCCGCGCTTTCATCGATTTCTGCCGCATCGAGTATGACAGCGGCCGGCTGGAGACCCGCCGGAACATGCCGATCGAACGGGAATAGGGCTTCCGTCCGACGGCCCTGCTTGGCATATCGCTTGCAGGGGCCTAGCCGGCCGAAGCACCGCTTGCGTAAGATCGGCACGCGATCGCTATGCCGCAGTTCAGGAGAACGGGAAAATGTCGAACACGACAAAGCCAATGCCAAACGTCGTTGGCGGACGTGACGTCGAGTCGGTGCAACTCGGCGCCGGCGCCTACGCCTGGAAGGTCGGACCGTCGCATGTCGATCTATCGATGCCGGCAAAGCCGGTGGTGCCGGCGTCCATTGCCGCGCAACCGCAAGACATCACCGTTGACCTCAGCCGTTCGGCGATGATCGTCGTCGACATGCAAAATGACTTCTGCGCCCCAGGCGGATGGGTCGACTGGCTTGGCGCCGACCTCACGCCGGAGCGCGCGCCGATCAAACCCTTGCAGGCAATACTGCCGGCGCTGCGCGCCAACGGCGTGCCGATCGTCTGGCTCAATTGGGGCAACCGGCCCGACCGCATGAACCTGCCGCCGACCATACTCTATGTTTTCAATCCCGACGGTAAGGGCATCGGTATCGGCGGCGAATTGCCCGGCAATAAGGCGCACCTTCTGGAGAAAGACAGCTGGTCTGCCGCGGTGGTCGACGAACTGGTTCAATTGCCGGAAGATATCAAGGTCGACAAATATCGGATCAGCGGCTTCTGGGACACGCCTCTCGACAGCATCCTGCGCAATCTCGAGGTGAAGACGTTGTTCTTCAGCGGCGTCAACACCGATCAATGCGTATTGCACTCGCTGACCGACGCTCACTTTCTCGGATACAACTGCGTGCTGGTCGAGGATTGTTGCGGTACGACTTCGCCGGATTTCTGTGCGGAGGCGACCTTGTGGAACATCAAGAAGTGCTTCGGCTTTGTCACCAAGGCCGCAGACGTCATCTCCTCACTGCCCAAGAAGGCCGCCGGCTAGACCGGGCTGACCATCCGCAAACGGTGTCGTCGCAATCACGCTTGCCGAGGCATGGCACCACAGCGACCCCGCGTCGACTGGCGCAGTCTGGATCGCGCCAGCCTCGACAAGGCCTACAACAATGCGGCAGCGGTCGCGAATAGCGCGGCTTTAGTCGCGGCGTGGGAACGGCGGAGCGCCATACTCCGACAGCAATGCAGCGGCACGCTCGATCTTTCCTACGGTGCGCGCCCGCGCAATCGCATCGATTTTCTGAAATCAGGCGCACCTGCCGCGCCAACCCTGATTTTTCTTCACGGCGGGTATTGGCAGATGCGATCCAAAGAAGCCTTCACTTTCGTCGCGTCAGGACCGCTGTCAGCGGGAATCAACGTGGCGCTCGTCGGCTATACGCTCGCACCCGAAATATCCATCGATGAAATGGTAGCGGAAATCCGGCGCGCGCTGGATTGGCTGGTATCGGGCCTGCCGGCACTAGGTGCGGACCCGTCGAAAATCTTTCTGTCGGGCTGGTCGGCGGGCGCGCACCTCGCCGCCGTTGCTATGGACCATCCATCAGTACGAGGATGTGTTGCCATCAGCGGCATCTACGATCTCGAACCGATGCGTCATTGCTACGTCAACGACAAACTTCGTCTCGACGAGGACGCGGCCCGACGCAACTCGCCAATCCGGCAACAATCGTCGCCCGCCCTGCCATTAGCAGTTGTTGTCGGCGGCGCCGAAGTTCCCCTTATGTACCAACAGTCGGCCGATTACGCTGCGGAACGGGCCAAATGTGGCCTACCGGTTGCCTTTCACGAGATACCCGGTGCCGACCACTTTTCCATCCTCGAAGGCATGGAGCGTGCCGATGGGCGCCTCACGGCGATCGTGCGCGAGGCGGTTGCCGCGGCCGACCTTTAGGCGACCGGTCGACGGCCACGTCCGCGAAACAGTCCGAAGGGTCGCTCCGGCACTACAAGAGACGCCATCGACAGCCGGCTGACAAATCCGAAGCAAGTCTACGATCCCGGCCAGCAATACGCTGTACCGGTGAGCCGGGACTTGACTTCTGATCTCTTTTACAACGCACTGAAAGCAGAAAAAAATGCGGAGGAACTCATGCCGGATGCGAGGATCAACGGGGTCCGAATCTGGTACAAGGAAACCGGCCAAGGGGATCCGGTTATGCAAATCCATGGCGCTGGCTTTGGCCACTTCAATTTTGCCACTGCGACGCCGATCCTGTCGAAGGCCTTCCGGTGCATCGACTTCGATATGCGCGGCTATGGTCAATCCGAGCGGCCAACTCAGCAATACAGCATGGAAGTTTGGGCGGACGACGTCGCCGGGCTGATGGATCATCTCGGCCTAGACGCCGCTCACATCCACGGTACCTCCATGGGCGGAATGGTGGCGCAGCAGTTCGCGGCCAAATATCCGGACCGCACCAAGCGACTTGTCATCAACTGTTCCGCCGCAAAGCTCGACTATGCCGGCATCCTGACTTTTCGCGGCTGGATCGACATCGCTGAAGGGTTCGGGATGGGCTCGCGCACACTAGCCGAACTCGTCGCCATACAGGCGCTGTCGCGCCGCTTCCTGGACGGCCCTACCGGACCCGGCGCTGTCGCCATGATCCAGGACATTCTGCAAAAGTGCAATCGCGTGGACATCTTCAAGCTAGCCTGCCAGGCCATGATTGACATGGACCTGCGGCCGCTCCTGCGGAGGATCACCGCGCCAACACTCGTCATCGGCGGCGACGAAGACCCGATGACGCCGTGGCAGCAGGGCGAAAGCGGTGCCGGTCAGGAATATCTCGCGCAACATATCAAAGGCGCGAAGAAATACGTGATCAAGGGGTCGAGTCACTCGACGCTGTTCGACGGCACCGAAGAAAATTGCCGCGTGGTCGCTGCCTTCCTCAAGGGAGAGTTTTGAACGCCGCGCGAACCAGTCGTCACGCCACGTGACGTCTAGTGCCGCGCGTCGGAGCGCGATCCAGCGGCTACGTCATCCTGACGAAATTCGGTGTCGTAATTCATGATTTCTTGCATCAGTTGTTCAATTATTTTCTGGCGGACCTCCGCGTCCTGGCTGCTCGTCAATTCCGCCACGGTCTTGGCAATGGCGTTTATCACTTCGTCCGTATCGATCGTATCCGGCTCGCCAGTCGTTGCGGGATGCCCAGCGAAAAACTCATCGATCAGTTCGACGATCAGGCAATGCAGGCACGGTCGATCCTGGTTTTCATCTAGCTCTATTGACATAACGGCCCTTTCGCTTTCAGCACGTATTTAACCCTCCCTTGCGGCGATTGCCACGCCCCAGGACCGGCCGTTTCGCGATCATGCCAGCCAGCGACGGACACCCGTATGCGGCAATGCGGCGCCCGTCAGTTCTGACCTGTCGCTTGGTTTTCGACCGCGAACGGCCGGCCCGCGAAAGGCTCAGCCGAACCGAAACGCCAATTCAACCGCTCCCATGACGACGTCCTTCAACGTCCTTCGGCCCGGGTCGTTACCGGCTGCGCCGACAGCGACATGAAGGGGCAGCAGATGTTCTTCGCGCGGATGGGCGTCACGGGCGGCGGGCGCCCGGTCCCAATGGGATAGTGCGGCGACGCGCGCTTCGGGCGTCGTTTTGGTCAGAGTCTCCTCGAGCCAGTCATCGAAGCGCTCCGAGCCGGGGTCCGCCCCGCGGCCATTTGCGCCGCCGCGCATGCTGGACATCAGCGTGCGCATGTTGTGGTAGGTCATGCCGCTGCCAACGATCAGCACGCCTTCATCGCGCAACGGTGCCAGTGCCTGACCAATCCGGATGTGCTCCGCCGGGTCCATGCTGGCCAACAGCGACAGTTGCACAATCGGCACGTCCGCATGCGGGTAGGCGACTTTCAGCGGAATGAATACGCCATGATCGAAACCCCGGGCATGATCGTATTGATTTGGTATGCCCGCCGCCGTGAGCAATTCGGCAACCCGCGCCGAAACCTCGGGGGCGCCCGGCGCCGGGAAGCTGATCTGATAAGTGCTGGGCGGAAAGCCGTAATAATCATAGATCAGCGACGGGGACGGATTGTTCTGGATGGTGGCAACTTTTTCTTCCCAATGACCGGAAATCACCAGCAGCGCCTTGGGTCGAGTTCCCACTTCATCCGGTACATGGCGTAAGTACTCGGCCATGCGGCTCCAGGTATCCGGGAGGATCCCAATCCATGAAGAAACACGGTCCCCCGCCGTGCGGGATAAAAAGAGTAGGCAATCTGCTCATATTCAATCCTGATTAGAGAGAAGCTTATCATTGCGCCGTGGCATCAGATCGGCTCGTCCATGGTTTACATCGCTTTGTATCGACTGGAAACTCACCCGGCGTCGTACAACCCACCCTATTTAGGAACCAGCAAGTAATCGTGCAAAGCATCCGCGCAACCGCCACGCGCGGATCAGGAATTCGCGCCAGTCATGGTGAAAGTCGGTGCGCCGCCAGCGCAACCAAGGCTTTCAGCAAACGGACATGGTTGCCGGCCGGGCCCAACTATAAGAGTATAGCTGGAGGATAGCGACGAAGATCACCAAGCGAGGAGCAACATCATGCGTACCGTTGTCCTGTTGGTTGCATTTTTCATCAGCTTTACGACGCTCGCCAGCGCCGAAGACATCGCCACCGCGCAGTCCGTCATCCGCTCCCAGGACGAAGCTATTGGCCGCGACGACGCGGCAGCGGCATACGCCTTTGCGGCGCCCGGAATAAAAGGCATTTTTCGGAATCCCGAAGCCTTCATGTCTATGGTTCGTAACGGCTATTCTCCCGTCTACCGTCACAAAAGCTTCGAATTTGGAAACGCCACTATTGTGGACGGAAAGATCGTACAGGATGTCCACATCGTCGATGCCGAAGGCGTGGCTTGGGTGGCGCGCTACACATTGGAGCCGCAATCCGACGGCAGTTTGAAGATCAGCGCATGCTCTCTGCTGAAGCTGGTAGGAGCTTAGGACCCGACGCTCTTCCGAACGAGTCGACGCTGCCGTTAGTCCGCGCGGTCGTCAGAACCCCGTCCAATTGGAAACGCAAATTATCACGGCCATTTGTTGGGAGAAGGCGGTATGCGGATCTTGGCGATTTTGGCTGCGGTGTTTCTGTACGCCGGTTCGGCGTGGGCGCAGGAGCAGCCTGAAGTCTTCCCACAGCAGGGTCATTACCAAGGCGTTTTCGCGCTCGCTTTTTCGCCCGACGGAAGCATTCTGGCTTCCGGCGCCGCGGACAATACAGCCAAGCTCTGGGACGTGCCGAGCGGGCGCGAGATCCGTACGCTCGGTCCGAATTTCGGAGCAGTTTCGCTGGCGTTTTCGCCGAACGGACGCATCCTTGCGATTGGTACGCTCGATCAAAAAATCAAGATAATGGACCCGGCGAGCGGGCGCGAAGTGCGTGTGCTTACCGGACATTCCGGTGCGATCTGGTCGATCGCAATCTCTCCGGACGGACGCATTTTGGCTTCCGGCAGCGACGATCAGACCATCAGGCTCTGGGACCTGGAGAGCGGACAGCCATTGGCCACTCTCGGCGGGTTTTCCAGACAGGTTTTATCGGTGGCCTTTTCGCCCAACGGACAGCTTCTGGCAGCAAACAGCGAAGATCACAAGATCAGGCTTTGGGACCTGACAAGCGGACGCGAGCTTCGAAGTATGGCCGGATACGCCGTCGGTCACGCGGTCTTCTCACCGGATGGCCGCATGCTTGCAGCAGGCAGCAGTCTCCATACCATCAAGTTCTGGGACGTCGCCAGCGGACGCGAGCTGCGCACCCTGCACGGCCATTCGGACTATGTCGCCCTCCTCGGCTTCTCGCCGGACGGCCGCATCCTCGCTTCAAGCAGTTACGATAAGACCGTCAAGCTCTGGGACGTTGCGAGCGGCCGAGAACTCGGGACACTCAGCGGAAATCTCAGATTGCCGTCGATGCTTTGGGCTTCGTCCATGGCGTTCTCGCCGACGGGGCACATGCTTGCGCTGGGCATCGGCGACGGCGGGATCAGACTCTGGGACACCGCTACCGGCCGAGAATTGGCACCGCTCGGCGGGCATTCCGTCGGGGTCTCCTCGGCCCTCTTCTCGCCGGACGGGCATCTTGTCGCCTTCGGGAGCTTCGACGGCACGATCAAGATCTGGGATGCGGCGAGCGGACGCCAACTTCGGGTCCTGCGGGGGCATTCCGGCTTCGTCACGTCAATCGCCTTCTCAAACGACGGGCGCGAACTCGCCTCCGGAAGCGCAGATCATACAGCGATGCTGTGGGACGTCGCGACTGGCCGCCAGCTCCGCACCTTGCGCGGACATTCCGAGCAAGTCACCTCGGTCGCATTCTCGCCGGACGGACGCGTGCTCGCGACCGGCAGCGGCGATCGAACGATCAAGCTCTGGGACGTAACAAGCGGCTCCGAGTTGCGCGCGCTTGCCGGGCATTCCTCCTGGGTCAATTCCGTCGCGTTTTCACCGGACGGACGCATTCTGGCCTCCGGTAGCGGCCGGCTCGGCGCCAACGGCATCAACGCCGACAACTCGGTGAAGCTCTGGGATGTGGCTACCGGAGCCGAGCTGCGCACACTGGTCGGGCATTCGAAATGGGTCACATCAGTATCGTTCGCCCCCGGCGGAAAGCTACTCGCCTCCGCAAGCGATGACCGGACGATCAAACTCTGGGACACGGCGAGCGGGCGCGAAGTGCGTACGCTCGGCGGGTTTTCCGATCGAGTAAGCTCCGTCACCTTCTCTCCCGACGGGCGCACGGTCGCGGCGGGCGCCCATGATGGAGTGGTGAAGCTCTGGGAAGTTGCAACCGGAAACGAAATCCGCACCCTGGAAGGGCATGCCGATTTGGTCGCCTCGGTCGCCTTCTCGCCAGACGGCCAGCGACTGGTTACTGCAAGTTGGAGCAGTACGGTGAGGATATGGAACGTCGCCTCCGGCAAGGAAAAGGTTTCCTTCGTTGCCTTCACCGATGGGTCATCTCTCGCCATAACGCCGGAGGGCTACTACGACGCCTCTTCCGAGAAAGCCGAGGAAAACCTCAATGTTCGCGTCGGCTCGCGCGTCTTCGCCATCGCATCCTACCGCGACAAATTCTACCGCCCCGACCTGCTCAAGCTCAGTCTCGCCGGGACATCGCTGAGCGAACTCGGGTTTGCCAATATCGGCAGCGTTAAAGTGGCGCCGATCGCCGAGTTCGTCGATCTGCCGCCATCGATCAGCCAGCCGAAACTCACCGTGACGTTGCGCATCACCGATAGCGGCGGCGGCATTGGCCAAGTGCGACTGTTCCTCAACGGCACCGCCGTGGTTCAGGACAGCGCGTCGGCTCCGTCTGCTTCGCTCCGGGGCGGACCCGTCACGCGCACCTACGCGGTGCAACTCGCCGACGGACCCAATGTGTTGCAGGCGGAAGCGTATAACGCCGAAAACAGCATGCACAGCAGCTCCGCCACCGCCGCAATCGCCGCAAACCTCCCGCCGGCGACACGCGCCAATCTCCACGCGGTGGTTGTTGGCATTCAGGAATTCAAGAACTCCAATTACAACCTTGCCTATCCGGTCAAGGACGCGCAGTTGTTCGCCGAAACGCTGTCCAAATATTCCGCGCCGCTATTCGATAAAATCGACGTCAAACTCCTCGTCACTCCCGCGCAGACCACGCGTGACGCCTTGATCCAGGCTTTGAAGGAAATGCAGGCCATCGCCCGCCCCGATGATCTGTTCGTTTTCTATGTCGCAAGTCATGGGGTCGCGGACGACGGCGAATATTTTCTCATCACTTCCAACGTCGGCTCGGCATCAACCGAGCACCTCAAAAGCGACGCCGTGAGCAAAGAGGAATTGACTGCGCTCGTGGCCAATATTCCCGCCACGAAAAAGCTGATGGTCATCGACACTTGCCATGCCGACGCGTTGGGAACCGCGTTGCAAACTGGCCTTCTGACCCGCGGCCTCGACGAGGTTACGGCCTTGAAAATCCTGAGCCGAGCCGTCGGAACGACTGTGCTGGCGGCCAGCACTTCCACCCAGCAAGCGCTGGAAGGTTACGAAGGTCATGGACTGTTCACATATGTCGTCGCCGAGGGCCTGATGGGCAAAGGAGATGTCGACCAGAGCGGGTTCGTAAGCACCTTGGGTCTGGCGCACTACATTGACAACCAGGTCCCGGATCTCGCCCAGCGCCAATTCAATCACCCCCAATATCCGACCACTGCCATAAGCGGGCAGGAATTTCCGCTGACCAAAGTAAGATGAATGAGGCATCGTCTCAAACCCGCGATCGCCGATAAAATTCCTTCCGACATCGCAAGCTTGCCGATCATTTCTGCATATAGCAGGATAGCAATCCGAGTATTCGTCTCCTGCCATTCGCGCCGCGCGGAGAACACCAGCTATGACCATCGGAAGACGCCGCAAACGACACACCGCAATTGTCGGACTGATAGCTCTATTGGCGGCCGGTCAGGCATCCGCGGCAACGCTTATCAGCGTGCAAGAGTCGAATTTGCCGCCCGACAACTCGAGGCTTCGCTCCGGAATCGAGCGGGGGCCCGACATCATCCCGGTTTATCCCGCGCCGAAATCAGGTGCGATCCAATCGCCGTTTGATTTTCGGGTGAAATTCCAAGCTCACGGCAACACTCGGATCGATCTCGATTCCCTGACGGTTGTCTACAAACGAGTTCCTGCGATTGATCTAACCGCGCGCGTAAAGCCGTTCGTCCGGTCCGACGGAATCGATATGCCGATCGCTGAAGCACCGCCGGGCACCCATCGCATCCTGATTTTCATCAAAGACTCCGCAGGCCACGAGGGGCAGGCCGATATTCACTTCGATGTCGAGAAATAGAGCCCTCGACCATGCACCGCCGTCTTGTGACACGGAAAATTCAATGTGAGATTGACGCTGCACCGGATGGACGTACGCGCCGATGCCAATCATCGTAATTTCGTACCGGCGCAAAGATTCAAATGACGTCACCCGCAGCATCTATCATCGGCTGGTGGAACGTTATGGGGCAAGCTCCGTATATATAGACATCAACTCCATTCAGCCGTCCGCCGACTACCGCGTCCACATCAGACGGACCCTGGAGCGTGCGCTGGTCGTACTGGCGGTGATCGGGAACGAATGGAGCGGCCCGCGAGAGAGCGGCGCTGCCCGAATCTTTGATTTGGATGATCCGGTCCGGGTCGAGGTAGAAACAACGCTCTCCAGCCGCCGCGCCGTCATGCCCGTTCTCGTCAACGGCGCACGCATGCCGACGGAAGCGGATGTTCCGCACAGCCTCAGGCTGTTCCCCTATCTGCACGCGGTGGAAGTGAGATCCGGGGACGATTTTTCCTCCGACCTCAAGCGTCTCTGTCGCGCCATTGACCGGCTGACAGCGGCATTTTGGAGTCTTTACGTATTCGCGTATCTGATGCTGCCTTTCGCTCTGCTGCTATTCAGCTATTATCTGATCCTGATTAAGTTCGATCTCGATCCTCTATATTTTCGAGCCGCTGTCGCCTTGATCGCTGCGGTGCTCGGAATTGGTCTGTGTTTTCAAGCCGGCTTTCGCGCTTTCCCTGCGTTCATTACCGGCGCCGCCGTCGGTCTTCCATCCGTGGTCGCCATGTTGTTGATAAACACGGCTCTCAGCAATCAGACAGCGCCGTTCGACCTCCGCGAAATCTTGCCTTCAGTCGCGCGAGACTGGCAGGAAGTGATCGAATATTTCGTCATTATCGCGGTAGTGACGTTGGCCGCCAACGCGCTCGCATGGGCTTTCCGCGAGAGACGACGCCGCTTGCGTTCTTGACGCAACGGCGGCTCGCGGCGGCGCGATCATGTGCGGCTATATTCGGCCGCAACCCGAAGAAAATTGAAGCGTGAAGACGGGTGCCGGCGCAGGCTCAGGCCGCGCCGGCGCGACCTGACTATTGGGCGTTCGCTTGCTCGGAGCTGAAATAAACGTCGACTAGCTGCCCGACGACGAGGGGGCCGGCGTCTGGCAGGTCCACAAGGACCTCGAGAACATCGACGTCGTTGAACCTGCGCGGACCGCGCGAATTGATCCGTCCCTGGCCAACGATCCCGGCGATCGATGAAACCGTGCCTTTGAACTCGCGGTCTTGAAATGCCGCCGCGCGAACCTTCACATGCTGACCGACATGCACTCTTCCGAGATATTGCTCTTCGACCTCGGCACGCACGCGCAAAGCCGATACGTCGCCGAGCACCATCATTGCCTGTTCCGATGATGGCACCGCGAGTTCTCCATTCCGGGCCTCCACCTGCAGGACGGTGCTGTCGATCGGTGCGCGGATGCGGGTCTTTTCAAGGGCCGCCTGCGCCAGCGTCCATTCGGCGCGGGCAACGTTGAGCTCGCCTTCCGCGCGCGTCGGCAGCGGCGTATCAGGTGACGCCTTCAACTTGGCGAGGACACCCTGTTGCTCTGTGAGCCGGTCCTGCGCACGCGACAACGCCGAGCGCGCCGCGTCGAGATCCGTCTGCTGTGCACGCCCTGCCCGCCAGTCGGCCGTAACCTTGTCCAGCGCGGAACGGCTATCGGCCACCAGCCGCTCCGCATCGGCAACCGCATCTTCGGCCTTTCGCCGATCGGCTGATGCCGTCGACGAGGACTGATCGTTGCGAGCGCGTTTGTGAAGAGCGACCTGAGCGTCGGCAGCCACCAGGCGAGCGCGCGCCTCTTCGTCATCGAGGCGAAGCAGCAACTCGCCAGCGAATACCTTGTCGTTGGTCTTAACCTGCACGTCTGCGATTTGCGCCGGTACCGTAACCGCGATCCTGATTTCGCGCGATTGTGGTTCTACGCGTCCGAGCGCGACCGCATCCCACGATGTCTGCGAGGCACTGGAGCCGTCCGGCTGCAATTCGTCGGCGCGAGACCTCTGCGCGAATTCCGGAGCGGTCGAAACGGCAGCCAGCACCAGGACTGTCACGAAGATCGGCATTTTCATATTTCGTTTGAACATTATTGCCCCTTTTAGCTCGCGATTTTGAGGGCGCGTATGGCGCCGTTGCGCTCGCCGCGCCTTTGATCGCTGACTATTCGTCCATCTTCAATGCGCAGGATCCGGTCCGCAAAAGGCATGATGCGCGGATCGTGCGTGACGATGAACAGCGCCCGTTTCGGATCCTTGGCAATATCCGCCAGCAGCGTCATGATGGCTTGCCCGTTTTCGCTATCGAGAGCGGCGGTCGGCTCGTCGGCGAGGACGAGAGAGGGATCTCCCACAATCGCCCGCGCGATAGCGACACGCTGCTGCTCGCCGCCGCTAAGCGCACGGGGAAACGATTTCGCCTTGTGTGAAAGACCGACTGTCGCGAGCGCCTGCTCGGCCTTGACCCGCGCCAGCGCAGAGCGCACGCCGCGCACATCGAGCGCCATACGCACATTTTCGGCCGCGGTCAAAGTAGGAAACAGATGATAGGATTGAAAAACGAACCCTACATTCTCGCGACGCAATTTAGCCAATTCCTCCGACCCCAGCCCGGTCGTCGAGCGGCCACGAATTTGAACGGCGCCGCTGGTTGGAGTCAGCATGCATCCAAGTACGGAAAGTAATGTCGTCTTGCCGCTGCCGGACGGACCCATCAGCAGGGTCAACTCGCCGCCACCAAGTGACAGATTGATACCTTTGAGGACTTCAAGACGCCCGGCGTCGTCACCAAGGACCTTCCTGATATCGGTCGCCTCAAGCATGATCTCCGTCATTGCGCGAACACCAAAACGGGATCGGTCCGGGTGACAACCCTGATCGCCGCCACCGCCGCTATGGCGCACATCGCGGTGGTGAGCACGAACAAGCCAATCGCCAGTTCAGGGGTCATCGCAATCGGCAAGGCTGCATCGGCGGTCGCCTTGACCAGGACGAAGTCGATGGAAGCGGCCATCGAGAACCCGACAACCGCACTGAGCAGTGCCTGGCTGAGAATGACATTGAGGATGTAGCCGCGGGACGAACCGATGGCACGAAGCGTCGCAAATTCCTTGAGATGATCCTTGGCGCTGGAATAAAGCGTCTGCGCAACGATGATGGTGCCGACGATCACACCGAGAATGGCGCTGCCCAGGAGCGCAGCGCCGGCCCCGGTGTCAAACAACCAGAACAGGATGCTGCGGTGGCGAAACTCTTCCGACGTGAGCACCTCCGCGTCGGGCATGCTGGCAACGAGGCGATCTCGTACTGCCGCCGCGTTTGCGTTCGGCGCCGTGCGGACAATGAAATAGTTGGCCTTGTTCGGCGGAACTCCCAAATAGGCTCGCGCCGTATCAAGCGACGCGAAAACGTGCGGCGTCGTGGTGAATGAGCGGATGCCCTTGGTCATCGCCACGACGCGCGCCTTTTGATTGTTGAGCTCGGCTTTTCCGCCGACCTGCGCGACGCCGAGTTGCGCCGAATAGGAGCGGTCGATTGCAACAGAGCCGGGCACCGAGAGGTCGTCGCGACTGCCCTCGACGACATCCCATGGGTACAATCCATTTGAGTTCATGGGTGCGCCGACAAGAAATACCGACTTTGATGCGCCGCCATTTGGCTTGCGCCACGATGCGTAGCCGACGAGGATCGGGATTGCCTCCGTGACACCGCTGACCGACAAGGCGTGGAGACGTTCGCGTCCGGCCAGCAACGAGGAGTCTTCGAAACTCTTGGTCTCCGCCGGCACGATCCAGAAATCGGCTCGCGCGTGATCGATCATTGTCGTGATCATGCGCTCGAAACTCAGGAAGACACCAAGCTGAACGGTTACGAGCACGATAGAGAAGACAATCCCCACCACGGTGGCGATCAGTCGAACCCGGTCATGAAAAAGATTGCGCGAGGCAAGCGTAAAAATCAGGCTCATCGCCCTATCGGCAGTTTGCGGAATGGCATGGCCCGGTATGATTCCTCTAAGTATGAAATAACGTCATCGCCGAGAAGCAATTATCGTTACCTCGCAGGCCCCGTCTTGCCCGCACGATTGCTGCAAATCATCGCTTGAGTGGGAATCGACAAAGTTCACATAGGACCTTGTTCATATTTTTTCAAGTGCGCGGGACGATTGCTTCGAGCAACATCCTGATTCATCATGAAAGTTGCGCTGGAACTCGACCCGCGCGCGAACCGGCAGACTTCCTTTTTCATTCCGCCAATTCTGTTCCAGGGGAGCGCCAGCGGGGAGCAGGAAATCCCCTCAGTAGCTTGCGCAGTGGCGCATTGACCAATCAAATGCGGCTATTGGAAGGCACCTTCGCTGCAAGGGCATCGGCAATACTGCGATCAACGCGACGAAGGCCGCCGCTCTTGGCGACCGCCGCATTATTTCGCGGCGGCATACGGCTTGCAATTCACGGGACGAGGTCCACTCATGGGAGCCGGTTGCTTCATGGGCCCCGGACGGCTTAAGGGCGCACGTTTCGTTATCGGCTTTCCCAAACTTAAAAATGGCACAGCTATCCTCCCCCCGAGTCGCTAAAAGTCTACGCGCGGCCAAATCGCCAAGCTGACCGATTGGCTTAAGGCGGTTAGGTTACTGCCTCACAGGGAGAGGCGGTGAAGGTTATGGGCCAGAAGTGGACCGCAACGCTCAAAGTCGAGTTCGAAATGCAAGACGGCCAACCCCCACATAGGGCGGAGAATGTACTACGCGGAGCGGTAGCTCAATTTCGGCTAAACATGGTAACGGGGCATATCAACGGGCGCATCAAGCCGGGCTCTGCCAAGGTCGAGATTTTGGAGCAAGGGCCCGCCGATGCTCCCGACGAACGATAATCCAAAAAGGCAAAAAATATCGCCGGCGATACGTCTTCGAAAACCAGCAACCTTCATCGGCGAAGACCAGCGGCCACCAGCGCGGAGTTGCACAAGCGTTCGGGGTCACGCTCTCCCTTGGCGGCCAAGGCAATAATGCGTTTGGCGATGATCTCGCGGCTACTCGAGCGTGGCCTCGGTCGTGTAGCATAAGGCTCGCTCGATCATAGGCAGTACAAACAACCGCAATTGCCTCGGGATCGAAGCCGCTGTCGCCGGGAATAAATTGCGTGATCTCAGCCATCCGAGCGCTCTGGGAGCCTTGCGAGACGGGAGATTTTCTAGCCCTCGACGGTAAATTTCTCTTAATCCCCCAAATTCTGAAAGCCGGCGCAGATGAGGCTAGGCGCATTGACGCCAAAATCGCCAAGCTGCCGATGATAACGCCGCGTTAACCATGCCGACATAACACTGGCCGTCCTATCAAAAGGTGACGGGCCATGAAGACGCTGGGTTGTGCGGCATTAACGTTGCTTGCGATCGTGGCCACCAAAAGCCCGGCTCTCGCCGCCGACTTGCCAATACCGTTCAAGAACGAGATGCCGCAGTTTTATCCGCCGGCTAGGTGGACCGGATTTTACATCGGCATAAACGGTGGTGGCGGATTGGGGCCGACGAGCCAAACGCTTACCGTTGACCCTCTCATCGCAGCGCTGGGGGTTTCAACTACCGGGACCTATGAGGTCAGCGGCGCACTGCTTGGTGCAACGCTCGGATATAATCGCCAGGCCGGATCATGGGTCCTAGGAATTGAAGGCGATATCGATTGGTCCAGTATCGGAGGACAGGTAACGGGTCCAGTTATGGGCATCCCGGCGACTTTTGAAACGCAGTTGCCTTGGCTGAACACGTTTCGCGCCCGCGTCGGCTACGCCTTTGGTTCGTTCTTTCCCTACCTGACCGGCGGCGGAGCTTTCGGAGGTGTGCGCGCAACCGACGCAATTACAATACCGGGATCAGGCAATGTTTTGGGTGGTCTAAGTGACGTGCGTCTCGGGTGGACCGCTGGCGCAGGATTGGAATACGCTTTCAACCAGGATTGGAGCGCCAAGCTCGAATACCTTTACGTCGACCTCGGCTCCGACATTCTCGTACTCGATGACGTGAAATTCAGCGCACACCTCATTCGAGGCGGCGTCAACTTGCGGTTCTAGAATAAGTGCACGGGCGCACACAGGTGGCTTGCTTCGGCCGCCCGTAATGAAGGATCGAACAATGCATTTTTCCGATGACGACTTCATCCCGGTGAGCGAAACGCTGCTATTCCGGCTCTATGATGCAAATCGATCAAGTTTGCCGCTTCCCATCTCAGATATCCCCCTGCATTTAAGATCGACCGTGGCGCTATATTGCTACCGTCGCGGACATCTCGAAGAAACGGCTGTCAGAATTGCGGCGACCTGTGATGAGGAAGATTTGGTGTTTGTCGGCGGTCGTGCGGGAAGCGCACTTTTCAACAAATCGAGATTGCTTTGTTCAAGCCCGGAGCCTCTGGAGAGCACGCCACGATCAAAAATAACGCTTGCTGTTCTACAGGGAGCCGTGATGCGGCCTTTTGATCAAGACTCGAGTGACGAGATCAATTAAACGCGGGTAGCGCCAGCCGCTCCGTATCACTCGGCACGCAAAGTAGCCGCCGGCCACCGTAACCTTAATCTAAAACCGCGGTGGAATGGCGAGAGGTGAAAGCGGCCGGTTGCGAGGTGGTCCGCGCCGAGAAGCGTAGCGGCACGACCAGGAAGGCCGGGCCGCGCTGCGGACGGTGCTGGATTTCCTGCGGCGCGATGACGTCCTCGTGGTCAAGCGGGTCGATCGGCTCGCGCGGAGCATCGGGGATCTCCAGGACATCGTGCGCGGTGCGAAGGCTCGCGGGCAACGCTGAAGGCGACCGAGCAGCCGATCGACACCAGCACGGCCGCCGGAAAATGTTTCCTTGATATGCTCGGTGTGTTCGCCGAGTTTGAGACGAACTTGCGTCGCGAGTGGCAGCTCGAGGGGATTGCCAAGGCCAAAGCAGCCGGGGTCTACAAAGGCCGCCCGGCTTCGATCGACGCGGCTAAGGTGCGCGAATTGAAGGCTCAAGACATAGGGGCCGCGAAATCGCGAGAATACTTGGTATCGGCCGAGCGTCGCTCTATCGAGTGTTGGAGCCCGCTCGACAATCAAAAGTGGTTGCACCGAGCAATACGGCGCCATCCAGAAAAGCGTATCAGCGGTCTCCCGCTAGGCATCGCCAGTCAGCTAGCCCCTTGGCCCCTCCGTCGCGCTCGTGCTCGCTCCCTACAGCGGCTGGCTGATGAATAACTCGCGATCAGCAGTTATTCTGCCGCCGTCGGTCGCGGATTTCAGAGGCTGGGAATGCGGGATAGGGACAAGCAGTGGCTGGACGATGAGGAGTTATTCGGCCGCTCGAGGTGGAAGTTGAGCGCGCGGGCGGTCAAACCGCATTTGCGCGGCTCAGCGGGCTCAATCGAAATTACCTCAATAAATTCTTGAAGGACTACGGCCGATCGCCAAGCGCGTCACGATGCTGCTCAAGCTGCGGCGGGTATATATCCCGGAGTGAGCACGGCGCTGAGCAAAGACTTTGACGGACGGCCGCCAAAAAAAAGCCCCGGCGCGGTAAATGCCGGGGCCAAGCAGAGGAGTACTGTTGTCCCCACGTGGGGAGCGTACGGAGTGAGACTACGCGCTCGACGATGTCAGCCGCCATCCCCCCGAATGAGGGGGGAGCTCGCCAGCGTTTCGGATGTCCGGCTGATGTACGGCTGCTAGCGTGAGGGGCGCCATTCTCTGCAGACTTCGAGGACGACTTCGGCTGAAAGCGAAAGGCCGCATGGCCGGCATTCGAATGTCTGCAGGGCTGACAGTTTGCCGTTTGGTGATCCCGCTCGGGCAAACCGCATTGCGTTGCCGCAACTTGGGCATGCCGCGATTTGATCGGTGCTAACCGTTTCGACGAGCATAGGCTGGTCCATATCATTCGACACCGGGCTAAGGAGCCCCGGCCACAGTGGCGGGTGGCCCGATGGCCGGGGCCTGGGTCAGTTTGGACATCCCCTTGAAACACCGTCCCCACTGTTCCGTTCCGAATGGTACGGGCGGCTGGTTAGCGGCGGCTTAAGGGTGCCGGTTCGGTTCAGCAGAACGCGGGCCGGTGTCGGCGCGGCCGACGATCCAACGCTGATCGATCGCGTCTAGGCGCGAGACGCATTGCGGCGAATATAGCTAAGCTCTCGATGTTGTTGCTTAGAAGTGAGGGATTTCCCCGTGAAACGAATTGTAATCGCCGCGCTATTGCTTTTGCTACCGCCGATCTGCGCCAACGCCGCTTGGGACTCGCTGCACGGCGGGTTCGGAGCCTTTATCCCGCTCGGAATCAAGATCGGCCTCGACGCGGTTAGCCGGCTCAATGCCAAGCCCCGCGAACTCAGCGTCCTCTACTACGACAGCGACGCGTCGCCGTGCGCCTGCTTTGCCGATGGGATCGCGATTGCGACGTATGCCTCCGTAGGCCAACGCACATTGACCATTGCGCCAGAGAAGGCGCCAACCGGTACGGCCGCGGTTATCGTCATCCGTCCACGTTAGGGCGGACCAGGCTTCAAGTATACGATTCCGATGAGTGCGTTGGTCAAGCTCGGCCCAATGAACAAAAACTTCGCTCCGCGGGCCCGATACGATGCTGTGATGGCGACCGATGGTCTGTTCCAGGTCGAACCAGCCCCATAGAGGAAGCAGCCAGCGCATCGCTGCCAACATCGCCAAGCTAAGCGGCGACCGTGGGTCACGGATTTCGAGTGGGGTTGGGGCTGATCCAGAACCCATACGCATAACGTCCGAGCTTCACCGACTGCCAGCCCCGGCTAACCCAAGACGACTTTCGGTCTCCGGGTGCCCGGCTCGGTAGAAACCACGGTCGGCACGAACTCCTGGCCGGGCCTAATTGCTCGGTGCATTGCCTCCCGAAACGCGTCGTCCATTTTCTCTTGCGTCGCTCGGGTGGACATCTCTTCGATAATCAGCTCGTCCCTCGTCATCGGCAGCCCCATTTAGCGTCAAACCTTCAATCTGGGACCAGGGTTGCTAACAAATTGTTAACCAAGCAAACGGCCGGCAGCGTCACCAAAGGTGATCATTTATGCTCCGCTCGACGTTGTAATTGATGATGTGAACTTGGTTTTGCAATTTTCGCCAGAGTGCGGCGCGGTTTTCACCCTTGAACTGAATAGCGTCGATCGCGGCAAATATGCCGATTGCGAGGGCGAGGAAGAACAAGTGTCGCATGGCGGCTTAACGGGGCGGCCCGGCGGCGGGTGAACTTTTGAGGCGCTCCGTGAGCGAGTCAGCGAATGGCGGCTCGTTGCACTCCAAAGTCGCCGCGATCGGCAAACAACTTAGCACGGCCTCTTCCTGCGCTGCCGCCTTTAGCCACACTCGCGCCAGGATGAAGCAGGCGTCGCGCGCATTGGTGTTCGGCACCTCGCGCGACCAGGAGATACATTGGTCGGCCATAGCTCTGAATTCGTCTGGCGTGCGCATCGTGGGGCGGTCTATTTGAGCTGCGTCGATACGGACGAAAACGTGGTGTTGAGCTTTGCCCCGATGCTGTAGACGGTCGCGATTATTGCGGTCGCGACGCCGCCGGCAATGATGGCGTATTCGATAGCCGTTGCGCCGGACTCGTCTCTCATGAAAGCGTTGAGTATCCGCATAAGCGGCAGATAGCACGACGGCGGTTATCGTATCCTTATTCCGATGCCAGAAAAGCGGCCCCGGCCGATGCCAAAAGCCGCCAACCACAGGGAGACTGATGTGCCCCACCCGGTACACACTCTGCGCGCCAATCTTGAGGCTGCACGTCTCAGTGCCGTCGAAGCGCTGGCTGCGACTAAAGGTGCTGTCCCTATTGACGCACTGCGAGAACTCGCTGTTATCCAAGCCGCATTGACCGCAGTGCGAGAGGAAATCCAAATCCATGGGGTCGTATGGGCCGGTCAGGATTGATCGGTCCCACCAAGAGGCAGTCGAGAAGGCGCGCCAGACGATTGATAAAGGCGTTGGCGAGCTATCGCTAGGCACGCGCCGCGTAAGTCGCATTAGCGCACGCTCAGGCCGCCGGGAGATGCTGAGTAATCCGGAGGAGTTATCCACAGCCTCAGTTGAGTCCCGCGACCATCCAATTCAAGCTTCACTGGATTGCCAGCGTGCGGGTGTGGTGGGTAGCCAGTCAGGTAGCGGTATGTCCTTACAAGAGTCAGATTCTGTGATCCCGTTCGCGCCAGCCGCGCGCAACAGCGCTCCAAACGACGTGGACCAACTAGACACCGCGGGGCAAACGATTTTGCGGTTGCTTCACAAAGCCGCCGGAGTGGCCGAAGCGAACAGCCAACATGCGCTCGATATGGCGCAGAAGCTTTCGCACCAGCTTCGCGCGGCCGAAGATAGGATTGCGGAGCTAGAGGCCGAAGTTCGGCTTCATCAAGAAAGAGCCGACCGCGCGGAAGAGTGGCTCCATAAAATCTACACCGAGATCGAGAACCGATTCATCCGAGGCCCGGAAGAAAAGCGCCGGAGTATACTCGGGGCGCCGGTTCGCCGGCAGTAATTACCGGCAGTCCTAGCTAGCAGGCCACGACAGCGTGTTAGCGTTAGACCGTGAGACCGGACGACGCAGGCCAAGCCGGTGTATCATTACTAGGGCTTGATTGGGCTTTGTCCGTTCCGCTGCTTGAGCGGGGTTCTCATGCCTACCTAAAAAACTTACAACAGATGTGCCACGCGACGCCCTGAAGAGCCGGGCAACCCATCCGAGCAAGGCTAAAAATCGCGTTTAATCGTAATGGCTCATGAGTGCCAAAAACTTGTCCCGAGCTCCAGGCCGCCGTCTAGGCGTGCGCGATCTCCTTCGCCTTGTTGGGGTAAATCGTCATCAGGCTCTCACCTTGGTAGCTTTCTGTGAGATGGTGTGCGATTGCCGAATTACTGCACGGTGCGAATCATCAGTCCGGCCTGGCTTTGCGACGGCTGAATTAGGCCATCAACGGTCCTCTTGCCGCGTTCGCACTTATAATTAGTCCGTCCGTAGTCCGTTCATCCCTCAACAGCAGACATACGAGCGATGGATCGGCACGTCATGAAAGTGCCAAACGGCCGGCATGTTAGGCTTGTCGTGGAACCCAGCAGCAAATCGAGACGCTCTGGTGCCTACCCCGGCGGTCAGCTAACATTGTGAGTAATGTCTCAATCAGGTCGACGAGGGTCATGGATCGCCCAGTCACGACGCGTTCAAATCCGGTTGAAGGTTTGGCCGCTTCTCCGGAGCTTCAATTGATTTATGAGACCGCTCCGATTGGTCTCGCCTTTCTCAGCACCGACTGCCGTTACCTGTTGATAAATCAGCATTTGACTGAAATCTGCGGAATCTCGATCGCGGACCATATTGGCCGATCGGTTCGTGAAACCGTTCCTCGTGTCGCCGACCAGGTAGAGCATATTGTGGGAACGATCCTGAATTCGGGTGAACCGATCACCGGAGTTGAGGTCAACGGCCAACGGCCAGACGGATCGAACACCGAGCGTGTCTGGGTCACCTACTGGCATCCACTGAAAAATGGAAGTGGCGACATCGTCGGGATCAATGTCGCTGCCGAGGAAATTACTGACCGCAAACGTGCCGAAGCCGATCTTGCCGCCAGCAAGGATCGGCTGCGCCTGCTGAACGAAACATTGGCCGAACGCGTTGAGGCACGGGTCCAGGAGCGGGACCGGATCTGGAAGCTGTCTCAGGATCTTCTTATTGTGACTGATTTGAGCGGCAGGATCGTCAACGTCAATCCTGCCTGGTCTGCGACGCTCGGCTGGTCGGCTGATGATCTGCTCGGTCAAAGCGCAGAGAGGCTCATCCACCCTGATGACAGAGAACGCTCGCTCGAGGAGCTTGCCAATCAAGCGTCGGGACAAGCTACGCCGCACTTTCAGAACCGAATATTGTGCAAGGATGGCTCCTATCGTTTGCTCTCATGGCTCGCGGTGCGCGACGCCGAGCTCATCTATGCAGGTGCGAGGGACGTCACAGATCTAAAGCAAACCCAAGAACAACTTCAAGCACTGCGGAACCAACTCGCACAAGCCTCACGACACACCGCTGTGGGCGCGCTGACCGCCTCTATCGCGCACGAAATTAAACAGCCCCTAGCCGGGATAGTGACGAATGCGAATGCCGGCCTTCGGTGGCTAAAGAGATCGGACCCCAATTTAACGGAGGTGGAAGCGAACCTCGAGCAGATCGTGAGAGCGGGCCACCGGATAGACGAGATAATTGCAAGCACGCGTGCAATGTTTGGTAAGGATACCAGCGAAAAGCGCCGCCTGGATATTCGCGTTCTCCTCGGTGAAGTTATTGCCCTGGTTCAGGGAGAATTGGAAGCCCACCAGGTATTGCTGCGAAGAAGCATGACCGACCAACCATTGGAAGTTATCGGCGACCGCGTTCAATTGCAGCAGGTTCTTCTCAATCTCACGATGAATGCCATAGAAGCGATGCGTTCCGAGACCGACAGGCACCTGACGATCACATCTAGTGTCGACGAGAATGCCGTGGCGAGAATCACGGTGGAGGATACGGGAGGCGGAATTGACCCAGATCACCTGGACCGAATTTTCGATCCTTTCTTTACAACAAAATCTACCGGAATGGGCTTAGGACTTTCTATTTGCAGGTCAATCGTAGAGGCGCATGGCGGCAAGCTTTGGGCTTTGCCGCGGAGCTCTTTTGGAACTGTGTTCCATCTAACACTGCCGATCGCACTGGACAAACCACCGTTCTCATAACCGTTCGCACGCCGAAACACACCAATTCTGATTGGGAGGCCCGTAAGGAAAGATCGGACCAAAGGCGTAACCGAGGCGGCCTCGAAAGGTGGTCAGCCAGGGCAGCTGCCGAACCAGTCAATATCGCCTTCGATTCCTAAGACCCAGGTCCTGTCTGATAATTGTATCCGAGCGTTGCACCGAGCAGGGCACCGTGGATCTCATAGTTCCCGGTCGTTGAAACACCCCGTGCCGTTACGAGACGACCAACGGTGAGCGTTTGGCTCGATACCCCAAGCCGCCACCGCCATTCACGCCGACGTAAAAGCCACCGGCTATTGCAGGGCTTTTGGAGCCCGTGGTCGCAAACAACATCAATGCTGCACAACCCAGCACTTTCATGGCCCGTTACCTCGGTAAGACGGCCAGTGTTAATAGGCTATGGCTAACGACAGGTTACCGGTCCGGCATCCAGCATCGGGGCCAACGGTGCCGCTGACCCGCCCTCGAGTTGGACATGAGGCCAAGGTCCGTACCGGCAAGAGACATTGTTCTCTTCCATGCGTCGACCCCAGCCGCACATCTTCGGTCAAGACGCCCCGTGTTGGGGGTCGGCCGCAGCGATTGTATCGTTAGGCTTTATCTTTCAGTTCCCGATGCGGTGGTTAATAATCACCAACAAACGAGACGCCAAACCCTACTCTAACTACGTGGCTTCCGAATATTGCGGTTCACGCTTCCTCAAAGGTCGCAAGTTAGGCTGCTGAGGCTGTTTGATGATGTAATTGACGCTCGTTCCTGTTTGCTATCGGAGAGCATCCGTGTGGCGTGAGCTATTCGCACCTTTCCGTCGACTGGCTTCTGGACTGTTGCGCTTTCCCGGAAACTTAGTCGCCGATGATGCTGTTGAAGGGCGCCTTCGCGCTGAGCAGATCAATAACGTCAAGCGACATCTATCCTCAATAATGCTCGCTAACGCTTGCAACGCGCTGGTTCTCGTCGTTGCGCTTTGGCCGTCATCGCAACGTCAACTGGCGATAGCGTGGGCGTCAACAATTCTCATGTTCACGATATATCACGGCTTTAAGAACCGTCGACTCGATCGTCAAAAACCGTCATATGTCGCGAGCAAGTCGATTGCCCGAGTCGCTCGTAACGCTTTTTTCCTTGGCTGTTTGTGGGCCTCTCTGCCGCTATTATTCTTCGCCAACGCGTCGGCGGGTGGACAAGTAATCATCGCTTGTCTCTGCGCAGGTATGTTGGCCGGCGGCGCCTTCGCCTTTGCCAGCATTCCGCCTGCAGCGGTCACATTCACCGCGCCCATCGCCATCGCCTCCGCAATCTCAATCGGACGCAGCGATGACCCAGCATACTTGCTCGTAGCGATCCTAATGGTCAGCTACATTGCTGTGTTGCTAAAGGTTGTGTTCGTCCATTCAACGCAGATCGCTACAAGGATTGCCGAACAGATAAAAGCGGAGCGAAAGGTTCGCCGGGATGAGTTAACCGACCTTCCGAACCGCTTGGCATTCAATGAGCGTCTTGAGAATGCATTTACACGTCTCGACCGCTTGCATGAACAATTTGCCGTCCTTTATGTCGATCTCGATGACTTCAAAAATATCAACGACAAACTGGGGCACGCTACGGGAGACGAATTGTTGGTTCAAGTCGGCCAGCGACTGATAGCTTGCGCGAGAAGCGTCGATTTGGTTGCGCGATTGAGCGGAGACGAATTCGCGGTCATTGTGGCGAGTGCGACGGAATCAAGCACCGCCCTCGCCTTGGCCAACCGAATCGTGAGCAGCCTCGATGCTCCATTTCTGATTGACGGCATCACGGTCTTTGCCGCGGCATGTATCGGGATCGCTATTGCACCGACAGATGGCGCAAGTCCCGAACATCTTTTGAAAAATGCTGACGAAGCCCTCTATGCCGCTAAGCACGGAACTGGCGGACCGGTCCGATTGCACGATTCCGACCACAAAGAGCAGTCGCGTCGGCGTCGTAGGCTGGAACGTGCCCTTCGCCTTTCACTCCGTCGCCACGAGCTTTTCTTAGTCTTTCAACCCATCTTGGAACTAGGCGACGATCGCATTACCGGCGTCGAAGCACTGCTACGGTGGAGGCATCCGACATTAGGCGTTACAGCGCCGATAGAATTCATCACCATTCTGGAGGAAACAGGCCTTATCCACGAAATCGGCGATTGGGTAGTTCGCGAAGCCTGCAAGGCCGCGAGTTATTGGCCACAAAATATTAGGGTTGCTGTCAACGTATCGCCACTTCAGTTGCGCTACACGAACATCTTGTCCTGCGTTGTCAAGGCTTTGGTCGATTTGGCTTTGGCGCCCGGACGTCTTGAACTCGAGATTACGGAAACGGCACTGATCTCCGACAGCGACTATGTTCTGTCTAACTTGAAAGCCCTGCGCGAACTAGGAATTAGGATCGCTCTCGATGATTTCGGAACTGAATACTCGTCGCTGACTTACCTGCAAAAACTATCTCCCGATAGCATCAAGATCGATGGCTCTTTTGTGCGTGAAGCGCTGACGGATCCAGACAGCGCGTCAATTGTAAAATCCATGATTAGCCTTTCGAGGGACCTCGGTATAAACGTGGTGGCCGAGGGCGTTGAAACCGTCGAGCAGCTCTCCTTTCTCCGTAGGCAGAATTGTCATGAAGTACAGGGATATTTCATTTCCGCACCGAAATCGGAGAACGAAATCACTGCATTTCTGTCGAGCGGGCGTGCGTTGAAATTTGATGCTGCTTAATTTCCTCGACGACATCAACAGAGTAGCGGCCGAGGCGATGGGGTATCTTTCGAATTTGGGTTGCACTCAACGTCCCAAAAATGACTTACTGATTGCATCGAGGCGATGAACAGTGCCTTGAGGCACAGGTATACCGTGAGCATCTAGAACGACCTCGTTATCGCAGGGGGCCAAGCTCTCGACAGTTCTGCCACTGTCGTTGTCAAATTTCATTTGCTTACACCTATCTCCATCAAGCAACTGGACAATGGTTCCCATACGATCCTGTATGGGGTTAGATGCTGAAATTGGCGGTTCTAATGAAGCGCGGATAGACATGTAAGCGGACAGGCTTGTGATCATCGTCAGACATGCGATGGTCACAAGCGTGCAAAGAGAAATAACCAAGGCATACTGGCGTTGCCGCCTCGCATGCGCGCGTAGCGGGCGTACCGTCTTTGCCGCTTGGTCTTTCGGTGTAACTTGTATTCTGTGAGTGCTCATAGTTACATTGCCTTCGTGGCGATTGAATTCCGGCGGATAAATTTCACGCCAACTGCGTTTCCCGCTCGCCACGCCACGGAGCAATGCCGGTACAACCGTCCATTATATGACAGCAACAAAACAAACTGATCCGGCAGTGCCTCGTGCGTCGCGACCTCAAGCCGTGCGCCAGTAGCAGAAATGTCCACTATTAGGCAACGCCCCAGCGCAGAGCCGTCAGGCCGCACCATCCTCGCGCATTGGCGCACCATTTGACGGATATTTTTACGAAGCTCGGCGCGCATACGGTGTCTCGATATACTGAGGGTGGTTTATCGCCCACGTTTGCTGCGATCCTCATCGGCTGGATGAAATTTGCGAATTTGGGCTCGCCTGGCACAGTCGGTGCGGAAGTTGCCGGTTCAGCGGCGTTATTCGCAGCGGTATACCTGACCTGCCAAAATCGAAGAACCCACTGCGCACCGCTTTGTGAGAGCTTGGAGTAGTCAGTCCGCGCAGCGTCGAGGTCCTGATTTTCCATCGTGCGCCTAACGGACCGGCAAGTCAGGATCGTACGAACCGTCTGCCAATCCAAACCAATCGCCTTGCACGGCACGAGACAAGCGACGTGCTGCATATTCTGCAAAAGACCTTCCACCAACTGCAGAGGCGAGCCGCAGAGCAACGAAAGCGCTGCTACGATATCCGCGTGGCGGCCTCTTTGTGCGAACTCGTAAACTGCCGCTTCATTGAGTTGGCCTTTGGCCTGCATCGCAACCACCCTGCGGCCTGCGCCTGTGCATAGTCACGTTCATTTTGAAAGCCAGCTTCGTGCTGGACATTTTCAGAAATAGACGCAAGAACGCGCTGAATTTGATCGCGACTTTCCGACCCAGCCAATGCGAGAAGGCGCGCACGTGCCGCCTCGGTTGCGCGCAGCAGCAGCTCTCGAAACAGCCGTAAGGGCACATCAAGCCGAAGCCCGACCTTTTCGACCAGTTGCTCATCGCGTTCCGAGCATTTCACCAGAGCCGCAAATCCATTCTCGGAAAATGTAGCGCCTGAGTTTCCAGCAAGTCTGTGGAAGACAGGACTATCTCCCCGCTCCAGCAAGACGTCAGTGACGTTGGCGCCGATCTGGGGACGGGCCGAGATCGCCAGCAGGTGTGACTGGGTCTTGGTGCTGGCGATTTCTATGAGATCCGCATCGGTGAGACCGCGCGATCGCGTGAGTATTGGTTCGGCGACGGCAATATTGTCGTCCCGGGCGAGACGTTTTACCACCGCGTTGGGTGCGTTATGTATCGGCCCAAGGCGCTGACTGAGCTCCGCCAGAGCCTTTCCTTCAATCCTTTTGATGAGATGTCCCAAGACGTCATCAAATACAGTGATCTGCTGATCATTGAACCGATCTGCATCCGTGACGAAGAGATCGGTAATACGACGCAGTATATCAATGCGCTTGTCCTTGGAGCCGCTTTGGATCGCGTTCTCCAACTCGGCGATAAGTGAGTTGCCATCACCTGCAGTGGCCATTTTTGTCAGGCCCGCATCACGATAAGACAGTTGGCGACCTCTCGGACCGAGTGTCACCTAGCGTTTGCCAGATTGGGTCGCGGAAAGCTGGGTTGACGGGGCCGATCTCCTCTCCCCGCCTGACCGTCGATCGACAGGCGATCGACGATCGCCCACCAACCGCACTTCCTCATCCGTGCGCTTGTCAACACCGCTGCGTCGATCTTTACCCGAACGACGTTCGGTCGCCCGCCTTTCGATCGCCATAACGGTGATCTCCCAAGTTGGTCCGAATCGAAAGATGGGCACCCTTTGATTGAAGAACCGTTAAGTCTCTGGGGCGAAGATCGAAGGCCTTGGATGATACTCCGAATATACTCGAGCTTTCGCCCGGCGCGATCCTTCACGATGAAGCACGCCTCGTCTTCTCAACGGTCTACGGCGGCGGAAAGCGGCTGGCCTGCTCTTGGCCGACGAGCCGCGGCGCATCGCAACAAGCGTCGCCAAGCTGCCCGCGTTGCTGATTAGAGGCGGCAAATCGCTCGCATGCCTGACAGACTGCGGCGGAGGCCCACCGCCTGGGGAACGCACCTCGCTATGGGCATTAAACCGAATTTCGCAGATTCGCAGCAAACGCCGTGATTAGGCTTTCAAAGATCGGTTCGTGCTACTCTGCCGAAATGGGCACACCATAGAGGCTGCCCGTCCGTTACAGGCACTAAACCCCAGCCGCCTGTCCCCTCGGGGCAGCCTCGACGGTGGAGTGCTTTTCAAGTTGGCGCTGCACACCATTAAGCCGCCGCTAACTGGCCGCCCTTACCGTTGAGGCGGGACAGTGCGGGACGGGGTTTAAGTCGGGTGACCGCTGCTGGACCGGCCCCGGCGCGCGAGCGTTGCGTACCGCTGCGCTGGGGCTCCTACCACTCAGCGGAAGCTGGGGCCATGGGCATTGAAACAGTCAGCACCGACGAAATAGCAATTTGCCCAGGTGCGGCAAGGCAATGCGGTTTGCGCGTGCAGGGTCTCCCATCAGCCAATTATCCGCCTTGCGGACATTTGAATGCCGACCATGTGGGCTGTCACTTAGCGCCGAAGCAATGCTCGAAGTTTGTGAACGTTGGCGCGCGCGTCGCGCGCGTTAACGAGATTTCGGCAATTGCTGCGACACCGCGCCCCTGTTCGACTGGCTGACGGCGGCCCTGAGCTACCAAGGCATCTCGGATCGGGTCGCTTCCGGTTACATGGACCGGCGCGGCCGCGCCCGGTGGCATGACATCGACGCCAAGGTCGCCGGCCGGCCCACCTGCCCACCTTTGGTTGATTTTGGAAATTATGGCTGCGCGGTTGTGTTGGCTGCGGTGACGGGCGGCCCGGCAGATATCGCTGCCGTCCGCCAATATCAAAACCGTGGCGGTGTCAGCATGAATATCGAGCAGGAAATCACTTCCGATCTCGGCGCCTTCGTCCGCGCCGGCTGGGCCGATGGCAACATCGAGCCTTATGCGTTCACCGACATTGACCGCACGGTCGCTGGAGGGATCTCGCTGTCAGGTAAGCCATGGGGGAGGCCGAATGACACGGTCGGCTTCGCCGGCGTCGTCAACGGAATTTCGCCTGAGCACGCCGCCTTCCTTAATGACGGCGGGCTCGGCATCGTCGTCGGCGACGGACAACTGCCGAATCCCGGGCTCGAAGAAATCGTCGAGGCCTACTACAGCTACGCTCTCACCGCATCAACGCGAGTCTCCGCCGACTATCAGCTCGTCGTCAATCCGGCTTACGCTACCGAACGCGGGCCAGTGAATGTCTTTGCCGGGCGGTTTCACTCGCAATTTTAGCTTGCCGCTTGTGCCCTGTAAGCAAACGGTCACAATTCATGAAGCGATCAGTCAGCTAACGATCCGCCGGTCAGCAAATAATTCTGCAAAGCTACAGCCTGTTCACTTGATTCGATCATTCGCCGAATCAGGTTACTCAAGTTCTTGAATTCTTCCCGGCTCAAACATGCAAATTCTGCGTCGTTGATGCGCCGCTGCACCGGCGCCAGCTTTTCGAGCGCCGCGCGCCCCTTACCGGATACTGCAAGCGTCACTCGCCGACGGTCGACACTGTCCATCGTCTTATGAATGAGGCCGCGCTGCAGCAAACGCCGTGTTGTCGATGTTATGAATGCACCGGAAAGATGCAAGTGATCCGCTACAGTCTTGACGTTGACGTCACCCTCGGCTGCAAGATGGGCAATCGCTATCAAAACCGTGTATTCGATTCCCGCCAGTCCGATAAACTTGCCGTGGCCGCCGCGTATTTGCTCGTGCAGCGCTAGAAAGCCGAACAAATTGTGCACCAGCTCGCGAAATTCGCTGTCGCTGCCGTTCGCCAGCAACTCAGGCCGCGAGGTCGTCAGCGGCACGGAGCGATCGCGCCGGTTTGCCTTGCGGCCTGCCATGGTGCCTGAAGTACTCGTCAAATGCTTACGTGCGGAAGTGGTCATTTTTCTGTTGCTTCTGGGTCAGTGGGATGCATATCCGCCGTGGGATTTCCCGAAGGCCCGCCAAGAAACGCCTCCGAAACCAGCGAATCGTTGGCAAGCTCCAAAGCCGCGCCGGACGTTATCACCCGCCCGGTTTCAAGAAGGTACGCGCGGTCGGCAAATTTGAGCGTCTGACGCGCCTTTTGTTCGACCAGCAACACGGTCAGCCCGTCGCGTCGCAGGTCGGCGATCAGCCGGAACACGAAGTCGCTGATCTTCGGCGCCAGACCGAGCGAAGGTTCGTCCAAAAGCAGCAGGCGCGGGCGGGTAAGCAGCGCGCGCGCGATCGCGAGCATCTGTTGTTCGCCGCCGCTCAACAGGTTTGCCGCGGAATGGCGGCGCTCCTTGAGGATCGGGAAGCGCTCGAACATCTGACCGCAATCCGCGATGGCTTGGGCGCGGTCGGTACGACAATAAATGCCCATCAGCATGTTGTCTTCGACACTCATGCGGCCAAGAATGCCGCGGCCCTCTGGTACGAGGCAAATCCCGGCACGTAGATTGAGCTCGGCCCGATCAGGCCGCAGCTTGCGCCCTTCATACGTGATCTCGCCGCGAAACGGTCCAAGACCGGCAATGGCCCGCACGGTCGTCGTCTTTCCAGCTCCGTTGGCGCCGATCAACGCCACGATCTCGCCGGCACGGACCTCGATATCGATACCCCGCAGGGCCCGGATCGGTCCGTAGAACACCTCAAGGCCGCGTACCGTCAACATGCGGTTTCTCTGCCAAGATAGGCATCGAGCACAGCCGGATCGCTGCGAATCTTTGCAGGCACACCTTCAGCGATCAGAGCGCCAAAATCGAGCACGTAAAGCTCGTGACAAAGCTTCATCACGAAGGCCATATCGTGCTCGATCAGCAGGATACTCAGTCCATCGCTGTTGAGACGCAGCAGCAGAGCGCGCAAGTCCTCGCTTTCGTCGTGATTCATTCCCGCCACCGGCTCGTCAAGAAGCAGCAATCGCGGCTGCGTCGTCAGCGCACGGGCGATCTCCACCTTGCGCTGCAGTCCGTAGGGAAGCTTGCACGCGAGCGTCTCGCGATAGTCCTGGAGACCAAAGAAGGTCAGCAGCGCCTCGGCTCGAGCCAAAGCCGCGGGATCAGCCCAGCGCATCGGCAGGATGCTGCGTACCGCATTGCCGGCGCGCGGCTGCGCCACAATCAGATGTTCCAAAACGGTCATACCGACGAATAGCCTGATATTCTGAAAGGTGCGGCTGATGCCCGCGCGCACGATGCGATAGGGCTGCCAATGGGTAATCGGATTGCCGTCGAAGACAATCTCGCCCGCGTTCGCTCGGTAGGCTCCTGTGATAACGTTGAAGAGCGTTGTCTTACCCGCACCGTTTGGGCCGATGATGCCCACGATGCGGTTTTGGGTAACCGTCAAGGAGACGTCCGACAGCGCGCGAATCCCGCCAAAGTTTTTGCCGACACCGTCGAGCCATAGCAGCGGTCGTTGCAATTCCCGGCTCACGATGCCCTGCCCCGAAAGGTCAGGCGCGCCAGCAGCGGCCGGTCAAGAACTCCCTGCCGCCGCGTGAGCAATACGACAATGAGGAGCACGCCGAACGCCGCCAGCCGCCAGTCGGTCAAGAAACGGAGCCACTCAGGCAGCAATACCAAAAGCGCCGCGCCAGCCAGCGCTCCTGCGCCAACCGTGGAGCCGCCAAGGATAACTGCCAGCACGAAATCGACCGAACGCTCGAAACCGAAATTGCCAGGTTCGATGTACACATAATGATGGGCAAACAACCCGCCGGCGATTGCCGCAACTGCCCCGCCAAACCCGAAGGCGCCGACCTTGGTGAGCGTGGTGTTCAGACCAATGAGACCGGCGGCTGTTTCGTCATCGTGAACCGCCCGCATTTGCAGCCAGAGGCGCGAGCCCTCAAGCAACATCACGACAACAAGTAGCCCCGCGGTCCATGTCCAGATATATCCGACCGAAACGTGCTGCATGCCGTGGTAACCGCCCGAGCCGCCCGTCGGCGTGAAGATTAGGAAGAAGCTGCGCACCATTTCACCGAAGCCCAGAGTGGCGATCGCGAGATAGATGCCCCTCAGACGCAGTGCAGGAAAACCGACGACAATGCCGATCATGCTGGCCGCGAGCGCCGCCGCAAACAACGCGGCCGTCAAAGGCCAGTGCAATTCCACAGTAAGATATGAAGCGACGTAACTGCCAATGGCCATGAACCCGGCATTGCCGAGCGACAGCTGGCCGGTGGCCAGAATGATATAAACGCTAAGCCCGCCGAGCGTCAGGATACCAATGTCGGCGGACAGTCCAGCGTAGTATGTCGAAATCACACGCGTCGCCCGACGTCGGAACGCGCGCCGCCAAGCAGACCTTGCGGGCGCACAAGGAGTACGAGGATCATCAGCCCATAGACAACAAGATCGCGCATTTGCGATCCCCCATAGGCGATGGTTAGCACTTCGGCCACTCCGACCAAAGGACCGGCCAGCAATGCACCCCACACACGGGTGCTCCCGCCAATCACCATGACGGCGATCGCCTTAAGCCCGGTATCAACGCCGATGTAGGGCGTGATCGCGGCGTAGTGCAGGCTGATGAGCACGCCCGCCGCGCCGGCCAATCCACCCGACAGCATGAACGCGAACAACGTCATACGCTCAGGCGCGACACCAAGAAGACGCGCAACATCGCGATCCTCGGCAACCGCACGCAGGGCGCGGCCGACCGAGGTTTTCTGCACCAAAATGGCTACGACCCCGACCAGCACCACGGTGATGCACACTATGGCTATCTGCACGACACCGACGCTAACGGGCCCCAGCGAAACACGCGTATCAAACAATTCCGATTGAAGCTGCTGAGGATCAGAACCCCAGATATTGGTAACGACATTCTGAAGAATGATCGAACAGCCCAGCGTCGAAAGAAGCGGCGTAATAAGCGGCGTATTGCGCAGTGGTTCGTATGCAATTTTTTCAATTGCGATCGCGGCGAGCGCCGATCCTGCGATTCCCGCCAGCAGCGCGAGAAAAAGTGGAGCGTTCATGGCAATGACGGCGAAACCGATATAGCCGCCCAGCATAAAAAGCTCCCCGATCGCAATGTTGAGGATCGAAAGTAATCCCATCACCAACGAGAACGAAAGCGCCACCAGGGTGTAGACCGCTCCGAGCGTCAATCCGTTTATCAGTTGCTGCAACAGCATCGTTCAAGATTCTATTTTCGAGCCAAAGAGCCACCCTCGCCAGCAATTTACAATTTATGGCGAAAAGCCGACTGACTCCAGGTCGACTGAAGCGTTACTGGCTTGCAACATCCCACAGCGCCGCTGACGACCGCGGCGGACGCAAACGCAGCCCTCACATCAGCAGCCGCCTGCGGCGCTGCAGCCGCTTGCTTTTGTCTCCCAGGCGCCATTTTGGCCCTGAACGATATAGAAGGTCTTCACCGCGTCGCCATCGGGCCCAAAGCGGATTGGTCCACTGAATCCTTCAAACCCCTTCAGGTTCGTCATGTAGTCCCGAATTTTGACGCGATCGGCATCGAGCGTGGCCGGCTTGCCGGTTATGCCGCCGCTCTTCACCGCATCGATATACATGCTGACGATCTCATAGATATTGGCATCATACATATCCGGCTCGATGCCAGCAGGAAGGCCTGAAGTCTTGCGCAGCAGCGGCTGCAATTCAGAAACAAACTTCTCAGCCTTCGCTGTCTTCATGGTGGCGTAGAACGTTGCGGGGGCCACAATCGGGATTTCCGGGGCAGCCTTCAGGATGGCCGAAGAGATCAACGGCGTGCCACCAATGACCGGCTTTACCAATCCCTGACGCTTCATCTCGCGCAGTACGGTGATAGCCTGACTGTAATCCGCGCCGATCACAACGCCGTCAGGATTCAAGGCCTTGAGTTTGGTGATCTGGGCGCTTACGTCGAGATCGCCGGTGTTGAATGACACCAGATCAGTTTCGTTGAGAACCTGAATGCCATCGGCTGTCAGCACCTTGGGCATGATCTTGGTGGCGATAGCGGTCGAGACCGCGTCTTTTGCATCGTAAATCACCACCACCGACTTCACGCCAAAAGCCGTCTTGAAATACGGCACAGAGGTTTTGGCGAGGATGCCCTCATCTACCGTGTCACGGAACGCCCATGGGCGATTGGCCTTGGCGACACCGGGCTTCGACGAGGCTTGCGACGTCGATACGATCTGGCTCTGGTTGGCGACCGGGAAGGTGACTTCGCAGGCGCTGCTCGTGAGCGGCCCGGCAACAGCGAGCACACCGTCATCGCCCGCGAGCTTACGCAGCGCGTTGGCCGCCTCGGCCGGTTTGGCTGCGTCGTCGTAAATTACGATCTTCAGCTTAATGCCGTTCACGCCGCCGGCGTCGTTGATCTGTTTCTCGAGCATATTGAGCGTTGCCGTGTTGGCCCGGCCCCATTCGGCGAACGGCCCGCTGCTCGGGACAATGGCGCCGATCTTGATTTGATCCTCCGCCCTGCTCGAATCGATGCATGCAACAAACGCGGCGGTTGCAATCAGGCTGCCAAGAAAATACGTGCGCATTCCAACCATTGTCTCACCTCCGACTTGCTTCGTTCGGCGCGCCCTGCGCCAGGCTATAATAGCGGGTGAAGCGTACGGCGCGGCATGTTCGAGTGGCGTCATCACCTACGGCGCAGCGAAAGCTAGCATCAATAAGCGAGCTTGAAAAGCTTTGTGAGTTAGGCAATTATGAAAGGAAATCATGCGGCGTCTGCCTAATTAGGCGGCAGGAAGATCAATGAAAATTCAGCGAATCCTCACTTTCTTCGACGAAATACGCAACGCGGCGGGGCATCACGCCGAGCCGCCGCTCCGTAAATCCGCTGCCGTGGCAATTGTACAAAACCCGTTTGCCGGCCGGTATGTGGAAGACCTGTCGCCGCTGGTGACGGCCAGCGAGGCGGTCGGCCGCGAGATCTGCGCCATCGCAGTAGCCTTGCTCGCCCCTTATAAGCCCGTGAGCTATGGCAAGGCGGCGCTGATCGGATTGGGCGGCGAGCAGGAGCATGGCAACGCCATGCTGACGACCGTTTATGGCAACGTAATGCGCGAGGCGGCGGGCGGCGGCAAGGCTTGGATTTCTTCATTCACAAAGCGGGCGGCGCCGGGCGCGACCATCGACATCCCTCTCGCCCACAAGGACGCGCTTTACGTCCGCTCGCACTATGACGGCATCAGCATCACCCTCCACGATGCGCCGCAGGCGGATGAGATCGCGGTGATCTGCGCCTATGCGACGCGCGGACGGATCAATCACCGTGTCGGAGGTCTCGCGGCCGGCGATATCAAGGGAATCGACGGGCTTACCTGATGCCGGCGGCGCAAGCTGTCGGAACAATGGAGCGAACATGAGCGATTCCAAGACCGGGGCCGAACACATCGAGTCACTCAGGGATGGCCGTACCGTCTATCTCGACGGCGTGCTGGTCGGCGACGTGACCGAACACGCAGCATTTCGAAATTCGGTCAGCTCCGCCGCCGCTCTCTATGATTTTCAGGCGCGACCGGAAAATCTGGAGTTCATGACCTTCCAGCCAAACGGTGCGAACCGCCGCGTCAATCGTGGCTGGCAGATGCCGCGGAGCTATGACGAGATGGTGCAGCGGCGCAAGGCGCTGCAGGCCTGGGCGGCGCTGTCGGGCGGCTTTCTCGGCCGCTCGCCCGATCATTTGGCGTCCTCGCTGGTCGGCCAACGGATGGGTATCGAAGTGTTCCGCAAGCACGGCGCCGCGCGCGCCAAGGCGTTTGAAGATTATTTCGACTATGCCAGCAAGAGCGACTTGTTCCTGACCTACGTCATCATCAACCCCCAAGCCGAGCGGGGCAAAGCCTGGGGTGAGCAGGACGAGGATTTGGTCGCGCGAGTCGTCGACGAAGATTCTACCGGGATTACGATCCGCGGCGCCAAAATGCTCGGCACTTCATCGATCATGGCCAACGAAGTATTTGTCGCGAATCTGCAACCGCTCAAGGCCGGCGAAGAAGATTTGGCATTTTCGTGCGCGGTGCCAATGAATGCCAAAGGCCTGCGTGTGCTTTCGCGCAAATCCTACGAGGCGCACGCGGTGTCGGTGTACGACAATCCAATCTCGTCGCGGTTCGACGAAAATGACGCGCTGATCTATTTCGACGACGTCAAAGTGGCGTGGGATCGGGTATTCGTCTATCGCGACGCCGACATGTGCCGCGCGCAATTTCACGACACCCAGGGGCACGCATATCAAAATTATCAGGCGCAGATCCGACTGTCGGTGAAGATCGCATTTCTCGCTGGCATCGCTCGCCGCGTCACGGAAGCAATCGGCACCACGAAGATGCCCCCGGTTGCCGAGCAACTCGGCATGCTTGCCGCCCAGGTCGGCATGGTCAATTCCATGCTTTCAGGCATGGAGGCATCGGGCTCGCAACTCGGCGAATGGTACGTGCCGAACAGGCATTTCATGTATTCGGCGCAGGTCCTGACGCAGGACCTCTATCCGCGGGTCATCCGCACGATCCGCGATCTGGCCGGCGGCGCTCTGATCATGCTGCCATCCTCGATCGAGGATTTCCGCAACCCTGAATTGGCGGCGATCATCAACAAGACCCAACGTTCCGCATCGATGGATCCGGAGTCCAAGGTGAAGTTTCTTAAGGCCGCGTGGGACGCGATCGGGTCGGAATTCGGCTCGCGTCACACTCAGTACGAGATGTTTTACGCCGGCGCGCGCTTTGTCACGTGTGGTCACAGCTTCCGCACCTTCGACTGGGAGAACGCCTCCGGTCTGGTCGACCGTCTGCTCTCGTCCTACAATCTGCAGACAGAACTCAACCGCGTAAAGCATTGACGTAAGGCTGGCGCCGTGAAGATCGCGATCGTCAACATCGGACAGATAATTTCCGGCGATTGGCGGAACCCGTTCGTTCCAGGCGATACCGTCCTTGCCGATGGCGATCGCCTGACAAGCGTTGGCGCCGCCTCGATAAAGGGCGTCGAGAATGCTGATGTGGTGATCGATGCTGGCGGCATGACCGCGATCCCCGGTCTCATCGATTCCCACGTGCACGTTACGTTTGGCGACTACACACCGCGGCAACGCGCAGTCGGCTATCTTGAAAGCTACCTCCATGGCGGCACGACAACGGCGATCTCGGCTTCCGAGGTGCATGTCCCCGGGCGGCCGAACGATCCGGAAGGCGTAAAAGCCCTCGCGCTCGCGGCACAACGCTGTTTCGCTCACTACCGACCAGGCGGCATGAGCGTCATGGCCGGCTCGGTCATCTTGGAGCCGGGATTGACCGCAGCCGATTTCAAGGAACTTGCAGCCAAAGGCGTAAGGCTGGCGAAGGCCGGCTTCGGTGCAGTCAAATCTGCCTATGATTATGTGCCCTTGGTGCGGGACGCCAAAGCCGCGGGCCTGATCACGACGTGCCACACCGGCGGTTCTTCGATCCCGGGTTCAGGGGCGATTACCGGCGATCATCTGCTCGCCATGCATCCCCATGTTTCGTTCCACATCAACGGCGGACCGACCGCCATGCCCGATGCGGACTTCGAGCGGGTCATCAGGGAAAGCGAAATTGCGCTGCAAGTCTGCACGGCCGGAAATCTTCGCACCGTGCTGTTGTGCGCGCGTCTGGCCGATCAACTCGGCGCTTTCGACCGCTTCATCATCGCAACAGACACGCCGACCGGTTCCGGCGTCATGCCGCTTGGCATGTTGTACACCATCGCGCATTGCGCCAGCTTGACCGACATGGAGCCGGAGCGATTCATCTGCGCCGCCTCGGGCAGCAATGCCCGAGTGTACGGCCTTGATTCAGGCTATCTCGCCCCCGGCAAGGCTGCCGATATCGTGCTTATCGACGCACCGGACGGCGGTACGCAGAAGACCGCGCTCGCCGCAATAAAGCATGGCGACATCGCAGCAATTGGCGGCGTCGTGACTGCCGGCGTGCCGCGCTTCATCGGCCGGAGCCGAAACACTCCCGGCACCACGCGAAAAGCACGGGTTGTGAAATCCACCGTAACGCAGGATTTCGCTGCCGCCACGCACTAGAACGGCGTCACACCGGGTCGTAATAATGTAGCTCGAACAGCATGCAGCCGTTTTTGGACTTAAACGGCCCGTGATGGGCGCCTGGCGGGCGGCAGGCATAAGTGTTGGGAGCGTACGGCGTGCCACCATTACCGCTTTTGTCGTTGCCGACTGTCAGGTCGCCCGACAGGAGATAGACCTCTTCCCAATAGTCGTGAACAAAAGGCTCGGTTGTGTATACACCGGGAGCAAAGCGCAAAAGCCGCGAGCGCGTTCCGCTCTTGGCCGCCTCATCAAGAGCGCCGGAAAGGATTTTCTGCTGTATGCCGGCCGGATAGCCCGGCGGCGTCGCCCAGCCGGCGCTCAAGTCGAGCTGGTGGAATTCCTTGTGTTCTTTGTTGACAGCCATGAGACGTCACCGATGTTGCATCTTGGGTCGGAAAGGGTAGCGGTCCCGCGAGGTATTCTTCTAATGGAAGACAGATTGTTTCGCCACTCATCGGGCTATCCGAAATGCTGACGATTTGCGGTCGGCGGCCAGACGGAGCCGGTTATCACGTCGTTCGACAGTCTCATTGTCGCCGGCTGGACCGGACGGAACGTAGCTGCGCTTGAGCATCACATCGAAGAACTGGCCGCCATTGGCGTTCCCCGGCCCTCGTCGGTGCCGGTTTTCTATCGCGTCAGTGCGAATTTATTGACCCAAACAACCCACCTCGAAGTTCTGGGACCGAATACATCAGGCGAAGTTGAGCCAGTTTTATTCGGGCTCAGCGACGGAATGTGCCTCGGTCTCGGCTCCGACCATACCGATCGCAAAGCCGAGACCCTGGGAATTGCGTTGTCGAAGCAACTGTGCGGGAAGGTAGTCGGCAAGGAGCTTTGGCGGTTCGACGAGGTAGAGGCGCACTGGGAGCATCTGGTGATCCGATCTTTCGCGACGATCGACGGGAAGCGAATGCTTTACCAGGAGGGCACGCTGGCCGGCATGCGCGCGCCGAAGGAGCTGTTATCGCTCTACGACGGCAACGCTGCGTTGCCACAGGGCGCTGCGATGTTCTGCGGCACGGTCGGCGCAATCGGTGGAATTCGTCCGGCGGCGCGCTTCGAGATGGAACTGGAAGACCAAATCCTCGGCCGCAAACTAGCACACGCCTACGACATCGCCGTGCTGCCGGTCATCAGCTGATCGGATAAGATAAAGTTTGCTGTAACTTGCCTGTGCGTTCTAACGATCGCTCAAAAAATCGGTATCTTCACGCAGCGAAATATCCGGCCGCTCTATCACGACGTGATCCTGCGTCACCGCGCGTCCCTCGAGGACCGACCGGCTGAGCGGTGTGGTCAACACGAAGTCAGCGTCCTGCTCCGGTTCCGCCTTGGTCAGAGACAACGCGTCCACACATATGATTCTGGTCGGGGACCAGGTGCCTTCGATCCGTCCTCTTAGCCACTCAGGTACGAGCCAAAGCTTTCCCCGGTACTCGATCGTGTCGACGGCGAAGGGCAAAGCGTCCTCCTTCCTGACGATCAGCGTTTTGCGTACCGCCATGACTGTCCCCCGGATTGGATGCACAATGCCTCGCGCAAAGAACCTCCGTGCGTAACATTAAGGCGACTTCACCACCTGAGCGCGGCAGTGTGAACGTCGTCGTCCCACAAGGCGGTCAGCTTATCGTCCAGCTGCGTCAGCGTGATCGAACACCCCGCCATTTCCAGTGAGGTGACATAAGAGCCGACCAGAGAGCGGGCGATTTTCAGCCCATGCTTTTCCAGGATACGCCGCGCGGCGTTGTACATGAGATAGAGCTCAAGGACCGGCGTGCCGCCAAAGCCGTTGACCAGAAGAAGAAACTCACCTGATTTGGGGTTATCGCGATCAGTCAAGATCGCGCCGACCATCTCGTCGGCAATCGCATCGGCGGCGGCGAGCTTCACCCGTTTGCGGCCCGGTTCGCCGTGAATTCCCACGCCCATCTCCATCTCGTCTTCGGCCAGCGCGAATGTCGGAGTTCCGGCGGCCGGAACCGTGCAACTGGTCAACGCCACGCCGATCGAACCTGTCCTGGCATTGACGTCGGTACCGAGCTGCACGCAGGATTTGAGGTCCATACCGCTCTCGGCCGCCGCGCCGACGATCTTCTCCACGACCAGCGTGCCGGCGACGCCGCGGCGGCCTGCACTATGGGTGGATTTTTCGACCGCCACATCGTCGTTGGTGATCACGGTTGCCGCCACGCCCTCGAATAGCTCCGCGGCCATTTCGAAGTTCATACAATCGCCGGCGTAATTCTTTACGATAAAGAGCACGCCGGCTTTGCCTCCGACGGCAGCAGCCGCCTCGAGGATCTGGTCGGGTGTCGGGGAAGTAAAAATTTGCCCCGGACATGCAGCATCGAGCATCCCTTTTCCGACAAATCCCGCGTGCAATGGTTCATGGCCGCTGCCGCCGCCGGAGATAAGGGCGACTTTATCTGAAGCCGGCTTGCGACGGCGCACGAACTTGCGATCTGGCCCGAGTGCAACAATATCGGCATGCGCCGCGGCGAAGCCATCGAGGCTTTCTGCCAACATCGTGTCGACGGAATTGATAAATTTTCTCACGCTCCTCTCCCCTTAAAAATGACGAGCCTTGGTCATTTTTCGTCCTGCAGGATCGCAACCAGGCGTCGCGCGAAGTCGTGCATCAACGCATCGAGTTTTTCATTCTGCTTCGTGCTTCCAAGATCCGGCAAATGCAGCGTGATCGATCGATCGCGTGGAATTTTTGTCAATTGCCCCAGTCGCCGAGGATGTGCACGCGCATAGGCGCGAAGAAATGCCTCCTTGGCGGCGGGCGGAAAATGACAAACGTCGAAGATCGTGTTGAGATGCTGGAAAGGAACGGGAACGGGATAAGCCGGATTTGATATCTGGCTGACAAAGCTCCTGTTCTTGCCCATCGCATGCGCAAGCCTGATGCGCATGCCCGAAGGCCGGCTGTCGAGCACCTCCTTGAATATGCGCTTGTACTCGGCGACCGCAGTGACTTCGCCCAGTTCGTCGAATGCCGCTTCCGCAACAGGCCCCCGGGGTTCAGCCATTGATGGCCTGCTTGACCCGAGCCAAATCAGAAGGATTGACTGAAAGCTCTCGCAAACCGCAGGACAGCAGAGCGGGGATATATCGCGGGTCGCCAGCCATGTCGCCGCACACACTGACGTTGATCCCGGCGCGTTTGCCGTGCGCTGCGGTGCGGTCGATGAGCTCCAGCATTGCAGGATGCAGCGGGTCACACAGCTTGGTCAGCGACCCATTGGTCCTATCGCAGGCCATCACATACTGCGCGAGGTCGTTCGAACCAATCGAGAAGAACGCAGCTTTGAACTGTTTGATCGCCAGGGCGGCTGCTGGAACCTCGACCATCATTCCAAGTTCTGGAAGCGCAGCAGATATGCCTTCAGCTCGCAATTGTTCGACGGCATCGACAAGGAGCTTGCGGCCCGCTTCCAGTTCCTCGGGTGTCGTCACCATTGGAAACATGACCTTGAGATTTCCGCGCACCGCGGCGCGGGCCAGCGCGCGAAGCTGCACGGAAAATATCTGCGGCCGTACCAGGCAAAGACGCAAGCCGCGAACACCGAGGAAGGGATTTGCTTCGCCGTCGAAGGTAAAGCCGGGCACCGGCTTGTCGCCACCGGCATCAAACGTGCGGATCGTGACCGGTCGTTTTCCAGCCCAGCGAAGAACGGCGTCGTAAGCCTGAAATTGCGTTTCCTCGTCGGGCAATCCTGCCTGCCCGCCGAGCAGAAATTCCGTGCGCATCAGACCAATGCCGTCGGCGTGTTGCGCATCCGCGTGCTCCAGGTCTTCGACGCGTTGAATGTTGATCAGAAGCCGTATGGTCTCGCCGCCCCATGATGCCTGGGGCCGGCGGAGAATGGCGCGCGCCGAAGCCCTGCTTGCCTTATGCGTTTCCCGGCGCCGTTCGAAGAGGCCGACCTGATCCGGGGTCGGATCGAGCTCGAGCGTTGCGCCTTCGCCGTCGAGCAACGCTGTCCGGGCGCTATCCGCCAACGTTCCAAGCTGCACCACCATGGGAATGCCGCGAGCTCGCGCCAGCATCGCGACGTGACTCATGGGACTGCCGCCAAGCAACGCCAGGCCGCCGCCGCGCGCCCAATCGATTTCCAGAAACCGAGACGGCGGCAGATCTTCAGCGCAGACAATCGCGCCATCGGGAATTTTGACAACCGCTCCGTCGCTGCCGCTTAGCGCGCGGGTGACACGATCGCGCAGATCTGCCAAATCGGCGGAACGCGCCCGAAGATATTCGTCGGGCGCCGCGTCATAGTCCGCGATCTGTCCGTCGAGAAGCGACAACCAAGCCGTTTCGGCAGACCTTCCCGCGACAATTGCCGCGAAAACCGGTTCCAGAAAATCATCGTCTTCGAGCAATGCAGTCTGGAATTCAAGGATTTGCGCCGCCTCGCCACCTGCAGCGTCCGCCAGCATCGCGATCTGCCGGCTCGCTGCGGCAAGCGCCTCGCGAAGCGCGAACTCTTCTTCCTTGGGGTTGCCTGCTGCCCGTCGGACATTCAGGATAGCATCGACGCGCAAGAATGGCCCGTGAGCGAAACCGATCGACGCGGTCTTGCCCCGGTATGTCAATCTTGCAATGCCGGCTCGCATGTTCACCGACCGATGTCCGGAAAATCAGTGGCAACGAGATCGATCAGCGCCGCCACGGCGGCTTGCGCATCCTCACCCGACGCTTTGATCTCAATGATGCTGTCGGGTGCCGCCCGCAATGCCATGACCTTGGCGATGCTCTTCGCGTTGGTCCATTCGGTCGCGTCAGACGCCCGGATCGAGATCTGGGCCTGAAATTTCTTGGCGAGCTTGGTCAGCTTGACCGCCGGCCGCGCGTGCATCCCGGCGGCGTGAATCAGCTGGACGCTACCAGTAACGATCTGGCCGTTCGGCTTGCGGCTCTCCAACATCATTCCAATCCTCAAATTCCTCGACCTTGTCGGGTCGCGCGACTTAACCGGCAGAGAGTTCCTCGGCTACCGCTCGAACTTGCTCGAGCGAACTGCCGCCCGCGGCTTCGGTTGCCGCCATGACGGCTCCTTCGACGATCGGGGCGTTGCAGACGACGACCAGATTCCGCTGCCCGGGCTGCAACATCTCGACGGCCATCTCGCTATTCGTCTCAGCGCCGCCGAGGTCAACGAGGACCGCAACCCCTTTCGGCGACCAGGCTTTGTTGATGGCATCGATAATCAAAGACACGCTGGTTCCAAGACCGCCGTCGGGATTGCCCCCGCAGAAAGCCACCCTCACCTCGCTGCCGACCATCTGGCGCACCATGTCGGCGGTGCCTTTAGCGATGTCCTGCGAGTGCGACACGATGACGATACCGACGGTGTCACTCATCGCCGAGCCTCCAGGCCGTCGCAAACGGCGTGCAACAACAGGCAGCTGGACCGGGCGCCAGGATCGACATGCCCGACGCTGCGCGCTCCGAGGAACGCCGCCCGCCCTTTCGTCGCCTGCATCGGCGCCGTTCGCGCCACCGACTCGCTTGCCGTGGTGCGAACCCGCTGGATGAGATCGGGACGTCCCGCCTCGGATTTCAAGGTTTCCAGCACCGGGCACAGGACATCGAGCATCGTTTTCTCGCCCGGCTGAGAACGACCCCGCGCGCTCACTGCGCCCACGCCGCGGCCAAATACTTCAGCGATGTCATCGGGCAGTTGCCGGTAGCTCGACAGCGCCTCGCCCGCCGCCATGAAGAAACTTCCGTAGAGCGGCCCCGAAGCGCCGCCGATCGTCATCACCAATGTCTTGCCGATCGTCTTGAACGCCTCGTCGAGCGGTTGTTCGCCAATCACGTCGAGCTTGCCGAGAACCGCTTCGAACCCCCGCTTCATATTGGCTCCGTGATCGCCGTCGCCGATCGCCTGATCGAGCACCGTCAATTCCGGCGCGCTGGCGATCACCTGCTCCGCGGCCGCCTTCACCAGTGACTTCAGCGTTTCTGGCTCGATTGTCATCGGATCGATCCTCAATAAATCGTCGCCGCGACGCGCCGTCCGGCGGCATCGAAGTAAAGCGGACGCACCAATTGCAGTTCGACTTCTTGGCCGGCTTCCAGCGGCTGATGCGGATCGGCAAGGGTCACAAGCATCTGACCTCGGTATTCGAGGTGAACGTGATCCCGATCGCCGAGATGCTCGATGCGGTGCACCCGGCCTACCAGACCGCCGCCATTCGCCTTTGCTATTCGCAAGTGCTCGGTACGGATACCGATCGTTTCGGTCCCCGACGGCATCGGGACTTCGGGAATGAGGGTCGCGGCAAGGAAATTGATCTGCGGCGTGCCGAGCCTGCTGGCGACATAGCGATCGCCCGGATCTTCGTAAATTTCGCGCGGCGTACCGAGCTGAAGCAGTTCGCCGTCCCGGATGACTCCGATTCGAGAGGCCATCGTCATGGCCTCGACCTGATCATGCGTCACGTACAAGATCGTAGCGCCGAGCTCGACCTGAATCCTCTTGAGCTCGAGACGGAGTTCGGCGCGCAGCTTGGCGTCGAGCGACGACAGCGGTTCGTCCATCAGGTAGATGGCGGGATCCCGCACCAAAGCGCGACCGATGGCGACCCGTTGCATTTCGCCCCCGGAAAGGCGCGTCGCCCGATTCCCAAGCTTGCCGGCGATGTGCAACAGCTCCGCCGTTTGCACGACCCGCTTGCGGATATTTGTTTCCGAAACGCGACGAGCCGGCGATCGCAGAGGAAACGCAAGATTGTCGTACACGGTAAGGTGCGGATACAGCGAATATTGCTGAAAGACGAAGGCAATGTCGCGGCTTCCCGGCGGATCGTCCGTCACGTCACGGCCATTGATGAGGATGCAGCCCTCGTCGGGACGCTCCAACCCCGTAATCAATCGAAGTGTCGTCGTCTTCCCGGCGCCGCTTGGCCCCAGCAGGACGACAAACTCGCCGTCGTTTATGGCAAGCGACAAGTTGCGCACGGCGTCGGTCCGGCCAAAGCGCTTGCTGACTTCCCGAAGCACGACGTTAGCCACGGCCATTACTCCGACGGCTCGCGGTCTGAATCGCCGAGCCGGTTCGCGCGTCGAACAAGGCCAGGTTGTCGGTGCGGAACGACAGGCCCACCGTTTCGCCGACTTGCACGGGCCGGCCAGACGACAGGCGCGCTTTGACCCGGCCCTGCTCGGTCTCGACGGTCACGATCTGTGTCGTTCCAAGATATTCCGCGCCGAAGACCCGGCCGCGGATCGGCGCGATGTCAGAAAACAGTATGTGCTCGGGCCGGACGCCCAAAACCAGCGACCCCACCGGCCGTTGCTCACGAACCTCGGGCACCGGAATGCTGACGTCGCGGAACTTGACGGCGCGGTCCCCTGATTGAAGGCCGGATTCGAAGTGCAGGAAGTTCATCGGCGGAGAGCCGATGAAGTCGGCGACAAACATGCTGGTCGGCTGGTCGTATACCTCCTGCGGCGAGCCGATCTGCTCAATCCTGCCGGCATTCATTACGGCGATGCGGTCGGCCATCGACATCGCCTCATGCTGATCGTGGGTGACGTACACGGTGGTCGCCGAAATGCGATCGTGCAGCTCGCGCAATTCACCGCACATCAGTTGCCGGAATTCCGAATCGAGCGCCCCGAGCGGCTCGTCCATCAGGAAGGCCTTCGGCCGCCTGACCATGGCGCGACCGAGCGCAACGCGTTGCCGATCGCCGCCGGACAATGCCGAAGTCTTGCTCGATAGCAGATGCTCGATGCGCAAGAGCCGCGCGGTCTCCGCAACCTGCTCGCGTATGTCGCGGCGCGTCATGCCCTGGCACTTGAGTGGAAAACTGATGTTCTGCTCGACATTCATGTGCGGATAAAGCGCGAAGAACTGGAACACGAAGGCAATATCGCGCGCCGCCGCGCGTCGAAAGGTGACGTCCTCACCGTCGAGCAGGATGCGTCCGTCAGTCGGAAGCTCGAGACCTGCGATCATCCGCAGCGTGGTCGTCTTGCCACACCCCGAAGGACCGAGCAGCGCAAAGAAACTGCCGCTCTCGATGGTGAAATTCGAATCGCTCACCGCCGTAAACTGATCGAACGACTTCCGCAAATTCTCCACCCGGATTTGTGCCATATGCGCCGCCTATTCCGGAAAGTGGCTGACAACGACAAATCCGAGCGTGCCGGCAAGGATGGTCAGGAAGGAATAGCCGTAAAGATCGATCGACCACGGCTGCACCAGCATCACGATGCCCAGCGCGATCAGAGTCATGGCCGCGGTTTCCCATGGCCCGCGGCGAAACCAGGAAGCAACTCCGCCGTTGTTGATCGCGGCACCGTTCATTTCCGCACCGCCCCGAAGGTAATGCCGCGCAACAGTTGTTTGCGCAGCAGTATCGTGAACAGAACGATGGGAATCACGAACAGTGTCGTCGCCGCCGCGACCGCCGGCCAATCCTGGCCACCCTCCCCGATGATGAATGGAATGAATGGCGGCATGGTCTGCGCCTCACCGCTGGTCAGCAGAACTGCAAAGGCATATTCGTTCCAGGAAAATATCAGACAGAAGATCGCGGTGGCCGCTATGCCCGTCACCGCTTGCGGCAGCACGACCTTGCGCAGGGCTTGCAGGCGCGTGTAGCCGTCTACCAGGGCCGCTTCTTCGTACTCGCGCGGGATTTCATCGATGAAACCCTTAAGCAACCAAACCGCGAGCGAAACATTCACCGCGGTGTACAGCAGGATCATACCGATTTTCGTGTCGGTAAGGTTGAGCTGCCGGTACATCAGATAGATTGGAATGGCGACGGCGACCGGCGGCATCATTCTGGTCGACAGGATAAAGAACAAAAGGTCGTCGGCCAAAGGGATCCGAAAGCGGGAGAAGGCATACGCGGCGAGCGTGCCCAGAAACACCGCCAGAAACGTCGAGCCGAAGCCGATGACAAGCGAGTTGATGAAGCGCGGCACCACCTTCGACGGGCCGGCGATTACCATATCGTGCGAGCGCACGAGCTTGTCATACCACGTGGAGGCCGGCGGCAGGTTGGCAATGAATTCGCGCGTCTGCCGGGTGCGGACGGTGAACAGGTTGACGTAGCCTTCCAGCGTCGGCTGGAAAATCACTTTCGGCGGGTAGGCGATTGCGTCACTTTGCGACTTGAACGCAGTCGCCCCGATCCATAACAGCGGCAAAATCGCAATCACAGCGTAAAGTATGACCAACGTCCCCGCGAGGGCCTTCGCCCGCGTCGAGGCTTCGACAACAGAATGGGCGGTCGATTTCGCGGCGGCCGTCATCGTTGCTTTACCCTGTTGAGCGCTTTGACGTAGATGTTGGCCGCGCCGAAAATGGTGACGAAGAGGATGATCGCGAGCGCGGAAGAATAGCCGGTTCGCCACTTTTCAAAGGCGGCGCGCTTCAGGGTGATCGAAACAAGCTCCGTGGTTGAGCCGGGGCCGCCCGACGTCAGCAGATTGACCATGTCGAACATTTTGAAGTTCTCGATGGCGCGGAAGAGCACCGCGAGCATCAGGAATGGCATCGTCATCGGCACCGTGATCGACCAGAATTGCCGCCAGGACGACGCCCGATCGACCTCGGCCGCCTCATAGATGTATTCTGGAATAGAGCGTAACCCGGCGAGGCAAATCAGCATGACGTAGGGCGCCCACATCCAGGTATCGACGAGCACGATGGTCCAGGGCGCAAGCGCCACCTCGCCGGTCATGCTGAACGAGCTTGGCGGAATCCCGGTCAGCAAGCCGATCATGTAGTTGAACGGCCCGATCTGCGGCTGGAACAGCAAGGTCCAGAAATTACCGACCACGGCGGGCGACAGCATCATCGGCAACAGGATGATCGTCGTCCAGAAGCTGTGGGTGCGGAACTGTCGGTTTATCAAGAGCGCCAGTGCAAAACCAATGACGACTTGCAGTGCAACCGAGCAGACGACAAAGCGCGCGGTCGTCTGCATGCGAAACCACAGGTCCTCATCGGTAAGAATGTCAGTGTAGTTATCCAGCCCGACGAAACGTAACGGCAAATACGACATGCTCAGATTGAGACTGGTGAACGACAGCCGGATCATCCACAGCAGCGGAAAGATGTTGATAGCCAGCAGCAGCGCAATGGTCGGGGTGACGAACAGCCAGGCGATAGCGCGATCCGACAGCCCGCGCACCCGCTTGACCGCGGGAAACGCCGTTTGCGTTCTAATGCGATCGACGGGGCTATCAGAATGAATGATTGCGGTCATAAGGTTCTGTTTGATCGGCGGGTCTCCCCGGACGCCAACACCAGGGAGACCCTGCGCGCAGGAAACAATTGACGGCTTCAGTCGGCCGGGACCGTCTTGCCTTGTTCCTTGAAGACTTTGGTCCAATCCTTGACCAACTGGTCAAGCGCCTGTTGCGCCGTGCCCTTGTCGGCAACGACGTAGTCATGCACCCGCTTCTGCATGTCGAGCAGAAGCTGGGCATAAGACGGCTCGGCCCAGAAGTCCTTCACGATCGCCATCGACTCGAGGAACTGCGGAGCGAACGGCGCGCTCTTGGGGAATCCGGGTGCGTCGACAACGGCCTTGAGCGCCGAGTAACCGCCGATCTCCCACCACTTCTGCTGGACCGCCGGCTGGGCGAACCACTTGATGTACCGAAGCGCATCGTCCTGATGGTCGGAAGTGGCCACCACCGAGATGCCCTGTCCGCCGAGTTGGGTAAAATGACCATTCGGGCCGGCCGGATTGACAAAGAAGCCGATCTTGTCGCCGCCGACATTCGGGTCCTTATAGAGTCCGGGGAAGAAGGCGAACCAGTTCATCTGCATCGCCACCTGTCCGGATTTGAAGGCGTCGAGGCCCTCCTGCATGTAGGCGTTGGTCATGCCCGGAGCCGTGCAGCACTTGTACAGCTCCTTGTAGAATTCCAAACCTTTGGCCGCCTCCGGCGAGTTGACGAAGCCCTGCATCTGGTAGGGCTTCTTCGGATTGCTGTAGTCGAAGCCGAAATTGTACAGGACGTTGGTGACGCCCATGGTAATGCCTTCCGAGCCGCGCTCGGTAAAGATGTAGGCGCCGTACACTTTCTTGCCGTCGATCTCGCGGCCCTGGAAGAATTCAGCGATCTGCTTGAGTTCTTCGAAGCTCTTCGGCGGCGCAAGGTCACGACCGTACTTTTTCTTGAACTCGGCCTGAAGCTCCGGCCGCGCGAACCAATCCTTGCGATAGGTCCAACCGACGGCGTCCGCCATGGCAGGCAGCGCCCAGTAGTTCGGCGTGTTCTTGGGCCACTCCGAATAGCCGAGCACTGTGGCCGGTACGAAGTCGGCCATCGAGATATGCTCTTTGGCGAAGAAGTCGTTGAGCTTGACGTACCAATGGTTCTCTGCCGCCCCGCCGATCCATTGGCTGTCGCCGATAATCAGGTCGCACAGCTTGCCGTGCGAATTAAGCTCGTTGAGGAAGCGGTCGGCATAGCTCGTCCATGGGACGAACTCATACTTCATTTCAATGCCGGTCTCCTTGGTGAAGTCTTTTCCGAGTTCGACAAGCGCGTTGGCCGGATCCCAAGCTGCCCAGCACAGCGTGAGTTGTTTGCCCTCAGCCGCGGCTGGCTGTGCGGCAACGGCCGTAAGCATAATGCCGGCGAAGAGAGCAATCGTTCCTCCCATCCACCGCGAGCATTTTCCAGTTGCAGATTTTGGCATGTGGTTTCCTCCCTTGAACGGGTTTCTTCCTCGTGTCCGGAGCGCCGACCGGCCAGGACGCTAAGCATCAAAATCCAAGTTGGCGGAGGCAGTCGTTCAGGGGAAAATATGCGGGCCGAGGAACCCCGGATCCGTACCCTCACCTTACCGTTGCCTCCGAGCGCGACGTTTATTTTTTGTTTAATTACTAAACAAGTAAAACAGAACTGGAGCGGGCGTCAAGCGGCTATTCCCGACCGGCGGTCACCCGGGTGCTCACATCGCCATAGCAAGAGCGCCTCCGCCTGATAGCCAAAATATCCATATTTTATGGGCGTTATATCAACTCTTCCCTGTCTAAGCAGTGCGGGCTGCGCCGCTGACGCGCCTCCCAAACAGAAGCCGCGACGTTGCAAAGATCTGATTTTGCTTGCCGCGAACCTAAACTTATTACCTCGAAGACTAAACTATTTGGGCACTAAACTATTGGGCACGCACAAATTTTTGGCATGAGCGAATAGCATCGAGACATCCGCTTTCGGGACAGAGTGATCATCGGCGCGCAGAATCCGGCGGCGCGAGCGCAACCGCGGTTCGAGGCTTTGCGACCGGTAGCGGGCGATCAGGTCGCGCACATCAGAGCTGTGCCCTCGAATTAATGCGACAACATCCACGGCCGGCGCGCCGGGAAGCCCTTAACGTCGGCGCCTCCACGAGCCCGCTTGTTGGGCCGAAGCGATTTACCCGAGCAGCAGCGACAGCCACTGCCGTGACCTTGCTTCAGTTTGGACAACGCTTGCGGCGCCGCTGCGCTTCGCTCGTTGGTCGCGTGGGCTAGTCTGCGCTCTGCTGACATCGTCGCGAAATAGGGCGCGGTGAGAAACGCCCGTGGCGCGCTGTTCCCGCATGTCGGACATTCCTGCGGCAGACCGGAATCGGCCATCGGCCGCGTCTCGGTGAACGGTCCGCATCGATCGCACAGATAATCATAAGCAGGCATTTGGTTTTTCCGTTCGCTTCCGTGGTCAGTTTGTCCGTGGAATTCGGGGCGGCCAAATCTGCCGCCCCTCCTGCGTCGCCGGGCCGAGCATCGGCGGCCCGGTGAGCATCATTTGTCAGGCGACATCGGAATATCGACCCCGCCTTTAACGTGTTTGATGGGTCCATCCGCGCCGGGCATTACGTCGAAGGCGAAGATGTCAGTCGGCAACCACAGGGTGGCGCAAGCATTGGGAATATCGACGACGCCCGAGATGTGGCCTTGGCACGGCGCCGTTCCGAGGATGGCATAGGCCTGGGCCGGCGAATAGCCGAACTTGGTCAGGTATTCGATGGCGTTGAGGCAAGCCTGCCGATAGGCAATATGGACGTCGAGATAATGCTGCTTGCCCTGCTCGTCGACCGAGATGCCTTCGAAGATGAGGTAGTCGTTATAGGTCGGCACGATCGGCGATGGCTTGAAGATCGGATTCTTGATTCCGTATTTGGCCATGCCGCCTTTGATCAGATCGACCTTCAGGTGCAGCCATCCCGCCATTTCGATGGCGCCGCAGAATGTGATCTCGCCGTCACCCTGGCTGAAATGGAGGTCACCCATCGAAAGGCCGGCGCCCTTCACATACACCGGGAAGTAGACTTTAGAACCGCGCGAAAGATCTTTGATATCGCAATTGCCGCCGTGCTCGCGCGGCGGCACGGTGCGGGCGCCCTCGGCGGCGATTTTATTCTTCACGTCGCCCTTGGCGGTGCCGCAATGCGCGGTGGCCGCAAATGGCGGGTTGGCCAGCGGCGGCACGCGCGTTGGATTGGTCGAAATCAGCGCCAGCTCGCGCGCGTTCCATGCTTCGAGCATTTTCTGATCGGGCAAACAGCCGATCAGGCCGGGATGGACGAGACCGGCGAAGCTGACGCCGGGGACGTGACGGGAATGGGTATAGACACCCGAAATGTCCCAAATCGATTTTTGCGCCAGTGGGAAGTGGTCGGTGAGAAAGCCGCCACCGTTTTTCTTGGAAAAGAAGCCGTTGAAACCCCAAGGGCTCTCCGGAAGGATGCCAATGTCCAGAATATCGACGACCAGGAGATCGCCCGGCTCGGCGCCGTGCACCCCAATCGGACCGGAGAGGAAATGCACGATGCTCAGGTCGATGTCGCGAACGTCGTCGGCGGATTCGTTGTTCTTGATGAAGCCCCCCGTCCAGTCATAAGTCTCCATCACGAAGTCTTCGCCCGGTTTCACCCATGCGATAATCGGAACGTCCGGATGCCACCGGTTGTGGATCATCTCGTTCTTGTATGGAGAATCCGAAAGATCAATCTTCACAATCGTCTTGGGCATTTCAGCTCCTTCAGCGCATATTGGTGAACTTCAAACGACCCGCCGTGGAATTCGTCCTCACACTGCGAGGAAACGGGCGATGGCTGCCTCGTCGACCTGGTCCCGGGTATCGGCATGCACGATGCGACCGCCCTCCATGACCATAATACGATCGGCGACATCGAGAACGAAACTCAATACCTGCTCGCAAACGACGATACAGATATTGCGGATGCTGCGGATCTCGCGCAGCAACCGCGCCAGGTCCTTGATGATCGACGGCTGGATGCCCTCGGTCGGCTCGTCCAGCAGCAGCACCTTGGGGTCGCTGGCAAGTGCGCGCGCGATGGCCAATTGCTGCTGCTGGCCGCCGGACAAGTTGCCGCCGCGGCGCTTGGCGAAGTCGGCCAATATCGGAAACAGATTGAAGATCTCTTCCGGGATTTCGCTCTTGCCGGTGACAACAAGGCCGGTCTCGATGTTTTCCCTGACCGTCATAGTGCCAAAAATCTGCCGCCCCTGCGGCACGTAAGCAAGGCCGCGCGCGACGCGCTGGTAGCTCGGCAGCCCCGCGACATTGGCGCCGTCGACGACGATATCGCCGGAGCGCGCCGGCATGACGCCAATGAGCGATTTCATCAATGTCGATTTGCCCATGCCGTTGCGTCCGACGAGCGCGACGATTTCGCCGGTCTGCGCCGACAGGTCTACAGCATGCAGGACCTCGCTCTGCCCGTACGCCACCGAAAGGTTGTGAACCTCAAGCATCCTGCGCGCCCTCAATGTCCGAGATAGACTTCCTTGACCTTCGGATTGTTCTGCACCGATTGCATGTCGCCCTCGGCCAGGACTTTGCCCTGGTGCAGGACCGTCACCCGATGCGCGATGCTCTCGACGAATTTCATGTCGTGCTCGATGACGATCACCGAGCGGTTCTTGATGATCTCCTTGAGCAGTTCCGCGGTCTTGGCGCGCTCGGAGACGCTCATTCCGGCAACCGGCTCGTCGAGCATGAGGAGTTCGGGATCCTGGATCAGCAACATGCCGATCTCCAGCCATTGCTTTTGGCCGTGGCTGAGCGTCTCCGCGGAACGGTCGAGCTGCTCTTCCAGATAGATCATGCCGGCGATCTCCCGAACGCGAGCGATGACTTCATCGGTGCGCTTCCAGAACAGCGCACCGACGACGTCGCGGCCGCGCGGCACCGAAAGTTCGAGATTCTCGAACACGGTGAGGTCTTCATAAATGGTCGGCGTCTGAAACTTGCGCCCGATGCCGCGGCGGACGATCTCCTGTTCCTTGCAGGCGGTGATTTCCTGGTCCTTGAACTTGATTGAGCCCCCGGACACCCTGGTGCGGCCGCAGATCAAATCGAGCACGGTGGTCTTGCCGGCGCCGTTCGGTCCGATGATGACGCGTAGCTCGCCATAGTCGACATAGAGATTGAGATCGTCCACCGCCCTGAACCCGTCGAACGACACGGTGACTGACTCAAGCGCGAGCAGAAAATCGGTGCTGGAGGACATTGTGGTCGCTTCCCCTATTCGGCCGGCGCTGGTGCAGGTGCGGGCGCCGCGCTTGACCGGCCGCCGCCCAAGCCGTTCCAATTGCCGAATTTCGATCCGACCCACGGAATGATCTGGTCAGTCATCACGCCAGCGATTCCGCGCGGGAAGAAGACAACGACGGCGATGAACAATCCGCCCATCGCGAACAGCCAGAGCTCCGGGAATGCCTCGGAGAACATCGTCTTGGCCCAGTTCACCAGCAGCGTCCCCGCCACCGCGCCGACAATGGAGTTGCGGCCGCCGACCGCGCAGAAAATAACCATATCGATGGACGGCACGATGCCGACGAACGAAGGCGACATGAAACCAACCTGAAGGGTGAACATCGCCCCGCCCACGCCCGCCATGGCGGACGCCAGGCAAAATACGAATATCTTGTAGTTGGCGACGTCATAGCCGGAGAAGCGGACGCGATCCTCCTTGTCGCGCGTCGCGACCAGGATGCGGCCGAGCTTGCTGGCGAGCACGAAACGCGCCAGGAACATCGTGCCGACCAGGAGCACGCAGCAAACAAAGTAGAGGATATACTTTGCACTGTCGGTGCGAATATCCCAGCCGAGCAGCGTGCGCAAATCGGTGATGCCGTTGATGCCGCCGGTGTAGCCCTGCTGGCCGACGATCAAAATAGTCATCACCAACGCCAGCGCCTGGGTGATAATGGCGAAATAAACGCCGCCGACCCGCCGCTTGAACAGCGCCGCGCCGACAATGAAAGCCAGAATCGTCGGCACCACGACTACGGCAATCAGGGCGATCGGCAACGATTTGAACGGCACCCAGAAGAACGGCAATGCCGTCAGCTGGTTCCAATCCATGAAGTCGGGAATGCCAGGGGTCGACTGAATCTTGGTATTGGCGACACTCGATGCTTCGAGCTTGAGAAAAGCCGCCATGCAATAGCCGCCGAGACCGAAGAATAGTCCCTGTCCCAGGCTGAGAATTCCGGTCTGTCCCCAGCACAGAACCAAGCCGATGGCGACGAACGCATAGGTCAGGTACTTGCCGACGAGATTGAGCCGAAAGATGTCGAGTAAAAGCGGCAAGAGGATCAGGATGAGCACGGCGACCAATGCGATGCCGACCAGTTCGAGCCGGCGTTTGTCGATGTGAACAGCGGGCACGGCGCGCATCTGAGCTTACCTTCTGACCTTAAGAGCAAAGAGGCCCTGCGGGCGCAGCATCAGGATGCCGATGACGATGAGCAACGTGAGCACTTTCGCCATCGATCCGGTGAGGAAGAATTCCAGCGTCGACTGCGACTGCGAAATGGTCAGCGCCGACGCGATGGTGCCGAGGAGGCTCTGCGCGCCGCCGAACACCACGACCAGAAAGGTGTCGACGATATAGAGCTGGCCTGCGGTCGGTCCGGTCGAGCCGATCATTGTGAAGGCGCTGCCGGCGATACCGGCGATGCCGCAACCGAGTCCAAAGGTGAAGCGGTCGATCCGCCGTGTGTCGATCCCGACCGCGCCGGCCATGGTGCGGTTTGCCACCACGCTGCGCACCTGCAAACCCCAGCGCGATTTGAAGAGAAGAACCGCGACGCCGGCGGTGATGAGCAATGTCAGGCCCATGACGAACAGGCCGTTGATCTGGACTTCGATCGTGTCGGTGACCTGTAGCGAGCCCATCATCCACGGCGGCAGCTCAACGCCCACCTCGCGCGCCCCGAAGGCAGACCGGAACGCCTGCTGCATGATCAGGCTCAGCCCCCAAGTCGCCAGCAGGGTGTCGAGCGGCCGCTTATAGAGACGCTGGATCAATGCCCATTCGACGAATAACCCCGCCGCACCGGAGACCATAAAGGCGACGATCATCGCAACGAAGAAATATCCCGCATACAAGCCGGGCAGATAGCTGGAAAACAGGAGGGAACAGAAATACGTCATGTACGCGCCGAGGATCATGAACTCCCCGTGCGCCATATTGATCACGCCCATCTGGCCGAAGATGATCGCAAGACCGAGCGCCATGAGCAGATAGACCGAGAACAGGATCAGGCCCGAGAAGCCCTGCATCACCAGGATCGAGCCAAGTTCACCGAGCGAATATCCAAACATCGCGGGTCCTTGCGAGCGGTTTGCTGGCGGGCGAATTACCGGAAAGTGTGTGCCTCGGCGCGAGGAACGCCGAGGCACGGTCGCGCGTCTATTGATATCCCTTCGGGAACGGATTTGGCTCCATCAGCTCGGCGGTCTCGTAGATCAGGTCATACTGTCCGTCGACGCGTGCGCGCCCGACACGGGTCTTGCTCCACAGGTGATGATTTTCGTGGATGCGAACGTATCCTTCAGGCGCTCCCTTGAATTCGACGCCGGGCGAGGCCGCGGCGATCTTGTCGATGTCGAAGCTGCCGGCCTTCTCCGCGGTCAGCTTCCACAGCCAGGGCCCAAGATAGGCAGCCTGCGTCACGTCGCCGATGACGGTCTTCTCACCCCACATCTTTTTGAACGCCGGGACGAAAGCCTTGTTGTTGGGGTTATCGAGTGACTGGAAATATTTCATGCAGGCATAGGCGCCGACGATGTTTTCGCCGCCGATGCCGAGGATCTCGTCCTCGGTGACAGAGATGGTCATCAAGGTCTGCTTGGTGAGATCGATGCCCGCCGCCCTCAATTGCTTGTAAAAGGCGACGTTGGAGCCGCCGACGATGATCGCGTAGATCACGTCGGGCTTCACCAGCTTCATCTTATTGATGACGGAATTGAACTGGGTGCTGCCGAGCGGGAAATACTCTTCGCCGACGACCTTGAGGTGGAGGAAATTCTCAAGGTGCTTGCGCGCGATCTTGTTCGACGTGCGCGGCCATATATAGTCGGAACCCAGGAGGTAGAAGGTTTTGGCTCCCTTCTCCTTGGCAACCCAGTTCAGCCCGGCGAGAATCTGCTGGGTGGCTTCCTGTCCGGTGTAGATGACGTTCTTCGATTGCTCGAGGCCTTCGTAAAAGGTCGGGTAGTAGAGCATGCCGTTATACTGCTCGAACACCGGCAGCACCGCCTTGCGGGACGCCGAGGTCCAGCACCCCATCACGGCCGCGCACTTGTCCTGCACCAGAAGCTTCTTCGCCTTCTCGGCGAAGGTCGGCCAGTCGCTCGCGCCGTCTTCCTGGATGAACTTGATCTTGCGGCCGAGCACGCCGCCTTGCGCATTGATCTGGTCGATGGCGAGCTTCTCGGCTTCGACCGATCCGGTCTCGCTGATGGCCATCGTGCCGGTGACCGAATGCAGGATGCCGACGGTGACGTCGGTATCGGTAACCGCAAGTCCGGTCGTGTTCACCTGCGCGGTCGGCGGCACGTCGGCACGCGCCAATTGCGGCAGCATCGCTGCTGCCGACAGACTTGCCGCGCCGGCAAGGAGCCCGCGGCGGGTGGGAGTGAGGATATTTCCAGTACGCTTTTCCGAAGACATGCGACGCCTCGATTCAGCAATGGTTGTTGGCCATCGGGGCGAGCGGACCTCGCTCCTTGAATCGAAGACTGCGCCGAGTTGCTGCAGTGCAGCATACGTCGATTGACGTATATGCCTACGTCAAATGCCGTATCACTATGCGTATTAACAGGGGAAATCATGCAAATGCGACCAAAACGGGAACGTTGCCTTCAATTTATTCTTTTGCACCGCACACTGCTTGGTCTTTCGGCACAACGGACCCGGCACGTGTCTCTAGACTTAGCGATGGTGCGCGACACGACGAAACAAAACCCGGCGACGGATTAGGGAGAAAGGCACGAGGAGAGCGCAGATCGTCAGAGCATGAATTCGAGACGGTGACCGCTCATGACAGCGCAACAACGCATCGTTCGCGTTCGTCGCAACTACAATCAGTGGGTCGCGAATCAGACCCTTGAAGATTACGCACTTCGCTTCACCGCCAAGACCGCTCGGCGCTGGTCGAGCCTGCGCGTCGCCAATACGGCGATCGGGGCTGTTTCGTTTTTGGCCCTTGAAGCGATCGGCGGATCGATCACCGTCAATTACGGCTTCGTCAACGGCACCTCCGCTATTTTGGTGGTCGGCGCGCTGATCCTGCTCACGAGCCTGCCGATCGCCTACTACGCATCAACCTACGGGGTCGACATTGACCTCCTGACGCGAGGCGCGGGCTTCGGCTATCTCGGATCGACTGTCACCTCACTGATCTATGCCTCGTTCACGTTCCTGTTCTTCGCCATCGAGGCGGCGATCATGTCGCTTGCGTTCGAAATGTGCCTCGGTATCCCTCTATTCTTGGGTTACGTGCTGAGTTCCTTGATCGTCATCCCGCTGGTCACGCACGGCATCACCTTTATCAGCCGCTTCCAGTTCTGGACGCAGCCGATTTGGATCGTGCTGCATCTTATTCCGTTTTTCTACATTGCCGCCGCCGACAGCGCGTCGTTCGAGCGCTGGACGAATTTCTCGGGGCTCGCCGGTTCCGATGGAAGCTCGTTCAACCTCGTCCTGTTCGGAACCGCCGCGACCGTCGTGTTCTCGCTCATCGCACAAATCGGCGAACAGGTCGACTTCCTGCGATTTTTGCCGGCGCGCGGCGAGGCCGGCAAGCGCGCCTGGTGGATCGCCTATCTGGCGGCCGGTCCCGGTTGGATCATTCCCGGGATGCTCAAGCTGTTGGCGGGATCGTTCCTGGCGTTCCTTGCCATCGAACATTTCGTGCCGCTGTCCAAGGCGGTCGAGCCGACGAGAATGTATCTCGTCGCCTTCGGATACGTCTTCTCCTCGCCGCAGATGGCGCTCGCCTTCACCGGCGCCTTCGTCGTGATCTCGCAACTTAAGATCAATGTGACCAACGCGTATGCCGGCTCCATCGCATGGTCGAATTTTTTCTCACGCCTGACGCACAGCCATCCCGGTCGCGTGGTGTGGCTGGTGTTCAACGTGACCATCGCCCTCATGCTTATGGAGCTCGGCATCTTCAAGATGCTGGAGCATGCTCTCGGTCTCTACTCGATTGTCGCCGTCTCATGGGTGAGCGCGCTCGTCGCCGATCTTGTGATCAACAAACCGCTGGGGCTGAGCCCCCCGGGCATCGAGTTCAAGCGGGCCCATCTCTACGACATCAATCCGGTCGGCGTCGGCGCCATGCTGGCGGCGACGGCCGCCGGCATTGCAGCGTTCTCGGGCGTTCTCGGAACGACGTTGCAAGCGTTGTCGGCATTCGTGGCGCTGCTTGTTGCTTTTGTCACGGCTCCCCTCATCGCCTGGGCGACGCAAGGCCGCTTCTATATCGCGCGCACGCCGCGGCAGAGTTGGAACGGCCAGGACGTGATCCGCTGCGCCATTTGTGAGCACCATTTCGAAACCGAGGACATGGCGCATTGTCCGGCCTATTCCGGCGCCATCTGTTCGCTGTGCTGCTCACTGGAGACGCGATGTCGCGATTGCTGCAAGCCGCAGGGACGGGTTTCGAACCAGCTTCTTGCCTGGTTCGGCGAAGCTCTGCCCGATCGCAGCGTGCGATTGCTAAATACTCATGTCGGCCGCTATCTCGGAGTGTTGTTGTTGTTCGTCGGCGTGATCGGCGCGGTTCTTTCGCTCGTCTACTTCCTGATCTCACTCGACATGGAGGGTCCGCGAGACGTCCTGGCGTCGACACTATGGACCGTTTTCTTCATTCTCATCATCATCGCCGGCGTGGCCGCGTGGCTGTTCGTTCTCGCGCAGGAAAGCCGCCGCGTTGCCGAGGAAGAGACGCACCGTCAAACCGATCTGCTGATGAACGAAATCGAGGCGCACAAACGCACCGATGCCGAATTGCAGAAAGCCAAGGAGGTCGCCGAAGCGGCCAGCAAGGCCAAGAGCCGCCACGTCGTCGGCCTCAGCCACGAATTGCGGACTCCGCTCAACGCCATTCTCGGCTACGCGCAGCTCCTCGAGCGCGATCCGGCAATTCCCGAACCGCGCATCAACGCCATCAAAGTCGTGCGCCGCAGCGCCGAACACCTCTCTGGCCTGATCGACGGGCTCCTCGATATCTCAAAAATCGAAGCGGGCCGTTTTCACCTCAGCCGCAACGAAGTGCACCTGCCGGATTTCCTCGACGAGATCGTCGCCATGTTCCGGCTGCAAGCGACCGCGAAAGGCATCGAATTCCGCCATGAGCGAATTGGACGTCTGCCGGTCGCAGTGCAGACCGACGAAAATCGGTTGCGGCAAATTCTCATTAATCTCCTTTCCAACGCCATCAAGTTCACCGAAACGGGACATGTGACGTTTCAAGTTCGCTATCATCATCAGGTCGCCGCGTTTACGATCGAAGACACCGGCGTCGGCATCCACAAGGGCGACCTTGAGCGGATTTTCCAGCCATTCGAGCGGGCGCGTACCGTCGGCGCCCTGGCTACGATCGGAACCGGACTGGGACTTACGATCACCAGCCTGCTGACCAAGATCATGGGCGGCGACATCAACGTCCACAGCGAGGTCGGACGAGGCAGCACGTTCCGCGTCAAGCTTTTCCTGTCGGAAATATCACGGCCGCGCATTGCGTCGATGGAATACCGGGTGCGGGGTTACGCCGGGCCGCGGCAGACCATTATGGTGGTCGACGACAATGAGGTGCAACGCGAGCTGATCCGCGATCTGCTCACGCCGCTGGGCTTCGTGGTGGTGAGCGCCGGATCTGGCCGCGAGTGCCTGACCCTCGTCGAGCAGACCAATCCGAACCTCATTCTCCTCGACATTGCCATGCCGGAGATGGACGGCTGGGACGTCGCACAGCGCCTGCGCCGCCAGCCGGGCAAGCGCACCGCGATCCTCATGCTGTCTGCCAATCCGATCGATCCTCACCACATGCTGGAAGCCGAGCGGCTCTACGACGACACGCTGATGAAGCCGATTGATCTTCGCCAATTGCTCAAGAAGATCCACGCGCTCGTCGATATTGAATGGGACTATGACGTCGAGGCGGCGATGTTGGCATCGCCTGCGGCCGCACTGCCAACGGCATCCGCGTTTCCCGCAAGAAGCGACATCGACGAGTTGATCCGGCTCGGCGAAATCGGGCACGTCACGCGGATACTCGAGAAGCTGAGTGAGATCGAGAGCGGCTCACCGCAATGCAGGGAATTCGCGGTCCTGATGCGCTCGATGGTGGATGCTTTCGATTTCAAGCGATACGCATCCGCGTTGCAGGAGGTCCGTGGCGCTCATGCGTAAGGGCGAAACCAGGGACATCGTGCTCGTGGTCGACGATTTGCCCGAGACGCTGCGATTGCTGACCGACGCGCTCGAAGAGGCCGGCATGACGGTTCTGGTCGCGCGCGAAGGCGAGCACGCGCTTTCCATTGTCGAAAAGGTCGTCCCCGACGTAATTCTCATGGACGCCCTCATGCCGGGCGCCGACGGCTTTGCGACTTGCCGCAAGCTGAAGCAAAACCGGGCGCTCGCGCATGTGCCGATCATATTCATGACCGGGCTTACCGATACCGAGCATATCATCAAAGGGCTGGAGGCCGGCGGCGTCGACTACATCACCAAGCCCATCGCGCCCAGCGAACTCCTGGCTCGGATCCGGGTGCATCTTGCCAATGCCCGCATGGCGCACAGCGCCCGCACGGCGCTCGATACGTTCGGCAAATTCCTGCTCGCGGCAAGCCACACCGGTCGCGTGCTCTGGTACACGCCGCAAGCGGCGAAAGCTGCTTGGTGTCGCATTTACTGATTTCGACAGGGAAGACTATGTGCTGCCGCACGACATCCAGGTGTGGTTGCAACACTCCGCGGCAACGCAGCCGGGATCGGAGCCGACATCGGTTGCCTTGAAGGGTCGCGAAACATCTGTCGCGATTAGACTTATCTATATCGGACAAATCGGTCCCGATGAGTATCTGCTGCGGCTTCTGGAAGGCGAGATCGACGACGACCGGACTTTGCTCAAAAAACGACTGACGGTGACTGAGCGCGAAGCGGAGGTGCTGCTGTGGATCGCCCGCGGCAAATCAAACCGCGACATCGCCGAAATCCTCGATCTCAGCCCGCGCACCGTCAACAAGCATCTCGAACAGATTTACGCCAAGCTCGGCGTCGAGAACCGCGCCTCCGCCGCCGCCCTAGCGGTGCGGACGATCGGCATTCGTTGAACCACCTCTTTGGATACCGAGGCGCGACGCTCGGGAATGAAGGCTCGCTTAGCGACGGAAATATGGCACGCCCAAAGCGCGTGGCGCGGTCTGTCGTCCGGCCAGTCCACCAACGGCTAGCAGTGCCAGCAAGTATGGCAGCATGATCAGTAACGCATTCGGCACGTTGATCCCAAGCGTCGGCAACTGAAACTGCAAAGCGGTAGCCGCTCCAAAGAGAAGGCACGCCAAAACGGTGCCCCCAATCGTCCATTTTCCGAAGATTACGGCGGCGATCGCGAGATAGCCGGCGCCGCGAGTCATACCTTCGGTGAAAGTGTGAATGTCGCCAATCGACAAGAATGCGCCGGCGAGCGCCGACATAAAGCCAGCGAAGATAACGCCCAGGTAGCGGACCCAAGTGACCGAAACGCCCGACTTGTCGACCGCCCGCGGCTCTGCTCCCGCGGCATGGACTACAATGCCAATCGAAGTGTAGCGCAAAATCAGGGCGGTCAGGACGATAATCGCAAGACCGGCATAGAGCAGCCATACTTGCTGGAACACGGCCTCGCCGAAGACCGGAATATCACCGAGCAGCGGCGGACTCCATTTTGACAAGCCGGGAATTTGTTCGCGCGAACGCGCGCCAAAAATCTCGCGGTAGGCGAGCGTGGTAGCACCCAGCACCAGGATGTTGATACCAATACCGGTAACGATCTGATTGGCGCGCAGCGTGTTGCTCAAGACCGCTTGCAGCAGCGCGACCGGGAACACGGCAATGACACAGATCAATAGACCCAGCAGCGGGCTGCCGGTCGCCCAGGCGCCGACAGCGGCGGCAAAGGCTCCGGTGAGCATCATGCCTTCGATGCTCATGTTAAGCACGCCGGCACGCTCGCTCACGAGTTCGCCAGTGCCCGCGAGCAGGAGCGGTACCGCAAGCCGCAGCGACGAACCGACAAATACGGCGAACAGTTCCCACGTCATACGCGTCGCCCACCGATGAAAAAGGCGGCGCCCGCGAGCGTAACGACGATCAAGCCCTGGATCACCATGACCAAAGCGGTCGGCACGCCCGCGACCATTTCCATGTTGATGCCGCCGGAGCGAAGGAAGCCGAACAGGAGCGCTGCTGCGATGACGCCGGCCACCGAACCGCGCGCCAGCAAGCCCGCCACGAGGCCGTCGAAGCCATAACCCGAAGAGAAGCCGTCCTTGAGTACATATTGCTCGCCCAACAGCATGAACCCGCCGGCGAGGCCACCGAGCGCACCGGCGACGGCCAGCGAGATCATCACCATTCGCGAATAGGAAATTCCGGCTCGGCTCGCCGCGATCGGATTAAATCCGACCGCCCGCAATTGAAGACCGAACACAGTCTTCGACAACACGATCGCGGCGACAAGCGCGATGACGATCGTTATCGGCAAGCCGATATGCACGGGGAAGGAATAGTCGCCGGTCAATAGCGGCAGCTTGGTCGGATCAGGAATTTCCAGGGATTCCGGTAGCGTCGCGGAGGTGGTCATCGGCTTGCGCAGCAGTGCCGGCGATTGCACACACCAATACACGAGCCAAACCGCGATGAACGACAACAACAGCGTGCTGATAACCTCGTTGGTGCCGGCCTTGATCTTCAATACGGCGGCAATCGATCCCCAGAGCATCCCCGCAATCGCCGCTGCGACGAGCGGAATCAGGAACGGCAATCCCGCCGGCAAGTCGGCTACGCCGCCATAAAGAGCGACGGCAGTTGCCGCGATGCCGCCGACCGCGATCTGCCCCTCGCCGCCGACATTCACCAGATTGGCCTCGTTTGCGACGACGAAACCGATGCCAACCAGCGCGAAGGCAATGCTGCGGTTGATCGAGGCGGCGATCGCGTAAGGCGAACCGACGGTACCGTTGACGAAGGCGGTAACGGCCTCCATCACAGGAACGCCCATGGCGAAGATCAGCGCGAGGCCAAGCAAGGCCGCCGCCAGCACGGCAGACACCGAAATCACGACCGAGGGGCGCAGCACGGCGCGCAAATTCCTTGAAATATTTGCCGTCGTATCGGTCATTGCGTTTGCCCCGCCATCATGGCGCCGATCCGTTCGCGTTCGCTGGGGTCGGCGGCGCAGTTACCCATAATTCGGCCGCGATAGAGCACAACGATGCGGTCGGCAACGGCAATCAACTCGTCGAGTTCGGAGGAGATCAACAAGACGGCTGCGCCATTCTTGCAGGCCGCATGGATATGGCCGTAAACCGCTGCCACCGCGCCCACATCAAGGCCGCGGGTCGGCTGCGCGGCAAGCAAGAAAAGCAGCTTCGGCAGCGTTATTTCGCGCGCCAACACCGCCTTCTGCTGATTGCCGCCGGACAACGCTGAAAACGCGACCTCGGGACTGACAGCGCGGACGTCAAAGCGCGTCATCAACTCTCGGGCCTTCTGCACCAATTCCTTCCGCCGCAGGAAACCGAAGGACGTAAAATTCTCCAGCCTGTTGAGAAATAAGTTTTCGGCAACGGTCATCTCGACGACGCAGCCAACCGTGTGGCGATCCTCCGGCACCACCCCGATACCGGCCGCCGTGATTTCCTTTGGGCTCAGATGAGTGGTCTCGATGTCACCGAGAAACACGCGGCCACTGCTCGGCGCAGCCATACCCGAGATCACGGCGGCGAGCTCGCTCTGCCCATTGCCTTCAACGCCGGCGACACCGACGATCTCGCCTGGTCCGATGGACAGGGTAAAATTGTCGAGCCGGGTGACACCCTGGCTGTCAGTTACCGTCAAGCCGTCAATCTGAAGCACTTCGTGCGAAGGCGTCTCGTTTGGCGGGCGAACTTCCGGATGATCAGCACCCACCTCGACTACGCCAAGCGCGGACGCGGCCGACTTGTCGAGGGACTTCAAGTCGCCTTGGATCATCGCGCGCACTAAAGCGTCGATCTCATCGGCGGGATGATCCGAATGGGCGACGACGCGGCCGCCGCGCAGCACGGTCACTCGGTCCGCCGCCTTCTTGATCTCGGCAAGCTTGTGCGTCACCAACACGACCGCGCAGCCGCTCTCGGCGACCCGCCTGCAAACATCGAGCAGCGCCGCGATTTCGTCCGGCAGCAGCACCGCCGTCGGTTCGTCGAGCAGAAATAAACGCGGCGCGCGGATCAGGCATTTGACGATCTCCACCCGCTGCCGCTCGCCGACGGAAAGATCGTCGATCTTGGCGTAGGGATCGAGCGCAAATCCATAGTCGTTAGCCAGCCGTTCGAGCCGCGCGGCCCACGCCCGCGTATTCACAAATCCGCGTTGCTGGCCAAGGATGACGTTGTCAACCACCGTCATGTCATGCACCAAGCTGAAATGCTGATGCACCATCGCAATTCCGCCGGCGAGCGCATCCGACGGACCCGTCGGATGATAGTTTTCGCCGCGAAAGCGCATGGCACCGGCATCGGGCAGGTGCACGCCGAATATCAGATTGCACAGCGTCGACTTGCCGGCGCCGTTTTCGCCGAGAATGCAGTGCACCTCGCCCGGCATGATGTCGAGCGAGGCGTCCGAGAGCGCGATCAAGGAGCCGAACCGCTTGGTGACGCCTTGCAGCGCCAGCAGCGGTCCGGCCGGGATATGGGTGAGATCGGTCACAGGGCTGATCGAATCACGATCGTGGACAGTGACGATTAGCCCTTCAGCACCTTGATCTTGCCGGAGAGAATGTCCTTCTTGATCGCGTCGAGCTTGGCCTTTTGTTCCGGCGTGCCGTTGCAAATCACCATGTCCGAAGCTTGCGGACCCATCTTCAGACCGAACTCCTTGTAACCCGGCTTCCAGGTGCCGGCGACGGCCTCGTCGATGGCATACTCCACCTGAAATCCGACGCCGGTGATGGAATAAGCGACATAGAGGGGGTCGGTGCCACAACGGTCGGTGTAGCTGCCGATGATGTGCGTGCCCTTATCCTTCGCCGCCTGCTCCATACCGCGAAGGCCGAGATTGAGGATGTGGTAGTGCACGTCGGCGCCTTGCGCGATGGCCGCAAGCGTGGCCTCCTTCGACTTCGCCACGTCGTCGAAATCGCCGGTATAGTTTTCGTAGTATTTGATACTGGGATTGATGTATTTCGCACCGTTGCCGAATTCCTTGCCGGCGTTGACGATCGAGGGGATTTCGAGCCCGCCGACATAGCTGACAGCACCGTTCTTCGAAAGCATCGCTGCCGCGGCGCCTGCCACGAAGGCGATCTCGGCCTGCTTGACGTCGTAGCCCGCAACGTTCGGCAGAGATTCACCCTCGTTGCCACCGACGATCGAGAACTTCACCTTTGGAAAACGCTTGGCTACTTTATAAACGGAGGCCTGCGTCTGGCCGCCAACGCCAATGACGAGATCATTTGCCGTTGCGAGATTGGTCAGAGCCTGGTCCATGTCGGCGTAGTTGATGTTCTCAATCATCTGGACCTTGATCTTGTCGCCAAACTTTTTCTGCGAGGCGACAAGACCGTCATAGCCGGACTCCATCCAGCCTTTGTCCGACTTCGACCCGGGGATCAAGATTCCGACCTTCAGCGGGTCGGCGGCACGCACTGTGTGAGACATGGAAAGCGTAAGCGCCGCAGCGGTCGCGGCAGACGCGGCGACTAGGACGAAACGACGGGAAAACATGAGCCTGTCCTCTGCTGTGTGAACGAGAAGCGCATTCGCCGTAGCAAAGGCCGTGCCATGAAATAAGATATTGTATTTGTTGTATTATTAACGACGGCAGGGCGCCGTAATAAGTATATGCTTACTAGTTATGCAGAAAATGTAGAAATTCTGGTCACTTAAGCGACAGATGAGGAATTTATCGAACAGATTGGGGCGCGATATTCGAGGAAACGCAGGGCTTTTGCGTTGGCAGAAAAATTGCAGTGAATCGGCACGGACACCGGCGCGTTCGCGTACGGCATGGAAGAGGGCACGATGTCAGCAATTAAGCAGCGCCGAGAAGTCCGGCCGGGCGGATCACTGAGTTTCGGCTCGCAATGTTCTCTGGTACGCCTCCAAGGAAGTGGCCGACGAGGCCATGCGGACGGCGGTTGCGGTGACGCATTCTTCAGAGCCGCAGCGCGTAACCCTCGGCCCGCGCCGCGCCGCGCTCAACTGAAGTGGAAAACGCGGCATCGCGGTCGCACTCAAGACCGCCCGACTTCGGTGCGTTCGTTCCCGACGGCATGTGTCGGCGCGATGCGACCGGAGCCGGCGTTCTCGACGGCCTCACTTTTGCGCTCAAGGACCTGATCGACGTCGCTGGTTGCCGGACCGGTGCCGGCAATCCCGACTGGCTCGCGCGACAGTCCCCAGCCGAACGCTCGGCCACGGTCGTCGAGAAAACGCTTGCCGCCGGTGCAACGCTGGTCGGCAAGACCATTACCGACGAGCTCGCCTTCAGCCTCGAAGGCCGCAATGTGCATTATGGCAGTCCAATCAATCCGGCATGTCCGGACCGCATGTGCGGCGGTTCGTCGAGCGGATCGGGCGTCGCCGTGGCTGCGGGTCTGGTCGATTTCGCGATCGGCACCGACACGGGGGGGTCAGTTCGCGTGCCCGCAAGTTTCCTCGGCGTGTTCGGGTTCCGCCCGAGTCACGGTGCAGTCTCGCTGGATGGTGTGGTGCCGTTCGCGCCGTCTTACGATACCGTCGGGTGGTTCGCGCGCGATGCCGAGTTGCTGGAAAAAGTTGGGCTGGCGCTGCTTCCCGAACAGAGCCCTAAAGCCATTACAAAGCTAAGATCGGCACGCGATGCGTTCGCGCTGGCCGATCGACCGCTGGCGTTGGAGCTGGAGACAAAAGCTAAACGTTGGGGCGCAGCGGAGAGCATCGACATCATCTCAGGCGATGAATCGCTTTATTTGGATTGCTATCGCGTCTTGCAGGACGCGGAAGTTTGGAAAAGCCTGGGAGCATGGATCACCGACAACCGGCCCAGATTGGCCGCGGACATCGGTCAGCGGTTCGCGGGTGCCGCCGGCGTGACGCCGGCTTTTGTCGAGCATTATCTGCCAATACGCGCGGCCATCCGAGCCAAGTTTGAGGCGCTGGTGCCTCCCGGCACCGCCTTGGTCATTCCGACGACACCCTGTATCGCGCTTCCAATCAATTCGTCTGAGCAGGTCATAAACGACTTCTACCAGCGTGCGCTGATCCTGACTGCCATCGCTGGCCATTGTGGCGCGCCTCAGGTCGCCGTGCCGGTGGGTCAATGGCAAGGTTGTCCGATCGGGCTGTCGCTCATCGGGGCGCAGGGGAGCGACGCCGCATTGCTTCAACTGGCGGTCAAGATTGAAGCTCGCTCAGCCGGATTTACCCCACAATGAGCTATCCGGAAGCAAACAATCTGCCGCGAACACGCGCGCCGCGCACCGGCCAGCGCCGCCGCGCACGGCGCACGCCCGCAGAGAGCCGTGAGCAATTGCTGCGCGCGGCCACGCAAGAATTCGTGACGCATGGATTTGCCGGTGCGCGCGTCAGCCGCATTGTCAGGAAGGCGCGCAGCAACCCGCGCATGATCTACCATTACTTCGGAAACAAATCGGGCCTGTATATCGCCGTCTTGGAGGAAGCGCTGGGCGGTCTTCGTCGACGAGAACTACAGATTGGCGTGAAGGAGCTCGATCCGCGCGAGGGCCTGCTTCGGCTTTTCGATTTCATGGCCGATCACTTTGAACATAACCGGCACCTGGTTCGACTATTGTCCGCGGAGAATTTGCTTAAAGCCAAATACATGCGAAAATCCTCGCGTATCCCCGAGATGTCCTCGCCTGTGCTCACCATGATCGAGCAACTGATCGCGCGCGGTACGCAAAGCGGACAATTACCGCAAGGACTTGACGGGCTCCGGCTCTACGTCCTCATGGTTGCTTTGAGCCAGTTTCATCTCTCAAATGTGCACACCTTGTCGGTCATTTTTGGACGCGACTTGTCCGATCCAACGTGGCGCAGTGATCGGGGATCCGACGCGCGGCGCCTCTTGGCGGCCTTTCTTAAAGCCTGAAAGTGGCGCCAACTTGCATTTGTGCTCTGGGCCGGTTGGTGGTGTAATGTAATGTATGTTGAGGGGTAAAACTCCTCGTATAAGCGCGACAAAGGCGTCGTGCTTGATATTGGCAGAGACGCCGGACAGCCGTGAGCGAGCGGGCGTCGTTGCGTATTCCGGTCGGTCCTGGCGGCGAACGCAGGAATGGCCATGCAACTCGACGTCTATCGTATTCGGTCCGAGCCTTATTACCTGCCGGTCGCGGGCGAGGTCGCGCTATTCGAGGCTGCCTATGCAAGCCGGCTGCCGGTCATGCTCAAGGGCCCGACCGGCTGCGGCAAGACCCGCTTCATCGAATACATGGCCTGGCGGCTTGAGCGCCCGCTCATTACCGTTGCCGCCCACGAGGACATGACTGCCGCCGACCTTGCCGGCCGCTTCCTTCTCGCGCCGGAAGGGACTGTCTGGCATGACGGGCCGTTGACGCTCGCGGTCCGCTACGGGGCGATTTGCTATCTCGACGAAATCGTCGAAGCCCGCCAGGACACCACCGTCGTGATCCATCCGCTTACCGACGCGCGTCGCATCCTGCCGCTTGAAAAGAAGAACGAACTTGTCAGCGCGCATCCCGACTTTCAGCTCGTGATTTCATACAATCCCGGCTACCAGAGCGCGGTGAAGGATTTGAAGGAATCCACCAAGCAGAGATTTGTCGGCATCGACTTCGACTATCCCTCGCCCGACGTCGAAGCGGAAATCGTCAGCCGCGAATCGGGCGCGGATCGAAAAACCGCGCGGCGTCTCGTTGATATCGCGCTGCGCTCGCGCAATCTCCGCGGCCAGGGTCTGGAAGAAGGCGCCTCGACGCGTATGTTGATCCATGCCGGGCGTCTGGTCGCGGCCGGCGTCGCGCTCGAAGCGGCTTCTCATGCCAGCATCGTGCTGCCGATCACCGACGATCTCGATATGCGCGAAGCGCTTTCGGCAGCGGTCGCAGCGTGTCTCTGATTTGACAGACCCATGAGCCCACGGAGCCGCGCGCAGCTTCAGGTCATCGAGACGGAGCGAGACCGCGCGGTTACACGCCTGCATCATCTGATCCGTCAACGCGACGCATTGCGGATCGCGTTCCGCGATCTTTGGCACGCGATTTCCGACGGCGCGGCTGACGCCGATCTCGATCGATGGGCCGAGGGCTCGCTTGAGCTTGCTTTCGTCAACGCCGGTCCGGAATGCCAGCTTGCTTACTGGAGGATGAGCGTAGACCTTAAGTCCGAGCTCACCCTCAAAAACCTTGCCGATTTTGCACACGCCATTGCCGACATCTGCCGCGCCGCCGGCGCCCAGGCTGCGCTCGCGTGTCTGCAAGCGCTCCCCATGGCGCAGCGGCGGCTGGCCACGGCGGGCGACATCGCGGTGTGGTCCCGCGGACTGGTGCGGCTGGCGCGCGAAGCGCCGGAATCAGTCGTAGCGGTGGTGAGCCGCACCGAGATCATCCTTCAGGACTGTGACAGCTCCGGCTTTGAGACTTTCATCGCCACGGGTCTAAAATACACGCGCGGCAATCGGGCGCGCCAGCGTGCATTTTTCACGCTCGAAGACCGCCTTGCCGCGCAAGTGCTGGAACAAGCTGCCGGCGCGCTGACCCTTTCCCGCAACGAGCGAATCCTGAAAGCATACGCTACCGCCTTGTGGGGACGGCCGCCGGTCCTGCGCACCGCAGTCGCGCCGCCGGGCGGACAACTTCCACGTCGCGTCAACATTGCCGGCGGCGTGGTGCGCATCCCGCCGGTCTTCCGCGGCACGCCGAGAAGTATTCTCCCGCAATTGTTCCGCGCCTGCGTAGCGCACGCGACCGCTCATGTCGCGTTGACGCGGACGCGCTTTCCGATCGGATCGCTCAAACCGTTGCAAATGGCGCTGATCGGATTGATCGAAGATGCGCGCGTCGAGGCTTTGGCGATGCGCGCCTTCCCCGGTTTACGCCGGCTGTGGGCGCCTTTTCACGTTGCAGAGCCGGCCGGCGTGATCACGGCGCCGACCCTGCTGGCGCGGCTTGCGCGCGCGTTGTTCGATCCGGATTACGTCGATCCCGACGGCTTCGTGGACAAGGGACGCGCGCTTTTCGCCGCCGAGATGGATCACCTCGAAGACATGTCGCTTAGCCGCCGGATCGGAGGTTTGCTTGGCAACGACCTCGGGCAGATGCGCGTGCAATTCAACGCCCGCACCTATGTGGTCGAGCCCGTCTATCGCGACGACGGGCTCGGACTGTGGGATTTCGGCGACCAGGCACAACCACAAGAAGACGTGGTCGAGTTGACCGTCGAGGCGGCGCGGATCGAGCGCCGCGATGACGCCGACAACCCCGATCGCCGCCGCGACGAGGCGGAGCCGTCGCCCAACGCGGTTGGCCGCGCGCGAGAGCGTGAGCCGGATGAGCGCGGTCCGGTCATCGCCACCTATCCCGAGTGGGACTGCGACGCCGGAACCGAGCGCCCGGACTGGACGACCGTGCGGGCGGCGCCGGTGTGGCCCGGCGATGCCGCGGCAATCGACACCGCGCTCGACAATATCCCGGCGGTGCGGGCACGAATTCGACGTCTGGTGCGCGGCGCGAAGGTCGGACGGCATGAGCGATTGAAGCGGCGCAGCGATGGCCCCGATCTCGACCTCGATGCCGCGCTTGATGCGGCCATCGCGCTTCGCGCCGACGATTTGCCCGACGAGCGGGTGTTCCGCACCATGCAGCGCCGCAAGCGGGATCTTTCAGTTATGATCTTGCTGGACGTCTCGGAATCAACGCGCGACCGGGTACTGCCATCGGGTGCTTCAGTGCTCGACATTGAGCGGCTCGCGGTGGCGGCGCTCGCCGAAGCCCTGGCGGCTCTCAACGATCCGTTCGCGCTCCGCGCTTTTGCATCTGCCGGTCGCGAAGATGTCCGCATGTATGGCTTGAAAGATTTCGGCGAGCCTTACGGCCCGGCGGTCAAAGCGCGATTAGCGCATCTCGAACCCCACCTGTCGACCCGGCTTGGAACGGTTTTGCGTCACGCCGGCGCCGAGATGGCGTCCGTGCGCAGCCATCGCAAGCTCATCCTGGTACTCACTGACGGCGAACCATCCGACATCGACGTCGTCGATCCTCGCGACCTGATCGAGGATGCACGCCGCGCCGTGCTTGGTTTGCGCTCGCGGGGGATCGATGTCTTTGGCGTGACGCTCGATCCATCAGGTGCAGGCTCCGGCGCTGCCGTGTTCGGCCGCGGTCAGCATATGCCCGTGCGGCGCCTGGAAGATCTGCCATCGCGCCTCGCCGAGCTCTATTTCCGTCTCGCGCGGCGTTGAAAACTACTTCCCGGATTATTTCCGCCTGCGCGCCGGAGGCGCACCGATCAGGGCTTCAAAGGCAACTGCAAATGCCGCCTCAAGCCCCTGCGCCAGCACACCGCCGTTGGCGGCAAGGATACGGCCGCCGATCCCGGCGTCATTCGGCAGTTGCGAAATGCCGGCCGTGCAGCCGCGCGCGGCGAGGCAGCTTTCCAGAATTTCAGGATCGCAGCGCTCCGAACCCTGCCCCAGTACCAGCAACGTACCAACGGCACTGAACGGTCCGAGCGGCGAAGCAGGCCCCCTCATCAATTCACCGGCGATCGAACCACGATCCGCCAAAAGCACAGCGCCCTCGGCGTTACGGACGACGATGACGTTGTTGTAGCGATCGAACGGACGGCCCTGCCCTTCGGGATCGTGATGCGTCATACCGTCGATCAGGATTGCGCATCCGGTTGCAGCGAGCGTGACGTCCGTGACGCACGAAATCTCCGCCCCGGGAAACAGCACCAACGGCTCGGGCGTCATGGCGGCGAACGCGTCGTCACCAACCTCAATGCGGATGCGCTGCGAGGCGGGATTCTTGTGCGTGTGATGGACGATTGTCGAGGCCTGGGTGGTTACATGTGCCAGGGCGTTCGGGACCGACCACGAACGAGAGACCGTGACTATCGCCGCGATAAAGACCTCCGGACGCAGATTGCAAATAGAGCGTGGCGATCTCCGGGTTGGCCCGGTCGAGATAAAAGGTACGCGTGGCGTGAAAAGGATATGGCAGGCGCTGCCCGACGAGCACGGTTCGTCCGCCGGCGCGACAGAAATGCAATGAAGCTTCGACGGATCCAGCGCGGGAGACCGAATTGCTACCCACCGCCGCTCCGTCGTTCACCTCGTTGTCGGATTTGCCGAGCGACTTGCCAAAGCGCGCGACTTTATCCAGCACGGCGGCCGATCCCTGGATCAACGGAACAGAACGGCTTGGTTCACGGCATCGGCGACCGCCACCACGCCTTCGCCAGTCCGGGCATTGGTGGCCAAAATCGGTCGCCCTTCGCGGACGGCTCGCGCTTCCGCCAGCATCGCATCCAGGTCGACGCCTACGAACGGCGCCAGATCCGTCTTGTTGACGACCAACAGGTCGCAGCGCAGGACGCCCGGCCCGCGCTTGCGCGGAATATCGTCGCCGCCGGCAACGTCGATCACGAAAATCCACCAATCAACCAGATCGAGCGAGAAGGTCGACGCAAGATTGTCGCCTCCGGATTCGAAAATGATAAGTTCGAGGCCGGGAAATTTGCGCTCCAACTCGTCGCCGGCGGCAATATTGAGCGTCGGGTCTTCACGAATGACGGTGTGCGGACAAGCACCGGCCTCGACGCCGGAAACCCGCATCGGATCGATGAGGCCGGAACGCCGCAGCCGTTCGGCATCTTCCTTGGTCACAAGATCGTTGGTCACGATCGCAAGCTCGATCCCTCGTCCGATCAGAATAGGAATCAAGCGCTCGATCAATGCGGTCTTGCCGGAACCTACCGGCCCGCCGATGCCGATCCGAGCGGCGCCAACCGCCGAAACCGTATGCGGAACCGCAGTGCTTACGCGATCATCCACGGCGCTCACCGCAGCATATAACGCTGCGCCAGCGGCAATTCACGCGCCGGCTCGCAGGTCGCCAGTTCGCCGTCCACATAGACATCGAAGGTTTGCGGATCGACCCGGATATTCGGGCAGAAATCGTTCCACATCATATCTGACTTGCTGAGCCTGCGCGTTCCGCGTGCAGGCAGCAGCGACTTGGAAAGTCCAAGCTCGGTCTTCAGCCCGCGATCAATGGCCAGCGGGTGCACGAAGCACGCGGAGAGCGCCGGCGCGGCGCGGCCAAACGCGCCCCATTGCGGGCGCAAGAGGATCGGCTCGCAGGTCATCAGCGAAGCGGCGGAGTCTCCCATGGCTCCCCAGACGATAAAGCCGCTCTTGATCACCAGTTCGGGCTTGATGCCGAAGAAGGCCGGTCGCCACACTACGACGTCAGCCATCTTGCCATCCTCCAGCGAACCGATGTGATCGGCAATGCCAAAGGTGCGCGCGGCGTTGATGGTGTATTTGGCTATATAGCGGCGGATGCGCGCATTATCGCCGAAGCCGGGCCGCTCTTCGGGAAGCGCGCCGCGCTGATCCTTCATCTTCGAGGCGAGCTGCCACGTACGGCAGATGACTTCGTGGATGCGGCCCATGCCCTGACTGTCGGAGCCGAGCATCGAGATCGCGCCGATGTCGTGGAGCACATCCTCCGCCGCAATAGTTTGCGCGCGAATGCGGCTTTCGGCGAACGCGACGTCCTCGGGGATGGCCGGATTGAGGTGATGACACACCATCGTCATGTCGAGGTGTTCGTCGAAGGTATTCACCGTGTAGGGGTTGGTCGGATTGGTCGATGACGGCAGACAGTTCGCTATACCGGCGACGCGAATGATGTCGGGCGCATGGCCGCCGCCGGCGCCCTCGGTGTGATACATGTGGATCGCGCGGCCGCGGATGGCGGCGAGCGTATCCTCGACAAAGCCGGATTCGTTCAACGTGTCGGTGTGGAGCTGGACCTGAAAATCAAGATCGTCCGCGACCGCGAGGCAGGCATCGATGGTCGCCGGCATCGAGCCCCAGTCTTCATGAATCTTCAAGCCGACGCAGCCGGTTTCGAGCTGCTCGACGAGCGACGCGGGCTTGTGCGAGTTGCCGCGCCCGAGGAAACCGAAATTGATCGGCCAGTGCTCGGCGGCTTGCAGCATCTTGCCGACATTGAAAGGGCCGCCTGAATCGATGCCAACGGTGATCGGACCAAGCGAGCCGCCAAGCATCGTGGTGATGCCTGACGCGATCGCGTGTTCGCAGAGGCCGGCCGAATCGAAATGCACATGCACGTCGATGGCGCCAGGCGTGGCGATCATCCCCTCGCAATCGCGCACCGTGGTGGCTGCAGAAACGACAAGCCGGGGATCGACCCCATCCATGATGGCCGGGTTGCCGGCCTTGCCGAGGCCAACGATGCGGCCGTCTTTGATGCCGAGGTCACCCTTCACGATACCGATCACCGGGTCGATGACCAGGACATTGCAGAGGAGAAAATCGAGCGCGCCTTGCGCGCTCGTCACTCCCGCGGCAAGACCGATGCCGTCGCGAAGCGTTTTGCCGCCGCCGTGCAGGCATTCATCGCCGTAAACAGCGTGATCCTTCTCGACCACCGCGAGCAACGACGTGTCCGCCAAGCGGACGCCGTCGCCAACCGTCGGACCGTACAGAGCCGCATAATCTCCGCGCGCAATAGCGACCACGACTTACCTCATGCGCCCTTGAAACCGGCCTCGCGCGCCCGCCGCAGCGCCGCATCCCGTATCGATTGATCGGTCGCGACACCATTCGTCAGCGCATTGAGACCGGCCAATTCACGGCGACCGCCGAAACCGACCAGCACCACCGCCTTGTGCTGACCAGGTTCGAAGCGCACGGCCGTGCCCGCCGGAATATCGAGGCGCATGCCGAATGCCGCCGCCCGGTCGAAATCAAGCGCCTTGTTCACCTCGAAGAAATGATAGTGCGAACCGATCTGCACCGGGCGGTCGCCGGTGTTGACGACCTCGATAGTTGTTCGTGGACGGCCGGCGGAAAGCTCGATCTCGCCTTCGGCGGCGACGATCGCGCCCGGCTCGAGCGTATCGGCTGCGGCCCCGGCCTCGGGCCGGATCGGCTCATGGATGGTGACCAGCTTTGTCCCGTCGGGAAAGACGCCTTCGACTTGCAGGATCGGCACCATGGAGGCCACGCCAGACATCACGTCGCTGGTGCTGAGTATTGTCGACCCCAACGACATCAGATCGGCCACGCTTCGCCCTTCCCGCGCGCCTTCGAGAATTTCGTCGGTGATGATCGCCACCGCCTCCGGATGGTTCAGCTTTAATCCCTTGGCTCGCCGCCGTCGCGCCAGTTCCGCCGCGGAAAAAATGGTGAGACGTTCCATCTCGGTGGGCGTGAGCAGCATGCGGCCCTCTCAGCTTGCGAACAGGCGCAAATGCGCATGGGCATGGCGCGACGCCGCAGCGTCGACCCAAGGCATAAAACTTTCAATCTCTTCGTGCGGATCCAACGGCACGGAAAGGTCTGCGATGGTCTCCAACACCGCAGCGAGGACGGCTTGCGCTTCAAGCCCCCCAATGCGCCCCAACCGCACCGTAGCCGAAATAAGCCCCGCCGCCGTCGAATACCCGCTGACCGCGACCGCCGCCGCCTCGCTCATACCGGTGGCGCGCCAAACCAAACCCTGGACGACGGGCAAGTGGCCAAAGGCTTCGCCGTCGGCGATGCGCGCTTTGAACTCCGGCGCACCGGGCGTCCCCAATCGCACATGTGCTGCGAGCAGCGCATTGCCATTGCGCTTCGATCCGGTCCGCAACGGCTCAGCAAGCGTGGCCGCTTCGACGGCATGATCAACATCGGCGACCAGCCCGAAATCCCCATTCGCGCGGTGTGTTCGGGCAACCGCGACGCGGTCCGAACATGCCCAGCGATGCCGAAGGAACATCGTCACGACATCCTGCAGCCCGCGCCGGTCGAGCGGCGCATTCATCGCCGCGAGACCCTCGATCCCATTGGAAAACGCGAAGCTCCCGCTCGGAAAGCCCGAGTCCGCATGTTGCAGGATCGTGAGGAGATCGATCAAGACGTGACCTCGTCGATCTCGGCGAGAGAAGAAACGACGCGGCGGTCGCGGATCAAACCGGATAAACGGGCGAGATAATCATCCATCGGCGCTTCTAGCGCGACCAGAAGCGCTTCGCCGGCGAAGCGCACCCGCCAATGCAGATTGCCGGCCTGATAGCCAAGCTCGATCGCATCGGCGATGGCCCGCGGCTGCAGTCGCAGCCAGCGCTCCTGCGCCAGACGCACCACCACCGCATGATCGGGCTCGAGCACCAGCACGGCCCCGTCGAACAGGCGCTGATCGCGCGGCAGCGCGATCGCCACCTCGGTCCCGCCCTGCGTCGTCGCCCGAAAGCGGTGGCGGGAAACGTCCGCCGCCGGCACCGTCAACAGATCGACTGCGCCTCGATGTTCCAGCTGATGAATTCGCTCGGCGAGCGCCGGATCAAGCCGGCTCCCGAGCACGTGCTCGATCCGCAGCATCGATCTTTGCCCCTCGATTGGAATTGCCGTGCCGCTTCGTCAATGGCGAAGCGGCACGGACTTGACGCCGCCCCGCCTTAGCGATGAGCGACCTTTTTCGACGGAATGCCCTCGATCGGACACTCCTCGGTCCCGACCGTTGGCCGCGTGATGGCCTCGACCATTTCGCGGGTGCCTTCGGGATCCGTAATCCACTTCTTGTAGAAGTCGTACGGACACACGACCTCACCGCGGACGTCTTCACCGGAATTGATCTTGCCGGTATAGCCGCGATGCACGAGCTTGAAGAGATGGTTTTCCGACTGCATGTTCCGCCGCGCGTCGCGGATCAACGACATTGAGAGCGCGGCATACTGGATGCCGTAGTCCTCTTCGCCGCACTCGCCGAGCGTGCGGCCATCGAACCCGATGATCGCCGAATGACCGAAATACGAGTAGACGCCATCGAAGCCGGCGGCATTCGCAACGGCCACATAGACGTTGTTGGCCCACGCCATCGCCTTGGCCATGATCACCTGCTGATCCTTGGCCGGATACATATAGCCCTGGCAGCGGACGATCAGTTCGGCCCCTTTCATCGCGCAATCGCGCCAGATTTCCGGATAGTTGCCGTCGTCGCAGATGATGAGGCTGACTTTCAGACCCTTCGGTCCATCGGACACGTAGGTGCAATTGCCGGGATACCAGCCTTCGATCGGCACCCAGGGCATGATCTTGCGATATTTCTGAACGACCTCGCCGGAATCGTTCATCAGGATGAGCGTGTTGTAGGGGGCCTTCTTTGGATGCTGCTCGTGACGCTCGCCGGTCAGCGAAAAGACGCCCCACACCTTGGCCTTGCGGCATGCTTCGGCGAAGATTTCGGTTTCCTCGCCCGGTACGGTCGAAGCGGTATCGTACATCTCTTTCGAGTCGTACATGATGCCGTGGGTCGAATATTCGGGAAAGATCACCAGATCGAGTCCCGGCAATCCAAGCTTCATGCCGACGATCATGTCGGCAATCTTCTTCGCGTTTTCGAGAACCTCGGCTTTCGTATGCAAGCGTGGCATTTTGTAATTAACTACCGCTACGCCGACGGTGTCTTTGCTACTCGAGATATCGCCGTGCAACATGAACATTCTCCTTGGTGACAGGTTCTTGCTTCAGTCCGGGTGTCGCGGCACATCCGCGAACCCGGCAACACTTCAAACAGCCATATGGCGGTGCACCAGATTGTCGCTCAGATCGCCAATGTCTCCCGCAGCTACAACGCTGCCCTTCTCCATAATGGCGAAGCGGCGCGCGGCGCGGCGCGCAAATTCGACATTTTGCTCAACCAGAAGCACCGTGAGATGCTCAATGCGGTTGAGACGCAAAATAACCTCCTCGATTTCTTCGACAATCGACGGCTGAATTCCCTCGGTCGGCTCATCGAGCAGCAGGATTTTCGGCTCGGCGGCAAGAGCACGCGCGATCGCCAATTGTTGCTGCTGGCCGCCGGACAGGATGCCCCCGGGGCGATCGAGATTGTTGATGAGGTAAGGAAACAGCTCGGGCACGAGCTTGGGCATCGAGCGGCGGCCGTCCGGCCGGGCGAAAGCGCCCAGCAGGATGTTATCGCGGATAGTGAAATCGGGAATGATTTCACGCCCCTGCGGCACATACGCAAAGCCCGCGCGCGCGCGTCGAAAGGTGGGCGCGTCAGTGATGTTTTTCCCTTCGAAACTGATCTCGCCTGTCGTTTGATCGGTCAGGCCCATGATCGTCTTGAGGAGCGTCGTCTTTCCGGTGCCATTGCGGCCGAGAATTGTCGTAATTTCTCCCGATCCAACGTCGAGATTCACACCGTGCAAGATGTGGCTGCGGCCGTAAAAGCTATCGACCTGGACAAGCTTTAGCATCAGCTGATCGCCCTCGAGCCGAGATAGGCTTCACGCACTTTTTCGTTCTGCTCGATCTCGGTCACATTGCCCTCGGCCAGCACTTGCCCGAGATGCATGACGGTGATCCGGTGCGCGATCTCGCGGACAAAGGCCATGTCGTGTTCGACGACGAGCAGCGTATGCTTGCCCTTGAGCGCGTTGATGATCTTGGACGTCTTGAGCGTTTCGGCCTGAGTCATTCCGGCAGTGGGCTCGTCGAGCAACATGACCTTGGCGTTCTGAACCATCAGCATTCCAAGCTCGAGCCATTGGGTTTGACCATGGCTGAGATTGGCGGCGATCATTCCCGACTGCTCGGTCAGGCCGACGAGTTCAAGGACCTCGGCGACGCGGTCCTCCGCTTCGCGAGAAAATCCGAATCCGAGATTGTGCAAAACCCGCGTGTCGCGGCAGCTCACGACTTCCAGATTGCGCTTGACCGTCAGGTCCTTAAACACGCTCGGGATCTGAAATTTGCGCCCCACCCCGGCGAGCGCGATTTCATGTTCTTCCTTGTTGGTGATTTCGTTGTCGTACAGGAAGACCTGTCCCTCGGTGCTTTTGGTCTTGCCTGAAATCAGGTCCATAAGGGTTGTCTTGCCGGCGCCGTTGGCGCCGAGAAGCACCCGCAATTCGCCCTCGTCCACGATCATCGAAACCGTGTTGACGGCTTTGAAGCCGTCAAAATCGACTGAGAGGCCGTCAATTGTGAGCGCTGCGGGCATTGCCGTTTTCCTATTCCGCCGGCTGAACGCCGTTCGGCTGTTGCCCGCCGACGGTCTTGGATCGCGCCGCGTTGATCCGCGCGATGAACCGATCGCTGAGATCGTGAGCAAGGCCGGCGAGGCCACGCGGCAGATACAACACGACCAGCACGAAGATCAGGCCAATGATGGCTTTCCAGGCCTCGGCAAACCCTTTGGTCTCGCTGACCGTGGCGGTAACGGTATTGATCAGGATAGCCCCGATGCAGGCGCCAAGAATCGACGCGCGTCCACCCACCGCCGCCCATACCACCATGCTGATCGAAAAGCTCAGGTCCATGAAGGTCGGCGAGGCGAATTCCGCGGCAATGACGTAGAGCATGCCCGCGAACGACGCGATGCCCGCCGAAACCGTGAGGAAAAACGTCTGGTAGCGCGGCACGTCGAAACCGAGATATCTCGCCCGGTTTTGATCGTCACGGATCGCCTGCAATATCAGTCCGGCACGCGTTTCAATCAAAAGGCGAGACGCGATCAGCACAACTGCGAGCGATCCGGCGATGAGATAGTAAGTCTGCACCACAAACGGATCGAACTCGAAATCGAAAATCTTGAACCAGCCAAGATCGGTCAGGCCGTTGAAACCATTGGTTATCGGCTGCGCGTCGATAATCAGGAGCCGGACCAAAAGAACGAGCGCCAGTGTGATGATCGAGATAAAGACACCGGCGATTCTCTTCCGGAACAGGATGATGCCGAGGATGGCGGCTATGCAGACCGGGAGGACGATGCCCATCGCTACGCCGAACCATTGATTCTGGAAGGGAATCCACAGGAACGACGCCTTGTTGATACAGCAAAGATCGGTCTGCGAGCCTGGTTCGGCGTTCCATAGCATGAAGTCCGGCACCGGCTTGTCCGAGCCCTGCTGCAAGCTCGTTGTACTCGCGAGCTTCAACGACATTGCGAGCATGTACGCGCCGAGGCCAAAAAACAGCCCCTGACCAAGGTTGAGAACGCCGGCATATCCCCAGGACAGCGCCACGGCGATGCCGAGCATTCCGAACACGAGATATTTGGCGATGCGATTGACCCAGAACGGGTCCAGCACCAGCGGCGCCATCATGATGGCCGCGATAAAGAGTGCGTACGCCGCTATCTCAATGTGACGCTTGGTCATCCCTTAGCGTTCCTTGAACGAGAACAGGCCTTTCGGCTTGGCGACAATGATGAGGATCACCACGCCGAAAACGACCGCACGCGCGACGATATCGTTGGTCACCGAAGCGACAATGCCGTTTATCTCCCCGAGCATGCCGGCCGACAAAACGGATCCCAGCAGGCTTCCAACGCCGCCAGCGACCACGACGAGAAAGCCATCGACGACCATCGGCGTCCCCATGTCGGGAAACACGGTCTTGAAGCCGGACATCATGACGCCGGCAACGCCAGCGAGCCCGGAGCCGTAGGCAAACGTGAGCGCGTTCATACGCTCGACATCGATGCCGCAGGCAGCCGCCATTTGCCTGTTGCGAATGATGGCGCGCACTTGCGTGCCGATGGAGGTGCGAAACAGAATTGCCCAGGTGATCAGCGTGAATACCGCCGTCACACCGATGATGAAAGTTCGATAGGCGTTGATTTCGATACCGCCGATCGAGACGACCCCTTGCAGCGCCTCCGGGATCGTAACGTTCTGCAGCCCGGCACCGAGACCGTGGATATGAATGCCGAAGAACGACAAGCCGAATTCGAGCCGCACCGCCTGCTGTATGAGAATCCCGATGCCCCAGGTGGCAAGCAGTGTGTCGAGCATGCGGCCGTAGAGACGCCGAACGATCACCCGCTCGATTAGCAGGCCTAACAGCGCCGTCACGATGAAGGCGAGCGGAATTGCGATCAATATTCCGGTATGCAGCCAGATGCCCGACATTACCGTCGTGTAAGCACCAACCATCACCAGTTCGCCATGGGCCATGTTGATGACACCCATGACGCCGTAGGTGATGGCGAGGCCCAGGGCAACAAGCAGCAAAATGGAACCGACGCTGAGGCCGATGAACAGAGTATCGATCATGGCATCACCAATGCGGCCGCCGAGAATGTCGGCGGCCGCGTGACTGGATCAGATCAGGTCTTCTTGAGCTTGGCCGTGTCCAGCCCCTTGGAGGTGCAGAAGAGATTGTCGGGGGTCTCTCCATAAGCAACGTAGGGCAGCGGCATGATCGGCGCTTTGTATTGATCGATGATTTTGCCCTGTCCGTTCGGCAGCCACTGCGCGATGCGCGGCGTCAGCCACGTATGCAGGTTCTCCGGCTCGATCTTGACGTGCCCGTTGGGGGCGTCGAACTCCTGGCCCTTCACCGCGTCGCGAATCGCCGGCGGCGTGATGGCGCTGGCTTTCTCGACCGCCTGCTTCCAGAGGAACACCTGGAAGTACGACGACTCCAGGGCGTGATGAGTGACCGCCTTCGGGTCCTTGACGAACTTCCTGTAGCGTTCGACGAACGCCTTGTTGATGTCGGTGTCGATGGCCTGGAAGTATGGGAATGACGTGAAGCTGCCGACCGCATATTCGGCGCCCATGGCCGCGATCTCGATCTCCGATGTCACGGTGGCGCAGATCGGCAGCTTGTCGTGGGTCAGGCCCTGGTTCTTGAATTCGCGATAGAAGGCAACGACCGAGTCGCCGACCACGTTCGAGAGAACCACGTCGCAGCCCGAGTTCTTGATCTTGTTGACCATCGAGCCCCATTCGGAATCGCCCAGCTCAAGATACTCGTCGGCGATCCACTCGCCGCCGCTCTTCTCAATCAAGATCTTGGAGACCTTGGCCATTTCGCGCGGGTAGATGTAGTTCGACCCGACGATGAAGAACTTCTTCTTGCCGAGTGTCTTGATGATCCACGGTATGAAGTTGGAAAGCTGCTGGTTGGGAACGGCGCCGGTATAGACAACGTTCTTGGAGCACTCGAAGCCTTCATAATAGGTCGGATAGAAATAGAGATTGTTGCGTTTCTCGAACACCGGCAAAACCGCTTTGCGGCTTGCGGAGGTGTATGAACCGAACACCGTGGGCACGCGATCCTGGATAACAAGCTTTGAAGCTTTTTCGTTGTAGGTCTTGGGATCGGAAGCGCCATCCTCGACGATTGGTTCGATCTTCATCCCTTTTGCGCCGCCGCTGGCGTTGATCTCGGAAATCGCCATCAACGTCGCATCAGCCAGCGATTTTTCGATGATTGACAGGCCGCCCGTAAGCGAAAACAGAACACCGACCTGGATTACGTCGGCTGCTTGCGCAGACCGCAAGAAGAAGCTTGGGGTCGCCAACGCGCCAGCCGCCCCCGCGGCGCCTGTTGTTTTCAGAAATTTTCGCCGATCTATCGTCATCACTCCTGTCTCCCCTGTTGACGTGAACACGCCTGCTGACGTGGACACGCCTTCTGACGTGAACACGCAGATCACCCGAGCTGGCGCGCCCCGCCACGCGCCAGTTAGAATCGTCCTCCCCCGCCGGAGTCGACCTCCAGCCGATTTTTATGAAGCGGCCGACGGCTTTTCCGGATTCCGCAGCCTAAAAGCAAAAAAGCCCGACGGGGTCTGCGACCCCCCCGGGCTACATAGCCTTGTCGAACCAACATCATTGGTGGCCGACTACACACCACAGCCAAACCCGTGGCTAAAAAAGCTAAACACCTTTCGGACGCGATTGCAATAGCTCGTTTGCGTTTATGATCGCGACTGCCATGTCTTCCAGAGTGATACGCTTTGCCATCGCCTGTTGCCGTAGTGTCTTGTAAGCACTTTCTTCGCTTAGTTCCTGCTTTTCCATCAGAATGGATTTTGCTTTCTGAATATTCTGGATGCCGGAAAGCTTCCTTTCCACTTTACGCAGGCGCTTCGCCGTTTCCCGACGTTCCGTCCACAAGTTGCGGGCCATCATGATATTTGTGAGCAATCCAAATGGCCGAATGGGACGCTCGATGACCGCGAGCGCACCTGATTCAAGAACGAGCTGAAGCGTCGAAGGATTTTCGTAGCCGACAACGGCAACCAAGGTCGGCTTTTGATCGGGCTGTCCGCGCAACAGCCGCAAAAGATCGTCCCGACGTTCGTAGTCGATAGCAAGAAGAACCACATCCGCGGTCGGCGAGAAGGCATCCGGGATCGGCCACTGCGCTTCGACCGTGCAACCGATCCGGCGCAAATGCTCGACGAGTTCAACGCCCTCGTCGTCGGGCGGATGAATCGCCTGTACGCGCAAACCGCGAAGATCCCGCAAGACGCGGACAGCCAAGGCAGCCTCCGCTCAGGCGTGAATCTGCTGTGGGAGATCCGCCGACCAATCGTCAAGGCTCATGACGACGCAATACGGATCCGGCTTAACACGCACACCGGGATTCCAGACGGTCTGGAACGTTCCTCTGGCGTCCAGCTTCGCAACTCTCGGCCACAGATAGGTGTGATTGTTGCTCGCGTCGATTCGAACGCGGCCCTGCGGTGCGTCAAACTCCGCGTCACGCAGTGCGGGCAGAAGCCGTTCCGGGTCGTCGGTGCCCGCTCGCGCCAGCGCAGCGGCTGCGAGATGGACCTGAAAATAAGCAGCCTCCGCGCCGGCGGTAACCGGAGCATTCGCGCCATAACGCAGCTTGTACGCGCTGATGAACCGCCGAGCAGCCGGCGTAGCGAGAGCCTCGAAAAATGGCGCCGCCGTGATGTGGCCTTCGGCCGCCGCGGGATTCATTTCTGCGACTTCAGCTTCACTCGTCGTCAGGCTGGCGATCGGCATCTTATTCGGATCGAAGCCGGCCCGCCGATAAGCCTCGTAGAAGATCGCGGTCGACTGGCCGACAACGGTGGAAAACACAACGTCCGGTTTCAGGTTGGCAATCTTGCTGATGGCTTTGTCGAAATCCTTCGATTTTGCATCGAGCGGTACATAAAGCTCGTCCAGAACCTTGCCTTTCGACTGGCTGATGAAATCAGCCATCAGCCGATTGGATTCGTACGGATAGATGTAATTTGATCCAACCAGGACGAACCGATTGCCATAATGTTGCAGCAAAAACTTGGCGAGTTGCAGGGAATTCTGATTTGGCGCGGCCCCCGTGTAGACGCAGTGCAGGGAATATTCGAAACCCTCATAAAGGGTGGGATAGAACAACAAGCCGCGGAAAGCCTCCACTACCGGGAGCACCGCCTTGCGCGTACTCGACATGTAGCAGCCGAAGATCAGGCGGACCCGGTTGACGGTCAAAAGCCTTTCCGCCAGCACCTTGAATTGCTTGGGATCGGAGGCGGGATCGTAAATCTCCGGCGCGATGGTACGGCCCAGAATTCCGCCGGCTTTATTGATCTCCTCGATCGCCAGCAATGTACCGTTGAGCTGGGAACGCTCGATCGCCGCTGTCACTCCAGTCTGTGAAAATAGAACGCCAACCGGCCAAGTCATTTCATGATTTCCGTATCTCGAACTGTCCCTTTTTTGCGCGCTCAGGCCCTGAAGCGCGCCGCCGACGGCACCAGCGAGTTGGCGCCACTGCGGTTTCATTAATCCACAGTTACAGACGTTTGGCAGTTACGCAACTCCGCACTAGGCTCGCCGGCGGATGGCATCGCCCGAAACAGCCTCAACCCTGGCGGCGATCTGAAGGATTAGCGACTTCTGCCTTGGCGCAAAGCGGACATGCCTCTCACGCGCGATGGCGCTTCCTTAGCACCAGGAACAATACCCGAAGCTCAATTCCTGCTGCTGGTCAGTATTGCGGCTGACGTTTGTCGCGAAATGCCGCCAAGCCCTCGGCAAGATCTTTGCCGCCAATGTGATCGGCGAAGGCATCAAGCTCGGCTTGAAAGCCGTTATAGGAATTCGCGCCGAAATTGGCGTGTGCGAGACCTTTGATCCTTGCGAGCACTTCCGGGCTCTGCCGGCAAAACTGCGACGCGATTTCCTTGGCGCGCGTGAGGACCTGCTGCGCGGGCACGACCTCATTAATCAAGCCCCAATCCGAGAGCTCGCGGGCCGAAAACAAGCCAGCGGTAAAGAAAAGCTGCATCGCCCGATTTACCGGTATCTTTCGAAACAGGCGAACGGTGGCGCCGCCGGCGGGAACCACGGCGTATTTGGCGTGACCGTCTCCCATTTTGGCGTCTTCCGAAGCGACCAGGACGTCGCAGCAAAGAAGAAGCTCAAGCCCTCCTGCGACCGCGGTGCCGTTCACAGCGCCAATGACCGGGACGGGCAAGGATTCCAGCTTCGCAAAAACGCGTTGATTGAAGGCAAGTGTTTCAATCAGCTGCCGCGGGTCGCTTTGGACCTGTTCCAAGAATTCAAGCAAGTCGCCGCCGGCGGAGAAAGCTTTGCCCTTGCCGGTAACAACAACAGCTCGCAACGTTCCATCGGCCGCAATCTCGTCTAACACGCCGTCCAAGGCATGCATCACATTCCTCGAAAGGGCATTAAGGGCATTCGGCCGATTCAAGGTAATGACGGCGATGCCGTTCGCGCGCTCCAGGATTACGTCATCAGTCAAGCAGGATTGCGTCGGTCGATCTTCAACCAGATAGCTTTGCGGCAGAGATGAAAGGCTCTCGGCGAGTTGGCGAAGGCGCGTGCTGTCATTTGTGTGAACGATAACTCGAACGCGAGTATTCAGCTTATCGTCTTTGTCGACATTGATCTCGGCGCTCACTCCTTCGCCGAACAGACGCTCGATTTCGAGCGTGACCTTCTCCTTGATGGCGAGGTCTCGCAATGCCGGCTTGAAGATTTTGCCGACCGCCGTGACTGGAAGCCCCTCCAGGACGACGACGCGTTTGGGCTTTGCCGGCGGCTCCGTGATGTTGCGTTCCAGATGGATTTGGAGGCCACTCAAGTCGATCGCTTGTCCGGGTGCGGGCGCTACGAAAAGGATTGGCACCTCTCCGGCATATTGATCTGGCATGCCGACGGCTGAACTGATTTGCACGCCGGCAAAATTGTTCGCGACGTCTTCTATAGCCGCAGGGTCAATATTGTGTCCGCTGCGAACGATAAGGTCCTTGGCGCGCCCCGTCAGGACCAGCCGTTCATCTTTGGTCAAGTAGCCAATATCGCCTGTTACCAGCCAACCGGAGTCCGTCAGCACGCCGACGTTATGGATCGGGTCGACGTAGCCCGGGAAAACTTGCGGACCTTGTACAAGGACCAGGCCGCTCGTGAGCGGCGCGCACTCCTCGGGGACCCCGTCCTCGCTGCCAAAAGCTGCAATCAGGGTCTTCGCGTACGGCGCCCTGAAACCGACGCTGCCGGCAAGTGGCTCGCCTCGGCCGGGATTAAAGGCGATAGCCGCCGCCGTCTCGGTCATTCCGTAGGTCTCAAAAATCCTTATGCCAGTGCGCTTCTCGAACCGCTCGCCGACAGCCCTAGGCAAAACGGCACCGCCCGTAAGCGCCATCCGAACGGAGGCGACATCGCTATTTCCGATGGGCACCTCGGCGAGCGCCGCGATGGAGGTTGGAACGCCGCCGACGATCGTTGCCTGAAACCGCTCAACAATGCGCCAGTAGTTTTGAATGACTTGCGGAAGCCTTAGGCCGTAAGGCGACGGGATGACTACATGCCCGCCCGCCGCCAAGATCGACAGCCCCGCTGTCACTGTGCCGCCAACATGGAACAGCGGGAAGCCGTTGATTACCGTATCAAACTCGTCCAGCCCATGAACTTGGGCAAAACTCCAAGCGGCATGGATTTGATTGCCATGCGTCAGGCGAACAAGCTTCGGGCGTCCCGTCGTGCCGCCGGTGTGAAAGAGCGCACATACGGTGTCGCGATCTGCCGTCGGCTGAAAGTCCAGGGTATCGCCCTGCGCTGACTGGCTTTCATCAAAGCTGACGATCTTACGACCGGAATCGCCCTTGCCGCCAACGACCAGAATCTGTCGAAGCGACGGCACACGGTCGATGATCGCATCGGCCTTCTCCCGCAGCGCGGCATCGTCGGCTTCGGAGGGAATCACAAGCACGGTCGCTTGTTCGGCGATAAGAAGGTCGGCAATTGCGTCCGCGTTGAGCAGAAAGTTTATCGTGCTGGCGACACCGGCGACTTGAGCGCCAAGGAGAGCCGCTGGAATTTTGGGTAGCGCGGGGCAAAGGAAGGCGACAGCACCGCTGGCCGGCGATATGCCGAGCGACCGAAACAGATTGGCCGAGCGAGTTATCTCGTCGAGCAATCCCTTGTGCGACAGAGTGACAGCTTTCTCATCAGCATTGCCGGCCGGCATGACCGTCAGCGCCGGTCGCTCAGGATGAAGCCGCGCGGTCGCCTCGAACAATTGGTAGAGATTGCGAGCGGGCACCAGCTTATCGTAGGGCAATTGTTCCAGCGCCACGATGTCGGCGATCGTCGTGACGGTCCTGCAAAATCTTGTCGTCCTTGGCGCGCTATTCGGAATAGTCATCGCTTTCTGCCCGTTGCCGAGGTAGCTCAGTGCACCGCTGCGTACATGATCGACTCTTCCGTTGCTTCGGTACCGGAGAATTCTTCGACGATACGTCCTTGGCGGGAGACGAGTATCCGGTCGGAGAGATGCAGAATCTCCGGCAGGTAGGAGGAAATCACCACGACCGCCAAACCTTCGTCGGCGATCCGGTTTATAAGCTGATGGATTTCGGCAATGGCGCCCACATCAACGCCGCGCGTAGGCTCGTCGAAAATGATCAGTTTCGGCTGTTGCACGAGAGACTTCGCGACGACGACCTTCTGCTGATTTCCGCCCGATAATTCGATGACTCGCGCGTCCTGGCCGATGGCCTTGATATTAAGCGATTTTGTCCATTGCGACGCAATCGCCCGCATTTCCGAAATGCTGATAGCGGCCGACTTCGTGCATCCGCCGGCCACGGCGCCCAGGTAGATGTTCTCGGCAATCGACATGGTTTCGAAGAAACCTTCCACTTTTCGATCCTCGGTCACGTAGACGATGCCGTCCCGAACCGCTGGCCGCGGAACGCGATAGCGAACCGGCTTCCCGTCAAGTCGCACCTGGCCGCCGTGGAAGAAGTCGCGCTTGAGGACACCGGAAACGACCTTGGCCGTTTCAGTCCGGCCGGAGCCGATCAATCCAAAAATGCCCGTTATCTGGCCCGAAAAGACCGAGAACGAATTGTTCTTGACGGCCGCACCCATGGAGAGGTTTTGAACGCTCAGCACCTTCCGGCCCGCCGGCCGAAGCGGCCGTCGCGCGGTCTGGCCGTAGAGTTCTTCGGAGAGGTTGCGCCCGACCATTGAGCGGATGACCGTAGCGCGGTCGAGGTTTTGCCGAGCATCGGTTATGACGTGTTCTCCGTCGCGCAGAACCGTGATCCGATCCGAGATTTGCAGAGCCTCCTCGACGGCGTGCGTGATGAAGATGATCGATACGCCGCGTTTGCGAAGCCGCTCGACCAGCGAGAAGAACTGATGCTTCTCTTCGGGAGTCAGCGTTCCGGTAGGCTCATCGAAGATGATGATCTGCGCGTTGTGACGGACGGCGCGCGCAATCTCGACCATCTGTTTTTGGCCGGCACCGAGACTTGACACAAGGGCCGCCGGATCGACGGGGAAATTGAGGGACTGCAGGAACTGCTGGCCGGCGATATAAATGCCGCGCAGGCGGTTGAATGGCTTGGCGTCGCCTAAGTAAAGATTTTGAGCGACCGTTAGCGAAGGAACCAAGCTTGTTTCTTGGTACACCATTGCGATGCCATGGCGCAGGGCGTCGGCAGGATTTGCCAACGCAATTCTCTTGCCGTCGAGAAAGATATCTCCTGATGAAGGCGCGATGACCCCGGCAAGCATTTTGGTGAGGGTGGATTTGCCGGCACCATTCTCGCCGAGAATCGCGTGCACTTCCCCTTTGTCGAGTGCAAAGGATACGTTCTTGATCGCAGCGACGCCGCGATATTCCTTGGTCGCATTGCGGATTTCGAGGATCGGGACCATCACGGCGAGATCCCTGCGGTTGCCGCTCTCTCGAATGCAACGATGACGTTGTCGCCTCTGGCCGCGGCGTAAACCTTGCCTCCCTGTTCGATGGAACACGTGACGCCATGGGTTCGCCCGTCGGCCCGGCTCTGGTAGCTCTCGTCGGGTTGAAAATCGCGGTCGAGATGTGCGAGCAGTCCGAACGAGCGCGTCGGCGACCAGGGCTTCAGGATGCCGAGGTGCTTGACGCCGCCCCCTTGCAGAATTTCATAGAATGATCGCCCGGCGCGCAGCGTCGGCGACACCCAATAATCGGGTTCCACTTCGGCCATCATTCGCTTTCGGAAGCCCGGCTCGTGCAACACAAATTCCACAAGCTGGCTGCGTGGCGCGAAAACAGAAAGCCAATAACCGCCGTCGGCCGATCGTGAAAGGCGCCCCGGATAGCCTGGCAAATCGCCCAGGATTTCTTCGCACTTGTTCAGGACGGCTTCATATCTTAACAGCCGATGCTTCCAACTTTCAGAGAAGATGAAATCGTCGCCGACGGCGAGAATGCCGCAGGGATAAGCAAGGGCAGAGATTATTTTTTCTCTTCTACCGTCCGCGAGATCGATACGCCACACCGATCCGGTGGCATTTCGCTCCATGAGGTCGCGGCGCCACTCGGACGGCGCATTTGTCGCCGAACCATTGCAAACGACCAGCGTATCGCCGCAGACCGCCATTGCAGTCAGGCAATGCAGGCCATCCGTCGGCGCAAAGTTCTGGCCGTCGCGCCGCCCACCGACAAACGTGATCCGCCCGTCGGCGAGCCCGGCAACAACACCGCCGTCGGGTTCGACGGCCAGGCAGGCGATATCGTTGCTCAACGTCGCTTCAGTAACAACCTGGTTGTTCTCGATACGCAGCAAGCGTTGCCCGGACGACACAAGGATCCGGCCATCGCTCACTATCAAATTGTCAGGCTGGTCGCAGGCGATCCTCACGCGTGCGTCGTCCAAGCGGTGATTTGGACGGAGAGCCCCGTCGAGCGGAGGTACGGTAATAGCCGCCTCTCCGCGGCCCAAGAACACGTCGATCGCTTGCTTGACGCGCCCCGCTATCATTGCCGACCCCAGTATGAATTGGGGCCGGTCCAGTTCTTGTCGGCACCTTTCAGTTCGAGCTTCCCTATTCGATTGTTGAGAATGCCGCCAATGTAGAGATAGCCCTTGTGCTCGCGCATGGAGGTGATCATCGGATGGTTCTCGCCTCCGAGATCCCACATCGTTTCGAGCACCCGGCCCGACTCGTCGAAACGAACGACGCAGCCGGAATTGATGTTCGGAAACATCCACTCGTCCGGAGCGATGCGTCGCGCCATGCGCCGCCGGAAGCCGGGCATTTTCAAAGCGACGTCGAGAGAAGGCGTTCGCATGCCGACCAGCGCCAGCCAATAGGTGCCGTCGGAGGCCCGATTGATGTTGTCGGGATAGCCGGGAAGGTCCGGTATGACGGGTTCGACCTTTCCAGTTTTGGGGCCGTCGAAAAAATATCGGCTGACGCGGCAGCCCCAGGTTTCGGCGAACATGAACGAGATGCCGTCATGCGCCATGCAAATTCCATTTGGAAAGACCAGGCCGCGCAGAACGGTGCGGGTCGTGCGGGTATTCGGGTCATAGCAAACAATGCGACCGTTACCGCGAGATTCAAGGCAGTCGACCGGCCATTCATGCATTTCGTAGCGAATTGTTGCTTCGCTGAAGAACACCCGACCGTCGGGCGCGATATCGAGATCATCCGCCAGCTTCAGACGCGAATCGTCGATAATGGAGAAGGTCGTTCTATTCGTCTCGTCGGTGAGCTTTGCGATCGTTCCGTCCGGCGCAACGGAATACAAACCCATACCGCCGATGCAGCAAAGCAACGCGCCGTCTTTTGCGAAAGCCATCCCGAGAGGACGACCCCCGACATGGGCAAAGATTTCCTGTTTCTCGTAGTCAGGCGCAAGAAATCGAACGATGTCTCCCGTTCGCGTTCCGGCGTAGATGTTATCGTCATTGTCCAAAATGACATCTTCCGGACCGTCGATCTGACCCAGCGCGATCGGAGAGACGGACCGCAGTTTATCGTTCAGCGCGTAGGGCGAAGAGGAACCCCGCGCGGTTTCCGGCGGACGCGGAAGGGCCTGGAAAACCGGCGATACATACACCTTGTTGAGAACCTTCTGGCGATTCTTGAGCCAGCGCACATCGATCGCAACGGCGATGAGAAGCACCAGCCCGAGCAAAAGCGAGTTTGCGCCCCTGGCAATACCGAGACGCACCAGGCCGTTGATCATGATGACGACAACGATCGTCCCGATCACCGCTTTGGCAGCCGATCCCCGGCCGCCGCCAAGGCTGTTACCGCCCAACACGGCGGCGGTTAACGCCGTGATCTCCAGGCCGATGCCGGTATCAGAACCAGCACCGTTGAGCCGCGCGGCATAGAGCAATCCTGCCAGCGCACTCAAGGTCCCGGAGATGATGTAAGTCAGGCAAATCGTCCGGCGAACCGCTATGCCGACATTGTGAGCCGAGCGACGCGACCCGCCGATGGCCATGAAATGCCACCCGATCCTCGTTCGGCTCAGCACCAGATGGACTATGACCGTGATAACCGCAAAGCTGTATAGGCTGAACGGCAAGCCGAAAACGGTGCCATCGCCCAGATAGGTCCAAAGATCGGAGTCGGCGAACCCCGCAGAAATGTCCACCGAGAACCGCAACAACAGCGTGTCAACGACGGACCTGACGATGATGAGCGTTACAAGAGTGGTGAGAAACGCCCTTAGCCTCAGGTAGCCAACCAACAGTCCGTTGATGAGGCCGACAAACGCGCCCGTCGCCAGCGTTGCGGCGATAACAGCCAGGTCCGGCCAACCGGCCACGTTGAGGAGCGCGAGAGCAACGATATTTGCGAGCGCGAAAACAGACCCCACACTTAAATCGATTCCCCCGGCGACCATCACGATCATCATCGCGAGAACGACGAGGCCGACCTCGCCGAGCTGCCGCGTCAGGTTTGCCAGGCTTGACAAGCCGAAGAACTCGGGAATTAGCGCCCCGAATGCTGCGACAACGACCAGAAGAATAAGAAAAGGGATCGCATTATCGATCCACCGCTTTGCAAGGATTTCACCAACAAGATGGTCGGGTATCAGCCTGTAGCGCCAATACGCGATCGTATCCGTCAAAGACATAGGCTTGGCACCACCACCAAAACACCAAATGACAATAAAAAACGCCGGCGCTGGCCGCTGGTCTTCAGCCGCGCCGGCATCTTGTGTCGGCTATTTCTTGGCCTCCAGGCTCCAGCAGGAGCCCGGCTTCATGTTTTCCTTGGTCAGGAATGTCAGCGCCGTGAACAGTGTACTTTTCTCCGCTCCCGGCTTCGGCTTGGTGAGGAAAAGTATCTTGATCACGTCGGCGATATCACGCGCTTGACCGAGAACGTTATAGACGACGACCTCGCTGAAGGTTCCGTTAGCAAGATTGTCGCACGCAGCCTGGTTGCCGCCGCCCTGGGTGATCCAATAGACGGACTTGCCCAACTCCTTGATCGCTGCGCCGGTGCCGACATCCATGACGTCCCAGAAGCCGACTCCCCCGCAAAGGTCCGGGTGCTGTTGCAGCACGGTCGCCATGATCGCGCGAGCCTTGGAGGCGTCCCAATCGGCCGCTTGATTGGATACGACCTGCATTTCGGGATGCTTTGACAATACCCGGTCGATGCCTTCCATCTGATAGACGCTCGCCGCCGCCGTCAGCACGCCCTGCATGATGGCGATTTTTCCATTGCCTCCGTGAGTGGGCGAACACTTATCGACCAGCCGATTGGCAATTGCTTCGCCCATTCCCACATAGTCCGCACCGACGAACCCGTCGGTCGAGTAGCTGGACCGCATATTGACCTGAACAACGTAAATTCCGGCCTCTTCCGCCTTTTTCAGGAGCCGCGCGTAGGACTGGACGTCGGGGTTATGGACGACGATGGCGTCGGGCTTTTCCTGAATTAGCGACGTGATCGCCTGCGCGCCCGCGTCGGTGCTCCAGTTTGGATCGCGAATCTCTACCGTCACCCCAAGCGGTTCGAGCGCCTGTTTTATGCCGGCGGCCCATCCCTCCGTCAGATCGAATCCCATAGCGATGGGGACGAAGGCGACTTTCTTGCCTTTGAAGGCGGCGTAGTAGGCGTCCCTCGCCGGATCGTCAATTCCCTTGCCAAATACGCTGACGCTTGTCACGGCGACCGCCGCGGCAAGCAAGGCAGTTCCAAGTAGTTTCATTTTTCAGTCCTCCCTTTTGCAACCGCTACGCACTAAATGTCTCCCTGCTGCGCCGTTTGCTCGTCGCGAGGGTTTACTATTGTGTCGACGACTATCGCGATCAGCAGGACGACGCTTTTGATAACGTTCTGGAGCGTGTACTGAACGTCCATGATCGTCATCCCGTTGAGGAGAACCCCGATCAGCAGGGTGCCAACGATCACGTTGCGGATTCCGCCGCGGCCGCCTGAAAGGCCGATGCCGCCGAGCACGACGACGAGAATCACATCATAGACGTAGGTTGAAAGCGCGATGCGCGTGTTCATGCTCGCCACCGAAGTGGCCGTGATGAGGCCGGCTGCAAATCCGATCATTGCCGTCACGGCGCACTGCAACACAATCACCGGCCGTGTCGGCATGCCGGTGATGCGAGCTGCCGCCGGGTTGTCGCCCAGCGCCCGCAGATAACGGCCTTGTTTGGTGTAGCGCAGGAACAGGAAGGCGAAAAAACAAACCGCCGCATAGAAATAAATCGGCAACGGGATCCCAAACAGCGCGCCCTGGCCGACCCAGGCGATCGACTTCGCACGCTCCGGAAGATAGACAACGTCAAGATCGATCAGGAAAAACCGGCCGAAGCCGTAAATCAAGATACCAACCGCCAAGGTCGCGAAGATCGCAGGTATCTCGACATAGGCGATCAAAAATCCGGTAATAGCGCCGACGAGTACGGAGAAGGAGAATCCGATCGCCAGCGCGAGCGGTATCGCGACTGATCTTTCCATCATGTGGAAAGCCCACGCGACAGAGATAGCCATGAGCGCAACCAAGGAAAGATCGATCCCGCGCCCGATGACAGCCAGCGCCATCGCCACGCCCAGTATGCCGAGCACCGACACATTGCGGACAAGGGTCAGCATGTTTTCCGGTGACAGAAATCTGGGAAGAAACAGCGAGAACGCGACAAAGAGCGCTACGGCGATCCCGAAGACAATCTGCTCCTGCGTCAGGTGCCTGACACGAAACATGTGGACGTTGTCCTCCGCAGGCTCACCCGGCGAACCCATTTGGCGTCTTGGCGCCTTTTTTTCGTGCCTACGCGGGTCTCACACCGTGCGCTTGCCCGAAAACGCACGGCTTTTGCTCATCAGTGCAAAAACCCCCTATTGTCCGAAAGTGCTACTGGCGTAGAATATCAGTATTGGTTCAGTCTGGAATTTGGCGCCGATGTCTCGACCCGGGTAAAATTGCTCAGACATCGCAGATCGGCGACGCGTGCGGCCATGGACCTGATCTTTTCGACCGACGGGGTTGAGCGCAATAAGCGCTATGCCGCTTGGCAAGGGGCTATTTGCGACGTTTACGTCCATGTGGACGTGAATTCGGAAAACCGCTCCGACTATCAGGGTTTCATTCGCGAAGCCCGCTTCGGCTCCGTGATGATGACGGACGTATTGCTGTCCGGACAGAAAATATCGCGACGGGCCCGCCATATCGCGAAGCTTGATAAGGACTGCTATTACGCTCAGTTTATTCAGCAGGGTAAAATTAACGTACTGCAGGCTGGTGAGACGCTCGTCACCAATGGCGGCGTGGGTGCGATTTTTTGCGCGACCGAGTCGTATGATCTGGAATGCGTAGGACACGTTCGCTCGTTCTATCTGGAATTGCCGCGAAAAGCGTTTGCCGATCGCTTTTCCAACGACCGCATTCCAGTTGCGGCTACCCTGGGCACCGGCCGCGGGCTCGGCCGCATCGCCGCAGAATTTTGCTCTTTGCTGGCGCTGGAAGGCGCGTCACTGGATGCGGCGGTGAGAGCACGCCTCGGTGAAGAGCTTATGGATGTTGTCGCGCTCGCGGTGGATGCCGGGCACGGAGATGAGCCCTCGGCGGATCATGCCGTGCAGCAGGCGCGCCTGCGATCCGTGAAGGCGTGGATCGAAGAGCATCTCGCCGATCCGGATCTGTCGCTGGAGAAAGTTGCAAAGCACAACGGGATTTCTCTGCGGCATCTTCACTATCTCTTTAAACTCACCGATATGTCGGCGTCCGAATGGATTTGGGACCGGCGCCTGCAGCGCTGCTACGACGTCCTCACGCGGTCCGAACTCGGCACTTTATCTGTTACCGAGGTGGCCTATCGTCTGGGCTTCAACAGCTCGTCTCACTTCAGCACGGCATTTCGCCGGAAATTCGGTATCCGGCCATCGGATTTGAAAAAGACCTGATTGATCGGCTGTTACGCTGGGGCAATCTTTCGAGGCTTTCGGCGTGGGGACCGCCGCGTTTTCATCTTAGGCCAACATTTCAGCGCAGAGTTGAATGCGGCCCATCTTCGGACAAATTCGTCGGCGGCTTCCCTCACCATTCAATTTCCGGCGTAACTAGGCGGTCTGCCGCACCAATTCGGCAACACGCTCGGCAATCATGATCACCGGCGCGTTGATGTTACCGCCAACGAGATCGGGAAACACCGATGCGTCGACGACACGCAAGCCATCGACGCCACGCACGCGTAACGCATCATCGACCACCGCCATCGGATCGGTATCCGTGCCCATCTTGCAGGTGCCGGAGGGGTGATGCGCGGTGACGGCTGTACTGCGGGTGTAGGCTTCAAGTTGCGCATCGTTGGTTACGTCAGGACCTGGGCCAAGCTCGCGCGCGACGAATGGCTTGAGTTCCGGACGATGCGCGAGGTCGCGAAACAGAACGATACCGTCACGCAAAGTCTTCCAGTCGTTTGCGGTCGATAGCAGTCCCTGTTTAATGCGCGGATGCGCCAGCGGATCGGACGAGCCGAGCATGATGCTGCCGCGGCTTTCGGGCCGCAGCAGCACCACGCGGCAAGCGAAACTGTCGGCGAAGGGTCGACGGAACGGCGACAGATACGGTGCCGCCATCAGTGAGCCGGCAATAAAAAGCAGTTGAATGTCCGGCATCGGCTTCGAGGCATCGGTCTTTACGAAGCCGGTGATTCCGCCTGGCAGATCGGTCATAAATCCGCGTCCGAACACCAGCGCCTCCGCGGCGCCCAACGCCAGCCGATCCGCGCGCATATTCCGCACCAGCGGGCTTTTGTCGCCCCGACCGTAGATCAGAAGCGCCGCCGTATGGTCCTGAAGATTTTGGCCGACGCCCGGAAGCGGCACTTTCACCTCGATGCCGAGCGCGGACAAAGCTTGCGGCTCGCCGATGCCGGAGAGCATCAGGACTTGCGGTGAATTGATCGCACCCGCGGAAAGAATAACCTCGCGTTGCGCATGCGCCGTGAGGTGGCGACCGTCGCGCAGATACTCAACGCCGATAACGCGCCGACCATCAAAGACGAGGCGCGTTACCTGCGCCCGCACCATGACGGTCAGGTTTTGACGCGCCAGCACCGGATGCAGATATGCCGTCGCGGCGCTCTCGCGGCGCCCGTTGCGGATCGTCATCTGCATGCGCGCGAAGCCGTCCTGCCGCTCGCCGTTATAGTCATCGTTTAGCGTGTAGCCGGCACCCACGGCGGCCTGCAGATAGGCATCGACGAGCGGATCCTCGTAGCGCGATTGGCGCGTCGCCAGCGGACCGTCGCCGCCGCGATAGGCGTTCGCTCCGTGTTCCCAGCTTTCCTGTCGCCGGAAATACGGCAGCACGTCTTCGTAGGACCAGCCACGCAGCCCATAAGACGTCCAGCGGGCGTAGTCGCCGCAATTGCCGCGCACATAGGCCATGGCGTTAATCGTCGAAGAGCCGCCGACAACCTTGCCGCGCGCGCATTCGATGCGGCGCCCAGCCATCGTTTCCTGAGGCTCACCGTCATAGCCCCAATCGTAGATGCGGTTGAGCAGCACCTTGCCCCAACCGAGCGGCAGCTTGACGAACGGATGCCGATCCCAACCTCCGGCTTCCAGCAGCAGCACACGCACGTCGGGATCGGCGGAAAGCCGGTTGGCAAGCGTGCAGCCAGCCGAGCCTGCGCCGATGATGATGTAATCGAAACCGCCGGTCCGAGTCGCCGTCATGCGGCGTTGAGCGTAGTCAGCTTGGCGCCGATGGCAACGGCGAAGCGCGGCCGTGACCGGATTGCCTTCATGCGGCGGGAGACTTCCGCGAAAAGCGATCGCTCGATCGGCAACATCTCGGTGGCAACCCGAAGCGACATCCGCCTAACCATTCGAATTATCCCGAAAGCGCCGATCGCAGCCGAGCGTCGCGTTTCTTGTATTCCGCGCGAGCTTTCAGCGCCGTCTCCATATCCACCTGTATGAAGCGGGCCAGATTGTTGGGCTGCATCTGCGCAATGCGGTCCATATCGGCGCTGATCACGGTGCCGATCATGGCATAGCCGCCTCCGGACACCGCGTCGCGGTGCAGAATGATCGGTTCGAGGCCGCCCGGCACTTGTATGGAGCCGTAAGGGTAGCCGGCATCCACGATGTTGGAAGGATCGGATCCCGCTCCGAACGGCTGCTTGCGTTCCCGAAACGTCAACGCGCGCCCCTTGCGGTAGCGATAGCCGATGCGGTCCGCTTCCGGCGCAACCGTCCAGGTATCCGCGAAGAATGTTTTCGCGGCCTCATCGGTCAGGCGATGGAAGTACAGTCCTGTGACCACGCGCAATTCCAGCGACTTGGGATAGCTCGGGGTCAAGTCGGCGGGGAGCGCCCGGCCAGCACGCGCGCCAGGCTTTGCCTTTCCTACCGGCAGCACATCGCCGGCCATCAGCTTTCGGCCCGAAAATCCACCGAGCGCGCCCAGCCCATAGGTCGAGCGGCTGCCAAGGGCGACAGGAACATCGATACCACCCGCGATGGCGATGTAGCTTCGCGCACCGGTTTTCATGAAGTCGAACGTAAGCCGATCGCCCGCCTGCACGGCGAACAATTCGTTGCGCGGCCGTGTCTCGCCGTTGATCTTTGGCGTGACCTCGGCTCCAGCAACGGCAACGATTGCGGGCGCGCGAAACACCAGTTCCGGCGCGAGCAAGCTTGCCTCCAGCACGGCAGCGCCCTCCTCGTTGCCGACAAGCAGGTTCGCCACGCGCAAAGCATATTGGTCGAGAGCACCCGACAGCGGGATGCCGATATTGTAATAGCCGGGTCGGCCAGCATCCTGAACGCTGGTTGCCAGGCCCGGTTTGACGACCTCAATGGCCATAGAGCGCCTCCACCAGATGCCGGCTGTAACCGCCGGGATCGCTGTGAAAGGATTTCAGCGAAAAAGTGACGGGCCGGAATGTCAGATCGAACGTGCCCGCCTCGACCGCTTTGATGTCCCGGTCGTATTCCTCGCGCGAGATGGATTTAAACTTCACAATATCGCCAGGCCGGAAGACGGCGAGGAAATCCTTGAAGTAGGGCAGCTTTTGCGCCGGGTCATAAATCGGAGCCGGCGTAATTCCAAACATCTGATAGCCACCGGCGCCGCGCACCGAATAAATCGCGCAGAAGCAGCCGCCATGACCAATCGTCTGCTTGGGCGTATCGGTACGCGGCCGCAGATATTTCGGCGCTTCGATCTGCTTGGCTCTCTCGACGATCTGATAAAGCCAGGGCAGCCCGGCAACGAACCCCACCATCGAGACAAACCATGGCGCGCCAGAATGTGCGGCAATGAAGTCGTCAATGGATTTGTAGCCATTGATGCGCGCCGAATACTCGATGTCGCTGCTGTTCGGATCCTGGCGGCGCTCGCGAAATCTTGCACCGGTTTCGTTGGTCCACGGATCGTTGTAGAGCACGGGCAGTTCGACAATGCGTGTCGGCAGCTCAAGATCGGCATCGCCGACTTGCGCCTCGATCTCCTTCAGCGTGCCCAGCATCTTGTCGGGATGGATCACATCGGGATCGAAACGCACAAGGTAGGAGGCATTCGAGGGACAAATCTCCGAAACCCCAGGAATACGCCGCTTCTCAAGCTCCTTGCAGATCGCCATGCCCTTGAAGAAAGCCTCAAGAGACATTCCCTCGTCGATTTCAGCGAAGACATGCTCGTCCGCACCGAAGGAATAACGGATGCCGCTCATGCGTAACTCCGCCCCTAGTTCTCCTGGCCCGGCGCCGACGGCGCCCGGACCGTTAGCAGTCGCTCCAAGAAACCCGTATCGAACTTGGCCGCCTGCACTTCCGGCAATCGAGCCAGACGTTTGTGCAGGAGGGCCGTTGTAACCACACCATCGAGTTCGAACTCGTCGAGCGCCCGGCGCAACCGCGCCAAGGCAAGGTCACGAGTTTCCGCGTGCACGATAATCTTGGCAAGAAGAGAGTCATAGTAGGGTGGAACGACGTAGCCCGGATAGAGCATCGAGTTGACCCGTACGCCCGGACCGGCCGGCCATGTGACGGCGGCGATACGGCCCGGCGCCGGCTGGAAATTTCGGTCCGGATCTTCTGCGTTGATCCGCACTTCGATCGCGGCACCGCGCATCTGCACGTCGGCCTGGGCGAGGCTAAGGGGTTCGCCCTGCGCGATCCGGATCATTTCGCGCACCAGATCGAGCCCGGTGATCATTTCGGTAATCGGATGTTCAACCTGGATTCGCGTGTTCATCTCGATAAAGAAAAAATCGCCGGTTTCTTCGTCGTAAAGATATTCCAGCGTTCCGGCGCCGCGATAACCGACGCGCTCGGCCAGACGCACCGCCGACTTGCACAGCGCCTGTCGCGTCACATCGTCGATGGCCGGTGAGGGTGCTTCCTCCCAGACCTTCTGACGCCGGCGTTGCAGCGAGCATTCGCGCTCGAAACAGTGCACGACGCGTTCGCCGTCGCCGAGCACCTGCACTTCGAGATGGCGGGCGCGGTGCAAAAACCGCTCAAGGTAAAGCGCGCCGCTGCCAAACGCCGCTTTCGCCTCCGCCTGCGCAGTATGAAACTGGTGTTCAAAAGCCGCCTCGTCGGTCGCGACACGAATGCCGCGGCCGCCTCCGCCGGCGCTCGCTTTCAGCATGACGGGAAAGCCGATGCTGCGCGCCGCCGCCAGCGCCGCGTCCAGTTCGCCGACTTCCCCATCGCTGCCGGGAACGATCGGGACATCCGCCGCCTTCGCCGCTGCCCGCGCTGCAGCCTTATCGCCCATGGTGCGGATGGTGTCCGGCGTCGGTCCGACGAAGACCAATCCGGCGGCGCCGACCGCCTCGGCGAAACGCGCGTTCTCGGAAAGAAATCCATAGCCCGGATGAATTGCGCCGGCGCCGCTTCGGCGCGCTGCGTCAATGATCGCGTCGATACTGAGATAACTTTTGCCTGCCGGCGGCGGACCGATGCAGATAGATTCATCGGCCAGCCGGACGCCGAGACTGTCCTTGTCTGCTTCGCTGAACACGGCGACGGTGCGTATGCCCAGTTCTTTCGCCGCACGCACGATGCGAACGGCAATCTCACCGCGATTGGCTACCAGAAGCTTGTCAAACACGCGTGCGGCTCACGCGGTCTCGATGAGCAAGACAGGTTGCCCCGGCTCGATCGGAGCCTCGTTATCGATCAGAAAGCGCACGATCTTGCCGCCCGCGTCGGCGTGGACCTCGGTGAATTGCTTCATCACTTCGATCAGCCCGATGATATCGCCTTCCGCAACCCGATCGCCGTCCTGCTTGTAAGGCGGCTTTTCCGGCGACGGCCGCCGATAAAAGATTCCCGGCAGCGGACTTAACACCTGATGCTGCGCCATTCTTCCAAATCCCTTCTGAACAACCGCTCTAATCGAGGTATTCGGCGACCGCGGTCTTGACGGCTTGCGCCACCGCGGTGGCATTCGGCGTATCGGAATGCACGCAAATGCAGTCGGCGCGTACCTTCACGACCTTATTGTTGACCGAAACCGCGACACCTTCTTTTACAGCGCGCACCGCCCGCTCTGCCGCGTTTTTGGGATCGAACGCGTGGTGTTCACGCGTGATGATGACCATGCCGTCATCATCATAATCCAAATCCGCGTAGTACTCGGAAAGGAAATCCAGGCCCTCGGCCGTATAAACACGCTCGTGCATCGTACCGATCATGCCCATCACCGGAACCTTGAACACCTTGACCGCGTCTGCCACCGCCTTGGCAACCTCCTGCGACCTGGCCGCCATGCCATAGAGCGAACCGTGCGGCTTGATGTGGAACAGCGGCATGCCTTCCCGTTCAAGAAAGCCTTTAAGCGCTCCAACCTGATAGATAATACAATCGGTTAGTTCCTCGGCCCGCATCTTCATCTCGCGACGGCCAAAACCCTGAAGGTCGGGCAGCGAGGGGTGGGCGCCGACCTTCACATTGTGTTGCTTCGCCAACCGCACGGTGCGCGCCATGACCGTGGGGTCGGAGGCGTGGAAACCGCAGGCTACGTTGGCGATTGTAATGTGGGGCATCATGCCTTCGTCGTCGCCGATTTTGTACAGGCCGAAGCTCTCGCCCATATCGCAGTTGATTGCGAGCTTCGCATTTGGCCTCGCCGTTACCATCGTTCTGGCCCTCCTTCATCCAACGGCAGCCCGGTCCCGGACCGCCGGCCCCCGAGATCGGCGCCGACATCCTAGTCAATAGCAGTAGCCTTGTGGAAAACTCCGAACGGCACGCGGGCCTGCATTCACGGAGACGAAGACCAAGACCTGCCAGCCGCCGCTTCCCTCTTGGACCGCGTAAGCTTTGCAAGCCAGTGCGGACGGGGTAGCCTGATTTGTGCGGATCGACTGCGGGGTCGACGACCGCAACGTTGAAAACTCGCGCATTCGCGATGCGCAGGATGGGCACCGGAGCACACCATGGTGGGTAGGATACGCCACGCAAAAAAATCCCAATCCACGTCGTCCAAGGCCAAAGTCGATCCAATCACCCTCTCCGTGATCCGCGGGATCCTTGAGACGACGCAACGCGAGATGACTCTGTCTCTTGAGAAAACCGCGCGATCCAGCGTGTTCAATCTGGCGCACGATTATTCGACGGCGCTGTTCAATCACGTGCCGGAGATGATCCTGCAAGGGCAGGATATCCCGATCCACCTCGGTTCGCTCATTCCTGCGATGAAGTCGGTAGCCCGCTATTTCGGTGACGACATCCATGAAGGCGATCTAATCCTGCACAACGATCCAGCCTTCGGCGGCAGTCATGCGATCGACGTTTGCATGTACAAGCCGGTCTTCTACAAGGGGAAGTTGCGCTATTGGACCGTATGCAAGGGTCATTTGACCGACATCGGCGGCCCCGTGCCCGCCGGCTACAACCCCAACGCCACGGAAATCTACGCCGAGTGCCTGCGCATTCCGCCGGTCAAAATCTGGGACCGGGGAAAGCCGCGTACCGACGTCATGAATCTCATCTTTACGAATATGCGCGCGCGCCGTGACCAGGAAGGCGACTTCAATGCCTTGATCGGCGCCTGCCAGGTCGGCGAGCGCAACCTGATTGGCATGATCGAGAAATACGGATTGGCCCAGGTCGACGCCTGTATCGGCGAACTTCTCGACATGGCAGATCGCCATATGCGCAGTCTCATCGATGCCGTGCCCGATGGCGTTTACCAGGGCACCGCGATCCTCGAGGATGCCGGCCACGGCCACGGCGATTTCGAAATCACGGCGACCGTGACCATCAAGAAAGATACCTGCCACATCGCCATCAAGAGCCCGCCTCAAATTCCCTATTTCATCAACTCCTACGAAGGGAACTCTCATTCTGGCGTCTATCTCGGACTGATGATGTTTGCGCAGTTGCCGCCGCCTTACAATGAAGGACTTTACCGCTGCGTGTCGGTCGATTTCGGTCCAAAGGGAACCCTGTGTAACGCCGTCGAGCCGGCGCCGCACATGAATTGCACGACAACGCCGATGGAAACGCTCACCGACGCGGTCCGCCTTGCGTTCGAAAAGGCGGTTCCGTCGAAGGTCTCGGCGTCTTGGGGACACGCCAACGGTTTCAACATCGCGGGCTGGGACACCCGCACGAATGAGGAATATGTGACGATGGTGCTGGCCACGATCATTTCGGGCGCCGGCGCGACGCCACAACAAGATGGATGGCACGCGTGCGGCCCTGAATGCTGTTTCGGCGCTCTTACGTCCGGCGATGTCGAGCTTCTGGAATACTCCTATCCGATCATCATTCATCGCTATTCGCTGATCGAGGATTCCGGCGGGGCGGGCAAGTATCGCGGCGGATCCGGAACGGCCTGGGAAGTCGAGCCGCTCGATCGTGAGATGACCTTCATCACGTTTGGCGAAGGCCGGCGCATTCCGGCCGTCGGTGCTGCCGGCGCCGTCTCGAAGATGGTCGATTCGAAGGTCGGCCGCATCGAGGTAAAGCGCGGCGGAGAAGTGGAGACGATCCGCAAGAACGTGATCGAGATCCTAAAGCCGAGTGAGACGGTCACCAACCTCAATCCCGGCGGCGGCGGCTATGGCAATCCTTTCGAGCGTCCGATCGACAAAATCATATGGGACGTGAAGAACGGACTGGTATCGGTTGAAGGCGCGCGCAACGATTACGGCGTCGTCATCACCGACGCAAAGACGCTCGACGTCGATGTGAGCGAGACCAAAAAATTGCGCAGCGGTGCGCCGGCGAAAAATCACCACACCAGCGTTCGGGAATAACGATGCGTACGAAATATCGCCTGGGCATCGATGCCGGCGGCACATTCACCGATTTGGTCCTGGCCGCCCGGTCCGGCGACATTCGCCTGTACAAGGCGCTTTCGACGCCCGAAGACCCCACGCGCGCGATCGAAGAGGGCATGAAGCTGATCGCCGAAGATCTCGGTGAAACTCCCGCCGAGATCGTTTCAAATTCGGATCTTTGCATCAACGGCACCACCGTCGGCCTCAATGCCCTGATCCAGCACAAAGGGGGCAAGACCGGCCTGATCTGCACCGCCGGACACGAGGATTCAATCGAGATCAGGCTGGGTCACAAAGAGGACGGTTATCGCTACGACCCCGAATACCCGGCGGCGGTGATGCTGGTGCCGCGGTATCTGCGCAAGGGCGTGCGCGAGCGGGTCATTTCAAACGGATCGATAAAGACGCCGCTGCACGAGGAGGATGTACGCGCGGCCTGCCGGTTCTTCATCGAGGAGGGCGTCGAGGCGGTCGCCATATCGTTCTTGTGGTCGGTCCTCAATAACAGCCATGAGCGCCGGGCCGCAGAAATCGTCCGCGAGATGATGCCGCGCGTCGCACTCACCGTCGGTTCGAATCTGTATCCGCAGATACGCGAATATACCCGCACTTCGACCGCAATCGTGAATGCCTACCTCGCTCCCATCCTCAGCCGCTACGTCGCCGCGGTTGATGAATATTTCCGCCGGCTCGGCGCGAAATATCCGGTGCGGTACTTCCAGTCGAACGGCGGATTGGGTCTCGGTCAGGCGATATCGGAACGATCGGTCTACGCGATCAATTCGGGACCGGCGTCAGCTCCGCAGGCGGGTCTGTTCGTTACGGCGCCGTTCAAGAAGAAGAACGTCATTACCATCGATATGGGCGGCACGTCCTTTGATATTACGCTGACGCGGAACGGCGTCACCAATATCAGCAAGAACATCGACATGCTGCGGTACAGAATCGGCATTCCGATGATTCAGGTCGAGACGCTTGGCGCCGGCGGCGGCTCGATCGGCTGGATCGACAGCATGGGCCTGCTGCAAGTCGGTCCGCAGAGCGCGGGCGCGCGACCGGGTCCTGCCTGCTACGGCGAGGGCGGCACATTGCCGACGGTCACTGACGCCAATCTGGTGTTGGGCTACCTCAATCCGAAAGGTCTGCTCGGCGGCCGCCTGCCGCTCGATCTCGACAAGGCGCGCAAGGCGATCAAGACGATCGCCGATCCGCTCGGAATCTCGGTCGAGCGAGCCGCGTATGGAATGTTCACGATCGTCAACAGCAACATGGTCAACGGCATCCGCCGCGTCTCGGTGGAGCGCGGTTACGATCCCCGCGACTTCGTGCTGGTCGGCGCCGGAGGCGCGACAGCCGCCCACATCACGTTTCTCGCCGGCGAGATGGGCATCGATACCGTAATCCTTCCGAAGCTGGCGTCCGGACTTTGCGCGTTCGGACAAATCATATCGGACGTCAAATACAACTACATGGCGACGAGTCCGTTGCGCCTTGAAGGTTCGGCTTACGCATCAATCAACCGGCTGTTCGAACAGATCGAAGCGCAAGGTGTGAAGCACCTTGTCGCCGACGGCTTTGCGAAATCCGCGATCCGGATCGAGCGCAGCCTCGACATGCGTTATGTCGGCCAAGTCCACGAATGCACCGTCGAGATCGGCAATTTCGCCAACGACGTCCGAGCGATCGAGAAGGTGAAAGGTGCTTTCCACAAGCGCCACGAGGAATTGTACACTTACTCGGAGCCCCACAACGCAGTCGAAGTCGTGAACATCGAAAGCACGCTCTACGGACACGTCGACAAACCGCAACCGCCGCGCGTGAAAAAGGGCGCGCCGGCCGCGAAAGCGGTTGTCGGGCGACGCAAAGCGATTTTTGCGGCAGACGCGAAGTTGGTCAATACGCCGGTCTATGACGGGTCGAAACTTGGCGCCGGCGCCACGATCAAAGGACCCGCCATCATCGAGGAGGTCACGACAACAATTGTCATCGAACCGAAATGGTCGGCGCGACTCGATGCAAGCGGTTCATACGTGATCACCCGGAAATAAGGGTTCCGGCCGCCACCCTGGCCCCGACACGTCTGAAAACGACGCCCTTTTGCACTTATCAGATTGCGCGGGTTCGGAAATCTTGCGAAAGTTCCGGTGCAACCTCGGCATCCGGGCAACCGGCGGTAGTCTGTTCTGTTCATTTAAGGGAGTCTTCAAATGAAACACGCAACTCTCCTAGCGGGAGCGGCGCTCGCCGCGTCCGTCGTGATCGGCGGTGGCCCAGCCATGGCCGACGCGAAGTGGTGGCCGGCCAAATACTACAATCTCGATTCCGGCTCGCCAAAGGTGGAGGAATACGTCCCGCTCGAAAAGGCCTCGAAGCCTTGGAATATCTGCGTTCTGTTTCCGCACATGAAGGACACTTTCTGGGTGGCCGTCGACTATGGCGTCGTTGAAGAAGCCCGGCGCATGGGGGTCAACCTGACCGTCTATCAGGCTGGCGGTTACGAAAACCTGCCGAAGCAGCTTTCGCAATTCGATGACTGCCTTGCCGGCAATTTCGATGCAATCGTGATCGGCCCGATCTCGGAGGCCGGCCTTGATAAGCAATTCGCCAAGGGCGTCGCGTCGGGCAAGCCGATCATCAGCACCGTCAACCCCGTCGCGAAGGCGACCGTGACGTCGAAAATGACCGTCGATTTCGACACGATGGGCGAGCAGACCGGCAATTACCTGGTCGACTACCTCGCCGGCAAGCCAGCCAAAGTCGGCACGTTCCCCGGTCCGTCAGGTTCGGGATGGGCCGAGGCCTTCCTCGACGGGTTCAAAAAGGCCGTCAAGGGCAAGAAAAACGTCACGATGCTCGACGACAAGTTCGGCGATTCAGGCGTCGCCGTGCAGCTGGGCCTGATTCAGAATGCCTTGCAGGCTTATCCGGACATGAACGTAATCTGGGGCTGTGCTCCGGCGGCCGAAGCCGCTATCGGCGCAGTGGCCCAGGCTGGCAAGAAGGACGTGCTCATCATGTCCTCATATGAAAACCAGGCGATGCTCGAAGCTTTGCAAAAAGGCGAGATCCTGGGCTTCGCCACCCAGTATCCGGTATTGCAGGGCCGCATCGCCATCGACACCGCGGTGCGCGTTCTTGAAAAGAAGGACTACGTGAAGAGCGCCAAAGCGATTCCCGAGATGATCGCGAAGAGCAATCTGGACAAAATCAATATGGGCCTGGTTCTGGCGCCCGCCGATTTCAAGGCGGTCTATTCCGTGAAGGCGCCGTGATTGGAACGACAAACGACTGACGGTTGCGCAGATGACCGCGGTCGAGGCCCTTAATAATATCGACAAGTCGCGGGCCGCCGAAGCGGCCCGCGACAGCGGCGATCTCCTTCTCGAACTCTCCAACATCTCAAAGCACTTTCCCGGAGTCGTCGCACTGGATGGCGTCGACTTCGACCTCCGACGCGGCGAAGTTCACGTGCTGTTCGGTGAAAACGGCGCCGGCAAGTCAACGCTGATCAACATCATTGCCGGCACGTTTCCTCCCGATACGGGCACTTTCAAGTATCGGGGAAAAGAGATCACCCATCTCACCCCTCACGGCGCACGCGTCATCGGCATCAGTCCGGTATTCCAGGAATTCAGCCTGGTGCCGGAGCTGACCGTGGAGCAAAATCTGTTTCTCGGACGCGAACTGACTGCCGGCGGATTTCTTAATCGCGCAGCCATGCGAGCCCGCTCACGCGCCATCGTCCGCGAGCTCAACTTTGACCTGCCGCCGGATTACAAAGTCGCGCGATTGTCTCGCGCACACCAGCAGATGGTGGAGATCGCGAAAGCGTTTCTTACCGAAGTACGCCTTCTGATCCTTGACGAGCCGACGGCCTCGCTCACCGATACCGAGGCGGCAAAACTGTTCGAGCTGATCGCCAAGCTCAAGGCTTCCGGCGTTGGAATAATCTACGTCTCGCATCGCATGAGGGAGATCAAACAGATCGCCGATCGCATCACGGTCTTGCGCGACGGGCGCAAGATTAAAACGGTCGCGGCGGGGGACGTTTCGGAAACCGAACTGGTCGAACTGATGACCGGCCGCAAGATCGGCGTTTTGTTCCCGAAGATCGAGCACAGGCCCGCCGAGAAGCTGCTGGAGGTTGAGCGCATTACGCTCACCGATCGTTCCGTGATCGACTGCAGTTTCTACGCGCGTGCGGGAGAAATTACCGGCATCGCCGGACTGGTCGGCTGCGGCAAGTCCGAGCTCATCCGCGCGATCGTTGGGCTCGAACCGATTTCATCCGGGTCCATCCGGGTCCGGGGCATCGAGGTGACCGCCCCTACCCCGGCGGCGTTGATGAAGCTCGGCGTATGCTACTTTCCTTCCGACCGCGTAGCCGAAGGCTTGGCGCTGGCGCGCCCGGTACGCGAGAATGCCTCGATGGCGGCGCTCGATCTGCCCGGTTTTTCGCGTCACCGCATCCTTCAGCGCCGGAGCGAGCGGCGCATCGTGCAGGGCATCGTCGAGAAATTGGGCCTGCGACCACCCAACATCGAACGTGCGGTGGCATCCTTTTCCGGTGGTAATCGCCAAAAGGTCCTGCTGGCGCGCGGACTGACCCGTAACATTTCGGTTTTCCTGTTTGACGAACCCACCGTCGGCGTCGATGTAGGAGCCAAGATTGAGATTTACGAATTGCTGAAAGACCTGCTGACGACAGGCGTGGCAATCGTTTTGGTCTCGTCGGATTTGCCTGAGGTGCTCAATCTGTCACACCGGCTCTATGTCATGCACCGGTCCCGCATAGCGGCTGAGTTGGTCGGTGCCGACATCAACGAACCGGCCGTGTTGTCGCATTTCTTCCGGGAGCGGCAAGCAGATGAACTCGCAACGAATGAGTTGGCGACACACGCCGACAACTGACTGGAACGGTAATGAGTGGCAATTCGACCAGCGACGACGCCGCCCCGACATCAGCCTTCGAGCGCATAGTTCGATCCTATAATGCCGCCGGTTTCCTCCCCATCCTGCTGACAGTGCTGCTCGTCGCGTTCGCGCTGTTCGTTCCGAACTTCGTGGCGGTGCAGAACCTCCTCAACGTGCTGCGCAGCTCGTCTTATCTTGTGATCATCGCCGCGGGCCAAATGCTCGTCCTCATCGTCGGCGGGTTCGACTTGTCGCAAGGTGCCGTGGTCGCGCTCACCAGCGTCTCCAGCGCGCTGGTCATGGCCGGCCTCAAGGATACCTTCGCGGGCGAACCCAGCCTCATTATCCTGATCGGTATTCTCGCCGGCCTGGGATGTGGCGCCATCGTGGGTTTTGTAAACGGCGCTTGCGTCGCCTTCCTGCGGATTTCCCCTTTCATGGTGACACTGGGCACCATGTCGATCGCCACGGGGTTTGCGTTGCTTCTGACCAGCGGCATTCCCGTTTATGGGATGCCGAAAAGCTATGTCGAAGGCTTCGGTCGCGGTCTTTGGCTGCAGCTGCCCACCGCATTCTATTTGGCCGCCGCCGTCGTCGCGGTCATTTGGGTGATGCAGAATTATACGCGCATGGGGCGCTACATCCTTGCGATCGGCGGAAACATGCAGGCCGCGGTCGTCTCCGGCGTACCCGCCAAGACCTACCTTATCCTGTCCTATGTGATTTGCTCGATACTGGCGTCGGTATCGGGGCTCGCACTAACGGCACAGATCGGATCAGGCCAAGCGGTCATCAACGCCCAACTGACCCTCGAAAGCATCGCCGCGGCCGTGATCGCGGGCGTCAGCATCAAAGGCGGAGTCGGCCGGGTCGAGATGGTGGCGCTTGGCGCCATCCTTCTGCTTACCCTGACCGATGCGATGGACCTGTTACGGATCGACCCGCGCATTCAAGCCATCTTCCTTGGCATCATTGTCGTTCTTGCCGTAGCCCTCGACGAGCTTTCGCAACGGAGGGCGGCGCTTGTCTGATGTAAGCATCGCCGGATCGGGTCTGACTACGGGATCCGAAACATCCACGCACCGCAGGGCGGCGCGCTGGGGTTTCATGCTGTTGCTGCCGCTCCTGATCGTCGCAATGGAACTTGGGGTCTCGTTGATCGAACCGCGCGTGCTGTCGCTGCGCAACGTAATCAACATCCTTGTGCAGTCGAGTTATTTGTTGTTGTTCGCCTCCGCTCAGATGGTGGTCATCCTGACCGGCGGATTCGACCTTTCCCTTGGCATGGCGGTCTCCGTGATCAGCGTGGCGACAGCGCTGGTAACCACCGCTCTGGCGGCAGCCGGAATGCCCGCCTGGCTCATTGCGGTCGCCGGAATCGCAACCGGTCTCGGCGTGGGGCTATTAATCGGCATTTTCAACGGGACATTCGTTTCCTGGATCGGCATAAACCCGTTCGTTGTAACGCTCGGCAGCTTGAACATCTGCTATGGGCTGGCGACGACAATCTCGGGCGGCCGGCCGGTTTTCGGCGTGCCCGACGCCTTCACCCACGTTCTGTATGACGGTACATACCTGCCGGGGATTCCGATACCCGTAGCGTTGGCGATAGTCGTCGCGGTGCTGCTTTATTTGCTGCTCGATCGTACGGTGTTCGGACGCGCGCTCTACCTGATCGGCAACAACCCGCGTGCGGCCAGCCTGGCTGGTCTGCCCAGCAAGCGCTACCTGTTTTTGGCTTACGTCACGTGCAGCCTGCTGGCGGCCTTCGGCTCGCTCATGCTCACCGCACGCACCGGTTCGGGTGAGCCCAACCTTGGCGGCAGCCTGATGCTCGAAAGTATCGCCGCCGCCGTTATCGGCGGAGTCAGCCTCCAGGGTGGCGTAGGTGGTATTGTGCCAGTCATACTGGGTTCGGTTTTCGTCACGATGCTGTCCAACGCCATGGACCTGCTTGAAGTCGGCGGCTACGTTCAGCAGATCCTGCTCGGCTGCGTCATCATCGCCGCGATATTCCTCGACCGGGTGCGCGTCACGCGTTCCTGAATTCCGTTCGTCCGGCTCGCAAGATCGTATCGAAGCTACCGCTCGGCATAATCGACAAGAATCGGCAAGAGGAGAGGAAGATGAGCAACGAGATGGCCACTCCTACCGTCCAAATCGACAACAGTCATTTGCGGGTGACGGAGTGGCGCTTCCCGCCTGGCGCCGCAACCGGATACCATCGGCACGAACACGACTACGTGGTCGTACCGGCTCGCGACGGCGAACTTAAGCTGATCGGACCCCAAGGCGAGGTTTCCTTCGCCCAATTGCATATCGGAAAGTCCTATTTCCGCAACGCCGGCGTGGAGCATAATGTGATCAACAACGGCGCGGCCGAAATGGTATTTGTCGAAATTGAACTCAAAGACACCGCAATCGGTAAGACGCTTTGACCAGCCCGGCTCGAACGGCCTCCCCGCTGGACTATTTCATGCTGCTGAGCGCAGCGGTGATTTACGGGGCGGTATTCACTGTCAACAAGCTCGCGGCGAAGGCCGGCGTACCCCCACTGGCGTATTCTTTCTGGCAATCACTCGGCGCCGGACTGGTGCTCTGGGTCGTCCTCACGCTGCGCGGTGAACGGCTTGGCGTATCGCGCCGAGACATCGCCAGTTACATCGTCATCGGCGCGCTGGTTATCGGTCTGCCGATTTCGCTGCTGACCTACATCGCTCCGAAGCTGCCGGCCGGCATCATGACGCTCGTGCTCGCGCTGTCGCCACCCATTACTTTCGTGATCAGCGTGGTTGCGCGCGTCGAGCGTTTTCGTTGGCTGGGCCTCGTCGGGTTGCTGTTCGGATTTGCCGGCGTTGCGTTGATCGTGGCGCCCGGGGCCAGTCTCGGCGGCCCGGAAGCGTGGAAGTGGTTCCTGCTCGCGCTCCTGGCGCCTGTCATGTTCGCGGCATCCAACGTGGCCGCGGCGATCCTGCCGCCACCGGCATCGTCGTCGGTGGCGACGGGCGCGGGCGTACTGTTCGGCTCGGCGCTGGTGCTGCTGCCGGTGATGCTGGTATCGGGACAAACCTGGTTCCCGCAACAGCTAGACAACGGAGCGATCGCGACCCTACTCGCGATCGCCATCAATGCCGCATTTCTCGTGCTGTTTTTGGAGATCATCCGCCGGGCCGGACCGGTATTTTTCGCGCAATTCAACTACCTCGCCGTGCTTGCCGGCGTGGCTTGGGGCGCCGTCGTTTTCGGCGAGCGACTTTCGATTTATATCGCTCTGGCGATGGCGCTCATGTTCGTCGGCATGTTCCTGGCAGGATACCGCCGTCGGTCGTCGCAATCGCCTTGACACATCGCACTTATATCGCCGACCAGCCGGCGTCGACCATCAAGGTGGCGCCATGAACCGCCGTGGCGTCGTCGGATGCCAGAAACACCGCGGCCCCGGTCATTTCCTCGACTGAGAGGAAGTCGCGGCCGGTCGGCGTCATCGTCCGCATAAGATTGATGTAGGTCTCATTGCCGGGCCCCCGCAGGTGCGCGTTGAGCGGAGTGGCGACATTGCCCGGCGCCAGCGAATTGACGTTGATGTTCTGTTTGCCCAATTCGGCCGCCAGAGCTTTGGTCAGTATTTCGAGACCTCCCTTGGAGGCGCAATAGGCCGGACAGTTCGGAAAGGCACCGACCCCGGCGATCGATGTAATGTTGATCACTTTGCCGCCGCCCTTCTTGAGAAACTCAGGCAGGACCGCCTTGACGCAGAAAAACGCGCCGCGAAGGTTTAGATCGAGCTGCTCGTCCCAAATTGCCTCGGTCGTTTCCGCCACCGGAACGGTGCGGAATACGCCGGCATTATTGACCAAAATGTCGACCGTGCCGAATTGCCCGATCACTTCGGCGACCATCCGCTCGATTTCCGGCACTTTCGAGCAATCGGCTTTGATCGGTCGCGCTTCGCCGCCGGCAGCGTTGATCCGCTTCGCCACGTCCTGAGCGGCACTATCGTTGTGATGATAGATCACCGCGACCCGCGCCCCTTCGGTAGCGTAGCGAACCGCGATCGCCTCGCCGATGCCCTGCGATCCGCCGGTGACGATCGCCACTTTGCCCTTGAGCCTCATCGCCCGCTCCTGAGTGAGAAATACTAGAGGGCACCGCGCCGCCGCAGCTCCGCCTCGGTTTGGTCGAGCGTCGCCGCCAGGCGATCGAACAATTGATCGATTTGTTTGGTCTCGATGATCAGCGGAGGACAAATGGCGATCGCATCGCCCGCCGCGCGCACGATCAGGCCGTTATCCAGAGCCAACTCTGCCGCCAGCGCGCCGGCGGCAACAGTGGTGTCGAACGGTTTCTTCGAGGATTTATCCTGAACAAGCTCGACGGCGCCGATCAACCCCATGCCACGCGCTTCTCCGACCAGTGGATGCCCGCCGAATTGCCGCAGCCGCTCCTGAAAGCGCGGCATGACGGAGTGTATATGATCCAAGATGCGGCGTTCCTCATAGATTTTCAGGGTCTCCACCCCGACGGCAGCAGCGACGGGGTGCCCGGAGTAAGTGAAGCCGTGCGCGAATACGCCAATCTTTTCACTCTGACGCACGAGTGCGTCGTAGATGGCGTCGGAGATCACGGTTGCCGACATCGGCTGGTAGCCCGATGTCAATTGTTTGGCCAGGATGACCATGTCCGGCTTTATGTCGAAGGCTTCCAACCCGAACATAGTCCCGAGCCGGCCGAAGCCACAGATCACCTCGTCGACGATGAACAGGACATCGTGCTTCTTAAGCACCGGCTGGATCTTGTCGAAATAGGTTTGTGGCGGAACCAGAACGCCGCCTGCTCCCATCACCGGTTCGGCGATGAATGCGGCGACCGTGTCCGGACCCTCCTTCTCGATCAATGCATCGAGCTCTTCGGCCAACCGCGAAACGAAAGTTTCCTCGCTTTCGCCGGGCTTGGCGAAACGATAGTGATGTGGACACCCGGTGTGCACAATACCGGCAATCGGCAGGTCAAAGTCACGATGATTGTTGGGCAGCCCGGTCAAGCTGGCGCTGGCGATGGTAACACCGTGGTAGGCCTTGATGCGCGAGACGATCTTCTTCTTGTGCGGCCGGCCGATGGCATTGTTGTAATACCAAACCAGCTTGATCGCGGTGTCATTCGCCTCAGAACCGGAGTTGTTAAAGAATACCTTGGACATCGTGTCGGGGAGGAGATCGAGGATGCGTTCAGCCAGATCGATTGCCGGCCCGTGCGACTTGGAGGCGAAGGCGTGATAGTAGGGAAGAGTTTCCATCTGCCGTCGCGCGGCTTCGACCAGGCGCGGTTCGCTGAACCCCAGCGAGACGCACCACAAACCCGCAAGGCCCTCGATGTATTCCTTGCCTTGATCGTCATAGACATGCACGCCGCGACCATGCGTAATGATCAAGGGGCCCTTTGATTGGTGCGCCTTCAAATTCGTGTAGGGGTGCAATAGGGTCGCTATGTCGCGGCTCGCCGCCGAATTACCGTGAACTCTCAATTGCATCTCCAATTCATAAAAGTGCCATCCCGTCACCGCTATACGCGACGGCCGTGCGGCAGGAAATCCCGCATCTGTGATATCATAAGTTATATCGATCTGCGCGGGGTGTCGCGGCGTCGGTATGTTCCTCCAAGGATCAACCCGAACAAGATTGTTTGTCGCGGCGGCGGCGTGAGCTAAGCATTGCCGTGAGTACAAGCGAGGCTAACGCGGACCATCGCGCTTGGCGAAACGGCGTTCGATTCAGGAGGGGTTGTCATGCTTGTCGGTGTGCCGAAGGAAATCAAGGATAATGAGTACCGGGTCGGTATTGTGCCATCGACAGTCCGCGAACTCACCGAGAAGGGCCATCGGGTCCTCGTGGAAACCGGGGCCGGCACGGAAGCCGGCTTGCCGGACAGCGACTATATGACCGCCGGCGCGGAAATCGTCGCAAATGCAGATGCCGTCTATGGGAAAGCCGAGTTGGTCGTGAAGGTAAAGGAACCGCTCGCGGTGGAGCGCAAGAAGCTGCGCCGGGGTCAGGTCCTATTTGCTTATCTGCATCTGGCGCCAGATCGCGAGCAGACTGAGGATTTGCTGCACTCGGGCGTCACCGCGATCGCGTACGAGACGGTCACTGGCCCGAACGGTACGCTACCGTTACTCACGCCGATGTCGGAGGTCGCCGGACGAATGGCGTCCCATGTAGGCGCGCACTGCCTGGAAAAGGGAAACGGAGGACGTGGGATACTCCTCGGCGGAGTGCCGGGCGTATCCCCCGCGCATGTCGTCATTCTCGGCGGCGGCGTTGCCGGAACAAACGCTGCTCTGATTGCATCCGGCATGGGCGCCGACGTTGTGGTGTTGGACCGAAATCCCGAGGCGCTTCGCCGCATAGCGACACAATTTGACGGTCGCGTGCGCACGCTCTTCTCGACGCGGGACCTCGTCGAGCTTCTTTGCCGGCGCGCCGACCTTGTCATCGGCACCGTTCTGGTGCCGGGTTCCATGGCGCCGAAATTGATCTCAAGGCAAACTGTCACGGCGATGAAGCCCGGCTCGGTGATCGTCGACGTGGCCATCGACCAAGGCGGCTGTGCCGAAACCTCACGGCCAACCACGCATTCTCATCCGACCTATATCGTCGACGACGTCGTGCACTATTGCGTGGCCAACATGCCTGGGGCGGTTGCGCGTACTTCAACCTTTGCTTTGAGCAACGTGACCACGTCCTTTGTGCTGGCCCTCGCCGACAAGGGTTGGCGCACTGCGCTGAAAGAAAACCCGCATTTGCGGGATGGGCTCAATGTGCATGACGGCAGCGTCACTTACGGCGCGGTGGCAGCCGCACTCGGATTGCCCTGCGAGCCGACTGCGAAGGTATTGGGAATTTAATTCCTGTTTTTTTCGTGCGGGGCCCGCCGTTTGGGAACCGAGAGACGGCTTCCGCAAGTGTCCGCGCTAACCCGCATGCTCTTAGCGGACTTCGCGGCAACGTTGCTGAACTACCGATCGCGGTCGTCGTCGCTCTGCTTCGGCGCCTTTTCCTTGGTTCCTTTCTTGCTGTCGCGGGTAAGCGCCGAAATGTCCTTGGCGTCGCGCAGCACCTCGGTCATGCGGCCGAGGCTGCCACCCTCGATACCGATCTCCTTCATCAGCGTGTCGATCATCGGCGCCTGCACGCGATAGCGTAGCGCGGAATCGATTACCTCATCCGTGACATTACGGCCCGGACCTCCGCCATTGACGCCATCGACGTGAAGAATCTTGATGCCCTCGATTTTCTCCAGCGGCCGTACGCTTTCGCGCACGATACCCTCAATACGCTCTAACAGCTTCTCCCGTAGCCGGCCGGCCCGTGCCCCCTCGCTCAATATGTTCTCTGCTTCGTTAAGCTGACGAGCGCCGGCGGCATCGACCTCATAGCGTTCGGCAGCCGCGAGCGCACGAATCTTCTCCGCCTCCGCCGCCGCTTCCGCCGCGATCTTTTGCGCTTCGGCAAAGCTTCGCGCGGCTCGCATTTCGGCTTCGGCTTTGGCCGTAATGCGTAGCGCCTCGCGTTCGGCCTCGCGTTGCGCAGCGATCATTTCCGTAAGCTTGCGGCGCTCGGCAATTTCGCGCTCACGCGCCGTGATCGCCTGCTCCTCGGCCTGGATGACTTTGATGCGAACGGCCTCGGAAGCGGCGATCGCCGCGGAACGCTCGGTTGCCTTCTTGGCCAGCTCGATCGCCTTGACCATCTCGGCTATCTCGACGAGCTTGTCTCGCTCGGTCGCCAGCGTGCGCACGTCGCGATCCTTGGCGATTCGGGCCTCTTCGATACCCCGCTCGGTGGCGATGCGGGCGCGCTCGACATCCTCGGCGGCGGCAATTTCCGCCTCCTCGAAGGCTTGGCGTTTGGCGATCTGCAGGCCTTCCAGATGCCGCTCACGCTCGAGCCGGATCTGGTCCAGCGCACGGTCCTGGGCAATACGCTCGGCTTCGGTGAGCTGGTTCTCGACGATTTCGGTACGGCGCTTTTCCGCTTCGGCCCTGATAACGGCCAGCGTCTTTTCGGCCAGCGCGATTTGCCGGTCGAGCTCCAGAATTTCGAGTGCCTTCTGCCGCGAGATTTCCAGTTCGCGCTGCTCGCGCTCGCGCCCGATTCGGGCGGTCTCCAGTTGCAGCTCCAGGTTGATCTGTTCCCGCTCGGTCTGCTCACGGGTCTTCAGCTCGGCTTCATCCAAAGCGCGGCGGCGGGCGATCTCCCGCCGTTGAGTATCCTCTTCGCTCCTGATGCGTTCCTGAGTGATGGCGAGCTGTTGCGCCAGCTTTGCCTTCTCGATCGCCTGGCGTGAGGCGAGCTGCGCCTCTTCGCCCTCTTGCTCGCGCAGCGCGCGTTCCTTGGTAAGCTCGGCCCGCTGCACCGCACGGCGGAATTCGACCTCGCGCTCCTGCTCAAGCCGGGCATATTCGGTTTCGCGATCGATCTCGAAGACCTTCTTCTGGGCTTCCAGATTCTGGCTGCGGATATCGACCAGCGCGCGCTGCTCGATCTCATTGCGCATCTTACGTCTGGTTTCGATCGACTCAGTCAGCTGGGTGAGGCCTTCGGCGTCGAAGGCATTCGACGGATCAAAGAACTCGAGGCCCGTCTGATCGAGGTCGACGATGGCGACGTTCTCAAGCTCGAGGCCGTTGGCCGCGAGTGCCTCGGCGGCGAGGTCGCGGAGCTGACTGGCATAGTCGCGACGCTTTTCATGCATCTCTTCGAGCGTCATTTGAGCGGCGACCATCCGCATCGAGGATGCAAATTTTCCTTCCATGAGGCTGCGGATGCCGTCTTCCTGCAACGTGCGGCGGCCTAACGTCTGCGCCGCGGATGCGACCGCAGCCTTGGAGGTGCCGACGCGGACGAAAAATTCAGCGATGATGTCGACGCGCATCCGATTGCGGGTGATGAGGGCCCCGTTGTCGCGGCGCGTCACCTCGATGCGCATGACGTTCATGTTGACCGGTGTGATTTCATGCAGCACCGGGATGACGAACGCGCCGCCATTGACCACGACTTTTTCACCCAGGAAGCCGGTGCGGACGAACGCGGTCTCTTTAGTTGACCGGCGATAGAGCCAGCGCAGGATGTAGACGAGGATGACAATGGCGATCGCAAGACCGATCAGCCAAAGCAGCACTTCGCCAACAGTGTTCGCACTCATTTCACCCTCCGCTCATTCAGTCGGACGCCTGCCGTCGCTTGCAAGAAACATCCGCACTTTAGCCCCGTTTTTACGCCGCCGCAGCACCTACGCCCTGTGCCTGATCGGCGGTGAAATAGAACGAAACGCGTCGATCACCGCTTCAAAAAACGTCGGATCGTTGATGTTGCCTTTCACCCGCTCCACGGAGCGGTTGCTGGTAGGCCGTATGGTGTTCTCGATCGCTTCGAACAACGCCGCATCTGCTTCGGGATCATGGAACGCCGCGCCGGGCCTGTCGAGCATCGATACGCCGCCCTCGGGCAGCAGGAAGCGCACGGGGCCCTCCATAAGGTTCACCCTTTGACCGATCCACTCGCCAATGGCGCGGTTCTCGTCACGCGTGGTGCGCATCAGCGTGACGTTGGGATTATGAACGACAAATTTGCGGTTCTGAAACCGCGCTGGAACCGTGTCGCGCGGGCCGAAATTGACCATGTCCAAGGCGCCGGTCGAACCGACATAGGGCAAGCCGGTACGGATCGGAGCACCAAATCGATCCTGATCGGCGGGCAGGATGCCGCCAACAATCATGTCGGCGACCTCGGTGGTCGTCAGGTCCAAAAAGCCGGCGAGCAGCCCGGAATCGCCCAGCGCTTCCATCGCCCGTCCGCCGGTGCCGGTGGCGTGAAAAACCAGGCAATCATAGTCGGCTTCCAGCCGTTTCGTCACCGCCTGCACACACGGGGTGGTTACGCCGAACATCGTGAGGCCGAGGGCCGGCCGGGCTATCTTGCGCTTGGCCTCATAGGCCTCTCGTGTCGGCATTTGCGCAATCATGCCGGCGAGCGCATGCGCGGCGTTGGCGAGCACTTGTTCGGTGATCGAGTTGAGCCCCTGCACGTCGGCGACCGAATGGAACATCACGACATCGGTCGCGCCAACATATTCGCGTACGTCGCCGGCGGCGACTGTTGAAACCATGACCTTGGGAATACCGACCGGCAGCGCTCGCATGCCCGCCGTTGCCAATGTCGTGCCGCCCGAGCCACCCGCTGAGATGACGCCGCCGACGCGCGGCTCGCGCGCAACCCAGCGCGCGAATGCTTCGGCCATTGCCGTAACCGATTGGCCGCGATCGGATGAAAAAACCGCCGACGTACCGCCGGGATGCATGCTCGCCACCTGCAAGGGAGTCACATCCGCCGTCGACGGTTTGCCGGAAGTTGACAAATCCACCGTGCGGACCGGAATGCCGAGCGCCTTCAGCCGGTCACAAATAAATTTGAGTTCCCGCCCCTTTGTGTCGAACGTTCCGGCTACCAGCGCGGTGCGACCGATGCGCTCCGAGAAAGGGATCGCAAAAACCCGGCGGCGGCTGTCGTCCTCCGGCCGCGCGGCTTCGACAATCGATTGGCGCAGGCTCGTCGCCGGCATTTTCCATCGATCCGGTAAAAGGGCGGTTGGCTGCGTGAGTTCGGCGGGTGTTGCGAGCGTGCTGGTAAAGGGCCCTTCCGCGCGTTCGACGCGAAAGACTTCTGCCATCAGCGCTTCGGCGCTCTCGCCGGGGGCTGTTTCTTCCGGCGGCAGATTGTCGTCTTCCAGCCGGCCAACGCCGAGAAGCCGCTGTTGCAGCTCGCGGTCGGCAGCGAGTGCGGACGCTTCCATGATGCGGTTAATCCGGCCGTTGACCATGATGGCGACATGGTCGGCTACCCCAGTCGCCACCCCGATATTCTGTTCAACGACCAAGATAGCCATCGCTCCCTCTTCGGCGAGCTGCACCATCATGGCTTCGACCTGCTCGACAATAACGGGCGCCAATCCTTCCGTCGGCTCGTCCATGATCAAGAGGCGGGGATTGCCGAGCAACGCGCGTGAGATCGCCAGCATCTGCTGCTCGCCGCCGGACAATTGCGAGCCGCCGCTCGTGCGCCGCTCATAAAGGCGCGGGAACGTCTGATAGACGCGATCGACGGTCCACGCGGCATTCGGACCGCCGGTAGCGACCAGGCGCAAATGTTCGTCGACCGAGAGGCTCGGCCAGACCCGCCGCCCCTGCGGCACGTAACCGACACCGTGGCGGTGGATGACGTGCGGTTCGAGCCGTGATGTCTCACGGCCAAGAATGCGGATACTGCCGGAGCGCGATGACTTCAGCCCGGCGATGGTGTTGCAGAGCGTGCTCTTGCCCATGCCGTTGCGGCCAACGATGGCAAGGACGCCGCGGTCGAGCGCCATCGACACGCCCTGTATGGCGTGGCTTTCGCCGTAATAAACGTGGAGATCCTCGACCTTGAGGGCGGGCTGAATGCCGGCCTCAGCCATGGCGCCCTCCAAGATAGACTTCCTGCACCTCGGGATCGTCTTCGATTTGCTCAGGCGTTCCCTCTTTGAACAGACGGCCGTTATGCAACATCGTGACGTACTCGGTGACGCGAAGCGCCACGTCGAGGTCATGCTCGATGATGATGTAGCCAATATGCTTGGGTAAGGCGTTGAGGATGGTGACAAGATCGCGCCGTTCTGTCGGCGACAACCCGGCGGCCGGCTCGTCGAATAGAATGAAACGCGGCGCCCCGGCGAGGGCCAGCGCGATTTCAAGCTGCCGCTGCTGGCCGTGACTCAGCGTCGCGACTACCGTATCGCGCATCGTTTCCAGATGGACCGCGTGAAGGATCAATTCCGCCTGCATCATCGTGCGATCGTCCATACGCGGGCGTGTCAGCGCGAAGCGCCCGCGGGAAACGCCGCGGCAGGCCAGATAAACGGAATCACGGACACTGAGGCCGCCGAACAGCTGCGATATCTGATAGGTCCGCCGCAGTCCGCGCCGGATGCGCTCTTGCACAGGCAATGTTGTTATATCTTCGTTGAAAAAGCGAATGCGCCCCGCCGTCGGCATGAAGTCGCCGGTGATGGCGTTGAACAGCGTGGTTTTACCCGCGCCGTTGGAGCCAATCACCGCGCGTCGTTCGCTGGCGGCGATCTTCATGCTGATACCCGACAGTGCTACCAGCGCGCCGAAGTGCCGTGCCACGTTATCGAGCTCGAGCGCATGCGCTCCAGACTCTTGCAGGCGCGTAGCAATGGACACTTCGGCCACTGGTAGTCTCGCGTCCCGAGTTGCTACGGGCAGCTCGGATTGTCGCGGCTGGCCTTTCCGAGGCTCAGGAACTCGGCCTCCGGAATACCCAGCGTCTGATTCACCTGCGGAATGACCTTGATGAGCTTGTTGTACAACGTGCCGTCGGGCTTCTTGGTCACTTCGGTCAGGAATTCGTCGGCGATGGCGTTCCGGTTCTTGTCAAGCGACACTTTGCCGGTAGGCGTTTCGAGAACAAGGCTGGAAAGAGTCGCCCGCAACTTGCCGCCGCCATCAGACACGTCGGCGTTCACTTTTTGAAGCCCGGTGAGCAGGGCAGTCATGTTGACGTAGTAGCCGTGGGCGAACAGCGACGGCGACGGAAAGGCGTTAGGTTGTTTCTTGTAAGCGGCGACGAACTTCTGCCACGCCGGGGATTCGTTATCGTCGGCGATCGGGCCCGCAGAAGGTGTCCCGATGACTACATCATGAATCTTTCCCTTGGATCCGAGGATCGTTTGATCGACGGTGACCGAGCCTCCAACCAGCGGCGCTTGACCGCCTGCCTGTTGATACTGGGTGAGGAAGTTGACCGAGTCGGCACCGCCCAAAACGACGTAGATCGCGTCGATATTGTCCGGTATCGCGGCAATGACCGACGAAAAGTCCTTGGTCCCGATCGGCACCCAGAATTTTTTCACAACATGGCCGCCGGCCTTGCAGAAGGGCGCCATGAAGCCAAACACCTGCGTGTACGGGAAAGAATAGTCTTCGGCTAAGGTCGCAACTTTCTTGTAGCCCTTGGTCTTGTAGGCATAGTCGCCGAGGCCGGCCATCCATTGCGCCCCGTCGGTAGAGAAGCGAAAAAAGTTGGGAGCCGGATCGCGCAGCGTCGTATCCTGCGCGGCGGAAGTGCCGTTGACGATGGTCACGTCGGGTTTGGTCTTTGCGTAGTCTTTGATCGCCAGACCTTCATCGCCCGACAAAGGCCCGACCAGTACTTTCACCCCGTCTTGCTCCACGAGTTTTCGCGCGGCGCGGACCGCGCTGTCAGGCGAGCCGTCGGACGAACCTTTGACTATCTCAATCTTCTTGCCGGCCACCTTGCCGCCGAAATCATCGACGGCCATGACAGCGCCGCGCATGCTGTCCTCGCCGAGCACGGTGAAGGCGCCCTCGAACGTTGCGAGAACGCCGATTTTGATGGTGTCTTCGGCCATCGCAACCGACGGGATCGCCAGTCCTGCCGCCAGGCCGATGCCGAGAAGCGCGCGTCGATGTAGTGTCATTCCATCCTCCCTTGTGTGGATTGTATTTGCGCGTGCAGTGCCGCTCCCCCCGGTAGGCGGGAACGCAGGGACTCCTGTGCGAGCAGGGGTTTGATTCTTCCCCACAAGCCCAAGAGGCCATCCGGCGAGACGAAAACGATCGCCAGAAAGACTAAGCCAATCAGCGTGTTGAAACGCTCAGCGCCAACAATATCGATGGCGAAAGTCTGGATCAGGATGACGAAGACGGCGCCAATGAACGGCCCGATCGGATGGCGCAGCCCGCCGATCACCGCGATGACCAGAACCTCGATCGCCTGACCGACATCGACAGTGCCGGGCGATACGCGGCCGTTGAACCAGACAAGCAACACGCCGGCGAGACCGGCGATGATACCGGAGTAGAAATAAGCCACGACCTTGTGCGCTGTAATGTCAAAACCAACCGCCCGCATCCGCCGGCCGTTGTCACGGATCGCCTGCAGTGCCAGACCAAAAGTCGAGCGCGAGCAGTAGAGCACCGCGGCGTAGCAGGCGGCTGCAACAAACAGGCAGAGATAGTAGAACGGGATCGGAGCGTGCCAATCGATACCCGCGACCTGCGGCGTCGGAATGCCGGCAAAACCGGAATGCCCGTTGAACAACGCGTAGTTTTGCTGCGCGAAGTAGAAGAAGGCGGCGGCAATAGCGAGCGTTATCATGATCGTGTAGATGCCCTCGGTGCGCACGGAAATCGCGCCGATGATCGCCGATACGATCGCCGCCAGCAGCACGGCAAAGGGCACGAGCACCCACCACGGCCAGCCGAAACCATAGATGTGTATGTTGTTGGTGCCGAAGATCGCCACCGTGTAGGCGGCAATGCCGGCACTGGTAATTTGCGCCAGACTGACCATGCCACCATAGCCGGCCAGCAGCATCATCGAGAGCGCCAAAAGGCCCCAGATGAGTGAATAGGCGCCGATCTGCGTCAGGAAGAATTCGGAAGCAACGAGAGGATAAAGCAGCAGTGCTGCCGCCAGCACTCCTTGCGCTACTCCGAACTGCGCCGGCACGACGACAGCCTTGTTGGGTTGATCCAGCGCGAGAATGGGAGCGACCGAGGGGCGCGACTTTCCCATAATGCCCTGCGGCCGCAATGCAAGCGTTACGACCATGATTATGAAGGTCAGAACGATGCCGTATGTCGGCAAATAAACCAGGCCGATTTGCTCGGCCAATCCGACCAGCAGTGCGCCGATTGCCGCGCCCGGAATAGAGCCCATGCCACCGACGATGACGACAACGAGCGAGGCGAGCAGATAGCGCACGTCCTCGCCCGGCGCGAGCGAGAGTGCGGTTCCGCCTACCACCCCGGCGAAGCCAGCAAGCCCGGCGCCAACGGCAAAGACGACAGCGAAAACCATGTGCACATTGACACCGGACGCCGACAGCATCGCGCGATCATCGACACCGGCGCGGATCATCGTGCCGATGCGGGTGCGGCTGATCATGAGCCACAAGCCTATGCCAATGACGACAGCGATCGCGAGCACGATCAGGCGATACAGCGGATAGGTCATCATCACGGCGGTGCCGTTGCTGCGCAGCGAGGTGATGATGGGGAGTTTGATCGCGCCGTCGAGCCAGGCAGGCACGCCGATCTGGTAAGTAATGCCCGTCCAGATCGCGAGCATCAGATCAGCGGCGACGATCGAAATGCCAAGCGTGACCAGCGTTTGCCGCAGCTCATCGCCTTCGAGCCGGCGAAAGATGAAGACCTGCATCAGCAGACCGATCGCGGCGAGCACAACAAATCCAGCGGCCACGCCAAGAAGCCAGATGCCGGTTCGCTGCGATACTTCGTAACCGATATAGGCGCCGAACAGATAAAGCGAACCGTGTGCGAGATTGACGTTTCGCATCAATCCGAAGACGAGCGTGAAACCGCTGGCGACCAGGAAATAAAGGCCCGCCAGCGTCACGCCGTTGAAAATGGAACTGATGAACGCCTTCTTGGAAATGAGAATGGCATCCAGCCAGCTCGGCCAAACGGCGAAAAACAACCAGGCAACCAAAGCGGCGGCGAGAGCCCAGAACAGGACCCACGCCTGCCGCCCAGTCAGTCCCGGCGCCGCTTGCTCGACAACGCTCATGCTGACATTCGCAGGCGCTGCTGATTCATCCGCGGCGCCTTGTGGAACTTACCATCCTTCATAATGGCGAGAATCCGGGCCTTATCCTGCAGGATGCGGACGTCAGCGACCGGATCGCCATCTATCAACAGGAGGTCGGCCAGATAGCCTTCACGCACCAGGCCAAGCTCGTTCGCCATGCCCATGATCTCGCCGCCGTACTTTGTCGCAGCCTGGAGTGCTTCCATCGGCGTGAAACCGAGCATGTCGACGAAGGTCTGGATATCCTTGGCGTTGGTGCCTTGCGGCGTCCAGGCGAAGCCGTAGTCACCGCCGATGCAAACGCGAATTCCGCGCCGGTGCATCTTTTTCATGGTCTCGACACACATTTCGAGCTCGCGCTCGTAGAGCATCGCGACCTTCGACCCGGGCTTGATGCCCCATTGTTCGGCATTTCGCGCGGTGTTGATGAGCCAAGCGATCCCGGGAGCGACGAAATGCCGGTCCTTGTGCGCTTCCAGCATGTCGAGTGCTTCTTCGTCTGCGAAAGACGCGTGATAGATGTTCTGGATGCCGTGGCGAACGCACTGCTTCACCGATCCGGATGAGCGGGCATGCGCGGAAAGCACCTTGTTCCGGCACTTTGCCTCGCTCGCTGCCATGGCTACTTCTTCTTCCGACATTGGCGTCTCTTCGGCGCCCATGCCGGTGATCTCCTCCCCTGAGAGGTTCAATTTGATGGAGTCGACGCCGTATTTGATGAGCGTGCGGACGGTACGGCGCACTTCTTCGGGGCCGGAGACGACAATTCCAAGGTTAAGACCCTCATGCGGAATGTGCGACGGCGCCGCGTCCCCGAGGCCGCCGACAGTCGTGATCTCCGGGCCCGCCGCCAGATAGCGCGGCCCGGGAAAACGCCCTTCATTGATAAAGCGCTTGGCGACGACATCGAGCCGCGGCTTTGCTGCCGCCGCGCCCCGTCCTGCGGTAAACCCCGCGTCGATCACGAGCTTCGCCATCTCCATGGTGACGAGCATGTGCTCCTCCAATTCCATCATCTGAATTGGGTCGATGCCGGGTGCGTTGTTCCAGGACAGGTGCAAGTGTGCGTCGATCAGCCCGGGCATCAGGGTTGCCCCCATGCCGTCAATCACAGTCGCGCCGCCGCCTTGCATCGGACTGCTTCCGACGCGTGACGAGCCGCGGGAAATTTGTTTGATGCGATTGCCCTGGATAAGCACCTCACCGGTATAGGGATATTCACCGGTTGCATCGAGAACGCGAACATTGGTGAAAAGGATCGGCCCGTTGCCGCCATTCCAGCCATTCGTATCGTTGGCCATGGTAGTTCCTCCTCTTGCGGCAGGACAAACGCCGCGTGCATTCGTTAGATCGGAATTCCGCGTAAGAACTCTGACAAGAGCTTGCCGCACTCCTTCGGCTTTTCTATGGGCGTCCAATGGCCGCAGCGGTGCAGGACGACGGTCTTGGCGTTGCCGATCTTGTCCGCCAATTCCTGGGCGACGCTGGCGGGCCCGATAGCGTCCTCGTCGCCGGTGACGATAAGAGCTGGACAGTCAACAAGCCGGTGGTCGGCTTTCTCGGCTTGCGCCAGCGCTTCGCACGAACGCGCGAAGCCTTCAGCATCTTGGCGCATATGGCTTTCACGGACGAAGGCGACCGCAACCGGGTTGTCATTCGCGGTTGCGCTTGACAGCGCCGATTGCGTCAGTTGGTCGGCGACCGAGCACATGCCCTCATTGCGGGCCGTCGCCGCGCGGTCGCGCAGCCTTGCGCGCGCGGCGTCCTGTGGTTCGAGGATCGGACCAAACAGCGTGAGGCTGGCGACGCGTTCCGGATGACGCGCCGCCATATGCTGCCCGATCAATGTACCGAACGAATGCCCGACGATGTGCGCCCGGTTGATGCCAAGATGGGTCGCCGCGTTTGCGACGGCGTCGACCAGGGTCTCGACCGTAATCCGTTGCGGCGGCGCCGGTGATCGTCCGGCCCCCGGCAAATCAGGCCGCACGATGCGAAAGCCGGCCAGAGCCGGGACCATCGCTTGAAAGCTGTTGGACGTGCCGCCGAGTCCGTGGAGCATGACGATCGCAGGCCCCTCCCCATCCGACTCCACGGTCATGCCGGCCAAACGGATGGAGGTCATGAAGCGAGCTCCACGATCTCGTTTTCGAGCACGCCGATCCCGCCGATTTCGATCCGCACCACGTCGCCACCTTTCAGATACTTCGGCGGATTGAAACCGATGCCGACGCCGGCCGGTGTCCCGGTAGCGATCACATCGCCCGGCTGCAGCGTGATGCCGGCGGACAACGTCTCGATGATCTTGGGAATGTCGAAGATCAACCTGTTGGTGTTGGAGCTTTGGCGCAGTTCACCGTTGACGGAACAACTGATCAGCGTATTGCCGATGTCGATCTCGTCCTGGGTGACCGCAAACGGGCCCATTGGACAGAACGTGTCCTGCGATTTGCCGATGAGCCACTGACTGAAGCGCGCCTGGAGATCGCGAGCGGTCACATCGTTGATGATCGTGTAACCCCAGACATGATCGAGAGCGTTGGTCGCTTCAATGCCGCGACCAGCCTTGCCGATGATGACCGCGAGTTCCGCCTCGTAGTCGATGGCCTTGGACACTTTCGGATCGATTACTACCGCCCTTCCGCATGCGATCACCGATTCAGGCACCTTGGAGAACATGATCGGGTGGCTGGGCACCGCGCCGTCGGAGCTATCGAAGCCGCTGCGGGCAAATTCGTGGGCGTGCTCGTAGTAATTTTTGCCGACGCAAAAGATGTTGCGCCTTGGCATCGGAATGGGAGCCTCCATCGTGACCTGCGACAGAGGAATCGGCGAAAGGGTCCGCGGCATGCCGGCGCCGTTACGGCGGATCAGAGCAACAATTCCGTCCTGCGCTTCGGAGAGGGTCAAATCGAAAGGAGCTATCGACAGCCCGTCTGTGCTGATCTGCCCAACGCGCCGCTCCCCGGCTATGGAAACCGTAGCGACTTTCATTCGCTCCCCTATCTGAACCAATTTTGTCTTATTGGGAATAATTATCGGTCTTTTGGCAAGCATTGCAAGGGCGATTTAACGCCCGGAAATTGGGAGTTGGCAACGACGCGGCGTGCATTATAATTGGTTTAGTATTGGTCCAACATGAGGGATGGGGGCGTTGCCCAAGATCGTCGCCGGTACAGTCGAAGGGTCTTTACGCAAACGCATCGCCGCCGGCGAATGGGCTGCGTCCGGACGGCTGCCGGCCGAACGCGAACTCGCCGCGCAATATGGCGTTGCTCGAAACACGCTGCGACGCGCAGTCGAAGCGATCGCCAATGACGGCACCATCGAACGCCATGTCGGCCGCGGCACATTCGTTAACGGCGAAGCGGCCGAGCTCGCAGACATTGTACAGCGTGTCACGGGCGTTTCTCCGGCCGACCTGATGGCGGCGCGCTTCATCGTCGAACCGCAGGCGGCAGCAATTGCCGCGAAAAATGCGAGTTCATCCGATCTCCTGGCGATTGGAGAAGCGCATCAACGCGCCAGTGACGCGCAGGAAAAGGACGACTTTGAGCATTGGGATACGCAGTTTCATCACCGAATATTTGCGGCGACCCGCAACGAGCTCCTGGTCAGCGTCCACCAGATCTTGCAGGTGATCCGGAGCCGCAACGCGTGGATTGAGCTCAAGCGCAAGACATTTTCGGAAAATCGCCGACGCGATTATTGCGAGCAACACGGGGATGTCGTCGCGGCGCTTCACAACCGTGATGCAGACGGTGCTGCGCGGGCAATGCTCCTGCATATTGAGGCAATCGAAGTAGCGCTATTCGGACGCCGATAGAGGTTTCGCCAAATGCGATAAGTCCTCTTGGATTCAAACGCGGAAGGCAGAGCGGAAGGCAGAAGTGCTTTCGCAAAA
>CAVZSB010000004.1:0-106039 GCA_963777635.1 uncultured Alphaproteobacteria bacterium
TTTACTTCAAAGCGGACACAACTCGGACGTCGCGCCATTTCCGCTCTGTGCCAACAACAGACGTGAGCCAAACCAGGCATTCCCCAGCGACAACTCCCGCAAAATGCCATCTGATGGAGAAATTCACTTTGCCGCGACTGTCCGGGCGGCATCCACCGCCTGAGCTGCACCGTAAATGGGCGCACCGTAAGTCTTGGGAATTTTGTCAGCAAAAACATCGATCAAATGGTCGCCGCCTTCAACGTTGCTCGGCTGCATTGCTTTGTCGAACCATGAGTGGGGGGCTCCACTTGAAACCACGCGTTTGAGGATGCCGCGATAATGCAGCGCTTTCATCGCCCATTGACTTGCGACATACACGGCATCGTAGGCGCGCCACGGGTAGAACAAGATCGGGTTGACAATCGGCATGCCATGGCGGCGCTGGGTGCGTATCTTCCTGCGGACAAATCCAAATTGTAGCGGGTGTACGCCCTCGATCGGTACAGCGCCTGAAAACATTACGAGTGAATCCAAAAGCTTCGTTCGGTTGATACCGGCGAGGATTGCTCGACGCATAACCGTTGCTACGTGTTCGTCGGTATAATAGAGGCGCCAAGCGTCGGCATAAACACGCTCCCAGACTTCCTGCGACATTAGCGCGTGGGCTGTGCAGGCATGTTCGAGATCGTATTTGTTCATGTCCGGGTCCATAGGAACTTCACGCAAGAGAAGTTTCTTGTGATCTTCAGATCCCGGCAGCGGAGTTAGGTAAAAGAATTCCAATATATCAATGGGCAATTCCATCTTTATGATTTCAATGTCGCGCGCGATCAACTCAGGCGTGTCAGTCGGAAAGCCGAGAATATAACCTGCATAGGTCATTACCTTGGCCTTTTTCCAGGCCTGAAGCATCTCGCGGTATTCCCATATCTTATTCTGACGCTTCTTGGTCCCCATCAGCGATTTCGGGATTGATGTTCTCAAGTCCGATAAACACGGCGGTGCAACCCGCGCGCGCAGCCTTTTCAATGAAAGACGGAATCCGATGACAGAGCGTGTCGACTTGCAACAATAGCCGGATGTTAAAGCCGTGACGTTCGCGCAGCTCTATCAGGCGATCTAGGATTACCTCCCAGTTCTTATTGCGGGCGAAATTGTCGTCCGTCACGAAGAAGCGCGTGATGCCTTCCTCGGCGTTCATGCGCACGATCGCCTCAACATCGTCGGGTGTGCGGTAGCGCGATTTGCGGCCCTGTACATTAATGATGGTACAGAAGCTGCACTGAAATGGGCAGCCGCGGCCGGCATCGAAGCTGCTGTAGTGCCCTGCGATGCGGGTCACCGCCGAGCGAGGTAGGATCGGCAGCGTTGCCGCCGCCATTTCCGGCAAGTCGTTAAGATAATTATAGATCGATTTCGGGTGGCCAGCATCGATGTCGCGAAGTAGCCCGTCAATACGGCCTTCGCCCTCGCCGGCGAAAAGTATAACGCCCATGTCGAGCGCGGTTTTCAGATCGCCGGGCAATTCAGGCAGCATCGAAAGACAACCGCTCACGTGGAAGCCGCCGATCACGACCGGAAGGCCGGCCGCCCGAAACGTTCGGGCGAGATCGAGCGCCCGGGGAAATTGGTTAGACTGCACGCCCACAAGCCCGACGAATCCGGCGCCCGCTTTAGCAATTTTTCGAATAACCGCACTGGTGTCGATTACAGTGTTGCACTCGTCATAGGCCTCGATCTCGATATCGACATAAGGCCCCAACACTCTCTCAGAGGCACATTCCGCCATTAGCCCGTAGATGCTCGCAAGGCTGTTCGATGGGACTAGCGATCGCCACCATTGGATGACGTAGCCGTCGGCGTCGTAGTGTGACGGTTTAACCAAAATAACCTTGAAGACGCGTCGGGACATGGGGTGGACATACATCGACGTATCATCGCCGTGTGAACAGCGTTAGCTTGCAGCCTAAACTGCGCGCTTTCTGGTCTTAACGCAATCCCGGCGCGCAATGTCCGCTAGGGGTCATCAGCAGACATCCTGCAACGTCAGGGCGATGTCCGCATCACCCCGGATAGCGAACACATTCTGCTCGTCAGTGGCGTTGCTTTTATGAATTTACACCCCGGCACCAAGCGCAAACCGAACTCCGGGCGTCGGCACGCGTTCAGAAATCCGGGGCGACGATCACTCGGGCCGCGTATTCGTGCCATCGTCATCCGCCCCTCCGAACTCAGGGAGGTACCGGCCGAAGTTCAATTCGAAGTCGCTCCGAACGCCGTAACCGATACCACGGAGCTTGGGGCGGCGCGCCTGCGCACTGGGCCAAGTCAGCATTGGGAAGATCATGTCGTTGCTCGACTGAAGCTCGGTAGCCGTCGGCGTCCCGAACCGATTGATCTGGGCCTTGGCTGCGGCTAGCACTTCACGGTCGAATGAGGCCAGGCGCCGGACGAGCGTATCGACAAATAAGTCGAGGTTGTCATCGTCCAGCGCGCGGTTCACCCAGCCGTAGCGCTCGGCGATATCAGCATCGAAATCGTCGGCGCTGAGGACGATCTCGAGTGCGCGCGAGCGGCCGACCACGCGCGGAAGCCATTCTAGCGCTCCGCCGCCCGGGATCAGTCCAACGCCGACCTCAGGATTACCGAATAGGGTGTTTTGCCGACTTGCAAAGCGCATGTCGCAGGCCAGCACGAACTCGTTACCTATGCCACGTGTGCGGCCACAAATCTTGGCGATGCTCACGATCGGCGCGGACGAAAGGCGCAGGACAAAGTCGCGCCAAAGGTCCAGTATCTCTGGGCGTTCAACGGCCTTGGCTACGTCGAGATGGGCAATAAAAAAATCCGGATTCGCCGACTGGAACACTACGACCTTCACGGACAAGTCCGCCTCAAGGTCGGTCATCAGCGCTCCCAATTCGGCGATCGTTGCGGGAACAAACATGTTGATCGGCGGGTTGCTGAAAGTGATCGTCCACCGGCCGGGATCGGTGCGGTTAGCGTTGAACTGCGAAGCGTCAGGCATGGCGCATCTCCTACCTTCAGAGCGTTGTACGCCGAAGTCTTCAGATCGTTTTGCGAAGCGGTCTAAAGCCCGCGCGGACCTCTTCTGAAAAGAGCTTCGGCTGTTCCCAAGCAGCGAAGTGTCCGCCTTTGTGGAGCTTGTTATAATGGATGAGTTTGGGATACGCCCGCTCGGACCAACTCCGCGGAGCTGGATAAAGCTCATCAGGGAACACGCTCACGGCGACTGGAATGGAGGAGACGCCTTTAACAGCAAAAAAGGAGGCGCCCTTGTTTTCCCAGTATAGACGAGCCCCGGAAATCGCCGTGTTCGTCAACCACGTGATCGTGATGTTGTCGAGGATGTCATCGCGCGTGAGGCCTTCGGTCTTTCCGTCGAAGGCGCGGGCGATGAGTTCGTAGCTGCGTGCGTCGTGGTCAAGAAAGTAGGCCGCCAAGCCCACGGGCAAATCGGCGATTCCGTAAAGCGTTTGCGGTCGCAACCCCATCTGGAACCCATAGCCGATGCCCTTTGCATAGACGAAGCTTAGCCGCTCGTAAGCGAGCTTCTCGTCGGCCGAGAGACCTGCTGGCGTCGGCGCGCCCGAAAAAGCCGCTTTGTCGATGTCAAGTGGAATCACGTTTGCCATGTTGGTGTGAATGCCAAGCAATTCCGGCGGCGCCTGAACACCCATGTGGTCGACAATGATCGCGCCCCAATCGCCGCCTTGCGCCACAAAATGCTTGTACCCAAGGCGCTTCATGAGCTCGACCCAGGCGCTTGCGATGTGAGCGGGGTCCCAGCCGGTATTGGTCGGCCTGCCCGAGAAGCCGTAGCCCGGCATCGAGGGGATCACGATATCGAACGCGTCCGATGCACTTCCTCCATGGGCCGTAGGATTAGTCAGCGGATCGATAATCTTCAGCTGCTCGACGATTGAGCCAGGCCACCCATGCGTGACAATGAGTGGCAACGCATTTTGATGATTAGATCGAACATGGATGAAATGAATGTCCAGCCCATCGATTTCGGTAATGAATTGCGGTAAGGCATTGAGCCGCGCCTCGCACTTGCGCCAGTCGTAATCCGTTGCCCAATAGCGCGCGAGCGCCTGCATTGTCGCTAGCTGGACGCCTTGCGATGCATCCGTGACAGTCTCCCGCTCGGGCCAGTTTGCCGCGTTTATGCGTCTTCTCAAATCGCCGAGTGCTTCTTCCGAAGCTTTGAAATGGAAGGAACGAATTGCGCTGCCTTCGAGTGCTTCAGCCGAATGCGCGGGCGACGATGAACCTGCGGACATAATCGTTCTCCCCAATAAGCGAGTGGAGCTGCGACTTAAACTCGGCGTGTAATGATGCCATTGCAGCTGCACGCCGAGCAATATGCTGTGAAAAAGGTAACGCTCATTTTACTCAAACCAAAATTCAGAAATTAAATGAAGACGTCGTTCAAAAATAATCCGAAGCGATCAGAACGCGTTTGATGAACCTTACGTGACACGGGCACAGAAAAGCCCAAACCGAAGATATACATCCCGGCACCAAGCCCAAACCGAACTCCGGGCGTCGGCGCGCGTTCAGAACCGCAGCGCCCGCTCGTGCCGGACCGTGAGCGAGCGCGTCTCTTCGACGCTATGGGCGCCCAACTGCCCGAGCGCGGCCTGCGTCTCTTCGATCAGGAGATCGATGACGTGCCCGGGACCGTGTTCGCCCAGCGCGCCAAGCCCCCACAGGAAGGCTTTGCCGGCGAAAGCCGCCGCCGCACCCAGCGCGCAAGCGCGCACCACGTCGCTGCCGCTGCGCACGCCCGAATCCACCAGAACCGTTGCGCGTTTGCCGACTTGCCGCGCGATAGCCGGAAGCGCGTCGATCGGCGCCGGCAATGCTTCGATTTGCCGTCCACCGTGATTGGAAACCACAATTCCGTCGACGCCAAGCGACACCGCCATCTCGGCGTCCTGCGGATGCAGGATCCCTTTGACGATCAGCGCCCCCTTCCAGCGATCGCGGTACATTTTCACTTCGTCCCACGTAAAGGCGCCGCGCATCTCACGCTGCCCAAACGCAATCACCTCGTTGAGCGAAGCATTCTCCCCGACATACGAGCGCAGATTGGCAAAGCGCGGGATGCCGTATTTCCGCAGCGCCATGACCCAGCCGGGCGCCCGCAGGATCTGCGCAAGAATGGCGAGATCGATGTTGAACGCGCCTGCGATCCCCGTTGCCACTTCACGAGGCCGCGTCGTGCGTACTGGCACATCGAGCGTCAGGACCAGCGCGTGGCAGCCCACTGCCTCGGCGCGGCGGACCAGATCGAGACCGACGGCGTGGCCGTTCGCTGCCAGGCGATAGAGCTGGAACCAAAAGACATCGGGGGCGACCGCCGCGATTTCCTCGATGGTCGCGCCGCCGGCGGTGCTCAACGTGTAGGGAATGCGGGCGCGCTGCGCGGCGCGGGCAAGATGAGCATCTCCTCCCGGCCAAATGATCGACGGGCCGCCCATCGGCGCCACGCCGATTGGCGCGCTATAGCGCCGGCCGAAGAGTTCGATGTCGCACGGCGGCAGCGACGGCATGACGCCATACCGAGGGACGATCTCGATGGCATCGAAGGCAGCCCAATTGCGCTTGATCCCGGCATCGTCCTTTCCCGAACCGCCGTCCGAATATTCAAATGCGAAATGCGGGATGTGGGTGCGCGCACGCCGTCGCAGGTAGTCGACGCTCGGGTAATGCCGATGAAGCAGTGCGTAGTGCGGGCTGCGGCTATAGGCGGATGGCTTCTCTTGTGGCGCCACTAAAGCCGTCGTGTCGTGCATGGGCTTTCTCCCGGAACGCCACCATAGCCGGTTTTGGGCGCTGCATTTTCAGCCTTTATCCTCTCGGGCCGCGGCAAACCGACCTCAGCGGGAATTATAAGCCCAGGTCATGTAGACGCCGCCCCAGGTGAAGCCGCCGCCAAACGCCGCGATGATGAGCCGGTCGCCGGCCTTGAGCCTCTTCTCGTAATCCCACAGGCAAAGCGGGATCGTGCCGTTAGTGGTGTTGCCGTATTTCTGGATCGTCACCATCACACGCTCCGGCGGAAGCTTCATGCGCTCGGCGGTGGCTTCGATGATGCGCTTATTGGCCTGATGCGGCACCAGCCAATCGACCGTCTTGGCCGTCAGACGGTTGCGCCGCGTCAATTCGGTTGCTACTTCGGCCATGCGCGCGACGGCATGTTTGTAGACCGCGGCCCCTTCCTGGTGGACATAATGCAGGCGCTTGGCGACGGTTTCCGCCGACGGCGGCATGCGACTGCCGCCGGCCTTCTGATGCAGATGCTTCGCGCCCGCGCCGTCGGAGGAGATCATCGTGTCAATGATCCCGTATTTTCGGTTCGGCTCGAGAAGCACGGCGCCGGCGCCGTCGCCGAAAAGAACGCAGGTCGCGCGGTCGGTATAGTCGATGATCGCCGACATCTTGTCGGCGCCGACCACGATGATCTTGCGATAGGTGCCTGTTTCGATGAATCGCGCCGCGATGGTGAGCGCATAGACGAAGCCGGAACACGCCGCCTGCACGTCGAAGCTGCCGATGTTGCGGATATCCACCATGTCGCAGATCAGATTGGCGGTCGAAGGAAAAACAAAATCCGGCGTGGTCGTGGCGCAGATCAGAAGATCGACATCGCCCGGCGCGGTGCCGGTCTTCTTCAGGAGACCGCGCACGGCCTCGGCGCCCATATGCGATGAACCAAGGCCCTTACCCTTGAGAATGTGCCGTTCTTTGATCCCGGTGCGTTCGACGATCCATTGGTCGCTGGTCTCCACCATCCGCGCCAGTTCGGCATTGGTGAGAATGTCGGGGGGCACATAGCCGCACACGCCAGTGATGGCGGCGTGTATCGACGATTTTCGCCTGATGGTTTTCTTCTTCATTCGCCCGTGACGGGTGGCTGCTCGATCACGAGCGTTTCCAGATAGCAGGAGGGTTAGGGCATTGCATAGGGCGACGCCGGCAACAAGCCATTTACTTTGGTCCTAGGGTGCGCCGGCGAGGTCGCGACGGCCATGCCGGGCGATATCGAGGACAATTGCCGCGGCCTTGGCGCTCGGCGCCGCATCGAGCTGCATGATGCCATCAAGCCGCGCAAAGGCGTCGACCTGCCGCAACCGCTCCGGCGTATCGGAAAACAGCGGCACCAGTGCATCCGCAAGCCGTTGCGGCGTGCAATCGCGCTGCAAGAATTCCGGCACGACGTTCTCGCCGATGACCAGATTGGCGAGGATCACGCTGGTCAGTGTTTTTTGCAGGCCCACAAGCCGGGCAATGAGTTCCTCGATGAGCGTGACCTTGTAGGCGGCAACGGTGGGGACGCCGGCAAGCGCGAGTTCAAGCGTCACCGTGCCGGAGGCCGCCAGCGCGACACGGGCGCAGCGGAATGCGGCCCACTTCTCGGCCGGATCGACCACGATGCGCGGGGCCACCGCCCAGCCGGCAACGTCGGCGCGCGCTTCCGCGGCAAGGTGGGGCAATGTCGGCAACACCAGTTCCATGGGGCCGATGCGGCTGCCCACACGTGCCAGGGCGTCGCCAAAGACCGACAGCAGCCGGCGGACCTCGCTCGTGCGGCTGCCTGGGAGCACCAGAACAAGCGGGGGCGCGCTCTGCCGGCGCACCGCTTCGTCCGCCCCAGGACGCAACTCCGACAGCCGCTCGGTCAACGGATGCCCGACATAGGCGCAGGGGGGACCGCCGAGCCGCAGATGCGCGGCCGGCTCGAACGGCAGGATCGCGAGCACGCAATCGACATATTCGCGCATCGCCCGGGCGCGCCCCGGCCGCCACGCCCATACCGAGGGCGAGACGTAGTCGATGATCGGGATCGAAGGCGCGCGGGCGCGCACGCGGCGTGCAACGCGGTGGGTGAAATCGGGGCTGTCTATGATGACGACCGCGTCCGGACGGGCTGCGATAATCGCATCGGCCGTTTCGCGAATGCGCCGCAAAATCATCGGCAGGCGACGCGGAATGGCGCTGACGCCGATAATGGCGAGATCGTCGATCGGAAAGGGGCTCGCGATTCCGGCCGCCGCCATGGCGCGGCCGCCGACGCCGGCGAGGTTAAGCGGCCCACCGCTGGCCATGAGCGCGCGCGCAAGCGCCGCCCCCAGCGCGTCGCCGGATTCCTCCGCCGCAACGAAGTGGATCGACAGCGGGCGCGGCCGCGGCGAGCCGTTCATGCGGACTTTTCCTCGGGCACACCGACGAAGAAAATCTTCGCCAGATCGGCGGCTGCGGTCAGCCGTGCAGGGTCGGCTACGATCGTTGCGCCGGCGGTGACGGCAAGCCCGGCAAGACCGGCTCGCGCGACATTCTCGACCGTTTGCGGCCCGATGGCAGGCAGATCGAAGCGGCGATCCTGACTGGGCTTTGGCGCCTTGACCAGAACGCCGACCCCCGCGGGCGTGGTCACGCGGCCCTGCCCACGCAAATCGGCGATGCGAGCAAGCAGATTGTCGGTGCCTTCAGCCGCCTCCACGCCGAGCACGTGGCCATCGGCGACGACCACCGCCTGGCCCACGTCGAACGGACCAAGCGCCGCGATCACTGCAAGCGCGCGAGCAATGTCCGTCCGATCACGCGGCGACGGCTCGTGACGACCCAGGACGCCTTCGGGCGCAACTATTTCCGGCGCCACGTCGCTCACACCAATGATGCGAACGCCGTTTTCCTCGAACAGGCTGGCCAGCCCCGACAGGAGCCGGTCGTCGCCGCCGCGAAAAAATCCGATGACTCGCGGCATCAACCGGATCGACAACCAGTCCAGGCGGATCTGCGTAAGCGCCGGCCGCAGCATGGTGCCGATGAACAACGCCTCCCGGCAGTTTTCGGCCCGGGCGAGACGGAAGAAACGTCCAGCCTGCCCTATCGCGATCCAATGGTGCGCGTAGCGCTCGACTAGTTTGGGGTCGGCCCAGCCACGCACGGCAAACATCACCGGCCGGCGGCCGCGCCTTACAATTGCCTCGGCGACCGCACTCGGAAAGCTGCCGCCGCCGCAAATCACCGCAACCGAAGCGGCTTCGGCGGCAACGACGGCCGTGCCCGAGGCATCAGGATGCATCGTGATCATCGTCGGCGCCGCCGCGCGCGACGCGCGGACGCATCAGGGGCCGCTTGCCGCCAGCGCGGATGAACGCAATGACCTTCTCGACCAGTGGATCGCCGGCGAACTCGCGGGCAACGGCATCGACGCAATCGGCGAGCCGACCACCGGCAAAGAAGATACCGCGATAGGCGCGGCGCAACCGGTGCATCTCGGCTCGCGTCGCGCCCCGGCGCCGCAGGCCGACGACGTTTAGTCCGACCAGCGCGCCGGTCTGGCCGAGCGCAAAGCCGAACGGAATGATGTCGTCGCGCGCGGCCGACATGCCGGCCATCATCGCGCCTTCGCCAATCCGAACGAATTGATGAATGGCGACGTGGCCGCCGAGGAAGGTATGATCGCCGACGGACACATGACCGCCGATCACCGCATTGTTGGCAAACGTTACATCGTTGCCGACATCACAGTCGTGTCCGACATGGGAACCGACCATGAAAAAGCAGCGGTCGCCAATGCGTGTTATCCCGCCGCCATCCTCGGTGCCCGTATTCATGGTGACGCTTTCGCGCAGCTCGCAGCGGGCGCCGATGACGAGGCGGGTCGGACCGCCGCGATAGTGCACCGATTGCGGCGGCGTGCCGAGCGACGAGAAGGGATAGACAACAGAGTCCTCGCCGACGGTGGTAACGCCGGATACATGAACGTGGGCGATGAGGCGAACGCCGTTTTTTAGCTCAGCCTGCGGACCGATCACGCAATACGGCCCGACCTCCACTCTTTCGCCAATACGCGCGCCATCGGCAACGCGCGCGGTCGCGTCGATCGCCATCTATTCCTCGGTCACGATCGCGCCGACTTCGGCCTCGGCGATCAGCGCGCTGCCGACCTTCGCTTCGGCGCGGTACCACCACATGTTGCGGCGCTGCGCGATCTTGTCGACGTGATATTCGAGGGTGTCGCCGGGCACCGCAGGCTTCCGGAATTTGGCCTTGTCGATGGTCAAGAAAAAAACCGAACGCGGATTGTCGCGGCGCGGCATGTTGGTCAGGCACAGCACGCCTGCGGTCTGCGCCATGCCCTCGATCACCAGCACGCCAGGCATGACCGGGTTGTTGGGAAAGTGGCCGAGGAAATGCGGCTCGTTGAAGGTGATATTCTTGATGCCGATGCCATGTTCGTCGCCGCGCATGTCGATGACGCGATCGACCATGAGAAACGGGTAACGATGCGGTAACAGCCGCAAAATCTCGCGGATATCGGCAACGCCGAGGGTCTCTGCATTCATCCCTCTTCACCTTCGGTCTTGCCGCGTCCGCGGGTGAGCTTCCTTACCACCGCCACTCCCTTCATGAAATCGCGTATCGGCTCCGCCGGAGATCCGACCCAGCGGCCGCCGGCCGGAATGTCGGTCATAACCCCCGCCTTCGCGCCCAGCATCGCGCCGGCGCCGACAGTGACGTGGTCGGCAAGGCCGACCTGCCCTCCCATCATGACGAAATCCCCCACTTCCGAGCTGCCGGATATGCCGGTCTGCCCCGCGATCAAACAGTGCCGGCCGATGCGGACGTTGTGCGCAATTTGCACCAGATTGTCGATCTTGGTGCCTTCCCCGATGACGGTGTCACGGGTCGAACCGCGGTCGATCGTGCTATTGGCGCCGATCTCGACATCGTCCTGAATGATCACCCGGCGGGTCTGTGGAATCTTCTGATGACCTCGCGGCGAGGGAAGATAACCGAACCCGTCCTGACCGATGCGGACGCCGGGATGAATGATCACGCGATCACCGATGAGCGCATGAGTGACCGACGCGCCGGCGCCGATCGCGCAGTCGCGTCCGATCGCGACACCCGGCCCGACCACGGCACCAGCCGCGATCAGCGTGCCCGCGCCGATTTCGGCGCCGGGTCCGATCACCGCCAGCGGGTCGATGGTCACGCCCGCCTCGATCCGCGCCGAAGGATGCACGTGCGCGGCCGCTGCATGCCCGCTGGTGCCGAACAGCGAGATCGGCCGCAGCGCCGAGGGAAACAACGCTCGCGCCACCGCAACGAATGCGCGGTACGGCTCCGGCGCGACCAGCACGGCAAGGCGATCCGGCGCCTTCGCCTCAAAACGCGGCGCCAACAGGCATGCCCCTGCATGGGTGATGGCCAACGCATCGAGATATTTTGCGTTGTCGATGAAAGTAATGTCTGAAGCGCGCGCCGTATCGAGCGGCGCAATGTTGCCAATGCGCCGATCGACTGGAACGTCCCCACGCGGCTTGGCGCGCGTGAGCGTGACGATCTCGCCGATCGTCAGCTCGCGGTTGGTTGAGAAGAAATCCGGCATGCGCCCGGCCTCAACGTAGGTCGCAAGGCGCGATCAGAACCGCGTTCCGCCACCGAACTGGAAAAACTGGGTGCGGTCATACGGCTGCTTTAGGAGCGGATAGGCGAGATCGAACCGGAGCGGACCAAACGGCGAATCCCAGATGATGCTGCCACCGACGGCCACGCGCGGCATCGCCGTGTCGGTGTATTGCATGGCGCAATTGCCGCAGAGAAAGGTCGTGCCGTTGGAGGTTGTTATAGCGCCGTTGACTTCCCCATTCGCGGGCCACGACGTCTCGTCCCTTATAGCCCCACTCCGAACCGGAATCGATGAACACCGCGCCGCGTATTCCGGCATCCTTGGGCAGGAAGTAGAACGGGTACTGGAACTCCAGGCTGGCGCCCCAATACTTGGTGCCGCCGATGGCGTCGTTGGCCGTGGCGGAGGTGATGTCGCGTGGCCCGATGCCGGCTGGCGCAAAGCCGCGGACCAGATTGGGACCCATCTTGAAGTCGTCAAGCATGCGCACATAGCCGCTGCCGTTGGCGCAAGTATCTGCCGCGCAATTGGTCAGGCCCAGCATGTCGCCGCCTTGCAGATGCAGAATGCCGACGAGATCCGGGGTCACCTCGTAATAGCCGCGTACATCCAACACCGAGCGGATATATTTTGCATCGCCGCCGAGACCGGCAAAGTCCTGGCCGAAGCTGACGAGAATACCGTTGGTCGGATGCTTGTTGTTGTCGAGCGTGTTGTAGGTCAGTCCGTATCCCGCCAGCGACGTCAGATATCCGCCCTGGGCAAGCTCATAGCGGACCGGCAGCGAGGCCTCGTAGATCGGCGAGCCTCCTGTCGCTGAGTTTCCCGTGCTGAAAAGGCAGTTATTTTGACCGCCCCCCGCTAGAGCAGCGCCGAAAAGAGGATACGCCTGACCGATAACGCCGGCGGCGGTGGCGGCGTTAATCGCATTGACCGTCGGAAAGGTGGTTGAGAAATTCGGGTTGGTGTTGTTGCAGTCGTTCAGACTCGACACCAGGTTGATTTGGTTCCAGTAGATCGAATACCGCGCCTGCAAGGAGAGATCTTCGCGCAGCGGCACGCCGAGTTTCAGATTGGTGCCGATCGTCTCGGTACCGTAGGAGAGATACGGGCTGGACAACGACTGCCGACCAAACAAGTCGATGCCGCCGGAAAGGCGCTGATCGAGAAAATAAGGTTCGACGAAACTAAGCTCGGCGCCGCGAATATATTGGCCGTACGTGGCCGAAGCCTTGCCGTAGCGGCCGGTTCCCAAGAGATTGCGTTCGGAAATCGACACCTGCGCCATGAAGCCGTCTGCGGTCGAATAGCCGCCCATGACCGAAAAGTCGCCGGTCGATTGTTCCTCGACATCGACGTTGATCACGACGCGATCCGGCGCCGAACCGGGCTCGTTTGTGACCTTCACGGTTTTGAAAAAGCCGAGACTTTTGATCCGGCGCTCGGCGCGATCGACCAGGGCGCGATTGTAGGGGTCGCCTTCGGAAATATCGAACTCGCGCCGGATCACATACTCCCGGGTGCGCGTATTGCCGCGAATATTGATGCGCTCGATATAGGCCCGCGCGCCTTCATCCAGGAGAAAGACGACGCTGATGGTACGGTCCTGCGGGTTGCGGTCACCGCGCGGGCGTACCGTGGCGAACGGGTAGCCGTGCTTGCTGATTTCGACCGTCACGTCCTCGACGGTCTTTTCGACCGCGTCGCTGTTGTAGATATCGCCCCGCCTCATCCGCAGCACATGACGAAGCGATTCCGAATTGACCGCGCGGATGTTGGACTGAACCTCCACCGTGCCGAAGCGATATTGCTGCCCCTCCTCGATCGTGAAAGTTATGATGAATCCCTTGATCGCCGGATCATACTCACCAACCGCGGAGACGACCTGGACGTCGGCGTAACCGTGGCTCAGATAGAAGCGCCGGAGCAGATCGCGGTCGGCTTCGATCCGATCGGGATCGTAAACGTCCGTGGTCTGCAAGAAACTCAGGAAATTCGACGTCGAGGTCTTGATGACCTCCTTGAGGCGATAGTCCGAATAGGCGTGGTTGCCGACAAAAATGATGGACTTCACGCCGGTCTTTTCGCCTTCTCTGATCTCAAAGATCAGGTCGACGCGATTGTTCGGCCGTTCGATGATTTTGGGGGTCACCTGGACGTCGAAGCGCCCGTTGCGATGATACACCTCGATGATGCGCTGAACGTCGGCCTGCACCATGGCGCGCGACAGCGTACCGCGGGCTTTTGACTGCAGTTCCTGCGTGATCTGCTCATCCTTGATCTTGTTGTTGCCCTCGAAGGCGAGCCGATCGATGACCGGCGCCTCTACGACGGTCACAACAAGCCGGTTGCCCGAGTGGGAAATCCGGATGTCCTGAAACAGCCCCGAGGCATACAGCGCCTTCAGTGCGGAATCGATCTTGGCGGCGTCGATATGTTCGCCGGGCGCAACCCTAAAGTATGAGCGGATGGTGTCGGCATCGACGCGACGATTGCCCTCGACGACAATAGCGGACGCGCTGGCGCCCGTTTCGGCAGGCTGGGCAAGTGCCGAGCCTGACGGAACGCCAAACAACGCTACGGCGAGGAGCATGCCGGCCACGACAAGCCCTCGCCTTACCCGCACACACATATTCATGCGCTACGCGCCCTTATTCCCCTCGTGGCCACCCCCACAGGCGGGTTCGTCGCAGTCTCCCTCAGCTTACGTCTCAACCTCGTGACAAGTCCTCTCGCCTCGAGATTGGCGCCGGGGCCCGCCCGGGTACCATCGTCCCCCAACCGCTCCCCCAAAGCGGCTGTCCCCTAGGACGTCGTCAGATGAACGATGTCATTAAAAGTTGCAAATATCATCAACATAAGAACGATCGCGAGACCGATGCGAAAACCCACCTCCTGAGCCCTTTCCGACAGCGGACGACCGCGAATAGCCTCAATACCATAGAACAAAAGGTGACCGCCATCGAGCAGCGGGATCGGAAAGAGGTTAAGAAGCCCGATCGATATGGAAAGGACGGCGGCAAGCTGGATGAGCGGAACAAAACCGAAACTCGCAACCTGCCCCGACATCTGCGCGATGCGGATCGGGCCACCAAGCTGGTTGGCCGCCTCGCGGCCGGAGATGACACCGCCGATGTAGCTCAGCGTGCGGTCAACGACAGACCAGGTTTCCTGAACGCTCAGCCAAATGGCGTCGAGCGGAGCGACCGGGTGTAATTTCAGATCCTCCGGCGCCATCGAACGGCTTATGCCGAGAATTCCGACGTGCTGCACATTGCCGAAATTGTCCTTGACCTCTTTGAGAGTCGGCGTCGCCTTCAGGACCTTCTCCGTCCCGTCACGCTCGATGGTGATCTCAAGCGCTTCTCCGGCGCTCGCACTCACAAAACGCTGCATCTCGGTGAAATTGTCGATGTGATGCCCGTTGATGGCGAGGACCACGTCACCGGGCATGAATCCGGCCTGCTCCGCCGCGCTGGCGGGCTGAACCGCGTCGACACGCGCGCTCATCGTCTGCTTGCCGTAGATCATGAAAACCCCGGCGAAGATCACGATGGCCAAGAGAAAATTCGCCAGCGGTCCAGCGACGACGATGGCCGCGCGCTTGGGCACGGGTTGGAACATGAAACTTTCAGCACGTTCCTGCGGATCCATGTTTGCACCGCGCGAGACGTCGGGCACGCTTGCCGCATTTTCATCGCCGAAAAACTTCACAAAGCCGCCGAGCGGGATGGCCGAGATCTTCCAGCGCGTCCCGTAGCGATCATTGAAGCCGACGATTTCCGGTCCGAAGCCGATAGAGAAGACCAGAATCCGCACTCCGCACCAGCGGGCGACGAGGAAATGACCGAGTTCGTGGAAGAACACGACAAGGCTGAGGACGAACAAAAAGGGAATGAGATAGCCCACGACGCCACCGCCGAGCGCATGCAAATGCGCCAATAGATTGGTCCCCATGACGCCTATCCCCACCCCTGAATGACCCAACCCACTTGTAACGCTAGGATGCCATTGCGGCAATTTCGGGCAAGAGGCCGGCCGCCAGCCGTCTTGCATTATGGTCAACGGCGAGCGCGTCCTCGACGGACTGGGGCTCGGCGACCGTGCCCTGCCGCTCTGCCGCATCAAGCGTCGCCTCGACCAAGGCGGGAATACCGCTAAATCCGAGACGCCGCCCAACGAATTCAGCCACCGCAATCTCGTTTGCGGCGTTGAGGACCGTCGGGGCGGCGCCACCGGCTGCAAGCGCCCGGCGGGCCAAAGCCAGCGCCGGAAAACGCTTCAAATCGGGCTCTTCGAACGTCAGCGAGGCGACACGCGCAAGATCGAGCCGGGCGGCGGGCGTCGCCATGCGTACCGGCCAAGCCAGGCAATGGGCGATCGGAATGCGCATGTCGGGCGAGCCGAGTTGGGCGACCACGGAGCCGTCACGGTATTCCACCAGGCCATGAATCACGGATTGCGGGTGGACGACCACGTCGAGGGCATCCGGTCCGAGCGCAAATAAGTGATGAGCCTCGATGAGTTCGAGACCCTTATTCATCAGCGTCGCCGAATCGATCGTAACCTTGGGTCCCATCGACCAGGTCGGATGCTTGAGCGCCTGCTCAAGCGTCACTTTGCGAATCGCTTCAAGCGACCAGGTGCGAAACGGTCCGCCCGACGCAGTCAGGACGATGCGGCGCACGTCCTCGCGGCGGCCCGCGCCAAGCGCCTGAAAAATCGCATTGTGCTCGGAATCGACCGGCAGAACGGTTGCGCCCGCAGCGGCTGCCCGGCGCATGAACAAAGCGCCTGCACAGACCAGGCATTCCTTGTTGGCGAGAGCAACGGTAGCGCCACGCTCGGCTGCGGCCAGCGTCGGCTCCAAGCTCGTTGCACCGGTAATCGCTGCCATCACCCAGTCGGCGGGACGCTGCGCCGCTTCGACGATCGCGGCGGCGCCGGCGGCCGCCTCGATGCCAGATCCGGAGAGTTCGGCTTTGAGTTCGCCATACGCATCGGGATCGGCGACGGCGGCAAATCGGGCGCCAAGTTCGCGCGCCAGGCGAGCAAGCGACGCGGCGTTACGATGCGCGGTCACTGCTTCGACGCAATAGCGCCCGGCCTCCTGCCGCAACAGGTCGACCGTGCTGGAGCCGATCGAACCGGTGGCGCCCAACAACGTCACCGCGCGCGGCGCCGACGCCAATTCCGCTCTTGCCAGCGGCTGGGTGTTCTTCATCCGCCTACCATACCAGCAAGCCGCGGGCCGGCGCAGCCGTCCCTTGGCGCAGCAGGCCGATAAGAAGGGCGGCAAAAGCAGCGACCAGGAACCCGTCGATACGATCCATCAATCCGCCATGGCCGGGGATCAGGTGGCTCGCGTCTTTCGCACCAAAACGCCGTTTGATCGCCAACTCGAAGAGGTCCCCGGCTTGCGCGAGGACGGAAAGCACCAACGCCATAACGGAAACAATCCCCAGCTTACCGACACCGTTCGCATAGGCGACCGCCACCCCGGCGGCAACCCCCCCGATGAGGCCGCCAACCGCGCCAGACCACGTCTTCTTTGGGCTGACGCTGGGCCACAACAAAGGGCCGCCAATGCTACGCCCGCAGAAATAGGCAAAAATGTCGGTAATCCATACAATTGCGAACAGGAATAGAAGTGCCGTGAGACCCCATTCCGGATCTCCGCGCAACAGCGCCGGGCCGAGAAAAGCCGCCCCTGCATAGACCACCCCGCCCATGGCCCAAATGCCGGCGGTCGAGGCCGGTTCTTCCCCCGGCCAGGCGAACTTGGCAAACCCGGCCAATATGGCCCCTACTGCGATCGCGCCCCAGGCCAAATCGGGCGAATGAATGCCGGCGAAGACCAAGCCGCCGAACAGCGCGGCCCATCCCGGTACCAGAATCCGCGGATCGGAGCGATGCGCTACCAGCGCCGTCCATTCCCAGAGAACGCCGCCCGCCCCAAACGCACACAGCGCAAGAAATATCCAGCCGCCGGCATAGGTAGCCGCCAGCGTCACCGGAGCGAGCACGGCGACCGATGCCACGCGCAGCGTCAGGTTGCTGGCGCGGGCCCTGCGTCCACCGGAGCCGTCCGATTGGTCAGACCGCGTCACGATCCGGTATTGGCGACCAGTCCGCCGAAACGGCGCTCGCGGCGGCGGTATTCCGCGATCGCCCCTTCGAGCGCGGCACGGTCGAAATCGGGCCAGTTGATCGGCACGAAAACAAGCTCGCTGTAGGCCGCCTGCCACAACAGGAAGTTGGAAAGCCGCTGCTCGCCGCTGGTCCGGATAATCACGTCGGGATCGGGGATATCGGGCGCGAGAAGATAGCCGCCGAGGCGCTCGGGCGTTATCTCATCGGCCGAAAGCCGTCCCTCCGCCACCTCGATCGCGAGCAGCCGCGCGGCGTTCGCGATCTCCTGGCGCGCACCGTAGTTGAACGCCACGAGCAAGGTCAGCCCGTCGTTGCCGCGCGTCAGATCTTCGGCTTCTTGCAGCAACAGACAGATGTCGCGGTCGAGACTCTTGCGCTCGCCGATAATGCGAACGCGCACGTTGCTTTTATGCAGTTCGGCAAGGTCTTTGCGGATGAACCGGCGCAACAGACCCATAAGGTCGCTGATTTCCGACAGCGGCCGCGACCAGTTTTCCGAGCTGAAGGAGAAAATCGTCAGCGCGGAAATGCCCAAATCGGCCGCGGCTCGCACCGTCCGGCGCAAAGCCTCGACGCCGCGCCGATGGCCCTCGATCCGCGGCAAACCGCGCGCAGCCGCCCAGCGCCCGTTGCCATCCATAATGATGGCGACATGGCGCGGCACCTCGAAAGAGTCGTCCCCGTGCGGGATCGGCTCGGCCGCATTGCTTCTCGCCGCGTCGCTCAAACCGTCATGATCTCCTTTTCCTTGCCAGCAAGCAGCTTGTCGACCTCGCCGATCGTGGCGTCGGTCGCTTTCTGAACCTCCGCCGATTGCCGCTCGTGATCGTCCTCGCTGATCTTGTGGTCCTTCTCAAGCTTCTTGAGCAGGTCGAGCCCGTCGCGCCGCACGTGACGTACGGCCACGCGTGCCGCCTCAGCGTATTTGTGCGCGACTTTCGCCAGTTCGCGGCGCCGCTCCTCGTTGAGCTCGGGAACGCGCAGCCTGATGACCTGCCCTTCGGTCGAAGGCGTCAGCCCGAGATTGGCACTGGAAATGGCTTTCTCGACGGCATGGATCATCGTTCGGTCCCACACCTGAACGTTGAGAAGCCGCGGCTCGGGAACGCTGATCGTGGCCAGCTGATTGAGCGGCATGTGATTGCCGTAAGCGTCGACCTGGACGTGCTCCAGTAGTGCCGACGAAGCGCGGCCGGTGCGCAAACCGCTGAGTTCCTGCTTGAGCGAGGCGATCGCGCCCTGCATGCGGCGCTTGAGGTCATTCATGTCGAATGTCGCTGTTGCCATGGTGCCCTCCTGCGATCCGATCGGTCGCTTTCACCCGCTGACGCCGACCGTCAGCCGACCGTGGTGAAGTGCCCCTGCCCGCGCAAAACGGTCTCGATCGCGCCATGCGCCCGGATCGAAAAAACGATGATAGGCATACGGTTCTCCCGGGCAAGCGCGAACGCGGTCGCATCCATGATTTTTAGGTTGCGGTCGAGCGCCTCCTGATGATCGAGGCGCTCATACCGCTTGGCGTTCGGATCGCGCTTTGGATCGGCAGTATAGACGCCGTCGACATCGGTGGCCTTGAGCACGGCGTCGCACCCCATCTCGGCGGCGCGCAAAACGGCCGTCGTATCGGTCGTGAAGTATGGATTGCCGGTGCCGCCGGCGAAAACGATGATGCGGTCATCCTCGAGATGCCGCAATGCACGCTGGCGCTCGTAGGTCTCGCAGACCTGCGGCATCGCCAGCGCCGACATGGTTCGCGCACTGACGCCGGCGCGTTCGACGGCGGTTTCCAGAACCAGCGCGTTCATCACCGTCGCCAGCATCCCCATCGAATCGGCGGTTGGCCGCGACAGGCCATTTTCGGAAATCTGCGCCCCGCGCAGAATGTTGCCGCCGCCGACCACAACACCTAATCCAATTCCCATCTTGTGGGCGGCAACCAGATCGGCCGCGAAGCCGTCGATGGTCTGCTGGTGGATGCCGAATTTTTCGGGCCCGCTCAGGGCTTCGCCGGAGAGCTTGACGATCACGCGTCGGTAGTTCGGCTTCGTCATCGCAACGTTCCGCCCCGTGCGCACCGATTCCAGGCGCCGGCTTTACGGCTATCGCATCCGCACACGAAACAACAGGGCCGCCCCGTGATCCTCAGTGGGTGCCGGCCAGCGCCGCAACTTCGCCGCCGAAATCTCCGTCGGGGCGGTCGATTCCTTCGCCGAGAGCAAAGCGGACGAAGCCCGCGATCTTGACCGGCGCACCGGCCTTTCCTTCACTCTCCTTGACCGCCTGCGCCACGCTCTTCTTGTCGTCGAAGATAAAGCCCTGGTCGAGCAGGCAGACTTCTTTGTAGAAGGTCTTGAGGCCGGACTCGACGATCTTGTCGATCACGTTCGCGGGTTTGCCCTGCGCCTTGAACTTGTCCGCGAGCACGTTCTTCTCGCGCTCGATCGTTGCCGCGTCGAGCCCGGAAGAATCGACCGCCTGCGGATTGGCGGACGCGACATGCATCGCCACCATGCGGCCGAAGGCCTTGAGCTCGTCGGTATTGCCGGCCAATTCGAGCGCCACGATCACGCCGATCTTGCCAAGGCCGTCACTGACCGAGTTGTGCACGTAGCTCGCCACGACCCCTTTGCCGACCGAAAGCGCGGCGGCCCGGCGCAGCGTCATGTTCTCGCCGATCTTGGCGATGGTCTCGTTGATCGCATCGCTGATTGTGCGATCGCCAACCGGCGCGGCCAAAATCTTCGCCACGTCCGGTCCGGTACCCAGCGCGACGTCCGCGATCATCTTGACCAGGCCCTGAAACAGGTCGTTGCGCGCGACGAAATCGGTCTCCGAGTTCACCTCGACGACGACGCCCTTGTTGGCGGCAATCGCGATGCCGATGAGCCCCTCGGCCGCGACCCGCCCTGCCTTCTTCGCCGCCTTGGCGAGCCCCTTTTTGCGCAGCCAGTCGACCGCGGCCTCGAGATCGCCGCTCGTTTCGCCGAGCGCCGCTTTGCAATCCATCATGCCGGCTCCGGTCTTCTCGCGGAGCTCTTTCACCATGCTTGCGCTGATGTTCGCCATTTTTCCAATCCTCGATGGCAATTCGCCTGCGGCTTACTCGGCCTCAGTCGCCATCTGTTCCTTCGCTCGCGCAATCCAGCCTTCGACGCGGCCGGGAAGCCCGACCTCTTCGCCGACATTGTGGGCAGCGACCGGGGAGAATTCGGCGATCTGCCAGACGTGGAAGATGCCGAGGTCGTTAAGCTGTTTTTCGATGGCCGGCGACACGCCGGGGAATTTTTTGAGGTCGTCGGCGACGCCGCGCGGACCGGACAGCGGCTGGAAGCCGAGCTTCTCGGTCTCCGGCGGCAGTTCCTCGACCAGCGGCTCGGCCAGCGCGCCGACGTCGATACGCTCGCCCTGCCCGCGTGAAATCCCGTCGATCACCGCCTTGGCGACCAGGTCGCAATAAAGGGTGATGGCGCGGCTCGCGTCGTCATTGCCGGGGATGACGTAAGTGATGCCAACCGGATCGCAATTGGTGTCGACGACGGCCGCCACCGGAATGCCAAGGCGTCGCGCCTCCTTGATGGCGATGTCTTCCTTGTTGGTGTCGATGACGAACACCATATCGGGCAATCCGCCCATATCCTTGATGCCGCCGAGCGCGCGATCGAGCTTGTCGCGCTCGCGTTGCAGCGTCAGCCGCTCTTTCTTGGTGTAGCCCTGCGCTTCGTTGGAAGAGAGCATCTCCTCCAGCGTCCGCAGCCGCTTGATCGAATTGGAAACGGTTTTCCAGTTCGTCAGCGTGCCGCCGAGCCAGCGCGAATTTACATAATATTGCGCTGATTTCTTGGCCAATTCGGCAATCGCGTCCTGCGCCTGCCGCTTGGTGCCGACGAACAGGATGCGTCCGCCATTCGCCACCGTGTCGCTGATCGCCTGCAAGGCGCGATGCAGCATCGGCACGGTTTGCGTCAAGTCGACGATGTGGATGTTGTTGCGGGTGCCGAAGATGTACTCAGCCATCTTCGGATTCCAGCGATGGGCCTGATGGCCGAAATGCACGCCAGCTTCCAAAAGCTGGCGCATGCTGTAGTCGGGCAGCGTCATAATCATTCTCCGGTTGATCCGCCGCGGACCGATGAGCCCGGCCGGTTGGCCGGACACCGGACGGCTTTTGAGGCCAAGGTCCGCGTGTGAGATTGGGCGCCTTATATAGGGATAGTCCCCACCAACGCAACTTGAACCTTGCCGACCGCGCCGGCGGACGATCGATCCGCCGAAATCCCCGTGAAAGAGCCGCCCTAGAGCCCCCGGCGTTTTCGCTTCTTGGCGGCTTTCTTGGCCGCGAGGCGGGCCGCGGCAGCGCTATCCTCGCCCCGCATCGCCGCGCCAACTTCGGCCAAGTCGCCCGGTTGCTGGGAGGGCGAAGCGCCGAGCCTCGCCCGATCGAGGACGAAGCGGGCATAGTCGTCCATATCCCCGGCAAACGGCACGATGCGGCCATCGGCCGTCAGCCACAGCCGGTCCGCCACCAGCTCGATCAACGAGCGGTCGTGGGTGATGAGGATGACCGCGCCCTCATAATCGTTGAGCGCATCGAGCAGCGCACGGCGGCTGTCGATGTCGAGGTGGTTCGTCGGCTCGTCGAGGATGAGGAGGTGCGGCGCCGCCATCGCCACGAGATTGAGGAGAAGCCGCGCGCGCTCGCCGCCGGAAAGATTGGCGACCGTGGTTTCCTGTTTGTCGAACGAGAGCCCGAACTGCGCCAGCCGCGAACGCCGCGACAATTCACTGTCGTCCGGCCGCTCGCGGCGCATGATCTCCAAAGGCGTATCGGCCGGGTCGAGCGCCTCGATCTGATGCTGATGAAACCAGCCGACGCGGATGCGTTGCTCGCGTTTCATGTGGCCGGATTGCAGCGGCAACGCTCCCGCAACCATCTTGGCGAATGTCGACTTGCCGGCGCCGTTGACGCCGAGAAGTCCGATGCGGTCATCGACATCGAGCCGGAGATTGAGATTGCGCAGGACCGGCGCGCCGTCATAGCCGACCGCCGCCGCTTCAAGCTGGATCAGCGGCGGCGCCAGCGGCCGCGCCGGCGACGGCAGCGTAAACGGCGCGACGCGCTGCTCGACGACCTCGGCGATCGGTTCAAGCTTGGCGAGGCGCTTGACGCGCGACTGCGCCTGCGCCGCTTTGCTCGCTTTGGCCCGGAACCGGTCGATGAAGCGTTGCAGATGCGCGCGTTCGGCCTCCTGCTTCACCCGCGTCGCCGCCTGCAGCCGCGTCTTTTCCGCGCGCCGCGTTTCGAACGCGTCGTAGCCGCCGGTGTAAAGCTCGAGCTTGCCGTCGCTCAGATGCAGGATGGCGTCGACGGAATTGTTGAGCAGCTCGCGGTCATGGCTGACGATCAGCGCGGTATGCGGATACTTCTTGAGCCGCGCTTCGAGCCAAAGCGCGCCTTCGAGGTCGAGATAGTTGGTCGGTTCGTCAAGCAGAAGCAGTTCGGGCTGCGCGAACAGCGCGGCCGCCAGCGCGACGCGCATGCGCCAGCCGCCGGAGAACTCCGCCATCGGGCGATGGAGGTCGGCCTCGGCGAAACCGAGCCCGCTGAGGATTTCGGCAGCCCGCGCCGGCGCACGGTCGGCGTCGATTTCGTTCAGCCGCTGATAGATTTCCGCAAGCTCTTCGGGCTCGGCGGTTTCGAGTTCCGCGTTGAGCGCTTCGCGCTGCGTGTCGGCGGCCAGGATGGTGTCGAGGAGACTGATCGGCGTGGCCGGATGCTCCTGATCCACCGAGCCGATCCGCGCCGCCTTCGGCAGCAGGATCTCGCCGCTCAAGGGAACGAGATCGCCGAGGATGATCTTGAACAGCGTCGATTTGCCGACGCCATTGCGCCCGACCAGCCCGACCTTGGCTCCGGTCGGAATCGCCACGGTCGCGGAATCGAAAAATCGCCGGCCCCAGGCGTCAAAAATGAGATTCTCAATCCGAAGCATAGCGCGGCCAGCCGACAAAGGTTTGTTGTGGGAAGAAAGCGGCCGCTCTTTAACGCACCACGCGCCGGATAGCGAGAGGAGATGTTGTGCGACGGCGCGACTTACAGCGCCTCGACCGTCACCACGCCCGACACCGCCTTGATGGCGCCGGCGATCTGCGGCGAAACCTTGAAGCGTCCCGGCAGCTTCACCTCGACCTCGTTGCCGTTGCCGAGCATCAGCACCATCGACACTTCGCCGTCGCCGTGATCGGCGCCGCTGCGTCCGGCGGCAAGCTTGATCGGCTCGAGCCGCCGCGCCACGCCTTCGATCGGCGCATCGTCGCGCAAGAACACGCGCAAGCCCTTCTGCATTTTCGCCGCCGCCTGATCGAGCGGCTCGGCCGACTGGATGCGGGCGCGCACCTCGTCGCCTTGAACTTCGGCGGTGAGAAACAAAAGCACCGCCGTGCCGGGCTCCAGCAGATCGCGGTATTGCGCCAGGCCCTCCGCGAACAGCACCGCCTCGTAGGCGCCGCTCGGATCGGACAGGCCGATGATGCCCATCTTGCTGCCGTTCCTGGTGCGGCGTTCGGTGCGCGCGACGACCGTGCCGGCGACCCGGCCGGCGCTGGCGCCGGCTTTCACGGCGCGGGAAAATTCGACCCACGACTGAACGCGCAGCCGCTTGAGCGCGGCGGCATAGTCGTCGAGCGGATGACCGCTGAGGAAAAAGCCGACCGCCTCGTATTCGCGTTGCAGGCGCTCCGCCGGCAGCCACGGCTCGACCGCCGGCAGCGCGATCGGGACCGGCGCCGCCGCGCCGCCGAACAACTCCGACTGGCCGATCGCGGCATCCTCATGGGTACGCTGCGCGGTGGCGAGCATGGTGTCGATGGCCGCAAAGGCGCGCGCGCGATTCTTCTCGATCGCGTCGAAGGCGCCGGCGGCGACGAGGCTTTCCAGCACGCGCCTGTTCACCGCGCGCGGGTTGGCGCGGCTGGCGAAATCGGCAAGATCGGCGAACGGCCGCTCGCCGCGGGCGGCAAGCAGGCTTTCGACCGCCTGCCGGCCGACGCCGCGCAACGCCGCCAGCGCGTAGTGAATGGTGTTGCCCGCGACATCGAACTCGACACCCGAGCGGTTGATCGAGGGCGGCTCGACCTTGATGCCGAGCCGCTCGGCCTCGGCGCGGAATTCGGCGAGCTTGTCGGTGTTGCCCATGTCGAGCGTCATCGAGGCGGCCAGGAATTCGACCGGATAATTCGCCTTCATGTAGGCGGTCTGATAGGCGACGAGCGCGTAAGCCGCGGCGTGGCTCTTGTTGAAGCCGTAGTCGGCAAAGCGCTCCAGCAATTCGAAGATCGCTTCGGCGTGACCGGACTCGACGCCGCGCGCCACGGCGCCGGAAACGAACCGGTCGCGCTGGGCCTTCATCTCACTGCGAATCTTCTTGCCCATGGCGCGGCGCAGCAGATCGGCTTCGCCGAGCGAGTAGCCGGAGAGCACCTGCGCCGCCTGCATCACCTGTTCCTGATAGACGATGACGCCGTAGGTCTCGCGCAGGATTTCTTCGAGTTTCGGATGGATGAAATCCGGCAGCTCGGTGCCGTGCTTGCGCGCGCAATAAGTCGGAATGTTCGCCATCGGGCCCGGCCGGTAGAGCGCGACCAGCGCGATGATGTCCTCGAAGCGGTCGGGACGCATGTCGATCAGCGCCCGCCGCATGCCCGCGCTTTCCACCTGGAACACGCCGACCGTCTCGCCGTGCGCCATCATCTCGTAGGACTTGGCGTCGTCGAGCGGCAGGTTGGAGAGATCGATGTCGATGCCGCGCCGCTTGACGTGCTTCACCGCGAGATCGAGCACGGTGAGCGTTTTCAACCCCAGAAAGTCGAACTTCACCAGTCCCGCCGGTTCGACCCATTTCATGTTGAACTGGGTCACCGGCATCAGCGATTTCGGATCGCGATAGAGCGGCACCAGTTCGGCCAGCGGCCGGTCGCCGATCACGATGCCGGCGGCGTGGGTCGAGGCGTGGCGATGCAATCCTTCAAGCTTTTGCGCGATGTCGAATGCACGCTTGGTGACGGGGTCGCGATCGCGCTCGGCCTGCAAGCGGGGCTCGTCCTCGATCGCGCGGCCGAGCGTGACGGGATTGAGCGCATTCTGCGGCACGAGCTTGCAGAGCTTGTCGACCTGCCCGTACGGCATCTGCAACACGCGTCCGACATCGCGCAGCACGCCGCGCGCCTGCAAGGTGCCGAAGGTAATGATCTGCGCCACCTGCTCGCGGCCGTATTTCTCCTGCACGTAGCGGATCACTTCATCGCGCCGGTCCTGACAGAAATCGATATCGAAGTCCGGCATCGAGACGCGTTCGGGATTGAGGAAGCGCTCGAACAGCAGCCCGAAGCGGATCGGATCGAGATCGGTGATGGTCAGCGCGTAGGCGACCAGCGAACCCGCGCCGGAGCCGCGGCCCGGACCGACCGGAATGCCCTGCGCCTTCGCCCACTGGATGAAATCGGCGACGATGAGGAAATAGCCGGCGTATTTCATGCTCTCGATGACGCCGAGCTCGAAGGCGAGCCGGTCGTGATAGTCCTCGGCGGTGTGGCCGGGCGCGATCGGATGCCGCGCCAGGCGGCGCTCCAGTCCGGCGCGCGCGGCGCGGCGCAGTTCCTCCGCCTCGTTGGCCTGCGCCGTCGTCTTGCTTCCGCTCAGCCCGGAGAAGCGCGGCAGGATCGGCGCCAGCGTGCGCGGGCGGAACGCGCAGCGTTCGGCGATTTCGACCGTCGCCGCCAGCGCTTCGGGCAAATCGGCAAACAACGCCGCCATTTCGGCGCGGGTCTTGTAGCGATGCTCGGGCGTGAGCTGGCGGCGCTCGCCGTCGGCGACCAGCCGGCCCTCGGCAATGCACAAAAGCGCGTCGTGCGCTTCGTAATCCTCGCGGGCGGCGAAGAACGGCTCGTTGGTGGCGACAAGCCGGATGCCGCGCGCATACGCCAGATCGATCAAAGCCGGCTCGGCCAGCCGCTCGGCCGGCATGCCGTGGCGCTGCAACTCGATGTAGAGGCGATCGCCGAACAGCCGTTGCAATTCCTCACAGCGGGCGACGGACAGAGCGCCCTGCCCGGCGGCGATCGCGGTGTCGAGCGGACCGTTCGGTCCGCCGCTGAGCGCGATCAGGCCGTTGGCGGCTTCCGCCAGCCACGACAGCTTGATGTGCGGCTGCTCCGACTGCTCGGTATCGAGATAGGCGCGCGAGCAAAGCCGCAACAGGCTCCGGTAGCCCTCCTCGCGTGCGGCAAGGAGCACGATCCGCGCAAATCCCTGCCCCATCGCGCCGGGGCGATTGTCCTGGTCGCCGAAATCGACGCCGAGCGCGCAACCGACAATCGGCTGGATGCCGGCGCCCGCCATTTTCTCGGAGAATTCCAGCGCCCCGAACATGTTGTCGGTGTCGGTGAGCGCCAGCGCCGGTTGCCGGTCCTTCTTCGCAAGCTCCGCCAGCCGCGCGATCGGCAGCGCGCCTTCCAGCAGCGAATAGGACGAATGGACGTGCAGGTGCACGAAACCGGGGGTCGCGGCGGCCATAGGGTTAGATACTCGCGGGAAGCGATTCTGCGAGCCGCGAGGATGCGGCCTGGCCTGCCGCGCTGTCCATGCCGGCGCGCACGGCCGTCACCGCTGCGCACAGGATGTTTGGCCCAAATGTCTGGCCTCAAGCCGTGGTTTGCCCGCGCGCGATAGCGAACGCAGCGCCACTCCAACGCTCAAGCCACCAAACTCAGACCACCCCAAGCATCAGACCACGCCAAGAACTAAGCCACACCAAGAACTTGCGCCCAGACGGCGACCATGGCCAGAAACAGGCTGATCGATGCGAGCGCCAGAGCCTCCTCGGCAACCGCGCGAACCATGATGTCTCTCCCCCTCGCTATAGAACGAAAAGAGAACATAGTTCTTATATTGTTCGGAGTCAAATGGGGGGCGACGTTACACGTTACGGCCCCAACCTCAGCATGTAGATTTGGGGGTGCGCAACGAATGCGCACGTCCCAATAGCCGATCTATTCCGGGTCTTGCTGGCTTGGGATCGCCCTAATGGACGGCCGGGGGATGCTGAAGGGCTATTTTGACGATAGTGGCACACACGGACATGCGCCGATTGTGCTCGTGGGAGGAATTTGCGGCACAGAATGGCAAATACGGTCTTTGGAAAAGGCGTGGCGAAAGCACATCGAGCGTCCTCTTGATGGACTCAAAGACCGGGTTAGGCGCTTTCACGCCTATGGATGCCATAACAGCAAGGGCGACTTTACGGGGTGGACTAGAACAGAAACTGACCTTTTCTGGCATCAACTACAAACGGAAATTATCAAATCGCACGTCGCCGCTTACGGGATCGCTTGCGTACGCCAGGATTGGGATGACCTGATAACAGGTCATGCTCGAACCATCTACGGCAATGCAGAGCAAATGTGCATCAAAAATTGCTTCGTGAAAGCGCTCGCGTGGGCTTCGAATAGTACCTTTGACCCTGTCATGACTTTCGTTTTTGACAATAGACCCGCCAGTATTCAGAACGAAGCGCAGGTTGTTTCGAACACTTTTGAAACCGGGAGACCCGGCGAAACGCCTCAAGTAGCAGGCACCGCGTTTCGGAGCTCGTTCCAAACATTACCGTTGCAGGCCGCCGATTTAATTGCTTGGGAACTTTATCAGTTTGCCAACGATATTTTTAGCGGCGCTGCTGACATGGGCAAACCCAACCGGAAGCAACTGCAATATCTGATGCAGAATATGACTTTCGAAGCTCAATTCGCGCGACGCGAAAGTATCAAACATATTGCGGAACACGTTGAAAGCCGCGATCCGGAGATGATTGCTGCCGCCGCGGACTATTTTAGGAATTCGATTGCTTCTTATCCTTCGAAAGGGTGACGTTCTTGAGGGCCTGCCCTAAGACCTCTTTAACATCCGCGCCGACTTCCTCGACGGGTTCGACGAACCGATACAATTCTTGTGGATCGGCGGTTTTGTCGACTTGCAGTGCAAGGCACCAACCATATCTCAGTTATGAGGGTTAGCTGTGGAGGAATTTTCAAATGGATAAACGATTAGAAATCAGCCCGCGCGAAGCGGAGGAACTTATCAACGGAATGGGTCGCATCGCCACGGTTCACCTACATGACGATGGTCTCGTAACCGCGACTGCAATAAGTGTCGATCCGGCCGACCCGCGAATCCAAAACGAAGTTGACAATTTTCTGTACGAAATTCAGCGGAAGTACCGTATTGTTAAGAAGGTCGCCAAAGCTACTTGGCGATAGGAGCGGAAACCGACAATGGCCTCTATCGCAACCGCTCCGAAGGACGGGCGCGAAATCACGCTCTGGGCGAATCTCGCTCCGCTCGATCGCTATGGATTGGAGTGCGCCCCTAGAGCCGGACGGGATTACGCGGCGGTTTTGACCGTCTGCCGGGCGTGAACTTCCTCGAACCGGGCCGGGCTCAGATAGCCGAGCGCGGAATGGAGTTTGCGAGTGTTGTAAACCTCATCGATAAAGCGGGGAAGATCGGCAGTTACATCCTCGAAGGTTTCGTAGTCCATCAGATAGACAGCTTCGACCTTCAGTGTCTTCATGAAGCTCTCTGCCTTGGCATTGTCGTAGGGGTTCCCGCGCCGCCCCATCGAACCAACGAGGCCGTGGTCGGCGAGCAGGCCACGGTAGAGCTCGGACGCATATTGGGTGGATTCAAACGTTCGTCGCAACGCGATCCTTCTCGGCTGATAGAAGTAGCCGGTCAAGCAATTCTGCGGGCGTTTTCCAATCAAGCGTTTTGCGGGGCCGTGAGTTGAGGGCGGCTGCTACTGCGGCAATCTCGTCAGCGCTGTGCATGCTGAGGTCGGTGCCTTTGGGGAAGTACTGCCGCAGCAGCCCATTGGTGTTCTCGTTTGTGCCGCGCTGCCATGGGCTGTGCGGATCGCAGAAGTAGACTTGGACGCCCGCGTCGATCGTTAGGCGTGCGTGCTGAGCCATCTCAGCTCCTTGATCCCAAGTCAGCGACCGACGCAGGTGCTCAGGCAAGGTGATGATCGTGTGCGTGATGGCGTCGCGCACCGCGTCGGCACCATGTCCAGCGAGGGCGGGTCCGTTCTTCACGCGAGCGTCGCGGCCATGACCCGGCATGCGCGGCAGGTGCAGCAACAGAGTGAATTGAGTCGTGCGCTCTACCAATGTCCCGATCGCCGAACTGTCAAGACCCAGGATGAGATCTCCCTCCCAGTGCCCTGGCACTGCGCGATCAACTGCTTCCGCTGGACGTTGGCTAATCATGATCTCGGAAGAGATGAAGGCCTTGCCTCGTCCGCGCGTGCGCGTCCTCGGTATCCGGAGCGGTCGCCCGGTGCGCAAGCACGCCGTCAGCTCGCGCCGCAGCGCGCCTCGTCCTTGAACGAACAGCGCTTGGTAGATGGCTTCATGGCTAATGCGCATGGTCTCATCGTCCGGGAAGTCGACCAAGAGTCGGCGGGCGATCTGTTCTGGGCTCCAGGCGTTTGACCAGCGCCGATCTTTTCGCCGCCCATGTCGACGGCCTTTCCAGGACACGGCCGGGCCGGGCACGAGAGTGCCGCTCGGAGTGACGACGATGCCAGCCAATCGCTCCTCCACATAGGCTCGCAACGCCGCATTCTCCGCAAGCTTCCCCGGTTTTGGCCGACGAGCGGCTCGTTCGGCGTGCCATTGCGCTGTTGTGGCGCGGTACTCCAGACCGCCGCTTCGAGTGGCAGCATTGCGCCGCAACTCCCGTGAGATCGTCGATGCCGCCCGCCCAAGCCGACGAGCAACCTCCTGCATTGAATAGCCCTGCGCGCGAAGGACTGCGATTTCCTCCCGCTCTGCAAACGAGAGATAACGTCCCGAAAGCGGTTTGGCCGATCGTCCAAACATCGCCGGTGATATTCCCCCTGCTGTCCGGAACCATCGTGTCCCTACCGCCGGCGGCACACCGGCCGCTAGCGCAGCATCCCCGCTCTCCAAGCCTATCGCGATTCCGGCCCAGAAGCGCCGCCGCTCATCTCGTCCTGCCACGGCGGGTCGACCTGGTGAGAACAATGGCGCCCGCCCAGACCGATCCGAACGCCGCTTCCGAAGTTTCATCGCAACCCCCTTCATCAGAGCGTTGCGACCACCACTTGAGTTCGCCTTGCGAGCCTCGATCCGAGTGGTGAACGCAGCCCTTGGGGGGCTGCCGCGCTCGGATGGCCGCCTTCAAGGCAGCAACGGCTAGGCGCGCGTCGATTGAGCGGCTGATCGCATAGCCGACCACCCGACGTGACCAGGCATCGAGGACGGCGGCCATATAGACGAAGCCGGCGGCGATCGCGATGTAGGTGATATCTGCCACCCAAACCTGGTTCGGGCCGTCAAGGATCCTGTGACGGGCGAGGTCGGGGAAGATCGGGCCGTCGTGGTCGCTGTCAGTCGTGGTTACGAACCGCTTGCGGCGCTTGGGTTGCAGGTCGTTCTCGCGCATGAGACGGCGGGTTTTTTTGGAATTGACCACTATGCCGCGATGACGCAACTCGGCGCCAACCCGGCGATAGCCATAGGCTTCGAACTCATCGCAGATCGCGATCATGGTCGTGACCAGCGCGGCGTCGTCGATCGGCAATGACGGAACGTCATAGTAGGTGGAGCGCGACAGGCCCATCAGCCGGCATCCTTCGGCGATGGAGAGGTCACGGGGCCGGTGATGACGGATGTACTCGCGCTTCTCGGCCGCGGCGTGCTTTTCAGAGCCCCCTTTAGAAACTCGATTTCCAGGGCCTGCCGACCGACCATGCGTTCAAGCGCCGCGATCTTTGCCTCGTAGTCCTGAAGCAGATCAGCCGCCTGGGCATCATCATCGAACGCCCCAGCTTCAAACTTCCGTACCCAGATTCTGATGAGGTTACGCGAGATGTCGTGTCTGCTGGCGAGAGCATACAGTGTCTCGCCCGCAATGAAGTCCTGGGCGACCTGCCGTTTGAACTCGACGCTGTGGGTGCGGTGCTTGGCCATGGCTTCCATCCTCTGAAAAGCCCGGCAGCCCCGGTCAATTCCCAATCTGCAATCTGTCCACCGTCAGGGGCGCACTCCAGATTGGCTACCGGTCTAAAGGAAAATCGGCCCGGACCGCCATCCTCGCCTTCTCGACGAACTCCCTAACCCGCTTTCGCGGCGCGGATTTCCCGCTCAAGCTTTCGCTTCTTTTCCAACAGCTCGACAAGCCGGCCGCTCAATTCCTCGAACGCCGTAACGAAATCATTGTGCTCGGGGTCGGTCCAGGCGTGGCCTTCGCCGATGGCCCTTTGCCATTCTATTCGCACGGTTTCGGAAAGGTCCGCCAATTCCCTGGAAACTGCGGCCAGTTGGTCTTGCAAGGATTTTGTCATGCGATGGAATATGCCCGCTTCGGCCGGGCTGGCAAGCCTTTGCGCGGCGTTATTCAAACCGACCTGCCTGCCCAAAGCGGTGCGGAAAACTGATTGTGCCTCAGTTTGGATTTGATCGGAGCGATTGGCCCAGCCTTTTACCGGAACGCCGATCTTCTAATGCCGGTGTAAACAGCGAAACCAGCCGCAATGGATGTTCCTAGAACAATTGCTGCGGTTTGCCTGAGAGTTTCGACTGGATAGAGGCCGGTCATGACCATGGAAATGCGCCCGGCGACGACGACAACAAGAAACGTAATGGCCAATATCGCCGCGCGCCGTTTCATGGTGAGAATGAGAAAACCGGCCGCGGCGTAGAGAGCACCAACGATTGCACCAGCATAGGCAGAGACCGCGCCCTGAGCGGTATGAAGGCCGAAAAAGTTGTGGGTGAAGCCCGTAACAATCTCGGCAAAACCAAAGACAATCATCAGCGATGCGATGATCGTCATATCGCATGGGCGGCGTTGGTCCATAGCGCTCGTCGGTCCGCAATGTGGGCCAGGCGCGACGGCGCTCCGGCTTACCGTTGAATTCAGACTGATCACTACCGGAAAACCAAGCCTTCCATGCAACGCGGTTCCGCTGCGACAGATACGCATGGCTCTGCAAACCAAGGTTTCTCAGCAACGCGGTTCAGCCGGCACAAATCCGCATGGCTTGTTCATCTTCCGCTCAGGAACGCCGGGGTAATCAGGGCGTTGTGCAACGGTCGCGTTCAGCTCTTACGATGATTTCCATCATGCGAAGTGGCCGGATCGCGGTCGTCGCCAGCCGTGGCTGGGGCGAGCCACGCAGTTGCTGGCGTTACGTAGTTTGGCGTTATGTAGCCGTGTGTTTTCACGCTGTTCCCTCACCCCCAAAAACGAGGCTCTCATGCGAAAAATCACCCTGACTTTGGCTGCCGCGGCGTTGGTGCTCGGCTCGCTGGCCGTAGCGAATGCCCAGACCCAGGGCGCTTCGAAGCTCAACGCGCAGGCGCAGAACGCGACCCCGATCGTGAAGTTTGCCGGATGCCGCGGCTGGGGCCGATGCCCCCCCGGCCGTTTCTGGGCCTGCGGCCCGCGCGGCTGCTTTTGCCGCTGGTGCTGATGAACGCTCCGAAACCGGAATGATCGTTGTTCGAGGCCGCCTCCGGGCGGCCTCTTTTTTCCGGGATGCCGTCTTCGCCGCGCTCAGTCGAGCTCGACGACCGTGCCGTCGCGGATGGTCACGCGGCGATCCATTTGCGCCGCAATGTCGAGGTTGTGGGTGGCGACGACGGCGGCGACGCCGGAAGCGCGCACCAATTCGCCGAGCGTGGCAAAGACCCGTTCGGAAGTGCGGACATCGAGATTGCCGGTGGGTTCGTCGGCCAGAAGAATCCGCGGCGCGTTGGCGACGGCGCGCGCAATCGCGACGCGCTGCTGCTCGCCGCCCGATAATTCCGCCGGCCGATGCGTCAGGCGATCCTTGAGCCCGAGATACGACAGCAATTCGGCGGCGCGGGTTCGCGCCTTGTCCTTTTTAAGGCCGCCGATCATCTGCGGCAGCATCACGTTTTCCAGCGCCGTGAATTCCGGCAGCAGGTGGTGGAACTGATAGACGAAGCCGATGTCGGTGCGGCGGATGCGGGTGCGCTGCATGTCGGTCAGGTGCGAGGTGGCGACCCCATCGATAAAAACTTCGCCGGAATCGGGATGTTCGAGCAGGCCGGCGATGTGCAGGAGCGTTGATTTGCCGGCACCGGACGGCCCCACCAAAGCCACCGACTGGCCGGGCCAGACCGCGAGCTCGACGCTCTTGAGAATGTCGAGCGTGGTGTCGCCCTGCCGGAAGCGCCTGGATATCTCGTGCAGGAGCACGATCGGGCGAGCTTCACCGGCGGCAGTCGACGGCGCAGACTCCATGCTGGTCGTTATCTCATCCATCGCGCGCGGTCACTCGTACCGCAAGGCTTCGACCGGATCGAGCCGCGCCGCCCGCCATGACGGATAGAGCGTCGCCAGGAGCGACAGACCGAGCGCCATCACGACCACCGCCGTGGTTTCGCTGACATTCATTTCCGCGGGAAGCCGCGACAGGAAATAAAGCTCGGGCGAGAACAAATCGGTCCTGGTGAGCCAGGACAGAAACAGGCGGATCGACTCGATGTTCATGCAGACAATGGTGCCGAGCAGAAAGCCGACGACCGTGCCGACCACGCCGATCGAAGCCCCGGTGATGAGAAAAATGCGCATGATCGCCCCCTGGGTCGCGCCCATGGTGCGCATGATGGCGATGTCGGTGCCTTTGTCCTTCACCAGCATGATCAGGCCGGAGACGATGTTGAGCGCCGCCACCAGCACGATCAGCGTCAGGATCAGGAACATCACGTTGCGCTCGACCTGAAGCGCATTGAAGAACGTGGCGTTGCGGGCCCGCCAGTTGATCATGTAGATCGGCCGCCCGGCGATTTCGTTGATCGCTCGCTGATAGCTGTCGACCTGATCCGGATCGTCGGTATAGACCTCGATCGCGGTCACGTCGCCGGCGCGGTTGAAATAGGCCTGCGCTTCGGACAGCGGCATGAAGACGAAGGCGGCGTCGTATTCCGACATGCCGATCTTGAACACCGCGGCGATCTTGTATGACTTGATGCGCGGCGTGGTGCCCATCGGCGTTACCGCGCCGCGCGGCGCCACCAGAGTGAGATTGTCGCCGGCCCGCACCGAAAGCTGCTCCGCCAGCCGAACGCCGATGGCGATCCCCTGCCCCTCGTCGAAGTTCTTGAGCGTGCCGCCCGGCTGGATGTTCTCCGAGATCGAGGAAAGCTTCGCCAGGTCGCTGCCGCGAATGCCGCGCACCAGCACGCCGGAGGCGTTGAACGGCGAGGACGCGAGCGCCTGACCCTCGACGATCGGCGCGGCGAGCCGCACCCCCGGCACCTTCGAGACCCGCTCGGCGACGGCCTGCCAATCGGTGAGCGGAGATTCGAGCGGCTGGATCAGCAGGTGGCCGTTGAGGCCAAGTATCTTCTCCAGCAGCTCCTGGCGGAATCCGTTCATCACCGCCATCACGATGATCAGCGTCATCACGCCGAGCGTGATGCCGAGAAAGGAGAAGCCGGCAATGACCGAGATGAAACCTTCTTTGCGCCGCGCACGCAGGTAGCGCAGCGACAGCATCCACTCGAAAGGCGCGAAGGGATGAGTGCCGGTCAACTCTCGCATTTTGATAAGGTCCTAGAGAGACTACCGAGTTTCACATGATTCTGGCGGTTTCAAGCCGCGAAAGATCGCGCTGCGGCACGACAGCGCACAGCTTTAGGGTCACAGCATTGCGGCCGGCTGCAGCGCCGAGGGTGCCCCCAAGCCGGGCCAGCGCGTCGTCGGGCGTCATGAGTTCCCGCGAACCGTCGGAGCGGCGCTTGACCTCGACCTTGCCCTCGGCCAGCCCGCGCGGCCCTACCAGGATCTGCCACGGAACGCCGATCAGGTCGGCGGTGGCGAATTTCGAGCCCGGCCGTTCGTCCAGATCGTGATAGAGCGTGTCGACACCCTTGGCGCCGAGCGCCGCGTATAGCCGCTCGCAGGCGGCGTCGGTGTCGGTGCCGCCCTGTTTGAGGTTGAGGATGGCGACGGTGAACGGCGCCACCGCATCGGGCCAGCGGATTCCCGCCTCGTCGTGAAATACCTCGATCAGGGCGGCGACCAGGCGGGTCGGTCCGATGCCGTATGAACCCATATGCACGGCGCGGTCGATGCCGTCGGAACCGGTCACCAAAGCTTTCATCGGCTCGGAATATTTGGTGCCGAAATAGAATACCTGGCCGACTTCGATGCCGCGGGCCGATATCTGCTTCTCCGGCGGCAGCTTTGCGAACGCGGCCGCATCGTGCTTGTCCGAGGTCGCGGCATAAAGCGCGGTCCATTTGTCGACGATGGTTTGCAGGCCGGAAACGCTGTCGAAATCCACGTCGGCGCCGGGCACGGCGAAATCGAGATAGTCGCGGTGGCAGAACACCTCGCTCTCGCCGGTATCCGCAAGCACGATGAATTCGTGCGAGAGATTGCCGCCGATCGGACCGCTCTCCGCCACCATCGGGATCGACTGCAAGCCCATCCGCGCGAAGGTGCGCAGATAGGCGACGAACATGCGGTTATAGGCGTGCTTGGCGCCGTCAAAATCCACGTCGAAGGAATAGGCGTCCTTCATCAGGAACTCGCGCCCGCGCATCAGCCCGAACCGCGGCCGCACCTCGTCGCGGAACTTCCATTGCAGATGATAGAGATTGAGCGGCAGGTCCTTGTAGGAGCGCACATAGGCGCGGAAGATCTCGGTGATCATTTCCTCGTTGGTCGGGCCATAGAGCATGTCGCGCTCATGGCGATCCTTGATGCGCAGCATCTCCTTGCCGTAGGCCTCGTAGCGCCCGCTTTCGCGCCAGAGCTCCGCCGACTGGATGGTCGGCATCAACAGCTCGATGGCGCCCGAGCGGTTTTGCTCCTCGCGCACGATCCGGCACACCTTGTCGAGGACGCGCAGGCCGAGCGGCAAGAATGCGTAAATGCCGGCCGCCTCCTGGCGGATCATGCCGGCGCGCAGCATCAGGCGGTGGGAGACGATCTCCGCCTCCTTCGGCGTCTCGCGCAGGATGGGCAGGAAGTAGCGGGAAAGGCGCATGAAATCTCGTTGTTTCGCTGGACGGGAATCGTCGCGGCAGTGAATCCGCAACGGCGCCGGAATTACAAGGGGGCCGTCTTGGAGCATCGCCTGCGACAAAGGCGCTCCGGATTAAATTTTTTTGTCATCGGCCGCCGCTAAGATGATGACATTGGGCCAAAGATCGAGTACTTACCCAATGCGCGATCCCGGCGCGGCGTATCAGCATCCGGGAAGGCGGTCCAAGTCTCGGGAGGATAGTCGGACGGCGCGGATTCAACGCTGCCGCTGCGGAATAACGCTTAAAATCGCGAAAGAATAGCGCGGATCAAGGATCACAAAAAGATCTCTTGGCAGGGCCTTGGCCCTGCTATTTTTTTGCCGGTTGCGATGGGCATCAGCCCATCCCAATCAGCCGGGACAGGCCCTGGAGTGTCACCAGCCGGTCGACATAGACCACGTAGCAGGCAGCGAAGATCAAGACCGAAACCACGGTCGTCCATAACAGCTTGCGGCCCAGATTGGGGATCGACGGCGCGCCGGGATCGGTGCCGGGAACGAACTCGCCGCTCTCATGCTGGCTGCGGATTCCCAACGGCAGCACGCCAAACAGCACAACCCACCAGATCAGGAAAAAGATGGCGAAGGCGGTGGTGAGCGGCATGGTACCTCTTTAGCGTAGCATGATCTTTTCGGAAAACCGGCGTCCACCCCGGATCAAGTCCGGGGCAGGCTTTTTCCGGATCATGCTTCAGCGCTGTTCCAGTTCGACCAGGGTACCGGAAAAATCCTTCGGATGCAGGAACAGCACGGGCTTGCCGTGGGCGCCGATGCGCGGCTCGCCGTCGCCCAGCACGCGCGCCCCGGTCTTCTTCAGCGCATCGCGCGCCGTGCGGATATCGTCGACCTCGTAGCAGACATGGTGCATGCCGCCATCCGGATTGCGCTCGAGGAATTTGGCGATCGGCGAATCCTCGCCAAGCGGCTCGAGCAGTTCGATCTTGGTATTCGGCAGCGTGATGAACACCGTGGTTACACCGTGATCCGGTTGCGGCACGGCAGCCGATACGTCGGCGCCCAGCACGTCCCGATAAACCGCCGCCGCCTTGCCGATATCGCGCACCGCGATCGCCACGTGATTGAGCCTGCCGATCATGTCTTGCTCCTGCTGCGCTCCGGCACACTTCCTTCCTGACCTCCCCCCTTGAGGGGGAGCCGAAGAATTCGCACTGCCAATCATCGGACGATATCTATACCTTTAACGGCCGAATTTCGCCTTCAGCTGATCCCGGATCGGCCCCAGGATGCTCGTCTTCTGCGTTTCGGCGCCCGCGAGGATGTCCTGCACGATGTCTTTCGGCGACCGGCCGCCCCAGCCGGCGTCGCGGAAATAGATGTTCGCCGCATTGCCGACGACATAGGTGCTCCACGCCGCCGCAAGACCCTGCGGCAAGGCGGTGATGACAGTGCTGGTGCCCAGCGTGACGGTCCGCAACAGGTCGGCGGCGAGATGCAGGCCATACTCGGCCGCCGCCATCAGCCCCCAGGCCCTTAAGATTTCCAGGACCATCCCCTGCGCGTTCTTGAGCGAAAATTCCGTGCCGTAGATCGCGCCGATGCGCTGGACCATCATGGCGTCGCTGGCGACGCCGGCGAGAATGTCGAAGACCGGCACCGGATTGGCGCCGACCACGAGCGCCTTGCCCAGCATGAAATAGTAGATCAGCCGCGTGACCTCCTTGCCGCGCACCTGCTGCTTCAACAGCTTGATCTGCTCGCTCACGTCGGTCGCAAACAGACTGGCGTTAAGCGCAATAATCGCCTTGCCCTCGCGGTCGAGGACTTCGAGCATCCGCGCTTCCAGAAGCTCGATCCGCGGCTTTGGCTGAAAGCGGATAATCTCGATGGTGCCGTCGGCCTTGTGGATTTCGCGCTCGGCCTCGCGGGGAGCCGCGGCGGCGAACACGATATCGGCGGCGCCGATCCGGTGGCCGATCTTGCGCAGAATGGACTCGGAAATCTCCTTGATCTGCGCGGGCCCGTACAGATCGGCTTTGTTGATGACCAGCAGCACCGGCTTGTGCAGATCGCACAGCTGCGTGAGGGCCTCGATCTCGACCCGGTTGAGGTCGCCGTCGGCGACGAACAGCACGAGGTCGGTATAGCGCACCGTCTCCTCGGCGAGCTTGCCCCGCAGCTCGCCCGCCGCCTCGTTGATGCCCGGCGTGTCGACCAGGACCAGCCTGGTGTTCTTAAATCCGGCCTTGGAGACTTTGTCGGTCGAGCCGTGCTCGGCGGAAACGGCAAAGATCGTTTCGCCCGCGAGCGCATTAAGAAGCGCGCTCTTGCCCGAGCCGACTTCGCCAAAGGCCGCGATTTCGAGGCGGCCGTTCTCGAGCTTCGCCGTGAACTGCTCGATATCGTGCATCTCCTTCTCGATGCTGGCGCGCTCCTGCGGGCGCAGCCTGGAGTCCGCCGAAAGCGTGCGCAGCGCTTCGATCGTATCGGGCAATATCGCTTGATCCTGGTCTTGCATGCGGTTTCCGCGGCTATGAGGCGGCTTGGAATTGCAACGCGCGCCCCGGGCTCGGCCTGATGACGCGGCTCAGCAATTGCGTCAGCGCCGCGATGTCCGGCGACGGCCGCCGCGTTTCAATCCGCAGGGCGCCGCGTGCGTCTTGAATCTCGCGCTGGACCGGGCTCGGTTCACCGGCAACAGACACGACGTGATTGCCGGCAAAGCCTACCGGCATTTTTGCGCGGATGGAAAGCAGGATCGCATCGCGGTCGGCGGCGTTGAGCTGATCCGCCTTGTTCAAGACCACGTAGAGCGGCTTGCGTTTGGCGACAAAACGCGCGATCGCGGCAACCTCGGGAGCGCGCAGGTCCTGGTCGACCACGAACAACACGCCGTCGGTCGCAGCGGCGGCCTCAGCCAGCGCGGTCACGGAGCGCTCGTCGCCGTCGCTCGGCCCGGCATCGACAAGACGGACGATGTCGCTCGTTTCCGGCTGCGGCGCGCCGGTCGAAGCCGCAAGCCGCGCGATCAGCGCCGTCTTGCCGGTGTAAGCCGGACCGGTAACGCATAGCGTCGTTCGCGCCGGCACGCTCGCGCGCGGAGGCTCAAGCGAAGCCGCGGCCGGCGCGTGGCCCAGCCGCTCGATCGGCTGCCGCGCAGCGCGACGGCTTTCAGCTTCCCATTTTGTCGACAGCTCTTTGGCGCGTTTGGCCACGATCTCGGTGGGCAACGGCAATGGCACCTCGACTTTCGCGGCAATGGCCTTGGGCGATGTTCCCAGCCGGCGCAGCCGGAGCCATGCGACCATGCCGACGACCATGAAGAAGCATAGCAACACCACGCCGTAAGCCGCGGCGATATAGGGATTTTTGAGCGCATCGAAGGTCAGCGCGATGTTCGACGCCAGCCAGACACCTCCGAACAGCACGGCGCAGGCAAGCGCCCCAACCACGAGGCGGATCAGCACCTCGGGCTTGGCGGCAAGCAGTAACAGGGGGGCGAACCACTTTAGCATCTGTCGCGCCGATCGGTAATTTCACTAAAAATATGAATAGTTTGCGCGTTGGCAATGCGCCGCGCGACGTCAAACGTTGAGCACGTGGACGTGGCAAATCGGCTTTTTGTTCCAGCGCTCTGCAATGGCGGAACGGACGGCGCGCCGGATCGCCTCGGCAACCTCGTCCGGGTCGCGCCGTCGCGGCTTCGGCAAGGTTTCGAACGCTTGCTCGACAGCGTCGCGGGCGATTTCGGCCATCGCCCGGCCCTTGGCGTCAGCATCCGGAATGCCGATCAATTCGATCTCCGGATCGGCCGCCAGGGTGCCCCTCTCGCTGAGCGCCAGCGCCACCGAGACCACGCCGGCAAAGCTCAGCCGGCGCCGGGCCGCAACCGTCCGTGACTCGGCTTCAATGAGCAGCGAGCCGTCCTTGTAGAGACGTCCGGAAGGCACCTCGTCGACAATCGCCGCCGGCCCGGGCGCGAGCTGCACGAGGTCGCCATTGCGGCACACCAGCACTTGGGGGACGCCGGCGCCGCGGGCGAGCTTGGCGTGCTCGGCCAAGTGCAGCGGCTCGCCATGCGCCGGGATGAGGATTTTCGGCCGAACCCAGCCGATCATGTCCAGCAATTCGGCGCGCCGCGGGTGCCCGGAAACATGGACCAGATGGTCGCGGTCGGTGATGACTTCGACGCCCTGGGACACCAGCCCGTTGATGACGCGGGATACCGCGATCTCGTTGCCGGGGATGGTACGGGCGGAAAAGATGACGCGGTCACCGCGAGACAGCGTGACTTCCGGATGCTCATCCTGGGCGATGCGCGCAAGCGCAGCGCGCGGCTCGCCCTGGCTGCCGGTGCAGAGCGCCAGCACCTTGTCCGGCGGCAGGTAGCCATAGCTCTCCGCGTCACGGAATTCCTGAACGCCATCGAGATAGCCGGTTTCGCGCGCGACCTGCACGACACGCTGCATGGCGCGGCCGACCAGGACCACTTCGCGCTCGGCGGCCCGCGCCGCCGCGGCGACGGCACAAATGCGCCCGACATGGGAGGCGAACGTCGTCACCGCCACGCGCGCCGGCGCGGTGCGGATAAGCTCGGCCAGCGTTTTTGCGACCTCCGCTTCCGAGGGTGAACGGCCGTCGCGAACGGCGTTGGTGGAATCGCCGACCAGCGCCAGCACCCCTTCGTCGCCGAGCGCGGCGAGCTTCGCCTGATCGGTCGGAGCGCCAAGGAGCGGCGTGGCGTCGATCTTCCAGTCTCCGGTATGAACCACGATGCCGAGCGGCGTGCGGATCGCCAGCGCGTTCGATTCCGGAATCGAGTGCGCGACATTGATGAAGTCGATCGTGAACGGCCCAAGCGACAAGCGCCCGCCGAGCGGCACGACGTTGACCGGGATCGGCGGCGCGCCCGGCTCGGACAGGCGGCGCGCTTCGAACAGCGCTGCCGCAAACGGCGTGGCGTAAAGCGGCACGTTCAGCCGCGGCCACAGATCCATGAGCGCGCCCATGTGATCTTCGTGGGCGTGGGTGAGGACGAGGCCGACGATGTTGCGCCGCTCTTCGATGAGAAAGCGGATGTCCGGCAGGATCAGATCGACGCCGGGCAAATGCTCCTCGGCGGCAAACGACACGCCGCAATCGACGATCAGCCATGTCCGCCGCCGCCCATCGCCGACACCGTAGACCGCGAGATTCATCCCGATCTCGCCGATGCCGCCGAGCGGCGCAAACAAAAGCTCGGGGCCGGCCATCAATCGACCCGCCCTGGCGCGGGTTCGGCCGCCGCGCCGGCAACCGGAAAGACATCGCCGGCCGCGATCGGCTGCAGTGACCCGTCGGCCAGCCGCAGCAACAACCGGCCGCGTTCATCGAGCCCCTCGCCGCGGCCAAGAATCTCGCTGCCCGGAAGCCGGACCCGCATATCGCCCATGCTGGCGGCGCGCGCGATCCAATCGGCGCGGATGCCGTCAAACCCGGCGCCGCGACACCATTGGCCGATCCGCCGCACCATCGTGGCGGATAGCGCAGCAAACAGGCTTTCGGCGGAGATGTCGGCACCTGCGGCTTTCAGGTCGGTCGCAGGATAGTTCGTTTGCGCCGGATGGTGCCGGCAATTGACGCCAATACCGATGGCGACGGCGAGTTCCCGTGCCGGCCGCTCGCCTTCGATGAGGATGCCGGCGAGCTTGGCGCCGCCGCAAAGAATGTCATTCGGCCATTTCAACGCGAGATCGGAGCGCAAGTCCGGCGCGCGATCGAGGATGGCGTCGTGGAGCGCCAGCGCGGCGACGAACGACAATTCCGGGGCGCATTCAGCCGGCGCCGGATCGACCAGAAGCAACGATGCATAGAGGTTGCCCGGCGCGGAAACCCACGCATTTCCCCGCCGGCCACGGCCCGCGGTCTGCTGCCGGGCCACGATCCAGAGCGGACCGTGCTCGCCGCCGCGCGCCAGCGTCAGCGCTTCGGCGTTGGTGGATTCCAGCGTTTCATGGGTTGCCAGCCGATAGCCCGCCGCCACCGCCGCCGAGTGAAGCTGCATCAGAACAGCGAATGGGCGGCAGCGCTCGCGACGCCGACCAATGGTCCGGGGAAGAGGACGAAGAGCAGGTTGAACAGCGCGCAAACCCCGAGCACCACTTTAAGTTCGGCCGGCATGCCGTAAAATGCTTCGGCCGGCTCGTCGAAATACATGGTCTTGACGATCGCCAGATAGTAGTAGGCCCCGACCACGCTCGCCAGTACGCCGATCACCGCGAGCACGTAGAGCCCGGCGTGGATAGCGGCGAGAAAGACGTAAAACTTGGCGAAAAAGCCCGCGAGTGGCGGTATCCCGGCCATCGAGAAAAGCAGCATCGCCAGAAAGAACGCCATGGTCGGATGCGTGCGCCCGAGCCCCGCAAGCTGATCGATCGTTTCCACCATCCCGCCGCTTCGTCGCATCGCCAGGATCACGGCAAAGGTGCCGAGCGTCATGGTGACGTAGATCGCCATATAGACGAGCACGCCCTGCACGCCTTCCGAAGTCCCGGCGGCCAGGCCGACCAGCGCAAAACCCATATGGCCGATCGACGAATAGGCCATCAGCCGTTTGATGTTGCGCTGACCGATCGCCGCAAACGAGCCGAGCAGCATGGAGGCGATGGAGACGAAAGTGACGATCTCCTGCCACTGCGTGGTGATACCCGGAAAGGCCGTGACCGCGACCCGCACGAATATGGCGATGCCCGCCACCTTCGGCGCGGCGGAGAAGAACGCGGTCACTGGCGTCGGCGCGCCCTCATAGACGTCCGGCGTCCACATATGGAACGGCACGGCCGAGACCTTGAAGCAGAAGCCGGCGAACAAAAACACCAGCCCGAAGACCAGTCCGGTGCCCGCGTTAGTCGCCGCATGCGCGATACCGGCGAAACTGATCGTGCCGGTGAAGCCGTAGACCAGCGAGGCGCCATAGAGCAGCATTCCCGACGAGAGTGCGCCGAGCACGAAATATTTAAGCCCCGCTTCGGTCGAGCGCAGCGACGTGCGATGACTGGCGGCCACCACATAAAGCGGCAGGCTCATCAATTCGAGGCCGAGATAAAGCGCGATGAGATCGGCGGCCGAAATCAGCATCAGCATGCCGAGCGTCGAGAGCACGATCAGCACCGAATATTCAAACCGCTGCTGGTGTTCCGCGCGGGCATAGTCGATCGACATCAGGATCGCGGCGGCCGAGCCGAGTAGCGCGAGAATTTTCAAAAACCGGGCGAAATTGTCGACGACGAAGCTGCCGCCGAAGGCGACGAGCTTGCCTTCGGGCAAAAGAACCACGATCACGCCGGCCACGACGAGCAGCACAATGGCGGCGGCGTCGACCAAAACCACCGATCGCTCGTCGCGATACACCCCGAGCATCAGAAGCGCCAGGGCGCCCACGCCGAGGACGATCTCGGGCAGGAGCGGCAGCAGGCCGTGCAGCGTCAGCGCCGGATACATCGCCTCACCTCGCCAGCGCCGCCGATTGCACGCTGCTGACCGCGTGCTGGAAATTGTCGATCAGCTGCGCCACAGATACCGCCGACATATCCAGCACGGGCTTCGGATAGACGCCGAACACGATCGTCAGGATCAGCAGCGGCGCCAGGATCAACATCTCCCGCGCGCCGATGTCCCGGATATTGAAAAGGTTCGGCTTGGTGAGCTTGCCGAAGATCATCTTGCGGTAAAGCCACAGCGCATAGGCAGCCGAAAGAATGGTGCCGAACGCCGCGATCGTCGTCACCCAGGTGTTGACGCGGAAGGTGCCGATAAGGGTCAGGAACTCGCCGACAAATCCGGACGTGCCCGGAAGTCCGACATTCGCCAATGTGAACACCATGAAGGCGAAGGCATAGATCGGCATGCGGTCGACGAGGCCGCCATAGGCCGCGATCTCGCGGGTATGCATACGGTCGTAGACGACGCCGACGCACAGGAACAATGCGGCCGAGACGATGCCGTGCGAGATCATCTGAAAGATACCGCCGGCGACGCCCTGTGCCGTCATCGCGAACAGGCCCATGGTGACGAAGCCCATATGCGCCACCGACGAATAGGCGATGAGCTTTTTCACGTCTTCCTGCACCAGCGCGACCAGCGAGGTGTAGACGATGGCCACCACCGACATCGCATAGATCAGCGGCGCGAGATCGACCGACGCCTGCGGAAACATCGGCAGCGAGAAGCGCAGCAAGCCATAGCCGCCAAGCTTCAAGAGAATCGCTGCAAGGATCACCGAACCCGCCGTCGGCGCCTCGACATGGGCGTCCGGCAGCCAGGTGTGGAACGGCCACATCGGCATCTTGACCGCGAACGAGGCGAGGAAGGCAAACCACGCCCAGGTCTGGAGCGATCGCGGGAACGCGTGATGCAGCAGCGTCGGGATGTCGGTAGTGCCGGCCTGCCAGTACATCGCCATGATGGCGAGCAGCATCAGCACCGAGCCGGCGAGTGTGTAGAGGAAGAATTTGAAGCTCGCATAGATTCGGCGCGGGCCGCCCCACACGCCGATGATCAGGAACATCGGAATGAGGGTACCCTCGAAGAACACATAGAACAGCACCAGATCGAGTGCGCAGAAGGTGCCGACCATCAGCGTCTCAAGGACGAGGAAGGCGATCATGTATTCCCGCACCCGGCTCTGGATCGAGGTCCAGCTCGCCAGGATCGCGATCGGCATCACCGCCGTCGTGAGGATCACAAACGGCAGCGAAATACCGTCGACGCCCATCGCGTAGTTGATGGCACCGCCGAGCCACGGCCGCTTCTCCAGGAACTGGAAATCGGCCGATCCGGGATCGAAGCGCCAGACCAGGATGAGCGAGATCGCGAAGATGATGAGTGTCGCCCACAGCGCGACCCAGCGCGCGTTGCGCGCGCCGGCTTCGTCGTCGTGCAGCAACGCGATGAAGATCGCGCCCACGATCGGCAGGAAAGTGACGACGGAAAGAATTGGCCAACTCGCCATCAGTGCGGCCCCGCGAACATGAACCAGGTGACGAACGCGGCGACGCCGATCAGCATGGCGAAGGCGTAGTGATAGAGATAGCCGGTCTGCAGGCGCACCACGCTGCGCGTAACATCGAGGACACGCGCGGAGACGCCGTCAGGACCGAAGCCGTCGATCACAAAGCCGTCGCCGCCCTTCCAGAACAGCCGGCCGAGCCACAACGTCGGACGCACGAAGAGGAAATCGTAGATGCGGTCGAAGTACCAAGCATTGAGCAGGAAGCGGTACAGCACACCCTGATCGCGCGCCAGTGCTTCGGGAAGGTCGGGCCGGCGGATGTAGAATTGCCAGGCCACCAGAAATCCGCCGATCATCATGACGGTCGGCGCCAGCTTTGTGCCCAGCGGCAGGTGCTCCATTTCCTCGAGCACCGGGTTGCCCGGTCCGATCGCCAGCGAATTGCGGAAAAACTCAAGCGCGCCGTGACCTTCGAAAATGTGGATGAAGGGCCAGCCCGCGGCGATCGAACCAAACGCAAGGATGCCGAGCGGCACCAGCATCGTCAGCGGGCTTTCGTGCGCCGCTTCATAGTGATGTTGATCGTGTGGCGCGCCGTGGAAGGTCTTGAAAATAAGCCGCCAGGAATAGAACGCCGTTAGCGCCGCGGCGCCGACGGTCATGATGAAGCCGTAGCTTGCGACCGTGCCGGAGATAACGTCATCCGCTTCGATGATGGCGTCCTTGGAGAAAAACCCGGCAGTTAAGGGAAAACCGGTCAGCGCCAGCGTGCCGATCAGCATCGTCGCGTAGGTGAATGGAATTTTGCGCCACAGCCCGCCCATCTTGCGGATGTCCTGCTCGTGATGCATGGCGATGATCACCGAACCGCAGCCGAGGAACAAAAGCGCCTTGAAGAAAGCGTGGGTGAACAGGTGGAACATGCCGATCGAGTAGGCGCCCGAGCCCATGGCGACGAACATGTAGCCAAGCTGCGAGCAGGTCGAGTAGGCGACAATGCGTTTGATGTCGTTCTGCACCAGGCCGACGGTGGCCGCGAACATCGCGGTCGTCGCACCGATGAACAGAACGAAGGATTTGGCGTGGGGCGCCAGCTCGAACAGCGGGGAGAGCCGCGCCACCATGAACACGCCGGCAGTCACCATCGTGGCGGCGTGAATCAGCGCCGAGACCGGCGTCGGTCCTTCCATCGCGTCCGGCAGCCAGGTATGCAGCAGAAACTGCGCCGATTTGCCCATGGCGCCGGTGAACAACAAAAGACAGATCAGCGTCAGCGCATCGACGTCAAAGCTCAGATAGTGGAAGCTCTTGCCGACCAGGCTCGGCGCTTGCGCGAAGATCGTGTCGAAGACGATCGATCCGGTCAGCAGGAAGACGGCGAATATTCCAAGCGAGAAACCGAAATCGCCGACGCGGTTGACGAGAAAGGCCTTGATCGCGGCGGCGTTGGCCTCCGGCTTGTGGTACCAGAATCCGATCAGAAGATAGCTCGCGAGCCCCACGCCCTCCCAGCCGAAGAACAATTGCGCCAGATTGTCGGCCGTCACCAGCATCAGCATGGCGAAGGTAAAAAACGACAGATAGGCGAAGAAGCGCGGCCGGTAGGGATCGTCGGCCATGTAGCCGATGGAGTAGAGGTGGACGACGCCGGAGACGGTCGTCACCACGACCAGCATCACGGCGGTGAGCGAATCGATGCGCAGCGCCCAGTCGACCTTCAGGTCGCCGGAGGTGATGAAGTTGAAGATGGTGACGTGGGCGTCGTGTCCGGCAAAGCCGACATCGTAGAAGGCGTAGCAGGAAAGCGCCCACGAGATGGCAAGCAGCGTCGTGGTGATCAGTTCCGCCGCCTGCGAACCGCCGGCCGGCTCGGTGACCTCGTCCTCTTCCTGGTGCGAATGATCGAGTTCGGCGTGCGCAATCCCGGATTCCGGCGCTCCATGCGGGCGATGCTCCGCCACCGGCGCGGCGGCATGCGTGTCATGCGGCGGCGGCGGATCCTCGCCGGGAAGGCGATTGCGGGCGCCGACAAGCGCAATCGCGCCGGCAATGACGGCGCCGAGAAGCGGCAGGAAGACGATGGCCTCGTACATTACCGCTAATTCCCACGCTTTTTTAGCAGAGGACGAGAGACAAGTTTAAGCGGGACCCCCACCCCAACCCTCCCCCTTACAGGGGGAGGGAGAACGCAGCCGCAGATCATTTTCCTCCCCCTGAAAGGGGGAGGATCAAGGAGGGGGTCGAGTTTTTCTATCTGAATCATGCTTCCGCGAACCGTGGACTAACCCTTCATCAAATTTACGTCTTCGACCGCGATCGAGCCGCGGTTGCGGAAATAGGCAACGAGGATGGCGAGCCCGATCGCGGCTTCCGCCGCCGCGACCGTCAACACGATCAGAGCGTAGACTTGGCCGACGATGTCGCCGAGGAAAGCGGAGAACGCCACCAGATTGATGTTCACCGCCAGCAGAATGAGCTCGATCGACATCAGAATGACGATGACGTTCTTGCGGTTGAGGAAGATACCGAAAATCCCCAGCGTGAACAGGATCGCGGCGACGGAGAGGTAATGGCCGAGCCCGATGGTCATGGCAGCCCCTGCCCCGATTCGACCTTGACGATCTCGATTGCGGTGGCACGCCGCCGCGCCACCTGGTCCGGGATGCTCTGCCGTTTGGCGTCGGGCTTATGCTGCAGCGTCAAAACGATGGCGCCGACCATGGCGACGAGCAGGATCACGCCGGCCGCTTCGAAGTAGTAGACGTAACGGGTGTAGAGCACGAGTCCGAGCGCCTGCGTGTTGCTGACGTCGGGTGAGATCGGCGCGGCGATGGCGTTGGGAACTGCGGGATTTATCACCCAGGCGCCCACCACGACCAGAAGCTCGGCGAGAAGGATAGCCCCGATCACGCCGCCGATCGGCAGGTAGTTGAGGAAGCCGTGGCGTAGCTCGGCGAAATCGACGTCGAGCATCATCACCACGAACAGGAACAGCACCGCGACCGCCCCGACATAGACGACGATCAGTATCATCGCCAGAAATTCAGCGCCCATGAGCACGAACAGGCCGGCGGCATTGACGAAGGCAAGAATAAGAAACAGCACCGAGTGGACCGGGTTTTTCGACGCAATGACCATGACCGCAGAAGCAACGCACGCCGCGGCGAAGATATAGAAGAAAATGGCCTGGACGATCATGAGCGCGGCATCTCAGCGGTACGGCGCATCGAGCGCGATGTTCTGGGCGATTTCGCGCTCCCAGCGATCGCCATTCGCAAGCAGCCGATCCTTGTCGTAGTAAAGCTCCTCGCGCGTCTCGGCGGCGTATTCGAAATTCGGACCTTCGACAATGGCGTCGACCGGGCAGGCTTCCTGGCACAGCCCGCAATAGATGCATTTCACCATGTCGATGTCGTAGCGCGTGGTGCGGCGGGTGCCGTCGTTGCGGCGCGGGCCGGCTTCGATGGTGATCGCCTGCGCCGGACAGATCGCCTCGCAGAGCTTGCAGGCGATGCAGCGCTCCTCCCCGTTCGGATAACGCCGCAGCGCATGCTCGCCGCGGAAGCGCGGCGACAGCGCGCCCTTCTCGAACGGATAGTTCAGCGTCGCCTTCGGCTTGAAGAAGTAGCGCATCGACAGAAAGAACGCCTGCACGAACTCTTTGAGGAAAATCGAACGGGCTGCTTGATCGAGTGCCATGTCAGCCTCTGAGGACCACGAGAACGCCGGCCACGATCGCGACCATGGCGAGCGAGATCGGCAAGAACACCTTCCACCCGAGCCGCATCAGCTGGTCGTAGCGATAGCGCGGCACGAACGCTTTCACCATGGCGAACATGAAGAACACCAAGGTCGCCTTGAGCACGAACCAGACCAGACCCGGAACCCAGGTGAACGGGGCGACCGGAAAAGGCGGCAGCCAGCCGCCGAGGAACAGGATCGTCGCCATGGCGCACATGGTCGCGATGGCAACGTACTCGCCGAGCATGAACATCATGTACGGCGTCGAGCCGTATTCGACCATGTAGCCGGCCACAAGCTCGGATTCGGCCTCGACCAGATCGAACGGCGGCCGATTGGTCTCGGCGAGCGACGAGACGAAGAAGATCACGAACATCGGCAACAGCGGCAGCCAATACCAGTTCAGTACCGTCAGCCACGGCAAACCGATCAGGGTCGCGACGCCGTGGTTGCGCTGCGCCTCGACGATGTCGGTGAGGTTCAGCGAGCCGACGCACAGCAGGACGGTAATGATCACGAATCCGATCGAGACTTCGTAGGACACCATCTGCGCCGCCGAGCGCAGCGCCGCGAGGAACGGATATTTCGAGTTCGACGCCCAGCCGGCCATGATCACGCCGTAGACCATGAGCGAGGAGATGGCGAAGATGTAAAGGATGCCGACATTGATGTTGGCGATCACGATGCCGGCGCCGACCGGGATCACCGCCCAGGCGGCGAGCGCCAGCGTGCAGGTGACGAGCGGCGCCAGGAGAAACACGCCCTTGTTGGCGCCGGCGGGAATGACCGGCTCCTTGAGCACGAACTTCAGAAGATCGGCGAACGATTGCAGCAGGCCCCACGGGCCGACGACGTTCGGGCCGCGCCGCAGCTGCACCGCGGCCCAGACCTTTCTGTCCGCGTAAAGCACGTAGGCGATGGCGATGAGCAGAATGACGAGCAGCAGCACGCTTTCCGCCACCATGATCACCAGCGGCCAGACATAGTCCCAAAAGAACGCTTCCATCGTTTGCGTCCTTACTCGGCAGCCGTCATGGCCGCGCGCCGGTGGGCGATAGCCGAACATTCGGCCATCACCGCGGAACAACGCGCGATCGGATTGGTGAAATAGAAGTCGGCGATGTTCGAGCGGAACGGCGCCTTGTCGGCGCTGCCACCCAAAGCCGCAATTTTTTGCACATCGGCGGCGTCGCCCGGCGCAATCTGTCCGATGCGCATCATGTGCGGATAGGCCTGATAAAGCGTGCGCCGAAGCGCCGCGAGCGAGTCATAGGGAAGGCGCTTGCCCAACACGTCCGAAAGCGCGCGCAGGATCGCCCAATCTTCGCGGGCGTCGCCCGGCGGGAAGGAGGCGCGCGTCGCCATCTGCACCCTGCCCTCGGTGTTCACATAGGTCGCCGACTTCTCCGGATAGGCCGCGCCGGGCAGCACCACATCGGCGCGCGACGCGCCGCGGTCGCCATGCGTGCCGATGTAAATAACGAAAGCACCGGGCGCGATTTCGATCTCGTCGGCGCCGAGAAGAAAGAGAATGTCGAGCGTCCCGGAGGCCGCCATCTGCCGCGCCGTCAGGCCGCCATCGCCGGGTACGAAGCCGAGGTCGAGCGCGCCGACCCGCGATGCCGCGGTGTGCAGGACGCTATAGCCGTTCCAGCCTTCCTTGACGGCGCCGAGATCGATCGCCGCCTTCGCCGCCAGCGACGCAATCGCCGCGCCGTCCGGCCGCGCGAAGACGTCAGCGCCGACGACGACAAGCGGCCGCTCGGCCTTGCGCAACGTGTCGGCAAAGCTGTGGCGGCCGATATCGGCCAGCGTCTCGGCGCCGGCGCCGAGATAGTCGTAAGCATAGGTGAGCGGGGCTTTGCTGCCGATGAGGCCGACCGCAAAGCCCTTGGCCGTGCGCCAGCGCTTGCGGATGCGGGCGTTGAGCACCGCCGCATCGCGGCGCGGATTGGTGCCGACGAGAAGCAGCGCATCGGCTGCGTCAATGCCGGCGATGGTCGCGTTGAAGAGGTAGCCGCCCCGCCCCCATTTGGGATCGAGCATCGAGCCGTCCTGCCGGCAATCGAGGTTGCCGACACCCAATCGCGTCATCAAATCCTTGAGCGCGAAGATCTCTTCGGCCGCTGCCAGGTCGCCGACGATCGCGCCCATGCGCTTTGCGTTGGCGCGCGCCACCTTGGCGGCAATAGCCGCGAACGCTTCATTCCAGCTCGCCGGGCGCAAGTGACCGCCCTCCCGCACATATGGCTGATCGAGCCGCTGCGTGCGCAGGCCGTCGACCACGTGCCGGGTCTTGTCCGAAATCCATTCCTCGTTCACATCGTCATTGGTGCGCGGCAGGATCCGCATCACCTCGCGGCCGCGGGTGTCGATGCGGATCGCCGAGCCGAGCGCGTCCATCACGTCGATGGACTCGGTCTTGTTGAGCTCCCAGGGACGCGCCGCGAACGCGTAAGGCTTCGAAGTCAGCGCGCCCACCGGACAAAGATCGACGACGTTGCCCTGCAGTTCCGACGTCATCGCTTCTTCGAGATAGGTCGTGATCTCCATATCCTCGCCGCGGCCGATGGCGCCGAGTTCGGGTACGCCCGCGACCTCGGTCGCAAACCGGATGCAGCGCGTGCACTGGATGCAGCGATTCATCGAGGTCTTGACCAGCGCGCCGAGATACTTGTCCTCGACCGCCCGCTTGTTCTCGCGGAAACGGCTCTGATCGACGCCGTACGCCATCGCCTGGTCTTGCAGATCGCATTCGCCGCCCTGGTCGCAGATCGGACAGTCGAGCGGATGATTGATGAGAAGAAATTCCATCACGCCTTCGCGCGCCTTGCGCACCATCGGCGAGCGCGTCGAGATGACCTTCGGCGTGTTATCCTTGTTCGGCGGCAGATCCTTGACGCCCATCGCGCAGGACGCCTGCGGCTTCGGAATGCCGACGACTTCGATCAGGCACATGCGGCAATTGCCGGCGATCGACAGCCGCTCCTGAAAGCAGAAGCGCGGAATTTCCGCGCCGGCGACCTCGCAGGCCTGTAGCAAAGTGTATTCCGGCGGGACGTCGATCTCTCTGCCGTCGACGATGAGCTTGGTCATGCCGCCCGTCCGTCCGCGCCGCAGCGCGCGGTTTTCCACAATTGTGCCGCGGGCAGGCTTTCCCAGCCAAACGCATGGTCCGATGGACCGTGCGCGGCCAAGATGCGCCAGCCGCTCCTTCGCCTCGGTCAGCGTCGGCAAATAACCCGCCGGCACCCACCACATGACGAAATGCGGACCTTCCATCGCGGCGAACCACTCCGGCCGGCGGCCATAAAAGCGCTTGTGGATGGTCTGCCACACAAACCGTTCCAGCGTTTCGACGCCTTCCCAGACCGACATGTTGACGGCCATATTCGGATCGTCGAACGGCCGGATATTCGTGGCGTTGTTGCTCTCGTCCTTCAGCCGCCAGACAAAACCCTTGGTCCGCTCGGCGAGCGCATTGACCAGGTCAAGGTTGTTCATAAAATCGGCCATGCGCGGATCGTCGGTCGGATACCGCAGGCGTCCGACATTGAGCTGGGCGAGATGTTGCTTGGCGCTCATGACGACTACTCCGCCGCCTGAGGCACAGGCGGGTCGAGCACACCCAGAGTATCCGGATTAGCGCTGTACTCGTCGATGCGCCGCTCGATCTCGGGGCGGAAATGCCGCAGCAGGCCCTGCACCGGCCAGGCAGCGCCGTCGCCGAAAGCGCAGATGGTGTGGCCCTCGATCTGCGTCGTCACCTGCATCAGCATGTCGATCTCGCGCTTCAGGGCGCGGCCTTCAGCCATGCGATTGAGCACGCGCCACATCCAGCCCATGCCCTCGCGGCACGGCGTGCACTGGCCGCAGCTCTCGTGCTTGTAGAAATAGGAGATGCGCGCCATCGCGCGGACGATATCGGCGCTCTTGTCCATGACGATGACAGCTGCGGTTCCGAGCGCCGATTTCTTGTCGCGGCAGCCGTCGAAATCCATCAGCAGCGTGTCGGCCTGATCGGGACCGGCGGGTACCAGCGGCATCGACGAGCCGCCGGGAATGACCGCAAGCAGATTGCTCCAGCCGCCGCGCACGCCCCCGGCATGCTTCTCGATCAGTTCGCGCAGCGGAATGCCCATCTGCTCTTCGACGTTGCACGGCCGCTCGACGTGGCCGGAAATGCAGAAAAGCTTGGTGCCGGTGTTGTTCTGACGGCCGATGCCGGCAAACCACGCGGCGCCGCGGCGCATGATGTCGGGGACCTGGGCAATGGTCTCGACATTGTTCACCGTCGTCGGACAGCCATAGAGGCCCATATTGGCCGGGAACGGCGGCTTTAGCCGCGGCTGCCCCTTCTTGCCTTCGAGGCTTTCCAGCAGCGCCGTCTCTTCACCGCAGATATACGCGCCGGCGCCGTGGTGCACGACGATATCGAAATCGTAGCCGTGGATATTGTTCTTGCCGATGAGCTTGGCGTCGTAGGCCTGCACCACCGCCGCCTCGAGCCGCTCGCGCTCGCGGATGAATTCGCCGCGGATGTAGATGTAACAATTGTGCACGCCCATGGCGCAGCCCGCGATCAGGCAGCCCTCGATCAGGAGGTGCGGATCGTGCCGCATGACCTCGCGGTCCTTGCAGGTGCCGGGCTCCAACTCGTCGGCATTGATGACGAGATAGCCGGGCCGGCCATCCGACTGTTTCGGCATGAACGACCATTTCAACCCGGTCGGAAATCCGGCGCCGCCCCGGCCACGCTGGCCGGACGCCTTCATTTCGGCGACGAGGCCGTCGCGGCCCTTTTCCAGGATCGCCTTGGTGCCATCCCAGCCGCCGCGCGCGCGCGCGCCGTCGAGGCCCCAGCCGTGATGGCCGTAGAGATTTTTGAAAATGCGGTCCTTGTCGGCGAGCATGGTGTTATCCGCGGCCCTAGTCGGTTGTGCCGGCGACCGGCTTGGCAGCCGACGCTTCTTCGCTGCTCCGGACCGGCATTGTGTAGAGCGATGGATCGGTCAGCGTGTTCGGACCGCCGACCGGAGCGGAGTTTTGCCGATCGATTTGCGGGCCGGGCTTCGGATTCCGCCCCGCTGCCAGATCGTTGAGGATGCGGTTAAGCGTCTCCGGCGTGAGATCTTCGTAATAGTCGGCATTGATCTGCACCATCGGCGCGTTGACGCACGCACCGAGGCACTCAACCTCGGTCCAGGAGAACGTGCCGTCAGCGGTTATTTCGTTCTCATGGCCGATGGCGCGCTGCAGCACCTCTTTGAGCGCGCCGGCGCCGCGCAGCATGCACGGCGTCGTGCCGCAGAACTGCACGTGGAAACGGCCGACCGGCGAGAGATTGAACATCGTGTAGAAGGTCGCGACTTCGAGCACGCGGATTTTCGCCATGCCGAGCAACTCGGCCGTTGCCTCGATCGCCTTTTGCGGCAACCAGCCGCCGCATTGCGCCTGCGCGCGCCACAGAATGGGGATCACCGCGGATTGCTGACGGCCCGGCGGATACATCGCCATTCGCGCTTTCGCCCATTCGAGATTCTCCGGGGTGAAGGTGAAGCTCGGCGGCTGCTTTTCGGCAAGGCGGCGCACGGTCATCGGTCGACCTCCCCGAAAACCACGTCGAGGCTGCCGAGGATGGCTGAAACGTCAGCGAGCATGTGGCCGCGACAAATAAAATCCATCGCCTGAAGATGCGCGTAGCTCGGCGCGCGAATCTTGCACTTGTACGGCTTGTTGCTGCCGTCGGCGATCAGATAGACGCCGAATTCGCCCTTCGGCGCCTCGACGGCGGCGTAGACCTCGCCGGGCGGTACGTGGAAGCCTTCGGTGTAGAGCTTGAAATGGTGGATGAGCGATTCCATCGAGCGCTTCATCTGCTCGCGGCGCGGCGGCGTGATCTTGTTGTCTTCGGCCACTACCGGACCCTGCGCGTCGGCCGCATGCAGTTTCTCGACGCACTGCTTCATGATGCGCACCGACTGGCGCATCTCTTCCATGCGGATGCAGTAGCGGTCGTAACAGTCGCCGTTCTTGCCGACCGGAATATCGAAATCCATTTCGGAATAGCATTCGTAGGGTTGCGCCTTGCGCAAATCCCACACCGCGCCCGAACCGCGCACCATGACGCCGGAGAAGCCCCAGGCCCAGGCGTCTTCCAGCTTTACAACGCCGATATCGACATTGCGCTGCTTGAAGATGCGATTCTCGGTGAGCAGTTCCTCAAGATCGTCGCATACTTTGAGAAACGGATCGCAGAAGGCGGCAATGTCATCGATCAGTTTCGGCGGCAGATCCTGGTGCACGCCGCCGACGCGGAAATAGGCCGCATGCATGCGCGAGCCCGAGGCGCGCTCGTAGAAGCCCATCAGCTTTTCGCGTTCCTCGAAGCCCCAGAGCGGCGGGGTGAGCGCGCCGACATCCATGGCCTGCGTGGTGACGTTGAGAAGATGCGACAGCAGCCGGCCGATCTCGCAGTAGAGCACGCGGATGACCTGCCCGCGCCTGGGAACGGTGAGATCGAGCAGCTTTTCGGCCGCCAGGCAGAAAGCATGTTCCTGGTTGATCGGCGCGACGTAATCGAGGCGGTCGAAATACGGGATCGCCTGCAGGTAGGTCTTGTGCTCGATCAGCTTTTCGGTGCCCCGGTGCAGCAGCCCGATATGCGGGTCGACGCGCTCGACCACCTCGCCATCGAGTTCAAGCACGAGGCGCAACACGCCGTGCGCGGCCGGATGCTGCGGCCCGAAGTTGATCGTGAAATTGCGCTCGCTCGTCTCTGCCATCATGCAACCCGGGCGATCTTCGCGGCTTTCGCCGCAACGCGTGCGTTGAACTTGTCCCACATGACGACGAAGCGTTCGTGGCGGCCTTCGCCGATGAGATCGACGCCGTCATGCGCGCTGACCTTGAAGGCGACGCGCTGGCCGACCACCTCCACGCACTCGACGTCGACGGTCACGGTCAAACCCGGCGGGGTCGCCGCGAGATGGCTCACATCGACGTGCACGCCGACGCTGCCTTCGCCGGCATCGAGATGCCCGGCCAAGAGTTCCGTGCAGGCCCACTCCATCAAGATAATCATGAAGCCGGTGGCGAACACCTTGGGCATGGCGGCGATCACCCGCGACTCCGGGTAGGTGTAGGGAACGGTCTTGCTCTCCGCCACCGTGTAGGCGAGCCGATATGTGAGCCCGGGCTTGAGCGAAGGCTTCATCGTGACGACCTTTTCAAGACCCTGCTCAAGACGCTGCTCACGACCCTTGCCCGCCGCCGGTCTTTGCCGCCTTCTCGTCACCGGGAAGTACGTAGTCGGTGCCTTCCCATGGTGACAAAAAATCGAAGTTGCGGAATTCCTGCGCCAGACGGACCGGCGCATAGACCACGCGCTTGAGCTCGTCGTCGTAGCGCACCTCGACAAAACCGGTAAGCGGAAAGTCCTTGCGCAGCGGGTGGCCGTCGAAGCCGTAATCCGTCAGCAACCGCCGCATGTCGGGATGACCGGTAAACACGACGCCGTAAAGATCGTATGCCTCGCGCTCGAACCAGTCGGCGCCGGGAAAGACCTCGATGATCGAGGCGACCGGCGCCCCCTCGTCGGTCTCGATTTTCACCCGCACGCGCACATTATGCTTCGGCGAGAGCAGGTGATAGACCACGTCAAAACGCCGTTCGCGGCCCGGCCAGTCGACCGCCGTGATATCGACGATGTTCCAGAACAGACAGTGCGGATCGTCGCGCAAGAAGCGCATGACCGAAACGATGTCGCCCGCCTCGGCCTGAACCGTCAGTTCGTGATGCGCTATCGCGTAGCCCTTGACCGAAGCGGCGAGTGCGCCGGCGATTGTTCGGCCGAGAGTGTCGAGGATCTCATCCATCGTCAGCGTTCGATCGTGGAGGTGCGGCGGATTTTCTTTTGCAGCAGGAGCACTCCGTAGAGGAGCGCCTCGGCGGTCGGCGGACAGCCCGGCACATAGATGTCGACCGGAACGATGCGGTCGCAGCCGCGCACCACCGAATAGGAGTAATGGTAGTAGCCGCCGCCATTCGCGCACGATCCCATCGAGATCACGTAGCGCGGCTCGGGCATCTGGTCGTAGACCTTGCGCAGGGCCGGCGCCATCTTGTTGGTCAGCGTGCCGGCAACGATCATCACATCGGACTGGCGCGGCGAGGCCCGCGGCGCAAAGCCGAACCGCTCGGCGTCATAGCGCGGCATCGACATCTGCATCATTTCGACCGCGCAGCAGGCAAGCCCGAACGTCATCCACATCAACGAACCGGTGCGCGCCCAGGCGATGAGATCGTCCGCCGCGGCGACGAGGAAGCCCTTGTCGGAAAGCTCACCGTTCAGGTTCGCAAAAAACGGATCGTCAGCGCCGATTGGCTTGCCGCTACGCGCCGAAATCAATTCCTGGCGCGGAGTTACGATCGCGGGCTCGCTCAGCTCCATTCGAGCGCTCCCTTCTTCCATTCATAAACGAACCCGATCGTGAGCACCCCAAGGAACAGCATCATCGACCAGAAGCCGAACAGCCCGAGCTTGCCGAACGCCACCGCCCAGGGAAACAGAAAGCTGACCTCGAGATCGAAAATGATGAAGAGGATGGCGACGAGGTAAAAGCGCACGTCGAATTTCATCCGCGCATCGTCGAAAGCGTTGAAGCCGCACTCGTACGCCGAGAGTTTTTCCGGATCAGGCTGCTTGTAAGCGAGAAGGAAGGCGGACAGCAGAAGCGCCACCCCGATAACAGCCGCGACCCCGACGAAAACGACGAGCGGCAAATAGGCAAGTAGCAATTGCTGGAGCGATTGAGTCATCGGCAGCCCCTCTGGTCGGCCATCATCCCTACCTCAGGAACATGCCCCCCATGCGACGGCTCCGCCCGAGCCGGGACCGCGCCGTTTTGCCCCGATCGCTGCGGATTTCGCACTGGAAAACAGAACTTTCGTCCCTTAGCGCAGCGCACAAAAAGGTGCAAGCCGGGTCTGTGTAGAAGCGGCGGAGCTTCAGCGACCGGCAGGACGGTGCCGCTTCCTCACGCAGAATCGGCGGGATATGCGCTCTCCATAAAGTCATGTCGTTGCCAAAACGTTCTTGCACCCCGCCGCGGGCAACCAGGAACCTGCGCAAGGGCTCTGGGATATGTCGGAAGCCATGCCGAGCATTTGAACGCATCTGACTGATTCTTGATGGCGCTGGACTGAATGCCGCAGCCGAGAACCTGACGCCTTCTTAGCGGCGCCTCGATGTTGACCACTCGGCAACGAGGATGAGCGTGCCAACGGAGTTGGTCGGGAAGCGGCAAGGCCGAGACGGGCAGCCTAGCCGTGCCGTGCTGCGATTTCGCAACTCGTGCTTACACAGGACAGACGCCGCCGCGTGAAGCACGCGATCGGCTGTGCGGCCATGTCGCCTGCTCGGCAACAATAACTTCCGAATGTCGCTGGCATCGGCCCGGAGATTGGAAGTAATTTTGCAACGATTCTCTGGTCTGTGGGCGCTGCGCCTGTCGTCGAATTCTTTGGCCCCCGCAATTTCCACTATGGCAACATCGAAATGAATGGGAATACCTGTCGATCGCCCTGCTCCACCTGCACGGTGGGTTCTGCGATTTGTTCAGCGCTGTCGCTTGGATCGCCACAGCCGTCGGAGCTCAAGCAGTCGTTGCGGCAAGCGCACCGTACCGCGCGAGGCGGTCGCGATATCTACTGCGCCGGCGAAACGACCGCCGACGCCCATATCATTTGCGACGGATGGGCGGCGCGCGTCAGCGAAATGCCCGATGGCCGCCGCCAAATCGTGTCCTTCCTGTTGCCCGGCGATCTTGTGTCGGCCACCGCTTCTCTCGACGAAACCATGGATCTTTCGGTCGAGGCCATTACGGAGCTTCGCTACAGCCTAGCACTACTTTGGCAAATTTTTGAGGTGTTGGGCGTTTTTGGGACTCCCGGAAGGCGTTTTGCGTGATTCATAGGTGGTCGGCATTACGAAGGGCCGACTATGGACGAGACCTGGAAGTCTGATCTTGACCGGTGGCTTTCACCTTTCCTCAGTGCTTTCCGACACAAGGTGCGGGCACGGATGTGCCCGGTTTATGTTGCGGGGCTGATTGGCGCTGGTGATCGCAAGAGCGTCCAGCCGATGGCGGCACGCGACGGCGAGGTGGGCTATGATCAACTTCATCACTTCATCGCCAGCGGCGTGTGGGACGCCGCGCCAGTTGAGAAGGCCCTGCTCGCCGAAGCCGACAGGATGGTTGGCGGTGGCGACGCTTGGCTGATTGTCGACGATACGGCATTGCCGAAAAAGGGCGAGCATTCGGTCGGCGTTGCGCCGCAGTATGCCTCGTCGCTCGGAAAGACCGCCAACTGTCAGTCGTTGGTCTCGCTAACGTTGGCGTCGCGCGAGGTTCCGGTGATGGTGGGCCTGCGGCTATTCCTGCCCGAAAGCTGGACAGATGATCCCGAGCGCATGGCGCGGGCTCGTGTGCCAGAAGATAGGCGGGCCGCTCTGACAAAGCCGGAGATCGCGATCGAGGAGATCGACCGCGTCATCGCCTCGGGCGCGCGTTTCGGATGCGTCCTTGCCAATTCTGGGTACGGCTCCAGTGGGCCTTTCCGTCAGGCTCTGAGCGAGCGTGGTCTGCAATGGGCGGTGGGGTTGTCGCGACGCCAGAACGTCTATCCCGCCGACGTTACTCTGATCTTCCCCGTCGCAAAGGCCGGAAAGCCTCGCAAATACCACATCCCTAATCGGCCTCCAATCTCTGCTGAAGCGTTGTTGGCTGGAGGGAAATGGCAAAGGATCAGTTGGCGGCGGGGCACGAAAGGTCGGCTGACATGTCTCTTCGCCGCCCGCCGTGTCCGTGTTGCGGATGGCCATAAGCATCGCATGCTCGATAATCGCATGCAGTGCATGCCGGGCGACGAGGTCTGGCTTGTCGGCGAACGCCGGTCGACTGGCGAGCAGAAATACTATGTGTCGAACTTAGCGGCCGATGCGAGCCTCAAGATGCTCGCCGCCACGATCAAAGCCAGATGGGTCTGTGAGCAGGCGCATCAGCAACTCAAGGAGGAGCTTGGTCTCGACCACTTCGAAGGCAGATCCTGGACTGGGTTACACCGACACGCCTTGATGACCATGATCGCTTACGCCTTCCTCCAATCCCGCCGCCTCAAAGCAGCGGGACGGAAAAAAAAGAATCGGGGGACCGCCGCCACAGCCAAGCATGCCGGCCATCAGGCAAGCCATCCTCGACCTCTTCGCACGGCCTCCACCCAGGCGATGTCCGCACTGTGAGAAACTCCTCGCCGACGCCGTCCAATCTAAAATGCCAAAGTAGTGCTAGGCAACAGACTCCCGGTTGGATGGGCCTTGACCGAGACCGACATTATCGGTCTGGGCAGAGCCGGTCGTCAAAGGCGACGCTAGCCGTTGCCGAAAAACCCACTTTGCCGCACGATCTAGCGGATCGTGCCCGTCAAAACCTAGAATCGGCATGTATCGATCATATGACCTATCATGTGACGGCGCGGGCGACGAAATCGGAAACTCACGTCGCCGCGTCGGCACGAAAGGTGTCACCGCGTCGGAGCGACTTCTGCTAAGTAATTGAAAACACTGGCGGGAGCGACGGGACTCGAACCCGCGACCTTCGGCGTGACAGGCCGACGCTCTAACCAACTGAGCTACGCCCCCGCGGGCGCGGTCCGCAATTAAGGCCCGCGTCGGCGCAAGTCAAGGATTCTAGCCTGGAATCGGCCTTTTTCGCTTGCCGTGTAGGTGCCGCGCAACATGTGCGAATGATGCAATATACGCGAAAACATCGGTGGAATCGGCAAAACAAGCGTGGTCAGTGGAAGCCGAATCGTCTAATTGCATCGACATGACGGGCACTTTTGGCCCGCCATCGTTTTATCGAGGAGGGTCTAATGGCGACCAAACCAGCCACAACAGTAACATTAAAGCATCTCGCGGCGAGTGTAGCAGAAGACAATGAACTTTCGAAGAAGCAGGCAGAAGCCATCCTCGGCGGTCTGGTCAGCCAGATCGTCAAGCATCTGAAAAAGGGCGAGCGCATCCGCATCGGCGGCCTCGGCATCCTGCAAGTGCGCAAACGCGCCGCGCGCATGGGCCGCAACCCGGCGACCGGCGAAGCTATCCAGATCAAGGCGAGCAAGAAAGTTGCCTTCCGCGCCTCAAAAGAACTGAAAGAAGCTATCTGAGGCACGACGAGACAAGAGCGGATGACGGAGATTTGGAGGACAGACACATGGTCCGTCCTCCGTCATCTGTCCTCTAGTGATCCGGTTGGACTGCTCCGCGTTGCGAGTAGACTAAAAGCTTCCGCCCAAATCGGGTCCAAACTTAGTTTGGCGCCGCCGTCTTCGCGGAATACGTCTCCGCGGAAAACGAGTCGGCGCAAAAGCTGGTGGGCGGTGACGGACTCGAACCGCCGACATCCTGCGTGTAAAGCAGACGCTCTACCAACTGAGCTAACCGCCCTGCGGCGTGATTTATCCCTGCAACATGGCCGCGCGCAAGGGCAGGTTCCATCCGGTGCGCGATTGCCACACAGCCGGTTAAAAAGTCACCAGCGTCGGCAGGAGAGTTACGCACGGCAGCGGGCTATGAGATAGTTGCCGTAGAGGCGCGCTTCCGCCCAGAGGGATCAATCAAATGCTTCGATCGTTTGTCTTAACGACTGCATTTTTCTTGACCGCGGCGACGCTGGCCTCGGCGCAGCCGCCACAGCCTCCGCCAGTGGGCCGCCCCACCCTCCCGGGCCTCCCCAACTTAGGGCAAGGAAGCGAACAGGAGCGCGCCGCCTGCCATCCCGATGTGGTCAAGTATTGCAAGGAGCTGATCAAGGACGACGCCAACGCCGATGTTTTTGCCATCCTGAACTGCCTGCAAACCAACCGGCCCAGGATCAGCAGAGCGTGCGGCGAAGTGCTCGCCAGTCACGGCCAGTGACCGTGCGCCTCTGCGGCACGCGCTCCGTATCCACCGCAGAGACTTTCCTGAATTCGATCCACCGCACAGACGGATCTAATCCGGCGCGTGAAGCGCCGGAACGCTCGTAGCTTCATCCGCGTCGCGGTCGTCGGCTGCGGAATAGGCCACGTGATCGGCCAGCCGCACCCACGAGTGCGCCAGCGTCAGCCACAGCGCTTTGTCCTTGTCATCGTTCGAAGCCCGCGCCATCGCCACGCACTCTTCGGCGCATTTTCGATGATCCTGATCGGTCCCCATCACACACCATCCCGACAACGCTATCACCGGCAACGATTTGAGCCGGCAAGTGAGGCGGGGAATTGATCATCCCGTGGCCGAATGCGGGCCCAGTTTAGACCAATATCGGCGCCGGCTTTTTCGGCCAAAAAGTGCAGCGCACACACCTCGGTCCGGTTAAAAATACCTTAATAAACAGCGAAATAGCGGCATGCATTTAAATCTTAGCTGCACTGCACCAAAATCCATGGCGCAGTGCACACCGACCGCTATATTCGTTCCTACGATTCGGTTAGCCGGGGAAAGGAGATTGAATCATGCTTACATCGATCGCACGCCTGTACCAGGCTTGGAAGCGTCACGAGACCGCCCGTCGCGAACTTTCGCATCTCAGCGACCGCGAACTGGCGGATATCGGTATCACCCGTTCAGACATCGAACGGATCGCCAGCGAAGAGGCCGGACATAACTGATCTGCGAGGCATCGCGTGATCAAAGAGCGCCCGCCCACTTGGCGGGCGCTTTTTTACGACCGCTGAGTCCCAGTCGCCTCCGTCATTGCGAGGAGCGCTAGCGACGAAGCCATCCAGTCAGCCTGCGCCGCGTTCTGGATTGCTTCGGCCCGCTGTGCCTCGCAATGACGATGTATCGGCGGCGTATCCAGCTCACCTTTTGAACAGCCCCATGATCGCCGCCTTGGCCAGCGTATTGAAATGCAGATTGAAGCCGACGACCGCGGCCGACGTATCCGCTTTCACGTCGAGCTTGTCGGCCTTGACGGCGAACACGGTGAACAGATAGCGGTGCGGATGGTCGCCTTCGGGCGGGCATGGGCCGCCATAGCCGGGCGCACCGAAGTCGGTGCGCGTTTGCAATGCGCCCGCAGGCAGCTTGCCGCCTGCGCTGCCAGCGCCCTCGGCGAGTTCGCTCGCATCCGCCGCGATGTTCACCACGAGCCAGTGCCAAAAGCCCGAGCCGGTTGGCGCGTCCGGGTCGTAGCAGGTGACGGCGAAGCTCTTCGTTCCGGCCGGCGCGCCCGACCACTTGAGATGCGGCGACTTGTTGCCGCCGGCGCAGCCGAAACCGAAATCGGCCGACAGGATGAAATCGCTCGGCAGATAGTCGCCGTCCTTGAAACTGTTGCTGGTGACCGTGAACGCCATGTTGCCGTCTCCTTCGCCGCCCGCGGGCTTTGAGTAACGCGGCGAGGATAGTCATGGATCGGCGGCAGCGAAAGGCGGTGACGCGCCGTTGGCCGGTTTCCGCCGTGCATGCTAACCAAACGCCATGGCCGTTTTTCCCCTCACGGAGATCGCGTCGCTCCTGCCGGCGCGCGGCGCGCTGATCGGTCTCGATCTCGGCACCAAAACCATCGGCGTCGCCGTCAGCGATCCGGATCGGCGGCTGGCCACTCCGGTCGAGACTATTTCGCGCCACCGATTTTCACTCGACGCCGAACATCTCTTCAAGCTCTCAGGGGAGCGCCATGCCGTCGGCTTTGTGCTCGGCTTGCCGGTCAACATGGATGGAACCGAGGGCCCGCGCGCGCAAGCGACGCGCGCCTTCGCCCGCAATCTCGCAAGGCTGACCGAGCTTCCGATCGCCTTGTGGGACGAGCGGCTCTCGACCGCCGCGGTCGAACGCGCGCTGATCGAAGCCGACGTCAGCCGCGCCAAGCGCAAGGCCGTGATCGATCAGCACGCCGCCGCCTACATCCTGCAAGGCGCGCTCGACCGGCTGGCAAGGAGCCAGACCGCAGACGCATGATCGCGCTGCAACAATGTCACCCGGCGGCCCTGATCACGAAGACGCCATCATCAAACGGCATTTTCAGCCTGGGGCGGCTTGGCGGGGAGAGTTCCAATGAAGCGGAACCTGGTTGCGGCATTACTGGTTTTCTTTGCAGGTCATGCGTGGGCGGCTGACATGCCGATGCCGGCGCCCGCACCGCCGCCGCTCTATTTGCCTGAAGCGCGGGTCTACAACTGGACGGGCTTTTACGTCGGCATAAACGGCGGCGGAGCGTTCGGCCTAAGCAACTGGACCTCGCCTCCACCGGCGACCGGCAATTTCACCGTTAGCGGCGGGCTTGTCGGCGGCACCGTAGGCGCCAACTACCAGCTTGGGCAGCGTCGTGTTTGGCGTTGAGGCCGACGCCGACTGGAGCAATATCAGCGGCACGACCTTCAATACGTCATGCGCCGGTGTGGGTTGCGAGACGGATAGCGATTGGCTCGCGACCGTTCGCGGCCGCGTAGGATACGCGTGGGACCGCTTCCTCGTTTACGGGACTGCCGGCGGCGCGTTCGCCAACGTCCAGGGTTCGGCGGGTTTGTCTTCGTTCAGCAACTCGACACAGGTCGGCTGGACGGCTGGCGCGGGTGTCGAATACGCGTTCGCGCCGAACTGGACTGCCAAGGTGGAATATCTCTTCGTCGATCTGGCCAACGCGTCGTGCGGTTCGGCGAGTTGCGGTGGCCTGACAAACACCGGTGCCCCGACAAATACCACGATCACGTTCAACGAGAACATCATTCGCGGCGGCGTCAATTTCAAATTCGGCTGGTAATTTTATGAAATCCGGGACTAAGCGGCCGCTGCCGACCGATGCGATTTATCAGTACGCGGTCTGAACTTCACGCTTCCGGCAGCGCGCGCTGCAACAACGTCTCCGCCGTCCGCGCATCAATACCGTCGGCGCCGTAGAGCGCGGCGTGCTGCGCAACGAGCCGCGTGCGCGCGAATCCTTCGACGATTGCGGGCGGTGCGCTCGCCTCGAGCGCGGCAGTCGCCGCAAGGCCCGCAAGCTTGCCCACCGTGATGCGCGCAGCAGCCTCGCTTTCGAATTCGTTTGCCGGCGCAAACGGTGCTTTGTCGGCGCCGGTCAGCGGCGCGGCCTGCCGCGCCAACTCGCCGAACAGATCGGCGGCCTCTTTGTCCCGCTTGAGTGCGCGCAGGACGTCGAGACACATCACATTGCCGGAACCTTCCCAGATCGCGTTGACCGGAGCCTCGCGGTAGAGCCGCGGCAGCACGCTTTCTTCGACGTAACCGTTGCCGCCGAGGCACTCCATCGCTTCATAGATAAAACTCGGCGCGGTCTTGCAGATCCAGTATTTGGCCGCCGGCGTGACGAGCCGCGCGTAGGCGGCTTCGCGCGGGTCGGTGGCGGCAAGGTCGAATGCGCGCGCCAGCCGCATCACCAGCGCCACCGCGCCCTCGACTTCCAGCGCGAGATCCGCCAGCACCGCGCGCATCATCGGCTGGTCGTAGAGATGCTTCTGGAACACCGAACGATAGCGGCAATGGTGCACGGCCTGCGCCAGCGCCATCCGCATGAAACCGGACGAGGCGAGCGCGCAATCGAGCCGCGTCAATTGCACCATCTGGATGATGGTGCGCACGCCGGCGCCCTCGTCGCCGACCTTCAACGCATAAGCGCCGGCAAATTCGATCTCGCTCGACGCATTGGAGCGGTTGCCGAGCTTGTCCTTGAGCCGCTGCAACCGCAGCGCATTGACCGAACCGTCGGGACGGAAACGCGGCACGAAAAAACACGTCAATCCGCCCGGCGCCTGCGCCAGAACCAGAAAGGCGTCGCACATCGGCGCGGACAGAAACCATTTGTGGCCGACGAGGGTGTAGAAATCGCCGGACGGCGTCGCGGTGGTGCTGTTGGCGCGCACGTCGGTGCCGCCCTGCTTTTCCGTCATGCCCATGCCGAGCGTCATGCCGGTCTTTTCCCACCACGGCCGGAACGCCGGGTCATAACTCGTGCTCACGACTTTCGGCGCTACTTCGGCCAGCAGCGCGGGCGCGGCGGCGAGCGGCGCAAGCGCCGCGCGCGTCATGGTGATCGGACACAGATGCCCGCTCTCGATCTGGGCCGCCATGTAATAGCGGGCCGCACGGGCTACTTCCGCCGGCGGCGCGGCGCGCGTGCCGGCGGCCGTCCAGGTCGAGGCATGCAGGCCCGCCGCAATGCTTGCGCGCATCAAATCGTGATAGGCCGGATGAAATTCGACGACGTCGCGGCGATAACCCTTGGGATCGAAGGTGTAGAGCTTCGGCGGATTCTCGTTGGCGCGCCGCGCCAGCGCAAACATCTCCGCATTACCCCATTGCCGCCCGAACGCGCTTAACGCAAGCGCGTCGTGCCCGGCGCCGTTCGCCCGCACGGCCTCTTGCAGCGGCACGTCGCTCGAAAACAGATCGATGTTTTCGTAAGGCGGCGACTGGTTGAAAACCTCGTTGGTGTCGAAGCGCGGGAGCGTGTTCATGGCGCAATTCCTGGCGCTTTTTCCTGGCGCTGTTCCTGGCGCTGTTTTTGGCGCTGTGCCTCTCGGACGACGCATGATAGCACGATCCGCCCGGCGGGTTTCTGTGCACCAAAGCCGATATCCGCCCGCCGGCGCAGCGGCGCCCTTGCCGGACCGCTCCAATTGGGCCTATAGCACCGCTTTAATGACGAAACCCCAGCCGCTTACGCGACACCTCGTTTCGATCAACGATCTGACCAATCGGGAGATCGAGATGATCTTCCAGGTGGCGGCGGCGTTTTTGCGGGAACTCGCGGACGGCAGTATCCCCTACCGTATCGGTCGCGGCACCAGCGTCGCGTCCAAATACATCCTCGCAAGCCTGTTCTACGAGCCTTCCACCCGCACGCGCCTGTCATTCGAAAGCGCCATGTTGCGGCTCGGCGGCGCCAACATCACCAGCGCCGATCCGGCGGTGAGTTCGGCGGCCAAGGGCGAAAGCCTCGCCGACACCATCCGGGTGATCGGCAACTATGCCGACATCATCGTCATCCGCCATCCGCGCGACGGCGCCGCCCGCCTTGCCGCCGAGTATTCGCAGATTCCGGTGATCAATGGCGGCGACGGCAGCCACGAGCACCCGACCCAGACCCTGTGCGACCTCTTTACGCTGCGCTCAAAGAACAAGGGCCTGCGCAACATGAAGGTCGCGATCTCCGGCGACCTCAAGGGCAGCCGCACCATTCATTCGTTCGTCTATGCGCTGGCCCGCTTCGGCGCCACCATCGATCCCCTGCCCGCGCCCGGCATGGAGCTGCCGCGGCACGTCGACCGGCGGCTGCGCGAGGAATTTCACTGCCGGATGGTCTCGAAGGCCCCGGGACAGACCGACGATTCGATCGACGCGCTCTACGTGACCGCCGATCAGCCGCATCAGCTCTCGCTCTACGCCGAGCCGGAAGTCGACTACGGCCTCGCGTTGCAGAAAAAGACCGACGCGGTTTACGTCACCCGGTTCCAAAAGGAGCGCTGGTCGGAAAAGGAGCGGCCCTATCCGAAAGTCGACGCCAAATTCCTGCGCGACGCCAAATACTCGCAGGCGAGCGTCATGCACCCGCTGCCGCGCGTCAACGAGCTTGACGCCTCGCTCGATAGCGACCGCCGGGCGATCTATTTCCGCCAGGCTGCCTACGGCGTGCCGGTTCGCATGGCGCTGATCTCGCTCCTGCTGCATCTGCACAGGAACAAATCGCTGCACAAATTCGCCGGCGGCTTCGCCAAGCCCGATTATCCGCTGCACGTGCAGCGGATCGGCGCCGGCATCCAGTGCGTCAATGCCAACTGCATCACGCGCGATCCCGCCGAGCGCCAATACGCCGCCAACAAGTTTTATGTCGTCGAGGAGAGTTCCGCGCAGCGGTGCCGGCTGCGCTGCCTCTATTGCGAGACCGATATCGAGGCGGAGGCCGCTGCGCGGTTTGTCGTCGCCGACACGACGCGGAAGACGTTTTCAAGCGGACTGGGCGCGCTGACCCGGGCGCCGGCGGACAAGCTCAAACACCTCATTATTTACGACAGCGAGGCCGAAGCGGAGGCCGCCGGCCATACGGCGCGCGAAAGCCGCAAGGAAGGCCGCAAGAAAGTCCGCGCCGGTTAGTTATTTCGTCACCCTGAGGTGCGAGCGATAGCGAGCCTTCAAGGGTGAAAGCATAGAACGCTCATCCTTCGAGGGCCGCTTCGCGGCCACCTCAGGATGACGGGGGAATGGCTGGGCTTCCATGGCTGAAGTGTTGCTCCATTACGCCGTCGCATTCGTGTTCGGCTATCTCTGCGGCTCGATCCCGTTCGGCGTGCTGCTGACGCGGCTCACCGGCGGCCCGGACCTGCGCAGCATCGGCTCAGGCAATATCGGCGCCACCAACGTCCTGCGCAGCGGCCGCAAAGGGCTCGCGGCGGCAACGCTGGTCGGCGACATGCTCAAGGGCACAGTGGCCGTCCTCGTCACCGAGCATTTCCTCGGTCGAGACTTCGCCATCGTCGCTGCGGCCGGCGCTTTCCTCGGCCACTTGTTTCCGGTCTGGCTGGGCTTTCGCGGCGGCAAGGGCGTCGCGACCTATATCGGCATCCTGCTCGGCCTCGCCTGGCCGGCGGCGATCGTGTTCTGCGTCGTCTGGCTCGCGGTCGCGGCGGCAACCCGCTACTCGTCGTTCGCCGCGCTGGTCGCCAGCGTCGTCGCGCCGGGATTTCTCTGGTGGCACGGCGATGTGCGCGAGGCCGGCGTGTTGTCGGCGCTGTCGATCCTGCTCTGGATCATGCACCGCGACAACATCGTGCGACTATGGCGCGGCACCGAAGGCAAGATCGGCGCCGCCAGCAAAGTTCCGGGCGGCTCCTGATAACGCCGCCTCCAAATTCCTCAGCATCAAAAAAGTTCCGTGCGGCCATTTTTTTAAACGACAGCGCCGGTCTCAGCTCCGCCCTAATTCTCAATTAGCTGCGTCGAAGCGAAAGTTATTGTCGCGTGCTTCAGCCAGAGGCGATTGTTGTGAGGTTTACGGCATTAGGAACCTGCGCACTGTCTTTTTTTCTGTGCGCGGCTGCGCCAGTCCACGCGCAGGATGCGCCTTCCTCCTTTTTGACCTGGTTGCACCACGCCAAACATAACGCCGCCGATCATCGGGCCGCCGCATCGGCTCCGCTGCCAAGACGACGACCTGCGGAACCCACGTCGGCACTTGTTACGCCGAATAAAACGTCAGCGCGTATTCCGGACTGATCGTTTGCCGGGACGGTCGAGGGAAACCCTCCTCAAGGCCGTGTAAATGTGGTATTGGATTTAAAATTGCGCTGGCACTCGGCTGCATTGGCTGAGGGCCGCATGAGCCCAAGTTGCTCCAAGTTGCTCACCCGCTGGGAGAACGTCATGAAGAAGCTCGCTCTCTTGACCGCCGTCCTGCTTGGCTCCGCTGTGACGCAAGCCGCCGCGTGTGATTGGGACAAGAACGCCAGCAGCGAGAACCATACAATTGTCGCCTGTGCGGGCGGCACCTGTGTGGGTCAGCCGACCACGCAACAGGAACCGGTGGCACCGCAGGCCGCTGCCGAACCGACCGATCCGACACCGACGACCGTTGCCGACGGCAGTGGCAATCGCGGCGGCAACTAAGTTGCCGTTTTAAGTCGGCCGCTTCGGACTGCTTATTGAGTGGCTCCGGCAGCTTGGCGAAGTTGGCCGACGGCATGCACGTGTGTTGTCAGCGATAGCGAGCCTACTTGTGGCACGTGCCGTCAAAGGTGTGACAATAAAGGCCCGCGTGGCAGAACTCGAAGTGGCGCGACGACGTCGAGCGGCATTCGCAGGTTTTCACCGAAACCAGGCCATCCGGGCAATGTTCGAACCGCTTGAATTTAAAAGCGGCGGAAGCGTCCTGCGCCAGCAGGCCGGTGAAAACGGAAGACAGAATGACGCAAGACAAGAATGACAATCGATTTTTTCATGGTTGTTCCCAAGCCCTTTGATCGGTTCGCGCTGCGACGCGCGAAGCGCACCATAAATCGAATTGTCGGCGGCAGCGAGGGCTTCGTTTTCCGGACCAACTCCGTTGCATTCGGCCGCGCGCTTTTTACCCGCAGGCGGACGCGTTCGGCGTATGCTTGCCTTCGGCACGCGGTAGACTGAAGCGCGTGGGGCGAGCGAGGATAGCCAGCGCGTGCAGCTAACCGACGAGCAGCGGATCGACTGGCTGCGCCTTATTCGCAGTCCCAATATCGGCCCCCGCACCTTTCAGGCCCTGATCAATCATTTCGGCGGCGCGCGCGCCGCGCTGCAGGCGCTGCCGTCGCTGGCGCGGCGCGGCGGCTCGAGCGGCGCCGTGCAGATCTGCTCGCGCGAAGACGCCGAGCGCGAACTCGCCGCCGCGAAAAAACTCGGAGTCGCGCTGGTGGCTTTGGGCGAAGCCGGCTATCCGCACCGGCTGCAAATGATCGACGATGCGCCGCCGCTCCTGACCATCCGCGGCCAAATGCGGGCGCTCGCGCTGCCGATGGTGGCGGTCGTCGGCTCGCGCAACGCCTCGGGCGCGGGACTGAAATTCACCCAGCGGATCGCGCGCGAACTTGGCGAAGCAGGCTTTGTCGTCGCCTCCGGGCTCGCCCGCGGCATCGACGCGGCGGCGCATGCCGCGAGCCTTGCCACCGGGACCATCGCGGTGCTGGCGGGCGGCCAGGATCGTATCTATCCGTCCGAACATGCGACGCTCCTCAACTCCATCCTGCCGGCCGGCGCCACGCTTTCCGAAATGCCGATGGGCTGGGAGCCGCGCGGCCGCGATTTTCCGCGCCGCAACCGGCTGATCTCCGGGCTGTCGCTTGGCGTCGTCATCGTCGAGGCGGCGAAACGCTCGGGATCGCTGATCACGGCACGGTTTGCGCTTGAGCAGGGCCGCGAAGTGTTCGCCGTACCGGGTTCGCCGCTCGATCCGCGCGCCGAAGGCACCAACGGCCTGATCAAGCAGGGCGCAACACCGGTCACCGAGACGGCCGACATCGTGTCGGTACTGCAACCGATCATGGAGGAGAAGAAATTTCCGGCGCGCGAGCCGGATGCGATGTTTCCCGACGGCGCGGATGATGGCGATGCCGATCCGGCGCCGGACGAGCGCGCCCGCATCGTCTCGCTGCTCGGTCCCGCTCCGGTGCAGATCGACGATCTGGTGCGCCTGTCGAAAAGCTCGCCGGCGGTGGTGCGGATGGTGCTGCTCGAACTTGAAATCGCCGGCCGGCTCGAACGGCATGGCGGCGGCCTGGTGTCGCTGGTCTAAGACCGCTTCATTCCACCGGCACGGATTTCAGGCCGTGCCGGTCGACGATCCCGCGCATGGCGGCTTTGATCGTTTCCTGCTCGGCGGCCGTCAGATGCCCAAAGAACTCGGCATCGTTCCGGTCCGCCAGCGCCGCCAGTTTCGGCACCATGGCGCGTCCCCTCGCCGTCAACGCCAGCGCCTGGTAGCGCCGATCTTCGTCGCTGGTTGTCCGTTTCACCAGCGTTTTTGCCGAAAGCCGGTCGGCCAGTTTGGAAATGGCGCCGCGGGTCATGCCGATCTTTTCGGCCAGCACACTCGGCGCCATCGCCTCGCATTCGTATAACTCGCGAAGGACCACCCATTCCGCGACGCTGACATCGTGGTCGGCGACCTTGAGAGCGAAAGAATGCGAGACCTGGTTCGATACGAAGCGCAGCCAATAGCCGAGATGCGCTTCGAGTGGACTGACCGGCCCAGATTTGGCCGGTGCAGATTTGGCCGCCGCGGATTTTTGCTTCACGCCGCCTGCTCTCGTTGTGGCGCCGGGAAACCATTCGACATGGCTGTCGCCGGTACGGCCGTAATAAACGGCCCGGCGGCCGGCCAACGACACGTGATAGCCGACGCACCCCGCCTCGGCGATGCGGTTGCAGAATGTGCGGTACTGGATTTTGCCGGCCTGGATGGCCCTCACCGCCGCGTCGACGCCCGCTGCCGAGAACGCGCCGGCCGGCGCGATGCCGACGGCCTCCCCCGCCACCACTTCGGATTCGCCGTTGGGCAGGTAATAAGTCTTGTCGCCGCGCACGAGATCGGCGTGGTAGCGCTCGACGCCGGCCTGCATCAGCTTCATCACCACTTCCGGAAAAGTCATGCGTTCCTCGTCGGAAGCCCTGCTGGCTTCGATCATGACGTTTCTGACCTGTGAGTCCATTGAACCCTCCTCTGTTTCACCCGGAGACCGCTATCGGTTTCCATGGAAACTAATATGACGCAAGATAGTTTCCGCGTAAACTAATACTTCGCTGCCCATGTGAAGCTTTTGGAGGGATCGCTCGCCGCTTGCGGCGGAGCGTTACTTTCGCGGCAGCAGCCCGAGCCGTCCGCCGATCAGGCGATCGACCACGCGCTTGGGCAGGCGGCGCGCCAAAAAATCCTGCACCGGCTGCGGCGAAACCGCGTACCGGACTTTGGGCTTTGCCGCCGTCAGCGCATGCAGCACCGCCTCGCCGATCCGTTCCGGCGGCAGCCCCGTTTTGCCGAGCGTCAGCATGTAGGTGCGCAGCCGGTCGAGCGCGGTGGCATACGGCGTGTTGCGATAAGGCGTCACGTCGACCTGCTCGGCTTTGCTCCAGATCGGCGTCGCCACCGCGCCCGGTCCGATGACGATGACGTCGATGCCGAACAGCAAAAGTTCGCGCCGCAAGGCTTCGGACAATCCTTCGACGGCGAACTTGGAGGCATTATACGGCGCGACAAATGGCGTAGCGACCAGGCCGCCGACCGAACTGATATTGACGATGCGGCCGGGAGCGCCCTTGAGCTGCGGATCGGTGCCGAGGAGCGGCGCAAACGCCTTGGTGACGATGACAACGCCGATAAGGTTGATATCGATCTGGTGACGAAAATCCTCGATCGGCAATTCCAGCAGCGGGCCGGCAACGGCAATGCCGGCATTGTTCACCAGACCGGCAAGCCGCTCACCGCCAAGTGCGGTGCGCACATCCGCTGCGGCCGCTTTGACCGCGGCTTCGTCGGTCACGTCGAACAGCAGCGGCACGAAATGCTCGCCGAATTCAGCGGAAAGACGTTCCGCGTCCGACGTCTTCCGCACGCTGCCGAAAACACGAAATCCGCGCCCGATAAGAACCTTGGCGGTGCCCCAGCCGATGCCGGTGGACGTGCCGGTGATCACGACGCTACGCATTCAGGCCTCCTCGGCAGGCGGCTTTGCAGCGCCCTTGCCACGCGGTGTACTAGCGCTAATGTGAAGCTTCCTTCAGGTTATTGGAATTCGCATTCGTGCCGCCAAGCGTACAGAACCCGCTAAAGCCCAGAAAACGGCCGGTTCAGGCGCGTTCGGAGACAACCGTTGCCGCACTTTTCGAAGCGAGCATTCAGGTTTTGCTTGCCGTCGGCTATCGCAAGCTCACGACCACACGGGTCGCCGAACGGGCGGGCGTTTCGGTCGGCACGCTGTACCAGTATTTCCCCAATCGGCAGGCGCTGATCACCTCGGTCATCGAGCGCTATTTGGAAGAGATAGCTCGCAAGGTCGAGCTGGCCTGCGAGGAGCTTCATGGACGGACGCTCGACGAGGTGGTGTCGGGTCTGGTCGACGCTTTCGTTGCGGCGAAGTGGGCGCGCATTGAAGTCTCGCGGGCGCTGCACGAACCGCTCGCAGATGTCGGCGGCGCGGAACTTGTACGCGCCGCGGCCATAAAGGGGGCCGGCTCCATCGCCCGGGTCCTCTCCAGTTGCAGCGACGCCACCTTTGAAGACGAATATCGGCTCGCTTTGCTCATCGTGGTTTCCTCCAGCTCTTTGCTGCAAGCCGCGATCGCCGACAAAGTAACCGCGCTGGACCGGCAAACGCTCGGCGCGCACATGCGCGCGATGATGCTGGGCTATCTGCGGGAGATGCGGCTGCCGGACGCTCATATCGCGGCCGCGGAATGATTGCGTTGCGCCTTGCATTGCTGCCAGCGGCGCTGCTTTTTGCGAGCGCAGCGGCCCAATCCCAAACCGCCAGCTCGTTTTCCGGCTTTCTTGAGCGATTATGGCCCGACGCCGCGCGGCAAGGCATCAACCGCGCCACTTTCGACACCGCCTTTGCCGGCCTCACGCCGGATCCCGGCGTGATCGCCGCCGCGCGGCGGGCGCCGGAATACGGCAAGCCGTTCGGCGCCTATGTTGCCAGCCTTGCGTCGCCATCACGTATCGCGACCGGCTTGCGCAAATCGGCGCAATGGGCCCCGACGCTGGCCGCCGTGGAAGAGAAATTCGGCGTCGACCGCTTCATTCTCGTCAGCATCTGGGGCGTCGAATCCTCGTTCGGCGGCGGCGAGCAGCGTTGGGACGTTTTCCGTTCGATCGCCACGCTGGCGCAACTGCGTTTTCAAAATCCGCTGTTCCACGATGAACTCCTGGCGGCACTGAAAATCCTGCAGGACGACCGCATCCCGCGCCGGGAATTCGTCGGCTCCTGGGCCGGCGCCATGGGACAGCCGCAGTTCCTGCCGTCGAGCTACTTGAAATACGCCGTCGATTTCGACGGCGACGGCAGGGCCGACATCTGGCGCAGCGTCCCCGACGTGCTCGGCTCGATCGCAAATTATTTGCAAAAAATGGGCTGGCAGCCACATCTGCCCTGGGGTTTCGAGGTGGTGGTTCCACAAGGCTTCGACTACCGCCTGAGCCGCGGCACGTTTGCCGAATGGAGCCAGCGCGGATTGCGCCGCACCGATGGCGGCGCGCTGCCAGATGCCGGCAACGCCATTCTGTTCTTTCCCAGCGGCGCCGCCGGGCCGGCCTTCCTCGTCACCGACAACTTCGTGGTGCTCAAGCGGTTCAACAATTCGGACGCCTATGCTCTTGCGGTCGCGGCACTTGCCGACCGGCTGCGCGGCGATCCGCCATTCCGGAGCGCCTGGCCGGCCGACGATTTTCAACCTTCGCGCGAGCAACGCATTGCGCTGCAGCGCCGCCTCGCCGCGCTCGGCTACAAGGTCCAGGACTTCGACGGTCACTTCGATTTCGATCTACGGGACGCGGTGCGCGAGCTTCAACAGCGGTTCGGTATGGTCCCCGACGGTTATCCAAGCCGCGCCTTCCTCGACCGCGTTGGCGCCGCGACGCCGTATCCAGTCCGGCAATAGCTAACCGGAACCATCCGGTGCCCGATCTCCCGAACCCGCATCACCCCATCGTCTGGATATCTGGTCGGCCTCGAGCCGTGCCATGTCGAGGATATGTGCGAGCAACTCGAGATTATGGCTCCTGGCGAGCTGGGCCAATTCCTCCGCCATCGAGGCAACGTAGCGGGCGGCCTCCTGAGGATCAGGAGGATCGGTACGAACGGTTTCGGATGTCATGGTTCTTGATTTTCCCCGCGCCCCGGGTCGGTGACGCTTTGCCTAAGGTGGCAAATACATCCTTTTGTATGCATAAATATATGACGCAACCATAAAGTGCTTTATCGCCGTCGGTTTTATCTCAAGGATTACCGCAAATTGCCATGTTTCCCTGCGTTTTCACCCCCGAGGCCGCCTTCCGCCCCGGCGGTAACGATTTGACAGGCGGGGCTGCATTACCCATGTTCGCGGCGGCCGGAAGCCGTCGGGACAGTGTCCTGGGCGGCCGAAAAGGCCGGTAAATCATTGGGTTATTATGAATCTTGTAGTGGTAGAATCGCCCGCAAAGGCGAAGACGATCAATAAGTACCTCGGCCGCGGCTACGAGGTTCTGGCTTCCTTTGGGCATGTGCGCGACCTGCCGGCCAAAAATGGCTCGGTCGATCCCGACGCCGATTTCAAGATGATCTGGGAAGTCGACGCCAAGGCGCAGAAGCGTCTCAACGACATCGCCCAGGCGGCCAAGGGCGCCGACAAGCTCATTCTGGCGACCGACCCCGACCGCGAAGGCGAAGCGATTTCCTGGCACGTGCTTGAGGTGCTCAAGCAGAAGAAGGCCCTGAACGGGCAAGCGATCGAACGCGTCGTGTTCAACGCCATCACCAAGCAGGCGGTGACGGAAGCGATGAACCATCCGCGCCGCATCGACCAGGCCCTGGTCGATGCCTATCTGGCGCGGCGGGCGCTCGACTATCTCGTCGGTTTCACGCTTTCGCCGGTGCTGTGGCGCAAGCTTCCCGGCGCCCGCTCGGCCGGTCGCGTCCAATCGGTGGCGCTGCGGCTGGTTTGCGACCGCGAACTCGAAATCGAGAAATTCGTCCGCAGGGAATATTGGTCGCTGATTGCAACGCTGGCGACGCCACGCAACGAGACGTTCGAAGCCCGCCTTGTCGGTGCCGACGGAAAGAAACTCCAGCGCCTCGATATCGGCTCGGGCGCCGAGGCCGAAGCATTCAAACTGGCGCTTGAAACCGCCGCTTTCACCGTCGCCTCGGTCGAGGCAAAGCCGGTCAAGCGGCACCCGCAACCGCCTTTCACCACGTCGACCCTCCAGCAGGAAGCCAGCCGCAAACTTGGATTCGCCCCGGCGCACACGATGCGCGTGGCGCAGCGTCTTTATGAAGGTGTCGATGTCGGCGGCGAGACCCTCGGTCTCATTACTTATATGCGTACCGATGGCGTGCAGATTGCCGGCGAAGCCGTGACTGCCGCCCGCAGCGTGATCGGGGCCGATTACGGCGCGAAATACGTGCCGGGCGCGCCGCGGCGTTACGAAACCAAGGCGAAGAACGCGCAGGAAGCGCACGAGGCCATCCGCCCGACCGATCTCGCCATGCGGCCGAACCAGGCCAAAAAATTCCTCGATGCCGATCAGTCTCGGCTCTACGAGCTGATCTGGCTGCGCACGATCGCCAGCCAGATGGAATCCGCCGAGCTCGAGCGCACGACTGCGGATATCAGCGCGAAGGTCGCCAGCCGGCTCCTGGAACTGCGCGCCACGGGAACGGTGGTGAAATTCGACGGCTTCCTTGCGCTCTATCAGGAAGGCCAGGACGAAGACGCCGACGATGAAGAGTCGCGGCGCCTGCCCGCGATGAGCGCGGGCGAAAGTCTCGCCAAGCGGGCCATTGCCGCCGACCAGCATTTCACCGAGCCGCCGCCGCGCTACTCCGAAGCATCGCTGGTCAAACGCCTCGAAGAGCTCGGCATCGGGCGGCCCTCGACCTACGCCTCGATTCTCCAGGTGCTCAAGGACCGCAAATATGTGCGGCTCGACAAGCGCCGGCTCTATCCGGAGGATCGCGGCCGTATCGTCGTTGCCTTCCTCGAGAGCTTTTTCGCCAAATACGTCGAGTACGATTTCACGGCGGGTCTCGAGGAGCAGCTCGACCTCATCTCCAACAACGAAGTAGCGTGGCGCGACGTGCTGCGCGATTTCTGGCGCGACTTCATCGGCGCGATCGACGAGACCAAGGACCTCAAGATCTCCAACGTAATCGACGCGCTCGACGCGCTGTTGGCGCCGCACCTGTTTCCGCCGCAGGCCGATGGCGGCGATCCGCGGCAATGCCCGGGCTGCACCGGCGGCCGGCTGACGCTGAAGCTGTCCAAGTTCGGCGCCTTCATCGGCTGTTCGAATTATCCCGAGTGCCGCTATACCCGCCCGTTGACGACGCCCGGCGACGGCTCCGGTGACTTCGGCACCAAGAAACTCGGCGAAGATCCCAAGACCGGCCTCGAAGTGACTTTGCGCAGCGGCCGCTTCGGTCCTTATGTGCAGCTTGGCGAGGCGGTCGAGAAGGAAAAGCCCAAGCGCGCCGGCTTGCCGAAAGGAACCGTGCTCGACGACGTCGATCTCGAGCGTGCGCTGGCGCTCCTCGCGCTGCCGCGCGAGATCGGCCGCCATCCCGAGGGTGGCGAGCCGATCATCGCCGGCATCGGCCGCTTCGGGCCGTATGTGAAGCACGACAAGACCTACGCCAATCTCGAACCCGGCGACGATATCTTCCACATCGGACTAAACCGGGCGGTCACGCTGATCGCGGAAAAGATCGCCAAGGGCCCGCGCTTCCGCCGCTTCGGCGCCGATCCGGGACGCGCGCTTGGCGCTCATCCGACCAAAGGCGGTCCCATCGTGGCCAAGAACGGCCGCTACGGGCCCTATGTCAGCCACGACGGGGTCAACGCCACGCTCCCGGCCGACAAGACACCGGAGAGCGTCACGCTCGAAGAAGCCGCCGCCCTGATCGACGCCCGCGCCGAGCGCAACGGCCCCTCCCCGCATGCGCGGCCGCGCAAAGCCAAGCGGCCGGCCCCGGGCACCGCGCGTCACATCAAAGCTTCCTCGAAAAGGCCCGGCGCCGGCACCGCCAAACGCCCCGCCGGCCGCAAGCCGCCACGCAAGACGACACAAGCTGCCGAATAATCCGACGCACCGGAGCTTGACGCCGATCCTGGGCCATCAGTCCGGCCCAGGAATTCCTGACTCAAGAACGCTTGACCCGGGAATTTTTGGCCCGGAAATCTTTGGCCCAAAAATTCTTGACCCAATAAATTCTTGGCCCGAACATTGCCGGCCAATGAACCGCCGATGACCCGCAATTCCCTCCCCTCGCGTGAGGAACTCCTGGCCTTCATCCGCGAGCGCAGCGGCAAGGTAGGCACGCGCGAAATCGCCAAGGCGTTCGGCGCCAAGAATGCCGACCGGGCGGCGCTCAAGCGCATGCTGCGCGAACTCGCCGAAGGCGGACATATCGAGCAGCGGAGAAAGCGGCTGCACCGCCCCGGCAGCTTGCCGCCGGTCGTGCTCGCCGAGATCACCGGCCGTGACAGCGACGGCGAATTGTTGGCGCGCCCGGTCGAGTGGGACGAGGAAGCTCACGGCGCGCCGCCGGTCATCCATGTCGCCACCCTGCGCCGCGCGCGGCCGGCGGAAATCGCCGGCGTCGGCGACCGCGCACTGCTTCGCATCGAGAAGTCCGCCGAAGAGGAAACCAGCGGACGCGTCATCAAGCTGATCGACCGCGCCAAGCATCGCATGCTCGGTATCTTTCGCGGCATGCCCGGCGGCGGCGGGCGCCTCGTGCCGATCGACAAAAAACAGCTAGGCCGCGAACTTACGATCGCGCGCGACCATGCCGGCGGCGCCGAGGACGGCGATCTCGTCGCGGTTGAAGTGTCGCGTCACGGCAGGCTCGGCCTGCCTGCCGGAACGGTCGTGGAGCGGCTCGGTTCCCTCAAGAGCGAGCGGGCGGTCAGCCTGATCGCGATCCATGCCCACGGTATTCCGCACACCTTCAGCCGCCCGATCATCGCCGAAGCGGAAGCCGCGCGGCCCGCGACGCTGGAAGGCCGTGAAGATTGGCGTGACCTGCCGTTCGTCACCATCGATCCGCCCGACGCCAAGGATCACGACGACGCGGTTCACGCCATTCCCGATCCCGACACGCGCAATGCGGGCGGGCATATTGTCAGCGTCGCCATCGCCGACGTCGCCCACTATGTGCGGCCGGGCACGGCGCTCGACCGTGCCGCACTCGAGCGCGGCAACTCGGTGTATTTTCCCGATCGCGTCGTGCCGATGCTGCCGGAGCAGATCTCCAACGATCTTTGTTCGCTGCGTCCGAACGAAGATCGCCCGGCGCTGGCGGTCCGCATGACGATCGGCGCCGATGGCCGCAAGCGCTCGCATACCTTCCATCGCGTGATGATGCGCTCGGCGGCGCGGCTGCATTACGAGCAAGCCCAGCTTGCGGTCTCCGGCCGCACCGACGAAGTCACCGAGCCGATTGCCGGCAAAATCCTGGAACCGCTTTACGCCGCCTACCGTTCGGTGCGCCATGCCCGCGATGAGCGCGGCCCGCTCGATCTCGAACTGCCCGAGCGCAAGATTCTGCTCAAGTCCGATGGCACCGTCGATCGCGTGATCATGCCGCAACGGCTGGAGTCGCACCGCCTGATCGAGGAGTTCATGATCCTCGCCAACGTGGCGGCCGCGGAGACCTGCGAGCGCGCGCGGGTGCCGCTCATCTATCGCGTGCACGACGAACCGACGCCGGAAAAGCTCAACGCGCTGCGGGAATTTCTGGCGACGCTCGATATTTCGCTGCCGAAGGGCGGCACGCTGCGTCCTGACGCGTTCAACCTCATCCTGCAACGAGTCAAAGGCCGCGACGTCGAACGGCTCGTCAACGAAGTGGTGCTGCGCAGCCAGGCGCAGGCGGAATATTCACCGGAGAATTACGGCCATTTCGGCCTCAACCTCCGGCGCTACGCCCACTTCACCTCGCCGATCCGCCGCTATGCCGATCTCGTCGTGCATCGCGCCCTGATCCGTTCGCAAAAACTCGGCGCCGACGGTCTCGCCGACACGACCGACGTGCCGGCGTTGGCCGAAATCGCCGCCACGATTTCGGCGACCGAGCGCCGCGCCATGAAGGCCGAGCGCGAGACCGCCGACCGGCTGATCGCTCACTTTTTGGTCGATCGCGTCGGCGCCACTTTCGACGGACACATTTCCGGCGTTACGCGGGCCGGGCTGTTCGTCGAACTCGATGAGACCGGCGCCGACGGCCTGGTGCCGGCGCGCTTTATCGGCGACGAATATTTCCGCTTCAACGAGGCAGGCCGCAGTTTCGTCGGCAGTTCGGCGACCTACCGGCTTGGCGATCCGGTGAAGGTCGAGCTGGTCGAAGCGGCGCCGGTTGCCGGCGCGTTGCGGTTTCGGCTGCTGCAAGCCGAGCACGCGCCCGGCACCAAGCGGGGTAGACACAAAGCGCCGCCGCAACGCAAACTCTCGCATAAAGCAAACCGATCCGGTCATCGAGGCAGAAATAAATGAGTGACGACCCCGAACCGATGGTCGGGCGCGGCTCGGCGGACGACCGCGCCGAGCGGCTGACCCGCACCATCCGCGATCAAACTTCGCCCAATCTGCGGCCGCGGGATTCCGCCACTCTCATTCTGATCGACCGTTCGGAGGCGGTGCCGAAAGTGCTCTTGGGACGGCGGCACGAGCGGCATCGCTTTTTACCCGGCAAGTTCGTGTTCCCCGGCGGGCGGGTCGAGCCGGCCGACCGGCGGATACCGACGGCGGCGCCCTTGCATGCCCGCGATACCGAGCGGCTGATGCAGCGGGTGAAGCGGCCGAGCGCCGCCAAGGCGGCCGCCTATGCGCTCGCCGCCATCCGCGAAACCTATGAGGAAACCGGCCTCATGGTCGGCGTGCCTTCGGCGGGTCCGGTTGCCGATCTGCCGGAAGCCTGGCAGCCTTTCGCCAAGGCGGGCGTCCTTCCCGATCTCAGCGCCGTGCATTTCATCGGCCGCGCCATCACGCCGCCGAACCGGCCGCGCCGTTTCGACAGCCGCTTCTTTGCCGCCGACTTCACCGCGGTGGCGCGACAGGATGAAGGCTTTGTCGGCGCCGACGCCGAGCTGGTCGAAGTCGTGTGGATGCCGATTACCGAGGCGCGCCGGCTCGACATTCCCGGCATCACCGCCATCGTGCTCGAAGAGCTGCAAGACCGGATCGCCACCGGCATGGGCCACGACCATCCGGTGCCGCTCTACCGCATGCTGAACAAGCAATTCCTGCGTGAAACGCTATAAACCGCACCCCTTGATTTCTTGACTTTCGAGGGCCGGCCACTAGGTTGTCGGCCAACAAGCGAACCGATTTCGAGGTCCGACCATGGCTAAAAGCACCAACATCAAGATCAAGCTGGTCTCCAGCGCCGATACCGGGTTTTATTACGTCACCCGCAAGAACTCGCGCACCATGACCGACAAGCTGGTGAAGAAGAAATACGATCCGGTGGCGAAAAAGCACGTCGAGTTTCGCGAGAGCAAGATCAAGTAAGCGAAACCGCTGCACCGCCTTCCGTCATGCCCGGCTCCGCGCCGGGCATTTACTTTTCGGACCAACCCGTTCCAGCCGTCTTGGCGACAAGCTGAGCGGTAAAGGAAGCCTGCCCGGCTGCCCGCTTACGCCGCGTCCGGCACCACGCGGTTTCGGCCGTCGCGCTTGGCGCGGTAAAGCGCCTGGTCGGCGCGCTTGATCAGGCTGGCGGCGGTATCGTCCGGCCCGCGCAGCGCGGCGATCCCGATCGAGAGCGTAACCGGAATGCTGCGCTGGCCCTGGCTGATGGCAAACGGCTCGGCGGCAATCCGCCGGCGCAGCCGTTCGGCCACTATTGCGGCTACCGCCAGGTCGGTTTCCGGCATGACGATGACGAACTCCTCGCCGCCGCTGCGGCAAGCGAGGTCGATGCCGCGGATCGAGCGCTTGATGCGCAACGCGAAGTCGCGCAGCACGTCGTCGCCGGCATCGTGGCCGTGGGTATCGTTGATCGATTTGAAGTAATCGATATCGAGCTCCAGCACCGCCAATGGCTTGCCGCGCACACCGGCCTGCTCGATGAGCGTCGCCAGATGATTTTCCATGTAGCGGCGATTGAACAGACCGGTCAGGGCGTCGGTGATCGCCATCTCGATCGAAAGCTGAACGTTGTCGCGCAATCGCTCGGTGTAGCGGCGCTTGCGCACCTGGGTGCGCACCCGCGCCAGCAGCTCGTTCTTGTCGATCGGCCGCATCAGATAATCGTTCACGCCGATTTCGAGACCGCGCAACATGCGTGTGTTGTTGTCGGGCTCGGTGATGGCGAGGATCGGCACGGTGCGGGTCCGTTCCAGCGAGCGTATCTGGCTGCACAGCCGCAGCGCGTCGAAATTCTCCAGTCCGAGCGAGACGATGACCAGATCGAAGTTGCCGTCAGCGGCGCGGAACAAAGCCTCGCTCGGGTTCGACTCGACCTCGACGCTGTGTTCGACCGTGAGCGTCAGAGCAACGCGCTCGTAGGACGCCGGCCGGTCATCCACGATCAGTACGCGCCCACCGCGGCCGGTATCGGCGACCGCTTCGCGCTCCGGCAATTCAATGCCGATATCGCGCGAAGTCACCGCGCGCATGCGCAATTCGTCGGTAACCATCTTGAGCCGCGACAGTGAACGCACCCGCGCAATCAGCGCCAGTTCAGGGATCGGCTTGGTCAAAAAGTCGTCGGCCCCGGCTTCGAGCCCGCGCACCCGGTCGGACGGCTGATCGAGTGCGGTAACCATGACCACGGGAATATGATGGGTGACGGGGTTGGTCTTCAGCTGCCGGCAGACCTGGAACCCGTCCATATCGGGCATCATCACGTCGAGCAGGACAAGATCGCATTCGGCGCGCTCGCAGATGTTCAGCGCCTCCCGGCCGTTCATCGCCGTGACCACGTCGAAATACTCGGCGGACAGCCGCGCCTCCAGAAGCTTGACGTTGGCGGGAACATCGTCAACCACGAGAACGCGGGCGGTCATTTACCTTGCACCTATGGATTGCCAAGGAAGTGGCGGACGGTTTCAATGAACTTGCCGACCGAGATGGGCTTGGAGAGATAGGCCTCGCAGCCACCCTCGCGGATGCGTTCCTCGTCGCCCTTCATCGCAAAAGCGGTGACGGCAACGACGGGAATCACTCTCAAGTCCTCGATCGTCCTTGAGCCATTTGGTGACTTCAAGGCCGGAGACCTCGGGCAGCTGGATGTCCATCAGGATCAAATCCGGACGGTGCTGGCGTGCGAGATCGAGCGCTTCGATGCCGTTGCGCGTTGTCACGGTATTGTAGCCGTGGGCTTCCAACAGGTCGTGGAAGAGCTTCATATTGAGCTCGTTGTCCTCGACGATCAGGACGGTCTTGGCCATCCACCCAATCCCTCGCCTGCCCCGCGCCCCGGGCGCAGGTGCCCCGATCGGGGCAAAACTAGCTTCCATATATTACGGAAAGGCAAATAGAACCGCATGAAAGCGCCATTGCAACCGCCGCGGGAAACGGCCGAAATGCTGGCAATTCAGGCGCTTGGGTTCATTGCCGAGGAGCCGGAACGGTTCAACCGCTTTCTCGGCATCACCGGAATAGAACTATCCCAGATCCGCACCGCAGCGCGCCAGCCCGGCTTTCTCGCCGGCGTCCTGGAGCATATGCTTGGCGACGAGAGTCTCCTGATCGCGTTTGCCACCAGTGCCGGGATCGATCCGGCCGAGGTCGCGCGCGCGCGCAGCGCGCTCGGCGGGCCCTAGGGGAAACACGAAGCCGTGAGCGCCTTCTGCCGCGACTGTTTCGCCGATATCGCCGCTCAGTCGGTGCGGTGCGGCGCTTGCGGCTCGCCGCGGATCGCGCGCCACGACGAACTCGGCACGCTCTCCATCGCCCATGTCGATTGCGACGCGTTCTACGCCACCGTGGAAAAGCGCGACGATCCGGCGCTGGCCGCCGAACCCGTCATTGTCGGCGGCGGACGCCGCGGCGTCGTGGCCGCTGCATGCTATGTCGCGCGTACTTACGGCGTGAGATCGGCCATGCCGATGTTCGAGGCGCTCCGCCTTTGTCCGCACGCCCGCGTCGTGCGGCCCAACATGGAAAAATACGCGCGGGTCGGCCGCGAGGTCCGCCAGATGATGCTGGCATTGACGCCGCTGGTCGAGCCACTGTCGATCGACGAGGCGTTCCTCGATCTTTCCGGCACCGAGCGTCTTCACGGACTGACGCCGGCCAAAGTGCTCGCGCACTTTGCCGCCGACGTCGAGAAGAAGCTCGCCATCACCGTTTCAATCGGGCTCTCCTGCAACAAATTCCTGGCGAAAATAGCATCCGATCTCGACAAGCCGCGGGGCTTCGCGGTGCTTGGAGCGGGCGAGGCCCAGGCATTCCTCGCGCCGAAGCCGGTGGGCTTCATCTTCGGCGTCGGCAAGGTGAGCGCGGCGCGCCTTGCCCGTGACGGATTTGGCCGCATCGGCGATCTGCAAAAGGCGAGCGAGGTGGAACTGATGCGCCGCTACGGCGAGGAAGGCCGCCGCCTCGCACGGCTTGCCCGCGGCATCGATCAACGCATTGTCAGCGCCGACCGCGAAACCAAAAGCGTTTCGGCGGAGACGACCTTCGATCGCGATATTGCCGAATTCCATGCGCTCGAACGGATTCTCTGGTCACAGACGGAGGAGGTTTCAGCGCGGCTGAAGGAAAAAGCGCTGGCCGGCGCGACCGTGACGCTGAAACTCAAGACCGCCGACTTCAAGATACGCACCCGCGCCCATTCGTTCGGCGCGTCTACTCAGCTCGCCGGCAAGATTTTCACGGCCGCGCGCAGCCTCCTCGAACGTGAAGCCGACGGCACCAAATTCCGCCTTCTCGGCGTCGGTCTGAGCGCGCTCACGACGGCGGATCAGGCTGACCCGGCGGATTTCGTCGATGGCCGCGCCGCCGAGGCCGAACATGCGGTCGACCGCGTTCGCGCCCGCTTCGGTGAGGACGCCGTGATCAGGGGGCTCGCTTTCGAGCCGCCGGCGAAGCGATAACCGTCGCTGCGAGGGGGCGGCGGCGGTGACGCAACCCAGACCTCACCGCACCGCGCGGCTTATTTGCACGGCTTTGGGTCTCTGATCTCAAGCGACGAGAGTTTGCCGGTGACGACGAAATCGTTGTAATCGAGCGAGAGCGCACGCGAAATGCCGTTCTCGTAGAGCTCGAAGCTGATCGCGTAAACCGGTGTTTGTTCAGATTTTTTTGGGTTTTTGCCTTTTTCAAAATAGCTGATCGTGACCGGCCAGCGCGCGACCCCGGCCAGCTTCGGCTCCGCGGCAGCGGCATCGTCATGCTTGCGATCGTCGGCCCCAAGCTTGCGGCCGATCACAGTCAGGGTGTCGTAAACCTTCTCGCCGGTGTCCGAACCGTCAAAGACCGGGAAGTCGAGGATGGTCTTGCCGGCGCGCGCCGCTTCGATTATCCGGACCATGTGTTGGGTCGGAAATACTACCGCCGCATCGATATCCAGCACCTTGTGCTCGGGTTTGGCGAGATCGATGGTCGTGGTGGCGCCACGCTCGGCATGGCCGTCGACGGTATCGACCAGTTTCTGGTCGAGAAAATTCTGCGACGTGAACTTGAACTGCTTGGCATCGGCCCCCTCCCACGTCGTCGAGCGGAGATCGCTGGTCGCTTTCTTGCCCTCGCCGGTGTCAAGTTCGGAGACTTGGCGAAATTGAAGCGAATAGCCGTCGCAGGCATTGCCGTCGAAGTCGTAGAGAATGCGCCCGTGGACAGCGGCCACCTGCGCGGTCTCGCGCGCGCGGCCGAGTTCAAGGTCATACACGGCGCGATGCGGCGCCAGCACGATGGGCGCCTCTTGCGCTTTGACCGCCGCGACCGGCGCGGCGAACACAAGCAGGCAGACTATCGCCCCGCGCGCGGTGAAAGCGTCAGCTGCGGCCATGAAACTCTCTCGCATTACTCTGATATCCCGCGCTGGTTCGAAATCGTTCCGCAACAGCGGCTTTCCTCGAAAAATCGGACCTCAATTGCCGTCCGGATGGTGGCGAGACTAAGGACCTCGCCGCCTGGCTGCAACCTGCGGGCGCCCCCGACGCTTTGCTTGCATGATAGGCTATGATCGGTAAAGAACAGCGTCCCTTGAAGCAAGTTGGAGGATGGAATGGCCGGCACGGTGGAAAAGAAGTTAAGCGAACTCGGCATAGTCCTGAAAGAGCCGGCCGCGCCGGTTGCCAACTACGTTCCGTTCGTGCGCACCGGCAATCTGCTTATGGTGTCGGGTCAGATTTGCTTCGATGGCGAGGGCAAGCTTGTCGCCAAGGGGCAACTCGGTGGTGGCGTATCGATGGAGGATGGCCAAAAGGCGGCGCGCGCCTGCGCCATCAATCTGCTCGCGCAAGTCAAGGCCGCCCTTGGCGACCTCGACAAGGTGGCGCGCGTGGTGCGGCTTGGCGGATTCGTGAATTCGGTTGCCGGCTTTACCGATGGCCCGAAGGTGATGAACGGCGCTTCCGACCTGATGGTAGCGGCGTTCGGCGACAAGGGCAGGCACTCGCGCTCGACGGTCGGCGTCGCGGCATTGCCGCAAAATGCTGCGATGGAAGTCGAGGGCCTGTTCGAAGTCTCGTGACGGCGGGGTTGAGGTTCCAAGTCCTGCGTCCTTCAAAGAAACAAGTCCGGCGTCCTTCAAGGAAATATGAATTTGCGGGTATCGCTTTGAGGCGGAAGTTCGCGCCAGAGGTATCGTAGGTGCGTGCGAACTTTGGAACCGCAACGCTCGATTGGTTGGTCGCTCGTCCGATCGCCCATCGCGGCCTGCATGATGCTGCGCGCGGCCTCATCGAGAATACCGCCGGCGCCGTGCGCGCTGCGATTGCCGGCGGCTATGGCATCGAGGTCGACCTGCAAATCAGCGGCGACGGCGAAGCCATGGTGCATCACGACGCAGTGCTCGGCCGCCTCACCGAGGGCGAAGATCGGCTCGACCGTCTGAGCGCGGCGGCACTCAAGCGCGTCGCGTTCCGCAACAGCGACGAGCGCATGATGACACTGGGCGAGCTTTGCGACCTCGTCGGCGGACGCGCCACGATGCTGCTTGAACTGAAAAGCCGCTTCGACGGCGACGGCCGGCTTCCGGCCCGGGTAGCGGCGGTCCTTGCCGGCTATGACGGCCCGGCGGCGCCGATGTCGTTTGACCCGGCGCAGCTTGCACTATTGCGGCGAAACGCCCCTCACCTGCCGCGTGGTTTGGTCGCGGCGAAATACCGGCCGCATCCCTATTGGGACCAAATGCCGGCCTGGCTGCGTTACGGCATGGGCTCTCTGCTGCCCGCCGGCTTGACGGCGCGGCCGCACTTCGTGGCTTATGCGATCGACAACCTGCCGGCATTCGCGCCGTGGTTCGCGCGGCATGTTTTGTGCCTGCCGCTTGTGACCTGGGTGGTGCGGAACGAGGCCGAGCGCCAGCGCGCCGCCCAGTCGGCGGACCAGATTATTTTCGAAGGCTTTCGGCCATGACTAAAGCCGACAACAACCAAGCCGGGAACGAGAGACCGGCTAGTCGCGCGCAACAAGCGCCGGCGGCGCTCCGCGTCGTCGCGGTGAACGCCATTGCCGAAGCCGACGCCGCGGCATGGGACGCCTGCGCCAATCCCAAGGCCGCCGATCCAATGGGCGATCGGGCCTGCACCGCAGCCGGCGGCGCGGTTCAATCAATAGTTCAGGAACGAGAAATCAACCCCTTCCTGTCGCACGATTTTCTTTCGGCGCTGGAAGTTTCGAAGTCGGTCGGCAGCCATTGCGGCTGGCACGTCCAGCACGTTCTCGTGCAGACCGAGGACGGCACGCTTGTCGGCGCGGCGCCCTGCTACCTCAAGAACCACTCACGCGGCGAATACGTGTTCGACTACGGCTGGGCCGAGGCTTACGCGCAGGCCGGCGGCAGCTATTACCCGAAATTGCAGGTTGCCGTGCCGTTTACACCGGCGACAGGCCCCCGGCTCCTGGTGCGGCCTGGTCCGAATGCCGAGCAAGTCCGCAAGACACTCGCCAGCGGCTTGATGGAGCTTTGCCGCATTGACGGCGCTTCCGGCGTTCACGTCACCTTCGCCACAGAAGCCGAATACCGTTTCTTGGGCGAACTCGGTTTTCTCCAGCGGACGGACCAGCAATTCCACTGGGAAAATGCCGGCTATTCCACGTTCGACGATTTCCTCACTGCGCTTGCTGCGCGCAAGCGCAAGACCATCCGCCGCGAACGCCAAGATGCGCTTGCCAACGACATCAGTGTGCATTGGCTGACCGGCAGCGACCTCACCGAGGACGTTTGGGATCACTTCTTTGCGTTCTACACAGAGACCGGTTCGCGCAAATGGGGCCGGCCCTATCTGACCCGGCCATTCTTTTCGCTCATCGGCCAAACCATGGGCGACCGCATCCTTTTGGTCATGGCCAAGCGCTCCGGGCGCTGGATCGCCGGCGCCATCAATTTCATCGGATCGCATGCGCTGTTTGGCCGCCATTGGGGGGCCATCGAGCATCATCCATTCCTGCATTTCGAGCTGTGCTACTATCAGGCCATCGATTTCGCGATCGCCAACAAGCTTGCTCGCGTCGAGGCCGGTGCGCAGGGCGAACACAAGATCGCCCGCGGCTACATGCCGACAACCACATATTCGGCTCACTACATCGCCGACCCGGCGTTACGGCGCGGGATAGACGATTATCTCAAGCGCGAGCGCGCTTACGTCGCGGCGGTCGGCGCCGAGCTTGCGGCCACCGGACCGTATCGGCACGATATCGATATCGAGACGGATTGACCTCGATCGCCGGCGATTTTTGATTGAGCATGATTTTCTCGGAAAACCGGCTCGCACGTTTTCCTACTCACGCTCCGGAGGGCATGATGACGGGCTACGATCAAAACAATGTCTTTGCCAAAATCCTGCGCGGCGAACTCCCGGCTTACAAGGTCCACGAGGACGACAAGGCCTTCGCCTTTCTCGACATCATGCCGCGGGCGCCCGGCCATACCCTGGTGATCCCGAAGGCGCCCGCCCGCAACATTCTCGATATAAAGCCGGACGATCTGGCGCATCTGATCAAGACGACGCAGATCGTCGCGCAAGCGGCGGTGAAGGCGTTTTCCGCCGACGGACTCACAATTCAACAGTTCAACGAGCCGGCGGGCGGCCAGGTGGTGTTCCACCTGCATATCCACGTCATTCCGCGCAAAATCGGCGTGTCGCTCAAGCCAGCGGCGAGTTTCAAGGAGGAGCAATCGGTGCTCGCCGATCACGCGCAAAGAATCGCGGCCGCGATCCAGAGCATGTGAACGCGCCAGACCGTGATCCAATTCAATTGAATCGGATCACGCTCTCGTTCTTTCAGTTGCGCGTAATCTTTTCGGAAAACCGGTGACCACCCCGGATCGAGTCCGGGCCAGGCTTTTTCCGGATCATGCGCTAGCGTCCGCGCGCGACACGCTCGATCTCGGCGCGCACCAGGCGTTCGACCATGCCGGGCAGATTGTCGTCGAGCCATGACTTCAACATCGGCCGCAGCATCTCACGCACCAGATCCTCGAGCGTGCGGGCGTTCTTTACCAGCACCGTTTGCGCCAGCGTGTTGAATGCGGAATCGACCGCTGCACTTGTTGCGTTCGAAAGCAGACCCTGATCGCCGCCATCGCGCGGAACATGAGCAATCGGCGCCTCCGTCAGCCGCACGGTTGGCTTTTGCTCCGATTCGTCAAAACTCACGTCCGAAAAAGCTTCGATCTTGCGAAATTGCGGCGGCTGAGCCGGCGGCGGCGCCGGTTGACTGAATGACGGCGCCTCCATCGACTCGGTGAGATCGAGAATATCGGCCGCGTTATCCTCCACGTCCTCATCGCCCAAAGCGGCCGCGTCGGCGAATTCGGCATGTATTTCGGGCGGCGGAGGCTCGACTGGCTCAGGCGGAGGTGGTGGCGGCGGGGGCGGCGGCGTAAACGATCGCGGCGGCGCGACCGGCGGTGGCGCGACCGGCCGCGGTGCCGGCCGTGCCGGTTCCGGAGCGGGCGGAGCCGTTTTCGCAGCATCGTCGTCGGCGATGATGCGGCGAATGGAGGCGAGAATCTCCTCCATCGACGGTTCTTGCGATTTCGCCGGTTGCGTCATGCGCACTTCCTCGCCTCAGTCCGTGCGTGTCCCCACACCGCAGTCCCCTTCGCAAACCGGTGACAACGTCACCAACAGCGAATCTGCCGACCGCGAATCACGTTATGCAATTATGCAACGCCGCTACTGAGTATGTCATCGCGAAAGTCGATGGCAACTCAATCTGTGGACTGGCAAATCTCCGGACGGCTACGCGCCTCCGGTGCCGCTCGGTCTATCTGCCATCGGGATTGCGCACGCCGATCCAGGCGTCACGGACTTGTTGATAATGCACCATCGGATCGTAGATCAGGACGTTGAGGCCAAGTCTCGGCATCGACAATCCGCCGACCGCCGCGAGCAAGGTGTATGACGCCACCACGCGATCGTGCTGGGCCGTGACCAGCGCCACGCGGGCGTTGACCAGTTCCTGCTGCGCGTTGAGGACATCGAGCGTCGTACGCTGACCGACCCGCGCCTCTTCGCGCACGCCGTTAAGCGCGATCTCCGCAGCATTGACCTGCGCCGTTGTCGCCTCGATCTGCGCCTTCGCGGCATCGAGCTGACCCCAGCTCTGCACCACGGTGGCGCGCGCCTGATCGCGGTTGATGTCGAGGCTGAGCCGCTGCTGGCCGAGCGTTTCTTTGGACTGGCGGATGGCCGAATATTCGGCGCCGCCCTGGTAGATCGGCACCGTCAGGGCGCCGACGACGGAGACCGTCGTTTGCTTGAGGACTTCGAAAGCCGGAGTTTGGCCCTGCAACACGCTCGCGTTGATCGTCAGGTTCGGATAGAGCGAGCCTTCGCTGATCTTGACCGCGAGTGTAGCGACGTCGACGCCGTATTTGGCCGCGAGCACCGAAGGACTCTGCGCCTGGCCGAGCACGATCGCCTTTGCCAATACATTCGGCGACAGCCGGTCAACGGGCGTGCCGGGGGCGAGCCGGCCCGCATCGACCCCGATCACGCGCCGATAAACGGCCTGCGACGTCACATAGTTCGACTGGGCGCCGAGCAAAGCGGATCGACCGGCGGCCAGCCGCGACTCCGCCTGAGCGACGTCGGTGCGGGTGACTTCGCCGACATTGAAGCGGTCGCGGGTCTGCTTGAGCTGCTCGGTGAGCACCTCGACGTTGCGGCGATTGAGTTCGAGGATCGCGGAATCGCGCAACAAGTTCATGTAGGCGGTTGCGGCATCCAGCAAAACCTGCTGCTCGGTGACGCGCAAAGTCTCACGCGCGGCATCGACCTGGCTTTCGGCCTGCCGGGTGCGATTGGCAGTCTGGTAGCCGTTGAACAGCGTGTATGACCCCGTGGCGCCTACGGTGCGGGAATAGAAGGTTTGCGCGAACGGTATGTTGGTCGGCACGCCGCCGACGGGAAATTGCTGAACCGCATTGTTGTAATTGTAGCCGCCGCCGGCGGTAACGCTGAGCTTGGGCCGATAGCCGGACAGCGCCTGCGGCACATTCTCGTCTGTCGCGCGTAACGAGGCGCGCTGGGCGTTGAGCGACGGATTGTTCTGGTAGGCCTGCACCAAGGCCCATTCAAGCGTATCGGCCGCAGCTCCTGAACAGCCCATGCCGATACCGGCAATGGCCAGACAAAAGCCAGCGGCCGCCAAAATATGCGCGCGCACCCCACCCATCAGACGAAGCTGCCTCGCCTCCCCGCATTCCCTGCGGGATGTTCGTCCAGACACAACCCTACGTCGGCGGCTAAATCCGGCCGTCCGACGAAACCCCGAATCTGAACTTTATGCGGCCGGTTGACCGGGTTAAACCCCGCCATTGAGACTATTCGTAAATTTCTGGTTAATGGCACATATGCGCCACAGTCGGTGACCGGAAAGCGCGAAGGACAGCCGGGCTTATCGCGGGGGTAGCCCTAAAAAACGAATTCGGGCGGCGCCACAAAACCCGGCAGCAGCCTCGCGGCCGCGTCAAAGATAGGACGGCCGATCATATGGCCTTCGATAAAATGGTAAATCATGGCCTTGGACGCCGGGGAGCGCCCATGAACGCCGACCAAGCGACCATCCGGCTTGAGCTGCCGGCCCAGCGTGTCGGGCGCTATTTCGGTGGCGCCGTTGAGTAAAATCACGTCGTAAGGCCCGCCCGAGGCCCATCCCGCCGTCAGCGGCCCGATCACGACCTCGACTGCCGCGGCGCCAACCGCCGCAAGCGATTCCCTAGCCTGACGGGCCAAATCGGCGTCTTCTTCCAGGGCCACCACCGAGCCGGCCAATGCCGCCAGCACGGCCGAAGAATAACCTGTCGCACAGCCCACATCGAGGACGCGGTCCGCGCGAGAGACCCGCGCCGCCTGAATGAGCTTGGCGAGCACCATCGGCTTGAGCAACGCGCGGCCATTGGGGAGCGGAATATCGCTGTCCATGTAAGCCAGCGGGGCGAGCGAGGCCGGCAGGAACCGCTCGCGCGGCAAGGTCTGCATCGCTTCGAGCAGGTCGGCGTCGGTCACGTCGGCGGTACGGACCTGGCCTTCCACCATCAGCCGGCGCGCGTTGGCAGCGTCGAACATGCCAAACACCCTTATGTCCTATGAGACCGGTTCCCACATTCGCTCGAAGGCTTTTGCGGCACGGTCGGGCAAAAGGCAAGCAGGCGACAAAGACCAGCGGGCGGACACCGCCGCACCGTTGTCGGAGCGGTACGCTTCCTTTGTAGAGCGCGGATGACGGCATTCGCCGCCGGGCGGATCGGCGATTGCCCCATAAGGCCACGTGGCGGAGTGGTTACGCAGCGGTCTGCAAAACGGGCTGCTTCGCTAATTGATTCAATGTCCATTCTGAAATCACCGCTGATTCCACCACCTTTCCGATCAAGCACTTAGCAGTCGATTCAGAACGTCCGTGGCTGGCGCCGTAGCGCCCTGCCCTCACAGTCTGCTGCGGCAGACAGGCTGCGAAATGGAAATGGCGGACGCCGATGTAGCGTCCGCGAGAATTAGTGCGATGGAGGCGCGAATTATTTCGGAAGCTTGTCTGCGAGAATTTCTATTTTGTGAATATCGGGAGTCTTCTCAAACATGTCGCCGGCCTTGACCTTCGCCATCAATGCTTCCGCTACCTTGCCTTTGAGATGAGCTTCGCGCCCGGCCTCATCGTCGAAGGTATCGAAGATGGCGAACGATCCGGGCCCTTCTTGAATGGCGAACCACGATCGTGTGCCCGGCTCAGCGTTCACCAGGGGCACAGCGGAACGCAGAAAATCCGCGACTTCTTTTTCCTTACCCGCCTTCGCCTTTAGTGGAACATAGAGAGCAAATTTCGACATGCCTTATTCTCCTTGGCGTGTGTTGTGGAGCGACGTTTGTGGAGGTGCGTTAGATCGACCCTATTGAGCTAAGCGTCAAAAAGGGCGGTCGCATGAGCCTGAGGTTCACAGGCGCGTGAGGCGGAAAGCGCCGATCAGCGACTGTCTGGAACGAAGACGCAAAGTTAGATGACAAAGCGATTGCGTAATCAATTGTTACACTTTAGGTATTCGCGACGGATGGCCACGTGGCGGAGTGGTTACGCAGCGGTCTGCAAAACCGTTTACCCCGGTTCAATTCCGGGCGTGGCCTCCACAATTTAGCGAAAACACCACTCACCCGACTAGACGATCCGTCAACAAAGCCCGGTGGTGCGTTCTGCGTGCGTCAACTACCTCAGGGGGCGCGACCCAGGCGCGGAAAGCGCACGGGCGGGGTCGCGCCACCGCCAAAAGAACGATGCGGCTGATGCGCGGTTCGGGGTCACATTGACGTAATCGCTCGTGCGTTATCGTGCCACCCATCACGCCGGGAAGGGCTTGGGGGTCGGCAATCGGAGCGCGCTTTCATGAATATTCGTCTGTCGATTGAAAAGGGCAATGCGGTACTATCTGACGGGACATACGCCGTACAGGACAGCACCGACTTGGAAAATGCGTGTGCGGATATTTGGCGTCGTCTCGGACGCGCGCAGCACGGTACGCCGCTCGAAGATCAGTTCTCGTTCAATCTCGACGATCTTTGGGGCGCTACGATGAAACTTGATAAAGCCTAAGCTTCCGCACTTCCCCGGAGTTACCCATAGGTAGCGGCCCTTGCCGCAGCCGCTGGTCATCCCCGGCGTGAGGCAGCTCGTCACGCTCGCGGAGCGTGCGTGTGCTAGTCGAGGGGCATCCGCCCTAAACAGCCCCGGCAAAAGACAGGTTCAGTTGCTCGGGCGGGAAAGAGGATTGGAAGGCGAAGTGACGCTGTCGATCTGAAAGTGCTTAAAGAAATCTAGTTTGCGCTGTTGGGGACCAGACTGCACCGAACTTAAACCGGATGGTTCGGCGCCATTCTCCAAACCGAACGCTTTGTTGATCTGTTCATCCGGATCCGCAAATGTCGAACTGCCAGCCCCGCCAGTGCTGAGACTATCCTGAGAGAACGCGAGGGCGGAAACAGCAGTCCACGAGACTGCGGCCATCGTAAACAAAGCAAACATCGCCAATCTAAGCTGCATCATTGCGATCCCCCTAACGGCCCCCGCTCAAGCCGTATAATCGACCGTCGGCCCTTTTTTGGGGCAGCCAAAGCAGTTTCTCCTTGCCGCATTCAGATTGTCGGAGAGTGTGGCATGTCGGCCACAAGTGACCCCGGAACCGATCTGCCACCAAGCGTACTCGCCACCGACAAGGTGTCGAAGGCCGGCCGCCTTCAGTTAGCGCGATATATTATGACGCGGGCGAGCACCCGACACCGGCGAAGTAAGTTATAGCCACCCCGCTAATTTAAGCCCGCGCGGATGCCGGAAAGTAAGAGCACGCGGCTTCCCGCCGCCATGGACGGTCGACGAAACGGATGCGTGGTTCATCGTGACCGACGCACCGGGCAGGCGTAGCGCACGCTACTTCGAGACCGGAAGCCCCAGCTGGGGGTGAGCTGGGGCTTTCTCTTTTTGGCAACGACCAGTGCAACCAATACTAGTCTTAGCGGCTTGACCGCTGTTCCTGTTGTGTTCTCATGGCGGGATGACCCGCGGTGACGTGCTCAAGTACAAGATCGCTTTCGCGCTGCGCCGCGCCAGCAAGATCATTCGCGGGCTGCGGCAGGGGTTGACGGAAGCCGAGCGATACGCCGTAGCCGAGCACGTTGTATCGCAGCTGCAAGAACACGGCGATCCGTGGCACCTCTCCGATGAGGCAAAGCCGCAGGGCGGGCCGACGACATAAAGTCAGGCGGCTGCTTTATCAAACGTCACAGACTCCAACGATAATTGAGTTGTTCGAGCGAGGCCCAGACATTCGGCCCCGGCGCCATAATTGGCTAAAGCCAATGGGAGGATACGACAATGCGCATGATGCTGAGAATTACGCTTCCCGTAGAGAAGGGAAATCAGGCATTCGAAGACGGTTCGCTCGGTAAAACGATCGAGACGCTCATGGAAAAGATCAAACCGGAAGCTGCTTACTTCGGGCCGTCAGAGGGTAAACGATCCGCAATGATTTTTTTCGATCTCGCTGAGCCATCACAGATTGTCGAGGTTGTCGAACCATTGTTTTCGGACCTGCATGCAGCGGTGGAAATCGTGCCGGTCATGAATGCAGACGATCTGCGCAAGGGATTTGCGAAGGCGAAGGCGTAAACTCCGCGGCGCATACAAGCCGCCGGGTAAGTAGCGCCGCGGATTTAGCCCCGGCCATCCTGTGGCCGGGGCGCCATTCCCCTGCCAGCTGCTCACCCGCGATGGGCGACGAGGCCCTGCGCATCGCGGCGAATGTTGCCGAGCTGCCGGAGTTGACGGGCGGTTAATCTAGTCTTTGAACATTTTTGAGGACGGCGAGCATCCGATCACCGACAGCGAGAAGTTGCGGGGCGTGTGGCGACGTCCATTGCCATGGCCAGGGTTGATCTGAGTCAATACGACCGCCGAGGCGAGGCTCTAAATTACCACTGCGTTTGAGGTAAATTCACAAAGGAGTAAAGTTTATGGCAAAGCCACTCTCCGAACACCTCGCTGAACTATCGGTTCGAGCCAAGCATGCAGAGGATGCTTTGGCTGCGGCGCAGAAGGAAGCACATGACAAGGTGGTGGCACGCAAGGAACAGGCGCGTGTTGCCGCAGCGGCGGCAATCGAAAAGGTAAATAACGACATTAAATCCGCCCAAGATACTGCCACCAGAAATTGGAGTGCGGTGCGAGCGAAGGTCGCCGCTGACATCAATTCCTTGAAGGCGGATGTTGCTCATAAAAAACATGATCTAGATGCGAAACGAGCACAAAACTACGCTGATGGGCTAGAATGGGAGGCAAATGTCGCAATCGACTACGCCATTGCCGCCGTTGACCAGGCAGGGTGGGCTGTGCTTGACGCTATCGTTGGTCGCGCCGAGGCCAAGCTAGCAAAGGCATCATGAGATCATTTTGAGGCGACCAACTCGTTGAGATTGAAGTTGCCCAAAAGAATCTTGGAACGGTTTTTAAGGAGGCCCGGCATTGCGCCGGGCCTCTCTTCATCAAAAGGTCGCGGCTGATTTGAGTGGCAACGACCTGCCGCATGTGGTCATCCTAGCGGCTGCGCGGTCTTGTGCTTGGCGGGAGTCGCCTTGGGCTCAAAAGGCGACATCCCGTCAGATCCGCGCCACCAATGGGTTGGGTAAAGCTTCGATCCTTGTCTGCAAAATCGTTTACCCCGGTTCAATTCCGGGCGTGGCCTCCACTACCTAGCGAAATACCAGGCTTCCCGACCACGTAATTGTGATGACGGGCGTCATTTCGCGGAACTACAAAAACCGCACAATCAACGCCCTCGGGACGAGTGATGTGTCCTGACGGCAAAGAAGTTCCCGGGTCCGAGGACCGATGGGCTGGGCGAAAGTCGCCCGGAGCGGTCAGAAACCGCAAAACTGTTCTTGCAAGACCGACGCCGTACCGCCGCTCCAACATCGTGGAGATAACGATGAGTTCGATCGAAGACAGGAACGCCGTTCTGAATTGGAAGGTACTTACGGTAAAGCGCCCCGGACTCAGTCACGATCTGCCTCCAGGCCAAGAAAAGTGGGCGTGGGTAGCGAACTCCTCGACCCTCATCTCCGGTGAGCGCGACGCCGTTCTCGTCGACACGTTTCTCTCGAACGAGCAATCGCGGACTTTGCTGGATTGGGTGGTCGCAAGCGGCAAGAACCTCACCGCGATCTACATCACCCATGGTCATGGCGATCATTTCTTCGGCATTGCGGCGCTTCTGGACCGCTTCCCGCACGCAAAGGCGGTCGCGACACCCGAGGTCGTCAAGGCGATGCACGCTCAATTATCGCCGGAATCGATTGACGGCTTTTGGCGCAAACGCAGTCCCGGTCAAATACCCGATCGCCTAGTGGCGGCCGAGCCGCTCGATAGCGATCGGCTGGAGCTGGAAGGGCACGAGCTCATCGTCGTGAAAACAGGAAAGACTGACACGGTCGACTCTACAAGCTTGCACGTCCCTTCCATCGGACTGATCGTTGCTGGAGACGTCGTCTACAACGGAATTCACCCGTATCTCGCCGAGACGGATACGGAGAGCCGGCTTGAATGGATTTCCGCGTGCGACAAGCTTGAGGCTTTGATGCCAAAGGCAGTCGTCGCCGGCCACAAGCTACCGGAAAACGACGACGATCCCCGCAACATTGCGGTCACCCGGCAATATCTTCTCGATTTTAATCGTCTCGATAGAACAACGAAGACCGCACGCGAACTCTACGACGGGATGTTGGCAATCTACCCCGATCGCGCCAACCCGGGCTCGCTCTGGAGCGGGGCCAACGCTGCCAAGAACCACGCCTAAGTGGCTCGATCGGCGGGGAACGGCTGGAAGCCGACGTCGGCGCCGTCCCATCCGGGATGCTGGAGCGCCGGGCCCCCACCGGATCACTGGTACTGCGCACGCGAGTGGCGAATAATGCGGGCATGATTCGCAACGCAGCCAAACTCACGGCGTCGGGCGCTGCAAGTCGCCGAGTCTTGGTCGCCAGGTGTTTGTCGCCAAGTGTTGGTCGCCAAGTGTGTTGGCCGCCAAGTGTGTTGGCCGCAGTTACCGGCTGCGATTGTCAGTAGCGCCGGGCGTTGCTGCTGCCTGTAGGATCATTTTGGCAGCGTTCCCTTGGGTGCGCTCCGTGAGACATTCGGTGATACCGGTCGCTTTGATGTTGGGCGCGTGCTCCCTGCCGGGCGCATCCGACATGCCCAACCTCATGCATCTTCAACCGACGCAAGAGTTTTGCGCCTCGCAAAAGTTGACGCTGGATTCGACCACAAAACAGTGTGTGATGACGCAGGAGCTTTGCGCCTCACGGGGGCTTACCCTTGACGCGACATTAGGCCAATGCGTGACGCCCAAATCATCTCCGCCACCGCCGCCTCAGGTGGTTCAAGTGCAGCCCCCGCCAGCGCCGCCGGCGCGTGCGCAGCAGCATCAACGGGCCGACCCATTGGTGCAAATAGAGCCCGACGCGGCGATCTATCCCGAACTTAAACAGGACGTCGCTCAAATGGACGAGCTTGCCCATTTTGTACGAGCGAGCGGCTATCGCTGCGATAGCATCAGCGCGGTTCGTCCGCTTCCAACGTCCAACGGATTCAAATTGGCGTGCAATCACTCAATCTACAAATATGAGATCGAGGATAAAGGAGGCAGCTCGATCGTAACTGTGGAATAGGTGCTGGATCCTGAGTGCCGCTTCCCGCCGCCATGGTCCGTCGAGGAAACCGACGCGTTTCGCGCCAGGGGCTCGCCTACGCTACTTTCGAAGACGAGCCACATTTCGAAGACGAGCTAAGCCGGCGATCGGCTGCCGGCCTGCTCATCCGAGATTAAGGCCCGGCGCATCGCCACCGATATCGCCGAAACCCGAACATGACCGCGTCCTTGCGAACGAGCCTATTGCTGCTCGCCTCCCAGCACTTCGGCGAGTTGGTCGTAATATTTTTGGACGAGATCGATATTGCCCTTGAACTGGATCGGCGGCTCCGGAGCCTTCAGCGCCTGGTTGAGGCCGGCAAGCGCCTCCTTCTTGTCCTTGGCCGACATTTTCGTGTCCGCCTTGATCTCGGCAATCTGCGCCTTGATTGCCGCTTCGGTACCGATATATTTTTTGGTTGCCGGATCGAACCCACCCAGCACCAGACTGATGTTGCCGACCACATTGTTGTAATCATCAAAGCTCGAAAAGCCGTTCTTCTTCGCTACGGCTTCGAGCTGCGCCATCATCTTCGCGTCCGGCTGCGCGGTCGGCGACAGCTTTGCGGTGATCACATTCATTTCCTTCTGAGCGGCAATCACGCTGGTAACCTGTTTGTCGGTCAGCGCCACCTGTTTGATCGGAGGTGGCGCGCCACCGCCGGGCGCCATTTGATTGGTCTGCGCCACGGCGCCGCCGGCGGAAAACGTGGCAATCGCGGCGGCGAGGAAGGTGATGCTGAAAGCGCTAACGAGAATACGAGAGAACATGAGGCCTCCTAATGGTATAAACAAGAGAATCGATAGGCGTATTCGATGACCTGAAAGCGACATTAGCAAGACGTGTTACGAGAGAAACACCTGTTACAAGGGGAACACTTGTTGCAAGGGGAAAACACTTGGCCCGCGGCTTTAAATTCGCGGACGGAACTTAGGTTCCAACCCGCCAAGGTGTTCGCCAGCCCGCTCTATTGAGGCTTGCGCCCGGAATAAATCGGCGCGACTGGGCGAAGTATCCAGGTTAGGCGCAACTGCACATGCCCACGATGGGCGACGGTGTCGGAGCCGCAGCGCATTGGCGGCCAATCCGGCGTCCAGCGGCTTAAAATCCCGGCCCGGGCCGCCTGCAAAGCCGTTTACCCCGGCCCTATTGCGGGCGTGGCCTCCAAAAGCCCTTCGCTGCATGCCTCGTACCCGGACGGATCGCGGAACCGGCAACGTCAATTCAGTGCGTCATGCGGCTTTCAAAGCGGGTGCGGCTTTGTTATACGCAACCGCGCTTGCGTGAGCCGCCGCAATATTCCCCGGTAGCTCAGTGGTAGAGCAACCGGCTGTTAACCGGTTGGTCGCTGGTTCGAATCCGGCCCGGGGAGCCAAATCATATCATGTCAGGTCGTCAGACGCCCCGCATTCACCAGACCGGCATTTCAGCCAATATCGAGGCGATGATGGCTGCGTTCTACTTGAACGGCTCAAAGGATAAGGCGTCACCGCCGATCACGGTGAAGCGCGGCACCTTGTTATAGAAAGAGCCCGCAACTCCGGGATTGTCTTCCGGCGGCCGTCGGCGAATAAAAACCACAAAAAATCGGGGCGGCCGGTATGATGCCGGCGGGGCAGAGCGGTGTTGGCACGATCTTCTATGATCGGATTGAAGCAATTCATTCGACCCGGGATAGTTATCTCGGTCGTCGCCCATGTCGGCGCCTTTGCGCTCGGCCTGATGTCGTTCGCCGGGAGCTCGCCCCAGACCGTGCCGCCGCCCGATGCGATGGAGGTCGAGCTCGTAACGCCAACCGAAGCTCCGCGGCTCCAGGGCGATCCTTCCCCGGAACGGTCGTCCGGTTCCGCGGTGCCGTTCAATGGCAACAACGGTAACGCCGCCACGCAACAGCAGCCGACCAACCCGGCCGCCCAGCCAGCGCAACAATCGCCACAGCATTCGAACCCGCAGCAGGACGCCGGTCGGGAAAAAGCCAAGCCCGAAAAGGCGCAGCCTAAATTGGCCCACGCCGAAACCGCTCCGCCCGAAACGGAACAGGATCGAACCACTAAATCGCTACCCACCCCGCCCGAGCCGCAGCCTGAGGAAACGCCGCCGGATCAACCGAGCGCCGTCGAAACGATGGCGCAGCTCGCTCTCGCTGGCGGACAGTTTGGCGGCGGCTTCAATGCTCCGCCCGTCAACACCCCGCGCGCCGGTTATGACTTCACCGCGGAATTCCGCGAGCGCGTCAGTTCCTGTTCGTCCCTGCCGACAGGAGTTTCCCCCGGCGAGAATGTCAGCATCGTAATGCGGGTTTTCCTCAATCGCGACGGTACCCTGGCATCGCGGCCGCAATTGATGCAGCCGATCACATCGGCCAAACAGAAGGCGCTGATACAAAGTTCAATCAGCGCGCTGCAACAATGCCAGCCCTACACCATGCTCCCGCCGGAGAAGTACAATCAGTGGAAGAAGCTCGATCTCACCTTCTATCCGATCCGCTGAGTTTCGCAGGAGGGGCTGGTCCGATATCGACCGCGCGCGATTGAAATCAGCGGCAATACCAGTAGAAGCGCCGCCAAAATCGGCCGGTTCTCACATACCTGCCAAATCTTGCGTGCAGCAGATTTTCGCTTTTGGCGGCATTATACTCGACCTTGGAAACGGCCCGGCATCCCTCCCGAGGGGACGGCTCCGCATTCACCGATGACGCCGGCACTGCGACCAGCATCGATACGGCCGCCGCCGCACACACCGCGTTCTCAACGCGCGCGATAAGCCTGGCCCGCTTCATTCAAGAACTCCTCGCCCATTCGAAAGCTCCCGCGGCTTGCCGGCAAGCCGGGCTGGTAATTCCCCGCGGGAACAGTAACATTTGCGCGCGACAAAAAATAAAATCGGGGAGTAGGCGCCGTGGCTCTGCAATTCGGCATTTTCGACCACCTTGACGACAACGCGATTCCGCTCGCGGATCTGTTCGAGACCAGGCTCAAGCTCATCGAACAATACGATCGGGCGGGCTTTCGCTCCTATCACATCGCCGAACATCACTCGACACCGCTCGGCATGGCGCCGTCGCCGAGCGTATTCCTCGCCGCGGCCGCACAACGCAGCAAGCGGCTGCGCTTCGGTCCGCTGCTCTACGTCACGCCGATGTATCATCCATTGCGGGTCGCCGAAGAAGTGGTGATGCTCGACCATATGAGCCATGGGCGGCTGGAATTGGGATTGGGACGCGGCGCGTCACCGGTCGAGATCGCGAGCTTCGATGTCGATCCGGCGTTGGCGCCGGCCATGAATCGGGAAGCGACTGAAGTCATTCTGAAGGCGCTCGCCTCGGACATTTTGAACCACGAAGGCAAATTCTATCGATACAAGAACGTACGCATCGCGGCGCGGCCGATACAGCAACCACATCCTCCGCTCTGGTTCGCTCCGATCGAACCCTCGCGCGCGGCCGACGCCGCTCGGCTCAAGGGCAACATCGTGACGCTCATTCCCGACGCGGGCGTCAAGGCGATCACCGACGCCTATCGCGCGGCGTGGCAGGCCGACGGCAACAGCGCTGCGGACATCCCGTTGCTCGGCGTTTTCCGCCACGTCGTCGTCGCCGAGACCGACGCCAAGGCGCAGGACGCCGCCCGCAGCGCCTATCGCCTGTGGCGCCACCATATGGCGTTCCTGTGGGAATGGGCGGGCATCCCCTTCCCGATCGCCGCGGTCTATCCGAGCGAATTCGACGCGCTTGTGGAGATGCATATGGGCGTCGCCGGTTCGCCGGAAACGGTCCGCCGCTATGTCGCCGATACGGTCGAGCAGACCGGCGTCAACTATTTCGTCGGCGACATGATTTTCGGCTCGTTGCCCTACGAGGCGGCGGCGCACTCCGTGGACCTGTTCGCGACGGAGGTAATGCCCGCATTCCGGTGACCGATCGCCGTCGGTGACCAAAAGCGCGCTTTGAATTTCGCCGGCATCAGCGGCGCTTCGAATGACGTCGTTTTCAAACGTGACGGCGCCGGCGGGCAAAGTCAGAAAGTGCGTTCGCGCCGGTCTCGAGGAGGGACGTTTGATTTCGACCGGATGGTGAGCTGGCGCGCCAGCTCGGCCCACTTTTTGCGCATCCGCTCCTCGGCACGGGCGATCGTGATTGCAGCGCGACTGTTGGCGGAGCTTGCCTCGGCCTCGAGTTGCGCGTTTCGCTCGGTCAGGCGTTTGATCTTCGCTTCGGCGTCGATGAGAGCCTTTTCGCGGTTCTGGAAGGTTTCCAGCAGCGCGTTCGCGGCGGCGACGAGCGTCAGGCGCGACTGTTCAAGTTCTTCGACGTGGCCTTGTTGCGAGCGAAGCGTTTCCTTGAGCCGCCGGTTCTTGTCGTCAACCTCGTCGCGGGCGGCCTTCTCCGCGGTGATCCTTTGCTCGGCGACGTCGTTCTGCACATTGCGCGCGAGCAAGCGTTGCCTCGCATCGGCGAGCATCTTCTCCGCCATCAAGGCGCGCGCCGACATGGAATCGGAGAGGCGCTTGAGAGCTTCGGATTCGCTCTCGTACTTTTCCCTCGCGGCCGTGGCCGCCTTCGCCTCGGCGCCCAGCCTCGTGCATTCGGCTTCTGCCACGGCCAGCGCCGTGTCCAGAAACTTTATTCGCGCGCGGGCATCCTCCAGCGCTGCGTCTTTTTCGATGAGATTTTTCGCGATGAGGGTATTTTCAGCTTCGAAATCGCGCGCTCCGCGAAGCCGGTCGCGCGCCGCACCGAGCTCGATTTCCAGCCCCGCGGCACGCTGGCCGGCAGCCTCCCCCTCCGCCGTCAGCGTCCGCACCTGCTCGCGCAGCGTCCCGGCCGCTGCGGTCTCCTGCGACAACCGCCGCTCCAGCCGGGTAATGTCCCTGCGGGCTTCTTCGAGTTCGTTGGCGAGGTCAAATTTGGTCTTTCCGGCGGCAAAGTTGAATTCTGCCGTGGCAGATGGGAGCGTAGCCTTCTCGCGTCGCAATTGCGGTCTGGCCTGCTCCGCTGCAGTTATCGCCGTCGCCCCCGATGCAGGGCGCTTCGCAGCAAGGCTTACGGCCCGATGCCGCGGCCATTCGTTCTGTCGATTCCGTTCGGTGAATGCCATGTCTGGCGCGTCAATCGATGCCCAATCCACTCAGCCTGATGGCACAATGGTTAACGCATGGTTACCCGATCATTAACCCGGCCCGAATAGCGGAATCCCGTCCGTTTCAAGCGGTGGCTGGGCTTGTCATCGCCCGGCTGCATCCGATTCGCGAGATTTGGCCGGCGCGAGGCTGCCAGCGTCGCTACTTCGCCATCGCCGGGCAGCCGCCGTCGGCGATCGGGCGAAACACCTCGTCACCCGGCAACGTCGCGACGAGCTTCAGCAGGTCCCACTCGCCCTTTGACTCGGCCGGCGATTTGATCTGCACGAGATAGACGTCGTGCACCATGCGGCCATCGGGCCGCAGCCGCCCGTTCGGCGTGAAGGCGTCGTGCACCGGCAACTCGCGCATCTTGGCGATCACGGTCTTGGAATTGTCCGAGTTCGTCGCTTCGGCCGCCTTGAGATAGCTGCGCACCGCGGAGTAGGTGCCCACCTGGAAGCTCGTGGGCGCTATCTTGCGACGCTCCATGAATTTGGCGAAGAACGCATTCGCCGCATCATTGATCCCCGGCAGCCACGGCGAGACAAACATCATGCCCTGCGCGAGCTGCAGGCTGGTGGCGCGGATCGCCGGCAGGGAATTTAGTCCGAACGGCACGACCTTCTGTTTGTCGGTGATGCCGAACTCGCGTGCGGTCTTGACCGCGTTGATGGCGTCGTCGCCGCCGTTCGCCACCGCGATCACTTCCGCTCCCGACGCCTGGGCTTGCAGCATGAAGGACGAGAAGTCGGTCGTGCCAAGCGGATGGCGGACGGAGCTCAGGACCTTGCCGCCGTTCTTTTCGATGAACGTCGTGGCGCCGGCTTGCAGCGCGCGGCCGTAAACGTAGTCGGCGGTGATGAAGAACCAGGTCTTGCCGAGTTGTGGCAGGACCCGGCCGATGGCGGCGCCTTGTTCATAGCTGTCATAGACCCAGTGCACCGAATTGTCGGGCGCGCAGGCCTTGCCGGTGAAATCCGCCGATCCCGCGCTCGTCAGCAGCACGGTCTTGTTGTTGGTTTTGGCGATCTCCAGCACTGCGAACCCGACCGCCGAATTGACCAGATCGGTGACGACATCGACCTCCTCGATATCGAACCAGCGCCGCGCAATCGCGGCACCTATATCCGGCTTGTTCTGGTGATCGGCGGAAACGATCTCAACCGGCACGCCATTGACCTTGTTGCCGAACTCCTCCGCCGCCATCTTCGCCGCTTCGACCGAGCCGACGCCGGAATTCTGCTCGTATGGGCCGGAAAGATCGGTCAGCACCCCGATCTTGATCTTGCCGCCGGACATCTCGGCATGCGCCGTGGGGGCGAAAAACAGGAATGCAGCCAAGCCAAGGGCATGGATGCGCATGTGTTCCTCCATCT
>CAVZSB010000005.1:0-104986 GCA_963777635.1 uncultured Alphaproteobacteria bacterium
TGCCGCTCAAGCCCACAATCTCGACTTGGCGATCACCGATAAAGCGATAGTTTCCCGCATCGGATTTGCCGGTAACGGCTGAGGTCGTGTGCCATTGCCGATCAGCAAACGCACAACTGCCATTGTCCTCGGTCGAAGCTTTGTAATGGTAGGTGCCGTTTGGATTGTTTTGAATCGTCAACGTCCACGTCGTCCCGCCTTGCACGATAGTTGCACGCCAAATACCAAGCATGACTGGATTGGCCTGGTTGACTGGCCCGGTCCGTTCGGTCGATCGAAATATGGCTGTGACTCCTGTGGCGCTCGTCACCTCGATTGCGGAACTGCCGGCCGCGCGGTAGGTGCCTATCCGGACGCGACCGGTCTTTTCGCCGACGGTACGGTATTCGCCCTTGCCACCGTGGTAGACACCGTCCTCTTCTTGCGTCGTAATCAAGCGACATGTTCCGTCTGGGTTGATGGAATAAATAAAATGCCAAGCGTAGTCATCGATAGCGCTTTCGCGCTTGAGGGTTCCGACCATGCCGGGATCGATAGTCGCCTTGGCGAGTTGGTTCGGAGGCCGCGCTAGCAGCGCCACGGATGCGTCGCCGCCCGAGGCTCCCGAGGACGGTGCGGATGGGGCCGCCGGTTTAGCCTCGGCGGCCTTCGATTGCTCGGCCTCGGCGTTTTTCTGTTGAGCATTGGATGCGGGCCGCTGCTCTGCTTTCGGCGAGGATTCCGTCAGCGGTATCAGAGGTTTGTTTTCCTCAGCTTTGGACTGAATATTTGCGCTCGGCGGCAACTGCGATCCGAGCTGAAAGTCCTCCTCCAGCGAAGACGAAAACCAAGGCACCTGCTGCTGCTGCGTCGCGCGCGACACGTCAATGCGTGTTCGATTGAAGGCTTGCTCAATCGTTGCGCCCGGCACCGCAAGTTCTTTAACGAGGCTGGTCATGAACACTTGCGAACCGTTATCGCCGATGACCGTGTCCGGCGGGGCGGATGTTATGACCACCGCGCCGCGCGGAACCGTTACCGCGGCGAGACCCGCCGAGACACTGCGAAAGCGGCGTTCAAACGGATTTCGACGCGACGCGTCGACAACGGCGATCTTGGCGCGGGCTCCTTTGCTCGTCATCTCGGCAAGGATTTTGTCGAGACTAAATCCATCCCGACGCACGTCGGCCTCATTCCAGATTTGAGCGTCGGTCGGAATGAGATAGGTCTGGCGGTCCGATTGGATGCCAAAACCACCAAAATATACCAGTACAATCGACCCTGAGTTTGATCTTTGCGTAAAGCTGGTCGAGCGAGCGACGCATTGCCTCCTTTTTAAGATTTTCGCCGATGGCAACATCAAAGCCCTGGCGTTTGAGTTGAACCGCCAGGGCGCGAGCGTCGGTCACCGGCCCCTGCAGCGGCGTCTCTGCGTCGGGGTAGACCGCATTGCCGATGAGCAAAGCCACGCTGTTTTGCTGGGTGGATGCCGCAACAGCCGTGAGACACAATACCAATATCCCTAGGGCAAGCGCTAAATGCTTGCCGCGTCAGGCCGCCGCCGGCTTCTTGCTGCCGCATCGGGACGAACGAGCCTCCATGCCAGAAAAGGGATTTTACGATTGTCCATGCGGCCATTGTTGCAGATCCGTTTTCCGGGGGTTTTGCGGCGATGCGCTTGCGTTTCTCTACGAGGCCGACCGATAAAAATACGATCACACCTGCCACAAGGGAAACAGTGCTTCAGCTATAATGGACTTGCAAATTGTGACATTTAAAAAGCGATCGTTGCAACACCACCATCGCCACCGCGCCTGGTCTGACGCCAGCGCAGGTAAAATAGTGCGCAAGCGGGCGCGCCAACCCAGACGGTTCGTTTTGATGCTGTCTGATTGCGCCCATCCTGCCGCATAGATTGGATGACGCGCCTGGGAAATTGCGCTCCTCGACAGATATCGTGTGATTGGAAGGGATCGTTTGCGTCGCGGCATGCCGTAGCCCTCGCGCCCGAGGCCTGTGGGGGCCTGGCACCAAAAATTTACGCCCGGAGGCGCAAATCTCGGTGCGGCCCCCGTATTTTGGCCGACAGATTGCGGCCGGTAGAAAGTTGCGGCACGTTCTGAAGTCTGTATGCTTGAGTACCGGGATGGGCATGGGGGAGTAGTCTGATCCTGACGACCGGAAGGCGCCGGCAGCCGCCCGCATGCTCGTCTTTCGTGACGATTGGACAACAGGCCCGTGTCACAATGGCTCTGAAACGCCGAGTTGGAGTTTTCATCGCGTTCGTCCTCTTGCTTGCGGCCCCGGCTGCATTTGCGGAGCCTAGCGTCGGCGTGGCCTTGCTTATTGGCAACGCCGCGTATCCGGACGCCGACGCGTCCTTAACGGAGCCGGTTACCGACGGACATGCGCTCGGCGATGAACTGCGCCGACGCGGATTCGACGTCGATGTCGAGGAAAACCTCTCCAAAGAGGCTATGCAACAGGCGCTCGATCGCTTCTACGCAAAGATCAAGCCCGGTTCGACTGCAGTGTTCTTCTTCAGCGGGTTCGGTATCCAATCGGACCGCCAGAACTATTTGATCCCGGTGAACGCTCGGATTTGGAGCGAGTCCGATGTTCGCCTCGATGGCTATAGCATCGAAAAAATCCTCGATGAGATGAACGCTCGGGGCGCGCGCGTTAAGATCGCCATTCTGGACGCGTCGCGCAGGAATCCCTACGAGCGTCGTTTCCGCAAAACGGCCGCAGGTCTTGCGACCATTACTTCTCCCCGCGGGACCCTTGTCATGACATCGGCAGCGCCGGGCTCCATGGTCAGCGAGGATGGCCCGGCTGTCTTTATGTCACAACTCCTGCAGGAGGCGCAAAAGCCCGGCTCCACCGTCGAACAAATTTTTAATCGCACGCGCATGGACGTGCTGCGGGCAACCCATAGCGGTCAGGTTCCTTGGTTCTCCTCCTCCTTGGACGAGGATTTCGCTTTCGGGTCCTCCTCAGGGACTGCACACGCCAGCCCACGAATAACTGGCTCGCCGGAAGTGCAGCAAGCTGAAACGGCGCCGCCGGCAACTCCCTCCACCGGTTCACCACACGCGGCGGATCGCTCTGCGACATTGGAACGGGATACCGTCGCGGAGCAACCAGCCAGCACGGCCGCGCCGGTGGGTGGTCCAGCGGGTTTGCGCCCAGACCTTGTGACCGACTGCGATCGGCTTGCGGCTGATACTTCAGATGAGCAACGGCCACCCTCCGTCGCCGGCGTCGTCGAGCAGCAAATTGATACCAAGGCAGCGTTGAAAGCGTGCAACGAGGCGGCGCGTCAATACCCCGACGTAGCGCGCTTCGTCTTTCAGACCGGGCGCGTTGCGCATGCTCAGAAAGACTACGCCACGGCCCTGCATCTTTTTGAAAAAGCCGCCGATATGGGGAGCAAAATTTCAATCACCGACACGGGCAGCATCTATCTGTTTGGGCAAGGTGTCGCAAAAGACTATACAAAGGCGCGCGGGCTTTTCGAGAAGGCGCAGGCCAAGGGCGACCATCTGGCCGTTACGCTTTTGGGGATGGTTTATCACAACGGCTGGGGTGTTGGGCAGGACTACACGCAAGCGCGCCAATTCTATGAAAAGGCCGCCGCCGCGGGCGAGCCGCTCGCCATGCGTAATCTCGGTAATCTCTATGCTAGTGGATCGGGCGTCCCTCAGGACTATTCGGTCGCGCGCCTATGGTACGAGAAGGCCGCTGCCGCCGGATCCCCCGAAGGAACCAGCAATCTCGGTCTCTTTTATCAGGATGGATTGGGGGGACCTCGGGACTACACAAAAGCGCGGCAGTTTTACGAAAAAGCGGTGGCGGCCGGCGACGCCGAAGCAATGAACAGGCTCGGGTTCCTGTACGAAAAAGGGCTCGGTGTGCCGGAAAACTACGGGTTGGCGCGGGAATGGTACGGGAAAGGTGCGGCGGCGGGTAACGTTCCGGCGACGCGCAATCTCGGGCTCTTGTACCAGAACGGATTGGGCGGTGCGCAGGACTATGCGGAGGCTCGCCAATTGTACGAAAAGGCTGCCGCAGGCGGTAGCGCTATGGCTATGAACGATCTGGGGCTCATTTACGAACGAGGATTGGGCGTCGGGAAAGACTATGCCCAGGCTCGGCAATGGTATGAGAAAGGCGCCGCTGCGGGCAACGCGCTAGCGGTGCGCAATCTCGGCCTATTTTACCAGAACGGGTGGGGCGGTCCTCAGGATTATAGCCACGCGCGCCAATTGTACGAAAAGGCTGCGGCTGCGGGCAACGCGGAAGCGATGAACGATTTGGGCCTCCTCTATGAGAGAGGCTTGGGCGTCGCGAAAGACTCTGCCCAGGCACGCCAATGGTTTGAGAAGGCAGCAGCGGCCGGAAACGAGTACGCTAAAGCGAACGTTCAGCGCCTAAACGCGGCACAATAGTCGCGCTGCGAAAATGATTGAGCTGATGCGAAATGTTCATCCAGCTCATAAAAACGATTGCTGCAGCGCATTGCGATGAGGCGCTGCCCCGCCGCGTCGGCTTTCGATCCAAATAAAGTTTTGTTTTAGTTTCCAGGCGCAAGATCCAAGCGAACTGCACGCGCCCGCCCGCAAATCGATCCAACGAACTACCCAAAAACTCATCGATAGCAGCCGCGGCCCGTGACCGCCGCGCCGGAGCGCCCTCAATTCGAGGTATTTGAAACCCCAAGAACGGGCACTTCGGCCCCGCCCTGTTGGCTCGCACTTTGATTTACTGTCGATGCGCCTGCGTCCCGTTGGGTAGGCCCGCTCGTACTTCGGTTTGTCGTCGAATGAGCGTCGGGCTGGGCCTTCTGGTTTGCATTTTGATTCGCAGGTGCTTGCGGGTGCCTAATCGCACGGACGTATGGCTGCGCTGGTCTTACCGTGCGAGGCCGCGGTGCATAGGCAGGTCCGCCGCCCGTCGGCTGATTTACACTTTCTGAAGTGGCGCAGGCGACGCAGCCCCCGGCCGCAATTCGTGCGCGCAGCCGGGGCGAATTTTCCTTACCAAAGACGTGGAAAGTCGCCAGACTGATGTCGGCGATATCTTCTTCGCACAGCGTGATTTCGTGACCTAAGGCTCCTTGGCGCGCGGGCATATCTGCGGCCATGCCGCCGATTGCCGCGTGCGCTCCGCCGGCCAGCGACAATGATAAGCCGGCGGCGCCCAGACACCGGCACTGCTTTCCGCCGACGCTTTCCCCGAGCCTCTTTAGCCTTCATGGCAGAGCTCCGATCAGTTGGGCACATAAACGATTGATAATAATCGAAATATGCTATGCTTCGTTCGAGTTTCGAGCAAGTGCCAAAAGTTTGGTCGTGCGATGAGTGAGCCATTAGACCGCGTTTGCCGCGATTTCTTGGGGGCCTGCCCCTATCGCAGACCAATTCGCCGATATGGTATTCGGTAAGTTCCAAAGGCGCTCCGCGCGAATCCTTATGGCGCGAGCATTTCTGATCGCCGCCGCGTTCTTCGCCGCGTCGAGTAGTAGAGCCGGTTCCCCGCAATCGGGCGTCCCCGTTCTCGTTGAAAAGGCCATGCAGGGCTGCTTTTCCTCGGCAGTGCGGTTCACCGGATTGGTGGTGCCGCGGGCGGAGACGATCGTGAATCTGGATGTTACTGGCTACCAGATCAGCGCGCTTCTGGTTGCGGAAGGCGATTCGGTGACCGCGGGCCAAGTGCTCGCTCGCCTGTCTCCGCTGACCGGCAGTCCGGCAGAGGGGCCAAGCGCGCCAACGGGTAGCGCGCAGCAAGCCGGTAACTCGGCGCTGCGCGCTCCGGCCGCCGGGGTCATCAGGCACGTCGGTGCCAAAGTCGGCGACGTGGCAGCAGCCGTGCCGTTGCCGCCGCCATTGGGCCCGGAGCCGGCGTTCAGCATCATCGTCGGCAACGAGTTGGAAGTTGAAGCGGACGTATTGAGCCTGCACCTTGCAGAAGTGAAGGTCGGACAGTCAGCGCGCATGCGGCTGGACAGTGGCCGTGAGTTGGCCGGCCGGGTCCGCACTATTTTGCCTGAGATCGACCGCAAGACGCAGCTTGGCAAAGTGCGGCTTGCGATTGACAGCGACCCGATTACCCGCGCCGGCCTGTTCGCCCAAGGCTCCATCGATGCGAGTCATAGTTGCGGTGTATCGATCCCGCGTTCGTCCGTGCAGTACGAAAGCGGAGGCACGACGGTACAGGTCGTGCACGACTCGGTTGTTGAAGCTCGCCAAATCAAAACCGGCTTGTTTTCGGACGACAAGATCGAAGTGAGCGAGGGCGTGAAGGAGGGTGAACTGATAATCGCCAACGCGGGCAGCTCGCTTCATAATGGCGACCGGGTCAAGCCGATGCTTGCGGACGATCGCGGCCAATAGGGCAAGGCAATGGCCCTCAACATTTCCGCATGGTCGATCCGTAAGCCGCTCCCGGCGATTGTGTTCTCCGTCATTCTTCTTGTGCTGGGCTGGACCAGCTTTACAAGGTTGCCGATCACCCGCCTGCCTAACGCGGATATTCCGGTTGTCTCGGTCGTGGTGACCGAGTTTGGCGCGGCCCCGGCCGAGCTCGAAGCGCAAGTCACCAAACCGATTGAAGACGCCGTCTCCGGCGTTGAGGGCGTTCGCAATATAGCGTCTTCCATCACCGATGGCGTCTCGGCGACGACGATCATGTTCTCGCTGGAGACGAACACCGATCGCGCGCTCAATGACGTGAAAGATGCGGTCACGCGAGTGCGGGCCGATCTGCCGCAAAATATCAACGAGCCGCTGGTCCAGCGGGTCGATGTGGTCGGCCTGCCGATCGTCACATACGCAGCGATCTCGCCGGGGAAGACGCCGGAGCAGCTTTCCTGGTACGTCGACAACGTGGTGGTGCGTGCGCTGCAGGGCGTGCGCGGCGTTGCGCAGGTCGAGCGTATAGGCGGCGTCGATCGGGAAATTCTGGTGTCTCTCGATCCCGACCGCTTGGCCGCGGTCGGCTTGACTGCGGTTGATGTCAGTCACCGCCTGCGCGGCACGCTTGCCAATGTTGCGGGTGGCCGAGCGGAGATCGGTGGCCGCGACGAAGCGATCCGTACGCTGGCCGGCAGCAAATCCGTCAACGATCTGGCCGGAACGATGATCAGCCTGCCGATGGGCGGCGAGGTGCGCCTCAGTGATCTCGGCGTGGTCACCGATACGATCGCCGAGCGGCGCACTTTTGCGCGGTTCAATGGAGAGCCGGTCGTCGCCGTCGGCATTCGGCGAGCGAAGGGTGCGAGCGACGTCAAGGTGGCCGCCGCCGTGCAAAAGCGCGTCGACGAGTTGAAGGAAGCCAGTCCGGACGTCGACTTGAAGCTGATCGATTCGTCGGTCGAATTCACGCGCGGAAACTACGAATCGGCGATTCACACACTGTTCGAAGGCGCGTTCCTGGCGGTCGTCATTGTCTTCCTGTTTCTGCGGGATTTGCGCACAACAATCATTGCCGCAATTTCGCTTCCCCTTTCCATCTTCCCCGCCTTCTGGGTGATGGATTTGCTGGGATTTTCGCTCAATTTGGTGAGCCTGCTCGCGATCACGCTCTCTACCGGTGTTCTGGTCGACGACGCGATCGTCGAAGTCGAGAACATCGTGCGCCATATTCGAATGGGGAAATCTGCCTATCAGGCTGCGATCGAAGCCGCCGACGAGATTGGTCTCGCGGTCATTGCGATAAGCCTCACTATTGTCGCCATCTTTGCTCCGGCGAGCTTCATGCCGGGTATCGCCGGTCAATTCTTCAAGCAATTTGGCATCACGGTTTCCGTGCAGGTGCTGTTTTCACTTTTGGCCGCGCGTCTGATCACCCCGATGCTCGCGGCCTATTTTCTGAAGTCACGCCCGCACCGCGAAGCGCCGCCCGGGCGTCTCCTTGCGCTCTATACCTTGCTGGTAAACTGGTCGGTCCGTCACAGCGTGACGACCGTGTGCCTCGGCCTCGTCGTGTTCGCGGCATCTATTTGGAGCATGGGGCTCCTGCCGCGTGGCTTTCTGCCGGCTCAAGATACCGCTCGCTCGTTGCTTGCGATCGAATTGCCGCCGGGTTCGGAGCTTTCGAATACCGAGCATGTGACCGAGAATATTGTTGCTCGCCTGCGCAAGCATCCCGAAGTCGTGAGCGTTTTCGTCGACGGCGGACGCGTCCCGCCGGCCACCACCGAGGTGCGCAAGGCGTCGCTGGTGATCAACTACACGCCGAAATCCGAGCGTTCCGTAAGCCAGCATGAACTCGAGCGCATCATCGGCCTCGAACTTTCGGATATTCCCGACATTCGATACTGGTTTCGCGACGAAAACGGTTTGCGGGCGATCTCGCTCTACGTGACCGGCGCCGACAGCCGGTTGGTCAGCAACGTGGCCAGCGAGCTGGTGGATCAGATGCGGCGGATACCGCTGATTTCGAATGTCACTGCGGCCACCTCGCTCGATCGGCCGGAGCTGCGCGTTCACCCCTACACGGATTTGTCGACGCGGCTGGGCATTTCGACCGAAAGCCTCGCGGAAACCATGCGGGTAGCTACGATCGGCGACTTCGGTCCGGCGCTGGCGAAGCTCGACACCGGCGAACGGCTGGTGCCGATCCGCGTGCAACTCGAGGAAACGGCGCGGGCGGATGCGCAAGTTCTTGAACAGCTGAGAGTGCCGCTGCCCATGGGCCGCGGCAGCGTCCCCCTGACGGCCATCGCTGACGTTCGGCTCGACCAAGGTCCGACCAGCATCAACCGTTACAACCGGGAAAGGCAGGCTACGGTTTCCGCGGACCTCGTCGGACACGCTGCACTCGGCGATGCGCTGAAAAGAATTTACGCTCTGCCGGTGGCGAAAGAGCTCCCGAAGGGCGTGCGCATCAGCGAATCGGGAGACGCCGAAAGCTTGAAAGAACTAGCCTCCGGCTTTCAAACCGCGATGACGGGCGGCCTGATGATGGTCTATGCGGTGCTCGTGCTTTTGTTCGGAAGTTTCCTGCAGCCGATCACCATTCTGTTCTCGCTGCCGCTCTCGATCGGGGGCGCCATCATCGCGCTGCTGCTGACAGGACAACAGCTCACTACGCCGGTTTGGATCGGCGTGCTCATGCTTATGGGTATCGTGACGAAAAATGCGATCATGCTGGTCGACTTTGCCAGTGAATCGATCCATCGCGGTATGGACGCGAAGCTCGCCATTATCGATGCAGGCCAGAAGCGGGCACGGCCGATAGTCATGACCACGATCGCGATGATTGCCGGCATGACGCCCAGCGCGCTTGCCTTTGGCGCAGGTGGCGAGTTCCGTTCGCCGATGGCCATTGCTGTTATTGGCGGATTGGCGTTGGCAACCGTGCTTTCCCTCCTGTTCGTTCCAGCGTTTTTTACGATAATGAATAATGTCGGCAAGTTGACTTGGCCAACCAGGAAAACCGCGCCGAGCCAAACCGGTTCGGAAGTGCCGCCTCCAGCGGATGCTCCGCACGCGCCGGACGCCAAGCTTGCGGGCTACGCCGGCGGCGCCGATGGGCTACATGAAAGTTTCGGGGGCGGGGCGGATGAACGTGGGCGTCTGGCGTAAACAGGCTGTCTGCCGTCGCGCGGCGGGCTCGCCGAAAATGTTGAGTATTGGCCAGGGAGAATGGGCTGCGGTGCTGTGGATTCGCTGGAATGCGGGCGGCGGCGACCGCCGAACGCCGCCGAAAATCAAGCAATGAAACAGCGATCACAGGTAGCGCGTTGGTTGGTTCGTCGCGCCTGGCTGACATTGTTCGCCAGGCCTGGGGTCAGTGCTGATGGCTTTTTTTCTCTCCACCATCCCGCTGGCAATGGCTGCCGAACAGGTTACGCAGGAAGCATCGGCCGGGATGGCGGTCACGGCGGCTAAGGCAACGAAAGCATGCTTCTTTGAAAAGCAGATTGTGACAGGGACTGTCGTTCCGCGCCGCGAGGTTTTGGTTCGCCCCGACCGGGAGGGCTTGGTGATCAAGGATATCCTCGTCGAACCGGGCGAAACGGTTTCTGCAACGCAGGTCCTCGCTCGCCTCGCGCCGGGGCGTGACGCACAGCCTGCATCGGTCGTAGCGATTCGTGCGCCGGTATCCGGCCTGGTTGTTGCCGGCCCAAACGTTGTCGGTGAAATGGTGTCCGCCCGGGGGCAGCCGCTATTTCGGATTGTCGCCGACGGCGAGCTCGATCTCGCGGCCGAGGTCCCCGCCAACCGGATTTCCCGACTGGCTCCGGATCAGACGGCAAAAATCAAGGCCATCGGTATGGATGAAATGCCCGGCGCGGTGCGGCTTGTTCCGTTGAATATTGATCCGGTGACACAGCTCGGACAAGTTCGTATTGCGCTTGAACGCAATTCAGTCGCTCCATATCGGCGCGTTTGCACGGGCCGAGATCGAGCTAGCAAACACGTGCGGTGTCACGGTGCCCCTGTCGTCTTTGTTGTTCGAGACCGAAGGGCCGGTAGTACAGGTCATTCGAGATAATCGTGTTGAAACGCGGCGCGTAACGGTCGGCGTTGTTGTCAAAGACAGTATTCTCATTCGCGACGGGGTTGCCGAGGGCGATTTAATTGTCGTTCGGGCCGGTGCATTTTTGCGTGACGGCGACCGCGTCAGGGCGATGGTCGGCGGCAATTAAACCTGTCGGACTGCTGCTAACAGGGTTCCGCGTCGGGACCGCCGGCGCTCGTTTCGCCGAAGTTCAAGACACCAAAAGAACAGTTGAGCATACGACACCAAAATCGAACGCATCGTTAGATATATCGCCATCGAGATAGATGATGCCTCGGCAATTGCGGAGCAGGTTTTTGACCTATCGCTGATAGGTAAACGAAGAAACCCATGGCGCCGGATATACCCAGTATGCGGGGGTTGTCCGATGCCTCCTATGTTTCGACGCTGTCCTAACTCCGGATTTATGTTTCTTGACGTCCGGGCTGGCGACCGATTTGTTCGGCTCCGTTCCAGGCTCGTTACTGGCATGACCCTGAATGCCGGTTCGAGGTTCGGCGCTCGTCTGCACATCCCGCTTCGACGCGTCGGTTTTTTCCGCGATCACGAGATTCGAGCCCGCTGCATGCGACTGGTAGCCGATGCCGAAGGCGAGGGGCTCGGTGTGGCCATTTTGAAAAAGTTGCGTGAGTTTCGGCTGATATCTGCTGGCGAAAAGGCTGATCGGACCGGAATAGTGGCCGAACGGCCGCAGCTTCCAGGCGCCGTCGAAATTGCCCGCCGGTATGCCGCTATCGTCCTCCAGCACCAAATCGCTGTGATCGAGCAGGAAATCGCGGACGTCGGAAAAGCTGCTGCGGTGCAGAAGATAGGAAGCGCTCTTGATGAACGCGTCGCCGGTGCCGAGTTGCTCACAAAATTTAGCGAAGCCGCTGGCCTTGAAGCCGTCGTTGGCGATGTTGGTGCTGAAATAGTAGAGCGTCTGGATGCGCCCATCGTCACCGCTAAAGACGATCTTGACGCCGTGAGCGGCATCCGCCGTGGACGCCATGCCTGATCCGTCGTCCGGCTGGGCCGTACCTTGCTCGTCGAGCTTGATGAGGGATACGTCGCGGACTGTTTTGCCAGAACGGGCCATGAAGAGGTACAGAATTGGTATCGTGCCTTTGACGGGGCCGTTGCGCAGCAACTCGCGCATGTCGTTCGTCATGAAAAAGCTGTTCGTCAAGATCGATTGCAGCGACACCTCGATATTTCGGAGCGCCTGGTCCACCGAGCCGCGCGGCAGCTTCAGCAAGTCGGGAATCGGCCCGGTCGGTTCCAGGCCTGCCAGCACGTAGGTGGACTGCTTCGGGAAGAATGCGTTTGCATAAAGAAAGTCCGGTCCGCTGAACATGTAGAACAGCACTGGCTGCGGGTTAGTGATCTTTGCGCTCGACCATGCGCGGATTTTTGCGAGTTGGCGACTTTCAACGTTTGCAAAGATGCCACCGAAGCGCCTGGCGTGCTGCTGCCAGACTGGGTCGCGGGTGAGAGGCAGGAGTGGCGATCCAGCGGACGGCTGCATCCCAGCCAAAAAGCGGGCAGTGTCGTCGGCGCTGGCCGATTCTGCGTTTGCCGGGCCGGCGGTTGAGAGAACCAAGAAGCTTGCGACAACGATGGCAACACTCGTGACCACTTTTCGCGACACTTGACGTAGGGGCATTGGAACTGGTCCTGATTGTCACGAACAGTGATCGAGGCTGGTCAAAGCTGACGGCCTTGAGAAGGGGATGACGCGGGCGGAAGCCATTCTCGAAATGAGCGATTCAGATTTTAGCCGGCTGTCAGCATCTCGGAACGGCGCGAGTACATGCGGCTGGTCTTTGGCGTATATGGCGGTCAAAAGTCCAGTGTTTTTCTCCAGGCTGCAACTCCATCTGGAAAAATCGGCAAATGTTGGGAAGCAGCGTCACGCATGCAGGCCGCAGGGCGCGGCAACTCAGCCTCCTCGGCGGCGAAGGCTGAACACGTTCAAGAAACCTCAGGAGACGATGTGCAGGCCGGCATCCACGTAGATCGTGTCGCCGGTCATGCCCGAGGCCGCACCGCCCACCAGGAACGCCACCACGCGGCCGACTTCCGCGATCTCCACCAACCGATGCGCCGGAGCCCGGCGTACGGCATCTTCGATCAGTTCGTCGAATTGTGCGATCCCACTCGCCGCCCGCGTCTTCAGCGGGCCTGGAGATACCGCGAATGCACGGATGTTCCTGGGCGCAAGCTCGTTCGCCATGTAGCGGACGGATGCCTCCAGCGCCGCCTTCACCGGGCCCATGATGTTGTAGTTGCTCACCACCTTGTCGGCGCCGTAAAAGCTCATCGCGATGAGGCAGCCGCCATTGGTCATTAGCGGCTCAGCCCGGCGCGCCATCTCGATAAAAGAGTAGCACGAGACAAACATCGCCTGCTGAAATCCGTCGGCCGAGCAATCGGTCACCCGACCATGCAGGTCCTGCCGCGGTGCGAAGGCGATGGAATGGATAAGAAAATCGAGCCGATTCCATTCCTTTTCGATCCGCTCGAAGACCGCCTCCGTTTGCCCCGGTTGCTGGACGTCGAGCGGCATCAGCATCGAGGCGTCGATTTGCTCTGCGAGCGGCTGAACGTACGGCTTCGCCTTTTCGTTGAGGTAAGTGATTGCCAATTCTGCGCCGAATGCCCGCAGCTTTGAAGCGCAGCCGAAGGCAATGCTGTGCTCATTGGCGACGCCGACGACAAGCCCGCGAAGGCCGGACAACATGTCGCCGACGCGGCTGTCGGGATCCCAGACTTTCGGCAATGGATCTGTAGGCGACGTCATGGATATCGCGCATCCGTTTCCAAAGGAGGGTGCCGCACAAGCATCTCAGTCATGAAGATAGATCGTCGTTCCCGACAGGTCTGTGACATGAAACCAGACCATCAACACGACGCAAGCTGACCCAAAAGCTCCTGGGCGCGCCGGGGCTGCTTGGATTGTCGAAAATGCGGCGTCGGGAGATCGCCAAAGACGCGCGCGGAGCGAGCTAGACCACTTTGTCGACTAACCGGCCGGTGCCCGGCGGTGGTGGTGACTGTGGCGAGGTGTGATCGGACGTGGTCTCGGTATCGCGGATGTCGGGGTTTTCCTCGGGGTTGCGCTTGGTAACCCGTCGTGGTGTCGCAATCGGCACAATGCTTTGGATGCCGATGCCTGAGACCGCAATCTCGTCTCGCGTCGAGGACATAAGGCGACATTTAGCGACGCGATTCTCAAGACTGTGCTGGCGAATTGCGTGCAGTCTTAGAAGCCGGCGGGGCGATTCATTAACCATCAACGGCGCGATCACCCGGGTGCAGCGAGACCGAGCAAGAGGCCGGGCCTCACGAAATCACAAAAATTCCTTGTTTCCGGCGTCACGGCGTCTCAAACTAACGTTTGAATTTCAATCGAGCGTTTGATAAATATGCACCGAGGTGTATGATGTTGATGGCGCAAGAGTTCACGCGGCCGGTCGGCCGCCACAATCAACCGGTCTGCCGAAACTGCGGCCGGTCAATGCACTTGATACGCGTCACTCCGGCGCCGGGAGACCTCCCGGACCTGCGGGTCTATAGCTGCGGAGAATGCGGAATCGGGACGACGGAAACTGCCGGCGACCGCCGGTAGATCAGTTGCTGCGGTGAAAGTCGCACCGCGAGCGTGAGCCCCAGGCGCATCCGCCCCCCGCGCTTGGGGCTCTCACTTTTTGGGTCCGCGTTTCGGCGCCGCCCGCGTTGGCGGAAGGGTAGCCTGGGCCAGCCAAGCGCGCCATGCTGAGCCTGCTTCCGGCGACCTCCGAAATCGCTCCGCCTGTTTACGGAGTTTTGTAACCGCAGCGGCGGGTCCAATATTCCCAGATTCGATCGGTGGCAAGCGGGCTAGCCGCCATTTCAGCGGTTGCGGCGATTTCGCCCTCGGAAAGGAAGGTAACCTCGCCGAGACGCATCGCCTCGGTCTGCAGGCGGGCATTGACCATCAGATAGACCGCAATGCGCACGGCGTCGCGGACCGTAGCGCCAACAACGGCGCAGCCGTGACCGCGCATCAATACTGCGGCTTTGTCGCCGAGCGTTTTCGCAAGGCTTCGTCCCTGCTGGAGATTGCGAACGAGCATGTCGGTGTCGCCAAAGTCTTCCTCTGATGTCCCAGACCGGCACGTGGGGGCCCATACCTCCCGCCGTGTGAATGATCTGCCGCATCTGCGACTTGGTCACCGAATACGGAATAATCTCGTGGGCGTGATTGTGGACAACCGAGCCGACGTCGGGCCGAGCCTGGAAGATCGCGCCATGGATGGGCCGCTCGCCGTACATGACGCGGCCTCGCTGGTCGATCGCATTGCAGTCAAGGTCAAACTCCATAATGTCGTCGCGGGTCACGAGTTCGGGACTGCGTGAGCGGGACATGAAGAACCTGTCGGGTCGCTCCGGATGGCGGAGGCTGACATGCCCAAACCCGTCGACGACGCCTTCATGGGCCAGAATGCGGTTTGCGATCACGAGGTCCTCAAGCTGGGCGTCTAGTCCTTCCATCTTGGTACTCCGTTCTGCTTCCCGCACTCGCTTAAGCGAAAAGCCGTGCGATGTCGAACACCCGCCGGCCAAGGCCCGTGCTCTTACGCAAAATCCGCATGGCTGTCTCGTCAAGAGAGGGGTAGGCGTGCGTTTCAAAAGCACGTATTGGCGCTGATAGAGCAACAAGCCTGCGCTAGACTAAACTAAAGACAGCAGCAGCCGGCCACCATGGTGACTGTCAACAGGCGGCGCGATGGCGCGGCGTTCCGGGAGGGAAAATACCGATGCAGGCGCTCAAGCGGAATTACGACGGTATCGTCATCGGCGCCGGGCACCACGGACTTGTCCTGTCGTCCTATCTCGCCAAAGCGGGCCTGCGAATCCTGTTGCTCGACCGGCGTCTCACCTATGGCGGCGGTCTGAGCACCAGCGAAGTCACGAAGCCCGGCTTTTATCACAACCTTCACTCGATCAATCATTTCCACATTTCGGAAACGCCCTGGTTCAAGGATCTCGAGCTTGCCGACAAGGTCACCTACATCACGCCGCGTTACGAATTTGGCCAACCACACGCTGACGGTTCGGCTCTGGTTTTTGGACGCGAACTCGAAGAAACGGTCGCCAACATCGCGCGATTTTCGAAGAAGGATGCCGCCACTTTTCGAGAATGGAATCGTAAAGCCGAGATAATGACGCGCCACATCCTCCTTCCCGAGCGGTTCTCGGAACCGCTTCCGCAAGCAGAGCGCGAGGCTTTGCTCGGGCGTACCGCGATAGGGCGGGAGTTCCTGGCGGTTGCCAAGCGGCAGCCATTGGAAGTCGTCGAAGAGCTGTTTGAAAACGAGCACGTCCGGCTGCTCTTTTTGTTCAAGGTTTCGCTGTTCGGCACCTGGCTCACGGACACATTGTCGAAGACTAGTCCGATGGGATCGGTGATCCGCGCCTTCGATCTACACACCGGCTATCAGCTTTGCGGGGGTGGTTCATTCAATCTCGCACGCGGCCTGATGGAGCGGTTCATCGAGTTTGGCGGGACATTCGCGCCGCAATCTCCTGTGGCCAGGATCGTCATTGAAGGCGGGCGCGCGACCGGGGTCGAGCTTGCCGACGGGACAACCGTTCGTGCCGGCCAGTTTGTCGCCAGCACGCTGGATGTGCACACCACCTTCGAGGACCTGATCGGCCGTGCGCAGCTGCCGGCGGCGTTTCGGCAAAAGCTCGATGGCTTCGAATACACCGGGTGGACGCTGTTTGGCCTGCACCTTGCTTTGAACGAGACGCCGCGTTTCACCGCCGAGAATTTCGATGAGAACATCCGCCGCACGCTGAAATGGAGCATTGGCGCCGAGACAATGGAAGACCTCGTTTCGGCTCACGACGACGTCAAGGCGGGTCGGGTACCGTCAATAGTCCAGTTCGGCTCCGGCCCTTTGAGCCTCATTGATCCGCGCCAGGCGCCTTCGGGCAAGCACACGACCTATGCGTGGCACGTCATGCCTCTCGCGCCCAATATCGGCGACCGCTCTTACGAGGACTTCAAAACAGAATTTGCCGAGAAAATCGTCGAAACATTTGCACGTTATTGTCCCAACATGACGGCCAAGAACATCATCGGCCGCCATGTCTACACGGCGCAGGAATACACGCTGGAATTACCAAACATGAGGAACGGCGACATCTTCATGGGCGCGTTCAGCGCCCAGCAGGTGATGTACAACCATTTCGGTTACCGCACGCCGAGCCAGAACCTCTACATGGCGGGTTCGGCCTGCCATCCGGGCGGCGCCATTTCCGGTGGCGCGGGCTATATCACGTCGGGAATGATCGCCCGCGATCTCGGCATTACGCCTTGGTGGATACCAGAGAATGCGTCCAACGATCTGGGCGCGCTTGAAAGCATGTTCGCGCAAGCCTGAGCCGCGAGACCTGGGAGAAACTCACGTGACTGTTGCCAAAGAGGTGGCGGAGGCTGCCGCGCTTCGCGATATCGACGGACGCGTTGCGATCGTCACCGGCGCGGGGCAGGGGATTGGCCGCGCCTTGGCCAAGGCCTTTGCCGCTGCGGGCGCGATCGCGGTGGTTGCCGAACTCAATGAGCAGAAGGCCCATGCGGTCGCGCGCGAGATCGAGTCGTTTGGCGGCCGGGCGCTGGTCGTCGCCACTGACGTGTCGCAGCCCGAATCCGTCGAACAAATGGCCGCCACCGTGAAGCGCGAACTCGGCCGGATCGACATCCTGGTCAACAATGCCGGCATCTTCTCCACCATCAAGATGCGGCCGTTTGAGCAGATCCCGCTTGAAGAGTGGGAACAGGTGATGCGCGTCAACGTTACGGGTGTGATGCTCTGCTGCCGGGCGGTAACGCCGTTCATGCGCGAGGCGCAATGGGGACGCATCATCAACATGTCCTCAGGTAGCATCTCGCTCGGACGACCCAACTACCTCCACTATACGACCTCGAAATCGGCGCTCATCGGCATGACGCGTTCGATGGCGCGCGAACTCGGTCCGCACGGAATAACCGTCAATGCCATCCTTCCCGGACCGGTGTTCACTGAAATTCCGCGCGAAACCGTCACGCCCGAGCAAAAGAAAACGCTCGTCGGTATGCAATCCATTCCACGCGCCCAGGAGCCGCGCGATCTCGTCGGCACGGTACTCTTCCTGGGTTCCGAAGGCTCAGCCTTCGTTACAGGACAGTCGATCACGGTCGACGGCGGTGCCACTTACTGATGCCTGATTGTGGCCTGCCGTCGAGCACGGACGAGAATAATAGAAAGAGAACATTCGCAATGCGGGCGATGCTGCTCGAAAGACTCCGCGAGCCGTTGAGGCTGGTTGAGCGCCCCGATCCGCTGCCGTCTGTTGGCGAGGTCAGGGTGCAGGTTGCGGCCTGCGGTGTTTGCCGGACAGACCTTCACGTTGTTGACGGCGAATTGCCGGATCCCAAGCTTCCTATCGTTCCGGGTCATGAAATTGTCGGCCGAATTGACGTGGTCGGACCGGGCGTCGACAATCTTGATGTCGGGATGCGGGTCGGAATCCCTTGGCTTGGCCGGACCTGCGGTCATTGTCACTATTGCTGCACGGATCGCGAGAACCTGTGCGATCGTCCGCAATTCACCGGCTATACGCGAGATGGCGGCTATGCCACGCACGTGGTCGCCGATGCACAATACGTGTTTCGGCTTCCCGAGGCCGGCGATGACGCTGCCACCGCGCCCTTATTGTGTGCCGGGCTGATCGGCTGGCGCTCGCTCAAGTTGAGCGGCGACGGAACGAAGATCGGACTGTACGGCTTCGGCGCGGCTGCTCACATCATCGCGCAGGTCGCGCGCTGGCAGGGTCGTGACGTTTATGCGTTTACCAGGCCCGGCGATGCTGCCGCACAGGCCTTTGCCCGCAAACTTGGCGCCTGCTGGGCCGGAAGCTCCGAAGAGCGGCCGCCCGATGAACTCGACTGCGCCATCATTTACGCACCTGTCGGTGCGCTGGTGCCGCTGGCGCTGACGGCGGTCCGCAAGGGCGGACGTGTGGTCTGTGCGGGAATTCACATGAGCGATATTCCAAGTTTTCCCTACAGCCTGCTGTGGGAGGAGCGCGACCTTAAATCGGTTGCCAATCTGACCAGGAAGGATGGCGACGAATTCTTCAGCATCGTGCCGAAGGCGGGCATCGTGACTGAAACCGTTTCGTACCCGCTTAATCGGGCGAACGATGCGCTAGCTGATCTGCGGATGGGGCGGTTGCAGGGCGCCGCGGTACTGGTGCCGTGAAGCGCGGATGAATTGCGGCCGGCCGATGCGCCTGGAGTGTCGTCGCGGACGTGGTGGGCCGAGACTGACGTTTTACGCCGCCCGGCGCACGTCGTTTTTCTGCACAGTTGCCGTTTGCGGCCGCTGATCGTTGCGCGTCCCACTATTATGCGATGACAGATGCTTTGTCTGCTGGTCCGCCCAAGCCAAGACGATTCCAAATATGGCGAACGCGACAACTATGGCGCTAACAGCGTAAATCGTTTCGATCGGCATAAATGGCATAAGGGCCTCCCTTTTGGCGCCATCATGATGTCTTTGGGAAAACCGGCTTTGACCTGGATCAAAGCTGGCGGACAGCTGTCGGGCCATGTCACGGAGCGTACAAGTCGCGCAGTGTATAAGTTGGACGATCGGCAGGCGCCGGGAATGAGATAAGAAAGTGTCGACCTATCGTCTCGACAAACTGTTCGCACCGCGATCCGTTGCCGTGGTCGGCGCGTCTCCCCGCAAGACGTCGTCGGGCCGGGCCGTGCTCGAAAACCTGCGCGGCGGCGGCTTCGCGGGCGCGATCTACCTGGTCAATCCTCGCTACGCCGAGATTGAAGGCGTGTCCGCCGTCGGATCCTACGATGCGCTGTCCGAAGTGCCCGACGTTGTTGTCATTGCAGTGCCGCCGCCGGCGGTGCCTGCCGCGGTTGCCGCGGCGGCGCGAAAGGGAACGGCGGCCGGCATCATCATCACGGCCGGGCTTGGCCATGGGCCGGGTTCGCTGGCCGAACTCTGCCAGAAGAATGCCCGCGACGCCGGGATGCGTCTGGTCGGCCCCAATTGTCTAGGGGTGTTAGCGCCGCGCGCCAAATTCAACGCCAGCTTTGCGGCGTCCTCGCCGTTACCTGGCGACCTGGCTCTGATCTCACAGTCCGGCGCCATCGCGGCTGGTTTGCTGGAGTGGGCCGCCTCTCGCGGCGTCGGCTTTTCCGCGGTCGCTTCTATCGGGGACAGCATCGACGTCGATTTCGGCGACCTTCTCGACTTCTTCGCCATGGATCGCGGGACGCGGGCGATCCTTCTTTACATCGAATCGATCCGCGACGCGCGCAAGTTCATGTCGGCGGCGCGGGCCGCTGCGCGGATCAAGCCGGTGCTTGTGATCAAATCCGGCCGCCATGCCGCGGGCGCCAAGGCCGCTGCGACCCACACCGGAGCGCTTGCCGGCTCGGACGCGGTCTACGATGCGGCGTTTAACCGTGCCGGGCTGTTGCGCGTCCTCGATCTTGACGAGCTGTTTGCTGCTGCGGAAACGCTTGGGCGCTTGACGGCACTGGCCGGCAATCGGCTGGCCATTCTGACCAACGGCGGCGGCATCGGCGTGCTTGCGGTGGATCGCCTCGCCGATTTCGGCGGCGAACTCGCCGACATTTCGCCTGCCGCGATGAACAACCTCGACAAGGCGCTGCCGCCGATCTGGTCGCGCGCCAACCCGGTCGACATCGCCGGTGACGCCGATGGTGCACGTTATGCCACAGCACTCGAGCAACTGCTGGCGGATGGCGCCAACGATGCCGTCCTGATCATGAACGTGCCAACCGCTCTTGCGTCGGCCCTCGATGCGGCAAAATCGGTCATTGCTGTTACCGAGCAACATCGTCAGCAACTTGGTCCGGCTAAGCCGGTGCTCGCGGTTTGGGTCGGCGGCAGCGACGCCGCATCGGACGCGTTTGAGGCTGCACGCATCCCAAGTTACGGCACTGAAGCGGACGCCGTGGGCGGCTTCATGCATCTGGTCCGCTACAAGGAACTGCGTGCCGTGCTGATGGCGACGCCGCCGAGTTTGCCGCAGGACTTTGCCCCAGATACCGCTGCCGCGCGGCCCGTCATCGACGGGGTCCTGAGCGAAAACCGGACCTGGCTCGACCCGGTGGAATTAACGCGTTTGCTTTCAGCCTATGGCATTCCGGTTACGCCTGCCGTGCTGGCGCGGGATGCCGATGAAGCGGTGACTGCCGCAGCGCCTTATCTCGCCAAGGGCACGCCGGTGGCCCTCAAGATCCAGTCTCCCGACATCGTGCACAAGTCGGAGGTCGGCGGCGTGCGGCTCGACCTCGGCAATGAAAATGCCGTGCGCGAGGCAGCGACGGATATTCTGAGACGCGCGCGGGCGGCCAAGCCCGACGCGCGCATCACCGGCGTAACCGTCTTTCCCATGATCGTTCGCCCGAAGGCACGTGAGCTCATTATCGGCGTAGCGGATGACCCGACATTCGGTCCCGTCATCGCGTTCGGGCAGGGTGGCACCGCGGTCGAAGTCATCAGTGACAAGGCGCTGGCGCTGCCACCGCTCGATCTTGAGCTGGCGCGCCGCTTGATCGAACGCACCCGGGTATCTCGCATCCTCAAGGCATACCGCAACGTTCCCGCTGCGGATGGACAGGCGGTCCGACTCCTTCTCGTCAAGCTCGCGCAGCTCGTAGCCGATTTCCCGGAAATCCGCGAGATCGATCTCAATCCGGTGCTCGCCGACGAAACCGGCGTCATCGCCGTTGACGCGCGGGTGTCGGTCGCGCCTCTCGAGGCACTTCGCCGCGGACCTTCCGGTCATCCGCGATTTGCCATCAAGCCTTATCCGAAGGAGTGGGAGCGCCAGGCGACGTTGCGCGATGGCCGAGCGCTGCTCATTCGGCCGGTCCGGCCGGAAGATGAACCGCTCTATCCGCCGTTTTTCGCAGCTGTAACGCAGGAGGATTTGCGGCTTCGTTTCTTCGCGCCGGTGAAGGAATTCAGCCACGAATTCATCGCGCGATTTACCCAACTCGACTATGCGCGCGCCATGGCCTTCATCGCCATCGAGCAGGCAAGCGGAAAAATGCTGGGTGTTGTGCGCGTGCATGCGGATTCGGACTACAACTCCGCCGAATACGCTATCCTCGTCCGTTCCGATCTGAAGGGGCAGGGTCTCGGCTGGCAACTCATGCAGTTGATTATCGAATACGCTCGTGCCGAGGGGTTGAAGTCGATCCGCGGCCAGGTTCTCCCGGAAAACGCCATGATGCTGGAAATGTGCAGGAGCCTCGGCTTCGGGATCGCAACCGATCCGGAGGATCATTGCCTGCTGACCGTGACTTTGCCGCTCTAGAGAGCGATCGATTAGATTGTATCGATTGGCGTCCAGCTTTTTTGGTGGAGCGCGGGTCGTTCCGCCTGGCTAAAAAAATCCCGACCCGTGTCACATCCGGCGGGTTCCAGTCGTCATATCTCCGAAAACCCTCGAAAGGAGATCAAGATGACTTCCAGGTTAGACCCCTTCGCCGTCAGTACCGCAGCAATGAAACCCTGGATCGAACTGGGAAAAACCATTCAAACTAATGGTCTCGAGCCTTTGCTGAGGGAACTTGTCATGACGCGGGCGTCGCAAATCAACGGATGCGCCTTCTGCATCCACCATCACGTGACAGACGCCCGCAAGTACGGAGAGACCGAGGACCGGCTTCATCTTCTCAGCGCGTGGCGTGAGTCCGCGCTTTATTCCGACCGCGAGCGAGCGGCGCTGGGCTGGACCGAGGCCCTGACGCTGGTGTTCGAGACCCATGCGCCGGACGATGCTTACGAGGCGCTGCGCCTGCACTTCACGGAGGACGAGCAGGTGAAGCTCACCTTGCTGATCGCGCAGGTTAACGCCTGGAACCGGATCAAGATCGGGTTCCGTGCGGTCCATCCGGCCGAAGAGAAGAAGGCGGCGGCCTGATGGCGCCGGCGTCAAGCCAGGACGCCGCCGCCGTCTTCGATCCGCTGCGCCAGCGGCTTGTGCGCGTCGCATACAGGATGCTGGGCTCCGTCGCGGACGCGGAGGACGTTCTCCAGGACGCGTTTCTGCGCTGGCTCGACGTCGACCGAAACGCGGTTCGCGAACCGGAAGCGTTTCTACGCCGGGTCGTCACGCGCTTGTGCCTGGATCGGCTCAAGTCGGCCCGGCGTGCGCGCGAGAGCTACATCGGCCAGTGGCTACCCGAGCCGGTCGTGGAATCGACTGAGGACGAGATCGACGACGTAACCTTGCCCTTGCTGATGGCGCTTGAACGCCTGTCGCCGCTAGAGCGTGCTGCCTTCCTGCTTCACGACGTGTTCGGTCTCAGCTTCGATGAGGTCGCGGTCACGATCGGCCGCGAGCCGGCCGCTTGTCGCCGGCTCGCGAGCCGCGCGCGGGACCATGTTCGCGCCGACCGTCCGCGTTATCCCGTGCCGAGGGAACGGGGCCTCGAGATCGCGGAAGCCTTCTTCACTGCGTCGCGGGCTGGCGACATGAAGAGGCTGCGCACGCTGCTTGCTGCGGACGTTACCCTCTACGCCGATGGCGGCGGCAAGGCACCGGCTCGAAAGGCGCCGGCTGTCGGGCTGCATGACGTCATGCAGATGTTTGCGACGTTCGCGTCCGTCTATGCGCGGAGCAGGTCCCGCCTCGTGCGCTATGGCTTTGTCAACGGCCTGCCGGGGTTCATCACCATCGAGCGGGGTGACATCCTGCAGACGAACGCTCTGGAGATAGGGGAAGACGGCGTCGTCGCCATCTACGTCGTGCGTAATCCGGACAAACTCAGGCACATGGCCAACACCGTGCATTGACGGCTTGGGCGGCTAGTCCTCGATATCGTCGTCGGTCAGGATCCGAACGGCAGCGCCGTCGAGATCGCTGTATTGGTCACTTCTGAGCGTCCACAAAAACCCGACAAGCCCGGTTAGTCCAAGCAAAAGCGCCATCGGCACCAGATAAATCAAGACGTTCATCAGCGGGCCTCCGCGGTTGCTCCGCCAAGCGGTCGAATTTCTTCGCTCGTTGCTTTCTTTTCAGCCGTCGGCCCCGAGGGCACAGCAAACCGCGCGCGCATGGCATTGAGCGTCACGAGGAGCGAGGACCCCGACATCGCGACCGCGGCGATCAGCGGCGTCACCACGCCGGCGATCGCCAGCGGCACGGCAAACATATTGTAGATCGCGGCGAGCGCGAGGTTCTGCTTCATCAAGGCGCGGGCGCGGCGCGAGATAACCACCGCGCTCAGCACCGGCTTGAGATGCTCCCCGAGGAACAATGCATCGGCATGCGCCTGGGTAAGGTGAGCGGCGGTAATCGGCGAGATCGATACATGTGCCGCGGCAAGCGCGGGTGCATCATTCAATCCGTCGCCGACCATGAGGACGCGGCGGCCCTGCGATTTCAGCGTTTCAATAACCGCGATTTTCTCGGTGGGTGTGAGACCGCCCTGCCAATCCTCGATACCGAGCTCGTTCGCCACCGGTGCGACGGCGGCGGGCCGATCGCCAGAGAGCACCATGAGGCGAAGCCGGCGGTCGCGGAGTGCTTTTGTCACTGCGGCCGCGTCAGGCCGCAACGTCTGGCGGATGGCGATGCGCGCCGTCTTGCCGGCGTGGGCAAAGGTGATGAAGGATGCATCGCCGGCTTGCGCCGCGGTCGAGCTCTCGTTCTGCGTGACCCCGCAGAATTTTGCGCTGCCGAGCCGTGCCTCGTCGCCATCGATGATCGCGCGGACGCCTTGCCCCGGCTCCTCGACGGCGCCGGGATAGGGTTTCCGTTCGCGCGCGTGTTGCGCCAAGGCGGTTGCCAGCGGGTGGCGGCTCGATAGCGCCAGCCGAGCCGCCCGTTCAAGCACCTCGGGCTCGACGTCGGTGCTGCTGTCGACGCGCGGCTCGGGGAGCGTCAGCGTTCCCGTTTTGTCGAATACGACGATATCGGCCTCGGCGAACCGTTCGATCGCGTCGCCGCCATTGAGAATGAGGCCGCTGCGAAACAGGGCGCCGGCCGCGACCACCTGGACGGCGGGGATCGCGAGCGCGATTGCGCACGGGCAAGTAATGATGAGGACAGCGATAGCGATGACAATGGACTGATGAATGGACGCGCCCGCAGCGAGCCAGCCGATTGCCGTCAGTGCCGCCGTCGCGTGCACCAGCGGCGCATAGTACCGGGCTGCGCGATCAGCAAGCCGCAATGTCTGGGACTTTGTCTGCGTCGCCTTGTCCAGCAGTCGTTCCACCTCGTCGACCAGCGTACCGGCGCCGGCGGCAGTGACTCGCACGGTGAGGACCCCGGAGACGTTGACGCTGCCGGCGTAGATCGTGGCGCCGGCCCGGATGGTCCGATACAACGTTTCACCGGTCACCAGGCTCTCGTCGATCTCCGAGGTGCCGTTGATGACGGCGCCGTCGGCGGGGATGCGTTCGCCCTGGCGCACCAGGATACGGTCGCCCGGCAGCAAGGCGGCGGCAGGCACCTGCGTGACCTCGCCGCTCGCATCAAGGCGATGGGCAAATTCCGCTTTCAGGCTCGCCAGGTTGCCGGCGAGCACGCGCGTCTTCCGTCGCATCGCCAGATCGAGGTAGCGACCGACCAGCAGGAAGAACAACAGCATGATCGCGGAATCGAAATAGGCATGGGGAGCGTGGACGGCGGTCTCGTACACGGACAGCGCGAGCGCGAGCGTCACGCCGATGGAAATCGGCACGTCCATATTGACCTGCCGCGCGCGCAGCGCCCGAAACGCGCTTTGAAAGAACGGCTGGCCCGCATAGGCTGCGGCCGGCAGAGCAATCAAAGCGGACAGCCAATGGAACAGGTCCCGCGTCTCCTGCGTCATGTCGGAGACGTTGCCCGCCCACACCGAAACCGATAACAGCATCACGTTCATCGCGGCGAAGCCGGCGACGGCCAGACATTTCAGCAGCCACGTGGCCTGGGCGCTCTCGTCGGCCGCGGCGCGCTCCGGCACAAACGGGTAGGCCTGATAGCCGATACCTTCGATCGCTTTGATGATGCCTGCTGCGTCGATCTCGTCGTTATGCCAATCGACTGCGAGCCGGCGCTGGGTGAAATTGACCCGCGCGTCGATCACACCCGGTAGTTTGGCGAGACCGCTCTCGATCTTGCGGATGCATCCGGCACAGGCGACGCCTTCGACAGCAAGCGTCATGTGCGACGCACCGGCATCTCCAGGCTCGACGAACATTGAAAGATCGAGGGTTTCGGCCATCGCCGGCGCTCAGCGAATCAAAACGCGATTCTTGGAGAGGAACACTCGCTCGCCCTGACGCGAAAGCTCAATGACGAGATCCCACTGGCCTGCGGCAATGTCGGCGCTGCCTTGGAAATGGCCGGGTGCGTCCTCGCTGACGGTAACGGCGCGATCGAGGCGCCGGTCGGTTGGGCGCGCGAACAGGGCCGTCGCAGTCAGACCGGTGAGCCGCGTGCCGGACGCGTCGCGTGCGGTGATGTCGAGAAGCGCGGCTCCGTTAGCGGCGGCCGATACCCTGGCGTCGACTTGCCAATGCCGGGCGTCCTGCACTTTCGCCATGGCGACGTCACGTTCAAACTTTTGCCCGGCCTGGTAGGCACTTTCGATTTCCACGCCGCCGAACGTCGACAGCGCTTCATGAGCCATAAAGACGTTGACGCCGATCACCACCCGAAGAAGGCAACCATCATGCCTAAGACCATCCGGCCGGTGACTTCCCGCGGCTTTCGCTCCCGTTGCCAAACACGAGCGGATCTCGCCGTACCGTTTGCGAAAGGGTCGTTCGGCATGCTGCGTCTCACGGTCCGATGAAATGATCGCCGGTACGCGCGGCGGATCCACCCGTTTTGGGCACAATGCTGAAAGTGATCGGGATCGATGCTCCCGGCGCGATTGGATCGCGTACCGTGACCAAAACGCGCGCTTCGCGCGTCTGATCCGGCCCGACCTCGATGACCGGGTTCCCGCCTGAAAAGCCGGAGTGCCCGATCGCGTCAATGTCGGCATCGGGAAGCCCGGCAACCGACAGCACGAACGACTTCTTTTCGAGGCTCTTGTTGATGATGCGCACGGTATAGGCGTTGCGTACCGATCCGTCGGACAGGCGGACAAACAGCGGATTGCGATCATGAAGAACGCTGATGCCCTCGCTGCTGCGTGTCGCCAAGGTGTAGGCCATAAGCGCGCCGACGACGGCGATGATGACGGCATACAGAACCGTGCGGCTGCGCACGATGCGGTAGATCGGCTTTTCTCCGCGCTGACGGCGTTTGATATTGATGTCGGTGTCGAAAGCGATGAGGCGAGTTGGCCGGCCGATCTTCGCCATCACCGCGTCGCAGGCATCGATGCAAAGTCCGCACTGAATGCAGCCGAGATTGGGGCCGCCGCGGATATCGACGCCGGTCGGACAGACATGCACGCATTGCAGACAATCGATGCAATCGCCGGCCGGCTGCCCGTGCTGGTGGAGTGCCGCAGCCTTCTTCACCGACGCGCGTGGTTCACCCCGATCATATCGATACGTGACGTTGAGGGCGTATTCATCGGTCAACGCCGCCTGGATACGCGGCCACGGACACATGTAGACGCAAACTTGCTCGCGCATCCATCCGGCGAGCGAATAGGTGGTGAACGTCAACAGGCCGATGAACACGTAAGCAATAAGCGGCGCTTGAAATGTCGCGAGGTCTTTGACCAGCGTCGGCGCGTCGGAGAAATAGAGAACCCAGGCGCCGCCGGTCCACCACGCCACCATCAGCCAGAGAAAGTGCTTTGCTCCCGAGCGCGCCACACGTTCCGCCGACCACGGCTGTCGGTCGCGCATCAAATGCTCGCGCCGGTCGCCCTCAGTCCAACGCTCGATCACCTGGAACAGGTCGGTCCACACCGTCTGCGGACAGAGATAGCCGCACCAAAGGCGCCCGGCGACCGCATTCATCAGAAACAGCGCCATCGCCGCGATGATGAGCAGGCCGGTCAGGTAATAGAATTCCTGCGGCCAGATTTCGATAAAGAAGAAATAAAAGCGCCGGTTGGGAAAATCGACCAGCACCGCTTGGCTCGGCGCGTTTGGCCCGCGGTCCCAGCGCACGAACGGCAGCAGGTAATAGATGCCGAGCGTGATGGCCAGCACCGCCCATTTCACCCGCCGGTAGGTTCCGAATACGCTCTGCGGATAGACCTTTTGACGTGCGGCGTAGAGCGGTAGATCATCTTCCGGCTCGCCGGGATCGACGTTAGGGATGAGTGGTGTCCGCGCCGCATCGTCCGCCAGGGTAGCAAGCGAATGCCGTTCCGGTTGCGGCGATCCCGTCCCTGACGTGGCAATCGCTATGTCGCGACCGTTCATTCGCTACTGTTCCCCGCCGCCGAATGTATGCACGTACACCGCCAGCGCCTTGATGGTGACATCGTCGAGCTTGCCGGTCCAAGCCGGCATGATGCCGCCGCGTCCGTTGAAGATTCCTTCCATGATCGTCTTCTTGTCCGGCGCGTATAGCCAGATATTGTCGGTGAGATTGGGCGCGCCAAGTTCACGATTGCCCTTGCCCTGCGGGCCGTGGCAGACCGCGCAATTGTCGGCGAAGATCTTGGCGCCGTTCGTCAGGTCGGCGCCGGGAGAAGTCGAAAGGCCCGACAACGAGCGCACATAGTCGGCGACCGACGAAATCTGATCCGGCTTGAGCGTGCCGTCGCGGCCGAAAGCCGGCATCGAGCCCTGATGGCCGGCATCGTCGCCAGAGCGCACGCCGTGCGTGATTGTCTGCGAGATATCCGCCAGCGTGCCGCCCCACAGCCATTTGTTGTCGTCTAGATTGGGATAACCCTTGGCGCCGCCGCCACCGGCGCCGTGGCAGGGCGCGCAATTGTCGGCAAAGGCGCGGCGGCCGAGAGCGCGCGCAAAGTCGAGCAACTCCGGCTTCGACTTCGATCTCCTGCAAAGACGCCGAAGCGAGCTTGGTCATCATTGGGCCGCGCTGCTGCTGGAGTTCCGCGAGTTGAGCGGCCACTGCGCTCCGCGTATGCCAGCCGAACAAGCCGTTGGTATAGGAAGAAACAAGCGGCCAGGCCGGATAGACAATCCAATAGCCGATCGCCCAGATGATCGTGGCATAGAACAGCCAGAGCCACCAGCGCGGCAGCGGCGTATTCAGCTCTTCGATGCCGTCCCATTCGTGGCCGGTGGTGCCGACCTTGGCTGTATCGTGTTGTCTTTCGCCCGACATTTCTCAGTCCTCCCGCAGCGGCATGCGCGCAGTCTCGTCGAATTGTTTTTGGCTCGACGGCCACAGCGCGTAGATCAACACCGCGATGAACAATACGAGAAAGTAGACGAGCCCCCACGTCTGGGCGAGTTGTGCGAAAAACTCGTATGTCGGCGACACGGGTTCTCTCCTCAGCGGATATTGGCTTTGTCGTCGTAAAGTTTGAAATCGACCAGCGTCCCCAGCATCTGCAAGTAGGCGATCAGCGCGTCGGCCTCGGTGATGTGGTCCGGATTGCCGGAGAAGCTTCGCGCCTGCGCTTTGGGGTATCGCTTCGCAAACGCGTCGGCGTCAGGCGCATCGTTGGTCGCCTGCGTGCGCACGTCGGCGGTCGCATTGGCGATCATGTCATCGGAATACGGCACGCCGAGCAGCTTCTGTACCTTCATGTCCTCGGCGATATGGCTGAAATCGAGGTTGGTCGTGAACAGCCACGGATAACCCGGCATGATCGAACCGGGCACGACCGAGCGCGGATTTCGCAGATGGTCGCGGTGCCAGTCGTCGGAATACTTGCCGCCGACACGCGCGAGATCCGGCCCGTTGCGCTTCGATCCCCATTGGAACGGGTGATCGTATTCGCTCTCGGCGGCGAGCGAATAGTGACCGTAGCGTTCGACCTCGTCGCGGAGCGCGCGGATCATTTGCGAGTGACAGAGATAGCAGCCCTCGCGCACATAGATATTGCGTCCGATGAGCTCCAGCGGCGAATAAGGCCGCATGCCGGGCGCGGTCTCGATCGTACTCCGCAGGTAAAATAGCGGCACCACTTCAACCAAACCGCCGATCGCAATAACGATCAGAATGCCGAGAAGCAGCAGGATCGAATTGCGCTCGAGGATCCAGTGTCTGCGCCAAAGCGTTGCAGTAAATGACATTGGGCGATCCTCTTATTCGGCCGGAGTCATACTCGCGACGGGAGCGAGCTGTTCACTCGGATAGATCGTCCGCCACAGGTTGAACGCCATGATCAGGGCGCCGAGCAGGAACAACAGACCGCCGATGGCGCGGATCACATAGAAGGGATGCATGGCATCGACCGTCTCGATAAACGAGTATTCGAGGAAGCCGAGGCTGTTGTAGGCGCGCCACATCAGCCCTTGGAGAATGCCGGCGACCCACATCGACGTGATGTAGACGACGATGCCGATGGTGGCGATCCAGAAGTGCCAGCCCACCAGCCGTAGCGAATAGAGCGGCTTGTTCCACAGCCACGGCACCAGACAATAGATTGCGCCGAACGAGACGAAGCCAACCCAGCCGAGCGCGCCGGAGTGAACATGGCCGATGGTCCAGTCGGTGTAGTGCGACAGTGAGTTCACCGCCTTCACCGACATGACCGGCCCTTCGAAGGTCGACATCCCGTAGAACGCGACGGACAGCACCATCATGCGCAGCACCGGGTCGGTGCGAAGCTTGTCCCACGCTCCGGAGAGCGTCATCAGCCCGTTGATCATGCCACCCCAGGACGGCATCCACAGCATGATCGAGAAGGTCATGCCGAGCGTCTGAGTCCAATCGGGCAGGGCGGTGTAGTGCAGATGATGCGGGCCGGCCCAGATGTAGAGAAAAATCAGCGCCCAGAAATGGATGATGGACAGCCGGTAGCTGTAGATCGGCCGTCCGGCGCGCTTCGGGATGAAGTAGTACATAATCCCGAGAAAGCCGGCGGTGAGAAAGAAGCCGACGGCGTTGTGGCCGTACCACCACTGGACCATGGCGTCCTGTACGCCGGACCACACTATGTAGGATTTCGGCGAGAACACGGAAACCGGAACCGCCGCATTATTACCAAGGTGCAGAACGGCGATAGTCAGGATGAATGCGAGATAGAACCAGTTGGCGACGTAAATGTGCGGCTCTTTCCGCCGCATGAGGGTGCCGAGATAGACCAGCAGATAAACAACCCACACGATCGTCAGCCAAAGATCGGCGTACCATTCCGGTTCGGCATATTCCTTGGATTGGGTGATACCGAGAAGATATCCGGTGCCGGCGATGACAATAAAGAAATTATACCCGAGCACGACGAACCACGGCGCAAGGTCACCGACCATCCGCGCCCGCGAGGTGCGCTGCACGACGTACATTGACGTAGCTATCAGGACGTTACCGCCGAAGGCGAAGATGACGGCGGAGGTGTGCAGCGGGCGCAGCCGCCCGAACGAAATATACGAGATGTCGAAATTAAGCGCCGGGTAGGCGAGTTCCAGCGCGATCCACAGGCCCACCGTAAAGCCGGCAATGCCCCAAATAACCGCGAGGACCGTCGCCAGCTTGACGGGTCCCATGTTGTAGTTCGGCTTGCCGTCAATCTCGAGCGGTATCGGCTGGTCGCTGCGCTCGAAATACCGGTTGACGATCGCGAACACCGAAGCCGCGCTCGCCGCCGCGAATAGATAGGCGTGAAAGGCGTATTCCGGCGTGTACGCCTTCGCGGCGATGACGATTGAAACGAACGCCAGGACAGTCAAGGCGGCCGCCAGGCCGCCTTCCCCCAGTGTCATGAGCTTCGGCCGTGCGTACGATGACGTCATTGATGGAGCCCGTGAAAGTAAGGACCTTCGATTAGGGCAGAGAACATACGTGCGGGTGGGCAACGTTGACTTGAATCAAACCGGAATTGTTTTTCAACGGGTGCAAGGCGTAGGGTGCAAGACATGGCGCGAGGCGACGGCCAGCTTTCCTCAGTGTTCGAGGGTCTTCAGGTAGGCGATCACGTCGCCCACCTGCCCCGGATCGAACCGGAACTCCGGCATGGTTGGATGGCCGGTGACGATTCCTTCTGCGAGCGGTTCCTCGAGAGACTCGATCGGATAGCGCTGATGCAGCGTACGGAACGGCGGGGCGGCCTTTAACGGGCTTTCGCTGACCTTGTCGATGGCGTGGCAGCGTGCGCAGTTGGTCCGAACGATAACCAATCCCCGTTGGGCTGCCGGCGACAGCGCCTCGTCGCTGCTGGCTGGTGACCACGCGAAAACGACCGCCGCGACCGCGGCCAAGCCGGCAATACCCAACCGTAATGTCTGTTCCTGCATCGGACTTAAATCCTTCGCCGCAATTAGATTAGGCCGCTGGCGACGACGCTGGGGGAGGCTGCTGCCTCTCCCGTTTTTTCGTCTTCCGGCGAAGGGAAGGCCATGCCGGACATCGGTTCGACCCAGACAATATGATCGTGCACCTCTTCGACGCCGGGGACGTTCTCGGCCGCGACGATGAGTGCCTGACGCTCACGTTCGTCGGTGATCGTGCCCCACAGCCCTACGGCGCCGTTCCTGACGACGACGTTGACGTCCGGCGCCCAACGCTGCTCGCGAAGCACCGCCAAAATCCCTTCACGGATTGCTGAATCGCTGCCCGCCATTGGCTGCGCATCGCCAGAAAGACTCATCAGTGCGTGCATCAGATTAGCCCGGCTGACGATACCGACCACCCGACCGTCGCGTGTAACCGGCAGGCGCTTGACGTGACGCCGTTCCATCAAATCGACAACCTTTTCCAGTGGATCGTCTTCAAAGACAGTGTAGGGCTCAGTCGTCATTACCTCGTTGATTTTTCTTCCCGATGTGCGCGCGTATTCCTCCGCCAGCCGCCCGGGCCCAACGATGAGCTCGATCCACTTGGGCCGTCGTCGCTGCGTACCGAGTTCACCACGGCGGAGGAAATCTCCCTCGGTCACGATGCCAACCAGTTCGCCCTCTTTATTGACGACGGGCAGGCCGCTGATTCGATATTGCAGCATCAATCGCGCGGCGTTGAAAATCGTCTCGCCTGGATCGACGGAAATCACTTTCCGAGTCATAACATCTTTGACTTGCATGGCCTTGATCTCCCACGCTCAAACTGGCTGGAAAGCCTCCTGAAACAGCAGTTCCGGCTCGTCTCAGATATTCATGCGGTTTAGCGCGGTCGGATTTCGCAGCACGATTCGCCGCGACGTCGACACTTCAATCGCCGACGCCACTTCCAAGGATGTAAGAGTACGCGACACCGTCTCTATCGTCAGGCCGAGATAATCGGCGATGTCCTGGCGCGACATCGGAAGTTCGATGGTGTTGCCCCCGGATACGCGTTTCGCCATTTCCAGGAGGAAGCTCGCGACGCGCCCCTGCGCACTCTTGATAAGCAAGAAGATACGATCCTGCGCCCGCGCCAGTTCGCCGCCAGTCAACGCAAAGAGCTGCTTGGCGACAGCGACATCGCGGCTCGCCAATGCGTTGAGAGCGCTGCGCTTGAATACCAGGAGCTTGGTGTCGGTCATTGCCTCGGCCGACAAAGTATGCGCCTCGGCAAATTCCAGCCCGAAAATATCGCCGGGCAGATAGAACGCGCCGATCTGCCGGCGGCCATCGCTGAGGATCTTGTAGGTGCGCACGCCGCCGCTGACGATCTTGTAAAGATAGTCGGCGGGTTCATTCTCGCCAAAAATTTCCGAGTTGCGCGGATACGACATCGTTGCGCCCATTAAACGCATCGTCTGATCAAGCGAGCCGGCATCCACCCCGTTTCGAATTGCGGGACTCGGCATCGGCCGGACGGCAGCACGCATCGAGATCGGCGGGTGGCTGAGAGTGTTACTACGGACCGCGGTCTGTGAGAGCATGACCCTTTACCTCCGTGACTTTCGAGAGGTATTGCTACCCGTCGCGCAGCGGCGGGAAATTCAGATATTGACCCTAAGGGTTTTCCCTTAGGCGGCGGAACACGCCGATCGTTAATTCACTGAATCAGCTATGTTTTTGCCCGTCATGCGATGTACGAACTGGCGGCGTTGCGATGGCTGATGCCATGTCAAATCTGCATTCGGATCGGCCCAAAGCAGGAACGGCTGTTTCGGCCTGGAGAAGAATTCTCTGGGAATACGGCGTAGCGATTCTGGCGGTCGCTGCCGGCCTGGCGGTCAGGCTGTTGTTGGCGCCGGTGCTGTCCGGCGATGGGGCCTATCTGTTCTTCCTGCCGGGAGTCCTGGTCGCATCGGCGCTCGGTGGATGGCGGCCAGGAATTTTCACCACCGTTCTCGCCGTGTTGCTGGGCATGTTCGTCGTCAAGGACACTCGCGCGTTGTCAATTGCGGATGTCGTAACTGCCGTCACCTTTGCCCTCGTCGGCATTGGCGTTTCGTGGCGCGGGAGCCTGCTGTACCACTTCCGACGGGCCGCGACAGCGAGTGCCGAGGCGACCTTCGCGCGTGAAGCCCATCTGCAGTCGATTCTTGACACCATTCCTGACGCCATGGTCGTCATCGACGAACGCGGCGGTATGCAGTCGTTCAGCGCGGCGGCAGAACGATTGTTCGGCTTTAGCGCCGCGGACGTATTGGGAAAGAACGTCAGTGTGCTGATGCCGCCACCGTATCGCGGCGATCACGACAACTATATTGATCGCTACCTACGCACCGGCGAGCGTCGCATTATCGGCGTCGGTCGCGTTGTCGTCGGGCAACGCAGCGACGGCTCGACGTTTCCCATGGAGCTCACCGTCGGCGAAATGCATGTGGGCAAGCAGCGCTTTTTCACCGGGTTTGTCCGCGACCTGACCGAACGCCAGAAGACGGAGGCGCGCTTGCAGGAATTGCAGGCCGAACTCGTCCACATGTCGCGGCTGACGGCGATGGGCGAAATGGCGTCCGCTCTTGCCCATGAACTCAATCAGCCCTTGTCGGCTATTGCCAACTACATGAAGGGATCGCGGCGGCTGTTGGAGAATCGTCCCGACGAAGGTGCGGCACTGCTTCGGGACGCGATGGATAAGGCAGCCGAGCAGGCCATGCGCGCGGGTAACATCATACGCCGCTTGCGGGATTTCGTGGCGCGGGGCGAGAGCGAACGGCGCGTCGAGGACGTCAAGAAGCTGGTCGAGGAAGCAAGCGCGCTTGCTCTTGTCGGCGCGAAGGACAAAGGCGTTCGTGTGCGCTTCGAGTTCACCCCGCATGTCGATTTCGTGCTCGCGGACAAGGTGCAAATTCAGCAGGTCCTCCTCAACCTGATGCGGAACGCCATAGAGGCGATGGAAAAGGAGCCAAAACGCGAGCTCGTCATCTCCACCGCGCAAGGCAGGGACAACATGGTCGACATCAGCGTCGCCGATTCCGGAGCCGGAATTGCGCCGGAAATAAGCGCCCAGCTATTCCAGCCGTTCGTCACGACGAAACGTCAAGGCATGGGTGTCGGCCTATCGATCTCACGCACCATCGTTGAGGCGCATGGCGGGTCGATTGTAGCCCTGCAAAACCCAGGGGGAGGAACCGTTTTTCGCTTTAGCTTGCCTGTCGTAAATAAAGAGGAGGCCAGCGTTGCCATCTGATAAGGGGGTCGTGCACATCATCGATGACGATGACGCGCTTCGCGAATCGCTGACGTTCCTCCTCCGCACGGCTAACATAGACGTGCAGGACTATTCCTCAGGTTCGGCCTTTCTCAATTCGCTCCCGGCCGCGGAGAATTTGAGCTGCATCATTACCGACGTCCGAATGCCCGGACTGAGCGGGATAGACCTGCTGAAGCGGTTGAAGGAACTCAAGCTCAGCGTGCCGGTGATCGTCATTACCGGTCACGGCGACGTCCCGCTCGCGGTCGAGGCCATGCGTTCCGGCGCGATGGATTTTCTGGAAAAGCCCTTTGACGACGAGGTGCTCCTGGCAAGCGTGCGGACAGCGCGGCAACTGCGCCAGGGAGATACGAAGCGCGAGACGGAGCGCGCCACGATCGAAAGCCGCTTGGCGGTTCTCTCCAAACGTGAGCGCGATGTGCTTGCCGGTCTGGTTGCCGGCCATGCCAACAAGCAGATTGCGTTCGATCTTGGCATCAGCCCCCGTACCGTCGAAATCTATCGGGCAAACCTCATGGACAAAATGCAGGCCGGCAGCTTGTCGGATCTCGTCCGCATGGCCCTTATCGTCGAGCTGGTCTGAAATCAGACACGCCTTTCAAGGTAAATCGTCCCGTCAAACGAGCGGACGCCGTAGTTTGGCAGCGTGTTCGGAAGCTGGCAGCGGCCGGGATCGCGCCGAGGACGGTCCAAAAATAACCTGGGGCATCTTGAGTTGCATCAAAGCCGCTCGGTATCTGTCCTGATATTTCTTTTGGATGATTCAATTATCGGCGGAAGTTACGATGCAGGAGGCCGAAATCGCAGGGAAACGACCCATCGTAGCGGTCGTCGATGACGATCCGGCGGTCTGCAGTTCGCTGAAATTTGCCCTTGAACTGGAGGGCTTTGCGGTTCGCATTTTCGGCAGCGGTGCCGAGCTCCTTCAAGCCGGCAATGTCGATGGCTGCAGCTGTGTGGTCGTCGACCACAAAATGCCCGACATGAGCGGGTTGGAAGTGATCGAAAAGTTGCACACCCGCAACGTTTTGACGCCGGCCATTCTCCTCGTCAGCAATCCCAATGCCGCGATCAGCGCGCGCGCAGCCAAGGGAGCTATTCCCGTCGTGGAAAAGCCATTGTTTGGAAATGCGCTCGTGGAGCGAATTCGCGAGGCGTGCGCTCGCAGTCCAGGTTGAATTCGATCGAAAAAGCGACGCGATCTTTGATGAGAGGAAGGTTACTACCCGTCCGGCGTATCGGCGTGCGCTCCTGAGCCAGACAAATCGATCACGGTGCTGCATTGCAAGCAGCGGAAAATATCAAAGTGCTTTCCATCATTCCGCGATTTGCCGCCGATCATGGCTACGCCGCAAACGGGGCACGGGCGCGGATATGGTGGCTGGAAGTTATGGTTGGCTTCGAAAGGCATCTTCCGTGTCGGCGGCTCGGCACTCAGGAGAAATCTGCGCTCGCTCGCATGTGATTCCTCTTCGCTTGAACCTAGCTAACGGCACGCAGAAATTGCTTTGACCTAAGTCAAAGGATCCCCGCGGGCGGGCCGGTACTTTTTAATGGGCCTGGAGGCAGGGGAAGGTCATGATCGACACTCAAGCAGAACAAGGCCGTGTCTTGAGACGGCTGTAAACATCTTGCCGTAAGATTTGCTCGGTTTATCCGAAAGTGAGCGAGGAATGCGCGCCTCGATCAAATTGTTGTTCTTGGGTCTTTTGACGTTTGCCGCAGCCTTCGGTTTACGGCGGGCGTTTTTCTGGGATGTGATGCCTGTTTCTCCGGACCAAGAACCGCCGCGGACCGGAGCCCTTGAGGCCGCATACCTTTTGCTCACAATAGAGAACATCGCGGCTGTGGTGGCAGCGATTGGGCTGGTGTTTGCGTTCACCCTTCTGATCAGGGGTTGGTGGGTGCGTCATTCGTCCTAGCCCGCATCGCCTGAACCGGTCCTGCAGATTGCCAATAACTTCAGGCCGGCCGACAGCGTTCAGTTGCCGACGCGCCGCAACGTGTGGGAAGGGAGCTCGCCGAACCGCCGGCGGTAGTCGCGGGCGAAACGTCCGAGATGAACGATGCCCCATTTGAACGCTATCCCCGCGATGTTCTCACTCGGTGGTGCGGTTTCGAGATCGGCGCGCACCCGCTCAAGTCGTACGGTGCGCAGCAGGGCCATTGGGGTCGTGCCGCGGAAACGCTGGAAGCCCTCAAACAACGTGCGCGCGCTTACTCCGGAGGTCGCGATCAGATCGCCGACTGTGATTGGCCGTTCGGGGTGGGAGCGGATTAATTCCTCGGCGCGCATGACGTGGCGCGGGGTAGCTGGGCTTGCCTGCCTTGCCAGAGCGTCACTGTAGTTGCTGGGCTGAGTGGCAAGCAGCGCCGTCATCAATGTTTGTTCGATGCCGGCGATGCCGAGCGGCGAGCGCAACAATGAATCGTCGTGGTCGAGTTCTGCGGCGACAAAATTGATAAGCCGCCGGAAGCCTCCGCCGGGCCCGGTCGTAAGTGACAATTCCGGATCGAACTCGACTGGCCGGGTGACGATCTCGCCGAGAAGAGCGGAAAGGTGGCGTTCCAGCGCCGCGCGGTCGAGTTTGAGCACGAGATGCGCGCAGTCGGCGCTCCAGCGCATCCGCATCGCCAGCGTTGGCGAAGTCACCGATCCGGTGTTTGCCGAGCCGACCAGGGAGCGCTTGCCGATGTGGATTTCGGAGCGGCCGGCGGGGATGAGGTGAACCAGAAAGAACGTGGATACCCTGCCGGGGTCTATGCTGACGTCGGCTCCGTAGGTGATGTAGCTGAGCGCCAGGTTGCCGACGCGTGCAACGTTCTGGCGCATGTCGAGGCTGCGCCTCGGTCGGAAGTATTCGAGCTTGTGTGCGCAGAAGACCTTGCCCACGCCCTCGCGCGCCTCGTCGAGGTCGTTGGTTTCGAACAGCAAATGCCGGGCCAAAGGCTGGCGCTTTGCCGCTGCCGGAATTGTCTTCACAAGCAAGACCTCCTGCGCTTAATCCGCATAAAGCGGACACTCGCCGCGCTGCGCGGATAGACTTGCGGCGCCAGAAACCCGGTAAACTTAGGACAAAGCCCGGCGCGGGGAAATAAAGGAAATCGTTGATGAAAAAAGGATTGCCTGGATTGTCCCATGTCGATCATGTCGGGCTTACCGTGCCCGACCTCGACGCCGCAGTGAAATTCTACTGCGACGTATTCGGCGGGCACGAGCTGTACCGGCTTGGGCCGTTCGATGCGGCGGAGCTGCCGCGCATGGCCGACGGCCGCGACTGGACCGAGGCGCACATCAACGTTGGCGACGCGCGGCTCTCGATCGCCATGCTCAGCATCGGTCCTAATTTGATGCTTGAACTGTTCCAATACGACCGGCCCAAAGGACGAAACGAACGCCCGCCGCGCAACTGCGATCTCGGCGGACACCACATCGCGTTCAAGGTCGAGAACCTCGAAGCCGCAAAAACTTATCTCGCAAACCACGGCTGCAAGGTGTTGGACGGCCCCATCGTGCTCGACCAGGGGCCATGCGCCACAACGCGCGTCAATTACGTTCTGGATCCATTCGGCAATCAACTCGAACTCGTCGAGTACGCGACGCAGGCTTTTGAAGCGTCGGCGCCGGTGAAGATTTATCGTCCATAACTCTTATCCGCCGGGCGGGAGGGAAGAACCATGCGCACTATCGCTATTATCGGCTCCGGCCAAGCCGGGCTCCTCGCGGCTCACGCCCTTACCGATGCGGGGTACAAGGTAACGCTCTTTTCTGATCGAACCGCCGAACAATGGCTCAATGAAAGCCGGCCGACCGGCACCGCGGCGCGCTTTCATAAATCGCTCGAATTCGAGCGCAAGCTTGGGCTCAATCATTGGGAGAAGGATGCGCCGAAAGGCGAGGGCGTACATCTCACCTTCAGCCCGGCCAAGGACAACCGGCTCCTTACGCTCGCCGGTCGGCTCGAAAACTATTTCCTCGCCGTCGACCTGCGCTTGCAGAGCCATCGCTGGATGAAGGACCTCGCTGCCAAGGGCGCCAAGATCGAAATCGAGAATGTCAGCGTATCTCGGCTCGACGAAATCGCGGCGGAACATGAACTGACGATCGTCGCTGCCGGGCGAGCCGATCTCTGCAATCTGTTCGAGCGCGACGCTGAGCGCAGCGTTTACAACAAGCCGCAGCGCAATCTCACCATGATCATCACGAAGGGCGGCAAGATGGGTTTTTCCGGTGTGCCGTTCCTTCCGGTGAAGTTCAATTTCTTCGCTCCTTTCGGCGAAGCGTTTTACGTGCCATACTATCATAAGGACCACGGCCCGACCTGGAACATGCTGATCGAGGCCAAGCCCGGCGGTCCCCTCGACCGCTTCGGCGACTGCAAGAGCGGCGAGCAGGCGGTCGAGCTTTACAAACAGATCATTAAAGACGTCATTCCCTGGGACTACGAATGGGCGAAGGATATGCAACTCGCCGACCCAAACGGCTGGCTCGTGGGCCGGTTTGCGCCCACGGTGCGAAAGCCGGTCGGCCGATTGCCGTCGGGACGGATCGTCACGCCGCTCGGCGATACGGCAATGGCCTTGGATCCGATTGGCGGGCAGGGGGCCAACAACGGTAACAAAATGACCCGCAACCTCGTCGAGTCGATCATTGCCCGCGAGGATCGCCCGTTCGATGCGGCGTGGATGACCGAAACGTTCGAGCGTTTCTACGCCCGCGACGGCGGTATCACATACACGTTCAACAACATTCTACTTGAGCCGATCACGAATGCCGGCAAGATGATCCTGATGGCGCAATACGGCAGCGACGGCCGTGCCCGCGGCGCGACCGGTCAGCAGCGTATCGCCGACGCCTTTATCGAGAATTTCAACGACGCCAACGGCCTCACCCCGGCCTTTCTCAACTCGGGGAAAGCGCACGCCGTGATCAAAGAAAAGACCGGCATGAGCTGGCCCGCCGCTGTGGCGCGCGGCGCATTCGGCGTCGCCCGAGGACAGCTGCGGCAAAAGCTCGGCCGCGAGCCGGGCCACCCGCTTGTGAATTAGGGCGTCGACGCCACGAATGGAGCGAGGCCGGCAAAGAGTAGGAGCCACCTGCTGAGCTGGGTTTCCGATTACAGCAAACGTCTGCTCGATTTTGCCGGACGTGTCGGCCTCGGTGCCGCGGACAGCGACGACACGGCGTTGCAAAAGCGGCTCGTCGTCTTGCTTTGCGTCGGAACCTTGCCACTGACGATGCTGTGGAGCGCCATCTATCTCGCCGCTGGCGTACCGATCGCCGCTGCGATCCCGGCATTTTATTCGATCTTTACCCCGATCAATACGGCGATATTCGCGTGGAGCCGCAACCTCGGCTTCTATCGCTTCACCCAACTTCTGACAATCCTGATCCTGCCGTGGCTCGTGACGATGAGCCTCGGCGGGTTCAGGGAGTCGAGCGTTGTGATCATCTGGTCGGCGTTGTGTCCGCTCGGGTCGCTTTTGCTCGAGGATCTGCGGCGAACACTGTTTTGGATTGTCGGGTTCGTCGTTTTGTTGATCGCTGAGCGCACTCCTGCAGCCCTATCTTGTGCCGGCCGATCTTCCCGAGACTTTCGTGACCTGGTTTTTTGTGCTGAATTTGGGCTCGGTGATCGCGATCGTCTTCGGGCTCCTCTACTACTTTGTCGGTCGGCGGAATTTCTTCCAGCAGCGCTCCGAAATGCTGCTTCTCAACATTCTCCCAAAGGAAATCTCGGAGGCGCTCAAGGCGGACCAGCGCACGATCGCCGCTCACTACGATGCCGCCAGCATCTTGTTCGCCGACGTCGTCGAATTCACGCCGATGGCGGCAACGATGACGCCGCTGCAATTGGTCGATCTTCTCAACGAGGTATTTCAATGCTTTGACGGCCTGGTCGAGAAATACGACCTGGAGAAGATCAAAACGATCGGCGACTGTTACATGGTCGCATCAGGCGTGCCACGGCCGCGGCCCGACCATGCCAGCGCGCTCGTCGACCTAGCCCTTGATATGCGGGCTGCCGTCGCGCAACGCACGTTCGGCGGGCGTCAACTCTCGTTCCGGATGGGCATCAACACCGGTCCTGTGGTGGCCGGCGTCATCGGCCGAAAAAAATTCATTTATGACCTCTGGGGCGAAGCCGTGAACCTGGCAAGCCGCATGGAATCCCACGGCCGAAGTCGGATCATTCAAATTACCCGCAGCACGCATGAGCTGGTCAAGGACGCTTTCGACTGCGAACCCAGGGGGACCATCGAGGTGAAAGGCGCAGGCCAGATGGAGGTATGGCATGTGTTGGGCAGGAGGCGCGCCGATGCAGGAAGTGACAGAGCTGCCGGAGAGTTTACTGAGGCAGGGATTTACTGAAGCAAATGATGCGGCACACCGATAGAGTGGCTTTATCCAAGCTGCACAGCAGAGGTCTGGCTTTTTGACTACTTTCGTATCGCGATGGCAGATGACCGTTGAAGCCGGGCACTGCGATCCGGCCGGCATGGTTTTCGCCAAGCGGCTTTTCGAATACTTCGACACGGGTACCTGGTCGCTGTTTGAGGCAGCTCTCGGCATCAAACGGCAGGATTTCCCCGCCAGCTCCATCATATTGCCTCTCGTGGACGTAAGCCTTGAGTGTCAAAGGCCGGTGAAGTTCGGCGATGTCATCGAAATCGTTTCTCGCGTCTCCGAATTTCGCCGCTCCAGCTTTCAGGTCGAGCACCGGATCACGGTCGGCGGCGAACTGGCGATTACCGGCACCGAAATGCGCGTGTGGGCGGAGCGCGACAGGCAGAAGCCCGAAAAGATCAGCGCGCGGGCGATCCCGGATGATGTCATCGCGCGATTTGGCTGAGTTTTGTTGCGCTGCGTCCGCCCTAAAGATGCTTGCGCATGAACGTGCCGGCATTGGCGAGCGCACGGCGGCCAGCTTCCAGGCGGGCATTCCACATTGGCCACGCGTGAATCATGTGCGGCCAAATTTCGAGCGTTACGGCAACCTCAGCAGCGCCGGCCGCGGCGGCGAACCGCACGGAGTCATCAAGCAGCGTTTCATCTGATCCCACCTGTACCAGCGTCGGCGGAAACCCGTTCAAGTCGGCAAAGAGCGGAGAAACCCTGGGGTCCTTCCGGTCCATTTCCGCCGGGACGTATGAGCTGGCCAGCTCCTCCAAATACCCTTTGTGGATCAACGGATCCACGGCATCTTTGCAGACAATCGTCGAGCCTGACATCGTCAGGTCGGTCCAGGGGGAAATGAGCCAAACGCAGGCGGGCTGCTCTTCACCGGCAGCGCGTAATCTGTTCGCCAACGCGATCGACAGACCGCCGCCGGCACTATCGCCGCCAACCGCGATGTTTCTGGCCGCGATCCCCTGGGCGCGCAGAAAGCGCCACGCCGCCAGTGCGTCATCAAAAGCCGCGGGAAAAGGGTGCTCCGGCGAAAGTCGATAATCGACCGCAAGCGTGCGAACCGCTGCGGCCCGCCCCGCTTCGGTGACCAGGCGGCGGTGGCTGACAGCGGAGCCTGAACAATAGCCGCCGCCGTGGAAATACATCAGAACTCGCGCGGCATCGCTCCCGGGCGCAATCGACCATTCGCCGCGAAATCCGCCGAGGTCCACCGCGGCGAGCTTCACGTCTTCGGCGGCGGGCCAGACAGCGCCGACCTCCTCGATGCGCCGGCGCCGCTCTGCCCAACCGACCGGCCGCGGCTTGGAAGTCAACAGCGCGCGAATAGCCTCGATCTCGTTCTGAGCCATCGGCGTTTCCTCCGCGCTATGTGCCGCGCGCTTCACTTTTGGTCGTTCGCTGGCGGTAAGCTTCGATCGCATCGCGCAGCCCCTGCGGCAGCGCCACCGCCTTGTGGGTCTCCAGCGACATCATGGCGGTGACCATGCGGGCGCGCAGCCGCTCAACTCCGTCGCGGTGGCAAACAATGGCGATGCCCAGCGAGGAGCGGCCGATGCGTTCCACCAGCAAACTCAGGTCGATGACATCGCCCATCCGGCTCGGAATCTTGAAGTCGCACTCGATGTGAACGAAGGGGAATCCGTACTTACTCCCCATGATCAGCCCGACATAATCGTAGCGGAGTTCCTGCGCGTACCAGTCCTCGATCAGCCCGTTGAACATGTTGAAGTAGTGGGGAAAGTAGACAATGCCGGCCGGGTCGCAATGCGAGAAGCGGATCGGGATGCTGCGCGTGAACGCGCCGACGGGCGGAACAAATTGATGTTGCGGCATTGGGGGGCGATGTCCTTACGCAGCCGGTCATTGCCGCCGGTCGGAGAAACGCGGCATCTTGACGCTCGCTTCAAATTCCTTGGCGAGGCTCCCGGTTTCGACCACGACGATACGCGGGGTCACTTCGAACTGGTTCCGCACGGCCGACGTCAGCGCCTCGACCATGGCCGTTGCGTCGACGCCGCGCCTCACCTCTACCGACAACACCATCGCGTCGAGGTCGCGCTCGGTCACCAGCTCGGCCTTGAAATCGCTGATGTCGACGTTGCGGAAAATGAAGTCCTCGAAATCCGAATGATTGATATTGACGCCGCGGATCTTGAAGAAGCCGCTGGTGCGATGGGCGTGTTTGATCAGCGGAAAAACCGAGAACGGCCCGGTGTCATCGTCGCCGCGCTGCCAGGTGACCAGGTCGCCCGAGCTCCAGCGCAGGAACGGCGTGACATTATTAGTCCACAGCGGGGTCACCACCAGGCAGCCGACGTTTCCTTCGGCGACCGGTAGGTAGGTGTCCGGGTCGAGCACCTCGACCACGAACATGTCGGTCCAAATGCGAAAGCCGCGTCCCGCTTCGTCTTCGGCCCCCATCATGCCGGCTTCTGTCATACCGAAGGTGTCGCGCACCTGCGCGCCCCATTGACGGGCGAGCTTCTCGCGCTTCGCGTCAGACAGCGGTTCGGCGGAACACAACACCGTCTCGATCGATCGCGCGGCGAGATCGAGCCCGCGCGCTTCCGCCAGATTGGCAAGATGCAGGCCGTAGCTGCTCATCCCCATCCAGATCGTCGGCCGCAGCCGATCGATCAATTCGAGCTGCAGCGCGGACGGCGTCGTGGTTCCGGAGCCGGCCCAGTTGACGGCTATGCCGCGGGTCGACGCTGCGCGCGCCAGCATCTGGCCGACCGGGTGGATGCCAAGCGGAAACGACACATGGGCGCGGCCGCCACGTCCGCAATTCGTGCAATCGTAAATTCGTGCAAAGCCGATCATGGCGGCGGCGATGTCGCCGTAGCTGCGCGGGTAGAACAGTGGCGTACCCGTCGCCCCGCCGGAGCGCCAATACTCGGCGATGCCGTCATCCGGAGCGATGCAGAATTTTTCGTAAAACTCGCGGTCTTCGAGTTTGCGAAGCGTTTCCTTGTCCAGGATCGGAATCTTGCGCCACTCGTCCGGGTCATCGAGCCGGTCGGCGTTTACGTGTTCGAGTTTGCCCGCGTAGAACGGCGCCCGCCGCGCCTGCGTGAGCGCGCGCCGCTTGCGCTCGGATTGAATACGCTCAATTTCGGCCCGCGTTCCGGGCAGATTGGCGAGCGGCGGCACGACGTCAGGACCCGCGGCTTGGCAGAGTGCCGATCCAGCGGCGCTGATCGGCGTAGGTGTCCGGCAGCCGTCCGGCATTTTCCTGCTTTTCCATGGCGGCGAGGCGGGCCTCCTTGTCCGGCGTGTCTTCGGGGATCGCCTCGAGGGCTTCGCCGAGCATCGCGGCATAGTCGGCACCGACCGGACAGACATCGGCACAGCGCCGGCATCCGGTAATGACGCCGGCTCCGCGCAAAATGCTTTGCCAGAGATTGAAGCTGTCTTCGGAGCGAACCAGATCCTTCTGCCGCGCAATGTCAGGCTCGGCGATAATGCGGGTGACGTGCTCGCTGAGCTGGGCAAAGCCGTGCGGAGAGCGGAAGCGGTCGCAGGCGGGCCAATCGCGGGTCCAATGACCGACCGCGTCGGCCGGACAGGTTTTGAGGCAGCGTCCGCAACTTGGCCCGTGGCACAATGCCGTTTCCATCTTCTTGTCGCACGTCACATCGAGCGAACAGAGAATCGCGGTGAGGAGGACCCGCGGGCCGTATTCCGGCGTCAGCAATTGCAGATTGAGGCCAAGCGTCCCGAGACCCGCTTCGACCGCGGCATGGGGCAGCGACAGCAGCGTCGTTTGGTGCTGGTGCGGATCGCCGTCGTAGCGCCATGGATCGACATGCGTCGGCGGCACGATGATCGCGGGATAGCCGTTGTCTTCGAGCCAGTAGACGAGCTCAAGCGAAGCCTCTTCGAGACGCGAAAGCGCCAGTTCATCGTTGTAGTATTTGTGGCGGTCGTTCCAGGCGGCGATCCGCGCGGCGCCGCGGCTCACACGCTTCGCCAGCACAATGACGCGGCCCGCGTCCAGATCGGTGATGTCGGACGGCCGCCGCGGATCCGCCGGGTCTGGCGGATGGCGATCGAGCGTCGCGCCGTCGGCGATGCCGACAAGGTCGGCGCCGAGCGCGCGGGCCTTGGCTTTGATCTCCGCTGCCGTGAGCGGCTGCTTGAATGCGGAGACCATTGTTACTCGTGCCCGTCCTCGTCGGCCGACGCCATCGCCGCCTCGGTGCGACGCTGCTGCGCCTTTTTGAATTCCTGCAACTGCCGCGCCACCATTCCCTTGTAGCCCTCAGGTCCGACCCAGCGGCGGTTCCACTCGTTAAGGCCGGCAACGTCGGCGCCCTGCATCCGGTTCTCGCGATAGCGTTTGCCGAGCGCGACTTTCTCCGGCGTTTTTTCCGGGATCGCCTTCTGCACGTCGGCGAGGTGGGCGTGATAATCGTTCCCCACCGGGCACACGGCGAGGCAGCGCGGGCAATCGCCGAACGAGCCGACGACGCGCAACAGCCCTTGCCAGAATCCGTACACGTCGCGCGAACGCGCCATTCGCTCCTTCTCGGCAAGCGGCGCGTCGATGAATCGCTCGAAGAATTGCAGGATGGTCGAAAACCCGAACTCCTGCGCTTCGGTGGCGCACGCGCGTTTGTCGATGCCGAAATGCAGCACGGCGTCGGCGGGGCATGAATGCAGACAGCGGCTGCACGACTTCCCGATGCAAACCTGCTCGGTCAGCGGACGGTCGGCCTCAAGCTCAAGCTCGGTGAGGATGCCGGTGAGATAGATACGCGGCCCGAATTCCGGCGTCAGAATATTGACTTCGAGACCGAGCGTCCCGAGCCCGGCTTCAACACCGAGGTGCCGCGTCGACAGCCGGCCGTAGCTCGCGCGCTTGTAATTCCAATCGGTCTCCTGCGCGGCGGTGACGAAGCTTGGATGCCCCGCGTCCTCCAGCTCCTCGGCCAGCCGGTAGGCGACCTTGTCCATTTTCCGCAATACCAGCATGTCGATGTACTGCACGGGAACATTGCTCTTGCAGCGGAATGCGCCGGCGGGGATGCGCTGCACCAGCACGATAACGCTCTTGCAATAGGGCGAAATGCGCTCGGGCGTCTGCGGCCAGCGCGGGTCCGGCGGGAAAGCGTTGAGCGTCGCCGCACTGGCAATGCCGACGAGGTCGGCGCCCAGTTCCCTGGCGCGGCGTTTAACCTGCGCGGCATCAAGCTCAGACATGTCGAGCTGCCTTCATGGCATCGAACCCAGAAGCTTTAAGCCTAAAGGACTTGGCCGGCGAAGGCTAGAATTCGATCTTGCGCTTGCCGAAGAAGGCGTCGATGCCGGCGCGGGCGTCTTCCGACGTCATGCTGACCGCCTGGGCGACGCTTTCGGTCCATAATCCGTCCGCGGCCGACATATCCTCGATGCGCGGGATCGCCTGGACGATCAGATAGTTGGGGATCAATGCGTTCTTGGCGATGGCGTTGGCGAGTTCGACGGCCTTTTCCAGCGCCTTGCCGGGCTCGACCAGATAGTGCGACAGGCCGAGCCTCTCGCCGGCCGCGGCATCGAGGGTCCGGCCGGTCAGCATCATCTCCACCATGCGGCCGGAGCCGATGATCTTGGCGACCCGGACGCTGGCGCCGCCGCCGACATAGAAGCCGCGGCGACCCTCGGGCAGCTGATAGAACGCGGTGGTATCGGCGACGCGAACATGCGTCGCGGTGGCGACCTCAAGGCCGCCGCCGATCACCGCGCCCTGCATCGCGGTCACCACCGGCCGGCCGCCGAACTGGATGGCATCGAGGGTGGCGTGAGCGAAGCGCGACATGAAGATGCTCTCGAAGGCTTCGCGGTGGCGATGTTCGGAAAGATCGAGGCCGGCGCAGAAATGCTTGCCGGCGCCGGCGAGCACCACACAGCGCACATCGGGCTCGAAGTTTTCGAAGGTCTTCTTCAATTCCCCCCACAGCTTTTCGCTGAGCGCGTTGCGCTTGTCGGGACGGTTGAGAGTGACGATGGCGATCGGGCCTTGGCGCTCGATCAGCAAAAGCGGCTCGGTTTCGCTCATTTTCTTCCTGTGGCTTGAACGGTTTCGGTCTCGGATGTTGGGGCTGTGCGCAACGCCGTTTCGCGGAGCACGCGGCGCAGCACCTTGTTGGTCGATGTGCGCGGCAATTCGGCGACGAAGCTGTAGACCCGCGGCCGCTGATAGGGCGACAGGTCGCTCCCGCGGACATGAAGCTCCAGCGCCGCTTCGTCAAGCGCCGGATCGCCGCGCACGATGAAAGCCTGCACCCGTTCGCCCCATTCGGCGTCCGGTATCCCGACCACCGCGCATTCGGCGACGCCTTTGTGAGCCAGCAACACTTCCTCGACACGCGCTGGCATGACGTTGATGCCGCCGGAGATGATCATATCGTCGTGGCGGCCTTCGAGGTAGAGATACCCGCCGGCATCGATGCGGCCGAGATCGCGCGAGCGCCACCAGCGCCGGTCGCCGTCGTTGACGAAAGTGGCGGCGGTGGTCTGTGGATCGCGCCAGATGCCGACGGCGAGCGAGGGGCTGGAGACCAGTATCTCTCCGGTCTCACCCGGCGCCACTTCATCGCGCGGGCCGCCACCGGGCACGACGACGCGCAGATCGCCGTTGAGCATGGGGCGGCCGACGCTCACCAGGCGTTCGCCGATCATCTCCTCGGCGGTGATGCAGCTCGCGGCCGCGCCGGTCTCGGTCGAGCCGTACATCTGGACGACGTTGGGGCTGATTTTTTCCCGCAGCCGCTTCAGTGTCGGCGCGTCCATGGGCTCGGCGGCAAAGCCGATCAGCCGCACCGAGCTGAAATCCGAGCTTTCCTCATTTGCGTTGAGGAGCCGCCGCCACAGCGTTGGCGTCAGAAAAACGTGCGTGGCGCGCTCGGCGGTTGCCGTCCGCACCAGTTCGCCAAGGTCGAAATGCTCCATGAAGATCGTGCAGCCGCCGGCGTTGAGGAACGGAAACCAGCCATTGTAGCAGCCGATGAAAGCGGTGCTCAGCGGCACCAGCGAACGGTCGCGCGGCGAAAGTCCCTGATAGAGGTAGAGATTGCTGCGCGCATTCTCGATGAAGCCGCGATGGGTGTGGACGACACCCTTGGGCACCGACGTCGTTCCGGACGATAGAACGATCACCGCCGGGTCGTCCTCGGCCGGACTGGCGAGCCGCACGTTTGAATCTTTGCTGTCGAGATCGGTGGGGATGGACGCGGCCGGACGAAACGCGCCGCCGCGCTTGGGCGGCACTGCCGAAATTGCTTCGACGCTGGCGCGCAGACCGGAATAGGCGGCGGCAATACCGGCCGCCAGTCCTTCCATGGAGGCGTCGTAAACGAGGAGGCTTGGCTCCATCTTGCGGCACACCGCGGCGAGGGTGGCTGCGGATTCACGCGTATGCAACGCCATTGGCAGCGCCCCGAGCCGGACCGCGCCAAGCCACGCGACCAGATATATCGCGCTCGGCGGGCAAAGCAGCGCCAGCGGCTTTCCCGGCTCGGCACCCAACGCCGCGAACAGCGCGGCGGCGCGCAGCGATAGCGCGTCGAGTTCGGCGTAGGTCAGCCGCGTTCCTGAATCGACCACCGCTTCGCCGCCGCCGAACCAGCGCGCCGCGCGTGCGAAAGAGTTCGGAATGGTAAGCGGCAGGCCGACGGTCATCTTGCTTGCCGAGTTTTTCTTATTGCACCTTGAGGCCCATCTGGGCCGCAATCAGGTTGCGCTGGATTTGCGAACTGCCGGCAGCGACGGTCGCGGCGCGGGCATCGCGAAAATGCCGCTGCATGTCGAACTCCATATTATAGCCGTAGCCGCCCATCACCTGCATGCCGACCTCCGTGGTCTTCACGTAGGTCTCGGCTGCAAGCAGCTTTGCCATGGTGATCTCCTTCAGCGCGTCCTCGCCGCGGCTGACGCGCCAGGCGGCTTTCAAGGTCAGCGCCCAGGCGGCTTCGACCTGCGCCTCGAGATCGGCGAGCATGTGAGCGATCGCCTGAAAACTGCCGATCGGCCGGCCGAACTGCTTGCGCTCCTTGGCGTAGTCCACCGCCATGTCGAGGGCGCCGCGCGCACTGCCGCAATCACACGCCGCCGCCACCACCCGCTCGGCCTGGAGGCCGGACAGGATGCATTCCCAGCCCTTGTTCTCGCCGCCGATCAACCGGTCGGGCGGCACGCGCACGTCGTTGAAATTGAGTTCGAAGGTGCCCACCGATCGGCGGCCGAGCATGTCGAGCTTGCGGATCTCAAGGCCGGCGGTGTCGTTGTCGACCAGAAACAGCGACATGCCTTGGCGATAGTGCGCTTTGGGATCGGTCTTTAAGTAGACGTTGATGACGTTGTCTTTGGCGCCGGCCGCCGTCGCCCAAACCTTCTGACCGCTGATCACGTATTCATTGCCGTCGCGGCGGGCAAGCGTGCGCATCGCGCCGACGTCCGATCCGGCATCCGGCTCCGACATCGAAATCGACATGCGGATTTCGCCGGAGATCAGTTTCGGCAGCCAATGCCGCTTCTGCTCCTCGGAGCCCTTGCGCGCGATGTTGAGGGCGCAAAATGTGCTGCCGCCAAAAGCCATCGCCACGTCGGCGCTGTAGCGGCCGATCTCCTCCGACACGATCGCAAGGTCGACGACGTTGCCGCCAGCGCCGCCATATTCCTCCGCGAAGGGCAGGGCGAACAGCCCGGCTTCGACCCAAGCGTCGTAAAGCTCGTAGGGATAAAGCCGCTCGCGGTCGAGCCGGCGCAAATATTCGGGCGTGGCAACCCGTTGCATCAACTTCCGGACGCTGTCCCAGAGGAGCTTCTGCTCGGACGAATACTCGAAATCCATGTACCCTCCGGCTCGCACGCTTTTGCCATGAAGCGGCGCGCTATACGATGGGCTATACGACGCTACGACCGGCTTGCCTAGAACCGCCGGGACGCGATTGGGGGAGGATACCTGCGTGACTATGATGCTTGCTGCCCGGCTGCATAAAGTCGGTGAACCGATGAGGCTGGAGCACGTGCCGGTGCCGAAGCCGCGGCCGACGGATGTTCTCGTCGCGGTGAAAGCCTGCGGCGTGGTGCCGAACCTGACTAACGTCCTCACGCACTGGCAAACCTGGTTCCCGGAACTGCCGCTGCCCAAACTGCCGGCGATATTCGGTCTCGATGTTGCAGGCGAGATCGCGGCCGTCGGCGAGCAGGTGCAGAATTTCCGCAAGGGCGATCGGGTCTACGTCAATCCCGGTCTGTTCTGCGGTTCTTGTCCGGCATGCCGCGCCGACGACACGATGAACTGCACCAACTACACATTCAGCGGCTATTTCGGATTTGGCCCGGACGCGCAGAAGCAGTTCGACGCCTACCCCTACGGGGGCATGTGCGAATACATGATCGCGCCCCAGCACAATCTGGTGGCGCTTCCGAATAACGTCTCCTACGAGGAAGCGGCGCGTTTCGGCTATATCGGCACCGCCTATGCGGCGTTGCGAAAAGCCGGCGCCGGGCCCGGCAAGACGATCTTCATCAACGGCCTCACCGGAACGCTTGGGCTCGGCGCCACTTTGACGGCGCTCGGCCGCGGCGTCACGCGCATTCTTGGCACTGCCCGCGACCGCAAACGCCTTGCTCGCGTCAAGGCGCTGGCGCCGGACCGGATCGAGACGCTGGCGGAGGATGAAGGCAAGTCTGCTGCGGATTGGGCGCGTTCCTTTACCGGCGGGCACGGCGTCGACGCGGTGATCGATTGTCTGGGGCCCGGCACGTCGGGCACGCTGCTGATGAATGCGATCTATGCGCTGCGGCGTGGCGGCAAGGCGATCAATATCGGCGGCGTCGGCGAAAAGACGGTCATGGACATCCACTGGATGATGGACAACCAGATCGAATTCATCGGCAGCAACTGGTTCAACATCGGGGATGGCGAGGCGCTCGCCGCGATGGCGGCCGCGGGCACGCTCGATCTTTCGGTATTCCAGCACGTTCGCGTGCCGCTTGCAGAGGTGAACCGTGCGCTCGACGGCTCGCAGTTCCGTGACGGCGGTTTCACCAATCTTGTAATTGTACCTTAGAGGGGGGACGTCGTGCCGCAGTCGCACCGTGTCATCGTCACCGGCACCAACAACGCCGGCAAATCTGTCGTTGTGGAGGACGCCCAAGCTTCGCTGCAGGGACCAGGTAACTTCGATTTCTGGCAAACGAAGCTGGGCCAGTCGCCACACGAAATCGCGTTCGGCCGGTCGCCGATGAAATTCTTTCCGGCCCCCGGCGGCACGATGTTCCGCCTGTTCACCATTCCACCAGCCGATCCAAAGATGACGCCTGCGGATATCGCGGCGATGCAGGACTGGTTCTTCAAGGAGGTCGGCGATCCGGAAGCGCGCGTCGACACCAGCCGCCATCCGATGATGCACGTAACGCCCACGGTCGATTACATTCTGCTCCTCTCCGGCGAAATTTCGCTGCTCCTCGACGAGGGAGAGCCGATCAAGCTCAAGCCTTTCGACGCGGTCGTGCAGCGCGCGACCAACCACTCCTGGGTCAATACCGGTAAAGAGCCCGCGCTGCTGATGTGCGTCATGGTCGGCGGCAAGTAGCGTCTGCTGGCGGCGAAAAGCGGGTGTCGCTAAGCCTTGACTGACCGAAGCCCGGGAACCATTTGATCTGCATCATTGTGCGGTCGCATAAGCTGTGTTGAATAGCATCATGGCCAATGTATTGCCGGATTCAGGACAGCTCGTCACCTTGACGAAAGTACCGTCGACCGAATTGGCTCCGACGGCTGCGCCAAAGTTGCCGGCGCATGTCAGCCGAAGCGTTGAGGTCCATGCCAGCCGCGCGCGAAGACCGCAACTCTTATAGCGTGACCGCGTTTGCGGATATCACCGATCGCTCGTTGCATGCCGCGACGGCGCGGCTTACCGCAGGAGTGTCGCCGGCAGCACTCGCGCAAGCCTATTCCGATTGGGCGGTGCACATCACGTTCGCGCCGGGCAAGCGCATCCAGCTTTTGCACAAGGCGGCCCGCAAAGCGGTGCGGTTCGCAAATTATCTGCAGCGGTTCGGCACGCAAGGCGAGCAAACCGAAGCATGCATCGAGCCGCTGCCGCAGGATCATCGATTTGTCGACGAAGCCTGGCGCAAATGGCCCTTTAATTTCATTTACCAGGGATTTCTGCTGCAACAGCAATGGTGGTACAACGCCACGACCGGCATTCGCGGCGTCTCGAAACAGCACGAGGAGGTGGTGGCGTTTGCATCGCGCCAGCTTCTTGACATGGTTGCGCCGTCGAATTTTCCGTTGACCAATCCCACCATCCTGCTGCGAACCATCAGCACCGGCGGCCTCAATCTTGCAAAAGGCTGGCAGAATTTCATCGAGGACGCCGATCGCGTCATCAGCGGAAAGAGACCGGTCGGCGCAGAAAGCTTTGTCGTCGGCCGCGATGTAGCGAAAACGCCCGGCAAAGTTGTTTATCGCAATCGCCTGATCGAATTGATTCAATACGCACCGGCAACCGCTACGGTGCGGCCGGAACCGATCCTGATCGTTCCGGCATGGATCATGAAATACTACATCCTCGACCTGTCACCCCATAACTCGCTGGTGAAATATCTCACTGAGCAGGGGTTCACAGTGTTCATGATCTCCTGGAAAAATCCCGGTCCCGACGAACGGGATATGGGAATGGAGGAATATCGGACGCTCGGCGTGATGGACGCGCTCGATGCCGTCAACGCCATCGTGCCAGATCGTAAGGTGCACGCGGTCGGCTATTGCCTGGGTGGCACGCTCATGTCGATCGCGGCCGCCGCGATGGCGCGCGACGGCGACGAGCGGTTCGCGACGCTGACGCTCTTTGCCGCTCAGGCCGATTTTACCGAGGCCGGCGAGATCATGCTGCTGATCGACGAGAGTCAGATCTCGTTCCTGGAAGACATGATGTGGGAGCAGGGCTTTCTCGACAGCCGACAAATGGCCGGCGCGTTCCAGATGTTGCGCTCGAACGATCTGATCTGGTCGCGCCTGGTGCACGACTATCTGCTGGGCGAGCGCGAGACGATGACTGATCTCATGGCCTGGAATGCGGATGCGACCCGCATGCCGTATCGCATGCATTCGCAATATCTGCGCAAGCTCTTTCTTGACAACGATCTGGCGGAAGGCCGTTTTCTGGCAGGGGGCAAGCCGATCTCTCTTACCGACATTCGCACGCCGATATTTGCCGTCGGCACGGAACGCGATCACGTCGCGCCGTGGCATTCCACCTATAAGATCAACCTGCAGGTCGATACTGAGGTGACTTATCTGCTGACGAAAGGCGGTCATAACGCCGGTATCGTCTCGGAGCCGGGTCACGCCGGGCGCGCTTTCAAACTCCGCACGAAAATGCCCGGCGATCGCTACCTCGATCCGGAAAGGTTCTACGAGGAAGCGTCGCGCCGTGACGGGTCGTGGTGGCCGGAATGGGTAAGCTGGCTGCAAAGCCGCTCGGGGGCCCCTACTACGCCGCCGGCGATAGGCGCGCCCCAATCCGGCTACCCGCAACTTGCAGAGGCGCCGGGCGCGTACGTCCTCGAAGACTGACCGCAGGATGGACCGCGAGCTGGCAAAGGAACTGAAGGCCGCCGGATTCCCGATCGCAGCTTATAGAGCCGGACACGAATTCTACCCGCCGGAACAGGGTGGCGGCTGGAGCGAGGCTGCTCGCCAACATGGCATAACGGTCACGCACTACGATCTGGAAGATCGGATGCAGGACCTCAAGGACGGCTATTATTGTCCGGACCTTTCCGACCTGATCGAAGCTTGCGGTTCAAGCTTTTCGCGGCTGTTCGTTGAGGCTGACATCTGGACGGCGGAGAGCAAAGATCCGGCACACACGATACTCGCTCGCTCCGCCGACGAAGCGGTCGCGAAATTGTGGCTGACCTTGAACAAGGCCCGGTAGCGAAGAACCGTCCACATTCCGCGGTGCGTAAAGCCGAGCCGCGACGTCGTAAGCAAGCCCCACCATCAGCGCTCCGTCTGTTGTTTAAAACAAGCAAACGAGTGTGAATTCTTTTCCGAACGGCATCATGACGAATACAAGCGACCTTATGGTTCTCCATCAATAAGAGCTTTCGTCTCGTTTTCGGGCGCTGGAAAAATGTTTGTTGAAATACTCGGCACGCGGACCTCAGTATCACGGCAGTACTCATGAGCTGCGTCAAACATCACCAAAGCTCTTGCATTCTAAAATAAGACATTCATACTGTGTCCATTCTTTGGGCAAGGGCGCCTGAATATATCGGGCAAAGAAGCCTTCGGACGCGTCTTCAGGACGCCCGGGGGTTTTTTTGTTGCGGGGTCAATCATAAACAATCGGGAGGTAGCAGATGTCCGGTACAGATCATGGAGGACGTTCGTCCGTCAGCGCGGTTGCGGAAGCGGAAGAACAGATCGATCACGTGCTCGGCGAAGAATATGAGCACAAGCCGGTTCCGCTTTCGGCGCGGCGGAGTCTGTTCTCGGTGACGATGGTCTGGATCGGGTTCCCGATGATCATCACGGGAGCGATGACCGGGTCGGTGCTGGTGCTCGGGATGGGCTTTCAGCGCGCACTCGTGGCCATGGTCATAGGCAACATCATCATGTTCGCCTATGTCGGCTCCTTGGGCGCGCTGGGAACGAAAAAGGGAATGAACTTCGCACTGATCGCCAGCATCGTCTTTGGCCGCAAAGGCTATGTGTTTTCGTCCGGCCTGCTGTCTACTCTTTTGCTTGGCTGGTATGCGGTGCAGACCGGCATCACCGGCAATCTCATCAGTTCAACATACCATCTGAACTATGTGCTGATGACGGTCATCGCCGGCGTGCTCTACATCGGCATCACCTTCGTCGGGGTCCGAGGACTCCACTATATCGGCCTGGTGTCGGTGCCGCTCTTCGTTGTGCTCGGCGTCTGGGTCGCGGCGGATTCGGTAGCCCACCATGGCTGGGCGGCAGTGATGTCCTACGCCGGCGCCGACGGCAAAGGCGCCATGTCGATGGGCGTCGGACTGACGATCGTATTGACGCTATTCGTTGATGCCGGGACGGTGACGGCCGACTTCAACCGCTGGGCCAAGGATCTCAAAGGCTCGCTTGTCTCCACGTTCAGCGCGTTCCCCTTTGCCAATCTGGTGGCAATGCTGGTCGGCGGCATCATGACGGCGGCGCTGGCGACACCCAAAGCCAATCCGTTCGGCGCCGACAACATGTTCGGCTACATGAACGACAAGCAGCTTGTCTGGCTGTCGGTGATTGCCTTCATCTTCCTCTACTGCAATCTCGGCTCGGTCTGCTCGCATTGCCTTTACAATGCGGCAACGGGCTGGTCGCGGATTTTCGGTAGCCACATGCGGCTGCTCGCGATCGCACTTGGCGTGATCGGCATCATTGTCGCTGCCGGCAACGTATGGGCCTTCTTCATTCAGTGGCTGACCTTGCTCGGCATTCTGGTGCCGCCGATCGGCGCCATCATATTGGTCGATCAATACCTGATGCGGGCGAATTCGGAAGCTACGGCCGAATGGCGCGTTGCTCCCTTCATCGCCTGGGCGTGTGGCTCGGTCGTCGCCTACTTCGTCAGCGAGTATGCGCCGGAATATTCGACGGCTATTGCCGCCTTTCTTGTTGCGGGCGTGGTCTACGGCGTGCTCCAAAGTGTGATGGCGCCGCGCACCCAATACGCTCGATGATCTTTGCTTGATCGATCGAGAGCGGCGGTCGCCCTCCAGGCGACCGCCGCGTACTCCTGAGATGAATCCAGGCTGGGGAGAGGCTCTATGCCGCTTGACTACGAAATCTTCGAACTTGGCGACGTGAGGCTGCAGCGAGGCGCGACGCTGCGCAGTTGCACGCTCGCCTACAAGACATTCGGCCGGATGAACGCGGCGAAGGACAACATCATCGTCTATCCGACATGGTATTCCGGCCAGCACTACGACAATGAATGGCTTGTCGGATCGGGCATGGCGCTCGATCCCGACAAGTATTTTATCATCATACCGAACATGCTGGGCAACGGCTTGTCTTCGTCGCCGAGCAATTATCCCGAGCCTTATAACGGGCCACGCTTCCCGCTCGTGACGGCCTGCGACAATGTCCGCGTGCAACATCGGCTTGTGACCGAAAAGTTCGGCGTAAAAAAGCTGGCGCTGGTCACTGGCTGGTCGATGGGTGCGCTGCAGACCTTCCACTGGGGCGCGCTCTATCCGGACATGGTGGAACGCATCGGACCGTTTTGCGGCTCAGCCAAGTGTTCGCGGCATAACTTCGTATTCCTCGAAGGCGTCAAGGCTGCGCTGACCGCCGATGGCGCTTTTGCCGACGGCTGGTACAAAGAAAAGCCGGCCAAAGGTCTGCGCGCGGCGGCCCGGGTCTATGCCGGCTGGGGCTTCTCACAGGCGTTCTATCGCGAGCGTCTCGATATCGAGCGCCTGGGCTATTCCTCGCTCGAGGATTTTCTCGTCGCCTTCTGGGAAGGCTTCTTCCTGCCGAAGGATGCTAACAACCTCCTGACCATGCTGTGGACCTGGCAAAACGGCGACATCAGCGATAACGAGATCTATGGCGGCGACCTCAAGAAGGCACTCGGCGCGATCAAGGCGAAAGCCTATGTGATGCCGGGGAAAACCGATCTCTATTTCCCGCCGGAGGATAGCGAGTTCGAGGTTGCCAACATGCCAAACGCGAAATTCCTGCCGGTTCCCTCGATCTGGGGCCATTTCGCCGGCGGCCCGGGGACGAACCCGGACGACGTCAAGTTCATCGATAACGCGCTGAAGGAATTGCTGCGTTCCTGATCGAACTGTGCCCCCCGAGAGCCTGGTGGAGGAAGCAATGGGCGGAGCGAATGAGATTTGCCGTATGGATGCGGTCAAATTAGCCAAGAGCATCCGCGCCAAGGAGCTATCGCCCAGTGAGGTGATCGAAGCGGTGCTGACGCGAATGGAAGCATTGGAGCCGCATCTCCACGCCTTTTGCACGCCAACACCCGATCTGGCGCGCCGAGAAGCCAAGCGCATCGAGAAGGCTCTCTTGGCCGGCGACGAGGTAGGTCCTCTTGCCGGTGTGCCCGTCGGCATCAAAGACCTGGTTTGTACCGCGGGTATCCGAACCGTTTCCGGATCATTCGCTTATGAGAACTTCGTACCAGATGAAGATGACGTCGTTGTTGAGCGGCTAAAGCACGCTGGCGCGATTATCATTGGCAAGACCAATGTACCGGAGTTCGGGTATAGCGCTGTCGGGCACAATCCAGTCTTCGAAACCACGCGCAACCCTTGGAACCTCGAATGCACATCCGGGGGGTCGAGTGCGGGCTCGGGGGCGGCGGTAGCGGCAGGCGTGGGACCCTTTGCGATCGGCAGCGATGGTGGCGGATCGATCCGCATTCCCGCAGCGCATTGCGGCCTGTTTGGCATGAAGGCCTCGATGGGGCGGGTCCCGCTATATCCAGGAACGAAGGACGAGCGTTACCCTGGCGTCTCGAGCTGGGAATCGCTGGAGCATATTGGACCATTGAGCCGCACCGTGGCCGACGGTGCTCTCATGCTTTCGGTGATCGGATCGGGACCGGATGCGCGCGACCGCCACAGTCTCCCGAAGCCGGATTTCGACTGGATGGCGAGCTGTCACGGTGGCGTGAAGGGTCTGCGCGTCGCCTACAGCGCCGATTGGGGCTACGCCGCCGTCGACCCCGAGGTGCGTAAGGTCGTTGGTGATGCTGTCAAGGTCTTCGAGCGCGATCTCGGCTGCATCGTCGAGGAGGCGCATCCCGGCTTTGAGGATCCCTACCTCGCCTTCTGGGGGGTTGTTGCGCTGGAATCCGATCTGCGCGGGTTACGGGCCATGGTCGCCAAGCACGGCCACCACATGACGCCGCACATCGTCGATTTCATTATGCGGCCCTGGACAGCCGAAGAGCTGACCGACGCCGTGATGGTACGGAAGGCGGTAAACAACAAGATGTGGCGTTTCATGTCGCGCTACGACTTGTTGCTGACTCCAACGTTGGCAGTGCCGCCATTCCAGCTCCATGTTCAGGGGCCAGAAAAAATCGATGGCAATATCGTTCCGCCGTTCAAATGGCTCGCGTTTACCTTCCCGTTCAACCTGACGGGGCAACCCGCAGCGACGGTCCCCGCCGGATTTAGCAAAGATGGGTTACCCGTCGGACTGCAAATTGTTGGCCGACACTTGGATGATCCGACCGTGATGAGAGCGGCTACGGCGTTTGAGATGGCGCAGCCGTGGCGTGACAAATGGCCGTCATTGCTGACATCGCTGGGCCTTTAGGAAAATTCGACCACGCGACCCAGTGTCCGCCCGTACTGCTAGACGCGGGTGTCGGTCCGAGTGACGAGTTTGACAAATGACAAAAAGATCAACGAACCGATCAGGGCGTCGATAACCATCGGATCAAATCCCAGGCCAATTTCGAACCCGACTTTTGACAACAATAGCCCGCCAATTATTGCGCCAATGATGCCGGTAATGATGTCGCCAATCGGCCCAAAGCGGCTGCCCTTGACGACCATAGTGGCAAGCACGCCGACAATGGTGCCGACCATCAGCCAGATGACCAAGCTCTGTCCAGGCATGATCCTCAAATTTTAGCCATTGCGAATTCTAGGAGCACGTCGCCCACTGCTTTGAATAAGCCGACCTCGCGCGCGCCAGCGTTTCGTTCGGAGCCGTCTGGCGATGTGGCGCTCGTCTGCTTCCAACGTCTGCGACTGCACATTGTTGTCCGAATAAGACGTGCGCTGTTTGGTCGGTACAGGCCCGGAACTCGCTTTACGTCTACCGCACAAAAATCGTCATTTCGGCGCGAACTGCTTCAGTATCGCATACGAAAAGTGGCACTGTATTGTCACGGCAATAGCAGGCGTCACACGGACATTTGATTTCGCCTCCGCGCGGGAGAACAAATCCGCGCAATTTGTTGACAAGCGCGTTCGCGGGGATGGCGGTTAGACCGGGCGCTGGGTACCTGGAGTAACGACGCGGGATTGGATAAATCTCTCGACCGCTTATGTCATAGCGCCGTGACAACGGACTTGACCTCCGTGTAAAGCTCGAGAACATCGCGGCCCTTCTCGCGGCCCCAGCCGGATTGTCTGAAGCCGCCGAAGGGCAATGCGAGGGCACGCAGATGAGGCCACTCGTTTCCAAGGAGCTGATCGAGCGGACAACCTAGGGCCTCGTCGGCAGCATCTGGACGTGCGACCTGAGCATCGCGCATCAAATGGCTCGCGAGATGCGCGTATTTCACAAAAATACCGTAGAGGATATTCCATTTGGGTTATGGACTTGGCCTTCCCGCGTTGCTTCGCGGCGGGAAAGGTCACGTCACCCGCCACTCTTGGAATAATTGATGGTCCGGCTCCCTTTTTTCGCTCTTCTCATCGCCGTCGCGGTTTGTGCGTCACCGCAGGCCGCGCAAGCGGCTCCTACCCTCGACGGCGCGTCGATGCAGTGGCCTTGGATGGTGCCGTTTATTGGCATCCTCCTGTCTATCGCAGCGGGCCCGCTGCTCATCCCAAAAATCTGGCATCGCCATTATGGTAAGTTTGCCGCCGGCTGGGCGGTTCTGGCGCTTGCGCCGATCGTGTTGACCTACGGCGCGGGCGCCGCGATCGCGGCCTTCGTGCACGCGATGCTGGCCGAGTATCTCAGTTTTATTGTTCTGCTTTTCGCGCTCTATACCGTGGCAGGCGGCATCCTCGTGACGGGCAACTTGCCCGGCACCCCATTGATGAACACCGCGGTGCTCGCGCTCGGCACATTGATGGCGAGCGTCGTAGGAACCACCGGCGCGGCGATGATACTGATCCGGCCGCTGATTCGCGCCAACGCCGCGCGGATCAACAATGCACATGTGGTGATTTTTTTCATTATTCTGGTCGCCAATATCGGGGGTGCTCTCACGCCGCTGGGTGATCCTCCGCTCTTCGTGGGTTTTCTTCACGGCGTCGACTTTTTCTGGACGGCGCAACACATCTGGCTACAGACCCTGATCGTCGGCCTGCTGGTGATAGCGATATTCTTCGCCGTTGATACGGGGTTCTACCTTCGCGAGCAGCACGCGGCGTCGGCGATCCACTCCATCCGCGTCCGCGGACTGATCAACGTTTTGCTGATCGCGCTTATCGTCGGCGCGATTCTGGGCTCGGCGATTTGGAAGCCGGGCATTTCATTTAACATCGCAGGCACCGAGGTCGCCCTGCAGAATCTGCTGCGCGATGCAGCGCTGATAGTGATCGCCGGGCTTTCATTATGGCTTACGCCCGATGAACATCGTGAAGCGAATGGTTTCACCTGGGAGCCGATCAAGGAGGTCGCAAAGCTGTTCGCGGGCATCTTCATCGCGGTCATCCCGGTTTTGGCCATGTTGGGTGCGGGCCGGGATGGGCTGTTCGCGGGGTTGCTCTCCGCCGTCACGGCTTTTGACGGCAAGCCAAACGAAGTCGCATTTTTTTGGCTCACCGGCTTGCTGTCCGCGTTCCTGGATAACGCTCCGACCTATCTGGTGTTCTTCCAACTGGCCGGCGGCGATCCGCAGCGGCTCATGGGCGAGCTGTCGGGCACGCTTGCTGCGATCTCGATGGGCGCCGTCTATATGGGAGCGCTTACCTACCTGGGAAATGCTCCTAATTTTATGGTCTTTGCCATAGCGACCGAAAGCGGCATCCGCATGCCGGGCTTCTTTCGCTACATGCTGTGGGCGGCCATTGTGCTCGTGCCGCTTTTTGCGCTGCTGACGCTGCTACCTGTAGCTCCCATTCTGAAGTTATCTTGAATGGGCGTAGTGTTTGGTTTTGAAACGGTGCCTCAACGGCCGTCGGGCGTGCGCATGCCATACCAGGCGTCGCGGACCTGCTGATAATGCACCATCGGGTCGTAGATCGTGACGGGCAGCCGCAGTTCCTGTGCCGAAAGCCGGCCGACGGCGGACACGAGACTGTATGACGCGACAACGCGATCGTGCTGCGCGACGATCAGGTTGACGCGCGCGTTCACCAGCGCTTGCTCGGCATTGAGAACGTCGAGCGTCGTGCGCTGGCCGGCCTGGGCCTCATTGCGGACCCCCTCGAGCGCCCGTTCGGAGGCGTCATTTTGGCGTATCGCCGCTGCGACCTGCGCCTTCGCCGCCTGAACCTGGCCCCAGGCCTGCACGACGTTCGCCTGCGTCTGGTCGCGGACCTGGTCCACGTTGAGCCGCTGCTGCCCAACGGTCTCTTTATTCAACCGAATGGCTGAGTATTCGGCGCCGCCCTGGTAGATCGGAACCGAGAGATTGAGCATCGCGGTTCCGAGAACAAGATTGGGCTGCAGGATGTTGGAAAAAACTTGCTGCTGCACGCTGCCCTGGAAGGCGAGTGTCGGCCACAACGCGCCTTCCGCGATCTTCACTTGCAGCTGCGCAACGTCGACGCCGTACAAGGCGGCCGTCACTGCCGGGTTCTCGGCGGCGCCGATCGCGACTGCGGCATTCAGCGTGGTCGGCGCAAGCCGATCTACCGGCGAGGCCGGAGCGAGATTGGCTGGATCGACCCCGATGATGCGGCGAAAATTGGCCCGCGTCGTCATCAGCGTGGATTCGGCGGCGTGCAGGGTTGCTTCACCGGCAGCCAGTTGAGCCTCGGCCTGGGCGACGTCGGTTGCCGTTACCTGGCCGGCGGCAAAACGGTTGCGGGTGTCTTTCAGGGTGCGTTGCAGGACCCGTATGTTGTTCTGCTGCACGTCGAGGTTTGCGGTGTCGCGCGATACGTCCATGTAAATGGATGCTGCCGACAGCAACACCGATTCTTCCATCATTCGCAGCGTCTCGCGCGCGGCGGAGACTTGGCTCTCGGCCTTGCGCACCTTGTTGGCGGTTTGCTCGCCGTTGAACAATGTTTGCCCGCCGCTGACCCCGACCGCACGCGGGGTTGTAAAGCCCTTAACATTGTACGAAACGCCATTCGGCAAGCCGGGCGGGATCGGCGGAATAACGCCGGTCTCGTTGGTATATTGCTCGCCGACCGAGGCAGTCGCTGACAGGGTAGGCCGATACCCCGACAGCGCCTGCGATACGCCCTCGTCGTTTTGCCGGACGATGGCGCGCTGCGCGTTGAGCTGTGGGTTGCCCTGGTAGGCTCGCGCCAGCGCCAATTCCATCGTTTCCGCGGCGAGGTCGCGGGGCAACGCAAGGACAAGCGCGGCGGCCGCCGCGGCGGTTAGTGCGATCGTGCGCTGAACCCGTCCTGCCGGCCACGCGCGCGACCGCCTTCGCTCCCCGGGAACCCTTACCCTACGCGTCAAAACCAACCCCATTTGCGCGGCGAAAACCTTAACGTGGGGGTATTCGCCTTACAAGGATGGGGGCGGCGTTACGCACCTTCATCCGCGCGAGCCGCTGGTGGGTCGCGCCAGCATGAAAAGCTCCCGCAGACCTAGTGAAAGCGTGGCAAGGATCAGCGGCAGCACGAAATAGAGCGCGCGAAACGTCAGCAAGGCAGCCAGAAGTTCTTCCCGTGGAAATTGCGCAAGTCCGACCAGCACCGTGGCCTCGATGACCCCAAGGCCGCCGGGCGCATGGCTGACCGTCCCGAGGAGCGTAGCTGTCAGGAAGGCGACGAGCACCGTCAAGAATTCGACCGGAGGTTCCGATGGTAGCAGGACATACATCGCGAGCGTCACGAACGTGAGATCCAGGGCGCCAATGCCAATCTGCACCAGCGTGAAGCGCACGCTGGGCAGCTCGATGCGCCAGCCGGAGCGGCCAACGCTGCGCCGGCGCGGGATGAGCCAAAGCAGATAGCAGACGATGGCGGACAATCCGCCGAGCCCGATCAGGCGATTGATCCAGGGTGGCAGATGGTCGACGGCGCTGGCGGCCTCCGGGGCGTAGGTCGCGGCGCCTCCGAGCATGAACGCATTGCCGAGCCAGAACGTCATGCCGGTGACGAAGGCGATCTTGGCGATATCGATCGCTGTCAGTCCCCAGACCGAGTAGACGCGGAATCTGACAAGTCCGCCGGTCAAGACGGCGGCGCCGAGACTATGACCGATTGTCGAACTCGCGAAACTCGCGAGCGCTGCGACCGCGTAGGGGACCTTGTCACGGCCGATGGTTCGCAGCGCAAACACATCGTAAAATGTAAGGGTGATGTAACCGGCGACTACGAACGCGCCTGAGGTTGCGATTTTTTGAATCGACTGCGCTTTGAGAGCAACCACGACTTTTTCAAAATCGGTGCCGCGCAACAGGTGGTAAAGAATAAACGCCGCCACGGCGAGGACGGACAGGCTGATCGCTGCACTGATCGTACCGCGGCCAAGCCTGGAAGTGATCTTCGGCGCGATGCTGATCGTCACGTTTTGTATTGGGCGCTGGGCTGAACCAAAAAGAACTCCACCCGCGCGGTTGGGCGGCAAACTCTCATCCGACTGTAACAGAATTGTTACGAGCCAAAAGAATTTGGCCGTCGTGCGGCAGCGTACCGTCACACAATTGAGATAAGAAATCGCAATTGTCGTCGCACGTGATTCTAACAACAAGGGCGGCCTTTGGCCGCAGGCCCGATGAAGGTTCTCGTCGCTACCGACGCATGGCATCCGCAGGTTAACGGTGTGGTGCGTACGTTAGGGTCGCTGGCGCGGGCTGCGGGCAAGCTCGGTACACCGATCGAGTTTCTGTCTCCTGAAGGCTTCCCCTCGTTTCAGCTCCCGACCTATCCGGGCTTGCGCCTTGCCATCCCGAACCGGCGCGGGATCGCCGAGCGAATCGAGGCGGCGAATCCCGATGCTATCCATTTGGCGACCGAAGGGCCGATCGGATTCGCTGTGCGGGCTTATTGCCGGCGGAGCGGAAGGCCCTTCACGACCAGCTACACGACGCGGTTTCCGGAATACATTTCGGCGCGCTCGCCAATTCCTGAAAGCTGGATCTATCGCGTGCTGCGATGGTTCCACGGCGGGGCGACGGTGACGATGGTGGCGACGCCGTCGCTTATGAGCGAGCTTGGCGAGCGTGGCTTCGGTCGTTTGGGCATGTGGACGCGCGGTGTCGACGTCGATCTGTTCCGTCCCGATCGCGCCATCGATCTCGGCTTTGAGCGGCCGATCTTCATGACCGTGGGTCGCGTCGCCGTTGAGAAGAATCTGGAAGCGTTCCTCTCGCTCGATCTTCCCGGTACCAAGGTCGTCATCGGCGCGGGGCCTCAGGAAGCGAAGCTCAAACGGGAATTCCCCAATGCCAAATTCCTCGGCCCGTTGGAAAACGGAACGCTCGCCGCGCATTTGGCGGCGGCGGATGTATTCGTATTTCCGAGTCGCACCGATACTTTTGGCATCGTTCAGCTCGAAGCGCTGGCGAGCGGCGTTCCGATCGCCGCTTTTCCCGTTACCGGTCCGAAAGACGTCGTCGGCGGCAAGCCGATTGGCGTTTTGGACGAGGATCTCGCGCGTGCCTGTATGGACGCACTTCAGCTTTCCCGCGATGCCTGCCGCAAGTTCGCGCTCGATTATTCCTGGGAAAACAGCGCGCGGCAGTTCATTGGTCATGTCCGCAAGGTAGCGACCGGCACGAGCCGCGACGTTGAAACGGCAATGACGATTACGGAAACCGCTCCAGGCTGACCCGGCCTAAAAGCGAAATTTCTCAACAGGGCGGCAAAAAAGGGATCTACGATGACGAGCCTCTCGAATGTGGACCTCGACAAGACAACGGTCACCAAAGCCTATGACCGCTGGGCGCCGGTTTACGATCTGGTATTCGGCGCGGTGTTCGAGCGCGGGCGCGACGCTGCCATCGCCGCTGCGGAACGCGTCGGCGGGCGCATTCTCGAAGTCGGCGTCGGCACCGGCATTGCGCTGCCGCAATATTCCAAAAACTGCACCCTTTGCGGCATCGACATCTCCGAACAAATGCTGCGCAAGGCGCACGAGCGCGTCGCCGAATTCGGGCTGACGAATGTCGAAGGGCTCTGGGTGATGGATGCCGAGAATTTGTCGTTTCCCGATAATTCCTTCGATGCAGTGGTGGCGCAGTATGTCGTCACCACGGCACCCAATCCCGAAGCGACGCTTGACGAGTTCGCGCGCGTGCTGAAGCCGGGTGGCGAGATCATTCTGGTCAGCCGCGTCGGCGCCGAAGCGGGCCTGCGGCGCGCGGTGGAGCATGTGTTGCAGCCGGCGGTGCGCAAGCTTGGCTGGCGCACTGAATTTTCCTTCGAGCGATATGCGAAATGGGCAGCCCGCACCAACGGCGTCCGCATTATCGAACGCCGCGCGATGCCGCCACTCGGGCATTTCTCGCTTATTCGCTTCACCAAGGACGACGGGGCCGAGGTCATTCGCCCCAACTTCGCACAGGACGACCAGCCGGTAGCACGGGCCGCGTCCTGACCCAGACAGTCTAATTTCGCCTCGGAACGGTCCCTTCAGGCAGCGGCAATCCGCCTGTCATCGGGGTTTCACCGAATCGCCATATCCAGATCGAATGACCTCAGGACGGGGGAAGGCAGATGGACGGATTTCTCGCAGCTCTGCGCGTTCAGCGCTGGGACGATCACCGCTACTATCACCATAGCCGGATCAATCAGTCGTTGCACTTTGTCAGCGCGATCAGCTTTCTGTTTTCCTACGTGATGATCTTCAAGGATCCGGCCATCTCCGCGATGGCGGGGTGGCTTGTGTCGATGACGACCCGCCAATGCGGACATTTCTTCTTCGAGCCCAAGTCCTACGACACCGTCAATCGCGCGAGTCACGAATACAAGGAAGAGATCAAGGTCGGCTACAACCTGCGCCGCAAGGTTGTGTTAATGACGATCTGGGCGGTGTCGCCGATCGTGCTTTACTTCGATCCGACCTTTTTCGGCATCTTCACGCCGGCGGCCGGCAAAATGGACTTCATTCGTCAGGTCGCGGTGATCTGGCTCGCCATCGGCATCGGCGGGGTGCTGTTCCGCACCGTGCACTTGTTCTTCATCAAGGATGTGCAGACCGGGCTGGTCTGGGCGACCAAAATCGTCACCGATCCGTTTCACGACATCAAGCTCTATCACAAAGCGCCGTTTGCGCTGATGCGCGGCGAATTGATCGATCCGGGCATCGGACTTGAAGTCGCGGAATGGGAAGAAGAGGAAGCCGAAGAGGCGCCGCATCTGACGTGAGTTCGGCGGTCGCGAGGAACATTGCGGCGAAGCAGTTCAGGCGGTCGAATGACGGTCTGGATTGCTTCGGTGTTTTTGGTGCCCCGCTAGTGCCCGACTTGCTGATGCCAGCCTGGCAATGATCAGGCTAGTCGCTCCGAGAGAACAGACGGCGGGCGATCGTCTCCTTGAGGATTGTCCGCTTGATCGATTTGTTGGTGAGCTCCGGGTTGCCCCACCACCAGCCGTCACGCCGCATGGCCTTGGCGGCGGCGATAAAGCGGTCCGCCACCGCCTCGAAGTCGGCCTCGGTATAATCGAGGCTGAAAATCAGGCGCCCGGTTCCGATCCAGCTCAGCGCCAAGCCCTCGGCACGCAGGTAATATTGAAGCATCCAGTTGTAACGCGACGGCTGCGTGTAGCAGACGGTCCAGATCGAGGACATGTTGGCAACCTCGACCGGCAGCTCTTCCGCGCGCAGGCGCGCGTTGAGCCGTTGCGCCCGGGCGTTCCAGGTCTGATCGAGGCCGCGGTAGAGCGCCTCGCCGTCCGGCGTTTGCAGATGGCGCAGGAATTCGTTCATCGCCGCCATGACGTAGGGATGCGAATTGAACGTGCCGCGGGCAAAGCAGACATCGGCCGGACGATCGTCGCGAAAGCGCTTCATCAGCTCGCCGCGGCCGCACACGACACCGATCGGCAGCCCGCCGCCGAGCGTCTTCCCGTAGGTAACGAGATCGGCGCGCACGCCGAAATAGTCCTGCGCGCCGCCCTTGGCGAGACGGAAGCCGACGAACACCTCATCGAAGATGAGAACGATCTTGCGTTCCGTGCAAACGGCGCGGAGCGCCTGCAACCACGCGGCATAGGCCGCCTTGTCGAAATGGGCGCGGCGTCCGCTGTCGAGCAGGGAGGAATCGCTCGGCGCCGAGGCATTCGGATGCAGCGCCTGCAGGGGATTGATCAGGACGCAGGCGATATCGCGCCGCGTGCGCAGGACGCGCAGGGCTTCCTCGGACATGTCACGCAACGTGTAGGTCTCGTGCGCCGGCAGCGGATTGCCGATGCCCGGCTGCACGTCGCCCCACCAGCCATGATAGGCGCCGCAAAAGCGCACCAGATGCGATCGCCGCGTGTGGTAGCGCGCCAGCCGCACGGCCTGCATCACCGCTTCGGTTCCCGACATATGGAACGACACCTCGTCCAGGCCGGAAATCTCTTTCAGGAGTTTCACGTTCTCCAGGATCAACGGATGATAGGGGCCAAGCACCGGGCCGAGCTCGCGCACCCGCGCCGCGCCGCGCTCGATGGCGCCCTTGTAGAATTCGTAGCCAAGGACGTTTACGCCGTAGGAGCCGCTGACGTCGTAGGAGCGATTGCCATCGAGATCGGTAACGATCACGCCGGCGCTCGATTGCATGAAGGCGGCCGACGGCAGTTGCCGACGCAGGAAGCGACTATATTGGAACGGCACCCGGTACGCGTCCGTGAACTGGAGGTCGGAAATGCTTTCAGCGGCTTCCGCAGTGCGCCGGATGGTTTCGGCAAAGCGCGCCTTGTAAAGCGCCGAGAGGCGCTCCAGCCCGGCGCGCCGCGTTTCAGCTATGTCCGCTGGTGCGCCGTCGGAGCAAAAGAACCGCGCCTCGTCGTATTCGTAGAATGGTACGAGGGCCGCAAGGCGCCGCGCCATTCGAGAATGACCGGCGAGCGATCGATGCTTGGCGCGCGACAATTCGAGGCGCCGCCGCAGCTTCACCAGCGAGGCTGCCAGCGCCGCGCCGCCAACCCCATAGAGCGTCAGTGTCGTGGCGCCCCAAGCCGTCATAGCCTAGGCCGCCGCGACCTGAGTCGTGATGCTCATTGTCATCGAATCGCGGTTTACGTGCCGGAGTTGACAGTCCCATGACGGTCCGTTCCCAGCTGATGCGCCTGATCGAACAGGAGGATATCAATTTCCTCCTGACCAACCGCATTCCGCGCCGCCTCGCGACTCAGTTCATCGGCTGGTTCAGCCGCATCGAACAGCCGATCATCCGCGACCTTTCGATCGGTGTTTGGCGGCAGTTTTCAGGCCTCGACCTGCGGGAGGCGAAGAGGACGCAATTCCGCAGCATGCACGATTGCTTCACGCGCGAACTGAAGGATGGTGCGCGCCCGATCGACGCCCGTTCCGATATCCTTGTCAGCCCCTGTGATGCCATTGTCGGCGCCTGTGGCGAAATCGCCGGCACAGAGCTTTATCAGGCCAAGGGCTTTCCCTATACGCTCGAAGACTTGCTGGGCGATCGCGGTCTTGTCGAAGCGCACCGCAATGGCTGTTACGTAACGCTTCGGCTGACGTCGAGCATGTATCATCGTTTCCACGCGCCGCACGATTGCCGGATCGGGGAGGTAATCTACATCTCCGGCGATACCTGGAACGTCAACCCGATCGCGCTCAAGCGCGTCGAGCGCTTGTTCTGCAAGAACGAGCGCGCGGTCGTGCGGACGACGCTCAAGGCCGGCGGTCAACCCGTGACTTTGGTCGCGGTGGCGGCGATCCTCGTTGCCAGCATCCGTCTCCACTGTCTCGACGCTCCGCTCAATCTCCACCATCGCGGGCCGAATGTCCTGGCCTGCGATGCGGAGTTCCGCAAAGGCGACGAACTCGGCTGGTTCGAGCATGGATCGACGATCATCGTCTTTGCGCCGGAGGGCTTCGTGCTGACGGACAATGTTCACGAGGGTGCGACCGTGCGGGTAGGGGAGCCGCTGATGCGACTCCCCTGACGCGGTTGCAAAAAGGTCAGCCCGCCTGCGGCGGGATCAGCGCGTCGTCGAGCTGCCGCGCCCGCGCATAAGCCGGCCGGGCGGTGAGCCGCTGCCAGTAATTCTCGAAGGCCGGGCGCTTTTCGATTGTGTTGAACATCAAGCCGAAGCCGATCTGCGAACCGAGATAGACGTCGGCGGCGCTGAATTTGTCGCCGAGCAGGTAATCGCCGGCCGACACTGCGTCGTCGAGCGCTTTCATGACCCGTTCGAAACTGCCGTATCCGACCGAGCCCTGGCGTTCCGGCGGAACTACAAAACCGAAGGCCTTGTTGCTCACCGCCGCTTCTATCGGGCCCGCGGCGAAGAACAGCCAGCGATAATAAGGAGCGCGCAGATGGTCGCCAGGAGGCGGCGCCAGTCCGGCCTGAGGAAACGCGTCGGCAAGGTAGGCACAAATGGCGGCGGCCTCCGTCACCACGGCATCGCCATGCGTCAGCGCCGGCACTTTGCCCATGGGATTGACGGCGAGATAGGCCGGCGCTTTCATTGTGGTGCCGTAATCCAGCACTTCGGTGCGATACGGTTGCCCGACCTCTTCCAGCATCCAGCGCGCAATGCGGCCGCGCGACCGCGGGTTGGTATAAAGAACAAGCTCCTCGGCCATGTGATTATCCTTCCGTCCTCTCTGCGGAACATTCAATAAACCATGGCGGGGAATCTTGCACGGTATGCGTCATCACGTTCACGTTTCACACCGGGCGGCGATCGTGTCCTTGAGCACGGAAATCGGCTTCGATCTGGATTAAGTCCGGGGCGCTTTTTTCCGGATCATAGCTTTTTGGTGGTGCATGATCTTTTCGGAAAACCGGCTTCCACTTTTCCGGATCATGCTTTAGTCGGGAGCACGCAGCCGATAGCCGATGCCTGTTTCGGTCAGGACGTACTGGGGCTGCTCGGGATTGGCCTCGATCTTTTGCCGGAGTTGACGCACGTACACGCGGAGATATTGCGCGTCGGTCAAACTGTCCCACAATTCACCAAGCAGGAACTTGTGCGTCAACACCTTGCCCGCGTGCTGGACCAGCACGCGCAGCAAGTCATACTCCTTGGGTGAAAGCTTGATGTCCATGTCGCCGACCTTGACCGTCCGGCGTACCAGGTCGACGGAAAGGTCACCGACGCGGAAAATCGGACGTTCACCGTGTGTCTGCAATTGATGGCGCAAGGCCGCCCGCATGCGCGCGAGCAGCTCGTCCATCCCGAACGGTTTGGTGATGTAGTCATCGGCGCCGAGGTCCAGCGCCTGCACCTTGCCGGCTTCATCGCCGCGGCTTGACAGGACAACGATCGGAACGCTCTCGTTGCGGGCGCGGATCGTGCGCAGCAAATCATGGCCCTGCGTGTCGGGAAGGCCAAGATCGAGAATGATGAGATCGGGAGCCTGACTCAGAAGCTCAAGCGCGGCCTTGCCGTTCGGCGCTTCCAGCGTCTGGTAGCCCTGAGCGGTCAACCCCATGCGCAGCAGCTTGCGAATGGGCGGCTCGTCGTCGACCACAAGAACGCGGATCGGGGCGGCGCTCATGCCGCCGCATCCAGGTTTTGCCGCAGGTGTGGGATCGGCAAGCTGATGGTGAACGCGGCTCCGCTGCGATCGGTGCGATTGGCGGCGACGATGGTGCCGTGCATGGCCTCGACAAAGCCTCGTGAGATGGCCAGTCCCAGGCCCGTGCCGGCACGTACTTGATCGGTCTTCTGCACGCGATAGAACTTGTCGAAGATGTGATCCAAATCGTTGGCCGGAATACCGCTCCCTTCGTCGAGCACGCGCAAGCAAACGGCGTCTGCATCCCGCCAGCTCTGGAGGCGGATTGTCGTTTCGGCGGGAGCGTATTTTGCGGCGTTATCGAGCAGATTGAACAGCGCCTGCTCGAACAGCACGGCGTCAAGTTCGAGCATCGGCAGATCCGGAGCGATCTCGAGCTCAACATTATGGTGCGACAGGATGCGGCTGGCGCGGCGCAGCGCGCTGCCGACGATCTCGCCGATGTCATGCAGGGCGACGTTCGGTGTTACGGCGCCGGATTCCAGCTTGGTCATGTCGAGAAGGTTGGCGATAAAGCGGTTGAGGCGTTCAGACTCGTCGATAATGGTCGCAAGGAGATCGGCTTTCTCGGCATCACTGAGCTTTTGGCCGATATCGCGCAACGCCCCGGCCGCTCCCAGCACGGCAGCAAGCGGCGTTTTCAAGTCGTGAGAAATTGATGTCAGTAGCGCCGAGCGCAGACGTTCGGTCTCGGCGATGCGTTCTACGCGGTCCATTTCCTCGACCAGACCGACGCGTTCGATCGCCAGCGCGCCTTGATCGCGCAGCGCGTCCAGGAGCCGTCGTTGATCGGGCGTGAGCAGGGGACCCGGTTTGTCGTTGTCCATTCCCATCACGCCGACGGCGCCGCGACCCGTGCGCATTGGCAGGAACAATCGTCTCGCGCCGGGCAGCGTGTCCGAGCCACGCCCGGCGGCGCGGTCGTTTTCCCACGCCCATTTCGCCGCCGCGAGATCGGCCTCGTCGAGGATGTCCTCCGGGGGGTACGCGGCCTTCACCGCAATCGCGCCATTCTCCGGCAGCAGCAACATGACCCGAACTTTCAGCATCAGCGCGGTCTGGTACGCCGTCGCCCAGAGGACGTCATCGAGCGTGCCGGCGCCCGCGAGCTTGCGGCTGAACGAATAAAGCAAGTCGGTTACACGTGCGCGATCAAGCGCAGCAACAGCCTGAGTGCGCGCACGCGCCGCAACACTAGAGACGATAATCGCCACGAGTGTGAAAAGACCGAAAGCAACGACATTGGCCGGATCAGCAATCGTAAATGTATAGATCGGCGGCAGGAAAAAGAAGTTGTAGACCACGGCCGCCGCAACGCTTGCTAGCAGCGACGGCAGCAAACCCAGACGCACGGCGATCGCGACAATCGCGGTGAGAAAAACCAGATCCACGTTGCCGGCGCCGATCCACGTCTGGATGAGTTCACTGAAGCCGAGTGCCAATGCCACCGCTGCCAGCGCGGCTATATAGGAGCGGGCATTGAAAGAGGCTTCCGGCGCGGCGGGCCTAACCGATTTTTTTGGAATATTCATCGCCGGCAATGGTGTCGCCGGCGATGACATGGACGCTGATATTGCCGGAACGGCGCACCAGATCATGGACTACGGAGCCGTGGAAAATCTCGAACCAGCGCGTCCGCGTCGACTTGCCGATGACAATCTGCGTCACGTTGTTGGCTTGCGCATAGCCGAATGACATCATCGGCGATGTTCCGATCACCGGCGGGAAGGGTAACAGCTTCGCCGCCGAGCGCTTCCGCCAGTCGCAAGCGTGTCGGCAATGCGGTCGCGCTCCTCCTCTGAGAGTTGTGCGCTGCGCCGCCCCTCGACATAAAGTGCCGCCCATGGGCCATGCAGGCGATCGGCGAGCCGCTTGGCGTAGCGGACAAGACCGGCCGAGCGCGGGTCGTCGCTGATGCAAACAAGGATGCGCTCGCCTGCCGGCCACGGGCCCTGGATGGCGCGGGCCTGCATCTCGGTGAGCAGCTGGTCGTCCACGCGCTCGGCGGTGCGACGCAGAGCAAGTTCGCGGAGCGCGGTAAGGTTGGCCGGCGAGAAAGAAATTCTCCAGCGCGCGCTCAGCCTGCTTGGGAATGTAGACTTTGCCTTCCTTCAAGCGCTGAATCAAATCGTCCGGCGTGAGGTCGACCAGCTCGACGGCGTCGGCATGATCGAAGACGGCGTCCGGCACGGTCTCGCGTACGCGCACATGCGTTATCTGTGCGACCACGTCGTTGAGGCTTTCGATGTGCTGGATATTGACCGTGGTGTATACGTCGATGCCGTGGCTCATCAGCTCTTCGACATCGAGATAGCGCTTGGGGTGGCGGCTGCCTTCGACGTTGGTATGCGCAAGTTCATCGACCAGCACGATCTGCGGCCGCCGGCCGATGATGGCATCGAGATCCATCTCGTCGAACATTTGTCCTTTATAGCTGACACGCCGCCGGGGAATGACTTCCAGTCCTTGCAGCAGGGCATCGGTTTCCTTACGGCCATGAGTCTCAACGATGCCGACAATGACATCGTAACCATCTTTTTTACGGGCGTGAGCCTGATGCAGCATCTCGTAGGTCTTGCCGACGCCCGGTGCGGCGCCGACGAAAATCCGTAGTTTGCCGACGCGTCGCTCCTCTCGGCGCGCCGCCGCGAGCAGGGCTTCCGGCGAGGGCCGACTTTCGGACGCGCGTCGTTGATCCGCCATCACTGATCAGATCTCTCGACGTTGCCGCTTTACGTTACCGTTTTGTTGGCTCTACCCGGCCGCAAGCTGGTCGAGCGCGAGATTGAGCAGCAATACATTGACGCGTGGTTCACCCAAGATGCCGAAGAAACGATCCTCGACATGGTCGCTGACAAGCTGCCGCACGCGATCTTCGGCCAACTTGCGGGCCTTGGCAACTCGCGGGACCTGGAAGTAGGCGGCCTCTGGCGAGATGTCCGGGTCAAGTCCACTGCCGGAAGTGGTCACCAGATCGACCGGGACGGTGGCCGCCGGATTCTCCTTTCCGAGTCTGTCGAGATCAGCCTGAACCCGATCGATCAGCGCCTTGTTGGAGGGACCAAGGTTCGATCCCCCGGAGTTTGCGGCATTGTAGGGCGCCGCCACGGTCTTCGTTGCGTCGGCGGGATCGGGCGCGGTGGTCGCCGACGGCCGGCCATGGAAATATTTGTCACTTTTGAACTCCTGGCCAATGAGCGTTGAGCCGACGATCCTGCCGTCACGTTCAATCAAGCTTCCCTCCGCTTGATGCGGGAAAACGACGCCGGCGATACCGGTCATTGCCAGCGGATAGATCACACCGGTGATGATGGTGAGGGCGACTAGAACGACGATCGCCGGACGGATTTCGCGAAACATGCCGGTTTGCTCCTCAAGCCAGATGCAAGGCCGTGACGAGAAGGTCGATGGCCTTGATGCCGGCGAATGGAATAATCACGCCGCCGCCGCCATAGATCCAAAGATTGCGGCGCAGTAGTGCAGCCGCGCCGATAGGGCGATACCGCACGCCTTTGAGCGACAGCGGAATGAGCGCGATGATGATCAGCGCGTTAAAAATGATCGCAGACAGGATGGCGCTTTGCGGCGTCGAAAGCTTCATGATGTTGAGCGTCTGAAGCTGCGGGTAGAAGGCGACGAACATCGCCGGGATGATGGCAAAATATTTCGCCACATCGTTGGCGATCGAAAACGTAGTCAGTGCGCCGCGCGTCATCAGGAGTTGCTTGCCAATCTCGACGATCTCGATGAGCTTGGTCGGATTGGAATCGAGATCGATCATGTTGCCGGCCTCGCGGGCAGCTTGCGTGCCGGTATTCATCGCGACCCCGACGTCGGCCTGCGCCAATGCCGGGGCGTCGTTGGTGCCGTCGCCGCACATGGCGACGAGCTTTCCCTTCGCTTGTTCGTCGCGGATGAGTCTCAGCTTATCCTCGGGGGTTGCCTGCGCCAAAAAATCATCGACGCCGGCTTCCGCCGCGATTGCCGCTGCGGTCATCGGATTGTCGCCGGTGATCATGACCGTGCGGATGCCCATGCGGCGCAGCTCGGCAAAGCGTTCCCGGATGCCGCCCTTCACGATGTCCTTGAGCTGTATGACTCCGAGGAGCCGATCATCCTTGGCGACGGCGAGCGGCGTGCCACCGGCCTTTGCAATCGCGTCGGCGATAGTATGGACCTCGCGCATGGTTTCGGCGCCAATGCTCGGCCGCAACACCTGCACCGCGCCGCCGGCGCCGACTGCGGTCGGGGAGGTGTTGAGATAGTTCAAGATCGAGTCGACAGCGCCCTTGCGAACCCAGGAAGAGCCGATCTCGACACCGCTCATCCGGGTCTGGGCGGTGAACGGAATGAAGTTGGCGTGCAGGTCGGCAAGCTCTCGGCCACGAATGCCGTATTTTTCTTTCGCCAAGACGACAACAGAGCGGCCCTCGGGTGTTTCGTCGGCGAGCGAAGCCAATTGCGCGGCGTCGGCCAGCTCTTGCTCGCTCACCCCGCGCAATGGCCGAAATTCCGTCGCCTGCCGATTGCCGAGCGTGATGGTCCCGGTCTTGTCGAGCAGGAGCGTGTCGACATCGCCGGCGGCTTCGACCGACCGGCCTGACATGGCAAGGACGTTGAAACGCACCAGCCGATCCATTCCGGCGATGCCGATTGCCGACAACAGCGCGCCGATGGTGGTCGGGATCAGGGTCACGAACAGCGCCACCAGGATCACGACGGAGATGGAGCTGCCGGCATAGGCGACGTAGCTCGGGATCGTCGCGGTGGCGAACACGAAAATGATGGTCAGGCCGATCAGGAGAATGTTGAGTGCGATCTCGTTGGGCGTCTTTTGGCGCTCGGCGCCTTCGACGAGCCTGATCATCCGGTCGAGGAAGGTCGAGCCGGGCGCCGCGGTGATACGCACGCGGATCCAGTCGGAAAGCACTTGCGTGCCGCCGGTGACGGCCGACCGGTCGCCGCCGGATTCGCGAATGACCGGCGCCGATTCACCGGTGATGGCGGCTTCGTTGACCGAAGCCATGCCCTCGATCACCTCGCCGTCGGATGGAATGATGTCGCCGGCTTCAACCAGCACGATGTTATCGACCTTGAGCTCCGTCGAGGGAATCGGCCGATAGCTCTGCGAATCGTTCGAGCCGGTTACCAGCTTGGCCTGGGTTTCGGTGCGTTGCCGCCGCAACGTTTCGGCTTGAGCCTTGCCCCGACCCTCGGCGACCGCTTCGGCGAAGTTGGCGAACAGCACGGTGAACCACAGCCACAGGATGATCTGGAATTCGAAACCGATGTGTTCGCCGCCCGTCGTGAGATCACGTATCAAAATCACAGTCGTCAGCACGGTGACAACTTCGAGCACGAACATCACCGGATTCTTCATCAGCGACCGCGGATCGAGCTTCACGAAGGCGGAGCCGATCGCCGGCACGACGATCTTCGGATCAAAGAGCGCCGATACAGGCATGCGCTTGCGCAGGGGCGAGGTTTCCACGGATGCTCCGATTTAATTTGCTGCCGAAAAGAGTGTGCCGGCGTTGATCGACAGTTGTTCGACGATCGGCCCAAGCGCCAGCGCCGGAAAGAAGGTGAGGCCGCCGATGATGACGATGACGCCGACCACCAGACCGACGAACAACCCGCCGGTGGTCGGAAAAGTGCCTGCTGAAGCCGGGATGGACTTCTTGGCGACCAGCGAGCTGGCGATCGCCATGGTCGGGATGATCATCCAGAACCGGCCGATGAACATCGCCACCGCGCCAGTCACATTGTAGAAGACAGTGTTGCCGCTGAGGCCGGCAAAAGCGGAGCCGTTGTTGCCGGTCTGCGACGTATAGGCGTAAAGCACTTCGGTGAAGCCGTGCGGCCCGGGGTTGTTCATGGCCGACACCGCAGACGGCACAAACATCGCGACCGCCGTCCAGCCGAGAAACATCAGCGGCAGGATCAAAATGGCCAGCATGGCCATCTTGACTTCCTTCGCTTCGATTTTCTTGCCGACATATTCCGGCGTGCGACCCACCATCAAGCCGGCAACGAAGACCGATATAATGACGAACAACAGCATGCCGTACATGCCAGAGCCGACGCCGCCGACAATGATCTCGCCGAGCTCGATATTGATCAGCGGGATCATGCCGCCCAGCGCGGTGAAGGAATCATGCATCGCATTCACGGCGCCGCAGGAGGCGGCGGTCGTGATAACCGCAAACAGCGCCGACGCTACGATGCCGAAGCGGACTTCCTTGCCCTCCATGTTGCCGCCGGTGAGGCCGAGCGCGTTGAGGGCATCATTGCCGTGCGCCTCGGCCGCGTAACACGCAATCACGCCTGAGACGAAGAGAACGCCCATCACCGCCAGCACCGCCCAGCCTTGGCGCTGATTGCCGACCATGCGGCCGAAGACGTTGGTAAGGGACGTGCCGATCGCGAAAATCGAGATCATCTGCACGAAGTTCGAGAATGCGGTCGGATTCTCGAACGGGTGGGAGGCGTTGGCGTTGAAAAACCCGCCGCCATTGGTGCCCAACATCTTTATTGCGATCTGGGAAGCGACCGGGCCGACGGCGATGGTCTGCTTGGCGCCTTCCAGCGTGGTCGCGTCCACATACGCGCCGAGCGTTTGCGGGATGCCCTGCCAGATCAGGAACAGCGCAAAGGGTATGCAGATCGGCAGTAGCACATAAAGTGTGCAGCGCGTCACATCCACCCAGAAATTGCCGACAGTTCGCACGGAATGGCGTGCAAAGCCACGGATGAGCGCGACAGCCAGCACGATGCCAGTCGCCGCCGACAAATAGTTCTGATGCGTCAGGCCCAACATCTGCACGAGGTAGGAAATCGTGCTTTCGCCGCCGTAGTTCTGCCAGTTGGTATTGGTGATGAAGCTTACGGCGGTGTTGAACGACAGATCAGGAGCGACCGCCGACTGCTCGGCCGGATTAAACGGCAGCCCAGCCTGCAGGCGCATTAGTGCGTAGAGGATCAGTAATCCGCCGACGTGAAACAACAGCATGCCGACCGTGTAGGTGACCGCATGCTGTTCGCTCCGCTCGTTGACGCCAGCGACCTTATAGATCGCGAGCTCAACCGGCCGCAGCATCGGCGACAGAAAGGTGCGCTCGCCGGAGAACACGCGCGTCATATAGGCGCCGAGCACGGGCGTGATAGCGACAATGATCGCGCAATAGAGCAGAATCTGAACCCAACCGATAACGGTCATGCTCGTTGTTCCTTAGAACCGCTCGGGCTTGAGCAGCGCATAGGTGAGGTAAATCAGCAGCCCTACAGTGACGAGGCCGGCGAGCGAATAATCAAAAATCATGGCGCGCTTACCTCCGCTAGAGCAGATCGCAGGCGTAAACGTATGCAATCGACAACGCGAAGAAGGCGAAGCCAATCGCCAGCATGGCGACGTCCATCATAGAAGGTGCTCCGAGCTTGCGACTTACGAGAATGCCATTCGGCGAAGTGCGGCGTTGATGTACGTCAACCGCGTGCCAGTTCCCACATGCGAGTAGATCTCACCTTTTTCATAGGAATTCGAGAGAGATCAAAGCCAAAAAGTATAGGAATTCTATAAACGTCAGCCGCCGTAGCCGCCGAGCAAGGCGGTGTGCCGACTGATAGCATGGCACTAAATGTTACTTGGCACCACGGCCTGATCCGCGCGATTTGCGGCTTGACACTGCACGGTACGAAACTTCTCCCAGTCACGGAACTGTTAGACTTGGCCTTGCTCTGGTCGATATCTGAGTAACGCAAATCAGCGCGACGGCCTTTTGCAATATAAGTGCTGCGACCGCACCCCTGAACTAGCATCATCGACGGGATGGCAACGCGCCTTTTTGCGGCGCCAGCGATCAATCAGAAGCGCTGGGAAAGGCCCGCATAAACTTGGACCGCTGGTGTTGTGCTGGTAAGGCCAAAGTTTGCGCCGAAATCGATTTGCGCATTGGGGAGAAACACCCACGCCACCGCCGTGTCAAAGCTCATAAGAGTGGCCCCTTGAACCGGGTCGGCATTGTAGTCCGACCAGAGTTCGACGTAGGCCGTGACGTTCTTGATCACCTCGCGGCTGAGATTGACGTCAAACACGTAGTTTCCATGTCGCCCGTCGTCGGCAATGTTTTTGAGCACATCAACCTCAGGCACCAACACAAGAGTAAAGCTGTTGGGCAAAGTAACCGCCAAAGGCCCAATCAAGCCGCCTTCCACGGCACCATTGCCGATGCCGATGGGTGCTGAAGGGGCCTTAACATACGGTATGACGGCCGCGGCGGTATCGCCGCCATCGTTGCCCCACAGGTTGATCTTGGAGCGCACGAAGGTGTCACCAATACCCCAGAGTGTGCTCGATGCTGCGGTCGCTGTGTCATAGGTGTGAACGCCGGCGAACGGTACATTGACCTCAAAGTCGGCGTTGTTGGTCACACCGACTTTGAAGGTCGGGTTCGGCACGAGCAGCGTATCGGTACGTGTCGTGCCACTGACTTGATGGGTAAAATTGACCAGATCGGTTTCGTATTGAAAGTGGCCGGCGTCCACCGTGTATGGCACATTTGATTTAGTCGGCCGATCAGTGCTGAAACTGCGCATTTGATCGGGCGGTACCGGGTTCAAAAGCCAATATTGGTTCTTGTCAGGTTTTGCTTTGCTCGCGGTAGCCTTCGCGGCCTTTTTAACGATTGGCTTGTCAACAGGCTCCGCTAGGGCGGCGCCCGATAAGTTGGTCGCGACGCACAACACAATCGCCGACGTGATGCACGAAATAGTCCGCATGCCACCCCCCTCTTTGCCTGCAGATTAAGAGCGCTCGCATCACACATTCAATAGAAAGTGGCTTCCCTGCATCATCTTTTCGGCCGATCGTTGCCGGGAGGATACGCTATGGCGTTCTTATAGGAATCCCATAAAGAATTCACAGGAAGAAGGATCCGGAGCAGGCCCTTAGGGAGATAGCGTAGTCGCAAGTGCTCCTCGGAAATTCCACCTGGCGCCTCTCGTGGGCGAATTGAGAGGGATGCGCAGCGCCCTTGCTCTTGGCAATCGCCCCAATAATCAAACGGCCAAAACCATCATCGCATCAGAAAACGTCGATCGCTTTTCGCCGCTATGAAGAGAGTTATCATGATCGTTCTCGCAAAAGAATTGCTTTGGCTGCTCCTGCGAGGTGATGTGAAACGCGGGCCATAGGATTTCCGAGCCAAAAAGACGCTGACGGGCATAAGCACAGAATAAGGATGCCCCCATACCGTGCCGGCCAGATTTATATTTTCGGGCGCCGAGCACTCTGGCTTCTTTATGACCGTCTTCGCCAAATAGTAGCTGGCAGATAAAGTCGCCTCGCTTGGAGGTCGCCTCATGTATATTAGTTCAGTGCAGACGGCGGAACTCGATCGATTGGATCGACAATTGGTGTCCGCCCATGCCGCGTCGGCGGCATTGTTTCAAAAGGTGATGGAAAGCGCCGGCGAGCGGCTTTCAATACTGCGTCGAGCGGGTAAAATTGCCCATATCGAGCGCTTGCTTGAGGAAGCGGCGTGCACGGATGCGGCGCTCGCGCTGGCCGACATTGAAATGCCGAACTGGAAAATCCGGCGCCTCGTCTTCGAGAACGACGAATGGCGCTGTTCGCTATCGCGTCAACCGAGCGTACTAATCGAGTTTGACGCGATGGCTGAGGCTGACCACGCGGTGCTGTCGCTCGCTATCTTGAGAGCCCTGATTGAAGCACGCCGGATAAATAGGGCTGAGCCGATTTCCGCGCCCGCTGACGTTTCGTTGGGTTCGAGCACGCTGTTCTGCTGCGACAACTTCGCCTGAGCGTTGGTTGCCCGCCTGTCCGTAACGCCTTTATGCCGCCTTTATGAGCAGGAGCTTTCCTCCGCCTCGAATTCCTATGCGTTTGAGAGCACATTTTGGAGAGCGAAACGGACATTGAGTAGCACTCGATGAGCGTCACTCCTGCCGATCAATCTCCCTCGGTCAAAACCGGCGCAGCACAACCGGTCGGATTTTGGCAGCGCCTAGCGCAGGCGCTTGATGCGTATGTCGTGAAGCGGAGCAAGCGAGCGGTGCCGGCAATCACATTACGCCGCTCACGCCACGAACTAGCGCGTTGCCGACGGCTGGTGCACCGACCGGGCACGACTGGTCTTGGCGACTCTCCGGTCGCCGGAACGCGGAGCTGATGATGAGAGGCCAAGGCGCACATTTTCATGTCGATCATCTCGGCCGATCGTCTTTGCAAAGCATTAGCACGGTTGTAGGCGCCAATAAGCCGGCTACCGATCAACGTAGGCCGATCCCATCGGGCAACACATCGGCCAAATTTCGGCGGCGGCCAGATTCCGACCTGGTCAGCAATTCGATCCCACTCTTCTTCATTGCACGCAACAGAGCAGGCCTTTGGATCGTGCGTGAGGCAGAGGGGCGTACCGGGCGGCATCTTTTTATTTAGGGAATCCGCGATGCGTTTCGCCGGGCAGCACAGCTTACCGGACGGATGCGCGACAATGCTCCCGGTGGAACGCTTCGAACTCGACATCCCTAGCCAAGGCAGTTCGCTCATCGGGTGGCTAGACGCAGCCATTCCGCATGGCGGTCCGGCGCATGCCAAGTCAGATCGCGCCGCGTCGCCGCCCTGGCCGCCCAAACGTCCCTATGCCGGCTTTATGACAATGCGGTCCGTTCCGTCTCGAATTCATACGGCGTCAAGAGCACATTTGGCCGATGACATCGAGCAATAGGAGAGACCTCGATGAGTGTCGTTCCTGCCGGCGAACCGGCAGCGGCTGCAAGTATCGCGACAAAACGGGAAGGCTTCTGGAACAGGCTGGCGCTGGCGCTCGACCGACATTTTTCCGATCGGTCGAAGCGCGCGATACCGCCAATTATGGTGCGCCGTTCCAAACACGACATCAATCGGTGCCGCCGGATGATGCGTGAAAATGCCTTCAAGCAGGCCTTGGCGCCAGCTGGCGCCGGCTTCAGCGGAATGTCCCACCATCGTGTCGTTCGGGTGCCACGATGATGCACGTTTCGCCCGGAAGTCTTGATTCTACCGCAGGCGCGTCTGTCACGTTGCCCGACCGTCCCGACGCCAGCGTTCTCAACGAAACGATTCCGTTATTTTTCATCGGGCGCAACCGGAATGGATTGTGGGTTGTGCGCGAATCCGCGGGGCGGGCGGGCGGTATCTTTCTGTTCAGGGAATCCGCGATGCGTTTCGCCGGACAGTACAGCTTGCCGGGCGGATGCGCGACCATGGTCATTCACCGGTCGTTCGAGCTCGACATTGAAAACCAGGGCAACCGCCTGGTCGCTTGGCTCGACGCCGCGCGGGGAATACTGGCCCGGATCATACCGGCTTATCCGCCTGCGATGCCGATACGGCGAGAAATTTTCAAAGGAAAATAGCGATGACCGAGGCAAAACAAAAAGAGCCTCCCTCGTGGGCGCGCCCGCCGTTGGCATTCTGGCGAAATTTGAAAGCAGCGATGTTCGGTTCTTATCGTCCCGAACGACACTATATGCCTGGGCCGGGTCCTAAATGCCGGGCGAAGCACGGGACCGTGTAAGGGTCGCCACTCAGGGTCAAAAACAAGCAAGAAATCCGTCGGCTGCGGCGAGAAAAAGCCTCAGGCTGAACCGAACGACCGGAACGCCTCGCCGCCGCCTTCGCATGGCGGTCCGGCGCATGCCAAGTCAGATCGCGCCGCGATGCGCCAACCGGCGGATGGCGCTAGGAAAGGTCAAACGCCTGTCTCGCCATCTCGGCGATCTTGGGATCCAGCGGGCGCGGCTTTAATCGCAGTCCGTTTCCCAGGATATCGACCAGTATTGTGAAGACGGCGAGACGCCCATAAAGCTTGTCGTTTGTTGGCACCAGGTACCATGGAGCTTGTTTGGTCGATGTTTTGTGCATCATCTCCTCAATCGCTACTTCGTAATCCGCCCAATGAGCCCGATTGCGGAAGTCCTCGTAGGACAGCTTCCAGCGTTTGAGCGGGTTGGCAAGGCGATCCTTGAACCGGCGGATTTGCTCCGCGGGCGTGATGTGCAAAAAGCATTTTGCAATGCGTATGCCGTCGGCGGCCATCATTCGTTCGAATTGATTGATTTCCTCATAGCCTCTCTGCCATTCGCGCTTGCTGGCCAGGCCCTCCACCCGCTCGACCAGGACGCGGCCGTACCAGGAGCGGTCGAACACCACGATCTGACCGGGCTCGGGAAGCTTCTCCCAGAAGCGTTGCAGGTAGTGTCTACCTCGCTCGTGCGACAACGGGGCGGCGACGGGATACACTTTGAAACTTCGCGGGTCCAACGCCCAGCCCAGCCGCCGGACAACTCCGCCCTTGCCTGCGGTGTCCCAGCCTTCGAGGACGACTACTGCGCGCTCGCGCGTACCGAGATAGGCTTGTTGAATCAATTGTATTGTGGATTGCATCGATTGCAGCCGGCGCTCGTAATCGGCAAGCCCGACCTTTGGATGTTTCGTGATTGCGGCCAGTCTGAAACTTTTTTCGGCGACGAAATCTTTGGCTTTCATGACAACGAAGCTGGCCACCTGTATCGTCCCGCGCTTTGATGCGCATCAAAAAATGGACGCCGATCAGACCAGTATAGCATCGCCCTAATCTGGCTGCGGCGGGAAAGAATATCTCGAACAGGCCTTCGTGGCGATCAACAACGGGTTTGGCTTCCCCGGTGCCGACATTGAGGGTTTTCTCCGGAACAGGTGTAGCGCGATTCCACCAGCCGCCGCCGAGTGCCGCGAACAAGGCGGCGGTGTCGGCGAGCCGAGCCGCTCGCGCCTGAACCACCTGAATGACCGCTTGCAGGTAAGTCGTCTGCGCCGTGAGCAGCAGTAGTATGTTGGCATTGCCGCTTTGCGTCTGCTGGCGTGCGAGATCGTAACTGATCCTGGCCGCTCGCTCGAAGTCGCGCGCCGCCCGCAGCGCGTCGGCATCGTTTTGCAGCGCGCGCAGCGAGTCCGCCACGTTTTGCACCGCGCCGATGACGGTCCCGCGATAGCCCCATGCCACCGCGTTGTAAGTGTCCTTGGATTCCTGCAGCTGATGCAACAGCGCTCCACCGTCGAACACCGTCTGCGTGGCGTTGCCGGCAAGCTGCCAGAACAGGTTCTGCGGCGCCAATATACCGGCCATGACGGTATTCATGTAGCCGGCATTGCCGCTGATCGTGAATGCCGGAAGAAGGCTCGCCGTGGCGACGCCGATCTGCGCGCTGGCGGCATGAAGTTGTTCCTCGGCTGCGCGGATATCGGGGCGTTGCTCGATGAGCTGTGATGGCAGGCTGACCGGCAGATCGTTGGGCAGGTGCAGGTCGGCAAGCTTGAAAAACTCGCGAGGTCCGTCGCTCGGATAAATTCCCGCCAGCGCGGCCAAAAGATCACGCTGTATTGCCAAGGCTTTGCGGAGCGGCGGCAGCGTCGCCCGCGTTTGCGCAAGCGCCGCTTCTTGCGCCGCTACGTCGCTCCGATTGGCGTAGCCGGAGGCGAGCTGGCGCTGCAGGATCTCGAGCATCTTGGTGTTGGCGCCGATCAGCTCATTGGTGGCCTCAATCTGTCCGCGCAGCGAGGCCTCGGTGATCGCCGCTATCACCACGCTTGCCGTCAGCGTGAGGTAGGCCGCCTCGACCTGGAAACGCTGGTTGTCGGCCTGCGCCTTGAGCGACTCGACCTGACGGCGATTAAGACCCCAGACGTCGAACGTATACGCCACCCCGACCTGCGCGGTGTAGAGATTGTAAGGATTGGCGCCGGTGTTGAGGACCGGAGTGATCGGACCGGCGGTCAACTGCCGCGTTGGATTGAAGTTGGCGTCGACGAACGGGAAGAACTTGCCCTCCTGCGCGTAGACGGCTTGCCGGGCCGCGCGCAGATTGGCCAACGCGGTTTGCAGGGAAGGATTGTTGTTCAGCGATTGCTGAATCAGGGTGTTGAGCGCCGGCGACTTGTAGAGCGCCCACCATTCCTGGGGAATATCGCGCCCGGAAACGAAGCGCTGCGATTGACCGAGCGGCGAATCGGCGGCCGAGGTTCGCGCCGCCAGCGGCTCCCTAGTATAGCCGCCGTCGGGCGAGGCGGGATGAAGAAAATCAGGACCGACTGCGCAACTCGCCAAAAGAAGCGCCGCCGCGAGAGCGCCGGCGCCTGAATGCAACTTACTGACCGACGGACCGGACATATTGGACTTGGAAGTATTCGAACTCTGAAGTGATACGGGGCAGCGGTCTACACCTCGACTGCCGCCACTATTATTGACGAACCGGTGCTAGCTGGCTGTGCCTGCCCGGCCACAGTGTGGGCGATTTAGCATGGATTTGCACTGGTATCTTTCACAGCGGTCATCGGCATTTCACACGCCGTCAGCGACTGTGTTCGATGGCGGCTACCGTCGAGGACAAATAGCGAAATAGTATCGCCGTGATAAACTGCGATGAGTTGCGCGGCGTGCGTGATTATTCGAAGCGCCAAATGCTGTTGTCAGTCGAAGTTCTGTGATTAATGACAGTAGACGGCGAAGCCGGGTAATGGCCATTTCGCTGCTATCCTCACGTCTCGGGATGCGGTTTTATCCATGTTTCCGCGCATGACGACTGGCCGGGCGAGAGCCGCGATCATCGCCCTCCTTGCCATCGCGGTCGTGGCCTACGGCGCGTGGTGGTTTAGTCAGGGTTCAAAGCCCGAGGCCGGCGCGGCGGCGCACGGCGGCGCCGAATCGAGCGATGCAGCGAAGGGGTCTTTGCGGGCGAAGGACAGCGTCGATCTGTCGGATTCCCAGCTTGCCTCGGTGAAGGTCGAGGCGGTCGAAGAGCACGAGTTTCCGGTCGAGAAAGAGGCGGTTGGCAGTATCGATTTCGACCAGGACATGTCGGTTCAGGTTTTTACCCCGTACCAGGGACGCATCATCGGCCTTTACGGCTCGATTGGGGACGACGTGACGAAGGGGCAGACGTTGTTCACCATCGACAGCCCTGATCTGCTGCAAGCCGAGTCGACCCTGATCGCCGCTGCCGGCGTGCTCGAGCTGACCACCCGAAATCTTGCGCGGCTTCGCGATCTCAATAGGACGCTCGCGGTGTCGCAGCGCGAAGTCGATCAGGCGACTTCCGATCACCAGACCGCCGAGGGCAATCTGCGTGCGGGCCGCGACTCGGTGCGTTTGTTTGGCAAGACCGATGCCGAGATCGACAAGATCATCGCTGACCGCAGCGCCGATTCTACGCTCGTGGTGCCGAGCCCGATTACGGGGCGGATCACGTCACGCAACGCGGCGCCCGGGCTGTTTGTGCAGCCGGGCAACGCGCCGGCGCCGTACACCGTCACCGATGTCAACCTGATGTGGATGCTGGCGGAGGTGCCGGAATCCGACAGCCCGGCCTTCCGTATCGGGCAACATGTGCAGGTCACCTTGAATGCGTTTCCGGGCCGCGTGTTTGACGGCGAGATCACGACGATCGGCGCGAACGTTGATCCGAATACGCGCCGCGTCCTCGTCCGCTCCGAGATCAAAGATCCGCAGCATGAATTGCGCGCCGGCATGTTCGCGAATTTCGTTATCGGTGTCGGTCCACCGGTGCGTTCGCCAGGTATTCCCCAGGACGGGGTGGTGCGTGAAGGCGACGGCACCATGACCGCCTGGGTCACCGCCGATCGCCGCAAATTTACCAGGCGAACAGTCAATATCGGCGGGCAGCACGGCGGCTATCGGCAGATTCTGGAAGGGGTGAAAGTCGGCGAACTGGTCGCAACCGAAGGCGCAATTTTCCTGAGCAATGCGCTCGTTATCGCGGAGTAGGGCGTCTCGATCCAGCAGAGACCCGTGGTTTGGAAGCAGGATAAAAAGTGCTTAAAGGGTTGCTCAACTTCGGATTGACGCGTCGGCCGCTTGTTTTGCTGGGATTGCTGATATTCTTGGGAGCCGGCCTGTTCGCGTTTTCGAAGTTGAATATCGAGGCCTATCCCAATCCGGCCCCCGTCATTCTGGAAATCACCGCGCAAGCTCCCGGCCTGTCGGCTGAGGAGATGGAGCGCTATTACACCATCCCGTTGGAGGTCGGCCTTGCCACGACGCCAGGGGTCGACGTCATTCGCTCGACGTCTTTCTACGGCCTCTCCTTCATTCGTGTGACATTCTATTACGGCGTCGACTATTACTTCGCGCTCACGCAGACCGCGATCAACCTCCAGCAGAATGTCAGCCTGCCGAATAATGTAACGCCGCAGATCCAGGCCACCAGCCTGGTCGGCGAAATCTACCGTTACCAAGTGACCGGACCGCCGCACTTCGGTTTGACGAATCTGAGGACGGTCCAAGATTGGGTGTTGCAGCGCCGGCTCCTGACTGTACCCGGGATCGTGCAGCTCAATACCTGGGGCGGAACGACCAAGCAGTACGACGTCGACGTCGATCTGCACAAGCTCGACGCCTATAACGTCACATTGCCCCAGGTGATCAGCGCGCTCGGCAACGCCAACATCAATGTCGGTGGTCGCACCATCAATATGGGCCAGCAGTCCGTGAACATTCGCGGGGTCGGCCTGATGGATACCGGCGGCGCCACGGATTTGACGCAAGGCTACAAGGTCCAAGACATCCAGTACGTTCCGTTGGGTCAGTTCAACGGCGTGCCAATATTTGTGAAGGACGTCGCCAAGGTCTCAGTCGGCTATACGCCGCGGCTCGGCAAGGCGGGCCGCGACCACGAGGACGACATCGTCGCAGCCATCGTCATCATGAATCGTACGCTGCATACCAACGATGTGGTGGCGCGCGTGCGGGCGGAGATCGAAAAGATCAATACCGACGGCAGCCTGCCGCCCGGCGTGAAATTGGTGCCTTTCTACGACCGTACGACGCTGGTCGCCGTCACCACCAGCACGGTCATGCACAACCTTATTTTCGGCTGCCTGCTGATCTTCTTCATTCAATGGCTCTTCCTTGGCGACCTGCGCAGCGCCATCATCGTCGGCGCCAATATTCCGTTCGCCTTGTTCTTCAGCATCATCATCCTCGTGTTGCGCGGGGAGGACGCCAATTTGCTGTCTGTCGGCGCTGTCGATTTCGGCATCATCGTCGACGCCGCGGTAATCATGGTCGAGAACATCTATCGAAATTTCCAATCGAGTCCGGAGGAGAAACTAACGCTGGTGCAGCACCTGGCGGAAGGAAAGTGGGGCACCGATCCGACCAGCGCCGGATCCTCGGGCAGCAATCCGACATGGACCGATCGGATGCGCCTCATCCTTATCAGCGCGCTTCAGGTCGACCGGGCGATTTTTTTCTCGACCGCCATCATCGTGGCCGCGTTTATCCCGCTGTTCACCATGCAAGGGGTCGAAGGCCAGATATTCAGTCCGATGGCGCGCACATATGCTTACGCGCTTGTCGGAGCGTTGCTGGCGACCTTCACCGTGACGCCCTGCCTTGCATCGCTTCTGCTCCCTGAACATGTCAGCGAAGTCGAGACCATCGTCGTGCGGGCAATACGCGCAGTGTATACACCTGTGCTGCGCTGGTCGCTTGGCAATCGGAAGATCACGATCGCGCTCGGCATCATCTTTCTTGCTTTCAGCGTATTCCTGGGCTCGCGGCTTGGCAGTGAATTTCTGCCGACGCTCGAGGAAGGCAATCTGTGGATTCGAGCCACCATGCCGCCAACCATTTCGCTGGAGGCTGGCATGCCGATCGTCAACAAGATCCGGGAAATTATTCTCAGCCATCCCGAAGTTATCACCGTTACGTCCCAGCACGGCCGTCCCGACAACGGCAGCGACGCCGCAGGTTTTTTCAACGCCGAATTCTTCGTGCCGTTGAAACCGTTCGACCAGTGGCCCAAGGCGATGACCAAAGAGAAGCTTATCGAAGAACTTCACGCGGAGTTTGAAAAGGAATTCGTCGGCATCGATTTTAATTTCTCGCAATACATTCAGGACAACGTCGAGGAAGGGCTGTCGGGCGTCAAAGGCGCCAATTCGGTCAAGATCATCGGCCCGGACCTTGCCACGCTGGAGCAGATTGCGCGCTCCGCCTTGGGCGAAATGGCAAAGGTGCAGGGAATTGCCGATCTCGGTGCGTTTTGGGTGCTCGGCCAGCCGAACTTGAATATCAACATCGATCGCGCCAAGGCGGCGCGATATGGACTGAGTGTGAACGACGTCAACAGTGTGATTCAGGCGGCGCTAGGCGGCACGACGGCGACCACGGTCTTGGAGGCGGACCGGCAATTTGCTGTCGTCGTGCGGCTGTCTCCCGATCAGCGCGACAACATCGACAACGTGCGGAATCTCAAGATAGGCGTACAAAATTCCAACGGTAACGCCTACATTCCGCTCAGTGAGCTTGCGACAATCACGCTCGACACCGGCGCTTCGTACATCTTCCGCGAGCGAAACCAGCGTTACATCCCGATCAAATTCAGCGTGCGCGGACGCGATCTTGCCGGCGCCGTGGCGGAAGCTCAAGAGCGGATCAATCGGACTGTGAAGCTGCCAACCGGCTATCGGATCAGCTGGGCCGGCGAATTCGAGTGGTTGCAGCAGGCCAAGAAGCGGCTCGGCGTCATTCTTCCTGTCACCTTCCTTTTCATCATGGTGCTGCTCTACGGATTGTTCAACTCGTGGCGCGACAGTCTGTTGGCTCTCCTCGGACTTCCGTTTGCGATTTCGGGCGGACTTGTCGGGCTCTACGTCACCGGGCTGGATTTCAGCATCTCGGCAGCGATCGGATTCATTTCGCTCTTTGGCGTGTCGGTGATGAGCGGCATCCTCATCCTCAACGGCTATTATCGGGTCGCCGCCAGCGGGATGGATCCGATCGAAGCCATGTTCCATTCGGTCGAGGAACAGATGCGGCCAATCCTGATGATGACACTTTCAGCCTGCATCGGGTTGTTGCCGGCCGCCGTGTCCACCGGCATCGGCAGTCAGGTGCAGCGTCCGCTTGCAACAGTGATTGTCAGCGGCATGCTGATCGGGCCCATTATGCTGCTGGTGATTGTGCCGGCGCTGCAGAGTTTGTTCTTGGGCGGGCAGTCGACCGGGCGCCCTGCCGCCGATCCCGAAACTTCGCAGGCGGGTGGGTGATCATTGATGACAAGAACCGGTTATGCGCGCATCGGTCTTTGTCTGGTGATCGCCGGTCTGCTCGGTATGTTCGCTCCGTCGGCCGGATTTTCCGAAGAGGCCCCGGCGAAACCCGACCACGCGTCTGCTCACGACCAAAAGGGTGGGAACGACGAACACGGTGCGCGCGAGGGGGGCCGCGACCCTGCAGGTCCCCGCGACCATGATCGGATTGACACCCACGACAACGTTGAACCGAATGGTCACACAGAACGAAACGCGGGCAGGGAGCTGAAGGCCAAGCTTAAGCCCCCGACGCCAGATCGCTCCAGGCCCCGCCGCCTTCTCGTTCGTCCGGCCGAAGGGGTCCGGCGTAACGCAATCGGAGTGCACCTGCCGCCGCGCGAGGAGAGTCGCACCGTTCCGATTGTCGTTCATGGACCAACAGTCGCGCCGGGTGTGGGCATCGGCGCGATTGGCGGAATGGGAAAGTCGCTGAATGTTTCCCCCCGCGAGCGGCTTGTCCATGCGCCGCCAGCGCTGAGAATGGTTACGGCGCCGGCGAATCGCGGGACCATTTCCGGCACGGCCATGACCAAGCCGGGTACCAGTATCTCCGGTATCGGCGGACCTGCAAAATCAGTTGTTGGAATCAACGGAAGCACAATCAAGCCGCGCTATTGATTCGGCCTATTCCGTACGAGTTCTGAAAATGTATTGCGGTGCCATATGCGCGCCCGGCAAAAGCCGGCGCTGGTTGGTCAAATTTTTGGGCGAACCGGAACATAAATGCTCGTTAGTGCAGCATTTCGACCACGATGTCGCATGGTCTATTATTTTTTCTTTACGTTTTTCGGGCTACACCTGCATGAGTTCTATATTTCCGGGCCGGATGGGTGTATAGTTTTTTGTTAAGAGCCCAACTAGAGGGCCCAGAATTGGAGGACGCGATGTCGCCAATTGAATGGGCGCACCGGGATCTCCCCGCCGAAGCGGAAATGCCAGCTGAGAAAATCTCAATCGGCACGCGGGTTATCGGCTTGGTGCTGCGAACAGTATTTATCGCATCGATGCTTCTGGTAACAGTGCGTGTCGGTCTGCCCCAGAGCGAAACCATTTGGACGGCCTACGAGACGCCGGGTGACCTCATTCGGCTGATCCTCGGGTTTGTCGTATGCGTCTGGCTGTTGGTCCTGCTTGTCACCTTACCCAAGGATCCGCGGGCCTTTCGTACGTGGGCGTATCTCGGGCTTGCCGCGGCGCCGTTTGCGGTGATCTGCGCGGTCGCCGTATGGTGGAGTTATCTGCACTCGTCGGGTGCGGCCGCCGGCTTATAAAGTTCCGCTGCGCCGCTGCGACGACAGAGGCGTGCGTGTCCGTCTTGGCGCTCGTTGCGTTCACTCTCGGCTATTTTTTCACTATTAAAAACCGCCGCCAACAACATCGATCCTTTCGGCCCGTCCTGCGCGACGATCTCGCTCTAACGGCGCCAATCGCGCCTAGGGCTCGATCAGGCGTCCGCTGGTAGCCTTGATGACGGCCTCGGTCCGGGTCGCGGCGCCGAGCTTGCCGCGGGCATTGTCGATGTGAAAGTCGACGGTGCGTTTGCTCAGGCTGACGATTTGCGCGATCTCTACCGAAGTCTTGCCGCGTGCGACCCAGGTCAGCATTTCGACCTCGCGGTCGTTAAGCGCGCCGAGTTTCGGCCATAACCCGGTGCGCGCGATGCCGGCGAGCCGCGCCGTAATGATGGTATCGAGCACATCGAAATCGATCGGCTTGGTGACGTAATCGTCGGCGCCCAATTGCCGCCCTCTGAGCTCGTTGTCGCGGTCGGTCAGCGCGGTGAGAAAAACGAATGGCATTTTCGAAAAGCGCGGCGCCAGCTCGATCAGGCGTTCGAGCAGCTCGAAGCCGGACATGATCGGCATACTGATATCCGACAGAACCAGATCGGGCATGGTTTTGAGAATGGCAGCAAGGCCCTCGCGTCCGTCATGCGCGAGTGTGACGGCGTAGCCGCGATCGATCAGCTCCTCGGCGATCAACGCCGCGGTTTCGCGATCGTCCTCGATGCAAAGTATCTTTCTTTGGATTTCAGCCATAAGGTGACCCAACGCTTGAATGCTATCGGAAATGGTGTCCAGCCGGCAGCTCTCGGCCAGCGATTTTTTCCCTTGCTGGCTTTCGGCGCGGCCGGCTTCGTATATAAGTAAATCCACATAATGTAGCACGCTTAAGGCCCGTTTTCGGTCTTCGGCCCGCGGCGCTCTGACGGTCGATCCCATGCGGCAAGCGCACTCGATCAGGTTTCATCTCACCGCGGTGTTTTTGCTATTCTTCCTCCTGGTCGTGGCGCTGGGCATTTTCAGTATCTGGCATTTGAGCAACTTCAACCGGCTGTCGAACGAGGTAGCCAAGGTGTGGTTGCCCAATACCCGCGCGCTTGGCGACCTGAGCAACTTCACTTCCGATTTCCGGGCCTTCGAAGGCAGCAATCTGCTTTCATCGGACCCCGCCGAGATCGCGGCAACCGAAGAGCAGATGGCGGACCTCGATCAGGTCGATCGCCGAGGCCGAGCGCGGCTTCGAGCGGATCAGACGCGATGCCGCCGAGGACCCATTGTACAGCCGCTTCAAGCAGCGCTGGAACGAATACCGCGCAGTCGTCAATCAGATCGTGATGCTGTCGCGCACCAATCGCAAGGCTGAGGCGCTTGCGATCTACGGGGGCGCGTCGCGCGCAGCTTACGATGCCGCGAGCGACGCACTCGGGCTCCTGACCGACCAAGCCGTCGCCAACGCGCAGGCGGCAAGCGATCGTCTCGGCGTTGCCTATCGCCAGGCGTTCTGGCTCATTCTTCTTGGCATGATCGTTGCCGGTGTTATGGTCGTTGCGGCGCTCGTTCATATCAGCCGTTCAATCTCAGCGCCACTTCTTCATCTTGCCGACTGCATGCGCCGGCTGGCTGCCAACAACACCGACATCGGCATCCCCGAAACCGGGAGGCGGGACGAGATCGGCGAGATGGCGCAAGCTACCGTGGTGTTTCGCGACAATGCGATCGAACTGATGCGCAGCCAGCAGGTCCTCGGGCGCCAGGCAGCGATGCTCGAAGAGAAACTGGCGCAGGAGCAGCGGCTGGCACTGGCACAGCGCAACTTCGTGTCGATGGCTTCGCATGAGTTTCGTACGCCTCTGACGATCGTCGATGGTCATGCGAGGCGTCTCGAAAAGATGCGGGGATCGATTGCCGCGTCCGAAATAGGCGAACGTGCCGGGAAAATCCGCGCGGCGGTGTTGCGGCTCACGCACTTGATCGACAACATGCTCAACTCCGCCCGTCTGATCGACGGCGGCGCCGAGCTTTATTTCCATCCCGCCGAGATGGATCTGACGGTTTTGCTGCATGAAGTCTGTCAATTGCATCGTGAGATGGTGCCGAGCGCACATATCGTCGAGCATTTCGGCGCGACGACTGCGCCGATGCTCGGCGATGCCAAGTTGCTGTTTCAGGTCTTCAGCAATCTTTTGTCGAACGCCGTCAAATATTCGCCGGGCGGGGGCGTGATCGAGGTGAAGGCCGAGTTCGCTGCGGACTGGGCTGTCGTCACTGTCGCCGATCAGGGCCTCGGTATCCCGCCCGGTGATGTCGGGCGGCTGTTCGACCGCTATCACCGCGGCAGCAACGTTTCGGGAATCGTTGGAACCGGTGTCGGTCTTTACCTGGTCAAGCTCGCGGTCGACTTGCATGGCGGCGGCATCGAGGTGAAGAGCAAAGAAGGCGACGGTTCGCGCTTCATCATTCGTTTGCCGCTTAAGCGCGCATCGCCGATCGACGTGTGGCCGCCCTACGAACTCGAACCCCGCACGGCGCTCGACGCCCCATCAATCGCAATTTCGTCGGACAGCATCCCATGAAAACTGTTGCATTCGTCAAAACTCTTGCATTCGTTTTTGCGCTCGCCTTGGTCGGTTTCGTCACGTCGGCCTCCAGCGGTCGCGCGGCTCCGCCGGTCATTTTACCCGCCGGCGTACCGCTCGTTCAGGTGGATTGGCAGGGACCATTGTCGCTGCCACGGAGGTTTCGCAACCATTGCGCGGTCGATGTGCTAACTGGCCGTCCTTATTGCTCCGACCATTGCGGGTTCAACTACCAGTTCTATTATTGCTCGCACCAATCGTTCGGCTGCTGTCGCGTTGGCTATGGCTATTGCGACTGGAGGGGATTGTTGCGCTGCGCTCCGTGAGCGCGGCCTCGGATCGCGCTCTGGCGGTCGTTCCTCTCCCCAGGGCGTTAAGTGTACGTTGGGACACGCGCCAACGGCTTAGGCCTCCTCCAAAAAATTCGTTCGATCGCTTCGGTCGATTGCGATGACTTAGTACAATTTGTCCAACTACATTAACCCGACAAGAACAGGATCAGGCCCATATCAACCGGGTAGATCGGTCTAACTGGTAGGAGGTTACCTTGTCCGGACTTCTGGTGCGTTTTTTAAAGTCTCAATCGGGAGCCACGGCAATTGAATACGGCTTGATCGCTGCGGGTATCTCAGTGGCGATTATTGCGGTCGTCAATGGTCTAGGCACCACGTTGAGCAGCACGTTTTCGAGCATCTCGACCCAACTTAAATAAAACCGCGTGTTTGTCTGAGCGTTTCAACCGAGGATCGGAAGGCCCCAACCGCACAGTTGGGGCCTTTCTCGTTTGTTGCCGGCGGATATGATCAGCTTGCTCTCAACTACGCTGCGCTCATCAGTCTTTGCTAATACGGATTTCGCCGCCACGCGTGAAGCGCCATTCCTAAGCGTGCGGATCGTTCAAATGCGAGCGAATTCCTTAAGCGCCGGCTGACCAGGCCGCGGCAAAAACGTCTGCGGTGGCGGTCTTATTAGCAAGCCATTCGCCGGTGCGTGATGGGATGCCGTTGAAGGATACCTTATGCGTTCCATCACGGTTTTCGCCGGGCTTGCGCTCGCCGCCGCGTTTTGGGTTCCGCGTCACGCCGCGCAGTTTGGCGTCACCGCGCAGCCCGTCTCGCTGTCGGCCCATCCGTTGCCGCCGGTCGCTGCCGCCGAGGTGCGCTCACGGTCTGTCACTGTGCCGCGCGATTCACGCGGTCAATTTGAGATCGACGCCCTCGTAAACGGCCACCATGTGGATTTCATGGTCGATACCGGCGCCTCAGTCATCGCGCTCACCGCCCATGATGCCGCCCGGCTCGGGATTCGTCCGTCGCAGAATGCCTTTGTCGCCGAGGTCAGGACTGCAAATGGCAAGGTGCGCGCGGCGCCGGCTCGGCTCGATGCCGTCCGGGTTGGCGGTATCGAGGTCCGTGACGTACCGGCGCTGGTTCTGCCGGACGAAGCATTGAGCGATAACCTCCTCGGCTTGGCGTTCCTCTCGCGGTTGCGGCGCTTCGAATACAGTGACGGCAAGCTCGTACTCGAGCAGTAACCGGCCCGATCAGGGCGGCACGCCGAGCCGCTAACGCGTTGTTAACGATACGTCGCGGCAACTCGGCAATCGGCACAACGAAATATCAATTGCTTTCATCTAATGGCTGTAAGGGCGGAGCCCGCATAATTCCCGGGTCCACCGATAGCGAGCTTGTGGCGAGAATTCGGACGCTCGGATCTCGCCGCGGCCGGACGGGTCGTCGAACGGGTACGCTGAGCATGCTACGAAATTTGGCCAAGTGTTTCAGGCGTGGCGCCAGCGAAGTTTCTCGCTTCGGCTCCGGACGCCAGGGTGCGACCGCCGTCGAGTTTGCGCTTATCGCCCCGGCGTTTTTGGCGGTCCTGATCGCCCTGTTTCAAACGGCGGTCTTTTTGTTCGCGCAGATGACCCTGCAAACCGCGGCCGTGCAAGTAGGCCGTTACTTCATGACCGGACAGGCACAGAATGGCGGGTGGACCGCGACGACGATCCGGAACAAAATCTGTCCGCAGATTCAGGCACTATTCACCTGCGCCAACGTGATCGTCGTTGCGCAGAGTTACGCGTCCTTTGCCGCCGCCAACACGTCGGAACCGCAATTGTACAGTGGCGGTCAGCCTGTCACGAGCTTCGCATTCGATCCCGGCACCCCCGGCGAAGTCATGGTCGTGCAGCTCGTCTATAAGTGGTCGGTCGTGAGCGGACCATTGGGATTCGTGCTGTCGAATCTCCCAAACAATGCCGCGGAGATGATGGGGGTCACCGCCATCCGGGTGGAGCCCTATTCATGATGCCTCGGTTCTTCAGCGTCTATCGCCGGTTTATCGCGTCGACGCGCGGCGTGGTGGCGATCGAATTTGCCATGATACTGCCGGTCCTGTTGATCGCGCTGTTGGCGACCTTTGACGGCGGAAACGCCATTGCCGTGTACATGAAAGTGCGGTCCGCGACCTACGTTCTGGCCACCATTACCAATCAATATTCGAAAACCACGCCGATCCAGTCAACGGATATGACGGCCATCACCGGCGCCACCTCCGCGGTGCTCTCGCCGTATTCGAGCGCGCCCATCGTTGTCGTCATTTCGCAGCTGGCGATAAGCGCCGCCGGCAAGACCACGGCCACGGTCGACTGGAGTGCCACGCTCAACGGTGCGGCTCTTGGGGTCGGAACGGCGGTGACCCTTCCGACGACCATCGGAAGCTCGACCAACACTTGCAGCACGTATCCATGCTATCTGATCTATGCCCAGGTGAGTTACAAATATACGCCGATGTTCGGTTATTTCGCCAACGGCGGCATCACGTTTTCAGACAGTGTATTCGTCACTCCGCGCAGCAGCGTTTGCATACCATACGTGCCAATAACCGGCGCCACCTGTCCCTAGGATATTCGCCGCGCGACCGACATTGGCCTGAGGGTTGAACACCCCGCGCGCGCAATACCCGGAGGCGCAATTCACGGCCGACCCCGGAGCCGGTACTACCCGCGAGAAGGACCTATTGCGAGATGTGGGCCGTGTTCACAGCCTGCTCGAACATCGTCTGTAGCGCGTTGTTGATGTCGGCCGGCGTGTTCGCGGTGTAGAAGAAATTGGGCGAAGCGCAATTCTTGAAGAGCGGCCGGAATATTCGCGATGTTGTTGTTGGCGTAGCCATCTTCGTTACTGGCGAAATTTGGATTCGGATTCTGGATGGTCCCATAAGGAATGTAGAGGACGGCGACCGTTATGCCGCGGCCTTTCATCGTCCCGCAATAATCCTTGTTGTCTTCGCTGTTCGGCGGAATGATAGTCGCGGAATTTTGATGCGGAACGCTCGCGTTGCTGGTCCAATTTTGTGAAGACCAGCTCCCGTTCCATTGCGTCTGGTAATCCTGAGAGCCATCGGTAATAAGGAAAACGTAGGGCAGCGCGTTGGCCGAGCTTGTTCCGGTCCCGACCGACGTAATGAAAGCTGTTCATGCTGTTAAGCGCGTTCTCGAAATGCGTACCGCCGGATCCAAGCGTCGAATTTTGCCCGGTATCCAGCAGGCTGGCCAGCTGCGCGGCGAAGTTGGTGATCGTGCCTCCCGTAAGACTGGTAGTCAGGCCAACGGAGCAGGAATTGCTGCTGCTAGCAGCGGACGTGCAGAGATTCTGGATGAACGGGAAAAGTCCCACCTGGAATTGATTGGAGATCCCGTCGTTGGCCTCCGTGCTGGCCGCGGTCGTCAGCAATTGGTTCACGGCGTAGCCGACGGCATCGGCGCGCAATTGGATGCAAGAAGTCGTTCCAGCAGTCGAGCAACTCGATACCGGCGTGTTTCTCCAATTCACGGAGCTTCCGTTGGTCGTATTGGTTGTGCCGCTTGCAAAGGACGTGGGCGTCGTGCCCAAGCGCGAAATGATGAATCCTTGGCAATATCCGCCCGGGCTGGGGTTCGGCACGTAGCCCCGGTAACTATGACCAACTGCCGGGGTAGGCCCTTGATTAGACTGGCCGCAACCGTTCTGCGCGGTAAAATGACAGGCGAACTGGCAGCCGTTGGGATATTGGCCAAGATTGTCGGGATTGACGGCCATCAATCTCGTTTGCTCCGACGCCGTCGACGGGAAACTCATGGACCCGGAGACGTCGATCGTCAGGTAAAAATTGAGGTATGATGAGAAGGTGTAGCTCGCCGTGGACGAGTCCGAGATCGTGACGTTTGGATAGCCGACGATCCCCATGAAGTAGGTGGGAACCGTCGTCGTAAAGGAAACCGTTGCGGTTATTGTCGTTCCGGTCTTTGTAACACTGACCGTTGGCGTCAGTCCGGAATAGGCCGAGGGCAAATTCGCCGTGAAAAAGTTGCTTGCATATGTCGAGCCGCCGCTGACGCTTCCGTTGCTGCCCATGGCCTTGGCAGTCGCCAGGATGGGCGAGTTATTGGAAACGGTCGCAAGGCTGGCCGCGTCGGCGGCCGCTTGCAGCTTGGTCCGGATCATCGAGGCGTTCGAGTAATCGATAACGCAGCCGATAGCGCTGATCATCGGCAGGGCCGCAATCGCGGTGATGACCGCGACGTTTCCGCGTCTGTCCGATTTGAATCGGCTGGCCAGTGCCCGCAGTCGCGCGAGGTGAGTGCTCAAACGAATTTCCGGGACGATCCTGAGCATGGCGAACCCAATCTGATTGGGGGCGATGCGGCGCTTCTATGCTGAATTCGCTAGGAAATTGTTACTTTGATCGTAGAGACTCGGGCGCTTTGGCCGGTCGCTCTACGGGGTGTTAACTTTCTCCGCCGCGATCAAGCAGGTCGCGCCACGACCACCGGGGGAGGAAGAAGGTGACGTCCTATGTCCTTGCGATCGACCAGGGCACGACCTCGACGCGGGCCGTCCTGTTTCGTGCCGATACGTCGATCGCGTCGTTCGCCCAGCAGGAATTTTCCCAGCATTTTCCAGCCGACGCCGAGGTCGAGCATGAGCCCGAAGACCTTTGGACGACGACGCTGGAAACCTGTCGAAACGCCATGCGCCAAGCCGGCGCCGGCGCCAAGGACATTGCCGCCATCGGCATCACCAATCAGCGCGAGACCACGCTTCTGTGGCACCGCAGCACCGGGCGCCCGGTCCATCGCGCCATCGTCTGGCAGGATCGCCGCACCGCCGGCATGTGCGCGCGTCTGAAACGCGACGGGCTCGAGCCGACCTTCACCGCCAAGACCGGGCTTTTGCTCGATCCCTATTTCTCCGGCACCAAGCTCGCGTGGCTTTTGCAAAAGGATCCCGAGATCGGCGTTCTCGCCGCGCGCGGCGAACTCGCCTTCGGGACAGTCGACACGTATTTGCTGTGGCGGCTCACCGGCGGCAAAGTGCACGCCACCGATGCGACCAACGCGTCGCGTACGCTCATGTTCGACATTCGTGAAGGCTGTTGGGACGACGCCTTATTGGCGATGCTCGGCGTGCCCAAGGCCGTGCTGCCGCGCGTCCTGGATTGTTCGGCCGCGTTCGGCTTCACCGACCCGGCGTGGTTTGGCGCGGCTATCCCCATTTGCGGCATCGCCGGCGATCAACAGGCGGCTCTGATCGGACAGGCTTGCTTTGCTCCCGGAATGGTCAAATCGACTTACGGCACCGGGTGTTTTGCGCTGATTAACACCGGGCGGACGCCGGTCATCTCGCGCAACAGGCTCCTGACGACGATCGCCTACCAGTTGGACGGTGCACGCACCTATGCGCTTGAAGGCTCGATTTTCATCGCCGGAGCGGCAGTGCAATGGCTGCGCGACAATCTGCAGATCGTGAAAAGTGCGGAGGAAACCGGCACGCTTGCCGCGGCCGCCGATCCGACGCAAGAGGTTTATATGGTTCCGGCCTTCGTCGGTCTCGGCGCGCCACATTGGCGGCCCGAAGCGCGCGGCGCGCTGTTCGGGCTGACGCGCGCGACCGGGCCGGCCGAGTTGGCGCAAGCCGCACTCGAGAGCGTTTGTTTCCAGACCGTGGATCTTTTGAACGCCATGAAGGCGGATTGGCGAGATGCCGAGAATTCAATCGAAGTCTTGCGGGTCGACGGCGGAATGGCGGCCTCCGACTGGACCATGCAGCGGCTCGCCGATTTCGCCGACAGCCCGGTTGACCGGCCGCGCATCAAGGAAACGACGGTGCTTGGAGCAGCATATCTCGCCGGCTTGCACGTCGGCTTTTTCCCGGCGCCGGATCGCTTTGCGCGCCTCTGGCAATCCGAACGACGGTTCACACCGCAGATGGACGCGGCCACGCGGGAACGCAAATTGGCCGGATGGGCCTCGGCCGTCCGCAAGGTGTTGGCATAATGCAAGGGTTGACGTTTCAACCGCAACTCGTAATTAAGAGCCGTCACTTCGGCCTGATGGAAGCAGTGACTTGCGGGTGTAGCTCAATGGTAGAGCAGAAGCCTTCCAAGCTTATGACGAGGGTTCGATTCCCTTCACCCGCTCCAAAATCAGGTGTTTCTGTGATTGCCTGAGTCCCCAGAAACGGCCGGGAACTTGGTGGGGACTTGAAAATAAAACGAGCCCGTAGGAAGCCCGTTGGGTGCGCGTTCTAGGCGCTGGGTATCCGAGCAGGGTGCTGGCGCCGGGCTCGATTGCACGCCAGCGGCCGGCCGGCTGGCACACCTTCCGGGCCAATCCTCGACCGCGGATCGAGCCTTTAACAGGGGCGTCGACGCCGGAGCGGGATCCGGCGCCGCCGTTGGGGGCGGGAGTACGGCAGCGCGCAGCACGGGCATTGACCTCGGCGGCTTCCTTTCCCGGCAGAGCGCCGGCACGCGCGGCCTCGATCGCCGTCACCATCTTGGTGCACGGTCGTCATTGCGCGCGAAAATATAGCCACGCTTCGAGCGCGCCGTCGACCGATCTGCCGTTCCGCGTCGAGCTGTGGGATCGTTCGGACCAGCATATCCGTTGGGTGATCGCTGCCTCGTCGAGCGTCGCGATTGGACATGCCGCGCTCGACGCTGCGATCGCTAACTTTCCGGATCAGCGTTTCACGCTGCGCAACGGGATACTTGTCATTCGGCAGCATACGCCTTGACACACAAATCCACGGTCATAGCGCCGCAGCATTAACGTCGTGCCTGATATTGAATTGCGCGTGATCAGGCCGGTAATTAAATGAGAAGCTGAAAAAGGCCGGCTGAGCGGCATTGTCCCCCCGACACCCCACCGCCCAGCCAGAAGACCTAAGTTGAGGCAACAACTCACCCCAAGTGCGTAAATTGCTTGGGGCTCTTTTTTGTGGCGGCAAAGCCCCAAATTCGATCGCATCGAAATTGTTGCCGTCTGTGTCCTTCCAGCCACATCCTTAGCGTGAGTTGCGGTGTTAAATGCGACGTGGGCAAAGTCGTAAGCGCGCCCATGCATCAATCCCGGCGATGACCGGCTCTGAAATCAAGATAACTAGATGGGCAAGGCACAGTGAGCGAAGCCAGGTCGATCGTCGAACGGAACAAGCATGATGATCAAGGCTGCGACGTTGAGCCAGTCATGACCCACGAGCACAAGCTGCAAATCGCTCGCATCCTCTACAGGATGATAGTCGGCAAATATCCCGGCCGATTTGTCATACTGAGCGATCAGGAGCGGTTGCTGGCCAGGAGTGATCACCCCGAGATGATGCCGCCCTTGTCCTAAGGAGAAGCGCGCAATTGCTGCTACAGTGATCGTGCTGGCGATTGATCCAGGTTGAGGTCTTGGTCGCCATTCCCCGCCCGGCGAATGTCAAATGACAAACTGGAAGCCTATCACAAGCGCACCGAAGGACGGGACCCGAGTGCTGCTCTGGGCTCAGTGCAAAAGCATTCCACGAGACGAAGATTACAGTCCGATCGTTGGCTATTGGAACAGATCAATCGAACGATGGAAGGTAGCGCCGGAACACCTGAACAGCGAGGAAGAACTGGTACCCAGCCATTGCCAAAATCCCCTCGCAAAGCGCGCCCAAATCGACAATCAAATCAAGGAACGATCCATCGACCAATCGGGCATCCCGTGACCAAGCGAGCAGGGCTTTACGTTCGGGTGAGCACCGATCGGCAAACGGTAGAGAACCAAGTCACAGCGCTCACGAAAGTAGCGGAGCCTAGAGGTTGGCAAATCGTCGAGACGTTCAATGATGCGGGGGTGAGCGGGGCGAAGTCGCATCGGCCAGCGCAAGTTCGATGTGGTGATGGCTTGGGCTATCGATCGCATCGGGCGGTCCCTCGTTGATCACTCAACACGATCGAGACGTTAAAAGCTTGCGGCGTTGCCCGGCCGCCCTTTGAATGATGCCGAGGCGGTGGAAAAGACAATCTTCGCCCTGCGCGAGGGCATGGGCATCAATCGGGTGGCGAAGTCAGTGGGATTGAGCGATGGAACGGTCGCCAAGCTTAAGGCCGAGATTGAGAGCTTGCGGGAGCGCAATCGATGATTGGGCAACCAGGTGACGACGTTGAGGCAACAGCGGGATCGGCTGGCCTTGGTCGGGAACTAGCTTTGTGCTAGGTTTCGCCTTGACGGGCCTCTAGGCGGGGGCCCCGCTAAACGGCGTGACAAACTTGGGGCCCTTGGCGTTTCCGACGCTGGGGCCTTTTCTTTTTGGCCCTGCGCAAAACGAATTGATTGCGGTCTGAGGCTAAGCCAAGGGACCCTCAGGATAAAGACAGTTAAGCGGGGAAAGGAGAGAAAGGTATGTGGGACCTCAGCATGGTTTGCGCGGAATGTTCTGTGTGGCGTCGAACTCGCATACTAGTGATTACCGTCACAAAAATACTGCAAAGCACCACGTATGATTAAGGCAGTCGGGGGTATAGGTGCTGTAATGTTGAGACCCGTCTTATGCGTAGTGCTAAGCGACGGCGACAATTGGTCAGTCGAAGCCGAGTGGCCTGACGGAACCATCGAGCCCGTCGAAGCCTTCAAAGGCCGTTTGGACGCAGTGGATTGGTTGAGCACTCGATCCGAAAGCTGGCTACAGGAACGTGTTGGCTAAGCACGTGGGGCTAATCGCCCCAACCGATATCTCGATAATTGCGTATCCTATCGCGCAGCGAACGGACCGAAATTCCGAGCCCGTCGGCGGCGCGGGTTCGATTTCCGTGGTGGGATCTTAATGTTTGAAGAATGTAACTCGCGCTCGATGCGCGCCAGAGTGTTTCCAACCAAATTCCCGATGCACAGCCGCTCGATCGGGGAAAGCCCCAACATTGCTGGTGGACTTATGGAAGGTCGGATCGCAGGTTTACCGGCCGTGTAACTTGGCATCATCTCCTCCACGAACTCGGAGTGACGCCCCCAGAAACAGGGTGCCCTGATGTGGTTAATAATTCCCTAGCTGAGATAATTGGATCGCGCGGTCCAGGTCGCCCGATGCAGCTCGCCGGCCAGCAAACGCGCGTTGGTCGTCAATATCCGGTTATCCACAGGGCATGCCGACAACCGACCAAAACACCCTACACTTCGTCCGGCGTCGCGGACCCACGAGACCTCGTGAAGCATTACTCCCAAACCGTCCAGCTCTGCCGAGCGGGCGGGAACTCGACGAGAGGAAACGTGCGAGAATGCGCATGCTGCGGAGCACCGACTTCAACTCAGACCATGTGTCGCGGCTGACGTGAGGAAAGCTAGGCGGAAATCCTGGCCTCGGCTTGCCCCGGCTCTCGCATCACGTAGCCGCGGCCCCAAATCGTTTCGATATAATCTTTGCCGCCCGACGCATTGGTAAGCTTTTTGCGCAGCTTGCAGATGAAAACATCGATGATTTTCATTTCCGGCTCGTCGACGCCACCATAGAGGTGATTAAGGACCGTATCCTTGGTCTGCGTCATTCCCATGCGAAGGCTCAGGAGTTCCAGTATCTGGTATTCTTTGACGGTCAGATGCACGTGCGTGCCATTGATCTGCGCCATCTTGGTGTCGAGGTTAACGACAAGATCGCCGCACTCGATCACCGACCGAGCATGACCCTTGGAGCGGCGAACTATGGCGTGGATGCGCGCGACTAGCTCGTCCTTGTGGAACGGCTTGGTCATATAATCGTCGGCGCCGAAGCCGAGACCTCTGACCTTGTCCTCGATGCCCGCCAAACCCGTCAGGATCAGGATGGGCGTCCTGACTTTCGACACGCGCAGGCTGCGCAAGACTTCGAAGCCCGACATATCCGGAAGATTGAGGTCGAGAAGGATGATGTCGTAGTCGTAGATCTTGCCGACGTCGATGCCTTCCTCGCCGAGATCAGTCGTATGAACGTTGAGGCTCTCGGATTTGAGCATCAACTCGATTGATTGCGCGGTGGCGCTGTCGTCTTCGATCAACAAAACGCGCATAACGGTTCCCTCCCTCGTAACCTTGAGGCCGGGCCATTTGCCGCGCACGCGGTTAATAATGTTTTAACTCAGGCCGGTGCGGCGGGGGGTCCCACACGGTTTCGGTGGCCTATCGAACGGGCCCGCGCGCGAATTGGAAGGGCCACCTACTCCGACGTGGGACGGCTCGCGGGCCTGATAAACGCTGGCCGCAAGCTTAAGGCATGTGACGGAAACCTGGCCATTCGCGCGGCGAATGCAAACAATGTTTGAGCGACACGCCTCGAGCGATGACAAGGGAGATCAACGCGATCTTTGCGCGCTGGCCGAGGCCAGGCCAGCTACACGCGAGTTGCGAAGGATGCTACGCGGAAAATGTCATCTCGGCCTTGAGGCGGGCGACGGTTGAGTTGCTCAAGCCAACTTGTCGCGCGACCTCGTCGATGCCCAGACCCTTCTCAAGCCACTGGGCGGGCCCCACCCGACGGCCTTAGGATCATTCAGGGGCCTACCTAGCGTCTTGCCGTTGGCTACCGCCCGCCTCAGACCAGCGTGTATCCGCTGGCGGATCAGCGAACGCTC
>CAVZSB010000006.1:0-54555 GCA_963777635.1 uncultured Alphaproteobacteria bacterium
GGTGCGGTCGAGAGGACTCGAACCTCCACGGGTTGCCCCGCTAGCACCTCAAGCTAGTGCGTCTACCAATTCCGCCACGACCGCATGTGGGCTGGATGCCCGCCCGAAATGGCGCGCGAGCCGCGCCGATGTAACAGTTAGCCTCCCCCCGGACAAGGGCCGGCGGCGCTCGGGCCGGCGCCCGGCAGTCTTGCTTTGATTGTGGGTGTCCGCGGCCCTCTGGGCGCGACAGGACCAGGCTTAGTCGGCGTCCGGGACGCGCGGCAGGAGTTCTTTGACTTCAACCGCGATCCGGTTGCCGCTGACGATCACCGTGCCTCTCGCCACCGGCATATTGTTGGCGAGAATGCGGACCTCATCTTCCTCGGAGGAATCGAGCTCGATGATGGCGCCGCGGCCGAGGCGGAGCACCTGATGGATCGGCATCGAGGTTTTGCCCAACACCACGGCGATGTCGATCGATACATTATCAAGGGTCGCCAAGGGGGCCTCGTGCAACTTTGTCGGCACAACTTGCCTGCGGTATTGTTTCACCACGGCTTGGTTACGGGGTAGTTAACACGCGCGACGATCTGACCATCGGTCTTCTTCCAGCCGCCGGCTCGCCGGCGGTCGAATGGCGCGTGAGCGACGGCCTGGTGGGCTATGACAGCGCGCTCGAGGTCATGGCGGAGCGGGCGGCGGCGATCGCGCGCGGAGACGAACCGGAACTCGTTTGGCTGCTCGAACACCCTCCCCTCTACACGGCCGGCACATCCGCGCGACCGCAGGAGCTGATCGAGGCGCGCTTTCCCGTCCATATCGCGGGCCGCGGCGGCCAGTTCACCTATCACGGCCCCGGACAGCGGGTCGGCTACGTGATGCTCGATCTCAAACGCCGCGCGCCGGACGTGCGCCGCTTCGTCGCCACCATCGAGGAATGGATCATCCGCACGCTTGCCGTCTTCGCCGTATCGGGCGAACGCCGCGAGGATCGGATCGGGGTGTGGGTGCGGCGCACCGGCAAGGCCGAGGGCGCCGAGGACAAGATCGCTGCCATCGGCATCCGCGTGCGGCAGTGGGTAACGCTTCACGGATTCTCGCTCAACGTCGCGCCCGATCTCACGCACTTTTCCGGCATCGTACCGTGCGGCGTGTCAGAGCCACGATACGGCGTGACGTCGCTGGCCGATCTCGGCCGGCCGGCGTCGATGACGGAGGTCGATCGTGCACTGCGCGGCGCATTCGAGCCGCTATTCGGCGCCGTGGCCGACGCTCAAGCGCTTGCCAGCACGGAGAACAAGTCTCCCGGACGGCGCAGCGCCATCTCGGTTGAATCCGCTTCGCGCTGATCGACCCCGAGGACCCGCGCGCCGGGCGGGCCATCCCGGCACAGCTCGATCATGGTGAGGACGGCTTCCTCGGAGCCCGAAAAAAGCGCCTCCACCGAACCGTCGCGGCAGTTGCGTATCCAGCCTTCGACGCCGAGTTCGACCGCGGTGATTTCCGCCCACGCCCGATATCCGACGCCCTGTACCTGGCCGCGGATCATGACCCGAAAGATCACGTCCATGCGAATTCCCCGCGTTCGCGTGCGCCGGCTCCGCGCGGCCGCTTGGGCAGCCAGCGTCCGAGCGAAGCAATGTAGTCGGGCGGCAATTGCCACTCCAGCGCAGCCGCGATCACAAGTTCCATGTAGCCGGCTTTTGCCCGCCCTTCGTCGCGCGACCGCGCCAGATAAGCGAGCGCCATCCGGCGGCGGCCGTCGTGGCTCACCGGCAAGGTCGCCGCGCGGTAGAGTCCCACGGCAAGGCCCTCCCAATGGGCAAGGCAAACGCAATCGCGCGGCGTGACGCGCCACAATACGCCGTGGACGGCGGCGGCGCGCTGCGGAACGACTGAAGCATAGCCATCCTGCGTAATCATGAAGCGATAGTCCGCGAGTGCCGCTATTCCGATGGGTTCCGCCTCCGGTGCGTGCCTGCGCATTGCCGAACGGCTCATGTTCGAACCGTAGGCGAAATGAAGCATCACGCCGCGCGCTCCTGCACGCTTGGCCGCGTCGCCGCCCACAACGTGACGACAAACGCCAGCACGACAGGCACGAACGCGATCGACAACAGGATCGCCACCATCAGCCATGCCAAGTCATAGTGCGGAGCGCCGAGCAAAAAGGCGATGATCGAAAGCAGGAGAATCAAGCCGAGAGCGCTGGCGGTATTCGCATCCTCGAACGGCATCTGGCCGGCCAGCGCGCCATAAAACGACGCGGCGACGATCACGAGAAGCGCGATCGAAAGGGCGTAAAGGATAGCGACGCCCGCCGCGAAACCCGCGCTCCGACCGGCGTCATGCAGCCGCTTCGCATGTACCGCGAACCAGATCCAGATCAACAGCGCCTGGACAAAAAGGAACGGCCAAAGCCCGGCGCGCAAAACGACACTCGACCCGGTGAGCAAGTGGGAGGCAACGCCAGCCAAATAAACAACGATGGCGGCAACGACGAAAGGCTGCGGCGCGAGCCGCCCGGACGGCGAAAAAATAAGGCGTAGCGTTTGCATGCGCCGCCATGATGCTACGATTCGGGCTCGGCCGCTTTCGGCAACGACCCCCTATCAGGCAAAGGACTCACAAACCCGTCGCCATTGACGAATAGACTCCAAGATCGACGTCCGCTTTGAAACGCAAAGCGGATATATAGCGCGAATAGACCGGACCGATCGGCGATGCTATTTTCGATAAACATCCCATCAGCGCAAGGAGCCGTTCGCGATGGCGCAGCCTTTTGACCTCGACGCCTATCTCGCGCGCATCGCCTATAAAGGCCCCCGCTCTCCGACCTACGACACCCTCGCCGGTATCCTTCGCGCTCACATCGCCAGCATCCCGTTCGAAAGCTTCGACGTCCTCCTCGGTCGCCCCATCCGCCTCGACCCCGAAGGCCTCCAGGCCAAGATTGTCACACGCCGCCGTGGCGGCTATTGCTTCGAACACGGAAGCCTCATGCACGCGGCTCTCGATGCGATCGGCTTCGCCCCGGTCCGACACGCGTCCCGCGTCGTGCTGTTCGAACCGCGCCATGAAAGCGTGCGCCAGCACATGTTCCTTACCGTCACAATTGGTGGCGTCACCTATGTGGTCGATCCTGGCTTCGGTCCCTTCGCCTCTTCTCTCCCCATTCCCGTCGACGGCACACCCGTCCCGACCAACGCACCCACCCACCGGCTTGCCCGTGAAGGCAACGATTGGGTCCTCTACATCACGCAGGATGGCCAACAAACCCAGGGCTGGATCTCCACCATGGAGGAGGAATACCCCGTCGATTTCGAGATGATGAACTATTACATTTCCTCCCATCCGGCTTCCTTTTTCACCCACAACATCCTCGCCAGCGCCGTGACCCAGGAAGGCCGCGTCAACATCATGAACCAGGACGTCAACGTCGTCCGCAATGGCGTCGCCGAACCCGCTCAATTGCCGGATCGCAAGGCTCTTCGTTCACTGGTGGTGCAACACTTCGGCTTCGACCTCCCCGAACTTGAGACGATACGCGTGGATGGCGTGCCCGGGTGGCAGTAAGCGCCTTGAGGCTGTTTCGTGCTCTCGAGGCCGTCCGAAATCGGCACCGTCGCTGCCGGAACATATCGGACATAGCGACTTGAGCCCGCTTTTCGCGGGTCCTAGGCAAACTCCATGATCACCGCGTCGACCGCGACGCTGTCGCCTTGCTTGACGCGGATTTTCTTGATGGTGCCGTCGCGCTCGGCGCGCAGAATGTTTTCCATTTTCATCGCCTCGACGATCGCCAGCGTCTCGCCGGATTTGACCTCCTGGCCCTCGGCGACCGCCAGCGAGACGACCAATCCGGGCATCGGGCAGCGCACCGATTTTTCGCTGCCCGAAAGCTTCTTGACCGGCATCAGGCGTGCGTAACGCGCCTCGCGCTCGGTGTAGACGAACGCCTTCACCTCGATGCCGCGATGCGCGAGCTCAAAGCCGTTGGGGATCATCCGCACGTGAACCGCGATGGCGGCGCCGTCGAGCGTACCCGACCATACCGGCATGCCGGGCACCCAGTCCGACGAAAACGCGTGGCTGTTGCCGTCCTCGAACACCACCGTAACCGTGTCGCCTTGATGCGCCACGTCTTGATGCGCCACGTCGGCGTGCAGTTCCTCGCCGCCGAGCCAGATCGCGCGCCGGCGCTCGCGGGTCACTGCGCTGTTAAGCTGTCCGGAAATGCGGCGCTTTCGTTCACCGAGCACATGGTCGATGGCCGCGGCAACCCCGGCGATCGCTCGCGCCATCGCTCCCGACGGCGCGATGCGTTCGAACCCCTTGGGAAACTCCTCGGCGATGAAGGCAGTCGATATCTTGCCGGAGCGCCAGCGTGGATGCTGCATGATCGCCGCGAGAAACGGGATATTGTGGCGAATGCCTTCGATGGTGAAAGCGTCGAGCGCATCGGCCTGCGCCTCGATCGCCTCGATCCGGCTCGCGGCGTGGGTGACCAGCTTGGCGATCATCGGATCGTAATACAGGGAAATCTCGCCGCCCTCGGCGACGCCAGTGTCGTTGCGCACGGTCACGCCGCCAACCTCGCCTTCCTTCGGCGGACGATAACGCACCAGGCGTCCGATCGACGGCGCGAAATTGCGGTACGGGTCTTCGGCGTAGATGCGGCTCTCCACCGCCCAGCCAGTAAGCTTGACGTCGTTCTGCTTGAGCTTGAGCCGCTCGCCGGCCGCGACGCGGATCATCTGTTCGACGAGATCGATCCCCGTAACGAGTTCCGTCACCGGGTGCTCGACCTGCAGCCGCGTGTTCATTTCCAGGAAATAGAAGCTGCGGTCCTGCCCGGCCACGAATTCGACCGTGCCAGCGCTGTCGTATCCGACGGCTTTGGCGAGCGCCACCGCCTGTTCGCCCATTTTCGCCCGCGTCGCGGCGTCGAGCAGCGGGCTCGGCGATTCCTCGATGACTTTTTGGTTGCGCCGCTGGATCGAGCATTCGCGCTCGCCGAGATAGATGACGTTGCCGTGCTTGTCGCCCAGAACCTGGATTTCCACGTGGCGCGGATCGGTGATGAACTTCTCCAGGAAAACACGATCGTCGCCAAAGCTCGATTTCGCTTCCGAGCGCGCGCGCGCGAAGCCGTCGCCGAGTTCGGCCGGACTGTGGGCGATGCGCATGCCTTTGCCGCCGCCCCCCGCGGAGGCCTTGATCATGACCGGGTAGCCGATTTCGTCGGCGATCTTGGCCGCCTGCGTTTCGTCCTCGATCACGCCGAGATAGCCGGGCACCGTCGCGACTTTGGCGGCGGCCGCGGCGCGCTTACTCTCGATCTTATCGCCCATGGCGGCGATCGCCTTGGGGTTAGGCCCGATGAAGACGATACCGGCCTTGGCGAGCGCCTCGGCGAAGGCGGCGCGCTCCGACAGAAAGCCATAGCCGGGATGCACCGCTTCCGCGCCGGTTTCCTTGCAGGCCGCGACGATCTTCTCGATGACGAGGTAGCTTTGCGCCGCCGGCGGCGGTCCGATCGGGACCGCCATATCGGCCATTTCCACATGCAGCGCGTCGCGGTCGGCCTCGGAGAACACCGCAACCGTCGCGATACCCATCCGCCGGGCTGTCCTGATGATCCGGCAGGCGATCTCGCCGCGATTGGCAATGAGGATTCGCTTGAACATGCGGCGCCAATACTCGCGAACCGGACCCTCTCGCTTTGCTGCGTCAGGGCTAAAATGTCAACGGCAGCCGTGAATTAATCGATCGCGTCGGGTCGCCATGCGCGCCCCGCTCCAGGCGGCAGCGATCTGGCGAGGATGCAAGATTTCCGCTAAGCAAGCCTTTGGGGACGATTTCAGCGTCATTGGTTCTCGCGAGCGATGGGCGACCCGCGCACCGAATATACTTGTTCTCGCGACTATCATCTGTTCAGCAAGGGGCCGAAACGCATCCTCTCGCTCGACGGCGGCGGCGTGCGTGGGGCCATCTCGGTCGCGTTCCTCAAGCGCATCGAGGAGCTTCTCGACGAGCGAATGGGCCGCGAGGTCCGGCTCGGCGATTGGTTCGATCTTGTCGGCGGTACGTCGACGGGCGCCATCATCGCCGGAGCGGTGGCGCTCGGAAAGCGCGTTGACGAAGTCAAGAATTTCTATCTGGAACGGGCGCCCAAGGCGTTCGCCACGCGCTGGAGCGTCCCCTACCTGCAATCCAAGTTCGATGCCCGCGCCTTGCGCATCGAAATCGACGACATCGTCAAGAAGACGACGCTCGACAGCGACGAGCTCATCACCGGGCTTTGCATCATTGCCAAGCGGATCGACACCGGCAGCCCGTGGATCCTGGCCAACAATCCGCTGAGCAAATTCTGGGAAACCTCTTCGAAAGGCACGCTCGCAAACAAGGATTACACGCTTTCAGCGCTGGTGCGCGCGAGCACCGCGGCGCCGACATTCTTTGACCCGGAAATCATCGCCATCACGCGCGAACCCTCGCAGGAACCCGTCGAGGCGATCGAAAAGCAGCTGGAAGAGCTGCCGCTGGCATCGCGCGCCTGGGCGAGAGTGATGACGTCGAGCGCGATGACGAGACTTCGCGCCATCTACGGAATGATCTCGAATAAAGGCCCGAATAAAGCAACCCATGGCCTTTTCATCGACGGCGGCGTGTCGCCGTACAACAATCCCGGCATGGCGCTCCTGATGTTGGTGTCGTTAGAGCAGTTCGGCATCCGCTGGGACCTCGGCACGGAGAATCTGTCCGTCATATCGATCGGCACCGGCACATTCCGCACCAAGCTTTCCTTTAATGAGCTGGGCTTCGCCGGACCGTTGAGGCTGGCGGTGCAAGCGATGCTATCTGCCATCGGCGACGCCCAAAGCCTGGCGTTGACGCAACTGCAATGGCTTGGGGAAACCTCGCAGCCGTGGGAAATCAATTCCGAAATAGCCGGGGTTGAGGGAAATCCGCCGCCGGGCGGCAAGTGGTTTCGCTTCCAGCGTTACGACGTCAGCCTGGAATTCGAAAAACTTCGCCATTTCGGCCCGCACTATTTGGAAGCCGATGCGACCCGTCTTCAGCAAATGGACCGGTTGGATATTATCGAGGAACTCTACGATATCGGCTGCAAGGCTGCGAAAGAACAGATTTTGCCCGAGCATCTGTTCGGCAAGCCGGGGGGCTCGTGACGTCTCACGTCGTCGCGCGCGCTGCGGTCGGCGCAGTGCTGCGCTTGGCATAACTGACATCCAGCAGATAGCCCTGCAAAGCCACCATCGGCAGCGCCAGCAGAACCGCAGCTTGAAGCGGTCCGCCTACGGCGAACGACCCGGCAGCGCAGAGGCCGGCCAACATGCCGCCAATATCCCACCCGCCCTCGGCCGCGATTTGATAGCGCAGCGAACACGGCGCGGCGTGCGCTTCGTTGTAAAACGCCGTCATCAGCGCCGGCATATAGAGGCCGCCCACCAGCGTCGCTCCGATGGCGACGGTGACGACAATGGCCGGATCGGTGCCGCAAAAGGCTTTGGCAAGAAGCGTCGCGGACAGCACCGCGGTGCTTGCCACCGCGATGCGGCGGGCATAACCCATGTCGATCACGCGCCCCAGTATCAAGCCGCCGATCGAACCGGCCAGCATCGCCGCGGCAAATGCGCCGCCGAAGGCGTCGAAGCGATCGCGGAGCGAGATGAACAGGATCAGATTCCACGCCATCACTGCAGAGTTGTTGATCCAGCCATCGGTGACAAACAGCAGAAAGCCGTTCCTGGCCGCCATGTAACCGCCCCGCGGCGTGACGCGCGCAAACGGCGGTTCGGCGATGCCGAACAGCGGAACGATTGCGGCGATCTCGATCACCGCCGCCGTTCCGAAAGCAACCCAGGGCCCGAATACGGTCAGCATGATGCCGCCTAGCGCCGGACCGGCAATCGAAGCGATCGCGAGCAAAGATTGCCGTGCGGCAACCTGACGGCCGCGGCGGGTAACGTCGCCGGCCGCGGTGTAGACCGCGTGATAGCTGGTCCAGTAAATCACGCCCGCCAAAGCCAGGGCTGCGCCAAACAGCGCCAGTGGCCAGCCGACCCCGTCGACCAATGCGAGCGCCGGGTATTGCGCCGCCTGCAGAACGGTTCCGAGGATCAAGAGCCGTTGCAATCCCATCCGCGGCGCCAAAGCCATCACGAGCGGCCGGAAGGCAAACCGGCACGCGAATACCGCGCTGAAGGTCAAGAATACCGCCGCGACCGAGACCCCTTGGCGATAAAGGAAAACTCCGGAGAACACGCCGGAAATGCTCCAGGCAAATTTATGCAGCGTCGCATGCAGAGTGATGCGACTAACCGGAGAGTTTGCGAACGCCGCCGTTCGCCGAGCGAACTGTGCGGTTCCAAATGTCACGCGCCGCTCCGTACTGCGACAATCTCCCCCGAGAGCCAGTCGATCCAATCCTGCGCCCGACGCCGCCACGTGCAGCACTGATTGATGAAAGCGACCTGTGCGCGTAGATCCCGCTCAAGGCCGGCATCACGCGTCGGCTATCTGATCGAGTACCGAGCGGACCACTGCGGCGAAACGCGCCAGAAAGCGCGACTGATCCGGGTCGGCGGCAATGAGACGACCGAAGCCGCTCGTCGTTTCCGACAACGCCCCGTAGTCGGAGCTGATCACGACCGCGCCGCTGGCCATCGCCTCGAGGGCGGCGATGCAGGCGGTTTCGGCAAACCTGGTCGGATATGCGAGCACCGCCGCGCCCCTCATCTCTCGCGCCAGTACCGGTTGGGGGACGGAGCCGACATATTCGATCCCGGGGCTGGCGCGGCAGCGGTCATAGAGCTGCAGCAGGTCATCGCTGTCGGGCGCATTATACACGCCCATGCTGGAAAAGACCTTGAGCCGGGCCCGCGGCGAATGCCGTTGTATCTCCGGCCAACAGTCGACCAGCAGCGAAAGGCCGCGCGTCGGTGTCGAGGTATAAACCAGTAACGGCGGATTTTGCATTGCCGGCAACACTTGCTCGCCTGTGCCAAGACGGCGCTCGAACGGCGGCGCGACGGCATGCCGGAGCACGCGGGTTTTCGACTGCGGCAACGCGAACGACGCAAGATAGCGTTGCCGCTGCCACTCACTGACGAACACAAACGCACCAAACCGGCCGGCGATGGCTGCTTCCTTTAGCGCAGCGGTCGAGCGCGCTTCGGTATCGGCATGAACCCAGAGGACGATCGGCACGCGCGGCCCGACCAAGTCCTGCACCGCCCCGCCGATCCGGCTGTCGTTTACGACGACACACGCATCCAGGCGGAGCTTATCGATTTGCCCGGCGCGGACCTGACTGAAATTGAGGTGCTCGACGCCATCGATCATGCCCAGCGCAGTTCCATTGTTGATGAGCCAAATCTGATGATCCGCCGCCGCCAAGTGGCTCGCGAGATAGCACAACGCAGATTGACTGCCCCCGAGCGGCGCGTCATAGGGCGTGCGGACATTGTAGTCCCAGGGGATCGCGTCAAAAAACGCAAGGCGCACGATAACCTCCGATGCCGAGGCGCCAAGAACAAATGCTAGGAGCAAACGAGGCGCGATCGGTTTTACTTCAGCCCAGAGACGCAACACGAGTCCGGGCGCGGGACCGGCGCTCCGGATTTAAGCCAGCAAACAGCGAGCGGCCCAAGGAGACCCTCGCGAAGAAAGGTCCAGGCACGACATGCCTCGTCGTTGAAGCAGGCTTCCTGGCACAGTCGAGGGCGAGGTTTGGGCAGCTCGAAATGCCGGTAATCGAAGCCGGTCATGTCGGTATCGGGCATAATTGTTGAAGCGGCTGTTGCGGGCAGCAACGCCAGCTCCAACAACGTCAGAACAACGAAAGCTGTTGTAATTCGCGCCCGCACGAAGTGTCCCGCTTTCTCTGATCGCCCTACCCGCTGCGCGCGAGTTTGGCCCGAACCGCAGCGACATCTTCCGGCATGCTGATTTCTTCCGGGGCTGCGCAAAGCTTCCATGCTGTCGCCCATAGCTCCGAGGGTGCCCGAAGCCGTGGCTACGGCAAAGGGGATGGCGAATATCAGACCCACGATAAAGGGCAGAAACCACGGCACGGCGTGCGGCGCCGCGACAACGAGGAACGCCAGCAATGCAAATCCAAACAGCGTGGCCGGCCACAACCGGGCGATCGCCACGTTCCATGACAAGCGATACGGCTCGCGCTGTTGTGAGTCCCAGACCCTGGCGCGCCCGAGCATGAGCGCCACTATCGAAGCGCCGGCAGCAAACATCGACACCGGCGCCAGAAGAAGGGTGAAGACAATCTCCGAAAGACACCCGGCGAGAAGCCGAGCCGCACCTCCGAAGCGTTCGCGCGAACGCCATAGCGCATCGCCGACACCAAACAGCTTTGGTGAAAAATACAGCAACAGCCAAACGACATAGAGCGCGGCGGCCGATCCGGTCGGAAAGGGTCGACCGTCGGGCCACGTCGCCACCGCCCACGCGGCGAGAATCGCAAACGCCACGATGCCGGCGGCGCCAAGAAATTTTGCGGCGAGAAAGCCGAGGTGAAACCGGCTCATTGGAACGAGGTCCGCAAGGTCGAGAAGTTTCAGGTTCTCCAGATTGCCCTGGCACCAGCGGCTGTAACGCAGGAGATATTCGGGAGCGGCCGGCGGGTTGTCTTCATAACTGCCGCCCTCTTGTGGCAAAAACCGGACCTCGTATCCGGCTCGCCGCATCAATGCTGCCTCGATCTGATCATGCCCCGCGCAGTTGACGACGCTGCGATCCGCGAGCGATCCGCCCGGCAGATAAGGCAACCGGCAGTGCTCGATGAACGGCGCCATCCGAATGATGCAATTGTGACCCCAAAACTGTCCGCAATCGCCCTGCCACCACGCCGCACCGACAACGGCGCAGCGCATGCCATGCCGGTGTCCAAAAGAAAAAATGCGCGCGAACAAGCTCTGGCTGGGGAGACCGACGGAGAATGTCTGCAAGATGCCGAGACGGGAATTCGCCTGCATGGTCCGCACAAGCCGAACGACCACTTCCCCGCTCATCAGGCTGTCGCTGTCGAGCAGCACGAGCAAATCGTATTTTCGTCCGGCGCTTTCGCAGAAGTCGTACACGTTGCCGGGCTTAAAGCCGGCTCGCTCCATACGGCGGCGATAGAACACCTGGGTCGAGCCGCCACCCTCGGCGCGCCACGACGCAAACGCCGCCTCTTCGGCGGCGACCACATCCGGTTGATCACTGTCGCTCAGTATAAAAAAGTCGAACGACGAAAGGTGACCGTTTCGATCGAGGCTTTCCACCAGCGTCTTGAGCAGGACAAAAGCCCTTGCCGGAGGCTCGTTGCGAACGACCATGGCGACCGCCGTTCGCGCCGTCAGGGGATCGTCGTTGCCGCCGAAACCGATCTGCGCCGGAGCCCAACCGGATGCGCGTGCTCCATTGAGCAGCGCGAATCCCAGCGCCGCATTCCAGAACCCGATCGCCAAGCTGGGTGCGTTCAAAACAAAGAGAGCGAGCAGCAGCATCTCTATCGGACCGGAATTTCCGGTCGCCATGACCGACGCGAACCAACCGGCGAGTACCAGGCACGTCGCGCCGACGAGCCCGCCAAAAAACAGGCGCCGGGTGAAAATGGAATAGGCCTGATCTAAAAGCGGCAGCTCGCCGGTCGCAATCGCATCCGGCCCGGAAGTGATATCGGCAGACATCGCTCGGGCCTCTCGGTCCTTCGGACGCTCACCTGCGAGGCCCGGTCCGCGCTCACGCGGTCGCTAAAACGCCAGCTATTTCTAATGGCTGCCTGCATGGCTGTAAATGATGTGCCTTATTTGTTACAAAATTGGCGAGTGAGTGGCATACATGCCTCAAAGCCTGAGGATCTTCATTTCCTCGCCGGGTGACGTGCCGGACGAGCGCCTGCGCGCCGACCTTGTCATCGACAAGCTGGCGCAGGACTACGGCCGGTACTTCCGATTTGACAGTTACCGCTGGGAGCACGAGCCGATGCTGGCGTCGGGCTCCTTCCAGGACGCGATCGATCCGCCCAGCCAGTTCGACATTGTCATTCTGATCCTATGGTCGCGGTTGGGGACGGCACTCCCGGAGAAGACCGGGGTCCGCGAATACCGCGGTCTGGACGACCGGGTACCGGTAACCGGGACCGAATGGGAATTCGAGGAAGCGCTGAAGGGGGTTCGCGAACGCGGCGCACCCGACATCCTTGCCTTCCGCAACGTCAGCCCCGCACCCATCGAGACCCTCGACCTTGACGCCCAGGCCAGCCGGCTCGGTCAGCTCCAGGCGCTGAACACATTTTGGCAGCGGCATTTTGCCGATCGCGGCGTGTTTCTGGCCGCCTACGACACCTACCGCACGCTCGAAGAATTCGCGGAGCGGCTCGAACGCGCACTGCGCGCGTTGATCAAGCGCCGCATCAAGGACGACACCGGCAATCAGCAACTCGGCGATGCGCCAATCTGGCTTGGAGCGCCATTTCGTGGCCTCGAAGCCTACGAATTCGAGCACGAGCCGATCTTCTTTGGACGTGATGCGCTCGTTGCCAAGGCCGCGGAGCAGCTAGCCAGCCAGGCGCGAGCCGGGTCGGCATTCTTGCTGGTTTCGGGCGCGAGCGGCTCCGGCAAATCCTCGCTCGTCAAAGCGGCGTTGGTGCCGCGGCTGATGAAGCCGCAGCGGATCGAAGGCACAGTGTTTCTACGCCGGCTGGTATTCCGGCCCAGCGACGGCGCTAAAAATCTTCTGCTGGGATTTATCGAGGCTCTGTTGCGTGGGCCCGCCGACAAAGGCTTTGGATTGCCCGAACTGCTTGGTCCCGGTCAGGACGCACAGCAACTCGCCGCTCATTTACGCGCATCCCCCGACGCCGCGGCGTTTTTGTTTGCCGGGGCCGTCGGCCGGGTAACGGACGCCGGACGCCGCGACGGCAGAATCCTCGCCTTCGAACAGGCCAAGCTCATCCTTGTGATCGATCAGCTCGAAGAACTGTTCACCATCGCCTCGATCGGAGCGGAGGAGTGCCGGGTCTTTGTCCGTCTGTTGTACGCGCTCGCATGCAGTGGCGCGGTGTGGATCGTGGCGACGATGCGCGCCGATTTTTGGCATCGCGCGGCCGAGTTACCCGATCTGGTCGCGCTGTGCGAAGGTCTGGGGCGGATCGATGTCGCGGCGCCGTCGGCGGCGGAGATCGCCGAAATGATCCGCAAGCCGGCAGAAGCGGCCGGACTATCCTTCGAAGCGGACCCGCAATCAGGCCTTCGCCTCGACGCGGTTCTGGCCGAACACGCTACCGCCGCCGCCGGAGTCCTGCCGCTCCTCTCCTTCACCCTCGACGCCCTGTATGCCCAGGACGTCCAGGTTGCCGGTGGACGAGCGCTGACGCACGCGACGTACGAGACGCTGGGCGGCCTTTACGGGGCGATTGCAACGCGGGCTGACCATACGCTGGCGGCGCTTCCGCAAGCCGCCCAAGACTCGTTGCCGCGCGTCCTGCGAACGCTCGCGACGGTGTCGACCGGTACCGACCAGGCGGCGACGGCGCGAACGGTGCCGCTCCACAGCTTCCCCGAGGGCAGCGATGCGCGCACCCTTGTCGACGCCTTGATCGCGGCGCGCTTGCTGGTCGCTTCGAGCGATGGTGCGGAGCCTACCGTCCGCTTCGCGCACGAAGCGCTGATCAATCGCTGGGAGCGCGCAAGCCAGCTACTCGCGTCCAGCCGCCGCGACCTCGAAACGCGAGCGCTGATCGAGCAGCAACAGGCGCGCTGGTCCCTGGCGAGTTCGGCGAACCGTCACATGCTGTTGCTGCGCGATTTCGATCTCGCTACCGCTCTCGACCTCGACAAACGGTCTGGCTCCGAGCTGACGCCTTCACTGCGCAGCTACGTCGCTCAATCCGCCACCGCGGCCAAGGCGGCAGCCCGCCGCAAGCAGGCGGTCGTCGCCACGGTTTTTGTCGTGCTGCTCGCCTTTGCCGCGGCATCTTTCGGTTCTTTGCTGATCGCCAAGAGGCAGCGCGACACCGCCTTGATCGCAGAGTCCGATTTTCTGGCGCGCGACTCGCGCAGTGCCGCAGCCGACGGCAACACCACGCTCGCAACCATTCTCGCGCTCGCCGGACTGCCGCGCAGGATCGTCAATCCTGACCGTCCCTTCGTCGCCGCCGCCGAATATGCCCTCGAGGAGGCTTTGGCCAACCGCCGCGAGCGTTTCGTTTTACAGGGACATCACGGCACGGTGTGGTCGGTCGCGTTTTCGCCGGATGGCAAGCGCGCCGTGACGGCGGACGACGACCACACCGCCCTGATCTGGAACGTCACGACGGGCGCGCTGGAACGCGCCCTGAAAGGACACACCGACCGCGTCTGGTACGCGGCGTTTTCGCCGGACGGCGCCCGCATCGTTACCGCGTCGGGCGACAACACCGCCCGGCTGTGGGACGCCGCGACGGGCGCTCAGCTCGCCGTTCTTGCCGGGCACCGCGATGCAGTTACCTTCGCCGCCTTTTCTCCGGACAATGCGCTGATACTTACGGCCTCCGACGACGACACCGCCCGACTGTGGGATGCCCGGACCGGCTCGCCCCTTACCGTTTTCACCGGCCATGAGGGAGTGGTTACGTTTGCCGCCTTCTCGCCCGACGGCAAACGGGTGGTGACGGCATCAACCGACAAGACCGCTCGTATCTGGGATACGCCGACCGGCCGCGAGCTGGTGGTGCTTCGCGGCCATACCGATTTCGTCAACACCGCGCTGTTTTCACCGGATGGCAAACAGGTGCTCACGGCCAGCTGGGACAAAACCGCCAGGATTTGGGATGCCGAGACCGGTGCGCTGCTCAAGGTTCTCGAGGGTCATGAACAAATGATCCTCGCGGCCGCGTTTTCGCCGGATGGCGAGCTCGTCGCGACCGCTTCCGCCGATCGAACCGCGCGGCTGTGGAACGCCGAAACCGGGACCCCTGGGCCGATCCTCAAGGGCCATGAAGCCTGGGTGAACTCGGTCGCCTTCTCTCACGACGGCACGCGCGTCTTGACCGCTTCGAACGATGCGACGACGCGCTTGTGGGACACCAATACCGGAGCGGCGGTCGCCGTGTTGCGCGGAGACGACGGGCTCATCGACTCGGCAGTGTTCTCGCCCAACGACCGCCTGATCGCTACGGCCTCCTACGATCGCACTGCGCGTTTGTGGGAAAGCGAGACCGACGCAATGGTGCACGTTTTTCGCAATCATCGCGGCTGGGTGTACACCGCTACCCTCTCGCAGGACGGCAAGCTGCTCGGCACCGCCTCGGAGGATCGAACGGCTCAAATATGGGATGCTCAAACGGGGACCGTAAAGGCGATCCTCAGAGGGCACCAGGCTCGCGTGAATTCGATTGCGTTCTCGCCGGACGGCAAGCGCGCCGTTACGACTTCCGACGATACCACCGCGCGGGTATGGGACGTCGCCACAGCGACGACGATCCAAACCTTCAAAGGACATAAAAGCTGGGTTCAGTCAGCTTCGTTCTCGCCCGACGGTCGGCGGGTGGTATCCGGCTCAAACGACCGCACCGCGCGCGTATGGGATGCCCAAACCGGTGAAGAGCTGGCGGTAATGAGCGGCCATAAGAACATGATTACGGCCACCGTATTCTCGCCCGATGGCGAGCGCGTCCTGACCGCCTCATGGGACCATACCGCGAGGCTGTGGAACGCGAGGACCGGAAAACTTCTTGTCGAACTCACCGGCCACGAAGGCCGCGTCACGTCCGCCGCCTTCTCCGCCGACGGCACTCTCGTCGTCACCGGCGCCGACGATGAGACGGCGCGCGTTTGGGATGCCCACACCGGTACTCAATTGGCGGTGATGCGCGGCCACGAAGGCAACGTCACCTCGGTAATGTTCTCCCCTGACGGCAAGCGCGTTCTTACCGGCTCATGGGATAAGACCGCGCGGGTATGGGAGTGGGAGGTCGGCAAGACGATCATCGCCCTTCGCGGCCATGTCGACCACGTGACGTCGGTCGGTTTCTCGCGCGACGGCGAGACGGTCGTCACCGCGTCGAAAGATAGGACCGCCCGCTTGTGGCATCTGCCCGTCCACTGCCAGGCTTTGATTGATCAGGCGGAGCGCGAGGAACCGGCACCGCCGACCCTGGCCGAGCGCGCGCGTTATTTCTTGGCCGACCGCACCGAAACGACTGGCACGTTGAGTTTCTTCAGCCAACTCCTCTCGCCGATTTTGCCGAACGCCAGCGAAAAGTGTGAGTGATAGACGGCGTTCCCATCAGACGGCTTACCGCCATTGCGTCGCCGTTTGCTTCGCAACATCTAATCGTGAGCGAGCGAGCATGAGTGATCCTGCAATTCTTCGCCCTTGATCAGCATGCCGGCAGCGGGATCGGCCTGCGCGTTCAGAATAATGAAGCCGGGCCGGGCATCCGCGAAGTCGGCACCGACCACAACCAGCGTCTGCAAGCCCATCGCCGCAGCGGCGCCCGGGACACCATCGGCCACGAGCTTGACCGGGTCGGCGGCATCGAGTTCTTCGCCAACGACCCTGATCGCACGATAACTATGCCCGGCAAGCGGCTCGGGGAACGGCGCCCAAGCGTCGCCGATCGCCGCGATCTGGCGCTTCAATGCGGCCTGCACTTCGGGCCGGATACAATCGATATGGATGTGAAACTGGTCCTGTCCGCGCCTGCTCGCCGAATTGACCGCAAGACTGATCGCCGAGCGCGGCATCACCCGCCCCACCGCGCGCTCGGTAAAGCTGCGCGCTTTCCATGCCAGAGCAAAATAATTCGGCGCGTCCGGCTCCAGCAACGCAGAACTCTCGATTCCGCTCAGGCGGGCCGTGGGTATCAGCAAATATTGCGCGACGCCGACCCTGTCCTTGTACACCGCATAGCCGCGCTCGGCTCCGCCTTGCAGAGCAACGAGCGCGCATGGCGCCGGGCGCGCGTTCTCGGTTTCGTTGGGAACGCATTGGTCGTGGACGATCTTCCACAGGCTGTCGCGGTCAAGGGCCCGCCCAAGGCCAAACATGCCGAGCAGGATCAGCGCGCCCGCGAGCGCCGCGATGGCCGGGCCGTATGATCGTTTTCCCGAAATCGGCACTAAAAGCCCGCCGCATAAAACAGAAACATACAGAAATCGCGCCGTCCTTGAGCAGCGTACTTTGGTTTTGTTTCCGTCCTGTTACGCGGCCAGTGGCTTAGACGCTGCAAATCTCGGCAACGCGCGGCGGGGCCGACCCAAACGCTGACGGCGATCGAGGCGCGCTGAAACCGACCCGCTGCGGCGGCTATTTGCAGCCCGCAGGCGTCATTGTCTTGCCGGGAGGGCACGGCGGCGGCTTAACCGCAGCCTTGGTCGGTGGTGGTGGTGGTCGGCTGGTGGCTGGCGGCGGCGGCTTAACGGCCGCTGTCGTTGGTGCCCGCAAAGGAAGATTTGGTTTGGGGGTTTGCGTAGGCAACGCATTCCCGACCGGCTTCGTACCCAGATTAACGGTATTGCCTGGCGTCGTCAGAACCTTACCGGCCGTTCCCCTCTGCTCGAACGTTTTTGAGCCGACCGCATTCGCGTTATTCGGCGTAGCCAGACCCCTACCGGCCGTTCCCTTCTGCTCGAACGTTTTTGAGCCGACCGCATTCGGGTTGTTCGGTGTAGCAAGGCCCTTACCGGCCGTTCCTTTTTGCTCGAACGTCTTTGCGCCGACGGCATTCGGGTTGTTCGGTGTAGCAAGGCCCTTACCGGCCGTTCCCTTCTCCTCGAACGTCTTTGTGCCGACGGCATTCGCGTTGTTCGGCGTAGCCAAGCCCTTAGTGGCCGTTCCCTTTTGCTCGAACGCCTTTGCGCCGACGGCATTCGCGTTGTTCGGCGTTGCCAGGCCCTTACCGGCCGTTCCCTTCTCCTCGAACGTCTTCGCGCCGGCAGGATTCGTTCCCGACGTTGTGGTGCCCCGCAATTTTGAAGGCGGCAGGGAAGCCGTGCTTGGCTTCGCCGCCACGACACCCTTGCCGGAGAACTCGCCCGGTTTGGCAGTGGCCGCAATCGTTGGTTGACCGTGGTTTTGCGAAGCGAACAGCGCCTTGTTGGTGCTCGCCACGTGCCGGTGCTCGGTTTGTATCGCTGTGGGCGCCACGTGTCGCTCGTGCGCCGCCGCGCGCTCGTGCGCCGTCGGCTGCGCCACTGTTCCACCGTTGCCACCGTTGAAGCTTACCCGCCTTGCCTCCGGGTTGACGATGACGGGCCTCTCGTAGGCGTTGGCAATCGCAATGCCGCCAAAATTGTTGACGGCGCGATTGTAGGCGAAGACGCCGTGGTCCCAGTACCCGCCCTCGTAGCCGTCGCCGCCATAACCATAGCCATAATCAACGCCGCCGTAGAAACCGACTTGCGGTCCCCAATAGCCGTCGTTCCAAACATAAAGGCCGTCCCGCCATCCCCAGTAACCGGGCGTCCATAGCAGCCCGACGTCAGGCGGCAATACCCAGGTTCCGGGAACCCAGTAATAGCCGTCGTCCGGATCAAATGCCCAATAACCGGGGGCCCATATATATCCGGGCGCAGGAATGGGGGGCTGCTCGTAAACCGGCAACTCAGGTGGAGCAATCGTGATGTCGATGATTTGCGCGCTGGCGGCGACCGGCATCGCCAGAGTTGCAGCTGCAAATAGAAACCACATTACCGAAAACAAGCGCCGCATGATCGTCCCCCCCTCGCGAGCGAAATCGTTGTGGCCGCGCACACTCGCGGCGGATTGCCCCCAGATTAAGGCGTTTTTTGCATATCGCCGCGCACGGCAAAGGAAGCGGCCAAGGAATGCTTCCACAAGCAACGAAGGCGACAAAGGTTCCCCACAATACAAAGGTTTCTGCCGTCGGCGCCGCAGCGGGACTGAATCGCCCGTGGTGCCGATTACATCATGGTAAAGATTGGGAGTCTGAGCCGTGCCTCGGCGGCAATCCAGTTGAGGATCGCCACGTCCACGTCGTCAAACCCGGCCGGCAGGCTGGAGCGCCGGACGCGCGACCACGATCGGCGACCGCGCAATAGCCGCGATCAGCACTTCCAGAGTGGGTTGATCCTGATCCATCGATCTCATCGCCAACTCAAATACACATGCAGTTTGAAACGCCAGCCGGGCCGCCTAAAGGCGACCTTGCGGCAAAGTCGGGGCAGCTTCTGTGACGGCCGTCACTTGCAGGCGACGCGGCAGCGGGCTCGGACGCTCTCGAAAGCAACGAAAAATTTATTCCACCCGCGAAGGCGGCGGCCGCTCAATTCTTCTTGGTTTGCAGTCCGCGCCGAACGAATTGTGCTAGCGGCACAGCGTAGTATTGCCGTCGCACGGTGCCTATGTAATACGCCTCTCATTTCCGAACATCTCGGATTAGCTCAGGCGACGGAGGTTTCCATGGCCTTGCAACTCAACGACACGGCCCCTGATTTCGAAGCTGAAACGACGGAAGGTAAAATCCGTTTTCACGACTGGATCGGCAACAGCTGGGTAGTGCTGTTCTCGCACCCCAAGGATTTCACGCCGGTATGCACGACCGAGCTCGGCTACATGGCCAAGATCAAACCGGAGTTCGACAAGCGCGGCGTGAAGATCATCGGACTGTCAGTCGATCCGGTCGACCGCCACGCCGGCTGGGCCGCCGACATCAAAGAGACACAGGGCTTCGCCCCGAACTACCCGATGATCGCCGACGTCGACTACAACGTTTCCAAGCTCTACGGCATGTTGCCGGCGCCGGTATCGGGCGATCCGACCAAGCGCACCGCCGCCGACAATCAAACCGTGCGCAACGTGTTCGTCATCGGGCCGGACAAGAAGATCAAGCTCATCCTGGTTTATCCGATGACCACCGGCCGCAACTTCGACGAAGTCCTCCGCGTCATCAACTCGCTGCAGCTCACGGCCAAGCACAAGGTTGCAACGCCCGTGAACTGGAAGAACGGCGACGACGTGATCATCGCCGGCTCAGTGTCGGATGACGACGCCAAGAAACAGTATCCGCAGGGCTGGAAGGCGCCCAAGCCCTATATCCGGATTGTGCCGCAGCCGCACTGAACGGCAGGACGGTCCTTGATCCGAGAGCGCGGCTTCGGCCGCGCTCTTTTTGTTTGGGCGGCACCGCGCACAGGCTGCAACGATCAGGGCACCAGAAGGACCTTACCGACGTTGCGGCGGTCCTGAATAAAATGATGCGCCTTCGCCGCCTCGTCGAACCGAAAGCTTTGCGCAATCCTCGGCTTGACGACGCCCTGGCGCCACAACTCCAGCAATCGATCTCCCCATTCGCGCATGCGCTCGATCTCGCCCCACATATGCCCGAGATTGACGCCGAACACGCCCTTGTTGGCATTCATCAGCGAAAGCGGATTGAACTGAAACCAGGGAATGTTAGCGAGCGTGCCAATCATGCCGAAGACGCTGCGCTCCTTGCCGCTCGCCGCTGCGGAAATGCCGAACATGCCAAGCCGCCCGGTTGGCGCGAGGACGCGGTATCCCTTTTTCCACAACTCGCCGCCGACGGCATCAAGGATGAGTTCTACGCCACGGCCCCCGGTGATTTCGCGGACCCGCGTTTCGAAATCCTCCGTGCGGTAGTCGATGAGGTGATCGACCCCCAAGGCCCGCATCTCGGCGTGCTTTGCCGCGGACGCCGTTCCGATCACGCGGCCGCCGAGATGCTTGGCAATCTGCGTGGCGGCGATGCCGACACCGCCTCCGACCGAATGGACCAGAACCGTCTCGTTGGGTTTCAACGCACCCATCACGACGAGAAGCTGCCAAGCCGTGAAATAGTTGACCGGGATTGCAGCGGCTTCGAGCGCGGACATGCCTGCCGGGCGCTCGAATACCTGTTCGGCAGGAACGCAGATCGTATCGGCGTAGCCGCCGAACCGCGTTAAGGCAAAGACGTCGCGGCCAACCCAACTCCCAGCCACATCGGCGCCGGCAGCATCGACGCGGCCGGCGACCTCGTAGCCCGGCACGACCGGCATTGGAGGCAGATCCGGATAAAGTCCGAGGCGGCCGAGAATGTCTGCGAAATTAATTCCACTCGCCTCAACGCGAATACGAACCTCTCCGGCTTTCGGTTGGGGGTCGGGCGCTTCCCTCACTTCGAGAACTTCCGGTGGGCCCGCTTTGGTGATCCAGATTTGCCGCATCGCCTCACCCTTCCGTTTCGTACCGAAAACGCGCCAATCGTCAGCTCAAAGGATACCCTTGCCTCGAACTTGACCGCGCGCTTGCTTTTGGGTTCGGCGCGTGCAGACGATATAAGCTGTCATCGTAGACCTTAAAGACAATCCGTTGCGAGGAACACATGGACGTGCGTGCGGCCGTAGCATTCGCCCCCGGCAAACCGCTCGAAGTGACGAATGTAAAACTCGAGGGTCCGCGCGCGGGCGAGGTCCTCATCGAGATCAAGGCGACCGGAATCTGCCACACCGACGAATTCACCTTGTCGGGCGCCGATCCGGAGGGACTGTTTCCGGCGATCCTCGGCCACGAGGGCGCCGGCATCGTCGTCGATGTCGGCCCCGGTGTGACGTCAGTCAAGAAAGGCGATCACGTCATTCCGCTCTACACGCCGGAATGCCGAACGTGTCCGTCCTGCCTGTCGCGCAAGACCAATCTCTGCACCGCCATCCGCGCCACGCAGGGCCAGGGCGTCATGCCCGACGGCACCTCGCGCTTTTCGATCGGCGGCGAAAAGATCCACCACTATATGGGCTGTTCGACATTCGCGAATTTTACGGTACTGCCGGAAATCGCGGTGGCGAAGATCCGCGAGGACGCGCCGTTCGACAAGGTCTGCTATATCGGCTGCGGCGTGACCACGGGCGTCGGCGCGGTGATCAACACCGCCAAGGTCGAGCCGGGCGCAAAGTGCATCGTGTTTGGACTGGGCGGAATCGGCCTCAACGTCATCCAGGGCCTGCGCCTGGTCGGCGCCGACATGATCGTCGGGGTCGATCTCAACCCGGACAAGAAGGCCTGGGGCGAGCGCTTCGGCATGACGCACTTCGTCAATCCGAAGGAGGTCGGCGGCGATCTCGTCGCGCATCTCGTCAACATGACGAAGAGCGGCGCCGACCAGATCGGCGGCGCCGACTACACCTTCGAATGCGTCGGCCATGTCGGCCTCATGCGCACGGCGCTGGAGAGCTGCCATCGCGGCTGGGGTCAGAGCATCATCATCGGCGTTGCCGGCTCGGGCCAGGAGATCGCGACGCGGCCGTTCCAGCTCGTGACCGGCCGGGTATGGCGCGGCTCGGCGTTCGGCGGCGCTCGCGGCCGCACCGACGTTCCGAAAATCGTCGACTGGTACATGCAGGGGAAAATCGCCATCGATCCGATGATCACCCACACGATGCCGCTGGCCGAGATCAACAAGGCATTCGACTTGATGCACGAAGGCAAAAGCATCCGCAGCGTCGTGGTGTATTAGGGCGTGGACTAAATTTGCGCGCAGCCACTACGATGTGAAAGAAGAAAATGAATGAAGACCGGAACATTCGAGCGGCTTTGGATCGGCACTGGGCAGCCTCCGACGCGAATGATTTCGAGGCAGAGCACGAGATTTACCACGACGATGCAGTGCTTGATTACCCGCAGTCCGGGGAGTGGATCCGCGGCCGGCGCAATATTCAAGCGTCTCGTTTTGCCCAGCCGAACAAGAAGCGCTTCACGATGCGGCGCATACTCGGTGCTGGCGATCTTTGGGTCACTGAATTCGTCCTCACATACGACGGCTCACCGTCTCACACGGTGAGCATCATGGAGTTCAAAGACGGGAAGGTTGCCCGTGAGACCCAGTACTTCGGCGATCCCTTCGAGCCGGGAGCCTCGCGCGCTCAATGGGTCGAGCGAATACGCTGAAATGTTCGTTATGAAATTGTGCGGCTTCTGCTTCTCTTGGTGATCCCCGGCTGCCGACTCCGCTCGCCGCACCGGGCCGACATAGCCGCGCAGGAAAGAACAGAAGCATGATCGATATACTGTTCAATGGTGTCGGATGGACCGACATCGCACTCACCCTCAACCGCATCGCGGTTGGGGCGTTCTTCATGCTCTCGGGCTGCCACAAGCTGTTCAACGCGGAGCGCCATCGTTCGTTCGTCGACGAACTCAAGGCGCTCGGCGTTCACGCCGTGGGCTTTAATCAATGGTGGGTGCCGACGGTCGAGTTCACCGCCGGCGGCGCTGTCCTCGTCGGGTTCCTTGCGCCGCTCGCCGCGTTTGGCCTGCTTGTATTAATCCTCGTCGCCATCGCCACATCGGGGCGGCAGCAAATCAAACTCTACAAACCGATCGATGAAGCGGACCGCGTTGACGATTGGCTCTATCTGCCCGAAACGCTTTATGCCGTCATGATGATCGTGGTTATCTCGGCCGGCGCCGGACCGTACAGCCTCGATGCCGTGATCTTGGGCCTCATCGACAAACGCGGCGCGTGAGTTCTCAAAAATCCGGCCGATCTACCAATTCAGGACCCAGCGCGCTACAAAAGATGGCGATAGTATCACGAAAGCAAAGCTAGAGGCCTGGCGGTAAAACGCCGAGTTCCATGACGTAAACCGGGACGTTTCAACAATTGTCCGCGTGGATATTGGGGCGGCGATGAGAAGGCGCGGTTGTGACGAGCAGATTTTAATCATGCGACAGTTCACCGTCGCAACGACAAGAAACGGGGAGCGACGGTAGCGTCATGACAGACGACATCAACGATGAGCTCATTCTTGCGGCCCGTCTTCTTCTCGCGACACTGTTTCTGATTTTCGGCTGGAGAAAGCTGAGGAATTTTTCGGGCACGGTAAATCAAATGGTGCAGCTTGGCGTTCCGACGCCGATACTGGCTGCTGGCGTAGCGATCTTCATGGAGCTTCCGGTTGCGTTTGCGGTCGCCGTGGGCGCGTTCACGCGTCCTTCGGCTTTACTTATGTTTTTTTACACGCTGGGAACTGCGCTTATCGGACACCGTTATTGGACGATAACAGGTGCCGATCAAGTCGACAGTATGGACAGCTTTTACAAAAATCTCAGCATTATGGGAGGCTTCTTGTTGCTATACGTTACCGATGCGGGAAAATATTCGATCGATGGATTATTCAGTATCGCCGCGCCGTAGACTGCGTGTGGTGTAATGCGACGGCGCGATGACACGTCGCGTTGTCCGGTGCCAGACTGATCGAATAGCGATGCAGTTTGCTGCGTTGCATGAGGCAACAGATGGCACCAAGCGAACATGGGCACGACGCAAGACGATGTCTGATCTCGGCGGTAGAAGCGGACATCCCAGCAGACGGCCAAGACTTCGGCTTTTGACCCATCGCGACATTTTCGGCCGATTAATTGCTGTGCCGCACAGCGCCACCCCTGAGACCTAGCGCGATAAAACCTTTTTAAAAAGCCGTCGGCGTTCATTTCCCAGTCACATTGCACGTTTTATGAGCAATGTCCTCCCTACGAGTTATTTTCGGTTGTGGATCAGAAGGTCATCAAAAGTAGTGGTGACCCTATGGATCGCATCATCAGTTGGTGCGATAATAGTTGTGGGCGCGACGCTTCGTTGCATTTTCCGGCGGTCGTATGTCTCGCGTGAAACGCGAACGCTTCCTAGCCAAAAAATTTTTAGGCAAGAAAAATGAAGCCTTGCGCTTCTGCGGGCGGCGTTTGAATGAAGGCCATTGCATTTTACACGCGGGCGGCAGTGCAGGAGGCGCGCGCGGCGGCCGATTTCAAAAACTCGATCTCGCTGTCAGGAGAACAAATATGTCCGCAGGATCTTCATAGACCGAGCGTTCGGCCGTAGCGACCGAAGGCGGCGCGATTTCATCGATTCCAAAGGCGCGATTTCATCAATTCCAAAAAGGAGAGCAAAATGACAACAAAAGGGAAAGTCCTGGTGCTAGTCTCGAGCGGTCACGGCTTGCCCCTAAAAGATGGCAAAGTTTACGCCGGCGCTGGCTATTACCTCAACGAGCTGACGGTTCCCGTTCGCGCGCTGATGAAGGAAGGCTACGAAATCACCTTCGCCAACCCCAAAGGCAACACGCCGCAAATGGATGTCAATTCAGCCGTCGCAGATTTCTTCGGCGGAGACGCGGCTAGGCTTCAGGACTATCTGAAATTCCGCGACACCCTGACTGGGCTCAAAAATCCCACTCGCATCTCGGATGTCATCGCATCCGGCCTGGATCAATATGACGCCGTTTTCGTCCCCGGCGGCCATGGCCCGATGATGGATCTTCTCGATGATCCCGACGCTGGCATCGTGATGAGACACTTTCATAAAACGTCCAAGCCTACGGCGGTGCTTTGCCATGGTCCGATTTCACTTCTCTCGGCTTCTTCGAATTCGACGGAGGTGGTCCGAGCACTGGCGGCGGGCGATGCTGTTGGAGCGCGGGAAAAGGCTCAGGGATGGATTTATTCTGGGTATAAGATGACCATCTTTTCGACGGCGGAAGAGCAGCAGCGGGAGCCGCTCGAAATTGGTGGCAAGGTTCTCTTCTACCCGGACTTCGCCCTGCGTACGGCGGGCGGTGACGTAAGTGTGGCCGCTCCATGGAAGAGCTACGTCCTTCAAGATCGCGAGTTGATCTCAGGTCAGAACCCGTTCTCGGACGAAGCGCTTCTGAAACTTCTTCTACCGGCACTCAACGGAAAGAGGAAATGAATGGGTAAGATCGCGCGCTTGTCTTTGCGGCGATCCGCGAACCAACCCAGAGCCCCCAGGCTAATTAGGTTTCTCACCGGAGGTTTGGATATGTCGCTAGACAGCACGCTGACAGCGACCCCTGATTCGAAGTTGCCAGACCCGGCAAGGGCCGGCTTCGCCGATAAGCTTTACCGGCTGGATGGCGGCCACTCCCTTGCAAATGATGAGTTCGATCTGGACGCCCGACGAGAATGTGGGGCGGAGCATCGCATTTTCATCGACGTGCTGGCTGATAGGGCGGGGAAACCAATGGCTGCTTTGGGATACGGGCGTTCCCGAATCCGCGTTGAATGACCCCAAAGGCTGGTCGACCCTGCCCAAATTGATCGTCTACCATTTGGACAAGACACTCACCGATCAGCTCGCCGGAATCGGACTCAAACCCGCTGACATCGCTTATGTCGCCATATCCCATACCCACGGCGATCACATTGGCAACATGGGCCTGTTTCAAAATTCAACGGTCCTGATCCAGGGGGCCGAGTATGAATGGATCAGCTCTCCCCATGGCCGGAACGAAAACGTAAATCAATTGAAAGCCCTCGCACGCAAGCTTATGGGCACCCCAAAACATCTCAGACTGCTCGATGGCGATACAGACGTATTCGGCGATGGCAGTGTCACTTTGATTTCCACACCAGGACATACCCCGGGCAGTCAATCGTTGTTGGTTCATCTAAAGAATTCTGGCTTCATCATTCTGTCCGGTGACGTCGTTCATCTGGAAGAGAATTTTGAAAAAGATACCGTGCCGTCCTTGAATACGGATAAAGCCGCGTCAATCGCCTCCATGGAAAGGGTCAGGCGGATGATCTCAACGTACAACGCGAAGTTTTTCATCAATCACGACAAGGCGGAGACCGACAAACTAAAGCTGATACCGGCATTCTACGACTAATGTGTCCGTGAGGGCGCTTGCGTCTGATCTGGCGACGGCGAATGCCCCGCCGACACGGAGGAAAATTATGGTAACGAAAACTTCTCTGACAGCTGCGGCGGCGTTGATCGTTGATCAACCTACGCAGGTTACGTCGCTGGACTCAACGTCCGCGACAACAACTTATCGCCGCATGACTGTTGATGGTGTCGGAGTTTTCTATCGCGAAGCTGGTCCAAAGGACGCGCCGACGATCGTGTTGCTGCACGGTTTCCCTTCTTCCTCGCGCGAGTTCGATACGCTCATCCCTTTGCTCGCCACACGCTATCACCTAATAGCACCGGACTTTCCAGGATTTGGTCAGAGTGACGCCCCGCCACCGTCGTCGTATGCGTACACCTTTGACAATTTGGCCAAGACGGTGAACGATCTTCTCGAGCAACTCAACATCAATAAATACACCTTCTACTTTCATGACTATGGCGGGCCGGTCGGCTTTCGCATCATCTCAGTGCATCCGGAGCGGCTGCAGGCACTCATTATCCAGAATGCCAATGCGTATAAGGAGGGCCTGGGCGCCAAGTGGGCCGGCATTGCGCAATATTGGGCCGATCCGAAAGCGCATCCCGAAGTGTTCGATGCGTTCGTATCGCTCGCAGCGACCGAACAGCGTCATACCCTCGGCACCTCGCATCCCGAACGTTACAACCCGGACACGTGGACTGACGAATACGTCCACCTGTCGAAACCCGGCCAACGCGAGATCCAGGCCGATTTGCTGCACGACTACCGGACGAATGTCGCATCGTATCCGGTGTGGCAAGCGTGGTTGCGCGAGCACAGGCCGCCGACTTTGGTGGTCTGGGGGCGGAACGATCCCTCGTTCATCGCTCCCGGCGCGGAGGCGTACGAGCGCGATCTTCCCGATGCTGAAATCCACCTGCTCGACGCCGGCCATTTCGCCTTAGACGAGAAGAACGACGAAATCGCGAATCTCATTCTGGCGTTCTTGGCCAAGCATTCGATCTGACTGATCTGTTGATTATTGCGCGTACCGTTTGGCTTTATACCCCCGAGTTCAAATAGGAGCCGTCCATGAGCGAAGTAAAAGTCGAGCAGAAAACCTATCAAATGCCGCCGCAGGATGGGATTACCATCGCACACTTCCTCACCGTCGCCGACGTCGAGCGATCGCTTCGATTTTACGAAACGGTCTTCGGAGGTCGCGTTCTGAGCAGGGGCGACAGCAAAGGCGCGCCAGGGTACATCCAGATCGCGAACACGTGGCTCCTTGTCAACCCCGGGGGTGGTCCTACACCTGATAAACCGTCGGTAACGCTCAGTGTCCCCGCCAATCCCGATTTGGTCAGCAGTTTTATGAATATCCGCGTTGCCGATATTCAAGCGTGCTACAAACTATGGAAAAGTCGTGGAGCCGAGTTCATCACGGAGCCAAAGCCCAAATACGGCGAGACGCGCTGCTACATCCGCGATCCCGATGGCTACATCATAGAAGTTGGGCAAAGCAATCCTGGCGTCGCCTACGGCTAAACGGCACGACACATGAAAACATCTGTGGTGACCGCGTAGACTCCGACAATTGGCCCGAAAAATCGGGAATCCACTATGCCTAACTACGACGCGATCATCATTGGCACCGGACAATCCGGGCCGGCCTTGGCGCGGCGATTGGTGGCTGCAGGCCGGAAGGTCGCGATCATCGAGCGCAAGCTGTTCGGCGGCACATGCGTGAACACAGGTTGTACTCCGACTAAGACGCTAGTCGCGAGCGCCTATGCCGCACATGTTGCACGCCGCGCCGCCGATTACGGCGTCAGGATTGAAGGGTCGATCAATGTCGACATGAAGGCTGTCAAGGCCCGAAAGGACTCCGTCGTGGCTGCGTTCCGTAATGGCGTCGAGCAATCACTGGAGACCCTAAATGGATGCACGGTTTATGAGGGCCATGGTCGCTTTGTTGCGGAAAAAAGAGTGGCAGTGAATGGTTCTGAGCTTGCGGCCGATCAGATCTTTATCAATGTAGGCGCGCGAGCCGCGATTCCGCCGATACCCGGGCTCGACCAAGTTCCGTACCTCACCAACAGTTCGATGATGGATATCGATTTCCTCCCCCCACATCTCGTGATCCTGGGCGGCAGCTACGTCGGCCTTGAATTTGCTCAGATTTATCGTCGTTTCGGAAGCGAGGTGACTGTGATCGAGTTCGGACCACGCTTGATCTCGCGGGAGGACGAGGACGTCTCACATGCCATTGCCGGCTTCCTCAAGGAGGAGGGCATCGACGTGCGTGTCGACAGCAAGATGGTCAGTGTGGAGAAGCAAGGAAACTTGATCGCGGCAAAAGTCGAATCGACCGGGAGGATCTCGCAGATCGCCGGAACGCATTTGCTCGTTGCGACCGGTCGGCGACCGAACACTGACGACCTTGGCCTCGACAAGGCGGGTATCGGCACGGACGCGCGCGGGTATATCCAGGTGGACGATCAGTTGCGTACCAACATTTCCGGCATCTGGGCGATCGGCGACTGCAATGGTCGAGGCGCGTTCACGCACACGTCGTGGAATGATTTCGAGATCGTGGCAGCAAATCTTCTCGACAACGATCAGAGACGAGTGAGCGACCGCATCACGGCCTACGCGCTCTACACCGACCCGCCACTTGGCCGCGCCGGGATGACGGAAGCGGAAGTCCGCAAGACGGGCAAGTCTGCGCTGATCTCGACCATGGCAATGAAGGACGTCAATCGCGCCTATGAGAGAGGTGAGACCAAGGGTTTCATGAAAATACTTGTGGATCGAGATAACAAACAAATACTGGGCGCCTCCTTCCTGGGCCTCGAAGGTGACGAGGTCATCCATTGCGTACTCGATATCATGTACGCCAAGGCGCCCTACACAGTGATACAACGCGCGATGCACATTCATCCCACGGTGTCGGAGTTTATTCCGACTATGATGGATAAGCTCAAGCCGTTGCAATGATCGAGGAGCGCTGACTGAAGCAAACGGAAATCAGAGAGGAGCCTATGAATTCCGAGAGGGATGGTATCAACCCTGCAGTCAAGCCAAGCGGAACAGGTTGCGTCGAATGCTCTCCAGGCGGGTGGTGGTTGCATCTTCGCAGATGTGCGGAGTGCGGTCACATCGGCTGTTGTGATAGTTCACCAAGTCAGCATGCATCGAAACACTACGCCGCTACAGGTCACCCAGTAATCACGAGCTTCGAGCCGGGCGAGCAGTGGTTTTACGACTATCGTACGGAAGAAACCTTCACCGGACCGAAGCTTCACGCTCCTCACTCGCATCCGTTGGATCAACCGGCGCCCGGGCCGGCCGGAGCGGTGCCTTCAAACTGGCAAACGCTGATTCACGAATAGGGGGCGGTTTTTTGTGGTTTCCGATCTCGGCGTCACAAGGCCCCGTCTGAGAATCCGACCGGTTAGACACAGTACTGTCGCAGCTTCGGCCCCGTCTGACCGGCGGTTATAACCCCGCCACCATCTCCAGGGTTTTGCCGGCCTGCGTTTGTGCCTTGCGCGTGGCCGCAAGGTGGCCCTCCAACTCCGGCGGCATCGCCACCTCCTTGCCAAATTCTGGCCTGGCGCGAAGCTTTTGGACGAATGCATCGACCCGCGGATGCAGCCGCGCGAACGGATAACCGGCGAGGGAGAGCCGGTGCGCATAAATGAACCAGGCGATGTCCAGCACACTCAGGTCCTGGCCGAGCAAATAAGGATGTTGAGCAAGGCTCTTGTCCAGGGCATCGAATTCGGCGCGGAACTTCTCCGCCGCAGCCCGCGTTCTTTCGTCCGTATAGCCTTCCTTGGCGGCGCGCTCCCACCACTCAAGCTGGATATCCCTGTCGCCATCTTTCTGGCCCCGAACCGTGCCGGTTCCATTGGTCCGATATTTCTTCAACTGCTCGGGGGTCTTCGGCGGTCCCGGCGGATTGAACACGAAGCGGAAGCTGAGGGTGCGCAGATCGAGATGAAGGTCGTCCTCGTGCTTGAGAAGCGCCGCAACCTCCTTCTCATGACCTGCAGGTATGAGCCGAGGTTCGGGAAATATCTTTTCAAGATATTGGATTATATCGTTGCTTTCGATGTGCACCGCGCCATTGTGGATGAGCACCGGAGCCAGTCCACGCGGATTGATGCCCAAAAACCAAGGCTCGACGTTCTCGTTGGCCAACAAATCGATGGTATGCGACTCCCAATCGATACCCTTGAGATTGAGGAAAATCCGCACCTTCTGAGAGCACGACGATCCCATATAGTGGATCAGATGCACGCCTTTCCAGTCGAGCACTTCGCGCGTCTTGATATCGCTGTCCAGAAGCTGAACCATGTTTACCTCCGATTTCACGAGCCTGCGGTGTCCGAACCGCGTCCGGGGCCGGCTAGGCGGCGATGTTCCCTTGCAACGGCGGATCGGAGAGCCCCCGGATGCCGGCCTTGGTGGCTAGCCCGCGCTCCTCCATGAGCTCCAGATATTTGGGATTGAGCCAGGCCTCGATGCCCTTGCGATAGCCCGCGGTCTTCTTGCTACGATCGAACCAGGACGCCACCGCCGGGTAGCGCGACCAAATCTCCGTCATGTGCAGATGCTCGAAGCGGCACATGTACGGCAGATAGGCAAGGTCGGCGAGCGTTAACTCGTTACCGACAAGCCAATCGCTTGACGCGAGCGCCTTGTTCATGTCGGCAAACTGTCGCTTCCAGCCATCGAGCGCCAACAGAAACGATTGCGAGCTGGCGCCGGAAGGGACGACGTCGCGATAAACGGCCTGAAGGCGGGGATCGGGCACCGCCGCGTAATACGATTCGAGCGCTTGATCGTTCGTATGCACGGCGAGGAGCTGGTCGCGAAACGCGATGCCAACGCTGATCGTCGCGATATGCAGATGCAGCGCGGTGTCGAGGCGCTGCAGCAGATTTCGGACTGCGGCTTTGCCTATGCCCGACTTGGGCATCAAGCGCTTGGTATCAGGAAACGCGTCTTCCAGGTATTCCATGATGATGTTGGATTCACTGATGACGTTGCCGTCGTGCACGAGCACCGGCACCACGCCTCGCGGGTTGAGCTTCAGAAATTGCGGCTTGTGCTGCTCACCGATCCGCAGATTGAGATCATGACCGTCCCAGGCAAGATCCTTCTCGGCGAGAGTTGCCCTGACCTTCTGGGCGCAAGTCGACATGTCGTTGTGATATAATTCCAGCATGTTCCCCTCCTCCATCGAGCGTCTTAACTGCGTTCGGCGTGACTTTAGAGCGCGGCAACCTCGCGATGGAGGTCAAGAAGCGGCAGCACGGTCTCGGGATTGCAACGGGACCGAAGCCGCATTCACACGCAACGCCGAATTCGGACCGATACCGTTTCGCAGTCTCAACGCGCGCACGCGCGCCGGCATGGGCGACGAGCGGATGAGACTAGGCGCCCGGCTCGGAGGTTTCCTGCACGAAACAAAAGAATTTTCTGCATGAAACCTGTGATTCGAAAAACCGACACCCCAATCGAACCCGATGGCGCCGCGGCGGCGTCTTTCGGTGAACCAGCGCGTATCCTGAACGCGCTGATAGTTCAGCGAATAGACCAGTCCCCGCCGCGTCGGAACGCGGCTGGAGTAGTCCCGTATTCGGCTCTGAACACCCTTGTCATATGCTCCTGGTGACAGAAGCCGCACATAAGCGCGATCTCCGCGATCGACCTACAGTCATTGCGCAGGAGTTCTTTTGCTCGTTTGACCCTGAGAGAGCGAAGGTAGCGGTGGGGCGAGGAGCCGGTGCGGAGCTTGAACTGCCGCGCGAAATAAACCGGGCTCAAGCCTGCGGCCGCGGCCAAATCCTCGACCCCGAGGTCGCCGTCGATGTGTTCGAGCATATATTCTTCCGCGCGCTTCAACTGACGGTCCGTCAGACCCGGGTAATGCCCGATGGACGGCGCGATCGGGCACCGCCCATGGGTTTCGACCAGATGTGCCGCAATCGCCCACGCAAGGTGGTCGACATAGAATGAGGCTGATTTGGAAGGATTATCGAGCACGGCGACGCAGGCGAGCGCAAGGTGTTCGACCAGTGGCTCCTGGATGCCGAAGAATGGCTGCATCTGTGGAGCGGTGGTGCCGATGCCACGCTCGCCGATAACCCGCTCGATCAACTCGTGACGCAAGTAGATGTGCGCGCTGTCGACCGTGTCGAAAATGCGGACCGTAAAGCCCTCGCCACCAGGGCAAAGCGTCGAACCGCCGGCAGCGACTTGTTTGACGCTGCTACGCCCAGCCATCCTTAAACTCACGCTCGCCGGTCCATTGCGATGGACGACCAGAAGATGGTGGCGCACGCTGCCGTAATCAGCTTCCTCTGGAATTTCTGTTTGTGATGAAACGAACAAGTTGCGCCAGCCTAACGCGGCGCTGGACGCGAGTGGCCTCCACCCACGGCGATTGCAGACGCCATGCGTCTCACGCGGATCGAAGCCGTGCGGGTCGGTCGCTGGCGAAGAGCCGACGCGGCCGCTACGCCTGAATCCGGCAGCCACACTCATGCTTTCCTCCCAAGTTTTGCGGCTTGTTCGCCGCGCCGCCTTAAAACAGTTTGAACTTTTGAGGGCGCCTTCACAATGGGTAGAGTGCGGCTACAATCCCGGACTCGATGGCCCGCAGCAGTTGGAAGCGCATCTCGTCGTCATTGCCCGTAAGCGAGATCACGAAACGCACCTGCCCGTGGCTAGAGGTGTCGGCATAGCCCGCGAGCGTGCGGACCCCGTCCATGCTGCCGGTCTTGTTCCTGCCGCCGTCATGGCCGTGGAGCAGGTCCGCGTGGGGCGAAAAGAGCGCGAGCACTTTGGCGAGGCCGCGGGCGGTGAAGCGGTTGTCGCGGCTGATGCCCGAGCCCTCCACGAGATGGATGGCGTCGGCGAGGCCCTGCGCGGCGAGCAGCTCGTTCGCGACCTGGAGCGACTTTTCGAGGCTGACTGGCCCGCCCAGGCGGTGTCCGCCGATCTCCAGGAAGACCTGGTTGGCGATGTAGTTGTTCGAGGCGCGCAGCAGCTCGGCGAGGATTTTCGAAAGGGTACGCGACTGTCGGTGAACGTAAACCGGCTTTAGTCCCTCGGGCACCTTTCCGGTCGAAATCTTGCCTTTCACGCTGCCGCCAGCCCGCTCGATGAACGCGGCAATCAGCTCGCCGGCATATTGCAGACTAACCGCGGGGTCCTCGCTCAGGCTGATCCGGCCGCTTCCATTGGGGCCTCGCGCCCGGAACTGGGCGATCGCGAGCGGGGTGATCGGGGTCTGCTTCTCGGCGGAGCGCACCTTGTTGCCGCTGCGCACAGCGGAGATGGTGTTGAAATTCACCGCCAGTGCCGAGTTCAGCGCATTGTAGGCTTCATCGGTTTCCTCGATGCCCGGGATGCGAAGGTTCGAAGGGTAGTAGCTCGCGTCGAGCACGATGCCGGTGATCGGCTTCTTGCCGACCGCTGCGACCAGATTGGTCGCAAGCACGGCCAGTTCCTCAGAGATCAGGAAAGGATCGCCGCCTCCGCGCACGTAGAGCACCCGCTTGTCGTCGAGATAGAAGCGGGTCTCGAAGCGATAGTCACCGCCCAGCACCTCCAGCGCCAGCCAGGCCGTGACGATCTTGGTGACCGAGGCCGGAACGAAGGGCTCATCGGCGTTCTGGGCAACCAACTCATTGCCCTCCCCGTCCACCACAAGCACCAACCCCGACGGAGCAAGCGCCGCGACTTTCTCCTTGACGTCGGCCAGGGCCGGGGCGGGCAGCAGAAGCAAAGCGAGGACGAGCAGGCGTGACCACATGTAGCAACTCCAACGCGCGCGTAGCGTCTAAACTTCGGACCCATGCTAGCATACTCAAGCGTACGTCGTCAGGTCAGCTGGGAGAGGCCAACGCGCGCGTAGCGTCTAAACTTGCGGACCCATGCTAGCGATACTCAAGCGTCAAGTCAGTCAGGTCGCAGAGGCCAAGCGCCGTACTTTTGCGTACACTGATGTGCTTAGTACCCTACCGGTCGCCCCAGGGAGGTTGAGATGGATGGCTGAAGGTCCAGCACAGACCATGGAAATTGAAATCGGCGTCGTCGTGCCGTCTCTTCTCTACGCGCCGATCCTGATTGCCGAACAGCGCGGCTTCCTGGCCGAAGAAGGACTTCGTGTCACGCTTCGCAGCTTCGGAACCACCAACGGCGTTACGGAAGCACTCCGCGACGGCCTTGTGCCGGTCACGGTCGGATCTCCGGAAGGTTCCATTCTCGACGCCGTGAACGGCGGCGACCTCAGACTCTGCGCCGGCTTCGTCAACAAACCTCCACTTTCGATGATCGCCCAGCGCCGCTACCAAACCCTCGCCGACCTCCGCGGCGCCCGGCTAGGTACCTCGTCGCTAACGGAGGGCACTTGTCATCTCATGGAGCAGATGTTGGCCGCGCACGACCTGCATCAGCCCAAAGACTTTCAGTTCGTACTGGCCGGCGCTCACCCCCAACGTTGGGAGGCGTTACAGGCGGGTACGCTCGATGCTGCGATCCAACTGGTGCCGTTCAACTACATCGCGGAGGAAGCCGGTTTTCCAAACCTGGGCGACGTAGACGAATACGTCCCGGATTTTCTGTTTTGCGCGATTTGCACGCGACTGAGCTGGGCGGAAACGCATGCGGACAGCCTGGTCGGTTTGTTACGGGCATTCCGTCGCGGGACCGCGGCGATGTATGAAGATCCCGAGGGCGCGTCGGCAGCCGTTGTCGAAGCGATGGGGACAAACCCTAATCACGCCCGTCGGGCGCTGCTGGACCTCGTCCGCAAAAAGGCGATACCGCAGGATCTTGCCATCGCTCCTGCAGCATTTGCGACGACCGTCGCGGCGATGACGCATTCCAACTTAATCGATGCCGGCCGGCCTCCCCCTACCTTGACCGACTGCGCGGATTTTCGATTCCTGACGGCCTCAGCATAGAAAATCTGACGCGTTGCGCATTCGATAGCGCACATTGTCTGGCGGCTGTGACCTGCACGATTTATGAGTGCATGTGCCCGAAAAGGCGCAGGCCGGTTTTCCGGCAGATCGTGCGCCTCCAAGAATTCGCAAGGGACCCCGTCATGAGCGCACCGCCGAAATGCAGGCACCGTTCGCCGATTTCCTCGGCATCAAACTCACGCACATATCGCCCGAACGCGTCGAGGCCGAACTCACCGTTCGTCACGAGCTTGCAACGGTTCCCGACATCCTCCATGGCGGCGCCATCATGGCGCTGGCCGATAACCTCGGCGGCGTCGCCACGGTGGCGAACCTGCCGAAGGGCGCCCGCACCGCCACCATCGAAAGCAAGACCAATTTCTTCGCCGCCATTCCCGTCGGCGAAACCGCCCGCGCCGAGTGCACCCCGTTGCATCGCGGCCGCACCACCATGGTCTGGCAGACCCGGATCACCCGCAACGACGGCAGGCTCTGCGCGCTGGTGACGCAAACGCAGATCGTCATCGCAGCGGAGAAAAAGTAGATTTTTGCCTGCTACTCGCCGACAAGACGCTCCGAGGCAGCCCCCAGCCGAAGCGCAAGCCGCGGATCGAGCCGCTCGGCCAAGGCGGCATGCGCATCCCGCCAGACCGGTAGCGCCGTTTCCAGCGAGCGGGCACCCTTCTCCGTCAGCCAGACCGCGCGGCGGCGCAGATCCTCGCCGGTGATGGCAATTTCGACCAGTCCCGCCGCTTCCAGACCGCGCAAATTTCGCGACAGCGTCGATTGATCGAGGCCGGTGCGCTCCGCCAAGGCGCCGAGCGTGTCGTCGGGTGCCGCGGCGATTTGCGCCATCAACCCGAACTGGGTGAGGCTCAGGCCGCTGCCCTGCATATGCTCCTCGAGGAAGTTCGTTATGCGCCGCGCCGCCAGCCGGCTGGCCCAGCCGGCGCACGCAGCGACTGCGGCCTGCGCATCGCGCACAAGCGTCTTGCCCGGGACTTGCGGTCGTTTGGCCATAGTTGTATGTATCTACATCATTTGTATCTACAAGGAAATAGCTGATGCCACCGGCGCTCAATTACGGGGTCGCGACATCCGCCGACGTCGCCGGCATGACCGGCCGGCAAATGCTGGAGGCCATGATCGCCGGCAGGATTCCAGCGCCGCCGATTGCGCAAACGCTCTCGTTCTGGCTGGCCGAGGTCGGCGACGGCACGTGCGTCTTCGAAGGCGACACCGGAGCGCATTTGCTCAACCCGCTGGGCGGCGTCCACGGCGGCTGGGCGCTGACGCTGATCGACAGCGCCACCGGCTGCGCGGCGCATACGCTCCTGCCGGCCGGAATCGGTTACGCGACGGTCGAGACCAAAGCCAATCTCACGCGCCCGATCCGGCATGACACCGGCCGCGTGCGCGCTGAAGGGCGTCGTGATCAGCCGCGGCCGCCAGATCATGACTGCGGAAGCGAGCATTCTCGATACGAGCGGCCGCATCCTCGCTCACGGCACCTCGACGTTGATGATATTCGGTAATGGCAGCGGCGAGAGCCGGCCGTCGGCAGCGTCCAAATGAGCCCGACAAAATCCTCGGCCGCGAAGCACCCGCGCCTGCAAATAAAGCGCGTCTACGACCCGGTCGGCGATGCCGACGGCTTTCGGGTGTTGGTCGATCGGCTTTGGCCGCGCGGCGTCGCCAAGGAGAAGGCGCATATCGATCTGTGGCTCAAAGACGTCGCACCGAGCGACGCGCTGCGCAAACGCTTTCACGGACACCCGGCCAAATGGGATGAGTTCGTGGCGGCCTACGGCAAAGAGCTTGCGCAAGAACCGGCAAAGAGCGCGGCCGCCAGCTTGCGCGAACGCATCGCCCGCGAGGCGGTTACGCTGCTTTACGCCGCGCGCGACGAGAGCCACAACAATGCCGTCGCGTTGAAGGCCCTGCTGGCGCGCGCTTAACGGCTCCGGCCTTCATTGCCCTTTCGGGTAACTTCAATCTTTCCCTTTCGAGCGCCCGAATGAGCATCTACGATGCTGTTCTCACGCATCGGCGGGTCACACGAATGCTCCGCACTGTCAGTCCCGGAACGTTGGTCGTACAGTCGGCTTATCCCGATCCGCCGTTCGATCTGATGCGAAACGGCGTCGCGACCGGGTTCGACATTGAGTTGATGCGCGCGGTGTGTCGGCGGCTGCGGCTGGAATTGCGTGCCGTCGCTTACGAGGGCGACAATTTCAATGACATTTTCGGCGGCTTGATACACGGAACCTGCGACGCCGTGATCTCGGGCACGACGATTACGCCTGAACGGGCCGCCGTCGTGAAGTTTTCACGGCCCTACCTGACATTCAATCAGGGCATCGCTGTCAACCGGCGATTGACGCCGAACGTAACCGCGGCGGCGGACCTGCGCGGTCTGACCGCGGGAATCCAGTCGGGCAATACATCCGATTTCGTCGCGCGGAAATTCCTGGCGCGAGGCGACATCGCCGGCATACGTTATTATCCCTATCATGGCATTGCGACAGCGATCGATGATCTGGAAGCCGGGCGCATCGGCCTGATCATCAAATTGTTTCCGGTAATCTCGTGGCTGATAAAGGCCAGGCCCGACCTGGCGGTGGTCATGCAGGAGCCGACCAACGAACACCTCGGGATTGCGTTTGCGCCGAACCGTGACGATCTGTGCGACGCGGTAGATGCGGCCATCGATCAACTGCGCGCCAGTGGCGAATTCGCGCAGCTGCAGGCCAGCTGGCCCGGCACCGAAGCATCTCTGTAAACGATCAGACGATGAACGCATTCAAACTCTTCACCGGCCCGGACAATGCCTCGCATCTGATTAGCGGCACGCTGGATTTCGATCAGCGCACCGACGCCGTCGCCGTGCACTTCAAGGAGTCGCCGCCGCATTCGGCGTTCGACTGGCACGAGGCGCCGGAACGGCAATATGTCATCACGCTCGCCGGCACGCTCGAATTCACCACGCGCGATGGCGAAAAATGCATTATCCGTCCGGGCGAAGTATTGGTGGCGACCGATACCGCCGGCTCCGGGCACAAATGGCGATTGATCGATGATCAGCCGTGGCGCCGCTGCTATGTGGTGCTCAAGCCAGGCGCGCCGGATTTGTTCACGCCGCTTACAGCATCCGATAGAATTTAAGCTTCACGGCGGCCGGCTCGCGCTCACCGCTGCAAACGATGATGGTCTTGGTCATCCAGGCATACCGCGCCGCGCTGGTCTCGAAGAACGTCGCGCCGCGGAAATAGTAGGACGCGGGTTCGACCGATCGCCCGGCGGCAAGCGCGGCCATGATTTCCGGCGGGCCGTGGCGCAATCCATGATTGCGAACGTAGATCAAAGCGCCGTCGTCACTCCGTAGCGTGTAGCGCGCTTCGAGTTCGGCAACTCCGTCGTGCCGCAACACCTGCCAGTCGGCGCCACCCGGCAGCACCGTGGCGCGAATTTGCGGACCGGAAAACTCACCGCCGGCAATGGGAATTATGCGTCGGCCGCCTTTGGCGACATCCCCGATATCGAGCGGCTTGTCGACCGTCACATGCCCGGCAAAGACGAATTCAAGCTTTGGAACCGACTCCGAATTCGCCAAGGAACGCCTCCCGAACCGATTGCTTATTGCGGGCAAGATTGCCGATAATCGACGGCTTTTGGTCTTCAAGACATACGCTCGCCGGGGCCGCGATGTCACCGAACACTACCAGCAATATCATGTTTCCAACCACCATCGCCGGCAGCTTGCCAAAACCAGCCTGGCTCGCCGCACCAAACCGGCTTTGGGCGCCCTGGCGTCTCGAAGGCGACGAACTCGCGGACGCCAAGGACGACGCGACGCTTCTGGCGTTGAAGCTTCAGGAAGATGCCGGCATCGACATCGTCTGCGACGGCGAGCAGGCGCGCCAGCACTTCGTGCACGGCTTTCTCGAGACGGTCGAGGGCATCGACTTCGACCGGCGCGTCGAGATGGGAATCCGCAACAACCGCTACAAGGCCATGTGCCCGACCGTGGTCGGGGAATTACGATTGCGCTCGCGCGTCCACGCCCGCGAAGCCCGGCTGGCGCGGGCCCATACGAACCGGAAGCTCAAATTCACGTTGCCGGGCCCGATGACCATCGTCGACACCATCGCCGACGCCCATTACGGCGACCGGGTGAAGATGGCGATGGCGTTCGCCGGCTTGCTTAACGAGGAGGTGCGCGGTCTCGCGGCTGACGGCGTCGACGTGATCCAGTTCGACGAGCCGGCCTTCAACGTCTACATGGACGAGGCCGCCGACTGGGGAATCGAGGCGCTCCACTGCGCCATCGCGGGAGTCGCCGCGACCAGCGCCGTGCACATTTGTTACGGCTACGGCATCCCCGCCAACATCGAATGGAAGGCGACGCTCGGATCCGAGTGGCGGCAATACGAAAAATTCTTTCCGGCGCTGGCGAAGAGCCGCATCGACCAGGTCTCGCTCGAGTGCATCAACTCCCACGTGCCGATGAGCGTGCTCAAATTGCTGGACGGCAAGGATGTGCTGGTCGGCGCCATCGACGTCGCCACCGACACGATCGAGACGCCGGAGCAGGTCGCCGGCGTCATCGCAGAGGCGCTGAAATACGTTCACAAGGACAAGATCGTCGCCTGCACCAATTGCGGCATGGCGCCGATGCACCGAAACGTCGCGTTAAAGAAGCTCGAAGCGCTGGCGCAGGGTGCCGCGCTGGCGCGAACAAAGTTTAACTGAGCCGCGTTTCGCAGAAACAACGAGCCAAGAACTCCTGCAGGCCTCAATCACATCATGCCCATGGGTCCCCAGAAGAGCTGATCCGCGGCCTGCTTTTGGTTGTCGCTCAGAGCCGCATAGAGAGGCTTGAGTGCCTTGTTCATGGAACGCAACGCGTCGAGTTGGGCGGCCATAAGTTGCTCGTGCTGGTCAAGTCGATCAGGTAGGGCGAGCTTGGAACTGCCACGCTGGCTCATCATGGCGGTGCAATGCGCGAGCATGGCGTTTGCATTATCCCGTGCGGCGGCGGCATAGCCGTTCCACAGCGACTCCTGATCCTGCGTGATCTTCAATTCCGCCTTGATAAAAGCGAGCCGGCCGTCAATGTGACTGGCCATGGCGATGCACATCGCTTGGCCTGACTGGCCCCAATCCATCATCCCGGGACCCATGCCACCAAGACCCATCATGCCACGATGAACCCACCCTCCCATCATGTTCCCGACCCAGGAGCCCTGTTGTGAAGTCTGATCCTCGGCTCCAGCAGTGCCGATCATCGCGCCAGCAACCACAAGCGCCACAGCGGCGAACATTCTGACCGATTTCATGACTTATTCTCCCGTAGAAGACTCGTGCTCGCGTGGAACGTTGCTCTCCACTAAATCGTTATTATTGATAAAAAATAATCAACCTTCAGTAGGGCTGGTGCTTTGATCCACATCAAGTAAGAAATTAGATTTAGATATTGAGTTGGCGGCAACGCACGAACCGTATCGAAAAGCCGCTTAGCGTTCCGCGCGACTGAGAACGTCGATCAGTTCGACAACCTTGCGGCGCTGCTCGCCCTTATTGCCGGACGAAATCGCGTGTTCCACGCAATGCGCGACGTGATCGGCGAGAATCTCCTCCTCGGCGCGGCGCAAGGCAGCCCGGACTGCCGAAATTTGCGTGACGATGTCGATGCAATAACGGTCGTCCTCGACCATCCGCACCAGCCCGCGCACCTGGCCCTCGATGCGTTTCAGCCGCTTGAGCACTGACGCCTTGGCATTTGCCTGCATGGCCGCTATATACCCCTACCGGGTACCCGTTTCAAGGGGAATTGACGGTGGATCATTCGGCGCATCGCGCACGGCGAAGCAACGATGGCGACCGATCCGGTCTGCGGCATGAAAGTCGATCCCGCGAAGTCCGCGCACCGTCATGCGCACGACGGCCGCGACTATGTCTTCTGCTCCGCCGGCTGCCGCGGCAAGTTCGCCGCGGATCCCGAGCGGTATCTCGGCCAAGCAAACCGCGCCGCCGGCGCCTGAAGGCACCATCTACACCTGCCCGATGCATCCGGAAATCCGCCAGGTGGGTCCGGGCGCCTGCCCTATCTGCGGCATGGCGCTTGAGCCTGAGGCGGGCGGCGAGGACGCGGGTGGCGAACTGGCCGACATGACGAGGCGCCTGTGGATCTCTGCGATCCTCGCGCTGCCCGTCGTGGTGTTGGAGATGGGCGGCCATCTCGGATTTGCACCATTGCCGCACCAGGCCTCGCGCTTCGTCCAGTTGGCGCTGGCGACGCCGGTCGTGCTTTGGGGCGGCTGGCCGTTCTTCGTGCGCGGCGCGCAATCGTTGCGCACGCGCCACCTCAACATGTTCACGCTCATCGCCATGGGTACGGGCGTCGCCTACGGCTACAGCGTCGTTGCCGCGCTGGCGCCTGGGCTTTTTCCTCCCGCCTTCCGTGACGCACATGGCGGCCCTGCGCTTTATTTTGAAGCCGCCGCCGTCATCACCGTGCTGGTGCTTGTGGGACAAGTGCTGGAACTGCGCGCCCGCGCATCGACCTCGGCGGCGATGCGTGCGCTGATGAAGCTTGCGCCCAACAGCGCGCGACGGCTGCGCGACGATGGCAGCGACGAGGATGTGCCGATAGACGCCGTCGTCGTTGGCGACCGCCTGCGCGTTCGTCCCGGCGAGAAAATCCCGGTCGACGGCAGCCTCGTCGAAGGCCGCTCCTCGATCGATGAAGCGATGGTGACCGGCGAGTCGATGCCGGTGAGCAAAACGACCGGCGATCGCGTCATTGCCGGCACGCTCAATCAAGGCGGCAGCTTCGTCATGCGGGCCGACAAGATCGGCCGCGATACGCTGCTTGCGCGGATCGTGCAGATGGTCGCCACGGCGCAACGCTCGCGCGCGCCGATCGCGCGTCTGGCCGACCAGGTGGCGTCCTGGTTCGTGCCGCTGGTGATCGCGGTCGCGCTTATAGCGTTCGCGGCCTGGTCGATATACGGACCCGAGCCGCGCTTCACCTTTGGACTCATCGCCGGCGTCGCCGTGCTCATCATCGCCTGCCCGTGCGCGCTCGGCCTCGCTACGCCGATGTCGATCATGGTCGGTGTCGGCCGCGGCGCGCAAGCCGGCGTCCTGGTCAAAAGCGCCGACGCGCTGGAGCGCCTGGAGAAAGTCGACACGCTTGTGATCGACAAGACCGGCACCCTGACCGAGGGCAAGCCGAAGGTCGTCGCGGTTATGCCGGTCGAGGGCACAAGCGAAGCCGAGGTGGTCAGGCTTGCCGCAAGCCTTGAGCGCGCCAGCGAGCATCCGCTTGCGGCCGCCGTCGTCGCCGCCGCTGCCGAGCGAGGCATCGCCCTTGCGGAGATCGTGGACTTTGACTCCGCGCCGGGGAAAGGCGTGACCGGCACGGTCGAAGGCCGCCGCGTTGCCGCTGGCAACCAGGCGTTCCTCGCCGAGCGCGGCATCAACTCGGCTGCGCTGACCGCCGATGCCGACCGTTTGCGGCGTGACGGCGCAACAGCCATTTTCCTCGCCGTCGACGGCAACGCCGCCGGCGTTCTCGGCATCGCCGACCCGATCAAGGCGACTGCTCGGGAAGCGCTGGAAAAGCTGCGCGCCGAGGGACTGCGCATCGTCATGCTGACCGGCGACAGCCGTGCCACCGCCGAGGCAGTGGCGCGGCAACTCGGCATCGCTGAAATCGAAGCTGAAGTCTTGCCGGATCAAAAAGGCGCCGCAATCGAGAAGCTGCGCCGCGAGGGCCGCATCGTCGCCATGGCGGGCGATGGGGTGAACGACGCTCCGGCGCTCGCCGCTGCCGACGTCGGCGTCGCGATGGGGACCGGCACGGACGTCGCCATCGAGAGCGCCGGCATTGCGCTCATCAAGGGCGACCTTCTCGGCCTCGTGCGCGCCCGCCGGCTGTCACATGCGACCATGCGCAACATCCGGCAGAACCTGTTCTTGGCTTTCATCTATAACGGCGCCGCAATCCCGATCGCGGCCGGCATCCTTTACCCCGCATTCGGAATTCTGTTGTCGCCGATGATCGGCGCGGCGGCGATGTCGCTATCGTCGGCGAGCGTGATCGCCAATGCGCTGCGGCTGCGCTCGGTCACGCTTTGAAGGCTCCGGGCGGCCGCTATTTCCCCCAGCTGCGACGAACGCGCTCGCGGATGTCGACCGCGGCACGGGCGGTTTTGACCGACGCCTGTGCCGCAGCGGCTGGTGGCCAGGCGCAACATTCGAACCGGTCGAGCAAGGACGTCGGAATAAACCGCGTTCGCGACGCGTACATGTGACGGTCGCCGTTGGTGCGCTGCCCGTGCGCGAAAAACCGCTGCGGCACGACCACATGCAGATGATCCCTGGCGCGCGTCATGGCGACGTAGAGAAGCCGCCGCTCTTCCTCGATTTCGGCGCTGCTCCCGGTCGCGAGATCGGATGGAAGACATCCATCGACCGCGTTCAGGATGTGGACCGACTTCCATTCCTGTCCTTTCGCCGAGTGGATGGTCGAGAGGATCAGGTAGTCCTCGTCGAGAAGCGGATCGCCGGCACGATCGCTGGTGGCGTCCGGCGGATCGAGCGTCAGCTCGGTCAGGAACCGCTCACGACTTGGATAGGTTGAGGCGATCTGCACAAGCTGCAACAGATCCGGCTGGCGCAGCATCGCATCGTCATGGATCCGCTCCAGATGCGGCTCATACCAGCGCCGGGCGAGATCGAGTTCAGCAGGCCAACCCGCCGCTTTGCTGCGAACGGCACGAACCGTTTCGATAAAAGCCGGCCAATGCTCGGCCGCCGCCGCCGGCGGCCTGATATCGGCCAGAGTCTCGATGACGTCGGCCCGGTCACCGACACGCTCCAGAACTTTCGCCGCCGTCGCCGGCCCGGCGCCCGGCAGCAATTGGATGACACGGAAGCCTGCGACGCGATCGCGTGGGTTCTCGGCCCAGCGCAGGAACGCCAGCACATCCTTGATGTGCGCGGCTTCGAGGAATTTCAGGCCGCCGAATTTCACGTAAGGAATATTGCGGCGGGCCAATTCGACTTCGAGCGGACCGGAGTGATGCGAGGCGCGGAACAGAACGGCCTGGCTCTTGAGCGCGAGCCCCTGCTCGCGTCTCTCCAGAATTTTCCCCACCACATAAAGGGCCTGGTCGGCCTCGTCGCGCACGCTGACAAGCTGCGGGCGCTCGGCCGACTTTCGCTCCGACCACAAATTCTTGGTGAAGCGCTCCTCGGCCAGCTCGATGACGGCGTTGGCCGCCGCCAGGATCGGCTGCGTTGAACGGTAATTCTGCTCGAGCGTCACGATATCGGCGCGCGGGCTGAAATGACCGGGAAAGTCGAGGATATTGCGTACGGTCGCGGCACGAAACGAGTAGATCGATTGCGCATCGTCGCCGACCACGGTTAGACCCCTGCCGTTCGGCCGCAGCGCCAGAAGGACCGAGGCCTGAAGCTTGTTGGTGTCCTGATATTCGTCGACCAGGACGTGATCGAAACGCCGCTGCGATTTCGTCGGCAATCGCACCCTCCTGCATCATGTGCGCCCAGTAGAGCAGGAGGTCGTCATAATCGAGTACGTGCTGCTGCTGCTTGATCTCGACATACCGCGCGAAAAGCATGCGCAGCTCGTCCTGCCACGTCTCGCACCATGGAAAATACGAGCCGACAACATCGTCGAGCGGCAATTCACTGTTCACCGCGCGCGAATAAATGGCGAGGCACGTGCTCTTGGCCGGAAAGCGCTTCTGCGTTTGCGAGAAGCCCAGGTCGTGGCGAACGAGGTTCATCAGATCCGCGGAATCTTCCCGATCATGAATGGTGAAAGAAGGCGCAAGGCCGATCGTCTCCGCGTATTCGCGCAGCAGCCGTGCGCCGATGGCGTGGAATGTACCGGCCCAGGTCATTGAATCCGCCGCTGCGCCGACGATCGGACCGCCGGCTTGCCCCATAAACTCGGCACGCAATCGATCGACCCGCCGCGTCATTTCCGCTGCTGCCCGCCGCGAGAATGTCAACAGCATGATGCGGCGCGGATCGGCGCCGTTTTCAATCAAATATGCGACGCGGTGCGCCAGCGTTGAGGTCTTGCCCGAACCCGCACCGGCGATGATGAGTAAAGGCTGGGCATCGGCGAGCGGCATCCCGCCATGCTCGACGGCGAGGCGTTGCTGCGGATTAAGTCGTTCCAGGCGCGCTGCCGGCATTGGCTTGGATTTCAGGCTTTGGATTTCGGGCTTTCGAATCACTTCACGCGGCGAGCGACGACTGGATCACGATTCCTGTTTTGTTCGCAACTTGCCCATGCCCCCGGCGCAGAGCGCCGGGGGCGACGCCCAAGTGTCATAAATCTTCAAACAATGGCGTCCTAGTTTGCTTCGTCGCAATAGTGCGGCCGTCCAAGGGCTTGGGCGAATATCGGAGGGGCGAATGAAGAAAATTGTGTTCTTGTCACTGTTCCTTGTAACGGCCGCAAGCTTCCAGCCGGCTTTTGCTGCGGCGCACAAATCGGTCTGCGCAAAAGGCAGCAATATATGTCAGTGCGGTCCAAAGACCTCGCCGCTGTGGAAATGCTGCTCGGCAAAGCTCAAGTGCGACTGCAAGACTGGCTTGGCGAACTGCCACCGCTGATAACCAAGGTGGCCGACTTCTGGCCCGCTGCCCCTAGTGCTCCGGCAGCGGGATGAACTCTTTCTCGTCACCGGGAATCAGCGCGAATTTCCCGGTCTTCCATTCCTCCTTCGCCTGATCGATGCGCTCCTTGCGCGAGGAGACGAAATTCCACCAGAGGTAGCGCGGGCCTTCCAGCGCCGCGCCGCCGAGGAACATCAGCCGTGACGGCTTTATGGCCTTCACGGTGATGCGGTCGCCGGGACGAAACACCAGGAGTTGCGGGCCTTCGAATTTGTCGCCGGCAATATCGATCTCGCCCTCGGCGACGTAAATCCCGCGCTCTTCGTGGTCGGCGTCAAGCGGCGCAGTGGCGCCCGCTTCGAGCAGCACCTCGGCATAAAACCATTCCGATACCATGCCGACCGGCGACGCCTTGCCAAACACCGAGCCGGCGATGACGCGAGCGCGCACGCCGCCGTCCTCGATCGTCGGCAGATGCGCCGCATCGAAGTGCTCGAACCGCGGCGCCATTTCCTCATGATCTTGCGGCAGCGCGATCCAGCTCTGGATGCCGAACATTCCGCCACCGCTCGTTCGCACATTCGCCGGCGTGCGTTCGGAGTGCGAGATGCCGCGACCCGCCGTCATGAGATTCATGGCCCCGGGCGTGATGTCCATGTCATTGCCTTCGCTGTCGCGGTGCGTGACGCGGCCATCGAAAAGGTAGGTGACGGTGGCAAGCCCGATATGCGGGTGGGGACGAACGTCCAAACCTCGCCCGGCAACAAGCTGCACCGGTCCCATCTGATCGAAAAAAATGAAGGGCCCGATCATTTGCCGTTTACCGTGAGGCAGCGCCCGGCGGACGGAAAAGCCGTCGCCAAGGTCGCGCACGCGCGGAACGATGATCAATTCGAGCGCATCGCACGAATGCTTGTCGCCCAGCACCGGATCCTTGTCGGGTAACCAGCTCATCGCTCTCCTCCCAAAATCGAAAGTGTCAGCCCTGAACGGTCGAGCGGCGCGCGCCGCCGAGCGTCCCGTCGTTGCGAACTATCAAGGTATGTATGATAGGTCCAATCAAGCTGCCATGACCCGATCAATCCAGGCTTGAACCAACCGATCGAGGCTTGCCCGTTCAATGATTTCAGCACCTTCACTGACCGGCGCGGCGCTCTTGCTCGGTTTGAGCCTGTTTCTCGGCCTGGCTTTCGAGGATTTTTTCGCCAACAGCAAGATCAAGCGTCCGGGCGGCATTCGCACCTTTCCGCTGCTGGCCGCCGCCGGCGGCGTCCTCTACCTTTTCGATCCGACGTATTTCCTTCCGTTCACCGCGGGCCTCGTCGTGCTCGGGATCTGGCTTGCGATCTTCTATCGCCAGCACATCGGCGAACATGACGAAGAGGGCGAACCGAATGTCGGTCTCGTCGTGCCGGTGCTCAACGCCCACGCCTATATTCTCGGCGCCATCGCGCTGGCATTGCCGCCGTGGGTCGCGGTGGCGTTCACCGTGACCGCGGTATTGCTGCTCACCGGCCGCGAACAATTGCATGCACTGGCGCGCCGCGTCGAACTGAAGGAGATCGTCACCGCCGGTGAATTCCTGATCCTGACCGGCATCATCCTGCCGCTCCTGCCGAACAAGCCGGTGACCGACTTGACGACGATCACGCCGCGGCAGGCGTGGCTCGCACTCGTCGTCGTCAGCACCCTCTCCTACGCGAGCTATCTGGCGCAGCGCTACTGGGCCAGGGCGGCGCGCGGACTGTGGATGGCGGCCCTGGGCGGCCTTTACTCCTCGACGGCGACGACGGTCGTTCTGGCGCGTCAGGCGAAAGCCGATGACGCCATGAGAGGGCATGCCCAGGCCGGCATCACGCTCGCCACCGCCATCATGTATCTGCGTATCCTCGCGGTCGTGGCGTTCTTCAACGAGACCCTGGCATGGCAATTGGCGCCCGCACTCTGCGGCCTTTCGATCGCCGGCCTTGCAATCTGCGCCGTGCAATTTCGATATGCAAAACCATCGCCGGGCTCCGCGGCTCGGACCGCAACGCTGGCGCGTACCGGCGGCAACCCGCTGGAACTCGGTTCCGCGGCTATCTTTGCATTCCTGTTCGTGGTGGTGTCCTTCGTATCAAATTGGGCAAAAGACCAGTTCGGCGCGTCCGGCATCTATGGGCTCGCGGCCATCGTCGGCGTCACGGATATCGATCCGTTCGTGCTTAACCTGGCGCAGGGCGGCACTACGGGCATGTCGGCCAACGCACTCGCCGCCGCGATCCTCATCGCCGCGTCGTCCAACAACATTCTGAAAGCAATATACGCCGCGTTCTTCGCCGGCGGCCGGGCGACCGCCGTGAGCGCGGCCGTACTGGTACTGCTTGCCGTCGCCGGCTGCGCTATCGCTGCGGTCATGGGCGGGCTGATCAGTCTTTGAATACCGCCGCGGCGCTGTGACCGAAAGCTTCAGCGAATTGTCTGATCGCTTTGATAGGCCGGCGCCGAGGTTGCTCCCGGCGGGGCCGAATATGTTGCAGGCGTCGGCGCGGCTGCCGTCACCGGCGGCGGCAGGTCGCACTTTTTTTCGGCCGCTGTGCGCCGCAGGAGCCTTTCCTCCCCCACCGTGCTTTCGTAATCGGCACGATAGGACAAGTTTGCGATCACAACGCCACCGCCGCCCTCACTCGCTTTTGCCATGAGGTTGGACAAGTCCTGCTCGCGGGCCAGCAAAGCGTTCAACCGCTTCGCGAGAGCGTCGCAGTGATAGACGGAATAATGGCCGGGATCGACCATCAGCGATCCCACCCCGTCACTCGACGCACAGCCGGCCAGGCCGCCCGCGGCCAGAATGCACAAAGCGGCGTTCAACATCAGGCGGCGCCGGAGCAGGCGACACATGGATACGCAAACGCCACTACTCGATGCCATAGACAACGTGTCCGACCGCACAAGATGCGTTGAGCGCCCCGATGGCGCGCATGTCCCCTATTTCCAGCCTACTTCCTGCGCCACGAATAAGGCGGCATGTCAGCAACAAGCCGCTTTAGTCAAGCCCGCGCGACCGCATCGATCGCCATGCGCCGTTTTCGTTTGGCAGCGATTTGGCCTTAACGAACGCTCCGCCGGCCGACAAATGCTCGCTCCAAAGCGCCGGATCGCGGCGCTGGGCGGCGCAATTGCTGTCGAGCAACAACAAAGATCGATCACTGCGGCATCCGTGTTGAGAGTTATGTGCGCGGCCAAGAAGCATCGGACTAGGGGCATGCGCGCGGGGCAAAGTCCGCTTGCTGGCGATTGAGAGTCCGCTTGCTGGCGATCGAGCAGGCTAGGAATTTCGTCTTAACGGGGCGTTAAGCCTGTCTCGTGCCGGCGTTTCGGCGGCGGGTGGGTCAAGAAGCCAAGAGCGGCCAAGAATGCCCGCGCCGGGAAATTGCTGCGGTAACGCGCGCAAAGTCGCCGGTGCGTAACCGCGGCGCGCGGTAAAGCCACAGCCGGAAACCGCATTCGACCATTGGCCGTTGTGTGACCACATTGTTACACTTCCATGAGCATTGGGTAACATATGCGGGTAGGCGATGCAGCTTGACTGGCTGAGTTGGTCAAATCCTGTTGCGGTCTGGTGGTGCTTTCTCATCGTGGCGAGTGCCGCCAACGTCACCTTATTGCTTTTCCTTTTTGCGTATTTCCGCAGGGCGAGCACGACCCAGCGCGCCGCCGCAATCGCCGCCGAGCCGCTGCTGCTGCTGTGCTCCGCGTATGTTCTTGGCTGCTCCTTCCGCTCCGTGCTGCCCCGCGCCGACGTTCAGCGGATTTGCCTGTTCGATACCTGGCTCTCCAGTGTCTTCGTCGGCAGATCCGTCGCCACCGTCGCGGAAATCTGTTTCGCCGTGCAATGGGCGATCGTTTTGCGCGTGCTTGCCGAAACGACCCGCGCGGAAACGGCGCGAAATATCTCCAGGACCATCGTTCCGCTGATCGTGGCTGCGGAGGCTTGCTCCTGGTACGCGGTCATCACGACGAACTATCTGGGCAACGTGCTGGAAAACTCGCTCTGGACGGCGACCTTCCTGCTCATCGCGATCGCCCTGCTCGATCTCATGAACCGATACCGCGACGTCGTGCAATGGACGCTCGCCGCGGCGGCCGTCGGCATCGCCGGCTACGTGGCGTTCATGTGCACCATCGACGTGCCGATGTATTTTTTCCGCTGGCAGGCCGAGCTCGCGCACGGACGCCAATTCCTCGGGCTGTTCTCCGGCCTCCACGACGTCAGCACGCGATGGATCGTCACCCATGACGCGGTGCGCTGGAAGGGCGAGATGGCCTGGATGGCGCTCTATTTCAGCGCGGCTGTCTGGATGAGCCTGTTGCTCGCGAGCTTCGCGTTCGTTCGGGAGCTTTTGCCGCATTATCGGCTGGGGCGGCCGGCGGCGAAGCGCGCCGGCGGATCGATCGCCATCACGGCGCGTTATTTATAGCGGATGTTGTGAGGCCGATGGCTTGCGACCGCGGCGGTGTTTTGCGTCTCGCGAAACTAAGCGCGCGCTCTAGCGCACCGGTCCTATGTCCGCGGGAAGCGTCGCCGGATTGACCGGGGTAAAGGTCGCACCTTGTCCGGACCCGCCGGTATAGGCGGCCAGTCCATTTTTCGTCGAGATAATGTCGCCGGGCCGCAGGGTGGGATCGGTCTTTACGTCCAGCGGCGCGAGGCCGAAAGCGTCCCTGCCGTTGCACGTGCAGTTGGCCACCAGCTGCTTGCGGTACACAAATGCCGTATCGAGATTGGTGTAACGTTGGCCGTCTTGGGCGACGGCTGCACCGATCTCGCCGCCAAAAAACACCTTGGTCTTGCTGTAAGGGCAAACCGCCCGGCAGGTCTCCGCCGGGGTGCCCTTGACCATCTGCTCCAGCGGAAAATGCTGGCCGTCGCACAGCCGCACGCAAAAGGCGACCGCGTGGCCGGTCGTGCCGCCGCCTTCGCTTATGTTCTCCCGTCCCAGCGGCGCCGGCGCCACCCGTCCTATACCGGCGGCCGGCGGCGGCGGATGCATGGGAGTTTCCGGCTGCGGCGCGGACTGCTGCCGGCCGAAAAGGAAATCCAATAAACCCTGGGCGCGAGCAGCGTCGGTCGCCGTCACGCTTGCCGCGGTCGCGAGCATTGCCGCGAAAACGACCCCACGCCACTTCACGCGCTCGAAATGACACCTCTTCCGCATGGGCGATCAGCTACGCTCCCCGGCCCCCGAGCGCCTTCGACGACGCGCTCGTTCGATAGCGCTCCAATAAGTGCAAATAGTGGCCTTGTCTCAGGGTCTTCGCAAGGCGGGCGCCAGGGGCAACCTTGGTAAGGATCCCGCGACGTGAGCCCGCGTCGGTCGCCGCCGGCCTTCTAGCGCGACAACTCTCGAAGGATGCGTTCGCGCACCGAGAAAAACGACCCTCGGCCGGGCGCTTTCGCAGTCAGGGCCACGCCGGGAGCGGTTTGCGGTTTGATGCTGTTCGCTGCCAGGAACCCCCAGACAAAATCCGTTTGCAGCGCCTGCAATGATGGAGGCTGGGCGTCGCGGTTAAACCATTGAGGAACGGGATTTCCGAATGTGCTCTGCAAGTAACCGGAATCCGACATTTCGTTCTGGAAGACACTGAGCGCGGGCATGCGCAGCGCAGGCGGCTTGCCCCCATCGGAGGCCGCGGCTGCTTTGGCGTGGCAGGTTATGCAGGACGACGATGACACGAAACCCGCTTCCGTTACGCTGTTGCCGAGACGAGTCGCGCGTCCCGTCGAGTCCGTAAATTCGACCTGAGAACCTTTCAGCTCGTAGCTCAACCAAGCGCGATCGGCGTAAGCCGGGATCAGAGTCGGATTTTCTTTCGTCCCGATGCCGAGCGCCTTGAAGATATTCGCCAGCGCCGGACGCTGGCTGCCGCCGGCATACGATTTCCCAAGATCGAGCACCCAGGACGGAAGCGGCAGGTTGTCACAAACCTGGTGCGGACGGGTGTAATTGCGCGCCTGTCCGGGCAAAACCGCATCGGCCAACTCGTGGCCGAATGAATCGTTGCAGCCCGTATAGTCGCACCGGCCGGGGTTGTTGACATGTTCGAAGGTTGCCCAAACCCAATTCGGAGTATCCTTCGAGGAAATGTGAATAGCCACGAGCCAGTGCTCCCCCGGCCGGAGTATCGTTCCATTTTTGTCGGTGACCGGCGAAGTGATGTTCATCTTGATGTAGGGATGGGCTGGATCGTCCCGAACGCCCATTTCCTCGGCTCGCTCGCGGCTGAGCCAGTTGCTTTTGATCATGACGGCATCGGTCGGGAAAACGATTTCGGAGAACGCGCCGCCATCGTTGCTTATTCGATATGGCGCGCCGTTCCTTATGTTGTCGTCGTTGTTTTGCACGACGCTCAGAATACCCTCCTGGTTATACAGATTGTTCTGGAACACGTAGTCGAAGAACGATTTGTTGCGGAAAACGAGCTCCGCCATCGCTTGCCGTATCTTGCGGCCTTCGGTCTGGCCCGGATTTTCCGACATCTGGCGCAGCAACTCGGCGTCCCGTACGAGGTTTTCGCGAAACCGCGGATTGTTTGCAAAACTGAGCATGTGGGCTTTGGAGGGTATGACGCCGATGCGTTCGGGCATGCCCCCCGCCACTTTCGCCGCATGGTCGCCGGGAAAGTACGGACACGACTTTGCCTTGTATGACGGATCGTCGTAGCCGGGATTGCTCAAGCTGTCGGGTGCGCAGCAACCAGGGCCACTTCGGCCTTTGGCGCACAGCGCCAGCGGCAATCCCGGATCGTCGGGATATCCATTTCCAGGCCACATTTCCTGATCAGTCGCCCAATTTTTCCAGAATTCGGCGGTGACAGCTTCCGCGAACAATTTCCAGGCAAACATGTCCGGGCAAGTCAGCGCTGCGTTCGTGGTCGGAGACTGTACAACCATGCGGCCATCCACGACCCGCATTGCGCAGGCAGGTGCATCCTGAATCCGGCTGAGAAAATATTGCACGAAGCGCAGGTTATCGGGCGCGGCGTCAGCACCCTCACCACAGGTAGCGGCCGCCGCCGCCATAGAAATACAGATTGGCGTTGCCAGAACGGCCGCGGTCAGCGCCTTCCCGCCGCGGTGCAGATATTTCCGGTAGTTCGGGAGCAAAAGCCGCAGAAATCGGTTCGATGAAGTCGTCATCGTCGTCCAGAACGCGCCGGATGCGCGTTTGCGCGCGGCAAAGCGCCGCTCGCGCGCAGCCACTAACAACCGCGACAGCCTACGCGGAAGAGCCAAACGCCTGTCGCGGCTTATTAGTTAATCCGGGCCTTTTCGGCGGTTTTGGTGTTCGGACTGACCAGCCCGGCATTACCCGACGTCATGGCCGAATCCCCCTTGCCGCCCTTGATGTCGCTATGCGACAGCCTTTCGCCGCCCTTGATGGCGCTACCGCTGGTGGGAAGGGCCATCGCCTTCGAAGTCGATGTAATCGCGCCAGGAGACGCTTCTTTTTTTTCGTCGGCCAATGCGGACGCAGAACTCGCCGCACCGAGCGCAATTGCGACTAAACCTGCAACAAATGCACCTTTCATCCTAGTCTCCTTAAGGATCCCAATGCCGCCCTTTTGCTGCGTCTAGTTCCCCATTGCGGCGTAAGATTGTCCCAGCCGATTGCCCAAGCTGTTCCCGTGACCGTTCCGTGAAGCACTTACCTGCAAGCATGTAAACTTACTTTCAGGCATCTAAACTTACCTGCACGCCCGGCGCAACATCTTGACAAGCGCCCGGTTCCCGGCAACTTTTCGGCGCTACATATCATTAAGGTCGGCTCCAGGCTCAATTCCACTGTGGGAGGAAGATTCTGTGCGCAAAATGCCAGCCCTCGCTTTGTTTCTGTTGGCGCTGATCCTCGGTTTCAACAGCGGAAGCGCTCAGGCGCAAAATGGCCGCGCGACCTTTAACTTCGTCAATAACGCGCGATACGCCATTTTCCTTAAATTCTACTCCCAAAATCGACCCTACGTCTGGCCGGGCCCATCGGACCATTACGCTCTTTCCGACAACGGAGAGCACTCCTTCACGCTCGCGTGCAACAGTGGCGAAAAGATCTGCTATGGCGGCGGTTATTCCCAGGACGGAAATGGAAGCTACTGGGGAGTAGGCTTTTTGGGCAATCAGGGTTGCACGGCTTGCTGTCTGACTTGCGGCCCGAATAATCCAACCGCCGGTTGGAGTTTGAGTGATTGATCGGACTCAGGCACCACCCCGGAATAGTGGTCCGACCTGTGTGTCGTCAGAACAT
>CAVZSB010000007.1:0-44922 GCA_963777635.1 uncultured Alphaproteobacteria bacterium
ATACGTTAACGTAGCCAGCCTAGGGTTCCTGCCAAATTCGGCAGGCGGCGGTGATGGCGGTACCACAACTAAAGCCGGCTATACGGGCGCTCAACGAAGAGCGTCGCCGTTTCCAGCGCGTGCGCGTCGACCTTCTGGGCCGTTACATGCTGCCGGACCGGCGCGAATTCCCGTGTCAGGTGGTGAATATGTCGCCGGGCGGCATGGCTCTGATCGCTCCGGTCGCAGCGCAGCCCGGCGAACGGGTCATCGCTTACGTTGATCATCTGGGCCGCCTCGAGGGTCACGTCGCGCGCAGCCTTCCGAACGGCTTTGCAATGACGATCTCGGCAACGGCGCGCAAACGCGACAAGCTCGCCGCGCAACTGACATGGCTCGCCAACCGCAACATTCTCGGCTTGCCCGAAGACCGCCGCCACGGCCGCATCGCGCCGCGTAATCCGGTTGCGCGGCTGATCCTGCCGAACGGCATCAACGTCAGTTGCCGCATCATCGACGTCTCGCAATCGGGCGCGGGCGTCGCCACCGATCAGCGCCCGCCGATCGGCGCGCTGGTTACACTGGGCAAGGTGCAAGGCCGCGTGGTGCGTCATCTCGAAGACGGTTTCGCCATCGAGTTCACGCGGTTGCAGCATCCCGATTTCGTCGAAGACGCGATCGGCGGCAGCTAAATATCCGCCATCCGCTGCGCCGAACATTCACTCATGCGTCAGGCCGCCAGAAAGCTTGCGACCATGGGCTTGAGGACATCGAGCCGCTCGACTTGCGGAACGTGACCGCAATCCTTGATGATTTCGACGCGGGAATTGGCGATGCGCTGAGCGAACTCCTTGGCGTAGATCGACGAGATCAGCGCATCATCCTCGCCCCAGACAATCAGGGTATCGGCTTTGATACGATGGATCCGCTTCTTCAAGCCCTTGTCGGGTATCGGCCAGACGAACTTTCCGGTCGCGCCGAGCGCCCAGACCAGATCGGCGACGAGCGTCGCCGCTTCCTTGGGATCGTCCGGCATCTTGATCGCTTTCTGCACCGGCTCCGAGTTGAGATGCTTGTACAATGTCGCCAATAATTTCTCCGGCGGCATAAGCATATACGGCGCGACCGGGGCGTCGTCGCGCCACAAGCCGATGGGGTCGAGCAGAACGATCTTGCTGATACGATCGGGACGATGCGCGGCGAGTTCGCACGCCATCATCCCGCCGAACGACGTGCCAACGACAGGCACCGATGACAGCTTGAGAGCGTCGAGAATCTCGTCGTAAATGAGCACGAGATCCCACAGGGTCTCGACCTGATAGATCGACTCGCGAACGGTATCGCCGGTGCCGGGATGATGAGGAGCGTACACCGTAAAGCGCTCGGTCAGCCCTTCGACGAAATCGTCCCAGATCGGCCCACCCGCCGCGTGCAGGTAGACCAGCGGCGGACCATTGCCGGCAATCTTCACCTTTGCCTCGAAGTTGCAATGCCGTATCGGGATCGTTCGCACAGTCGGAGCATCAGCCATGTTTCACATCCGATCCGAAAAAGAGGTTTGCGATCTGAAAAAGAGGTTTGGCGATAGCGACGCGATCGCGGAGCGACCGCGAGGGATATCAGGCGGTGGCCATGTCGCGCTGTCGCGCCGGGCGAACGCGTAGCCGCTTTGGCCACCACGGATTCTCCCAATTCTTGTCCTCCCAGATGCTCTGAAGGTGCGGCAGCACCTCGCGCCCGAACAGGTTGATATTCTCCTCGGTAAGCCCGTGCGGCATCGATCCGAACTGAAGCGCCACCATGAGGTGGCCGACATTCAGCCGCTTGACCATCGCCTCAAGCTTTTGGCGGACGGTCGCCGGGCTGCCGACGACGACGAAGCCGTTCTCGATCATGTCCCTGGCTTTCAACGGCTTCAGTTCAATGGAGAGGTCGCTAAATTGCAGGAAGTTCTTTCCGCCGCTGAGGACGTTCAAAAGACTCCTGTAGTCGACGTAACCGGGCGGAGCCACGTATCCTTGAGGGTGATGGAGGAGCTTATGGTAAAAATACTCGATGTGCTTTCCATACAGCTCCTCCGCCTCGCGGTCGGTCTGAGCAACGCCGACGAGTTGGAGGAACGTGGCGCGAAAGGGGTTCGCATCCTTGCCCCGCTCGGCGGCGCGGGCCCAGAACCTGTCCATGACGTTCTCGGCCGACCTGCCGCCGAAATAGCTCAGATTGGCGTACGGCAGATCGCGATCATGGCAAAAGTCCCAGGTCGATGAACTGACGCCGCCGGGAATGAGCAGGGGCGGATGCGGATCCTGCACCGGTCGCGGCCACAGATTGACCTTCGGCAATTGGTAATATTTCCCGTTCCAGGCGAACAATTCCTTCGCGGTCCACGCTTTCAGCATGAGCTCTATCCCCTCACGCCAGCGTTCGCGTTGCTCCATGGGCGGGATGCCGTAGCTGATGTTGGCGTCGATGCCGAGACCGAGCGGCAGGCCGGCAATCAATCGGCCGCCGCTGATGCAATCGAGCACCGCGTATTCCTCGGCGACACGGATCGGCGTCGAATTGACGATGGTGGCGCCGAGTTGCACCAGCGCGACGTTGTCCAGCCCCTGATCGCGCGTCAGCCTTGCAAGAATGGCGCCGAACAGATTCGGGTTGCACATGAAGCCATAGGGGCTTTGATGGTGCTCGTTGGTGCCGATGCCGTCGAAGCCCAACTTCGCCGCGAGCATCAATTCGTCGATCGACCAATTGTAAAAGTCGGTCACCTTGTTGGCGTCACCGTATTCCCGCCAGACGGCATCGACCCAGGCCGAAGCAAGGCCCCGCGGAAAATCCTCCGGCAGATCGCGATAGGGCATAAAATGGAAACTTGTGACCTTCATGGTCATGCCTCCCCAATGTTCGTTCGGAGCAGTCCGTCGCCGACGCTTCGTCTATTATTTAGCTTCGATTTAACAAAAGAGCGGGCAACGCCACAAGCCTGCTTTCGAAGCGATCCGGGTGGGACGCCGGCGGCCGTTCCCGGCGCTCGTCGAAGTTGTTAACCCGAGCAACCCGCGGCCAACCGCCGACAACGTCACCGCCAGGTAAACGCCGGCCGATGTTTTGCAAGTTTTACGAAGGGCCGAAATGGGCTGTTTCGGCGAACCGCACCCGCGCTTCACAGATCAAAAACAACCCGCACTTCCACGCAAAGCAGTATTTTACAGCGGTCGCGGAAGATATCCGTACAATTTGAATCAAAATCGGAACAACTACAATTTTAGACAACGCGCTCAAGGATCGCCGGACTGTTCGCGACTGTTTGTTTGTTTTTAGTTCAAATTGAAGCACTCGATTTAGCTGGCCCGCAAAAGCTTTGTGAGAAACGTGGCCCCAAGAAGACGGGAGAGGGGTCACATGAGTTGGGGTGCTAGAACAATTCTTGCGCGCGGAACCGCCGCCGGCCTTATCGCGCTGGCCGCGCTGGTCGCGCCACGCGCAGGCAAAGCTGACGAACGGCCGCTGTTTATTTCACTCGGCGAGATGGTCAAGGCTCCGATCGGCTGGGTCGAATTCTGCGTCGAATACCAGCCTGAATGCAAAACCAGGCCGACGCAGGCGCGCGACGTGATGCTTGATGCGGCAGCATGGAAAGACCTCGAGCGGGTGAACCTTTTCGTCAATGCGCACGTCAAACCAATGACCGACATGGAGCATTGGGGCGTGGTCGAGCGCTGGAACTATCCGGACGACGGCTACGGCGATTGCGAAGATTACGTGCTGCAGAAACGCAAATTGCTGATCCAGACGGGCTGGCCGCGGGAAGCTCTGCTCATCACCGTTGTGCGCGACAAACACGGTGACGGCCACGCCGTTCTTACGGTCAAGACCGACAAGGGCGAGTTCATTCTGGACAACCAGGACGATCGAATCCTGCTCTGGTCGGACACCGGCTACCGCTTCGTGAAGCGCCAATCGCAGTCCGATCCGAACGCGTGGATCGCGCTTGGCGAACCGCGCGGCACGCCGGCGACGGCGGCCTCGCGCTAACGGCCAAGCATCAACAAAAGGAGCTTGCGACCCCGGTCACGTCCCCACCCCTCCCCGTCCCCAGACCGGGTTCGCGCGGCCGGCTCTTCCCCAGGAGCCGGCCGCACCTTTTTTCAAACGTGCCGCAGCACGTTGACTGGGCGCCGGTGGCGCAGGATCATGTGATTCAGGGAGCGTCGCGGGAGTCGCACGTACCCTGAAGGCGACGTCGCGGCGGCGGGTAGGACTTAAGCAGCGTTCTCGCATCGAAGAATTGCAAGCTCGAAAAGCGAGCGGGCGCAATCTCATTGGCATCTATATTTCAGGGACTGCCATGGTTTCAGGGACTGCGATGTTTAAAGTGCCAGGCTTGACGATCGTTGCGTTGTTCCTTGCCACCGCCTTGACTGCCGCGCAGCCGGCGTGCCTGCCGAAATCGGTTTTTGCGAAGAACAGCAACGAGGAATTTCCTGTTATTGATCTGGGCTACATCGACAACGCCCTGACACTGTGCGGGTATGAAAGAGCGCTCGATCCCAACGTGGACAAACTTCTGGGGTGTTGGACCGTCAATCCGACAACCGCAGCCCTCGGCGCATCACCGCAAGGGCCATTCCGGGCCGGGGCCGGCACACAGACCTCGACGCGCAAAACTGCATCAATGGTTATTGTGTTGCGCCAATTCCGCAGGACGAAATCGGGCCCTTTTTCGCAACCAGCACAGACGGCGCGCATGCCGCGATCCTGACCCAAAGCCTCCTCTACATTTTTGCGACGGGCACAAAGGCCAAAGTCGCCGAAATCAAGCTGCACGATCCAAATGCCCCCGATGAAACCAATGTATCAAACATGCCGTGGGGCCTTCTCTATAGCGGCGACACACTCTTCGTGTTCGGACAGGACGCTGGACCATTTACCGGCGCCTGGGTTTTCAAGGAGAACGGGAGTCGCGCGGGGATCGTTGGCACCGATCCGGGCACCTTCAATATCTTCAACGGCGGGTATGGCCTACTCGGCCGCGACAAAGTCGCTCTCGCGGATGCCGGCCTGCAAAATATGACAATCGTCACCGGCGCCAACGCTTCAAAAAAGACCACCAGGCGAGCCGTAAGTTACGCGCCTTGCACGAAGTCTCAATTCGAAGTGTGGACCGAGGGCGACGACTCCCAGACTGGCTCGTGCAGGCGTGTGCTCGATGCCAAATACAAGCCTTACGTCGATATGTCGCCGGTTCAGCTACCGTCCGGCGATATCATGACCACGTTAAGCGGACCCGCACAGGGCTACATAGCGGTGTTAAATCCAGCCGGACTAACAGAAAGACATCGGCTAAAACTCGCTCGGTGCCCATAGCGGCCAGAGTGAGAGACAGGTAAGCACCTTCAACTTCCGAGACCCATGCCGTTCGTCGGCATTAACGCGCGCTGGGTCGCTAAGCTGCCACCACCCACCGAAGTTGACTGCTTGACTTTGCCCGATGCGGCCGGCTCTTCCCTTTTTGGGTGGCAGCCAGAATTCGCATAGCTGTTTTTTGTCTCACGCATAGCATGAACCAAATCGGCCTAAACCAGCCAACTCCAACGCATTTGTGAGTTGTGCGGCGCAGCAGGATCGTTATGTTGCACTGCACAGTGAGAATGATCTCGCTAAGGGGGTGGCGATTATGCCATCCATGGCCGCGGTCATGGCTGGCGACTGGGGAGTGGTTGTCAAATGACTGCCATCGTCCGCATCGCATTGCGGCGCCCGTATACTTTCGTCGTCCTCGCGTTGCTGCTTCTTATCATCGGGCCACTCGCGGCGTGGCGGACCCCGGTCGACATCTTTCCTGAAATCAGAATTCCGGTCATTGCCACGATCTGGCAGTTTACCGGATTGCCGCCGGCAGAGATGGCCGGCCGCATGGTGACGCCGTTTCAGCGCGCGCTGACCACCACCGTCAACGACATCGAGCACATCGAAGCCAACAATTACACCGGCGTCGGGATCGTCAAAATATTCTTCCAGCCGGGCGCGGATATTCGCACCGCCAACGCTCAGGTAACGGCAATATCGCAAACTTTGCTGCGGCAGATGCCGCCCGGCAGCGTGCCACCGCTTATCCTGAATTACAACGCCTCGACCGTTCCGATCATTCAGCTCGCCCTTTCCGGAAAGGGCCTGCCGGAGCAGACGCTGTTCGACCTCGGGCTGAATTTCGTGCGCCTTCCCATCGTCACCGTGCCGGGCGCCGCGATGCCCTACCCGTTCGGCGGAAAGTTCCGCCAGGTTCAGATCGACGTCAACCCCGAAGCAATGCGCGCACGCGGCCTCTCCGGCCAGGACGTCGCCAACGCGCTAGCCGCCCAGAACCTGATCACTCCCGTCGGCACCGAGAAAATCGGCACCTTCGAGTATGCAATCAATCTCAACAACGCCGCGCCTTTGATCAAGACGATTGGTGATTTGCCGATCAAGACTGTCAACGGCGCGATGGTTTACATCCGCGACGTCGCTCAGGTTCGCGACGGCAGTCCGCCGCAGCAAAACATCGTTCACGTCGACGGCAACCGCTCGGTGCTGATGTACGTCCTGAAGAATGGCGCGGTGTCGACGCTCGCGATCATCGACGGCGTCAAGAAAAAAGTGCAGGAGATGAAAAAAACCCTGCCGAGCAATCTGGTGCTCACGGCGATCGGCGATCAGTCGATCTTCATCAATGCTGCGATCGGCGGCGTCATCCGCGAAGGCGTCATCGCGGCGGCGCTCACCAGCCTGATGATTCTACTTTTCCTCGGCAGCTTCCGCTCGACGCTGATCATTGCGACATCGATTCCCCTCTCGGTGCTCGGCTCGATCGCGACGCTTTGGGCGCTGGGCGAAACCCTGAACATCATGACGTTGGGCGGACTGGCGCTCGCCGTGGGCATTCTCGTCGACGAGGCGACGGTAACCATCGAAAACATCAATTGGCACCTTGAGCAGGGCAAGGAAGTCGAGCAGGCGATTCTGGACGGTGCCGAACAGATTGTGACGCCTGCTTTCGTATCGCTGTTATGCATCTGTATTGTGTTCGTACCGATGTTCTTTCTGACCGGCGTGTCGCGCTTTCTCTTCGTGCCGCTGGCCGAGGCAGTAATGTCGGCAATGGTTTGGTCGTTCATCCTGTCGCGCACTCTGGTGCCGACCATGGCGAAATACATGCTGCACAAGCATGCGCCGCGCACTGACATGCAGGGCATGGACGGGGCGCTACCGCCTTCACGCAATCCCCTGGTGCGTTTTCAACGCGGCTTCGAGGCACGTTTCGAGCGCTTCCGCCTCGCCTATCGCGAAATCTTGACGATGGCGTTGCGCCACCGCCTGGCGTTTGTGACGTGTTTCCTCGCTTTCATTGTCGGCACGTTCGCGCTGACACCCTATCTCGGGCGTGACTTCTTTCCGTCGGTCGATGGCGGCAGGATTTTGATGCACGCGCGCCTGGCCGTGGGCACCCGCGTCGAGGAGAGCGCTCGTCAATTTGCGGAAATCGAGAAGGTGGTTCGGCAAATCATCCCGCCGGACGAACTGGAAACGCTGGTCGACAACATCGGCTTTCCAGTCAGCGGCATCAACATGACCTACAACAATACCGGTACGATCGGTTCGCAGGACGGCGAAATCCAGATCGGACTGAACGAGAACCACCGGCCCACCGCGGATTACGTTCGCACCCTCCGCGAAGAGCTGCCGGCGAGGTTCCCCGGCGTGACGTTTTCATTCCTGCCCGCCGACATCATCAGCCAAATCTTGAATTTCGGCGCGCCGGCCCCGATCGAAGTTCAAATTCGCGGACCCCATCTTGCCGAGAATTATGCGTACGCGCAAAGTCTGCTACGCCGGCTCCGGCACATTCCCGGTCTCGTCGACGCACGCATCCAGCAGTCGCTCAGCGAACCGGCCTTTAGCGTCGAGGTCGACCGCACCCGCGCACAGTATGTCGGCATCACCGAACGCGACGTCACCAACAGCATGGTGGTCAATCTCGCAGGATCGAGTCAGGTCCAGCCGACATTCTGGCTGAACCCCGACAACGGCGTGAATTACTCGATCGTCATGCAGACGCCGCAATATCAGGTCGATTCGCTGAACGCACTGCAAAACCTGCCGATCACTGCGGCGGGAGTACCCTCGCAAGTGCTGGGCGGCATCGCCGACGTCAAGCGTACCGCGGTGCCTGCAGTCTACACGCAATACGACGTGCAACCGTCGATTCAGATTTTCGGCACGACCCAGGGCCGCGATCTGGGCGCCGTAGCCGCCGACGTGCAGAAGGTCGTGGAGGAAACCGCCAAGGATGCGCCGAAGACCGCCGATGTGACCCTCCTCGGCCAGGTCAAGACGATGAACAGCGCCTTCAGCGGCCTGATCTTCGGTTTGGCGGCCGCAATTGTCCTCATTTATCTCCTGATCGTCGTCAACTTTCAGTCGTGGGCGGATCCGTTCGTGATCATTACGGCGCTGCCGGCCGCTCTCGCCGGCATCGTGTGGATGCTATTCGCCACGGGCACGACGCTGTCGGTGCCCGCCTTGACCGGCGCCATCATGTGTATGGGAGTAGCCACCGCCAACAGCGTCCTCGTCATCAGCTTCGCCAAGGAAAAGCTCGACGAGCACGGCGACGCGGTTGCCGCGGCGATCGAAGCGGGCTTTGTCCGCCTTCGCCCGGTCTTGATGACGGCTCTTGCCATGATCATCGGCATGCTGCCGATGGCGCTCGGCCTCGGTGAAGGCGGCGAGCAGAACGCACCGCTCGGCCGCGCCGTGGTCGGTGGCCTTGGTTTCGCAACCGTTGCAACTCTGGTATTTGTACCGGTCGTCTTCAGCATCATCCATCAACGCCGCGGCTCGGCAGCGACGCGCCCGGTCGGAGAACTACATGTCGTCTGATGCCCCCCCGCCCGCTGCCGGCGTGTCGCGACGCGGGTTCTACATCGCTGGCTTTTCGGTGCTGATTGTCGCGGTCGTGATCGTCGTCTTCGGCATCACGACACGCAAAGTCGCCGACGCGAAGCTACAGGAATGGACCGAGAAACAGGCGGTCCCAGTCGTTGCCGTGGCGCCGCCGGATATAAAGGGCAAAAAGACGACGTTCTCGCTTCCCGGCCGGCTGGAAGCCTACACGCAGGCGCAGATGTATGCCCGCGTCAGCGGCTACGTAAAGAATTGGCAGGCCGATATCGGAACGCCGGTAAAGGCCGGCCAGCTTCTCGCGGAAATCGACGCGCCGGATCTCGACCAGCAGATCATGCAGGCCGAAGCAAATTTAGCGAGCGCCAAAGCCAATTCGGTGCTCTCCGACGCCACGCTCAAGCGCGGCCAAAGTCTGATCACTACTTACGCGATCTCGCAGCAAGACCTCGATCAAAGGGCGGCCGACGCCTCCAACAAACAGGGACTGGTGCGCGCCGCGCAGGCCAACCTCGACCGCCTGCGGGTGCTCGAACAATACAAGCACATCGTCGCGCCGTTCGATGGGCTCGTCACCGCGCGCACGACCGACGTAGGAGCGCTGATCAACGCCGGGTCCGGCGGCGGGCCGCCGATGTTCGTCGTTTCGGAAACGACCAAGCTGCGCGTTTATGTCAACGTTCCGCAGAACTACGTGCCCAGCATCCCGGTCGGCACCAAGGCGCAAATCTCGGTTCCCGAATACCCGGGCAAGAAATTCCCGGCAACAGTCGAGAAATCCGCGCAGTCGGTAGACATCGCGTCCAACGCCACGCGCATACAGCTCGTCGTTGACAATTCTCGCGGCGAACTGATGACCGGCGACTTCACCAATGTGAATTTCGAGCTGCCGCATCCGGAAATGGCGATCAGTGTCCCGGCGAGCGCGCTGATTTTCAATCAAAGCGGGCTGCATGTCGCGATCGTCGGCAACGACGGGCGTATCGTGCTCCGGCAAGTCACGATCGTCCGCGATCTGGGTAACGAGGTCGAAATCGGATCCGGAATCGTCGCGGACGACCGCGTGGTGATCAATCCGCCCGACGGTATTGCTACCGGAGACAAGGTGCGCATTGCCGGCGCCTCGGCAAAGCCGGGCGAGCCCGAAACCGCCGCGGCTAAGTGAGCCGCCGGATAGGCGTCATCCGACCGGTTTTAGTCCTTTTGCAAACCGCTTGAAGTTGCGGACGTAGAATCCGGCGCCACCGGCGATCGCCTGAACGGCCGCATCATCGAGCGTTCGGATGGCCCGCGCCGGCGCACCGACGATCAGCGATCTTTCCGGAAACGATTTGCCCTCGGTAATGAGGGCGCCGGCGCCGACCAGGCTTCCGGCGCCGATGCGCGCGCCGTTGAGCACGATCGCGCCCATGCCGATGAGCGCGTTCGCCCCGATCGTGCAGCCGTGAAGGATGACGTTGTGGCCGATCACGCAATCCGCCCCAATGGTCAGGGGAAAGCCCATGTCGGTATGCAGCGTCGCATTGTCCTGGATCTGCGAGCGTTCACCGAGCTCGATCCACTCATTGTCGCCGCGCAGCACCGCGCCGAACCAGACGCTGCTGTCGGCCAGCATCCGTACCTTGCCGATGACGGCAGCGCTTGGCGCCACCCAAAAAAGCCCCTCTGCCGGTAAGTCCGGCTTCTGCCCGTCGAGTTCGTAAATCATGCGGAACCTGGATCAGCGCTGTTGGCGCCAATCGGTATCAGACACTAAGCAAGGCTTGAAGCGCCATAACCACAACCGTCCCCGACATCAGGCTCCACAGCCCGGCAATGACGGTTGAAACCATGACAAGTTCACCGCGCCGCCGCTCGAGGCGGCGCCCGCGGAGCGTGTTGCGCATGATGATGAACGGGGCGGCGAACACGAGCAGCGGAACGGCGGCGACACGGGCCTTCATCGGCCCAACTTCGAGCAAGCGGAAGCTTGGGAAACGAACACTGAAAACCCGGTATCCGCTTGCGAACAGCCCAGCGACGGCGAAGCCAAGGGCAATTGCGAACAAGGACTCGACGATATCCGGCGAAATCGCCGGCTGCTGCATGGCTTCGTACATTCGAAAAGCGTCTCCGATTTTCGAACAAAACCTCGCAGAGAGCGCGTCGCGCCGCCACGAATTCCTTAAGAAAGGGTAAACGCCGGTCGGCGCGTGGGCCGTGCGATACTCGCCGGCGATTCGCAAAAGATGGCGACGCGACGGATGACCCGGCAACGTACGGCAGAACTACGCCCAACGCGGCAACGTACGACGCAGCATTCCTTGGCAGAAATGTCGGCACGACACCGACCGGCCGGCAAATCCCGCGGCCTGTTGGCGGCGCTGGCCGGCGTTGTCGTGCTGATCGCGGCCGCAGCGACCTTCGTTTCCTACTTGCTGTGGCCGACTTGGCCAAAGGCAAACGTACCGCTTGATGCGCCCACCGTCCCGGTGACGGTCGCTGGCGTGCTGTTCAACGTCCCGCCGGCGGCGATACGCGCAGCCGTGCAGCGCCATCCCGGGGCGCACGAGCGGCTGGACGTTGTGTTTCTTTGGCCTTCGCTCACCCCGCCCGGACAGAATTTCGAAACCACCGCGGTCCCGCCAAGCACCGAGGGAGGCGATTCCGTACCGTCACCGCGTACGGACGACCGGCTCTTCGTCACCATTGCCGGTCTTGACGGAGTGCTCGCGCCTGACGTGCGCCTGCGAACCATATATCCGCGTTATATCGAGGCTGAGGCGGCGCCGGGTCCGGACGGTCTCGCCATTGTGCCGTTTCGCGCCGGCACGCCCTACGAAGGCGAGGACCTTGTTTATCTGGCCGAAAGGCCTGAGCAATTCTTCCTGCGCTGCTCGCGCCCGGTTCGCACCGTGCCCGGTACCTGTATCCAGGAGCGATCGATCGATGCCGCAGAGATCACGCTTCGGTTTCCGCGCGTATGGCTTCAGGACTGGCGCAGCGTCGCTGCCGGCTTCGACCGGCTCATGGCACAGCTTCACGCCGGGAGCGGATCAAGTTGAAGCAGCGCGGTCAATCCAGGTCGCTGCCCAGGATTGCCATCTGGAAATTGTAAGAGCGCTCATCATCCTCGTCGTCAACGAATAAGACGCCAACGAATTCCTCGCCGACATAGACCTCGGCTGAATCGTCCTTTTTCGGCCGCGGCACCACGCGGATGCGCGGATTGCCGAACAGCTTCTTGAGATAAGCGTCGAGCTTCTTGACTTCTTGCACGTCCACCGCGCGTCTCCTGCTACACGATCCCGATAGCACGCGGCGGCGGCCGCGATCAAATCTCGTCGTGGATCATTTGGTCCATGAGCCGCGCAGGCTCCGGACAACCGGCAACGCCCACGACGCGGGCCGGTACGCCGGCCACGGTGACGTTATTGGGTACCGACTTCAGCACGACCGAGCCGGCAGCGATACGCGCGCAATGCCCGACCTCGATGTTACCGAGGATCTTGGCCCCGGCACCGATCATCACGCCGTAACGAATCTTCGGATGGCGGTCTTCCCACTGCTTGCCGGTACCGCCGAGCGTCACGCCGTGCAGCATCGACACGTCGTCTTCGATCACCGCGGTCTCGCCGACGACAAGACCGGTGGCATGATCGAGGAAGATGCCGCGGCCGACCTTCGCGGCCGGATGGATGTCGCATTGAAATACCGCGGACGTGCGGCTCTGCAGGTAAAGTGCGAAATCACGGCGGCCTTTGTGCCAGAGCCAATGCATCAGCCGATGCGCCTGGATCGCGTGGAAGCCCTTATAATAGAGCACCGGCTCAAGCAGCCGATGGCTTGCCGGGTCGCGGTCTACGGTCGCCGCGATGTCGGCGCGGAAGCTCTCCCCGATCGAAGGCGTATCCTTGAGCGCGTCTGCATAAGCCTGCCTGATCAATTCGCCCGACAGCGCCGAATGGTCGAGCCGATCGGACAGGCGGTAGACGATGGCGCCTTCGAGCGTGTCGTGGTGAAGGATCGTCGAATAGATAAAAGTGGCGAGTTCGGGCTCGCGCCTGACGATCTCCTCGGCCTCGCGGCGGACCCGCGCCCAGACCGGATCAACCGTGTCGACGACTGGTTTCGTCTGCTGTTGCACCATGGCACTGAACTCCCGAAAGGACGCGCTTCTAGCACAATTGGGACGACATGGGCACGAAATCCAGGGTACGGTATCCAAAGTGGGCAAGGATACTCGGCCAATGGGCTAAATTCCGGCCAATGACCCAGTGAATGTGTACTCCATTGGCCTATTCCATTAAGGCCGCCTCGCCAGAAAATCCAGCACACCCTCCTTGAACACCCGGTCGCCGACCGCGAGCATGTGGTCCCGACCGGGAATGACCAGCGCCTGTCCGCTGGGCACGAGGGCGGCAAGCCGCTCCGGGGACCCCGCGATCTCATCCTTGCTCCCCGCGGCGACCAGGACCGGCATCGCAAGGCGTTCCATTTCATCGCGGGACAGCGCTTGGCGCGAGCCACGGATGCATGCCGCGAGCGCGCGCAAATCGGAACGCGTCTGTTCGGCGAAAGCTCGAAAGGTCTGGCCGGTCTCATCGATCACGTCGGCCCGACTTGGCGCTTCGAGCGCCTGGGCGATCGTTTGCGGCGGCAGTCCCGCCCCCTCGACAAGATGGATACCGATTCCGCCGAGAATGGCCGCGCGCACGCGATCGGAATGCGTGATCGCCAGCAGCGCCGTGATCCGCGCGCCGAGCGAATAGCCCATGACGTCGGCGCGACGGAGATCAAGGTGATCGAGCAACGCGCGCACATCCTCGGCCATAAGGCCGCTGTGATAGGCTGCCGGATCATAGAGTTTGGTGGAAGCGCCGTGGCCGCGGTTGTCGAGCGCAATGACCCGACGCCCCGCACGCGTCAGCGTCGACACCCAACCGGGATAAACCCAGTTCACCTCTTTGGTGGAGGCGAAGCCGTGCACCAGCACGATCGGATCGCCCTGCCCCTCGTCGAAAAAAGCGATCTCGACATCGCCATGTGCAAAAGCCGGCATGAGGTGACCATAGTGGATATGTCCGATTGGCCACAAAGATAGTGTTGCCGGAGGGGAATGCGCTAGGCTTTCGCCTCGCTGGCAACGGCCGTCGCCGGCAAGCGGTGCCCCGTATTCTCTCCGAGCCTGGAAATATCATGGCCAGTGTATTCAAGATTGTCCGCGACGGCCGGCTAGTGGACTTAAGCCGCCGAAAGACCGCGCCCGCCGACATCCTGATCGATCGCGACACCATCGTTGCGATTGGCCCGCCGGGAATGGATGCGCCGCCTGACGCGACCGTGGTGGATGCATCTGACCGCGCAATGATGCCCGGACTGGTCAACAGTCACGTCCACGGCCACGGCACGCTTGCCAAAGGGCTGGTCGGCGATCGTTGGCCCCTCGAATTGTTTCTTAATGCGATGCCTGGCATGACCGGCAACCGCACGCTCGAGGACAAATATCTCAACGGCCTCGTTGCCGCGGTCGAGATGATCCGCAAGGGTTGCACCGCCTGCTACGACCTATTTTTCGAGTTCCCGCTGCCGAGCCGCGATGGGGTAATCGCGCTTGGCAGCGCCTATCGGGACGCCGGCGTGCGCGCTGTGATCGCTCCGATGGTCGCGGACAAGACTCTTTATCAGGCCTATCCCGGTCTGATCGACGCGGTGCCGGATGCGCTCCGCGCCGACGTGCTTGCGTTCAAGCTTGCGCCGTACACGGCGACAGCGGACGCCGCGGAGAAAATTTACGCCGACTGGCCGTTCGATCGCGATTGGATTCGTCCGGCCATCGCGCCGACCATTCCGCTCCATTGCAGCGACGAGTTTCTCGTGCGCTGCCGCGATCTTGCCAAAGCCTACGATTTGCCGCTCCAGACCCACTTGGCCGAGACCAAGGCGCAGGCCGTGCTCGGCCTTCGCAAATACGGCAAGACGCTAACCGCACATCTCGACACGCTCGGCTTGCTCGGACCTCAACTTTCCGCCGCGCATGCGATCTGGCTCGATCGCGACGATCTCGGCCGCCTGGCCGACAACGGCGCGTCGGTCGTGCACGCCCCGGTCAGCAATATGCGGTTCGGCTCCGGGCTTGCGCATTTGCGGCCGATGCTCGACCGCGGCATCAATGTCGGTGTCGCGACCGACGCAGCCAACAGTTCGGACCAGCTCAATATGTTTGAGGCGACGCGTCTGGCCGCGCTGATTTCCCGGGTACAGACGCCCGATTTCGAACTCTGGCTGGGGGCCGATGAAGTCCTGCGCATGGCGACGGTAGGGAGTGCGCGGGCCATGGGGTTTGGCGGCTCCATCGGCGAAATCGCGCCCGGATACAAGGCGGATATCGTTTTTCTTGATCTGGGCAACATCAACTATGTGCCGTGCCACGACATGGTCAGCCAGATTGTCTTCACCGAGAACGGTGCGGCGGTCGACAGTGTCATGATCGGCGGCGTCATGGTGCTTGACCACGGACGTCTGACGACCATCGACGAGAAGAAATTGCGCCGCGACGCCTGTGCCGCAGCGGAAAGACTGTTCGCCGCCAACGCCCCGACGCGGGCGTTCGCGAAAGAGCTCCATGCGTTTGTCGGCAAGTTCTGCCACAGTCTTGCGTGCGAGCCCTATCATGTTCACCGGCTGGCTCCGACGCGCGAACCGTGACTGGCAATGAGCGGTCGCGGCGAGTTTTCGAGTAATCGACCGCTTCGCGGCTCGATCGGTCGGGCGTAAGGGAGCCGTTTTTCCCTTGACGCCCTACGGGCCATACGAAATTCTCAAGAGGAAGTTTTTTGTACCAGCAGGAACGCCGGGATCCTGCGCAACCGAAGAGGTAGCGATGAATATCCCACGGACAAAGACACGGACGACCATGCTGCGATCCAGGCGGCTGCGAAACACGGTCGCCGCGGTCGGCGTCGGATTGGGTCTCGCGGCGCTCGCAGGCGGCATCGCCTCCGCGGCCGACGCCTACCTTCCGATCGTCATGCCCATCACGGGCTTTTTGTCGGTGGAGGGCGGCAGCCAGCGCAATGGAGCCGTCATGGCTTTGGAGCAGGCCCCAGGCGGAATGAAAATCGACTATCCGATCTTTGATACCGGCACATCGGCGACGGGAGCCGCCACCGCGCTCGACAAGGCGCTGAGCAGTCAAAAGGCGATCGCCGCGGCAGTCACCGTGTTTGGAACCGAGATGGTCGCCATGATGCCGGTCGCCGCCGAGTACAAGGTGCCGCTCCTGACCATCTCCGGCCTCGCCAAGATCACCGAAAGCGGGAACCCCTACATCTTCCGCTTCCTGCCAAACGACCGCGAGATCAAGGTCGCCCATGCCCGTTACGTGGTCGAGGTGATGAAGAAGAAGAAGATCGCGTTGATCAGCGACACGACCGCGTACGGACAAGGCGGCTTCGCCCTGCTTCAGGAAGATTTCGCCAAGCTCAACACCAAGCCGGTGTTCGAGGACAATTCAATCGCGCCCGACACCAAGGATATGAGTCCATTGCTGGCGAAGGTGAAGGCCTCCGGCGCAGACGTCATCGTGCTGCATGCGGTATCGACACCGATGACGCTGATCGCCAAGCAGCTCAAGTCGAGCGGCCTCGATATCCCGATCGTCAACAGCTCGTCGATTGTCGAACCGACTGCAACGGCGCTGTTCGAACCGGCGGAACTCGCCGGTATGTGCGCGGAAACGCCCTCGGCACCCGAGGCGCGTTCGACGCCAGCCATCAAGGCCTGGGCAGACGCCTACCTTAAGCGTTTCGGCATCGAACCCGATGGCCTCGCTCTGGGCCAGTATGACGGCGTGATGATGGCGCTTACGATGATGTCTAAGGGCGCCAAGACGCCGGAAGACATGCGCGCGGCATTGCAGAAGGAAACCTACCATGGCGTCGCCATGACCTATAAGTCCAATGGCCACGGCGATCTCGCCCATGACGCCGATATCGTCTGCTGGGACGGCTCGAGCCGCATTCCCAAAATCGTTGCTCACTACGCCGGAGAACAACTGGTTCTGAAATGATCGCGCAGCCCGACCGTCGGCGATGACCCTTCTGCAACTCGTCATCAACGGGCTGGCGCTTGGTGCTGCTTACGCGCTCGTCGCTCTTGGTTTTGTATTCATCGTCAATGCGACGTCGGCGGTCAATTTCGCGCATGGCGATCTCGTCATGGCCGGCGGCTACGTAGCCGTCGGCCTTGGCGCGGCCGCAGGCGCAATACCGGTCATCGTGTTGCTGCCGCTGGTAGCGGCGATCATGTTCGCGGTCGGGGTTGCATTCTCCTTCGTCGCTTATTTCCCGCTTGCGAATCGGCCGCCTTCAACGGTGTTCATCAGTACGTTGCTGTGCGGCATCATATTGCAGAACTTGTTCCTGGTGCTGTTCGGGCCACAAGCCCACGCAGCTCCGCCGCTTATCAAAAGCGGCACGATGCATTTCGGCAGTATCGAGATCAGCATACAGGCGCTCGGCACGCTTGCGGTAGCGGCGGCTCTGATTACGCTCCAATACTTCATCTTCGCGCGCACCCAGATCGGCCGAAGGCTTCGCGCGACCGCGCAGGATCGGCAAATGGCGCAGGCTATCGGCATTCGCACCTCAGCCGTGATTGCCGCCACATTCGGCTTCGGTACCGCGCTCGCCGGCGTTGCCGGCGCGCTCCTCGCCAACCAATTCTTCGTTTATCCGACCGGCGGCATTCCGCTCAGCGTCTATGCCTACATTGCCGTCGTCGTCGGCGGTTGGGGCAGCATTCCCGGCGCGGTCATCGGAGCCATGATGATCTCGGTATTTCAGGTCGTGGTTTCGGCTTACGTTTCCTACGCGGTGGCGACCGGGCTTTTGTATGTCGCGCTGCTCCTCATTTTCTTCTTCCGTCCGCAGGGCATCTTCGGCGAACTTGTTCAGCGCCGGGTCTGAACCAGGCAAGGAGGCCTTGGGCTTGGCGTTGGGCTTGGCGTCTTGGCTTTTCGCGGGCATACGGTTGCCGCTGATTGTCGGCGCCGCGGCGTTGATCGCGTATGCGGTTTTTTTCGCTGGTCCCTACGATCTGCGCGTGCTGACGCTGTGCGGCATTTATGCCCTTCTTGTGCTGGGCTATCAGTTCGTGTTCGGACACGCCGGCGCGGTCTCGCTTGCACAAGCCACCTTCTTTGGCATCGGCGGCTACGTCACCGGCATTCTCGCCACCCGCTTCGGCTTTCCTTTCCTGGTCACGTTTCCGCTGTCGATTGCCGGGCCCGCGCTGCTGGCCGTGATCGTCGCGGTGCCGGTGCTCAAGCTTGAGGAACACTATTTTTCTCTTGCCACGCTCGGTATCGGCCTCGTCGTGTTGCTGCTTGCCATCCAATGGAGCGACGTCACCGGCGGCACCAACGGCCTCCCCGGCATTCCCGCGATCGAGCTGCCGGGCTTCACCATTGCCGACCGCCGCTCGGTCTTGTGGTTCGTGTGGGGCATTGTCGCCGTCGGCTGTCTGATCGCCTATCAGGTGACTCGCGGACTCTACGGCCAAGCCTACCATCTCATGCGCGAAAACCGCGAGGCCGCCTCGTCTCTGGGCTTGAACATCGCCGAACTGCGGTTCGGCGCTTTCGTCCTCAGTGCCGCCTATGGCGGCGCCGCCGGCGCGCTGATGGCGCATGTGATCCACGTCGTCTCGCCGGAGAACCTCGATCTCGCGCTGATGGTGACCTGTCTGACCATGACGGTGATCGGCGGACGCACCCAGATCGCCGGTGCCATATTGGGCGCCTGCCTGATCGTTTATCTGCGCGAGCGTTTCCGGGTGTTCGAAAACTATTACATGATCGCTTACGGATCCGCCGCGCTCGCCGTGCTGATTCTGGCGCCGTACGGGCTTGTCGGGGCAATGGAGCGTCTGCGGTCTCTCTTGTTCGGAGCCGATCGCTCGCCAGCGTGGGCAATGGCGGCCGCACCGGCGTCGGTCGGCACCGCGCACGCAACTCCTCTTCCCAAACAGGAGGAGCCGTTGTTGGCTGTCGACAATGTCGCACTCGCGTTCGGCGGCGTTAAGGCCCTCGACGGCGTTAGTCTTTCCTGCAAGCAGGGCGAAATCGTCGGCCTCATCGGCCCCAACGGATCCGGCAAGACGACTTTGTTGAACGTCATCTCGGGACTTTATTCGTGCGACCAGGGCAGCGTGACGTTTCTTGCTCACGACATTACGCGCAGCCAAGCCTACGCGATTGCACGATTGGGCGTGGCGCGCACTTTCCAGCACATCCATCTCGTCGATGACCTCTCGGTGCTCGACAATATCGCGGTGGCACGAGCAGGCTTCGACGGCGGAGGACTCATTCAGGCGATCGTCATGCTGGGGCGCGATCGCCGCCTCGACAATGCGCGCCGGATCGCGACGGCCGCCGCGGACCGACTGGGCGTCGCTGATGTCGCGATGGAGCCGTGCGGCCGCCTGCCATATGGCACGCGCCGGCGCGTCGAGGTCGCGCGCGCGCTCGCAACCGGCCCGCGGATCCTCCTTCTTGACGAACCGGCGGCAGGACTCAACGAGCAGGAGCAACGCGATCTCGCGGACCGCATCCGCACCTTCGGCGCCGACGGCATCACCGTGCTCGTCGTCGAGCACAATCTCGTGTTTCTCGCGGCGCTGGCCGAACGCCTGATCTGTCTCGATCGCGGCAAGGTCATCGCGTCGGGTCTGCCGGACGAGGTTCGGCGCGAACCGGCCGTGATCGAGGCTTATCTCGGGCTCGGCGCCAACCTCCCCGAGCTGGCGTTGACGGACCCGTCATGAGCCAGCTTCTCGAAATCGAAAGCTTGAACGTGGCTTACGGGCCGGTCTCGGCGCTCAGCGGCGTAACCGTCTCGGTAGGCGTCGGCGAGGCGGTCGCACTGGTCGGCGCCAACGGCGCTGGCAAGTCTACTTTGTTCAAATCGATCGTAGGATTCCTGCGGCCACGGAGCGGCCGACTACATTTCCTCGGAAGGGATATGACGGGAGTAAGTCCCGAACGGCGGGCGCGCCTCGGCCTAGGTTATGCGCCCGAAGGACGCCGCATATTCCCGGGTCTGACCGTTCGCGAAAATCTGGAAGTAGCCGCTTTCGCCGGCAAGGCCGAACGCATGCAACGACTCGAGCGAGCGTTCGCCCTGTTTCCGCAACTCGCCGAGCGTCGGAACCAGTTAGGTTGGCAATTGTCCGGCGGCCAGCAACAGATGCTCGCAATCGGCAGAGCGCTGATGGGACGCCCGCAATTGCTGCTGCTCGACGAACCCTCGCTCGGCCTTTCCCCAAAGCTCGCCGACGAGGTTCTGGCGACCGTGAGGGCCATCGTGAAACACGGAACGGCAGTGCTGCTTGCCGAGCAGAACGTCAGAAAAGCGCTGGCCTGCTGCGACCGTGCCTATGTGCTCGAAATCGGCAAGGTGGCGCTGTCAGGCGCGACTTCGGCGCTGCGCGATACCGAGGAAATCAGAAAGGCCTTCCTGGGCGGTTAGCCATTGCGGTGGGAGAAAAATATGTACGAGACCAAATTCATGCGCCGGGTTCTGGAGCTGGCGCAAAAGGGAATGAACAGCGGGCACGGCGGCCCCTTCGGTTGCGTGATCGTCAAGGACGGCGAGATCGTCGGCGAGGCGCACAACGAGGTGCTGTCGAGCAACGATCCCACCGCGCACGCCGAACTGCTGGCGGTCCGGCGTGCGAGCGCGAAGCTCAAGACCTTCAATCTCACCGGCTGCGAGGCCTATACCAACGGGGCGCCTTGCTGCATGTGCATGTCGAGCATGCTTTGGGCCCGGGTAAGCCGCGCCTATTATGTCCTGTCGATGGATGACTCCCGCTCGATCGGCCTCGGTGACGAACCTTTTTACGCAGAACTGTCCCGACCGCTCGAAACGCGCCAGATTATTCCGATGATTCAAGAGCCGGAACTTGCTGACGAGGCGCGCGCCGTCTACAGCCTTTGGACCGCAAAAGATGACAAAGTGCAGTTCTAGGGAAGGCGTCCCCGTGCGGCGATCCGCGCCGAGCTGCCTTGACCGCTCATCTAAGGTTGCGTAGCGTTTAAAAAACTGACGCCCGCAAATGTTAGACAATAAAGAGCTTTTTGCACCCCGGCCGGGGTGCATCTTACTCTTTCATCAGGGAGGAATCGGATGAAACGCACGCGACATTCGCTCGGGCTCACAGTGCTGGGGGCCGCGGCTCTTACGGTGAGTATTCTGGGCGCGCAAACAGCTTTTGCGGAAAGCATGAGCCTGAAGAGCGGCGAAGTCAGCGACGGTGCGACCATCAAAGAAGAGCAGGTGTTCAAGGGCTTTGGCTGCACCGGCAGCAATATCTCACCTTCCTTGAGCTGGACCGGGGCGCCGAGCGCGACCAAGAGCTTGGTGATCACGGTCTATGATCCGGATGCTCCGACCGGTAGCGGCTGGTGGCACTGGGTGGTGTTCAACCTTCCGGCATCAACAACTTCGGTGCCGAAGAACGCCGGCGATCTGAAGGCGAAACTCATGCCCCAAGGCGCTATCCAGAGCCGAACCGATTTTGGCAGCGCCGGCTATGGCGGTCCCTGCCCGCCGCTGGGTGATAAACCGCATCACTACACTTTCACCGTGTTCGCGCTTGATGAAGACAAGCTGGAATACGCGAAGGATGATAACGCGTCGGCGGCCCTCGTCGGCTTTGAGACGCATTTTCACACCATCGGAAAAGCGAGCCTGACGGCGACCTACGGCCGTTGATTGCTCGACGACGCGCGCAACGGCACGGAAGCAGAATTTCGTTCCGTGCCGCCTTACCTCAAGGCCGGCCTCGACCGGCAATTCGGCGCACGCAACGCGCCGCAGGGAGGACAATCATGCACCGTGCGTGGCTCGTTATGCTCACGACACTGTTCGTTGCCGCAAACGGCATCGCCGCGGCGCAGATATCCGACGACGTTGTGAAGATCGGCGTGCTCACCGACATGTCCGGCCCGTCCTCCGCCGCGGACGGGCCGGGCTCGGTGGCGGCCGCACAGATGGCGATCGACGATTTCGGCGGCACGGTCTTGGGCAAGCCGATCCAGCTCATTTCCGCCGACCATCAGATCAAGCCCGACATCGCCGCCGGCCTCGCCCGGCAATGGTACGATCGCGACCAGGTCGACCTGATCGTCGACGTGCCGGTCTCGGCTGTCGGCTTGGCCGTGCAAAACGTCGCGAACGAGAGAAAGAAGCTCCTGATCGTCCACTCCACTGGAACCGCCGACTTCCACGGCAAGTTCTGCACACCCTACGCCTTGCAGTGGGTGTTCGACACGCACGCGCTTGCCGTCGGCACGGCGCAGGAAGTTACCAAGCGCGGCGGCGATACCTGGTTCTTCCTCACCGCCGACTATGCGTTCGGCCATGCGCTGCAACGCGACGCTTCGGCCGTCATCACGCAGAACGGCGGCAAAGTGCTGGGCTCGGTCTCGCATCCCTTCGCCACCGCTGACCTCTCGTCGTTTATTCTCCAGGCGCAGGCCTCGAAGGCAAAAATCATCGGCATCGCCAGCGGCCCGCCCGACAATATCAACGCCATCAAGCTCGGCGGCGAGTTCGGCATTTTTCAGGGCGGCCAGCAAATGGCCGGATTGCTGGTGCTGATTTCCGACGTCCACGCGCTCGGCCTGAAAGCCGCGCAGGGTCTGGTGCTCACCACGTCGTTCTATTGGGACATGGACGAGCAGACCCGCGCATGGTCAAAGCGCTTCTTCGCCAAGATGAACCAGATGCCGTCGATGTGGCAGGCCGGCGTGTATTCCTCGATCATGAGCTATCTCAACGCCGTCAAGGCTATCGGCACGGATGATCCGCTCAAGGTCACGGCCAAGATGCGCGAAACGCCGATCAATGATTTTTTTGCCCGCAACGGCAAGCTGCGTGAGGACGGGCTGATGGTGCACGACCTCATCCTGGTACAGGTGAAGAAGCCGGAAGAGTCCAAGTATCCATGGGACTATTACCAGATCCTCACCCATATTCCCGGTGATCAGGCCTTCGGTCCGCCCAATCCGGCGTGTTCGCTGGTCAAGCAGTGACCACGCCGGTCAACAGCGATTGAAGTGCACCCGCCGTGGGGCGGCCTTCCAAAATTGAGGGCGCGAGTGGGCGCGGCGGGAGCGAAATTCCGGCGCCGCCGGCTGCGGTCGCCGCTTTCGACCTGAAGAAGCTGTCCGCTGCCTTCCTCGACGACCCCTACCCTACCTACCGCGCGCTCCGCCAATTCGATCCTGTGCATCGGATGCCGGATGGATCGTATTTTCTGACGCGCTACGACGATTGTCTGTCGGTCTATCGCGACGCCGCAATTTGGAGCTCAGACAAGAAGCTCGATTTCCGGCCCAACTTCTCCGATAGCCTCCTCTACGAGCACCACACAACAAGCCTGGTGTTCAACGATCCGCCCTATCACACCCGGGTCCGCAAGCTTCTGGCTCCGGCATTCACGCCGCGCGCATTGCAGGTTCTGCAGGACCGCATCGAAAAGCTCGTCGATCGGCTCCTGGAAGAAGCGGCGGTCAAGGGAGAGATCGATCTCATCGGGGATTTTGCCGCCGCGATTCCGGTTGCGCTGATCGGCGACATGCTCGGCATCCCGCCGGACGAACGCGAGCCGTTGCGCGGGTGGTCGCTCGCCATCCTCGGCGCGCTCGAACCGGTGCTGAGCCGGCAGCAATTCGATACCGGCGTTTCGGCCGTAGCCGATTTCAAAAACTATCTTACCGGCATCATCTCAAACCGCGTGCGCAGCGGTCGCAACGATCCGGCGGAGATACTCTCCAAGCTTGTCGGCGCCAGCGATTTTTCCGCGACAGACGGCGAAGGCGAACGGCTCTCCAAGCTCGAGCTGATCCATAATTGCATCTTCCTGCTCAACGCCGGACACGAGACGACGACCAATCTCATCGGCAATGCAATCGATCTGCTGATCCGGCATCCCGCCGCCATGAGCGACCTGCGAAGCCATCCGGAGATCATGGAGACGGCCGTCGAAGAATTCCTGCGGATGGAAAGCTCCAACCAGCTCGGCAATCGCCGGGCCGTCGCCGACACCGCGCTGGGCGGCGTCGATATCGCAGCCGGCAGCTATGTGCATATCTGCATCGGCGCCGCCAATCGCGATCCCGAGCAATTTCCCGATCCCGACCGCCTCGACATCCGCCGCGAGCCAAACCGGCATCTGGCTTTCGGCACCGGCATTCACGCCTGCGCGGGAATGTCGCTCGCCCGCATGGAGGCGCAGGTCGGCATCGGGCGATTGTTGCGACGCTTCCCCCGCATCGAACCGGCGGCGGTGCCGGTGCGCGGCGGCCGCGCCCGTTTCCGCGGCTTCACATCCTATCCGGTGCGGTTGTCTGCCTAGAGCGCGATCGATCTAATCGATTGGTGCTCTAGCTTTTTTGGTGGAGCATGATCTTTTCGGAAACCGGCCTCACTTTTCCGGATCATGCTCTAAGCTCCAGACGGAATCGCCAAGGCGCGCAGCTTGCGGCGCTGGAGATAGCGGAGCGTCATGCGCTCGGCCATGGCTTTGCAGGACGAGGCAAAACCGAACAGCATCAGCGCCGCCCAAAACAGCCAGATCGCAAGATCGAAAGCGCTGGCCGCCAACACAATGGCGGCCCGGCCGAGCAGCTTGACGATAGCGCGCGTCTTGCCGCCCTTGGCAGCCGACAGCCGCGCCAGGCGTGATACGTCGCGTGGCTCCTCGGCAATCTGGAGACCGTCCAGCGCCGCTTGGGTGCCGGCTTTGCTCTCGATGCGACCGACATCGCCGACAAGATCGACGAGGCCCCCGGCCTTTTCGACCTTTACCGCATCGCGTGCCACACGTACGGCCAACACCGGGTTCAAGCGGCCGACGCGGCGGGCGGCCTTGACCAGTGTCAGACCGAGTCGCTCGGGCGCGCCGAGGCCAAGCGAGGCATAGGTGCCGGCGGTAATGACAATGCCTGCCCCGGCTAGGCCAAGGATCCACGGATCGGACGGTTGGCCGCGCAGGTAGCGGGTGCCCTCGCGCGCGGCATCGCGGATGTCGCCGAACACAAACAGATCGCCGACCGCGGTGCCGGCGAGGCTGGCGATGTCGGTCGGTTCGCCCGTCCACAAGCCGTGGGCGAACCGTCCGGCGGTCTGCGTGACCGAAGCGGCTTTCGTTTGCGCCTCTTTCACCCTGTCGGCGAGATGCGGGTCAACGGCGACACCGCGCTCGGCCGCCAGCTCAAGAAAGCTTTGCGCCAAATCGACGTCGCCTGTCGCGAGCGCGGCATCGATCTCGCGCTCGGCAACGCCGGGTGTAAAGACGCCGTCGAGCGCGCGGTCGCTGATCTGGACCGGGTCGTCGGCGGCGGCAAACCGCTCCATCTGCGCAAAGGCGATGCGGCCAACCACGATGGCCGCGCAGCCGAAAATAACCGCGCCAAGAAACGCCACCAGCGGATGGCGCATTCGCCGCATGAAAAGCCCAGTTCGCATAGCAGTTCCAACCGTTCGCAGCGTCAATTCACTGCCTTTCATTTGCGGCTTTTTTGACATTAGGTTGCTAGGAATCTGCCGTCGCCGCCGCTATGGTGCCGACCGGCAGAACGGACAAAAGCATGGCCGACACGATTGTTCCTCATTTCCACAATGACCTGGGCGTACCGGTCATCGAGATCGGCGCCAAGGAATTCATGTGCGTCGGCGCAATGCCGCCGTTCGACCACCCGCACGTATATTGCGACATGGGCGACGACGTCGAGCATGTCTGTCCCTATTGCTCGACATTGTACCGACACAACCCAACGCTTGCGCCTGGCGCCGCGCGACCGGCGGAATGCGCCCTGCACGGCGTGACCGTCTAAACCAGCTGCCGGAGGGCGCGTCCTGACGTCCCCGCGCACAGTCGTTGTTGCCGGGGCCGGAATCGGGGGACTGACCGCCGCACTCGCCCTTGCGCGCAACGGGTTTCGCGTCGTCGTGCTGGAACAGGCCGAGCGGCTCGAGGAAACCGGCGCCGGTATTCAGCTCTCGCCCAACGCTGCGCGCATCCTGATCGATCTCGGCCTCGCGGACCGCTTGCGGCCGCACGCCGTCTCACCGACAGCTGTGCGCGTCCTCAGTGCCGCCAGCGGACAGGAAATCGTCCGCATGGCGCTTTCCGACGCGGAGCAACGCTACGGCGCGCCGTATTGGATGATCCATCGCGGCGACCTGCAGGCGGCTCTCGCCGCCGCCGCATCGCAGCACCTTGGCATCACCGTCAAACTCGGCGTGCGCGCGCTGGATTTCGTTACTCATCCCAACGGGGTCACCGTCTCGACGCGTGGCGCCGCCGGGACGATGGAGGAGCGAGGCATTGCGTTTATCGCCGCCGACGGTCTCTGGTCGGTCATGCGCTCGCGCCTCGGTCACGAAGTGGCGCCGCGCTACGCCGGGCGCACCGCCTGGCGCGGTCTTATTCCCGCGCGCGAGGTCGCGCCGGAATTCCGCGAACCGCAGATCCGCCTGTGGCTCGGGCGCGACGCTCATCTGGTGCATTATCCGGTCAAGGCCGGCCGCATCATCAACGTCGTGGTCATCACCGGGGATAGCTGGAACTCGACCGGCTGGAGCGAGCCGGCAAGTCGCGCCGAAATCGTTCCGCGCCTTGCCGCCGAGGCATGGGCGCCAGCCGCCCGCGCCCTCGTCGGCCTGCCGGAAGCGTGGTTGAAGTGGGCCCTCTATGATCGCCGGCCTGTCAGGCGCTGGACGCAGGGGCCGGTGGCGCTGCTCGGCGACGCCGCGCATCCGATGCTGCCGTATCTGGCGCAAGGCGCCGCCATGGCGATCGAGGACGCCGCGGTGGCGGCCCAATGTCTTGCGCGGTCGCCAGACGATGCCGCCGGCGCGCTGCGAATCTATTGCGCGATGCGGCGAGGCCGCACGCGCCGGGTGCAACGAGCGGCTTCGCGCAACGGCACGCGCTACCATTTTGCCGGCGCCGGCGCCTGGTTGCGCGACAGCTTCATGCAGGTTGTCGGCGGAACGCGCCTGCTACAAAATTACGATTGGATCTACGACTGGCGGCCGCCGGCGGCGTGACGACAATTGGCCATTTGCAGACGAAGGCCGAAAGCTCCTGCCTTTGCGCACCTTCCGCGGTCAACGGACCAACCATTCTCGACGCCCGCCAGCCGCCGCAAAGCTCTACGGCGCGCCGTCCGTGCCATAAAGCTCAGCCTCTTGGATAACCGCAGCCTGCGGCTTACCCGCCAACTTGGCGCGGCTCCGAGCCGAGAACATCGGCCCACGGGCGGGCTGAAGCGGTGCGAATTGTCCGAAACCCAAGCGGCCGGGCACATCGTCATAAACCGCCTCCATGCCGCCGCGCATGAAATAGGCCTCGTGCCAGAAACCGGTCCCTCCCGACGAGCGAAGGAAGTTTTGCCACCACTCGCGATGCGGCGTCGAACGGGACCACGCCTCAAGTGTATCAAAGTCGCGCCAATACTGACGCATGCCGATGTGCGGCGGGATCAACGACAAAATGAAATTCTCGTGGAGCAGCAGCCCATCCGGCTTCTGATCGACGGAATTCTTGATCTGCGGACCCAGTCCAATCAGTGTTTTGAGGCCAGCCCACGCGTTGACGCGCATCCCGAGATAAATGACGACCAAATCGGGGAACGCGGAAAGATCGACGGTTTGTCGTTCGACCCTGCTCTTCACGCCCGGTCCTCGATTTTTATTGCAGGCCCCAGCCCCCACCGCCGAGTTTCAGGTTGAGACCAATCTTGGCCGTGTGGACGGTGGTTTTCTCGCCGAGCGAGAACGGCACGCCGGCCGCCGTGCCGCTGGTGATCGTGCTGGTACCGAGATTGAGATAGAGATATTCGGTCTTGAACGACAGCCACGGGTTAAAGGCGTATTCGAGACCGCCACCGGCGGTCCAGCCGTTGTTGGTTTGGCCCGACGATGCTGCAGCCGACAAACCGAACGCGCCGGCGTTGGCCGAACTCGTGGTGTGGCCATAGGCCCAGCCGCCGGTGCCATAGAGCAGAGCATGAGGAGTCACGAGGAAGCCGACGCGGCCGCGCACCGTGCCGAACCAATCCAACTTGCTCCCGACATTTCCGGAAAACGCGTTGGCGCTCGTCGACGCCATGCCTTCGATATCCGCGCCGTCGAAGTCGCTTTCGACGCCCAGGACCCAGGCCGGCGCAACCTGCCAGTTGTAACCGACTTGGCCGCCGCCAAAAAATCCGCTCGAATTCAACGTCGATGTACCCGCTATCGGGCCGACGGTGAAAGGAAATTGGAACTGGTCGCCACCGAAGCCACCGTTGGCGCCGAAATAAAATCCGGTCCAAGTGTAAACGGGTTGCGGCGGCGGCGGTGCAACGTAACGCGGTACGGCAAGATCCGCCGCGACGGCAGCCGGACCAGCAAGGGCGATGGCCCCTATCGCGGATAGTACGGAAAGAAGCCGCTTCATTTGCCGTCCTCCAAATTGCGAATCAAAAAATGCACAGGCCGGGAAAAAAACCGGTTAACGCCAAGGTAGGGAATGGAAATGGTTTGAACGTGTTGCTGCCGTGTAACAGGCCAAAGCTTACAAGCTCAGCGGTGGATGGACCGCCGATAGAGCGCGCGCTCCCTACCCTCAGCCGGGACGGCGCCGCTTAAAGCTTCGGGCGGCCAGCGCGGCCCCATTAACCATACTGAAGTCTTGCCCGGCCACACGGTTAAGAAATCGTTAACTTGGGCCCCATGGGTTTTCTGGGGCGTCTGTCGTTCAGGAAGCGTTTTCGCTCGCCGGCTGCGCTGGCGGCTTTCGGCGCATTTGCCGTGCCGGAACCGTTTGGCGCGATCATACTCCTTTGTGCCGGCATCTGGTGGTGGCATGCGCGGCGGCGAAAGGGGCTGTCGATTGCTATTGAAGCACCTGCCCAAATGGAAAGTCCCAGCCCTGCATCCATACAGGGACCGGAGCTAACCTTGGGGTACTAAGAGCATGATCCGGAAAAAGCCTGCCCCGGACTTGATCCGGGGTGGAAACCGGTTTTCCGAAACGATCATGCTCCACTAAAAAGTGCATGATCCGGAAAAAGCCTGCCCCGGACTTGATCCGGGGTGGAAACCGGTTTTCCGAAAGATCATGCTCCACCAAAAAGCTGGAGCGCCGATCGATTTTGATCTGAGCTAGTGTCGGCGCTCAGACGAAAAACCAGCGTCATTTCAGCCAGCAGAAACATGCGTTGCGCCAGCCAGCAGTCGCGCTGGCCGGGCGTTACATGCTCAGGACAGATTGTTCGATTGAATTAGTACGGGCGGCAGAAGGCGATATGGCAGAATGCCCCGTTGAGATTTCCCCCCGCGAGAATACACCGCCGCATGGCAATCCCCTGCGCCCTGACAAGAAATACGCCAAAGGCCCAGCCAGAAGCTCCGTTAGGACTGCGGGCCATGCAATGAAATGCCGATGCAGATGTCGACATCGTTGTAGCGATCGTCAATCCAACGAGGGCCGCTAAAAGAAAACGAGCCATAATTGACCTCCATGATTTAAGCAGCGCAGGCGAGCTTGGTCGCGGGCGGGCAAACTAGGCGGAAACGCCTAGCCGCGCAAAGTCTTTGCGTGGTGCCGCAAGTCGGCACTTGGCGCACACCACGAGTGATGGCTGTTCTTGCAGGCGTTGTTCATCATCGCCAAGCTACTACCGGCGACGAGCACAACCACCGTGAGAACCATTAACAAGAGGATCTTCATTGTGGACCTCGCTACTGCGCGGCCCCCGACCTGCTCGAATTATCGTGGCGCAAATGAACCCAGGGTGAACGCGGCCGCACTTACGTCGCCAGTCCGCCGGCCTGCCCGGAGCGGCAAAGCGGTAAGCTGCCGGGATTGGCACGGCGCATTGGCCGCCGCTGCGGCTTCTTCAATCGCCGCCGTAGATGGTGGTGTCGCCGACGTCGCAGGATGGCGAAATATTGGTGCCCGTGTCATCGCAATGGATCCCACCGCGGCCGAATTTGGTGCTGTACGGCGTGTAGATATAGCCACCCCGCTTTATGCCATGGGTTTTGACATAAGCGTTCCACTCCTTCTGCAAGGTGGAACCTGTGACAAAAGCCAGCGCATGGCCTTTCCCGTCGACAACCACCGGCTGGCCGGCAACGGCTGGATTGGCCAGCAGGACACTACCTGCCAATAGTCCGTAGGATATTCGGTTCATGAGAGCGCACTCCCTTTGCTTGAATTAGGAAATTCGCAAAGGACCTCAATCCCTATTCGCCGATTGATCGCTTGCAATTTTTAGTGGCGCGCTCGGAGAGATTCGAACTCCCGACCCTCAAATTCGAAGTCTGATGCTCTATCCAGCTGAGCTACGAGCGCCACGCCGAGTGAAGGGCGCACAATAGCGGCTTCCCGGTTCCATTCAACCGCGCACCCTCCCGGGAACACTGGAACCGGCGGCGGCGCGTGCTGTCTCTGCGCCACGGCGGGCATCCGGAACGACAAGATTGCCGGCAATCGGCAGGAACCAGTCACGACTCCGCACGTTGTGATGCGACAGCCGCAAGGAGGTCCGAGATGCGTGACTTTCGCAACCCCCGCGATCCCCTCTACCGCAACCTCAAAAATCCGGCATATGGAACTTACCAGCCCGCCGCTTGGCGCGCCAACAACTGGGCCTGGATTGCCGCCGCCGCCATGTCGCTGGCGTTCGTCTTTGTCATCGCGCTCGCCGTCGGGCACGAGCCGTACCGCGTTGCCGCCAACATGACCACGCTGGCATTCCCCACGCCTGCTACCGTGCCCAATGAGCCTTAGTCCACGTAGAGCAAGCGCGCTCGGAACATCACCGAAACGGCGGCGCCGTTTTACACCGCGGCCGAGTTCCGCGCGGCCAAAGCGCAGACGTTATTTCTCGAACGCCGGATCGACCGGCACGCGATAGCCGTTGGCCAGACGGTTGGTTTCGTTGGCCATGCCGACGACGGCCATCAGTTCGCCGAACATCGCTTCGGTCATGCCGGCCTTGTGCGCCGCCGCGCCGTGGCTGGCGATGCAATAGCCGCAGCCGTTGGTGACGCTCACCGCGAGATAGATCATTTCCTTGGTCACGGCATCGAGCGCGCCCGGCGTCATGATCTCCTTGATGCTCTCCCAGGTGCGCTTGAGCGTCGCCGGATCGCGGGCGAGATATTTCCAGAAATTGTTGACATCCTTGATTTGCCGCGAGCGCATAATGTCGTCGAAAATAGCGCGGACTTCCGGCGAGGCGTCGGCATAGTCGATCGGTCGTTGCGGGGCCATGGTTTGCTTCCTTCGTTGAGCGTGGAGCGCGCGGCGTCAACCGCCATACATGAAGCTGCTGATGATACCGGCCAGCGCGCCGATGAGCAGCACGACGCACACGCCGGCCTGCACGGTAAATCCCGTGCCGCGCCGTTCGGCGGCGTTGGAATAGCTCACCAGATAGAGGATGCGGCCTCCGATCCAGACAAGGCCCAGCGCTGCGGCGGCGATATCGCCGACATAGAAAGCGAACAGCCATAACAAGGGGAGAAAGATCGGCATCCATTCGAGGGTGTTCATCTGCACCCGGAAGATGCGTTCGAATTCCGGATGGCCGCTCGTCGCCGGCGCCACGATTTTGAATTTCGCCCGGGCCCGCGCCACGCGAGCTGCCGCGTATGTGTAAAACACCACGGACAGCAGCGTGACGAGTGCGGTGTAGCGCAGCATGAATGAGCTCCCTCCCCCGATGGAGCCGCACCTTAGCCCGCCGTTTTGCCGCGCGCGAGGCGGGCGAAACCGGCGACCATAGGCGATCTCCCCGCCGGGATCATGCCCGCGGCCGCCAGTTCACCAGGAAAACGCCGACGACGCAGACGGCCATGCCGACGAGCGCCAATGGCGCCAGCCGCTCGTTGAACAGCGCCCAGGCCATCAACGCGGTTATCGGCGGCGTGAGATAGAACAGGCTGACCACGCGCGTCGCCGCCGCGCGGCGGATCAGGTAGTAATAGAGCCACACTCCGCCGAGCGAGAGCACGATCGCGAGATAGCCGAGCGCGAGCACGAATTGCGGCGTCCACTGCACCGCGCGCGTCTCGAAGGCGAACGCGCCGAGGCAGAACAGAACGCCGGCCGTGCCATATTGGATCAACAATGCCGGCCGCCAATCGATGCCGCCGCCAAAGCGTTTCTGATAGAGCGTTCCGATGGTGATGCCGATCAGCGCCGCGGTCACGGCAAACCAGGCGAGCGGCGTCGCCCCGCCGGACGACGTCTTCTCGTGCATGACCAGATAGACGCCAAGGAGGCCCAGCGCGAGCCCAAGCCATTGCCGCGCCACGACCCGCTCGCCGAGCCAGCGGTTGGCGATCGTCGAGGTCAGGACCGGCTGCAGGCTGACGATAAGCGCGGCGAGGCCGGCCGAAAGGCCGTTCTCGATGGAAACGAACACGCCGCCGAGATAGAGGCCGTGCACCATGACGCCGGTGGCGGCCGAGTGCAGCAGTCCGGCGCGGTTCGGCCATTTCGGCCGCGTCAGCACGACGATGATGGCGAGAACCACCACCACCACGATCATGCGCAGCGCCAGATAGGTCAGCGGCTCGGCATATTGCAGCCCGAGTTTCGCGAACACGAAGCCCGACGACCACAGCAGCAAAAATACCGCCGGCGCCGCGAATACGGCGAAATCTCCAAACGTGCGCGGCATTTTTCTTGGCCCGGCGGCAATGTGGTCGAGAACGAAGCGAGCAGAACTAGCGGGCGGCGGGGTTGCGGTCGAGAGCGCGCGCCGGTCGGCGGCTATGCGGGGGGTGCGGGGTGGTGCGAACAACTAAAACGACGCACCGCGCGTGCTTGACTTCCCCTCTCCCCTTGCGGGAGAGGGTGGCGAGCGTCGAACGACGTGAGGCGCGAGCCGGGTGAGGGGTTCGATCCGCGAAGTAAGCGAACGACGCCCCCTCGCCCCGCAGATTGTCGTGCTTTCTTCCCGGCACTTCCACGGTCTTTGCGTCAGCATGGCGAGCGCGACCGGTGCGGCTTGTTAGCCTCTAGCGACGCTTCTTTCTGATCTTCCTGTTTGCAGCAGTCTTCAAGCTCTTGGGGTGGCCAACCCTGATGCGCTGAATGATTTTTCCGCCGAACAGGATATCGACTTCGCTGTACTTATTTCCAGAAGTCGGCTTCTTGTAGTGCACGCTTCTGTAAAAGACGATTTGGCCACCGAAGCCGCCGCTGGAAGCGATCGTGAGGTCGAGCAACAGGATTTCTGGATTGATTCCTTGCGGGATATGGGAGGTCAGTTTCGGCACCCGATTTGTCGCCGTGACCTCGACGTCGCCGCTTACGGTCAGCAGATAACGACGTCCGTCAAAGTCCGGTATTTCATCGGCTTCCAGTTTCGCGTGTTCGGGGCTGCCATGGCACCCTCCTTGGTTGAAAGATGTGCCGCAAACTATAAAAGGTTGTCGCGTCTCGGCGCCAGTCCTACACCGGCAGATTGTCGTGCTTGCGTCCCGGCACTTCCACGGTCTTGCTGCGCAGCATGGCGAGCGCGCGGGCGATGCGCGGGCGAGTGGCGTGCGGCATGATCACGTCGTCGACATAGCCGCGCTCGGCGGCGATGAAGGGCGAAAGAAAGCGCTCCTCGTATTCCTTGGTGCGCGCGGCGATCTTGTCGGCGTCGCCGATGTCGGCGCGGAAGATGATCTCGACCGCGCCCTTGGCGCCCATGACCGCGATCTGCGCCGTCGGCCAGGCATAGTTCACGTCGCCGCCGATATGCTTTGACGCCATCACGTCGTAGGCGCCGCCGAACGCCTTGCGCGTAATCACGGTGACGAGCGGCACCGTCGCCTGCGAATAGGCAAACAGGAGCTTGGCGCCGTGCTTGATCAGCCCGCCATATTCCTGCGCGGTGCCGGGCAAAAAGCCGGGCACGTCGACAAAGGTCACGATCGGGATGTTGAAGGCGTCGCAGAAACGAACGAAGCGCGCCGCCTTGCGGCTGGCGTCGCTGTCGAGCACGCCGGCGAGCACCATCGGCTGGTTGGCGACGAAGCCCACGGTCCGGCCAGCGATCCGGCCGAAACCGATGACGATGTTGCGGGCGAAGGTCTCCGAAATCTCGAAGAAATCGCCCTCGTCCACGGTTTTGAGGATCAGCTCCTTGATGTCGTAGGGCTTGTTGGGGTTGTCCGGCACCAGCGTATCGAGCGACGGCTCGATGCGGTCGATGTCGTCGAAGGACGGCCATTGCGGCGCGCCGCCGGAAAAGTTCGCCGGCAGGAAGTCGAGCAAACGGCGCATCTGCAGCAGGCATTCCACGTCGTTGTCGTAGGCGCCGTCGGCGATCGAGGAGCGCGTCGCGTGCACCGAAGCGCCGCCCAGTTCCTCTGCGGTGACGATCTCGTTGGTCACCGTCTTCACGACGTCCGGCCCGGTGACGAACATGTAGCTGGTGTCGCGGACCATGAAGATGAAATCGGTCATGGCCGGCGAATAGACGTCGCCGCCGGCGCAAGGCCCCATGATCACCGAAATCTGCGGAATGACGCCGGAGGCGATGACATTCCGCTTGAATACTTCGCCATAACCGCCAAGCGCGGCCACGCCTTCCTGGATGCGGGCGCCGCCGGCGTCGAACAGGCCGACGATGGGGGCCCGCGCCCGCATCGCCATATCCTGGATCTTGATGATCTTCTGCGCGTGGGTCTCCGACAGCGCGCCGCCGAACACGGTGAAATCCTTAGCGAACACGAAAATGCTGCGGCCGTTCACGGTACCCCAGCCGGTGACCACGCCGTCGCCGGCGATCTTCGTCTTCTCCATGCCGAAATCGTAGGAGCGGTGCTCGACGAACATGTCGAACTCCTCGAAGGAGTTCTTGTCCATGAGGAGCTCGATGCGCTCGCGCGCGGTCAGTTTGCCGCGCTTGTGCTGCGCCTCGATGCGGCGCTCGCCGCCGCCGCCGCGGGCGCTGTCGCGCCGCTCCTCGAGTTTGTCGACGATGTCCTTCATCTTCCGCCCGCCCCTATTCGGCCATTTCGGCCGCATCGCCCTGGCAAAATCGAAATAGCAAGGCTTTTGATAGCAAGGCTTTTGATAGCAAGACTTGCGCGAGCCGTCATGGTCCCTCCCGCTTGGGAGGGATGGGGCGCAGATTGGGCGTGGAATGGGCGATCTGGGGCTGCGAGCGGGGCCGCCGGTCTCGCTCAGCGCAGCTTGCGCTTGCCGAAGGTGGGCTGAACCTCGGTAATAGGCGGCATCTGCCAGGTCCCGGTGACGGGTATGCCGGTATCGCGATTGATGACCACGTCGAGAACGGTCGGAACGTTGGAGCGGAGCGCCTCGCGATAAGCGTCGCCGAACTGGTCGGGATGTTCGATACGGATGCCACGGCCGCCCATGGCTTCGGCCATCTTGGCGAAATCCGGATTCCACAACTGCCCGGTTCGCTCATTGACGAAGCTCGTGCCGATTTCACGGCCGTCGTGATAGGCGCGCTGCAGATCGCGAATGGTGCCGATGGCGTAATTGTTCTGCAGCACCCAGACCGCGGGAAGATTGTATTCAACCGAGGTTGCGATGACGTGCGACATCATCATGAAGCTGCCGTCGCCGCACAGCGTCACGCAAGGCGAATTGGGCCGGGCGAGCCGTGCGCCCAAGACGCCGGCAACGCCGAAACCCATGGCGGCAAAGCCGCCGGCCGTCAGGTGCGTGCCGGGCGTCCGCGGCTTCCAGTATTGCTCCGACCAGACCTGACAATTGCCGACATCGTCCACCATCACCGTATCCGGCGGCGAGATCTTGTTCATCTCCGCCATGATGCGGCGCGGCTCGATCGGCACTTCATTCGAGCGTTCGAACGGTTCGCAGAAATTGCGCCAGTCCATCCGCCAGGCTTCGATTTCTTTCTGCCAGGAGCCGCCAAAACCATGCCGGCTGCCCTTGGCGCGAGCGATCCGCACCGCCTGGGCGAGGAAAGCCTTGGCATCGCCGACCATGCCGATTTCGACCGGATAGTTGCGCCCGATCTCGTCGGGGTCGATGTCGACCTGGATGAGGCGCGTCGGCGGGATATTGTAGACATAGCCCGGGATCCACGAGCCGGTATGAAGGTCGTTGAAGCGGGCGCCGATGGCGAGGATCACATCGGCATTGCGGACGGCTTCGGTGGCCGGATATTCGCCCCAGACGCCGGCGACCCCAAGATTGAGCCGATGATCGTGGGGAAGCGCGCTTTTGCCCATGAAGGATGTGTAGACGGGAATGTCGAGCTGCTCGGCGAGCGCCTTCAGCTCGTCGTAGGCGCGGCCGACCCGCACGCCGCCGCCGGCAAGGATCAGCGGCCGCTGGGCGCCGGTGAGAAGGGTGAGCGCCCTCTCGACCGTCTCATCGGCGACCGTGGTGCGCCAGTTGACCGGATTGGTGTTCGGATCGGGAGTCGAGACAGGAGCAGTCCGCATATAGAGGTCATAAGGCATGTCGAAATGCACTGGGCCCGGCCGGCCGGTGCGCATCATCGTGAAAGCATCGGGCAACGCTTTAACCAGATCCTCTACCTTGCGGATGCGCCAGGATTTCTTGACCACGGGCGTGAACATCGACGACATGTCGCCGTGGTAGCGATAGTCGTCCTGCAAGGCGCCGGTGTCGAACTGGTTTGTCGGCACCTGCCCGGTGATGACGAAGAATGCCGAGCCGTCATAGAAGGCGTTGGCCACCGAGATCATCAAGTTCATGGGGCCCGGGCCGGTAGACGCATAGACGGCGAGCGGCTGCCCGGTAAGGCGATAGTAGACATCGGCCATGAAACCGGCCGCCTGTTCTATACGCGGCGAGATATGGCGTATGCGGTCGGTCTGCTCGTACAGGCCGTCGAGCAGGCCGATAGCGCCGTGTCCGGCATAGCCGAGGATGTAAGGTATTTTCTCTTTGACCAAGTACTCGGCGATGATATCGGCGCCGCGCATCTCGTTGGAGCCGGCCGTGTAGCTGGAAGCCCGCGGCTGCGGCGGGGGCGCGGAATAGCTGGATGTTGGCGCGCCGCGCGGCTCGGTGGAGCGGCCGAGGTAGCTGGAGATTCGCGTCTGTGACCCATACGACGAGTAACCCGACGACGCGGATTGGGACCCGTAGCTTTCATACGATTTCGGGCGGTCCGGCATGGGTAATCCTCCTGCGTTTCCGTCGGGTTTTTTGGTCACCCCGATCCGCCGCGAGTGATGGCGCTCAATGGGACCGCGCCTTTCGCTCGCCGAATCGAATGATCGGGTGCAAGAGCCGTCGGCTCATTGATGCAAATCAACAGATTCCGGCCTGCCGCGGCGCTACGCACCCAGATCGCAAGGGTTGAGTGCGCCGTCCCGTTGTGCATCAACGTCCGCGCAGGAGCGACGGACCGATGACGCAATGAGCATGGCCGGATTGATCGACGCGGTTGAACGCCGCCCGCGAACCGCATTCGCCGCCTTCCTCGCGCTTCATGGGGTGGTCTGGACGGCACTCCCCTCGCTCCTTTATGGCAACCTGCCGCTGGACGTTATCGAGGCCATGACCTACGGCCGCGAGTGGCAGCTTGGCTATGAGAAGCTGCCGCCCCTGCCGTGGTGGCTCGCCGAGGCTACCTGGCGCTTGTTCGGCGTCGACGCTTCGCTCTACGCGCTGAGCCAGGCTGCCGTCATCGTCGCCTTCATTGCCGTGTGGATGACCGCGCGCCCGCTGGCCGGCGCCGTCGGCGCGCTGGTGGCGATCCTGATCATCGACGGCATGCATTATTTCAATTTCAGCGCCGTCAAATTCAATCACAACGTCATCGAGCTGCCGTTCTGGGCGTTGGCCGGATTTGCCTTCCACGCGGCGCTGCGGCGGGAAAAACTGCGCTACTGGATCTTGCTCGGCGTCGCGCTCGGCCTCGCCTGGTGGGCCAAATATTTCGTGGTGATCCTGGCGGCCCCGTTGGCTCTTTTTCTGTTTTTCGACCGCGCGGCGCGCCAGAAATTGGCGACGCCCGGCCCGTGGATTGCCGCCGCCGTTGCGGTCATCGTCGTCGCCCCGAACCTGTTCTGGCTCCTTCAGCACGGCTCGCAGCCCTTCGGTTATGCCGAGGCACGGGCGGCAGCACCGGGCAGAGCGCTGGATCATCTGCTGCGTCCGCTGGAATTCCTCGGCGGCCAGGCTTTCTTTCTTGTTCCGGCATTGCTGATCGGCCTGCCTTTGTTCTGGCCGCGGCCAGAAGCGGCATCGCGCGCCGAAAATGTCGGCGCCTTCGACCGCCGCATCGTCACCGTGCTGGCGTTCGGGCCGGCGCTCACGTTGTTCGTGTTTTCGCTCGTCGGCGGCCGCGCCACCAACGCGATGTGGGGCTTTCCGCTTTGGCTGTTCCTCGGCCTCTGGCTCGTTGTCTTTGCGCCGGCTGCGCTCGACCAGGCTCGCCTTCTGCGCATCGGCGCCACATGGGCCGCAATATTCGTCATTTTGGTCGGCGCGTTCTGTGTCGATTATCTGGTGCTGCCGCGGTTCGATCACCGCTACCGGGCAGCGTTCTTTCCCGGCGATCTTCTCTCTGCCGCGATCACGCAACGATTCGAGCAAGCAACCGGACACAAGCCCACATACATCATCGGCTCGATGTGGGATGGCGGCAACGTCGCGCACTATGCCAGTCAACGCCCGCAACCGCGCGTGCTGGTCGATGGCCGGCCGGACCGGACGCCCTGGATCGATCTCGCCGATCTGCGTGCGCACGGCGCGGTTTTGGTGTGGACCGAGAGCAACCCGAATGTGCTACCGCCCAACCTTGCGGCCATCGCGCCCGGCGCCGAAATCGGCCAGCCGTTCGATCTGCCGTTTCACCGCGGCGAGGGCGTGGTTCATGTGGGCTGGGCAATTCTGCCGCCACAATCACGGTGACGCTTTACCAATCCGGCCCTAGCGCCCATGGGGAGCCGCGCGCGAGCATGATCCCGAAAAGTGGTCACCGGTTTTCGGAGAAGATCATGCTCCAATCAAACATTTAGACCATGATCCAATTCAATCTCCTTGGATCATGGTCTAGAGTGACACTCGACAGGAGCGATTTTTTGACTGCGACGCCGGCCGATCTTCGCATCCGCGATTTCCGGAAGATCCTGCTGATCAAGCTGTCGGCCATCGGCGACGTGGTGCACACCATTCCGGTATTGAACAAGCTGCGGCGGCGCTATCCGGACGGCCAGATCGACTGGCTGGTGTCTTCAACGATCGCCGAGTTTTTAGGTCCGCATCCGGCCATCACCAATGTGATCGAATTCTTCCGCGAGGACTGGGCCAAGCCCTGGCGGCCCGCGTCATTGGCAAATTCGGCGCGCCTTGCCGGCCGGTTGCGCGCCGCGAAATACGATCTCGTCGTCGACCTGCAGGGTCAGTTGCGCAGCGGCTTGCTCACCCTTGCGACCGGGGCCCCGGTGCGGATCGGTTTCGGCAAACCGACCGCGCGCCGGTGGGAAGAGCTTTCGCGCAAGCTGCCTGACGAAGCACGCAAGCATGCCTGGCAGGGCGCCCGCGAGGGAAGCTGGCTAGCCTACTCCAACGTTATTCCCCTGCCCTCACTCGAGGTGCACGCGGTCGACCGCTATCTCGCCGTTGGACCGATGCTCGGCCTCGACGACGGCGCGGCGGATTTTTCGTTTCCGATTCCGCGTGAGGCGACCGATCGCATTGATGCGCTGCTGCATTATTACGACATCGCCAACGCAAAGCTTGTCGCACTGGCGCCGGGGACGATCTGGGAAACCAAACAGTGGCAAAGCGAAGGCTTCGCCGAGGTGGCGCGGCACTTTCTGCAAAAGGGCTTCGCCGTGACGCTGATCGGTGCGCCGCGCGAGCACGCGCTTTGCGACGCCGTGGCAGTACTGGCTCCGGGAGCAATCAACCTCGCCGGGGAGACAACCTTGCCGGAGCTTGCAGCGCTTATCCGGCGCTCGGCGATCTGCGTCACCAACAATTCCGGGCCGATGCATCTGGCGGTCGCGCTCGGCCGCCCGGTTGTCAGTATATTCGGTCCAACAAACCCCATGTGGGCCGGGCCCTATCACCGCGCCGATGCCGTCCTGCAAGCCAGCATCCCCTGCGCGCCGTGTTATCTGCGGCAGCTCAGCCGCTGTATGTATGGGCACGACTGCATGCACCAGATCACGGCGCAGACAGTCATCGAGCAGGCCGAAAGTATCCTGCGCAAAGGCGTCGACGGCAGCAGCGTTCTGGCGGCGCACGCACGCGCCAGACCGTGATCTGTCGGCTCACTTGCGGTCCCGTGTCGCCAGCCAAGCCTTCATGTAGGGATAGTAGCTCGTCTCGGCCGTGAACACCGCCAGCAGGAACCCCTCGGCGCCATCGAGAAAGCCGGCGCGCCAAACATAGGCGCGGAGGAACGAGACAAGCCCGTGGCCGATGCCGGAAAAAAACGACACCCTTCGCCCCGAGGCGACGATCATTTGCGCCTTTGCCGTTGAATACCGGTCCAGGCGGTTCAATGCGTCTTCAAGCTTGACTACGGGATGATGGATGAGCGGAGGGCTAAGCCGCCGCACCGCCCCACTGCAAAACACGCGCTCATGCACGGCAACGTCGTCGAACCGGCCTTTGCCGCGCCGGAACAGCCGCAACACGTAGTCAGGATACCAGCCCGAATGCCGGATCTGCCGGCCGCAGAAGCTCGACAGCCGGGGAAATTCGAACCCATCCGCATCGTCTGCAACGATGGCGGTTTCGATAGCCGCGGCCAGTTCCGGCGTCACTTGCTCGTCAGCGTCGAGAGACAGCACCCAGGTCCCGCTGGCGAGCGACAGCGCATAATTCTTTTGCGGACCAAAGCCCCGCCATTCGTGAAACTCGACGCGGGCGCCTCTCTGTCGCGCGACGCCGACAGTCTCGTCCGTGCTGCCGCAATCGACGACGATGCGTTCATCGCAAAATGCCAGGCTGTCAAGACACGCGCCGATATTCGCCGCCTCGTTGCGGGTGATGACGATCGCGCTCAGCTGCGGCATGCAAGTGCGTCCTTTGTCGCTTTATTTTGGCTGCTCGCGCGCGGCGAAGATCGCCAGCCACAGATAAACGCCCAGCAACGCCGTCTCGCCCAGCACGACAAAAATACTGCCGCCGTAGACCTGCGGAAAAAACACCTCCACCACTGCCATCGAAACGACCGCGGTGAGCCAAACCACCGCACCCCAGGCAGCGGCGAGCCAGAGGCCGACCGCGGCGACGAGATCAATGACGGCAAAAAACACCGTTGCCGTCTGCCAGGCCACGGTGTGCGATTCAAAGCCCCCGTCGGCGGACGCCGCTATGCCGCACACCTGGGCCCAGTGATAAAGGCCCTTGGCCAGCGACACGACCGCCATGATGCGCAAGAAAACAACGAGATACTCGGCCCAGGTCCCTTTCGCATTGGGGACTTTCCCGAGATGCACGGGTTCGAGGAGGTCGCTGGGCCGCGTCGGCGGCTTGTGAGCTTGATCAGTCATGGCAGCGCGGCGTTTGGCATTTGCAGCAGGCCCAAGTCAATCCGGTTCAATTTCAATCCAGCTCCATTCGGGGCATTCCGGCGGCGCAGCCGCCTCCAGTGGCGGTCGACGGTCAGACGGGGTAAACAATAGCCGCTATGGAGTGAACTTATGGCAATCAAATTCGGTCGCCCGCTGGAAAGGATCCGCCCATCTCCCGCCGAGGCGGAAGCGCCGCGCGAGCAGCGCCTTGACCTCGCGATCCGTCCTCGCCGCAATCGCCGCGCCGAATGGACCCGGCGCATGGTGCGCGAGCATGTGCTGACGACCGACGATCTGATCTGGCCGCTGTTTGTTGTCGACGGAACTAACGTCCGTGCGCCGGTGGCCTCGATGCCCGACGTCGAGCGTCTCTCGGTCGACCAGGCCGTGCGTGCCGCCGAACGTGCGGCGAAGCTAACCATCCCTTGCATCGCGCTCTTTCCCTACACCGATCCGGACAAGCGCGACGAAACCGGCTCCGAAGCGCTTAACGCCGAGAACCTCGTCTGCGAGGCGATCCGCGCCATCAAGAAAGAGATTCCGGACATCGGCGTCCTTTGCGACGTGGCGCTCGACCCCTACACCAGCCACGGTCACGACGGCCTTCTGCACGAGGGTGTGATCCTCAACGACGAGACGGTTGCCGTCCTGGTGCGTCAAGCCCTCGTCCAGGCCGAGGCTGGCTGCGATATTGTAGCGCCGTCCGACATGATGGATGGGCGGGTCGGGGCGATCCGCCAGGGCCTCGATGCCGCCGGCTTCGGCGATGTGCAGATCATGGCCTACGCCGCCAAATACGCCTCTGCCTTCTACGGGCCGTTTCGCGACGCGGTCGGATCGAGCACAACGCTGGTCGGCGACAAGCGCACCTATCAGATGGATCCCGCCAACGCCGACGAGGCCCTGCGTGAAGTGGAACTCGACATTGCGGAGGGCGCCGACATGATCATGGTCAAGCCCGGCCTGCCCTATCTCGACGTATTATACCGGGTAAAAGCGGCCTTTGGGATGCCCACCTTTGCCTACCAAGTGTCTGGCGAATATGCCATGATTATGGCTGCCGCGGGGAACGGCTGGCTCGAAGGGGACAAAGCCATGACCGAAAGCCTTATCGCATTCAAGCGTGCGGGCGCCGACGGCGTGCTGACCTATTTCGCCATGAGGATAGCGGAGAAACTAAAAAAGGCCGGCGCATAATTCCGTCCCCGCCTGGGACCAAACAGGGAAGGCGGATGTGTCATGCGTGAGGACAATGAATTAGTGCACTACGTGCCAATTCTGCGTCGGATTATCGTCCTGGTGGCGGTGATCATCGCTGTGCCGGTGGTCTTGTGGACTATTACCTTGTTCGTGCGCGCCTATGTTGCGCCCGCCAAAGTCCCGACCTTCCACCAACTCGCGGCGACGGCATCGTTCAACACATCACATAATTCCATATCGCCACACAACTCCATATCGCCCAGGGCGGCCGCGGATCGACCTGCCCAGGGCGAACAAGCGAAACCTTCCGGTCCGCCTCCAGCGGAGACCGAAGCAGCGACAACGGCGGCCAATGCGAGCAACTCGCCCGCTGCTCCGAAAGGTCCGTTACTTAGCGAGTCCGGTCCGCAAACCGTGGCCAGCGTGCCGCCGCCGAGCGCGATGAAAACGGTCAATATGGCAGCGGCGGCTCCGGCCGGCGTGAAATGGCCCGATGTTTCCTCAACGCCGCCCGCTCCGAAATGGCCGGAAGTGTCAACGGTGCCGCCGGCAGCCGCGCCCGCTCCCACGCCGAGCGAAAGCGCAGCGCCAGCTGGACTGCCAAAGGCGGCGGCGACCCTCGCCGAGCAACAGCAGCCCGCAGCAGGAGCGGAATCCGGTGCGGACGACCTGCCCGCCGCCGCGCCGCTCAAAGGACCTATCCCGTTGCCGCGACGACGCCCCCGCGACGCGAACACGGTGCGCATCGCGGACATGGCGCCGTCGAGTGTGCCGATCCCGCGGCCGCGGCCGGGCACCGCAGGTCCTGGCGCGCCAAGCGAAAAATCGGAGTCTCCGATCGGGTTTATCCAGAATCTTTTTCACTGAAGACTCCCGGTCAGACGCACCCGATGGGCTTGTTTTGTCTGATCGCGCCCGAGCGAATGCGCCGCGCGTCATCAGCCACAGCCACACGGCATTGCTGACAACATTGCCGCAAACCACGACGTCGGGGTGAAGGGTGATGACGACAACGCCGACCATCTCCGTTGGTGTTGCCGTGCTGGCGGTTGCGTTGGCTTCGTTGTCGCCAAGTCGAGCAATTGCCGGACCTCCGTTTGTAACCGACGATCCCGAACCGGTCGCGTTCGGGCACTACGAGTTCTACACACTTTCGACCGGCTCCGCAGTGCGCGGCGACGCGTCGGGCCTGGGTCCGGCTTGGGAGTTCAACTACGGCTTGGTCGCCAATGGGCAGGTCCACATCATTGTGCCGTTGGCTTTCGACAAACCGACTGGCGGCCCGTCGCAATTAGGCTTTGGCGACACCGAACTCGGCTTCAAATATCGGTTGATCGACGAGGACAAGGACGGCTCGCGCCCGATGATCGGCGTTTATCCCCTCATCGAGCTTCCCACCGGAAGCGAGAGCCGTGGCCTTGGCGCCGGCAACGTCCGCGCTTACTTCCCGCTATGGATTCAAAAGAGCTTCGGCGATTGGACGACCTACGGCGGTGGCGGTTACTGGATCAATCACGGCGACGATACGCTCAATCGTGATTACTGGTTTTTCGGCTGGCTGTTGCAGCGGCAGGTGACCAGGCAATTGGCCATCGGCGGCGAGATATTCCATCAGACCGCAACCGTCGTTTTCGGCGGCGCCGACGGCGGTAGAGCCACTACTGGATTTAACATCGGTGCAATCTATGATTTCGATGAACACAGCCATTTGCTGGTGTCCGCCGGCACGGGAGTCCAGAATGCATCCGCGACGAATCTTTTCTCCTGGTATCTCGGCTACCAGATCACCGGGCCATAAGCCGTTCGTGATTGAGAGCCCGGTTTTTCCATCGTAAACGGACGTGATTGGCACCCAACCGCTGCCGGGCGGCAGCGGGTCACGCCAGCGGCGCACCGCCTGGCATGCGCTCCGGCCGATAACCGGCAGCCGCAAGCGCCTGAAAGATATCCTCGGCGTGGGCTGCGTCGCGCGTCTCGACAGTGACGTCGAGCTTGGCGCCCTTGGCGGGTACGTCGAGGAACAGCCGATGATGATCGACGCTCAGAATGTTGGCGCCAAGCTGTCCGAGCCCGCTTGCGATCTGGCCGAGAATTCCGGGGCGATCGGGAATGGTAAGGCGGAAGGAGACGATGCGATCGGCGCGCTCGAGTTCGCGCACCATGATGGACGCGAGGATGCGCGGATCGATGTTGCCGCCGCAGAGAACCAGGCCGACCTTGCGGCCGCGAAATCTTTCAG
>CAVZSB010000008.1:0-39246 GCA_963777635.1 uncultured Alphaproteobacteria bacterium
GGTCACGGCCGGTCCTATAAACCGGGGTCGCTTCTTCCAACGAACCCGAAGGATCGGCCGATGAGCGAACGCATTCCGGGCTTTTCCACGCTCGCCATCCACGCCGGCGCCCAGCCCGATCCGACCACCGGGGCGCGCACGACGCCGATCTACCAAACGACCTCATACGTCTTTGAAAGCGTCGATCACGCCGCTTCTCTGTTCGGCCTGCAAACGTTCGGCAACATCTATACGCGCATCGGCAACCCGACGACGGCGGTGCTTGAGGAACGGGTCGCCGCGCTCGAAGGCGGCACCGCGGGGCTTGCCGTCGCCTCGGGCCACGCGGCGCAGGTCTTGGCATTTCATTGCCTCTTGCAGCCCGGCGACGAGTTCGTCGCTTCGAAGAAGCTTTATGGCGGCTCGATCAATCAGTTCACGCACGCATTTAAGAATTTCGGCTGGAACGTCGTCTGGGCGGACCCCGACGACGTGTCGTCGTTCGAGCGCGCCATTTCACCGAAAACCAAGGCGATCTTCACCGAATCGATCGCCAATCCCGGCGGCGTCATCACCGACATGGCAGCCGTCGCGCAAATCGCGCGGCGAGCCGGCGTGCCTTACATCGTCGACAACACGCTCGCCACGCCCTATCTGTGCAAGCCGATCGATCACGGCGCCGACATCGTCATTCATTCGCTGACCAAATTTCTCGGCGGGCACGGCAACTCGATCGGCGGCGCCATTGTCGATGCCGGCACGTTCAACTGGTCGCGCGAGCGCCGCTATCCGATGTTGTGCGAGCCGCGGCCGGAATATCATGGCATCGTGCTGCACGAGACGTTCGGCAACTTCGCTTTCGCCATCGCCTGCCGCGTTCTGGCGTTGCGCGATCTCGGTCCGGCGCTGTCGCCGTTCAATGCTTTCCTCATTCTCACCGGCATCGAGACGCTGCCGCTGCGGATGCGGGCGCATTGCGACAACGCGCTGGCGGTCGCGGAATGGATTTCGACGCATCCCAAAGTGGCGTGGGTGAGCTATCCCGGCCTGCCCGGCGACCGCTATCACAACCTCGCCCGCAAATACTGTCCGAACGGCGCCGGCTCGGTATTCACTTTCGGCTTACGTGGCGGCTACGACGCCGGCGTCAAGCTTGTCTCCAACGTCAATCTATTTTCGCACCTCGCCAATATCGGCGACACGCGCTCGCTGATCATTCATCCCGCTTCGACCACGCACCGGCAGCTTTCCGACGCACAAAAAATCCAGGCTGGCGCCGGTCCCGACGTGGTGCGGCTTTCGATCGGCATCGAGGACAAGGAAGATATCATCGCCGATCTCGAACAGGCGCTGGCGGATTAGCCCAGCGCCGGCGCGGCGATCACGCGCGGCAAACGCTGGGCGAGCGCCGCCGCGTGCACCGCAGCGACCGTCAGGACCAGCATCGCCATGGCCTGATGCAGCAGCGCGAGCGGCAGCGGCACGCGCCACAGCAGCGTTGCGATGCCGAGTGCGACTTGCAGTACGACAGCGGCGAGCAGCGCGACCGCGCCCAACCGTGCCGCGCGTCCGCGCACCGTGCGCACGACATCGAATGTATGCAGAAAAGCGGCGACAAGGATCGCGTAAGCGAGCATGCGGTGATCGAACTGCACGGTCAGAATATTCTCGAAGAAATTACGCCAGAGCGGCGTCTCGAAAAAGAGTCGCGCGCGGTCGGGTATCAACGCGCCGTCGATAAGCGGCCAGGTATTGTAGGCATAACCCGCGCGCAATCCGGCGACCAGCGCACCGAGATAGACTTGCCCGAGGACGAGAATGAGCAACCCCGTCGCGCCGAGACGGATGCGCCCTGGCACGTGTCCCGTCGCACGATCCCCCAGCCGCCACGCCGTCCAGATCAGCGCGACGTAAATCGCGCAGGCCAAGAGGAGATGCGTCGCCAGCCGATATTGCGAAACCTCGACGCGATCGGCGAGACCCGACGCGACCATCCACCAGCCGACGACGCCCTGCAGCGCACCGAGCCCGAAAATGAACCACAGCCGCGGGCGCAGCTCCCGCGTCACCCATCCGCGCCAGAGGAACCACAGGAATGGCAGCAGATAAGCCGCACCGATCACGCGCCCGAGCAGCCGATGCGTCCATTCCCACCAATAAATCGTCTTGAATTCGGCAAGGTTCATGCCGCTGTTGAGTTCGCGATATTGCGGAATGGCCCGATATTTTTCGAACGCCGCCTGCCAGCCGTTTTCGGACAACGGCGGCACCACACCCGTCAGCGGCTTCCACTCGGTGATCGAAAGGCCGGATTCGGTGAGCCGCGTCGCACCGCCGACCAGCACCATCGCCAGCACCAAAGCGGCAACGGCATAAAGCCACAGCCGGATCGCGCGTGTGTGAGCGAGGTCTAAGCTTTGCGTGCTCTCAATCACTGCACCTTCATCCAATCGCCACGCGCAACGACCCCCACCTTGATCCTCCCCCTTTCAGGGGGAGGAAAGAAAGATAGTTTCCAGCAAATCTCCGTCTTCTCCTTTGAGCGACAGGGAAAATGGAGCGACGGGGAAAAATGCTCGACCAAATCTCTCTCCCCCTGAAAGGGGGAGGGTCGGGGTGGGGGTCTCTTGAACCCCGCTCTTTGAACCTGCTCTCAGCACGCCCTTCCCAATCGCTTGTCGCAAGCGCGCGGACCATATAGTGCTGCGCCCTACCCTCGCAACTGCGTCATTGCGAGGAGCAACGCGACGAAGCAATCCAGAATTCGTACTCTACAGACTGGATTGCTTCCGCGGAGCCTGTCATCGGGCCGGCCACTTCGGGCCGGACCCGTTGGCTCGCAATGACGTGACATGTCGTTTGTGGTGCCAGTTTTCCATGCCGCTTCGCTTGCGCAAATTCATCGGCGCCATCGCGCTGTTTGTCCTCGTCATCGTCTGGGCGCTCGTCGCCATGGCACTGGCGCAGGCCCCCGCCATCCGCGACAACGCGATCCTCTCGGTCGCCTATTACGTGATCGCCGGCCTCGGCTGGGCGCTGCCCGCCATCCCGATCGTGACCTGGATGAGCCGCAAACCGACGTAACGCGCTAACATATTCCCTGGAGCGTGATCTTTTCGAAAAACCGGCTTCCACCCGGATCGAGTCCGGGGCAGGCTTTTTTCGGATCATGCTCTACGCCGCCTCGGAACCGCGGAAGCCGTTCCACATCGCCGTCGCCGAGCCGGAGAGCAACACCCGCACATAGCGGAGCTGCTGATACTCGCCGTTGAGCGAGATGCGCGGCAGCGCCAGCAAATGCCTGGCGTGGGAGCGGAACAAAACGCCAGGCCGCGTTGTCACCGCGGTCTTGAAGCCAAGCTCGGCGGCGATGGCGAATTCGCGCGGGCCCGCAGAACCCGGATCGCCATAAGGATAGGAAAGATGCACCGGCCGCGCTCCCAGCGCCGCCTCGATCACCGAACGGCTGTGATCCATTTCCGCCCGCACGACTTTATCCGGCAGTTTGGCCAGCATCGAATGGTTGACCGTGTGCGCGCCGATCGTGACCAGCGGATCGGCGGCGAGCGCCGTGATCTCCTGCCAGTTCATGCACAGATCCTTGCAGAACGTGGCGATGTCCACCTGATAGCGGGCGGCGAGATCGCGCACGATGGCGCGCATTTCGGTTTCCGTTTTGCGCCGGCGCACCCACCAGTAAAGCTCCTCGTAAAGCGCGCGCTTCTCGGCGACGGTCTTGCAATCGAAGGTCCGGTTCTTATCGTCGATCACCAGCCCGATGCGTTCGTTCCGGGCGATGACGGCTTCGAGCGCGAGCCACCACAATTCGCCGAGCTGGTCGGGAAAGCAGGTCGGCACATAGACCGCGAACGGCATGCCGGCGTCTTTGAGGATCGGGTAGGCGTGTTGCAGCATGTCGCGATAGCCGTCGTCGAAGGTGAGGCAGACGAAGCGGCGGCCGAAATCGCCCTCGGTCATGCGGCGATGCATCTCGTCGAGGCTGACGACGTCGACGCCCGAGCGGCGCAACAGCCTGACCACGCGGCCGAGAAACCGCGGCGTGACTTCGAGGATGCGATTGGGCTGGAAGCGGTCGGGCCGCGGCGGCCGCACGTGATGCAGCGTCAGGATCGCGCCGACGCCGCCGACCAGCGGCTTGAGCGCCAGATGCGCGCCGGAAAAGTACAGCGACTCCAACCCGCCGCGAATGATCGTCTGCCTGAGCCCGGCCATCGTCCCTTGCCTAATGCGCTATTCGGAAACCTGGTGCGCTGTCCCGGAAAGCTTGCCGCTCTACTATCCTAACGTTTGGTTGATAATCCTTTGCGTCATCACGTTATCCCACCGCAGTTGCGCGCATTTTGCGCCCTCGTCATTGCGAGGCTCTTTCCTCACTTGTCACCACCGGGCTTGACCCGGTGGTCCATGCTGACATGCGGCGAAACAGACTTCGCGGCGTGATGAGCGAGCCTTTTTCTCCGCATAGATTGCCGGGTCAAGCCCGGCAATGACGAAATTGGCAGCGTCCCCTCTCTCGCAAGACACAGGGAACCACAGCAAGCATTCGCGCAGAATCTCCTCCCCGCCGTAAATGACGCATCTTGTCATTTGTCGCCACGCGCCCCCTACTTCGAACCGATATTGAGCAGCGCGAGCAGCGGCGCGCATTTGGCGTTCTCCTTGGCGAACTCGGCGACCGAGCCCTTTTCGCGGCGTTTCCAGAAGCACTCGAACTGATCGCCACGGCAGGTGCGGTCGCGGCGGCAGCGCTTTTTGGTCTTGCAGGTCGCCCAGTAACGCAAAAGGTCACATTGCTCCTGCGTCACCCAAGCGTGTTTTTCCTGATACGGCAGCCGCTGCCATTCCGCGAATGTCCGTCCGCCGGGATATTTCTTTTTCACGACAGCGCCTTTCTCATTTGTCGCCACCGGGCATAGCCGCCCGAAGGACGGCGCTGCTTCGCTCGCCTATGACCCGGTGGTCCATGTTGACGTGCGGTGACACAGACTTCGCGCATACCGCATTACTTCCGCTCCTTCAGCGCGCCTTGCTTGAACTGCTGCGCAGTTTACATGCGGTGATCGAAGGCTGCTTGTCGGTTGATGTTGCCGAGCCAAACCCGACGATTAAACATGGTAGAAAGAAGCGGCGCGTGGTCCCGAACAGGCCGCCCGGACTGCCACGGAGCTGAGATGACCAAGCCGGTAATTTTCACCATTTCAGCCGCGTGGGACGCGGAGGCTGCGGTCTGGAGCGGGCATTGCGACGACATTCCGGCCGCCGCTGACGCTGCAACGCTCGATGAACTGCTGGCGAAGATTTCGGCGATGGCGCTCGACCTGCTGCCTGACAATCATCCCGACGTCGATCCGTCGTCGCTGTTCCTGCAGATCACGGCGCTACGCGAAGCCGAGCCGGCAACCACGCGGCAGTGAAGGTTCGCGACCATCGTCGTGCGGCGTCGGTTGCCGCACCTCGGCATGGACCACCGGGTCAGGCCCGGTGGTGACGATGGAGGCGGCTGCTGCGATCCGCAGGCACCTTGTCTCGCTCTTGCGAACGCTTATTGTTGTCGCCTTGGACAGGAGCGCCGCAGTGAAGATCAAGGTGGTCGTGCACGAGGCGGAGGAAGGCGGCTTCTGGGCCGAAGTCCCCGCCATTCCCGGATGCGCGTCGCAGGGCGAAACGATGGACGAACTGCTGCGCAATGTGCATGAGGCTATCGAAGGCTGCTTGTCGGTCGACGTCGCCGAGCCCACACCCGACGACAAAAGGCGCGTTCTGGAAATCGCCGTATGAAGGCATTGTCGGGTCGCGATTTCGCTCGACTTGTCGAGCGACGCGGCTGGCGATTGCTGCGGGTCAGCGGCAGCCATCATATCTATGGCAAGACCGGAAGCGTGGTGCGGATTTCTATTCCGATCCATGGGAATCGTCCGCTTAAAATCGGCCTGATGCGGCATTTGGCAAAACTCGCCGAGATTCCCGATAACGAGGTGCAATAACCGTCTTGAATAACCGTCTTGCGCCGCGGCGGGCGCCTGCGCCCCCTCCACCACACTTCGTGTGGTCCCCCTCCCCCGCTTCGCGGGGGCGGACAAGAGGCTCGCTCAGCGGCTTGCGAATAACCCGCTACGCAGCCGCGTCGATCGGCTGAGCAAAGCGCGGCGCGGCGGCTTCGTCGCCGCGGGCGACGAGGATCGTGACGTTGTCGAAGCCGGCGGCGAGGAGCGCATCGCGCGCCGTGACCGCGGTGCGGCCGGACAGCGTCTCCACCAGGAGCACGGCATGCGGCGCGATGCGGGCGATCGCCGCCATGTCGGAACCGCCGAGCAGACCTGCGTCGATCACGAGATGCGGATAGGCTTGCGCCAGCGCAGCGAAGGTTCGGCTGATGCCCGGCGCGGCGAGCAGCGTGCCGCGATCGGCGCCCGAAACAATCAGGTTCAAGCCCGAGGCCCGATCCTTGGTGATGATGTCGCCGAAGGAAGCATGGCCGGCGGCCAGTTCGGCAAGGCCGGGAGCGGACGGATCCGAGGAAATATAACGGATCGTGGCATCGTCGGCGCCAAGCGCCACCAGCGCCACCCGCGCATCATGTTGCCCGCCTTGGGCGAGCGCGCGGGCGAACCGCACCACCGCGCCGCTGACGTCGAGATCCGGCGCGGCGGCGAAGAACGCCATCTGGCTGCCGGCAACGCCGACCTGATGCAGGTTGTGGGCGAATTCCTCGATGGCGCTCACCGGCACGCCGACCAGCGCCGGCTCTTTTTCGTCCGGCATTCCTTGCACCGTTCCTTGCAACATTTCTTGCGGCGCTGGCCCGCCTGGCGCCCGGCGCGCCGACTGCACGACGGAGCGAAGCCGCGCCGATAGCGTGCCCGGAGAAGAAGCGTGCGCCTGCCCTGCCCATTCGGCGGCGGCGGTCGCGACATCGCGGCTGGCACCAACCGTCGGGCCCGCATCGGAACCGGCGGCAACGCGCGAGCCGAACTGGCGCCGTCGCGCCGACGCGCTCGCCGTGCCGGCGCTCGGGCTCGCCAAAAGCTCGCGGGTCAGGACCAGCCCGCTAGTGAGCACCAAGGTCGCCAAGGTCGCGATCAGTACCGTCGGCAGCTTCTTCGGATAGGCCGGCACGTTCGACACCGTAGCGCGCGAAATCACCCGCGCGTCGGCGGGCGCGGACGCGATGCTGTCATGCGCGGTCGCCTCGCGGTATTTGGCCAGATACAATTCGAGCAGGTCGCGCTGCGATTTGGCGTCGCGCTCGAGCGCGCGCAATTGCACGTCGTCCTCGTTCGACGTCACCGCCTGGCTCTTGAGCTGGTCGAAGGTCGAAAGCTGCGCCGCGACCTTGGCGTCGGCAAGCTTGGCGTCATTTTCCAGTGAGCGCGCAAGAGCTTCCGCCTCTTTCCGGATCTGGATGTCGAGGTCGGCGATCTGCGCTTTCAGCTCCTTGATGCGGGGATGATTGGCGAGCAGCGTCGAGGATTGCTCGGCAAGCTGGGCGCGCAGCGTCACCCGCTGCTCGGAAAGCCGGCGGATCAGTTCGGAATTGAGGATGTCGGACAATTCGATCGTCTCGCCGGACTTGAGCATGTCGCGAATGAGCTTGGCCTTGGCGCCGGCGTCGGATTTCAGCGCGCGGGCGGCGGCAAGCTGCGCGTTCAGATCGCCGAGCTGCTGCACCGAGAGCGTGGTGTTGTTCGGGCCGACCAGGAGATTGGACTTGGCGCGGAACGCCTCAACCTTGGCCTCGGCGTCCGCCACCTTCTTGCGCATCGTTTCAATCTCGCCGGAAAGCCAGGCACTGGCGCTGCGCGCCTGATCCTGCTTGGCCTCCTGCAGGCGCTTCAAATAGGCGTCGGCGATGGCATTGGCGACGCGCGCGGCGAGTTCGGGATTTTCCGAGAGAAAATCGATGACGATGACCCGCGATTTCTCCACCGGGAACACGGTCAGGCGGTCGTAATAGGCTTCCAGCACGCGCTCTTCCGGCGTCATCGCCATCGGATTTTTGGTGATGCCGAAGAAGCTGAGCAGGGTCTTGATCAGCGATATCCCGCCAAGCGCCGGATCGAACTCGGGTATCGCGTTGAGCTTGAGCTTGGCGATCACCTCGGAGGCGAGATCGCGGGACAGAATAAGCTGCGCCTGGCTGACCACTGTTTCCGCATCGACATTGCCGCGGTCGATCACATCCTTGTCGGCGTCAGGGCGCAGGAACACGTTGTCGCGGCCGACCACGAGGACGCGCGCCTCGGACTGATATTTCGGCGGGATCACGGTGACCACGGCGAACGTGAACAATGCCACGACGATGGTCGGGCGCAGGATCGCATAGCGCTTGCGCCACAGCGCCGCGCCGAGGCTTGCCAGATCGACATCGGCGTCGATGAACTGCCCGCGCAACGACGGCCGAGGCGGTGACGACGCCAGACTCATGTTTTCGTGGCTCCTCACTGGACGGCTAGAGACTAGGCGACTCAAACCCTTGCGCTAAAGGCCGGCGCCGATATCAGACGATTATGGTTGCCAACCGGTTAAGCCGGCGCCGGGGGGCAATGTCCTGAAGCTTTGTTAGCGCCGGCAAGGGCCAGTCGGCTTTTAATTGTCTGTTGCGATTTCTCGCGCATTCTCAAGGCGTAACGGCTCTCAAGGATTAGAATCATGGGCGACGGGCGGGCCGCCGTGTCAATCAAAGCCGCGCCGGCGGGTTTTGCCGAGGCTGCAACGGACGTGGAAGCCGCCGGCGTGGTGCAGCCTTCGCCGTCGTCGCTGAAGATCATCCACGTGCTGCGCGCACCGCTCGGCGGATTGTTCCGCCATGTGGTCGATGTCGCGCAGGGCCAGGCCGAGCGCGGCCATCGTGTCGGGCTGATCGCGGACTCAACAACCGGCGGCGCGCGGGCGAACGAAGCGCTTGCTGCGCTCGCGCCGCATCTGGCGCTCGGCCTGCAGCGTGTAGCGATCCCCCGCGAGCTCCGGCCGGCCGATATCAGCGCGCTGCGCTCCGTCTCACGCCAGATCAGGCTCGCCGACCCCGACGTCGTGCATGGTCACGGCGCCAAGGGCGCCGCTCTGGCGCGACTGACGCCGAGCGCGCCGAACGCGATCCGCGTCTGCACGCCGCATGGCGGCTCGCTGGTTTACCGGCCCGGCACATTCGACGGCGCCTTCTATCGCACGCTCGAATGGGTCTTGAAGTGGCGCACCGACCTGTTTCTGTTCGAGAGCGCCTACATCGCCGGCCTGTTTCGCGCCGAAATCGGCCGCCCGCCGGCGATGGTGCGGGTGGTGCATAACGGCATCGGCGAAGCGGAATTTACGCCGATCATGCCGCGTCCCGACGCGACCGACATCATTTGCCTCGGTGAATTGCGCCCGGTCAAAGCCTTCGACGTTCTCATCGAGGCGCTGTCCCTCCTCAAGGTCAGCGGCCGGCGCGTCACCGCCACGATTGCCGGCGAAGGGCCGCAAGGCCCCGAACTCAAGGCGCTGGCGGAGCATTTCGGCATCGCCGATCAGGTGCGCTTCGCCGGGCATCGCCCGGCCCGCGAAGCCTTCGCCATGGGCCGCATGCTGGTCATTCCTTCACGCGCCGAATCGCTGCCCTACGTGGTGCTGGAGGCGATCGCCGCCGGACTGCCGGTCATTTCCACGCGCGTCGGCGGCATCCCGGAAATCTTCGGACCGGAGGCGGAAAGCCTGATCCCGGCCGACGATGTCGGCGTGCTGGTGGCGACCATCGGCGCTGCGCTGGATGCGCCGGCCGACATCAAACGTGTTGCGCAAACGGTCAAATCGCGCGTGCATCAGGAATTCTCGCTCGCCGCGATGGTGGATGGCGGCCTCGCCGCCTATCGCGAGGCGATCGCCATACGAAAACTTGCGCAGTTCGCTTAAGCCTTTTTTTGCAGTTTATTTACTATCTTGGCGTTCACTTTGGCGGCGGGCTTTCCCGCGCCCACGTTGCGGGCAGCGAAAGTGCGGCCGCCATGTCCAAGCCCGAACCCAACATGATTTTCGACACCGCTGAAGCGGTCCGCGAGGCAGCGCCGGCCATGCCGCACGCCCCCGCCGAGCCGGAAACTCAGCCTGAGCTTTCGCCCTCCGCGCTGGCGCAGGCCAATAGCCCGCAAGAGCCCGCCTTTTCGCCGATCGTGCTCGCCGGCCTCGTGCGCGTGATCGAAGTCTGCCTCGTCGCCGCCGTCGGCTTTGCGGTTTATGTCTGCTACGTGGTGCCGAACTACGGCTTCGCCTGGTATTACTTCGCCGCCATCGCTGGCATCGCGCTTCTCGCCATGCTGGCGTTCCAGATCGCCGATATCTATCAGGTCCAGGCCTTCCGCGGCCACGAGAAGCAGTACATGCGGCTCGCTTCGGCGTGGTCCGTGGTGTTCCTGATCGCCATCAGCGTTTCGTTTTTCGCCAAGGCCGGCGACCAGTTCTCCCGCGCCTGGCTCGGCGCGTTTTACGTGCTCGGCCTGTTCGCGCTGATCGCCTTCCGGCGCGGACTGTTTCTCATGGTGCGCCGCTGGACGCACGAGGGCCGGCTCGACCGCCGCACCGTGATCGTCGGCTGCGACAGCAACGGCGAAAAGTTGATCCGCTCGCTCGGCGCGCAGCGCGATTCCGACGTGCGGCTGATCGGCGTGTTCGACGACCGTAACGACGAGCGCAGCCCCACGAGCGCAGCCGGCGTGCCAAAGCTCGGCACCGTCGACGACCTGGTGGATTTCGCCCGTCACTCGCGCGTCGATCTCGTGATCTTCTCGCTGCCGATCTCGGCCGAAGAACGCATCCTGCAAATGCTCAAGAAGCTCTGGGTGCTACCGGTCGATATCCGGCTCTCCGCGCATACCAACAAACTGCGCTTCCGTCCGCGTTCGTATTCCTATGTCGGCAACGTTCCCGTACTCGACGTCCTGGACAAGCCGATCGCCGACTGGGACGTGGTGATGAAATGGCTGTTCGACAAAATCGTCGGAACGCTGGCGCTGATCGTCGCGCTGCCCGTCATGCTTGCCGTCGCCATCGCCATCAAGCTCGACAGCCCCGGCCCGATCCTGTTCAAACAGAAGCGCTTGGGTTTCAACAACGAACCGATCGATATCTACAAATTCCGCTCGATGTATGCCGATCAGGCCGACCCGAACGCCGAAAAGCAGGTCACCCGCGGCGATCGGCGGGTCACGCGGGTGGGCCGCTTCATCCGCAAGACGAGCCTCGACGAATTGCCCCAGCTGTTCAACGTTGTGTTCGCCGGCAACCTGTCGCTGGTCGGTCCGCGGCCGCATGCCTTGCATGCCAAGGCCGCAAACCACCTCTACGATGAAGCGGTGGACGGCTATTTCGCCCGGCACCGCGTCAAGCCGGGCTTGACCGGCTGGGCGCAGATCCACGGCTGGCGCGGTGAAACCGACAGTCAGGAGAAAATCCAGCGGCGTGTCGAGCACGACCTCTACTACATCGAGAACTGGTCAATCCTGCTCGACCTTTACATTCTCGCTGCAACGCCTTTCGCCCTCATCCGCGCGGAGAATGCGTATTGAGCGCGGCGGCAAGCCCAGCGCTCGCCGGCGACGAATTTTACGTCGCCGCTCCCACCCTGCCGCAGCGGCTGTTGAATATCGTCCTGTTCATAACGCTGCTGTCGAGCTCGATCGCTTTCATCGAGCCTTCGCCGCACGATTTATTGATGGTCGCGCTGCTGGCCATGTGCGTCGCCGCGCGCGTTCCGTTTGATCGCAAGATCGCGCCGCTCGTCCTGCTGCTGACGCTCTGGCTGGTGGGGGCTTTTTTCGCGCTGATCCCCGTGGTCGACCAGAAGCAGACGATCCAATACGTCGCCACTTCGGTATATCTGGCGCTCGCCGCGATCATATTCGCCTGCCTGTTCTGCGATGGAAATCTGGTGCGCCTCCTGATCCTGCGCCGCGCCTACATCATCGCAGCGCTCATTGCCACCGCGGCCGGCTATATCGGCTTCTTCCATCTGCTTCCCGGCTCCGACATTTTTCTCTCCAATGATCGCGTCAGCGCCACATTCAAGGACCCGAACGTCTACGCTCCGTTCCTGATCTTTCCGCTGTTTCTGCTGTTGGTCGGAATGATGACCGAGCGGGTTCGTCTGTCGGGGCTGGTCGTCGCGATGGTCCTGCTCGGCGGTCTCCTTTTGAGCTTCTCACGCGGCGCCTGGGCGCATTTTGCCATTTCCGCCGTGGCGGCCATCGTTCTCCTCGTCCTCATCGCGCCGGATCCGCGCGGCCGCGGGCGCATCATGCTGTTTGCCGTCGGCGCGCTCGTCGCCATGGCGCTGCTTTTCGTCGCGTTGCTGTCCATCAGCTCCGTCCACGACCTGTTCATCGAGCGGGCAAAGGCGATCCAGCCCTATGACGTCGGGCCCGGCGGACGGTTCTGGGAGCAAAAGATCGCGCTCGGCGTCATTCTCGATCACCCGAACGGCATGGGCCCGTTCGAGTTCAACCGCATCTACGGGACGCAGCAGCACGACGTCTACATGCAGGGCTTTCTGGTCTATGGCTGGCTCGGCGGCGCGGCCTATTTGACCATGGTCGTGGTCACTTTGGCGGTCGGTCTTAAAGCCGCCCTGATCCGATCGCCATGGCAGAACTACCTGGTCGCCGCCTATGCGACCTTTGTCGGCGAAGCTTTCGAAGGCTTCATCGTGGACACCGATCATTGGCGCCACTTTTTTCTTATTCTCGGCGTGATTTGGGGACTGACGGCGGCATCACTCAATCTGCGCCGCGCGCAGCGGCAGGAGATCGAAATTGCCGGTGCCGAAGTCGCTATGCCGGCCTAGGCCGGACCTACTTGCGACAGAGCAAGATCGGCTGATGCTGCGCACCGCCCGGCATATGCACGATTTCGCAAGTCTTGAACCCGATCCGCCGGCAAACGCCGAACAGGAAATCGGTGTGGTAAGCGACCGCCGCTTCCGGCTGTGCCTCGGATTCGATCTGCGCGTTACCGAGCCGATGCCGGAAAGTGTGGCGCGTGCCGTACGTCGCCGGCGGATGCTCGATGTTGAAATGCGAATGCATCATGGCGCCGCCCGCCCGCAGCAGGCGGAATAACTCGCGCAAGTAGTTTTCAAGCTCGGGCTCGAGCAGATGGGTGAGCAGCGAATTCGAAAAAACCAGATCGAACGACGCATCCGGCAGCGGAATGCGATAGGCCAAAGGCGTGCCGCCGGTGTGATTGTATGAAACGCTGGCGTCGCTCGACAGATAGAAGCTGAAGCGCTCCGGATCGTAGTGCTTCTTGCACCATTCGACGGCTTCCTCGTCGATATCGATGCCGACATAAGTGCCGCCGAAACGCCTGCCGCGGAAGTTGTAATCGCGCAGCCAATGCGCCCAACGGCCGCAGCCCACCCCGATATCCAGGATGTCCGACCGCATAGCTGGCAATGCCCTCGCTGAACACGAACATCCAGAAATCGCGGGCGTGAACCAGGAAGTGAGTCTGATTGTTGACAATGCGGTTGCCGACCCCGACGCGAATGCGCAGATGATTGGGCGGCAGCGTCCGAAACTCCGGAAAGATCAATCGCGGAACCACGTCGAACGCGTTGACCGCCGCGCGAAACAGCGGATTGAACGTCAGTTTTGAAGTCGAGGGAAACAGTCTGCGGAGAAACCGGTCCAGGCTGACGCTACTTGCGCCGACGGCCGGTCCGGGACTTGCCGATGTGTACGCCATGCTGGAATCCAAACGCCAAGAACGCCAACCTAGGAACAGGCAACCCAAGAACACGCAACCGCGGACAAGGGGGTTGGTATTCTGGTAGGCCGCACGCTTTAAGATCGCGTTACCGGTTTGGAGCGTATTGGCCCTATCCGGCTAAAGCCGGCGCTCCAAAGCTCGGGTCGCTCCGCCAAGGGCATCAGCGAGCGACAGGACGCGCCTTCACAGCCACCCACAACGCAGCGCGAGCGCGGCAAGCCAGACCAGCCCGGTAAGGCAGATGCCGCAGAACACGCCGGCGGAGCCGTAATCCTTGATCCGGCCGATTTGTATATGGTGCTCCGGGGTCACGTGGTCGGAAAGCTTCTCGATCGCGGTATTGAGGAACTCGATCGACAGCAGCACCAGCAAAGAACCAATCATGGCGACGTACCACGCGACGCCGGGCGCAATCACAGCGCCCAAAAGCAGTCCCGCCACAAGGAGGACCATCTCCTCGCGCAGCGCGGGTTCGTTGCGAAAACCGTAGCCGATCGCCCGCAGCGAATTGATGGTCGCGCTAAAAATCCGCTTCACGATAAAATCCGATTATGCGGAAGGCAGATGAAGAAGAACGCAACGCACTCTACGTGGTCGCACGCAAGGTGGTCACACGTCCGTCACATCGTCCGCGGGGAGCGCGGCCGACTCCATTGTAGCCTGTATCGCCGAATCTTTCCTCCGCCGCTATAGGCCCCTGCGACCGCGACACCTAAATAATTGGTCCAGTCACGAGGAATTCCCCCATGCCCAAGATGCGCGCAATGATCGTTCCGGAACGCGGCGGCCGCTTCCGGTTGGAAGAGCGCGACCTGCCCCAACCCGGCAGGCACGAGGTCCGCATCCGCGTTCACGCCTGCGGCGTCTGCCACAGCAACTCCGTCACCGTGGAAGGCCTGATGCCGGGTATCACTTATCCGCGCATTCCCGGCCATGAGGTCATCGGCGTGATCGATGCTCTCGGTGCGGACGTGGAAGGCTGGGACGTCGGCGCACGGGTTGGGGTTGGGTGGTTTGGCGGCTCTTGCGGCTATTGTGCCCATTGCCGGCGCAACGAGGCCTTCGCCTGCGAAAACATTCACGGCGCTACCGGCGTGTCGCGCGACGGCGGTTATGCCACGCACATGCTGGCGCTTGCTTCTGCCCTGGCGCACGTACCGGCGGCGCTGGGCTCGGTGGAATCCGCACCGCTCCTCTGCGCTGGCATCACGACGTTCAACGCTCTTCGGAATTCCGGCGCGAAACCCGGCGATCTGGTGGCCATCCACGGGGTGGGCGGCCTCGGCCACCTCGGCATACAATTCGCCGCCCGGCAGGGATTCCACACCGTGGCGGTCAATCGGGGACGCGACAAGGAAACCCTGGCGCGCTCGCTCGGGGCGCATGACTATATCGACAGCGAGGCGGGCGATCCGGCCCAGGCCCTGCAGGCCATGGGCGGCGCCAAGGCCATCATCGCTACCGTCACCAGCGGGGCGGCAATGCAGGCAATCGCCGGCGGCCTCGGCGCCAACGGAACCATGATGGTGATCGGCGCCGTCGGCCCGCTCACCGTCAATTCGCTGGACCTCCTCGCAAAGCGCGCTTCGGTGCAAGGCTGGTATTCGGGGACGGCAACCGACTCCGAAGACACGCTTGTGTTCAGTCAGAGCAACGCCATTACCTCGATGAACGAGATTTTTCCGCTCGAAGAAGCCCAGGCCGCCTATGATCACATGATGAGCGGCAAAGCGCGCTTCCGCGTCGTCCTCAAAATCGCGGCCTAGAATTTCTGCCCGCCATCGGCGGAAGCGCCGTCCTGCTCCATTAAGACACCACGAAGTAAGACACCACGAAAGTAAGCGAAATGACGAAAGCCAGTAGCATCCCAAAACGTTCGCTCGGCTCATCCGGCATCGCGACATCCGCGATCGGACTGGGCTGCATGTCGCTCTCGGGCGCCTATGGCGCGAGCGATGACGAGGCCGGAATAGCGCTTATTCACGAGGCATTGGATCGGGGCATCACCCTTCTCGACACGTCCGACATGTACGGCTTCGGCCACAACGAGGAGCTCGTCGGCAAGGCCATCAAGGGGCGCCGCGCCGAGGTCGTATTGGCGACGAAGTTCGGCAATCTGGGCGCGCGTGGCGGCGGCAAGATCGCGGACGGCCGTCCGGAATTCGTCATGAGTTCGTGCGAGGCGAGCCTCAAGCGGTTGGGCGTCGACGCGATCGACCTCTATTACCAGCACCGCATCGATCCGACCGTGCCGGTTGAAGATACCGTGGGCGCCATGTCGCGGCTGGTCGAACAGGGCAAGGTCCGCGCTCTCGGACTGAGCGAGGCCCGTCCGGAGACAATTCGCCGAGCGCACGCCGTGCACGACATCGCCGCCGTGCAGAACGAATACTCTCTGCTGTACCGGGCCGAGGCGGAAGAAACACTGCGGACGACCCGTCAACTCAAAATCGGCTTCGTCGCTTATGCCCCGCTCGGACGCGGATTGCTGACCGGAGCGGTCGCGGGTCAGGAAGGCCTGGCGGAGGACGATGGACGCCGCCGGCATCCGCGATTTGCTCCGGAAAACCTCACCAGCAACCTGACATTGGTGCATCGGATCGAGGAGATATCGCGCAAAAAGAAATGCACGCCCGGCCAGCTTGCGCTCGCGTGGGTGCTGGCGCAGGGCGAGGATATCGTGCCGATCCCGGGCACCAAAAAACGAGAAAGACTTCTGGAGAATATCGGCGCGCTTTTCGTCGAGCTGACAGACGAAGATCTGGTGCAAATATCGGATGCGATTCCGGTCGGTGCGGCAGCCGGCTCGCGCTATCCCGAGGCGCAGATGAAGGGCGTTTATCTCTGAAGGGCTATGCTTTTAGCCAGCGAGGTGCCGGCGAACTCCGATACCGGCACCTCGGCGCAGCAAGTCCCACCCGACACAAATGCCGTTCCGCTTTAGATCGGCGTTTCACCGTGCGCAAATTGGATACTTGTTATTCGACACCATCCGCAATGACGCGACGGTCACAAACGCCGCAGCAGTAAGTTTGCACAGCCTTACCGAAAATTAAGTTCGCCGCCACGCGGCGGTAATGCTCACGCACCACATCCGGCGGACGTGCTGGAGATCGTGTCATGTCACCTACCGTTGCAGAATGCCTGGAACATGCCCGCCAATGCGAGTGGTATGCCGCTCGCACCAACGATGACGCGGACCGCGAATTCCTTCTTTGGAGGGCGCAGCAATGGACGAAGCTGGCCCGGGAGAAGGAATTGGAAGTCGCAGCGAAGACCGCCGCCTAGGGCGCTCGGCTCGCCCGGAGACACGAATGTCGCGGCTTCCCGGCACGCGTGCGCAACAAATCCCCCTCCCGACGGCGATCCGCGTCAGCACTGGCTAGCCGATGCTTTGCCCTTTTGCCGGAGCGAAAAGTGAAATATACAGTGCCCAAATCTCCCTTCGGCGAGATTTTCGGAGCGTAGCGCAGCCCGGTTAGCGCACCAGTCTGGGGGACTGGGGGTCCCGAGTTCAAATCTCGGCGCTCCGACCAACATACTTCGCCGAACGTCAAGCGACATGCCTTGGGTGGCCCGAAGCGAAAGCTCGCAAGAGCGCCGTGGCGACAATCAAGGCCCTTGCCGATCAACACGCATCCAATGTGCTCCCCGTGATCCGTGAGATACGGCGGGCTGGCGCAACCTTGCTGCATCAGATTGCGGCCGCTTTGAACGCGCGGGGGATCACCACGCCCCGTGGCGGGCAGTGGTATGCGTCTTCCGTGCGAAATGTGCTTGAGAGGTCTTAACGCGTCTTTGAAGCATTGTTGCGGAGGTCATTTACCCGACGCTGATCCGCGCAAACGTACGCTTTCGCCTCGGTGCGGGCCAACCCAGTAGCTCTCGCGTTTTGTTACCTATACTGTGGAGGCCAACACACTCTTTCGCCCAATCATGTCCATCAAGAACGTCTAACAAATACAGAAAATCAGAAACGCTGTTGATAAGGTCAGGCAGTTCCGCGAGCGCAGTCGCTGGCATTTCTCCCGTGTGTGTTAGATCGTTCCGAAGTTCCGCTAGTTTCTGCGCGTCATTGAACAGCGGCTTTAGCTTTGCCCAATCGGGCAGACCAGCGCCGCGCTTCTCGTGGAGTATCGGAAGAAAGCGCCTGAGCATCAAGTGTATTGGCGGCGAGGGCATTTCGGACAACAACCAACCCGCGTCTGGCACCAGCTTAGCCACGTGTGTCTTGACCCCAGTTTCAAGAGCGGTGGCTGTAAGGAGAAGCGCGCTACGGGGCGATGCATGTAGCGCAACCTTTGCCTCCCTCAAAAGTTCATGAGCGAGTGGTTCTTCTGCCGTCGGTTGAGCCCAAAGCTCGGTGAACTCGCGCTGATCTTCTTCACTCCAGGTAATGCCGGCGGGACTTCGGGTTACGTTGCCACCCTGCCGCTTAAGTCCGACATGCGAGTATGAACCCGGCGCGATACGCCAATACAGCGACGGCTCAAAGTCGAACACATTGTGCGGAGCGTCGATTTCTTGTTGCCACCTTAGCAGCTTCAGGAACCGCACTAATCCGTCACTAAGCTCCCGAAAAACATCGTCGCATAGGGTCTGTACAGTAGGGGGGTAGAGTTCAAACGGCACAGGAAAGCCATCGACAATGTAGCCGGTTTCGTCAATCTTGACCTCGCCCCGCACTATCCACGGGAGCTTAACAGAAATGTCTGCAGTTACCTCGTATCTACGATTGATTATCTGCTCGACAAACTTCCAGTTGTTCCACGCGATTGACCTGTTCGTCAGAGCGCGACAGTTGAGGCCGTGACTGAAGCCCCCACCGTCATCATCCGGTTTCTCAGGTCTGACACTCACATTCAGCGGCCTTGGGGGTCCGGCAGCAAACTGTAAACCCTCCGGTCGATGCGGATTGAAAAAGAGGCCATGGGACGTTCCCATCAGCAGGAAATCTACGTTGTGTTTGTCACCGTCCATTGCGAAGCGCCGTTGGCGTCCCTGAGTTTTGCACCGAGAGACAAGCTAACAGGAAGTGACGGCGTCGTCAGGTGGCGGTTGGGTGAAAGGCAGTGACCCATTTCCTACGTTCCCTATTCGACGCATTCTGGCGCGTTTTCGCGTCGGTCACGAATATCGGCTTACGACGTTTGTCCGAATTATACGGTGTCAACGCTGATCTAATGGACGGTCAATCAAAAGGACGAAAGCCCATGCCCTCTTTTTTCGATGAATACATCCCTACCGAGAACAAATCGATACCGGTCAGTACTCTCGCGTCGTCAACGAAGGCATCCGCCTGCTACGTGGAGTAAAAGCTCTCGCACCAAATGAGTATCTGGCTGCGCATAAAGGTACGCCATTTTACCTTATGGGGTTTGCCGCCTTTGTTTCGCACGACTACGAGACCGCAACATTCCTTTTCGATGCGGCGCTTGCAGAGGATTTGAAGAACGCTCCAGAAAGAAGCGACACGCCAGCGAAGAGGTGGTCCCGTTTTCCGGAACAGAATGGCGGCTTGGCTAAGGTGGAATCTGGGTTCGATTACGCCGCCAATTTCTCCTCGTTTGCCTGCGTAGCATAGACCTCATCGGGCGTCCTGCCGCCGAAGACCGAGTGGGGTCGATCGGCGTTGTAGTAGCCGATCCAACATCCGATCCCGGTTCTTGCCTCGCTGCCGGTCCCGAAGGCATTGAGGAAGACGCATTCGTATTTGAGCGATCGCCACAGCCGCTCGATGAAGACGTTGTCCATCCAGCGGCCGCGACCATCCATCGAGATGCGGATGTCGGCCTCCCTCAAAGTGTTGGTGAAGGCAAAGCTGGTGAACTGCGAGCCTTGATCCGTGTTGAAGATCTCGGGCTTGCCGAAGCGGGCAATCGCCTCCTCCAGTGCTGTGACGCAGAAGTCAGCATCCATCGTGTTCGATAGTCTCCAGCTCAGAACCTTTCGGCTGAACCAGTCCATGATCGCGACGAGGTACAGGAAGCCTCTGCGCATCGCAATGTAAGTCACGTCCGCGCACCAGACCTGGTTCGGCCGATCGATGGTCAGATGGCGAAGCAGATATGGCCATATCCGGTGCTGGGGGTGTGGTTCGCTGGTCTTTGGCCGCTGGTAGATCGGCGCCAAACCCATCTTCAGCATCAGCCGACGGACACGATGGCGCCCAACGCACCAGCCATTGCGACGCAAATGCCGCGCCATCTGCCGTGAGCCGTACCACGGCGTCTCGAGGAACTGCTCGTCGATGAGACGCATCAGCCGCAGCGTCTCTTCGTTCTCCGCTGTCGGCTCACGGTAGAATGACGAGCGGCTGATCGACGCCAGCTCACACTGGCGTACGATCGAGAGCCGTCGATGACCGGGATCGATCATCATCTTCCTCCGATCCAGGCTCAGCGATCGAAGGCTTTCGACAAAAAATCCCGCTCCACAACAAGTTGGCCGATCTTGGCGTGAAGCTTGGTGATCTCGCTGTCCCGGCTCTTCTCGCGCTCGGTGCCCTTATCGCCGAACACCTGGGCCAGCTTCTCCACCGCCTCGCGCTTCCACGCTGCAATCTGCGTCGGATGCAGCTCGTGCCTAGTCGCCAGCTCTGCAACCGTCTCGTGGCCCTTGATCGCCTCAAGCGTAACCTTGGCTTTGAACTCAGCCGAAAACCGTCTCCGAGTCTTCATGGTGGCTCATCCTCTGCATCGGCAAATCCACCTTAGCCCGCTGTCTCAGGAACTGGGACCACCTCTGTCGTCATTGAATATGACGTCCAGGGGACTGCGCTTGCGACAGGCGTGCAATACAACAATCGATTTTGCTCGGTCATCAAGATTGAAAATCGCAAAATCGCGCACTGGAGAGACTATATGGGCTCTCTCGCGGCCTGGAACGCCTTGACGACACGCGCTCGCTAACAACTCGACCAAAAAACCCGTACCTTCCGCAAAGGCTGCTTTCCGGAAAAACCACGATGGGAAGCCGTGCGGGACCGACGTAGCTCGACGGTCCTGCCGGAGTTCATTGAATCAGGCGTTGTCGGATAAACGTTATCAAACGGCTTCAACGCTAGCGTGCGCCGGAGTCTGGGCGGCAAAATGGACCGGAGGCTTCTGCTTCCGCAGCTCGGTCCGCAGAAATTCAATGAGCGCGCGCAGCGCCGCCGAGTTATGCCGGCGGCTTGGATAGAATAAAAAGAAGCCGTCGGTGGTCGGCAATGCAGAGTTCTCCAGCAAGCTTACGAGACGCCCGTCTGCGACCAGCGAAGCCACATATTCTTCGTAGAGATACGCAACGCCGACGCCTTCGAGCGCGGCGCTGATTACAAGTTCGGGATCGTTTAAGACGACGAAAGAACCCTCGACATCAAATTCAATCATCTTACCCTGAACAACAAACCACCAAGGGATGAGCGCCCCACCTGGTAGGCGGTATCGAATACAATTGTGAGCATGCAAATCTTCAGGAGTCTCAGGCCGACCTCGGCGTGCCAGATATTCCGGGGAGGCGACCACGCGATAACGCATATCGTTCGTGACGCGCATTGCGACCATGTCGCGCGCGACCAGATTTCCGCGCCGAAACCCGGCATCGTAGCGACCGGCCACAATATCAGTCAGACCAGAATCGACTGTAGTTTCAATAACAATCTCAGGATATCGATCCAGGAACCGAGCGATGACCGGTGCAAGCACAAATTTTGCGACAGGCGGGGGCATCACGAGACGCAAATGGCCTGCCGGTCTTTCGCGAAACGCATTAACTGATTCAATCGCGGCGTCGAACCCATTAAGCAACGGCCGCAATTGAGCCAACAGGCGCTCACCGGCATCAGTTGGAGATACACTCCGCGTTGTGCGGTTCAACAGCCGAACTCCAAGCCGATCTTCGAGCGCCCGTATCATCTGACTTAATGTCGCTGTCGAAACGCCGAGGAGCCGGGCTGCTTTGGTGAAGCTCGCTTGGTCGGCAACAGCTGCAAAGCCGTTTAGCTCGGTAAAATGGTTTCCTCGCATTTGGCTCCTAATGGTCGACAAGGTTGGCGAAGCCGCGATCGCCGCATCGAATACTTTTGCGATTTTAAGAAATTACGGGCGGTCGCAGCTCCATTCGTAAGTGAGAGATTTGCCGTGCTCGCAGAACGGGGTCTTTGTTTGCACTTAATTGGCCCTCTCGATTTCTCTCGCAAGAGACTGGGTTCCGCTTGGGCGCGCGTTTTTCGCTTACCACTCCTGTCAAAAGCGCAGACGCGTGTCACAAAATAGCAAGAATTCCCAAAATAACGCCCTCCCCGCAGAGACACATCGGTCCGAGCTGATTGTTCATTAGCCTGAACACGCCTTTTATGTTTTGCCCAATAGTCGAAAGGGCCTGGTGCTCACAAATCCAAACGGACGGCGAAGCATAGTGCTTCAGCTGGTCTAGTCCCTAGCGGGACGATTGGTTTTTACGAGCGACAAATGGAGGTTCATATGACCGGTAAGATAACTGCCGCATTGGTTGCGGCGATGGTGTTTGCGTCGGCTGGAGTTGCTTCAGCGCAGACAAACAGGCGTCCGGTGCAGGCGTCCGTTCTCCATCAAGCACCTGTTTCCAACTCCTATTATAATAACGCGTATTGGGCGGCAGTGGCTCCCAATGGAAGAGTCGAACAGCGAGACCCCTACGCCGGGACTATTTGGGAAGGCGTGGCGCCTTACTAAGCTGCGTCGAGCCGGCGGCCAATGGAACTGCTCTACCAGCTATTTGCTTAAATCCTGCTCAAACGAAGGGAATAACAGCCGCACTTGCGCGGCTGTTATTATCGTTTTGATTATAGCTTTGTAAGCGCATACCTCGAAGGACGCGGCAAGGCACTGAGGGCGCAGAACGCCCATATCATCAAGCCAACGAGAACCCAGGCTGGCGTGAGTCCGCGAAAGGCGTCGGGCACGCTCGGCTTCCGCTTCCATGACTTTCGCCACGATTTCGGGACACCGAGGCCAGATTTCAGCGTGGCAAGCCGCCGTTTCCTATACTTGCGTATAGGGTAGCCGTTCCTTTTCGCCAACAATCACTAACCATCGTGCAATGGAGCTGGGCGAGCTGGCCATCCTAACCTCCCAAATAAGGGGAGTCGGAAATGAACACCACCAGCGCTTTCGCTTCAGGCTTTTTGTCAGGTCGCACGGCCAAGATCATCGCTGCAATTGGAGTGGTTGGTTGCCTCGCTTTTGGCGGCTTTACTGTTGCAGTGACTGGCGCCGGCGCTGCCCTGAGCGCACAGCCGTTGAATGCCATTTCGGTTAATCACGCCAATAAGGGCGACCGTTTGCCGCTGGCACTTAAGCGCACTCCGAGTTCGCCGACCGTATCGACCTTGTCACGCCCGCCGGTCGGGTGCGAATCGGCATTCAGCCGCGCTGCCGAACCAGCACGTGCGCATATCTTTGGGCGCTGTATCTCGTGAAATTGCCGCTTTGACGTTCGGCAAATTGTCAGAGCAACCGTGTCCGGTGTAGCAGACCGGTTGCATTAGCAATTGTCAGGTCGTTTGGGCTCTGCATTGCGCCGAGCCAGCACGCCCGCCATCTCGCGCCGCGCTCAGCCGCCGCTTAGTCCGACGCCGCGTTCCGCGAGAAGGTGTTGAGCCTTGCCTGTCAGGCGGAATCTTGCAGGCGACTCTTCTTGGGAGGCAGGCTCGACGAGCCCCTTTGCCAGAAGCTGATCAAGAACGCTCCTTTTGTGCGCCTTCAGACTGGCGTTGGGTCCCGCCAGTAAATCGCAAAGGACCGCAATCTCGAGGTCTGTGACGAGGGCGTCTGCCATGGCATGGCCTCTCAACAAGGAGGAGATTTTAACCCGCCCTTCCGCTCTACACCAAGTGGCCGAAGCGCAACGTTCAAAAGTAAGTGTCGGCAAAATCGCACGCCTGACTGTCGAGAGACTTCACCAGGGCCAATTGTTGCCGCGCTTTCGGCAATTCGGTCGAGACGAAATAACGGCAGATGCGTGAACGCCCGTCGCGCCAATCCGGCTCGGCAGCCTCGGCATTTTCGATTGCCTGACCAAGCACGACGCCGAAGGCGCACGCATTTGGATGCATAAGCACATGGACGACTTCCGCCGCGCCTACGAAATGACCGAGTTGTCCCTGGATGCGCCTCTCGACGCGGCTGAGTCTGTTGAGCCAGGCATCGGCCGCGCGGAAGTGGTGAAGGCGCCGGCGGCACAGACGACATTGGCAAAAATTAATCCTGCGGCCACATCGCGGAAAGACTACGGCGCTTATTCAGCCGCCACGCGCAGGACCGCTCGCCGCCGCGAGCCGTCGATGCCGCGCTTGCCTCTCACTGAACCGAGCCTTGCCAACCAAGTCCTTGCCAACCGAGTCCTTTGCCATGTGTCCCGAACGCGCCAACAAGCCCGCGACAAAACCGCCCCGGTGCCCGAGCTGTGCCCAGCCGATGCGGCTGATCAGAAAGACGGTCAGATTTAACGGATTGCCCGACCTGTGCACCTTCGAGTGCGGCACATGCAACGTGTCGCTCGCCGAGGAATGCGGGGCGCCGAGGGAAATGGCGGCCAGGACCGATAGTGGATCCTGGTATGTCGATGAGTTCGGCAACCCGACGCGCGAAATCAAAAGATCCGACTAAGGCAATACCACGCGGTGCATCAGCATCGCCAAAACTGCCGGAAGCTGCCACGCAATCCGCCGTCCATTCAGCGGCTGCGTCGCCTGCGAGCTCATTTCATCGAAGCTTTCTGTTGGTTGTCGGAGTCTCGTTTCGAAACGCATTCGTTCGAAATCGCGCGCTCAATTTTTTCGATCGTCAGAACCGCTTGTGGAGGCCGGTGACGCGACGGCCAATGGGGTGTAGCCTGATTGCGTTGGTACTAAATGCAACGGGAGGTAAATGGCCATGCATTTCTGCTTCACCGGGCAATACACACCACAAGCTCTCAATAACATTATGGAAAACCCCAACGCCAATCGCTACGAGGCAGCCAAAACGCTGATCGAAGCTGCCGGCGGCAAATTGATCTCGATGTACAGCACGCCTGCCGATGGGCCCGGCGTGCTGGCGATCTTCGACGTAACTGACCCCGCGGCTGCGGCGGCGATTTCTGGCGTTGTGGTGGCGTCTGGCGCCCTCCACCACGTAAAGCTCACGCGTCTCCTGACGCAGGAGGAAGTGACCCACGTTCGGCACACGGCGGCGAAGCTGCGTGGCGCATACAAGCCGCCTGGCAAATAGTGCTGTAGGCTAACCCGTCAGGTCGGGCGCCGAAGTGCCGAGTTCGCATTTCGGCGCTCCGACCACTTAATAAGAACACGAACATTCCTCACCGTTTAATTTTCACACATTCCGATGATTTAGGGTTTGGGCTCTGACCGGCCGCGCCGAACAATGGTAAGGCCAGCTTGGATTGAGCGACGGTTACCAACGAAAGCACCTCGGTGCGATTCCGGGCCGAGGCATCTGGCAGAGGAAATCATGAAAGACATATCACGCCGTAATGTTCTGACGACCGCAGCGGCCGGTGGCGCGGCTACGGCGGCGGCTGCAACCCTGGCGCAGGCCGCGACGTTCGGGAATCCAGACGAACCACCGCAAGGCGCCATCAATGTCACAAATCCCAACGCGCTGGTGGACCCCGGGCCGCAGGATCCTGCGCTCGCAAACAACATGCCGTCGTTTCTCAATCCGCCGGCCACCGACGTCGGCGGCATGCCGCAGTTCTGGGCCTCGTTCAATCTCGCGTCGAAGCGCATTCAGGACGGCGGCTGGGCGCGGCAGGTGACGCAGTCGGATTTCGCGATATCCACAGAGATTGCCGGCGTGAATATGCGGCTTTCCGCGGGCGGAATCCGCGAGCTGCATTGGCATCAGCAAGCCGAGTGGTCGATCGTGACGTACGGCAATTGCCGCATCACAATCCTCGACGCGCAGGGTCGTGCGGCGGTTCGGGACGTGACGGAAGGCGATCTCTGGTACTTCCCGGCCGGTCTGCCGCACTCGCTGCAGGGGCTGGGCCCCGACGGCTGCGAATTCGTCCTGGCCTTCGACAACGGCGCGTCCTCGGAATTCAATACGCTGTTGCCTACGGATTGGCTGGCGCATACCCCTCCCGACATCCTGGCAAAGAATTTCGGCGTGCCGGTCGAGGCGTTCCGGAACATTCCGCTGCATAACAAGTGGATCTTTCAGGGCAAGGTGCCGGGCCCGCTCGCTGAGGCGCAGGCGTCGGTAGCGTCGAAGGCCGGCGAACCGGAGTTTCCGTTCGTGTTCTCCCTGGCCGCTTCGACGCCACACAAGGTGACCAAGAGCGGACGCACCCAGCTTGCCGACAGCACCAACTTCCATGTCGCCAAGACCGTTGCCTCCGCATTGGTGACGGTAAAGCCCGGCGGATTGCGGGAGATGCACTGGCATCCGAATGCGGACGAGTGGCAGTATTATTTGAAAGGCACCGGGCGGATGACGGTTTTCGACACCGGTCCGGCCGCGATGACCGCCGATTTCCATCCCGGAGATATCGGCTACGTGAAGAAGAGCCTTGGTCACTATGTCGAGAATACCGGCTCGACCGACCTCGTATTCGTGGCCGTTTTCAAGGCCGACCGATACGAGGAAGTGTCGCTGTCCAACTGGCTCACGCACACGCCGCCCGAGATGGTCGCGGCGACGTTCAACCTGGATCCGGCCGTCATCGCCCGGTTTCCCAGGGATGCCCCCGAGGTCGTACCCGAATAGAACTTGATCGCATCACCAGCGGTCCGGGCGATTGTCGGACCGCATCGCGCCAAATTGCGCAATACGGGCATCACTCCGGTATGATGCGCCGTAAGCAATTTGATTCGGCGTGCCGGTCCGGCTCGCTCGCCTGCAATCTCTATGAGGACAAACATGCGCGGAATCCTTTTCACCGCATTCGCTGTCGCCTTCGTGTTGTCGAGCGGAGTTTCTGGCCGTCACGCCGAGGCAGCGCCGTTCGGGTCGCCGTCAGCGTTGGGCGTCGCCGCAAGCGCGGCGGTCGTTCAACAGGTCGCCAACGTGTGCGGCAGTAGCGGCTGCGTGCGGGTACAGACGCAACGCGTCGTCCGCCGCCAGAAGCCGGGCATGGTCTCCGGAAACCATATCTGATCGACCGGGTGTGGCGAGCCGACGGCTGCGCTCAGTCGCGGCGGCGGTCAGGCGGAATCGTCGAGATTGCCGTCGGAGATCGCGGCGTCGATCAGGCTTCGGCAGGCGATAAGATCGTTCAGCACAGTCTGAAGTTTGCGCCGGTCCTCACTGTCAGCACCGAGCCGCGCACGCGCGGGCTCGGTTGCCGCCGGCGGCACCAGTGTCGGTTCGCGCCGCACCGGCGCTTCGTCGCCTGACGGCTGATCGATGCGCGGTGCCAAACCCAAGAACGACGGCTCTTGGCCCGCGCGCGGCGATGCTTGATCGTCGGCGGCGTCTTCGCGATCTTCGTCGGTCTGGTCTTCATCGATCTTGGGCGGCGGCGGCTCGGCGCCGGCGCGCCAGACGCCTTGAACGAAAGACAGTCCTTCTTCGCGCAGGATGCGCTGCACGCCGCGGATGGTGTAACCCTCGCCGTAGAGCAAGTGGCGCACACCGCGCAGCAGATCAACGTCGTCGGGTCGGTAGTACCGTCGCCCCCCGCCGCGCTTGAGCGGCTTGATCTGCGTAAACCGGCTCTCCCAAAAACGCAGCACGTGCTGAGGTACGTTGATCTCCTCGGCGACTTCGCTGATGGTGCGGAACGCGTCCGGCGCCTTTTCCAAGGCTCCACTCCCCGCTGCTGATTAGTTGCCGTTTAGCTCGGTGCCGTCGGGATCGGAATTGATCCGCTGCTTGAGGATCGCGGAAGGCTTGAACACCATCACACGCCGCGGCGAGATCGGTACTTCCTTGCCGGTCTTTGGATTTCTGCCGATGCGCTGGCCTTTTTTGCGGACGACGAAAGAACCGAATGATGACAACTTCACCGTTTCCCCGCGCTCCAGACAATCGGTGATTTCTTTGAGGACCAGCTCGACGAGCGTCGCCAATTCAGTACGTGAAAGACCGACTTTCTGGTAGACCGCCTCGCACAAATCCGCGCGCGTGATCGTCTTCCTCGTCATCGCCAGCCCCGCTTTCGGTGACCGATGCCCATCGATCATCGTATCGTACTGAATTATCAAGGATATTGACTTCTTACCGAACGGTCAACGCCCCTCCGCCGACTTCCGTCACCAACGCAGCAGCGCCGCCGCCCAAGTAAATCCGCCGCCCATCGCCTCCAAAAGCAAAAGATCGCCGCGCTTGATGCGCCGGTCGGCGACGGCGTCCGCCAAAGCCAGCGGAATCGATGCCGCAGACGTATTGCCGTGCCTATCGACCGTCGTGACGACCTTAGACGCTGGTATCCCAAGCTTGTGCGCCGACCCGTCGATGATCCGTTTGTTGGCCTGATGCGGAACGAACCAATCGATATCGGCGACTGTGTAGCCGGTAGCCTTGAATGCGTCCTCGACGACGTCGGTGATCATCGCCACAGCATGGCGAAATACCTCGCGGCCTTCCATGCGCAAGTGACCGACGGTGCCGGTCGACGACGGTCCGCCATCCACATAGAGCTTCGACTTGTGCCGGCCGTCGGACCGCAGCTTCACAGTCAGAACGCCACGATCGCCGGGCGCTCCCGGCAGTTCCTGGGCTTCAAGCACGACCGCGCCGGCGCCGTCGCCGAACAGAACGCAGGTGGTGCGGTCGGTCCAGTCGAGCAGCCGCGAGAAGGTCTCTGCCCCGATCACCAGCGCGCGGGAGAAGGCTCCGGATTTCAGGAGCGCGTCGGCCGTCGCCAGCGCGTACACGAACCCGGAGCACACAGCTTGCAGATCGAACGCCGCGCCATGGGTGATCCCCAGCGCGGCCTGTACCGCAACCGCACTGGCGGGAAAGGTATTATCCGGAGTGGATGTCGCGAGCACGATGAGATCGATCGCTTGCGCGTCAAGGCGCGCGTGCGCCAGCGCCGCGCGCGCGGCGTGCGTAGCCATCTGCGAGGTCACTTCACCCGGCGCGGCGATGCGACGCTCATGGATGCCGGTGCGCTGCACGATCCATTCGTCGGAGGTGTCGACCTTGCGCGCCAGGTCGGCGTTGGTGAGGACTTGGTTGGGGAGGTAGCTGCCGCAACCGAGGACAACGGAGCGACGGACCATCACAGCGCGGCTCCGCTCAGCGCCGGTTGCCGGTCGAGGCCCGGTCGTCCGAGCGCCGCCGTGATCTTCGCCAGAAGATCATCGCGCACCACGCCGTAGCCAAGGTCGATAGCGGCGGCGAAACCCTCGGCGTCAGCCCCGCCGTGACTTTTAATGACAATGCCATTCAGTCCGAGGAAGATGCCGCCATTCGACCGCCGCGGATCGAGACGCTCGCGCAATTGCTGAAAGCCCGAACGCGCAAACAGGTATCCGATGCGCGTGCCGACCGAACTGTTCATCGCTTCCCTCAGATATTGGCCGATCTGGCGGGCCGTGCCTTCGGCGGTCTTGAGCGCGATGTTGCCGGCGAAGCCTTCGGTCACAACGACGTCGACCCTGCCCTGACCGATGTCGTCGCCTTCGACGAAGCCCACATAGTCAAGCTCCGGCATTTGCTTCTCGCGCAGGATGCGCCCGGCTTCGCGGACCTGCTCGAGACCCTTTACCTCCTCCACGCCGATATTGAGAAGGCCCACTGTCGGGCGTTCGTGTCCCAGCAATATGCGCGCCGTTGCCGCGCCCATGACGGCAAGATCGACGAGATGCGCAGCGTCCGCGCCGATCGAGGCGCCCACGTCGAGCACGACCAATTCCCCCCGCAAGGTCGGCCACAACGCCGCGATGGCCGGCCGATCAATTCCCGCCAGCATTTTGAGATCGAATTTCGACATCGCCATCAGTGCGCCGGTATTGCCGGCGGATACAACGACATCGGCTTCCTTCTTCTTCACCGCGTCGATCGCAAGCCACATGGAGGACTTACGGCGGCCGTATCGCAGCGCCTGGCTCGGCTTGTCTTCCATCCGCACCGCGAGTTCGGCATGCACGATTCGCGAGGCCGATTGCAGCGCCCGGTGCTCGGCTATGAGCGGTGCGACCAGCGCGTCATTCCCGAAAAACAGGAATTCGCTTTCCGGATGACGCGCCAAAGCAAGCTCGGCGCCGGCGACGACCACGGCGGGGCCGTGATCTCCTCCCATCGCGTCCAGAGCAATGCGGACCGTTTGCGACATGAACTATTGCGGCCCCTGAACCTTGAACCAATTGCGAGAGATCGGATGTTGGGCCCGAATTTCCTGGCTGTGCATGATGCGTTCCGAAGGCCGGCTGCCGTTTTTCGGAATCATGCTCCAAGTCCGAACAAGGTAGAGGCGAGCGCGGCAGGAGAATAGCGGTTCGCCGCCCGGAAACAACTGCGTTTAGCCGTCATTGCGGCCCCTCTTGGCGGTCCTTCTTGAGCGCTGCAAGCGCCGCGAAGGGACCCTCCTCCGCAGTCGCGTCTTGCGGCGGCTGGAACACGGCCTCCGGCTTGCGCGGATACGGGTCGAGCCCAAGGATGAGAAACTCGGTGGCCAGCACGCCCAGATCGATCGTTCCGTCGATGAGCGGCTCGGTCTCGTCCGCGGTTTCCTTGGCCGGTCCGCTTTCTCCCGCTTGCCGCGCGGCCGCAACTTGCGGCGCAAACGCCACAGCGATCTCCTCGTCGATTTCGTTGGTGAGAGGTTCGAGCGTGACGACGCACGCCTGTCCGACCGTCGCCGATACCCGGCCGGCAACGCGCAAACCGCCAGCGCCATAATGCGTCACCTCGAAGTTCGCTTCCAGACGCGGTAAGTCGCGCAGCCCGGCGATCCGCGCCACTGCGGCGCGTGTTTGCGCGTCGGCAACAAGGTCGAAGCGTTGACCGCCTTCCTCGGGTATATCGTCCGCCGTCACCGGAACCACCCAGGGTGCCGGGATATTCTTGTGCCGCTCAGCCATGCGCAAAGGCCTCCGGGCCGGGGAAGAGAGCCTGACCGGCTAACAGCCTGCCTTCCGATGCGGCATCCAAATGCGTTGCCGCGGCACGGGCATATCGGGCAAGCCGCACCGCCTTCTCGTCGACATCGGTCAACCCGAAGATATTGCGCGCCAGGGCCTTCTCAAGTTCGCCTTCGTCGGCCGCCGCAAGACCAGCGTCGTAGGCGGCTTGCCGGCCGTAGAACGCCTCGCCAAAGCGCCGCATCCTGCGCGGTACCGCAAGATCGCCGACACCCATCTCGCGCAGGTTGTCATCGAGGTCGCGGCAGAACGCATCGAAAAGCGGCTGGCCGAGCGCCGGATCGAACGGATGTTGCGCGCTCGCATTCGCGCCCTCCCGCCGGGCCAGCCGGCGGAGCAGCAGCACCAGATGCAGCACGATCAGTTCAAACCGCCCCTCTACGGTATCTTCGACGCCGTAAAGCGTGTAAAAAGCAGGCAAGCGCGCTTGCGCCACGATGGCGCCATAGAGCGACTGGATATTATGGTTATTGCGCGCGCGTCGAAATGCAGCCAAAATCATAAGGATAGCTCACTTACTTAAAGCTCGATGCCTCTTCCGCCGAAAACTGGGAAATTGCCAATCGGACGTTTCGGAGGTACGGCAGGCGCCGGTCGGATACAAGATGGAATGCCGATAATGCGGGGCGGGCGGGGGCAGATGCAAATCAGGCGTCGTGGCGTGGCAGCCTTCGCGCTCGTTTTCGCGCTGGCGCTGCCGCTTGGTGGCTGTTTCCTCGGCGAGACCTTCCAGCGTGGCTACGTGCTGCCCGATGGCGCGCTTGAGCAAATTCGGCTCGGCGCATCCCAGGAGCAAGTGCTGATCGTTCTCGGCACTCCCTCCACCGTCGCGACAGTTTCCGGCGAAGCGTTCTATTACATATCGCAAACCGCAACACGCGCGGCCTCGTTCCTGCCAACGAGGATCACCGATCAGCGCGTGATTGCGATCTATTTCGACAGCAACCGCCGCGTCGAACGGGTTGCCTCGTACGGCCTGAAGGACGGCAAAATCTTCGATTTCATCAGCCGCACCACGCCGACGGCCGGCTCCGACTACAACCTCCTCAAGCAACTCATGTCGACGATCGAAAACGGCCGCCTCGGATTGCCGTTCTGACGTCAGGTTTCGTTATGAGCCGACTGATCGGCTGACGAAAACCGGCTTGCTTCGTGGAGTTGCCCTGCCCTGTTCCCCTGCGAGGCGTTCCCGCCGGCGCTTGCGCCGACGGGACTGATCAACGTGCGGGTCAACAGTCTTGTGAACGGCGCTGCGTCTTAGTGTGCCAGCACCGCGAGCAGGAGAAGCGCGACGATGTTGGTGATCTTGATCATCGGGTTGACCGCCGGGCCGGCCGTATCCTTGTAGGGATCGCCGACGGTATCGCCGGTCACTGCGGCCTTGTGGGCGTCAGAGCCCTTGCCGCCATAGTGTCCGTCCTCGATGTACTTTTTGGCGTTGTCCCAGGCGCCGCCGCCCGATGTCATCGAGATGGCGACAAACAGCCCGGTGACGATGACGCCCAGCAACATCGCGCCCAGCGCCGAGAAAGCCGCCGACTTGCCTTGCGCGCCGCCGCCGGCAACGAAGTAGATGACGAAATAACCAACGATCGGCGAAAGCACCGGCAACAGCGACGGTACGATCATTTCCTTGATCGCAGCACGCGTGAGCATGTCGACGGCGCGGCCGTAATCGGGCTTGTCCCTGCCCTGCATGATGCCCGGCTTCTCGCGGAACTGCCGCCGCACTTCCTCGACGATCGAAGAAGCGGCCCGGCCGACCGCGGTCATGCCCATCGCAGCGAACAGGTATGGCAGCATGCCGCCGAACAGCAGACCGGCGACGACGTAGGGATTGGCGAGCGAGAAGTCCGGCGCGACGCCCTGGAAATACGGATGGTGATCGGCGCCCGCCACGAAGAACTTGAGGTCCTGGTTGTAAGCGGCAAACAGCACGAGCGCGCCGAGGCCAGCCGAACCGATGGCATAGCCCTTGGTCACCGCCTTCGTGGTATTGCCGACCGCGTCGAGCGCATCGGTCGATTTGCGCACTTCCTTCGGCAAACCGGCCATTTCGGCGATGCCGCCGGCATTGTCCGTCACCGGGCCAAACGCATCGAGCGCAACCACGATGCCGGCGAGCGCCAGCATCGTCGTCACAGCAATGGCGATGCCGAACAATCCTGCGAGGCTATAGCTGACGAGGATGCCGGCGATGATGACGAGTGCCGGCAGTGCGGGCGCTTCCAGCGATATGGCGAGCCCTTGAATGACGTTGGTGCCATGGCCGGTGACGGAAGCCAGCGCGATCGAGTGGACCGGCCGGAAGTTGGTGCCGGTATAGTACTCGGTGATCCAGATGATCAGGCCCGTTACTACCAGGCCGACAATGCCGCAATAGTAGAGGTCCGCGCCTGTGTAGCTCACACCCGACAGCGGTCCGAAGCCGATGAGGTAATGCGTCACGCCGGCGATGCCGAGCAACGACAGAATCGCGGTCGCGAGCATTCCCTTGTACAGGGCGCCCATGATCGACTGGCTGGCGCCGAGCCGGACGAAGAAGGTGCCGATGATCGAAGCAACAATGCAAATCCCGCCGATGGCGAGCGGGAACGTCATCATCTTCATGACCATCTCGGCCGAAGCGCTGAAGAAGATGGCGGCGAGAATCATGGTCGCGACCGTGGTCACCGCATAGGTCTCGAACAGATCGGCCGCCATGCCGGCACAATCGCCGACATTGTCGCCGACATTGTCGGCGATGGTCGCGGGGTTTCGCGGATCGTCCTCGGGAATGCCGGCCTCGACTTTGCCGACGAGATCGCCGCCGACGTCGGCGCCCTTGGTGAAAATTCCGCCGCCCAGCCGGGCGAAGATCGAAATGAGCGAGGCGCCGAAGCCAAGCGCCACCATCGAATCGACGACGGTGCGATCATTCGGCGCGAGGTGCAGCCCGCTGGTGAGGAACATGAAATAGAGCGTCACGCCGAGCAGCGCGAGACCGGCGACCAAAAGCCCGGTAATCGCGCCCGCGCGGAACGCAAGCTCAAGTCCGCCGGCGAGCGAACTGGTCGCCGCTTGCGCCGTTCTCACATTGGCGCGCACGGAAATGTTCATGCCGATAAAGCCCGCGGCGCCTGACAGGATGGCGCCGATGGCGAAACCGAGAGCGACCAGCCAGCCGAGGAAATAGCCGACGATGAGGAAGATCACGACGCCGACGATGGCGATCGTAGTGTATTGCCGCCGCAGATAGGCCTGCGCACCCTCGCGGATCGCGGCCGCTATCTCCCGCATCTTTTCGTTGCCGGGATCGGCGCCAAGCACGGAAGTGGTGGCCCAGATGGCGTAAACGAGCGCCAAAACGCCACAGAGAACGATGAGCCACAACGTCGTCATGGAAAGGACCCCGGTCTGATTGTGGGCCGGATACAGTCCGGCCCGGAGGGAAAGAACGCAGCGCGGTCAGGCCACGTGCAAAGCACACAAACCGCGCAAATCGGCGCGGACATTGCCAAAAATGAACGGGCGGTGCAACGCCGCAGAATAGGCGATGCAATGGGCATTTTATCAGTAGAGCTTGTTCAAATAGCCCTCTTCGACCACTTCATCGGCCTGCTCGACGGTTACGTTGGCCGGCTTGGTCTGTTCGACGATCATCCGCCCCAGAGACGGAAACGAGCTTTTCTCGACCCGGTAATCCTCGTGCCAAAGCTTGGAACGCTTGAGCGCCTTGCCGCAATGCAGGAATGCCTCCCGCACCGTGACCAGAATAACCAGCCGAGGCTCGCGTCCATTGACGGCGGCCGCGTCAAGGAGCGCCGGCTCGTGCGACAGGCGCGCCGTACCATTGACGCGCAGCGTCTCGTCGATGCCTGGTATGAAGAACAGCAGGCCGACTTCGGCATCGGCCACGATATTCGACATCGTATCGAGGCGATTGTTGCCCGGCCGGTCCGGGATGGCGATGGTGTGGTCGTCCAGCACCCTCGCAAAACCCGGCGCGTCGCCACGCGGGCTCACGTCGGTGCCGCGGCCGGGCCGGGTCGATCCGATCACCGCAAACGGCGAATGGGCAAGAAAATTACGGCAATGACTGTCCAGCCGGTCGAGCTGCTTGAGGACAGCAAGCTCCATGGGCGGCTGATAGAGTCCGCGAAGCGCCGCTTCGTCGCTGACGGAGTTTGAAGTGACCGTTCGATCGTCCATCGGACCCTCCTTTGGCGAAGTCAAAGACTCTTAAACCGAATGCGCCGCCGCGCGAAGCTGCGCGTTCACGCCACGCCGAGATAACGGATCGGACCGCCCGGCGCGATGGCCTGCGCTGCCGCGATGATCGCGTTCGAGTCGATACCGTAATGCCGGTAAAGATCGGCGATCGAGCCGGTCTGGCCGAAATGCTCGACGCCCAGCGGCCGGACCTTGTGCCCGCGCACCGCGCCCAGCCACGCCAGCGTAGCAGGATGTCCATCAAGGACGCTGACGATGCCGCAATGCGGCGGCAGGGCAGCGAGCAGGCGCTCGACATGGGAGCGGGCATGCACGAGGCCCCGCTCGCGCGCCCGGCATGCGGCGGTCCAGCCAGCGTTGAGACGGTCGGCGGACGTGATCGCAAGCAGCCCCACATCGCGGCGATCTTCCGCCATCAGGCCGACCGCGTGAATGGCTTCCGGCGCGACCGCGCCGGTATAGGCTACGGCCACCTGGCAATTGGGGCCGGGCTCGCGCAGCCAATACGCCCCGTCGACGATCGACTGCCGTAATGCGTAGGCGTCAGCTCGCGCCTGATCTGCTCGATCGGGCGCGTGGACAGCCGCAGATAAACCGAGCCGCCGGTCTCGTCGCGCAGCCAGGTGCGCTCGCTCGGTTCGCCGTCGGAATCCCGTTGAATGTAGTCGAGAGAGAACGCAAGAATGGCCGACAGCTCGTCGACAAAGGCCGGCTCGAACGCGGCCAGACCGTCCTGCGCCATGCCGATCAGCGGCTGCGCGATCGACTGATGGGCGCCGCCTTCCGGCGCCAGCGTGATGCCCGATGGCGTCGCCGCCAGGATGAAACGGGCGTCCTGATAGCAGGCATAATTCAGCGCATCGAGCCCGCGGGCGATGAACGGATCGTAGAGTGTGCCGATCGGCAGCAGCCGTTCGCCGTTGATGGCGTGCGAAAGACCCAACGCCGAGAGCAGGCAGAACAGGTTCATCTCGGCAATGCCAAGCTCGATATGCTGGCCGTTCGGGGAAAACTCCCACGTATACGTGGACGGGATGCGCTCGCCCTTGAACGTGTCCGCCATGGCTTCGCGTGCAAACAAACGACGCCGATTGACCCACGATCCGAGATTTGTGGAAACGGTCACGTCGGGAGAAGTGGTAACGATCCGCGCGGCGAGCGGCGTATCGGCGCGCGCAAGTTCGTTAAGCAGCGCGCCAAAGCCCACCTGCGTCGACATCGTCGGCTGGATCGTGACGGCAAGTTCGTCCGGCACCACGACCTTGGCTGCGTGCAAACGGCGCTCGCCGGCGGCCGCGAATGGCACGCGATCGAGGAACGCCTGAATCTCTTTGGCGGGCTCACGCAGCCCCTCGAACGCGCCCCATTCGTGACCCGGCCGGATATTCATCGCCGTGCGAAAGGTCTCCATCTGCGCTGGCGTCATCAAACCGGAATGGTTGTCCTTGTGGCCTGCGAACGGCAGGCCAAACCCCTTGATCGTGTAGGCGATGAAGCAGACCGGCCGGTCGTGATCGATCCGGTCGAAAGCTTCGATGATGGTGGGCAGATCGTGGCCGCCCAGATTGTTCATCAAGCGCGCCAGTTCGTCGTCGCTGCGCTTGTCGATCAGCTTCGTCACTGCGCCCTGATCGCCGATCTCGTCGGTCAGGCGCTTGCGCCAGGCCGCACCGCCCTGGAACACCAGAGCGGAGTAAAGCTGGTTGGGACAGCGATCGATCCATTGCCGCAGGATCTCGCCGCCCGGCTCGGCGAACGCGGCTTCCTGAAGGGAGCCGTATTTCAGCACGACGACGTCCCAGCCGAAGTTGCGGAACAGGTTTTCATACCGCTCCCACAACCCTTCCCGCACCACGCCATCGAGGCTTTGCCGGTTGTAGTCGACGATCCACCAGCAATTGCGCAAGCCCTGCTTCCAGCCTTCCAGCATCAATTCAAAGATATTGCCCTCGTCGAGTTCGGCATCGCCGAGCAGCGCGATCATGCGGCCCTCGGGCCGTTCCAGGCCCCAGCCATGGGCCCGCACATAATCCTGCACCAGCGAAGCAAACAACGTCTGCGCGACGCCGAGCCCAACCGAGCCGGTCGAGAAATCGACGTCGTCGGTGTCCTTGGTGCGCGAAGGATAGGATTGTGCGCCCTTGTAGCCGCGGAAATTCTGCAGCTTGTCGCGGGTCTGCCGCCCGAGCAGATACTGGATCGCGTGATAGACCGGCGCGGCGTGCGGCTTGACCGCAACACGGTCCCATGGCCGCAGGGTGTGGAAATAAAGCGCCGTCATGATCGCAGCGACGGACGCAGACGATGCCTGGTGGCCGCCGACTTTCAGGCCATCGACATTCTCACGCTCGTGATTGGCGTGATGAATGGTCCAGCTCGCCAGCCACAGCACCTTGCGCTCAAGTTCGGCCAGGACGCGCAGGTCGTGCGACGGCATCGGATTGCTCATGATCGGAAAGCTTTCTGAGTGACCTAATCTGTCATCATACCGGGTTCGGCCGCCGCGCGAAGGTCCCCCAGGCCAGCAGCACCGCCGCGGCGATGACGACCGGGAACACGACCTCGTTCACCGCGGTCCAGCCGTAGCGCGCCAGCAATGCCCCCGAGGAAAACGAAGCGATCGCCATCGAACCGAAAATCAAAAAATCATTGAAGGCCTGCACTTTGTTGCGCTCGTGCGGACCGCAACATTCAGTGACCAAAGTGGTGGCGCCGATGAAGCTGAAGTTCCAGCCGACGCCGAGCAACAACAGCGAGATCCAAAAGTTCCACAGCGCCACGCCCGTCAAGCCCACGATCGCGGCGGCAACGATCAGCGTCAATCCGGCCGCCATGATGGTGCGCAATCCCAATCGCGCGATCAGCGCGCCGGTAAAGAAACTCGGCGCATACATGCCGATCACGTGCCATTGGATGCCGAGCGCGGCGTCGCCGACTGAATGATTGCACATGACCATGGCGAGCGGCGCCGAGGTCATCATGAGAATCATCATCGCGTAGCTGGCAAGTCCGCACGAAGCCGCGACGATGAAGCGCGGCTTGCGAACGATTTCGGCGAGCGGTAGCCCGTCCGCAAAGGTCTCCGCCATCGCCGGCCGGGGTATGCGTAGCAATCCCAGCACCGCCACCGCAATCACGGCACAGGCGGACTGCGCCAGATAGGTTGCCGCGAACAGATAGGCCGGCCAGACATTCCTGGTAAGAATGACGATTTGCGGGCCGATGATTGCCGAAAAGACGCCGCCGGCGAGAACCCACGACACGGCCTTGGCGCGGAAATGCGTGCTGGCGGTATCGGCGGCGGCGAAACGATACGATTGATGCGCGGCCGCATAGAGGCCGCCGCACAGCATGCCGAGGAGCAGGAGCGCGAACGATCCCGACAGCATGGCGGCGCACGAAATAATTCCGGAGAGCACGCCGACCGCCGAGCCTGCCTGCAGGGCAAAACGCCGGCCATAGGCCTTGGCCAACATCCCGACAGGGAGCGTGCCGATCCAAATGCCGACGACCATGACGCTGATCGGCAGCGTCGCCAGCACCGGGCTCGGCGCCAGCAGCGATCCTGCTATCCCGCCGGTTGCCACGATTATCGCGTTGTTTCCGCCGGCCAGCGCCTGCGCGGCCGCTAGCACCAGCGCATTGCGGGCGGCAAGCCGGTCGTCGGTGAATTCGTGATCGGTTTCGGCGAGGACTGCCATGAGCCTTCCATGGGCGTTCCGCTGCAGAACCCCCCTTTTACCGGGCCAAACCGCCTCCTGCCAGTGACGTAAGCGTCAGAACCTCTCTGGAACGAAGTTCCGGCCGCGCAACGGCGCTTGGTCGTCGTATTTGTGCTTGGCCGATCGCTTTGGCAGTTTGACCTTCGGCAGCGACATTTTCTTGTAGGGAATCGAGTTCGAGAATCTGCGAGATGCAATTGAGACGGCCTCGCCGTTTGTCGTCCGATTTCACAATGTGCCACGGCGCATGGTCAACGTCGGTGGCCTTGAGCATCATGTCGCGCGCCCGCGAATAGTCGTACCAGCGAGCGTAGGATTCCACATCCATTGGGCTCAACTTCCACTGTCGAAGCGGATCGTTGATGCGCGCAGAAAACCGCTTTTCCTGTTCCTCTTGTCCGACTTCCAGCCAGAATTTGATCAGGAGGACACCCGCGTCGACGATATATTGCTCGACCTCCGGACAAATCTTCAGGAAGCGCTCCACTTCCTTGGCGCTGGCAAATCCCATGACGTTTT
>CAVZSB010000009.1:0-90064 GCA_963777635.1 uncultured Alphaproteobacteria bacterium
AGCGCATCGATCTGAAGTAATGTTCGGCGTATTGGTAGTAGTTCTCTGCCCCGACCGTATTGCCGATTTGGGCTTCTGCGCGGGCGAGCGCCAGGTATCGCTCATAGTTTCTTCGTGCATTTTGAGAGCTATTCGTCTCCGAACGGGCGGCATTCGATTTCCATCGGTTCGAGCGCGGCGCAAATGAAGCTACCGGTCTGGGTTGTCGCGCAATCATGATTGTCTTTCGGCCATTGTGGAACTGAGACCTCGTTCTTTGTGGGTAATTGCTTCGTGCGACACACGAAGGACAAAACCCGAGATGGTGGCGTGCATTCTCGGAAGAGCGAGCCGACGCAACGTTGAGACCCGTGGTCTGTGATGCGTCGCGTTCAAAATCCACAAAGCAAACGCGGCCCTCGCCGGCGGTCGACCACCCCAACGACGAATTCTTGGACTAGCAGTGGCAATAAGGTCTCGGAGCAAATGATCCACAATTTCTGGAGCTAATCGGTTCAGTCTTGTAGCGGCGCGTGCCGACTACACGCGATATAGATGAACCAAACGTTCCCATAAGAGGATAGCTTGATAAATTGTCAACCTCGGGAGTGCCGCCGCCAATCCAACCCAGCGCGATCGAACTCGTTCGGCACGCAGCGACCTCGACACAAAAACTGCTGACTCCTATTGTTCTTTGCCTCCGGCACGCCCATTTAGTGACACATACGGACGAGCACTGACTTGTCCCGAAGATCTGCCCATAAAACGGCGACGTACCGAAGTCTCCGTTTCTCCAATTGGCAGTGATGGTCGCCATCGGCGGGCACAATTTCGAATATTGACGTCGGTTCGTACGGCGGTGCCGTCGGCAACCGTATGTGCATAACCGCGCGCCAAGGGTCCGAGCCTTGGCCACCGGCCCATCAACCGCTCGATCGAAGAGGAACGCCGCGTGCAAGTTCTCGTCCGTGACAACAATGTCGACCAGGCCCTCAAGGTGCTGAAGAAGAAAATGCAGCGCGAGGGCGTCTTCCGCGAGATGAAGCTCCGCGGCCACTACGAAAAGCCCTCCGAGAGGAGAGTGCGGGAGAAAGCGGAGGCCATCCGCCGCGCCCGCAAACTTGCTCGCAAAAAGCTGCAGCGCGAGGGTCTGCTGCCGATGAAGCCGCGGGTGATCCCCGGGGTCTCCGGAAGAGGCAGTCCCACACGCCCCCCACGTTTCTGATCTCAGACGCTGATACAAATTTTTTCTGAAAAGCCTTCTTCAATGGCATCGTGGCCTCTCGTCGTTTATGGGATTCATGACAAGCACGATCAAGACGACGCAAGAAAAGGAAGAGATGCTGGAGAAGGAGGGTTCCGAGATCCCGCTGCTCGACCTTTCCGACGCGGCCGTCAAGCGGATGATCCGCAGCGCCAAGAAGCGCGGCTATGTCACCCATGACCAGATTACGGCGTTGATATCCATGGAGGAGGTCAAGTCCGAGCAGATCGAGGACATCCTGGCAAAACTCAGCGAGTTGGGCATCAACGTGGTCGAAACCAAGGAGGCCGAGTCCGAGGAAGAGGAGGCGACCCATGAGGAGCCGGAGGAGGGGGGCGAAAACGAGCTAGTCGAGATCCTGCGACGACCACTTCCGGTCAAGTCCGGGGCCAAGGAACCCGTTGAGCGTACCGACGACCCCGTGCGCATGTATCTCCGCGAGATGGGCTCGGTGGAACTCCTTTCGCGCGAGGGTGAGATCGCCGTTGCGAAGCGCATCGAGGCCGGCCGTGAGGCCATGATTGCTGGGCTCTGCGAGAGCCCGCTCACGTTCCAAGCTATCATCATCTGGCGAGATGAGCTCAACGAGGGCAGGGTCTTCCTTCGCGACATCATTGACCTTGACGCGACCCACGCTGGCCCCGACGCCGAAACCAAGTCGGCGCCACCGATTGGCCCCGACGGCCCGTTGATAGTGGGCGCCGCAGACCCTGGGCAATCCGGGCAGAGGCCTCAGACGCTAGCACCAGCCATTGCGCCCGCAACCCCGTTAAAGCCGGCCGACGAACTGGCCGATGGCCAGAAGACGGCGCGCGACGGGACGATCAGCGAGAGCGACCTCGACGACGAGGACGATATGGTGAATCAGCTCTCCGTCGCGGCACGCGAGGCGGAACTCAAGCCCAAGGTAATCGAGACTTTCGACATCGTCGCCAGCACCTACAAGCGGCTGCGCCGACTGCAGGACCAGGACATCCAGTTCAAGCTCAAAAGGCTGTCGATCTCGCCTGCACAGGAACGCAAGTACAAGAAGCTGAAGAACGAGATCATTGGCGAAGTGAAATCGCTGCGGCTAAATCAAGCGCGCGTCGACGCGCTGGTCGAGCAGCTCTATGACATCAACAAGCGGCTCGTCGGCTACGAGGGCCGCCTGATGCGGCTCGCGGAGAGCCACGGCGTATCGCGTGACGATTTTCTCAAGGCCTATCTGGGTTCCGAGCTCGACCCACTCTGGCTCAATCGCGTGTCAAAGCTCACGGCCAAGGGCTGGAAGAGCCTCATCGCTATAGATAAGGACCAGATCAAGTCGCATCGCCACGATATCCAGAAACTCGCCTCCGAGACCGGTCTCGCGATCGGCGAGTTCCGCAAGCTCGTGCACCTGGTGCAGAAGGGCGAACGCGAGGCGCGCCAAGCGAAGAAGGAGATGACCGAGGCAAACCTGCGCCTCGTCATATCGATCGCCAAGAAATACACCAACCGCGGCCTGCAGTTCCTCGACCTAATCCAGGAGGGCAACGTCGGTCTCATGAAGGCGGTCGACAAATTCGATTACCGGCGCGGATACAAGTTTGCGACCTACGCCACCTGGTGGATACGGCAGTCAGTCAGCCGCTCGCTCGCCGATCAGTCGCGTACCATTCGCGTCCCCGTACACATGATAGAGACCATCAACAAGATTGTGCGCACCTCGCGACAGATGCTCAACGAGATGGGCCGCGAGCCCACGCCGGAAGAACTCTCCGAGAAGCTCCACATGCCGCTCGAAAAGGTGCGCAAGACCTTGAAGATCGCCAAGGAACCGCTCTCGATCGAGACACCGATCGGCGAAGAAGGAGACTCCCATCTCGGCGACTTAATCGAGGACCATAACGCTGTCCTGCCCATCGACGCCGCGATCCAGTCGAACCTGCGCGAAACAACGACGCGGGTGCTCGCCTCGCTCAACGCGCGCGAGGAGCGCATATTACGCATGCGCTTCGGCATTGGCATGAACAGTGACCACACGTTGGAGGAAGTCGGCCAGCAATTCTCGGTGACGCGGGAGCGAATTCGGCAGATCGAGGCCAAGGCGCTGCGGAAGCTCAAGCACCCAAGCCGATCAAGGGTGCTTCGGAGCTTTCTCGATAATTGAAGTGCCGGCCGGGGCTGGGTACGACGCCAATGCGATGATCGTTGGGCCTGTTCAACGAAGAGACGATCGCCGGCCAATGGGCTATCAGCAAGCGGGTCAATTCGACCTGTCGGCACCTCTTCAGGGCGCGTCATGTTGAACGCCATGGGACCGGCGGTCCCCTGCCATGCGTTCACCTATCATCCAGGAGATGTCAAACGTCGTGGCGAGTACTTGAAGGATTATGACCGATGCGGTGACAGCGATCCGGACGAACCTGCATGAGTTCGATAGCCGAGCTTAAAAAACAGTCGCGCCTCGATCGCAATTCAAGCCGACGACAACAGGTCATTGAGGGGCCGGCGTACTATGTTCCGAGGTCAGCTGTTCAAAGAACTTCGACGCTTCGGCCTGGACAGAATCTTGGGTGATTTGGTCTAGGGTAAAGCTGCCCAGCTCTGAACCAGATCCCCTGGTCGCCACGTAGATCACTATCGTGTCTTTTGGCTTTTGTGGCTGAAATGTCATGTAAGGCCGTTCGCCTTGCACATTTCCCTGGTAGATCGTGAAATGGATGCCTTGATCCTTGTCTGCGCGGACCTCGCACTTCCATCCCGCCTTGCTCAGTAGCATTTTGACCTCCTCGAGCGCGGGAACCATAACGACCGCTCTTATTCGAGTCCACTCGGCTTCAAACCCTTCACGCTCGCGCAATCGCTGATTGATTGCCTCCTGGCGCTTTTCAAATCCGGCAAGCGCCTTCTCGAACGCTTCTTGAACATCCTTTTTCACAACCTCACCTCTCGCCAGAGATTTCGAACCAAAGTTTTGACCAAATGGCTCAGAATCCGAGTTAGGGCGCGCCCACCGGAACTCAATGCGTCGCGTTCGCGGCTCGCATTCAACCAGCATCGAACGGTTATCTAGCACCTCGATCAGCGGCGCCTTACTCAACAAATCGCAAGGGGCCGGACGGACCAAACAGGATCGGAGCCAGAACGGATCCCGGCCGCTCCCTTGCGATGAGCGCCTCATGCGCCATAGCGCGATCAATGGCCTCGATTGCGTTTTGTGCGATGATGAAGTTCTCGCGCGGCAACCGGCAATGACCCTAGCGACCGTTTCTGAGTCAATACGGCGCCTATTTATCATTCCCCCGCCACCGCCGGCCGGTTGTTGATTGTGCGTCAATAGTTGTCTTCGCATATCGTTCCGCGCCGGCCCGGTCACGATGATAAAGCTTTGGAAGCAGTCTGGTGGCGCCCTTGAGAGCGTGTGTGATGGCCACAGCTCTCCACCCCTGAGCGTCGTATTCCAATTCTATCAGGTAGTCGCGATAGAGGACCTGAGTAGCCGTCATGATCGCTCGGGGGTTTTATTAGCAAGCGACTGTACCACGGCACTTGTTCTCTGAGTCACTGTGGCGGCCTTTTTGAGTAGGTCGGGCAATTTGGCGATGTTCGCCGCGACGCGCGCTGCCATGTCAGTGAATATTTCGGTTCCCTTCAACTAACAACAACCACCCCGCGCTTTAACAGCAGGTCACATGACCGAGAAGCTACCCAACGCCTGTTAACTCTTTTTCGCGAACTGGCTGCTGGCCGGTTTGCCCTGGCTCTGCGCCGCCTTGTATGCCGACACATTCGCCTTAGACTGGCTTTTGTCCGCCTTCGGTTTCTTATTTTCCTTGTTGCCTTTTTGAGTCTTCGACATGACGATCCTCCTGGTTGAAAGCCCGAACGCTTGCGTTGGGTGTCTGGTTAGTGGTTAGGCTGCGCCTTTGCCGGGACAGAGTTGAGCGAAATGGCGGAAACGACGCAGGATCGGGTCTTCGGGCGCGGCTTGTCTTCGTAATTGACACACGCGAGTTCCTGAAGTCCGAATCTGCACGTTGATTGATTGACGACCTCCGCGAAGACGTCAGCCGGGAGGCGGAACCTGGCACTATCGTAAAGGACGATGAGGGCGAGATCATCAATCGTTTCCTCGCCAATTGAGCGGTCTCTCGATGCCGAGATACAAACCCGACACGATTGACGACGTGCATCTATAGTTGACTCGGAACGGCAATAGCCACTTGAAAGCGCTAGTGTTTAGGGTGCGGTACGCGCCGCATATTGTGACAATGAGTGAACTCAATAGGACCGATTACTCGGTGCGGTGAAACATAGGGACGGGCCTCCAAATTCGTGGCGCCGGGAGAAAAGGCCCGATAAAGTATTCATTGGTCCCTTTTCGCACCATGGTGACGGCGAGCAGAGCAGGTAAGAGCGCTCTCAAGCAGCTATTGGACAAGCTCTTTAGCTAACTGTTGCAAATAACCGCGTGAGCCCAACCAGCTCGCGAAGGTGCTGGTCACTTTACTTTCTGGATTTCCCGCATGTCCCCATGGTGCACAGTGGCGACTTGACCATTGTCCCAGACGATCGTGACGGCATCCCACGTCGTTTCGGTAATTCTGCCACTATCAGCGCCGTTACCTTGCCAGCAAACGCGGCTGCCTTTCTTGAGGTTCTTAGATTCGGCGACATTCATTGCGCGCCTCTCATTGCTTGGAGCGTGGCTGACCTCCTCCACCGACCGATCGGCTCAAATCCTTTTGGGAAGGTTGATCGAGGCCCAGACACGTCACGAGTTTTGGAAGGGAAGAGGGATCTTGAGAAATCTAAGCAGCGGCCGCGTTTAGGCGGTGTGTGACGGATGTTTCAATATCTATGTGAACCCTGCGAGAAACGAGGCTTAACCGTAGTATATTCGTTTTTAGCACCGACATCAGCGCTCAGCTGGCATTCGAGCACATTACGCTCGTAGGCCTCGGCCTCGCTTTTGATGCGGTATCTCAAGTCAAACGCCTGCTCTTCCTGCGGCATCCGCCTGACAATCTTATAGAGACCGGCCGTTCTCTCGCCGATGGGTGTATACTCAACTGCTTGCCCAACAAAAAATTTAAATGACATCGGCTTCCTTCCATGTTGGGGACTCTTATCCGGCAACCGCCGTAGTGTCCAGTGTGCGTTTATTGTGCGGAGGGTGGCGTTGGTATTTGTTGCCCTTGTTCGTAGAAATAGGGCTCGATGAGGACAGTTCTTGTTGATGCTCCGATGAGACCGGATTTGGTCGGTGGCGACCTAGCCGATGGTGTCGGTTGCGGGTTCGCTGACATCGACCTAGCAAACCTGGCACAATGAATCCCCTCTAGCGTGGAGTATTTGCAATGCCGCTGCAGCGAGGCGAGGTGAAGCTACGACTTCAATCGGATGGCCGTTGAGTTCACGATGCTCAATGAGGGCAAGATAATTCTGTGCGCGATCAGCACCGCGGCAATGGATGATCTTGAAGGGAGGCGTGACCTAAAGGCAGAGCAGCGCATAGATCAGTTTATGCGTCTGCGCGAGGTCATTGAAGAGCAAGCATCACGTAAGTTTTTCGAAGGCAGGCTCAGGCCGACCGACCCGTGGTATTGCGATCCAATGATTTTCTAAAATAGTGGTTCGATCCCTGGGGGGCGGGGAAGGAGATTGGTGCGGCCACCGTCACACCGTATGCGGCGTTGTTGGCGTTCGCTGTATCTCTCGGATGTCTCCGTGGTGTATTCTGGCCACCCGTCCATTGTTCCAGGCAATCGTGACGGCATCCCAAGTCGTTTCGGTCACAATGCCGCTATCAGCGGCATCGCCCCGCCAGTAAACACAGGCGCCCTTCTTGAGGCTTTTGATTCGTTGACTGTCATTGTTGCTCCTGCCGGCGTGTGAGGCCGGCGAGTAGTCGCACATTTTAGCCTGCGACCTCTTCGACTAGCCGAACGATGCGACGTCGGAGCTCCGAGTCTTTAATTCGCGTAAAGGCCTTAGTAAGGGAAAGTCCGTCCCGAGGTAGCGAGAAAGTCAGAGACATAGGATGTGAGCGGCGCGTAGGTCGTCCGCTCTGATGCACCCGAGTGGCGCGGTAATCCTTCGAAGAAAAATGGAATCGGCACTTGTAGAACGTTTGAAATGTGGTGCAGGCGGCTCGGCGCTAATTCGCTTAGCGCCCTTTTCGTATTTTTGCATTTGCTGGATTGTCACGCCTAGCGCAGTGGCGAGTCCAGACTGGCTCAGGTCGAGCATGAGCCGACGCATCCGCACGCGACTACCAACATGCTTGTCCTGGGCTCTTCAATTCCGCCTCGCGCTTAACGATCCAGGCATTGGCCGCTTGTTTGCGGTCAAATGTCTCGGCCTCGCGATGCACAATCGCACCGGCTTTCTTGATGACGATCTGGGCGACGAAGGCCTTCGAGCCGTCTTTGCGAGTCCGTCCAATTATCGTACCCATGTCGCGCCGATTTTCGATCTTGTCGTACCGGGGTCGGTCGGTTCAGCCAGTCGGCCCTATCGCAGAGTCGGTCTAGCGAGTCGGTCTCTCCGGTACGACTGGAACCCAAAAAGTACGACATTGTCGTACCACGGCCGAGAAAATGGGTCAAAATGAGCCAAAAATGGTACGACATCGGACGTAAATGGAAATTAATAAAGTGACTGAAAAAACAGAAAAATCGCCGCAGAAGTCGGTCCCGCCGATTTTGCAGTCGCTCCGATGATGGAATGGACCGACCGGCATTGCCGGTTCTTCCATCGCCTGCTGACGCGCCGGGCGCTGCTTTATACCGAAATGATCACCACCGGCGCGATCCTGCATGGCGATCGGGCGCGGCTGTTGCGCTTCGATCCCGCCGAGCACCCGCTGGCGCTGCAACTCGGCGGCTGCGAGCCGCGAGCGCTGGCGCAATGCGCGAGTTTCGGCGCCGATCTAGGTTTCGATGAGATCAACCTGAATGTCGGCTGCCCGTCCGACCGCGTTCAGGGCGGCCGCTTTGGCGCGTGCCTGATGGCGGAGCCCGGGCTCGTCGGCGATTGCGTTGCCGCGATGAAGGCTGCCGTTTCGATCCCCGTCACGGTGAAGTGCCGCATCGGCATCGATGATCAGGACACCGAGCAGTCGCTGGAGCTTTTTGCTCAGGCAGTAGAAGGCGCGGGCGCTGACGCGCTCATCGTCCATGCCCGCAAGGCCTGGCTCAAAGGCCTCTCGCCGAAGGAAAACCGCGAAGTGCCGCCCCTTGATCACGAGCGGGTATATCGGCTGAAGGCCGCGCACCCGCACCTGACGGTCGTGCTGAACGGTGGTATCGGCTCTGTGGAAGCTGCACTCTTGCATCTTTCGCGCGTAGACGGGGTGATGATGGGGCGGGCGGCCTATCAGGAGCCGTGGCGGCTCCTTGCCGTCGATCCGGCTTTCTTCGGCGAAGATGCGCGCTTTGCGTCACCGAAAGAGGCTGCTTTGGCCCTCGTTCCTTACATCGAGCGTGAACTGGCGCAGGGTACGCGGCTGCATGCCATTACCCGCCATTTGCACGGCCTGTTTCGCGCGGTCCCGGGAGCGCGCGCGTTCCGCCGGCATCTCGCCGGCGCCGCGGCGACGGACGCCGGCGCCACTTTGTTGATCGCGGCACTCGGTCTGGTACGGGACCACGGCGGCGAACCGGCGAACATGGCCGCCTGACGGAAAACGCGGAAAGCCACCAGCAAGAATGTTCGCCAGCGCAGGTCTGCACGAATTACTTTTGCTCGCGGTGGCGCTCCTCGTCGGCGGGATGATCTCCGGCGTGCTCGCCGGCTTGTTCGGGGTCAGTGGCGGCTCGGTGATCGTACCGGTGCTTTACGAAGGCTTTCGCATCCTCGGCGTGCCGGAAGACGTGCGCATGCAGCTTTGCCTTGGCACTTCCATCGCCATCGTCGTCCCGACCACTATCCGGTCCTATCTCACCCACCGGGCGAAGGGCCTGGTCATTCCGGGCGTGATAAGGAACTGGGCATTGCCCGCCATCTGTGGGGTTGCGTGTAGCGCGGCGATCGCGGCCTTTGCGCCGGCTTCCGTGCTGACGCTGGCGTTTGTCGTGATTGCCACGTTCATCGCGATCAAGCTGTTCTTCGCTGGCGACCGCTGGAATCTGGACACGGAACTGCCCGGCACGGTGCCCATGGCGCTGTACGGATTCGGCATCGGGCTGTGCGGTTCGCTGATGGGCGTCAGCGGTGGCGCAATATCCACCATCGTTCTGACGCTTTACGGCAAGCCGATACACCAGGCGATCGCCACATCATCGGGAGTAGCGGTCCCGATCGCCATCGCCGGCGCCATCGGCTTCATGCTTGCCGGCCTGCCTCATGAGGCGCAGCTGCCGCCACTTTCGCTCGGCTTCGTCTCGTTGATCGGGCTGGTGGTGACGGCACCGGTCGCAAGTTTTTTCGCGCCCTATGGCGCGCATTTTGCGCATCGGCTGCCGCGGCGGACGCTTGAGATCGCGTTCGGCGGCTTTCTGCTGCTCGTCTCGCTGCGCTTCCTGGTGCATCTCGTTTGGCGCTGAAGCGCGGTTGCACCTTCCATTACGGATAGCCGCGCAACAGCAGCCGGTCGCCGTGAACCTCCCAGCTTTGCAGCCGGTTGAGGAAACTCATGCCAAGCAGACTCGTCTTGAGCTGACCCGGTTGCGCCACCAGCGCCTCGACCGAACGCTCGACCAGACCGCCGATAGCGATGCGGTCGAGCCGCACCGGCGCCGCGCGGGTGCGTCCGTTGGCGGTGTCGATGCTGGCGGTGTAAGCGAGCACTTCAAGCGGCAGGCCGGCCGCCCTGGCATCCTCGCGGGTGAGCACCACGGAGCTGGCTCCGGTATCGAGCACCATGGCAATTCTGGCGCCGTTGATCTGCGCGGTCACGTCGAAGTCGCCGCCCGACGCACGGGCAACCTCGACCGATCGTCCGCGCCCGATCACGTGGCCGGGAATAAGTTCCGCCATCACGCGGTCGGCGACGCCATGCAGCTCGTAGCGGTAAGCGTAGCCGACCAGCAAAATCAACGCGAATGCGACCCACAGCAGCGCCGCGGTGAGCGCTTGTGCAAAACGCTGGCGGAACATGACCAGCACGGCGCCGCCGACAAACACCAGCAGCACGGCCCAATAAACCAGCGAGGCGAAATCGCCGGTGGACAGCCTGCCGACATAGCCTTCGCCATGGCGCGCAACGAGAATGATGAAAGCAATCGCGAGGCCGATCAGCAAAACCGACAACAGGCGTTGACTCACCGATATCATCCCTTGTCACCCGTGATTGTACTACAGGGGGTTCACGTGCGCCGCTAAGAACTGGACAACGCCTGTTGTTCGCGGTCCGCCGCGTCGTCGGATGAAGACGAGAGCGATGACGAGGACGTTTCCGCGTGCGGTTGGATCGGCGCCGCCGCGCCGTCGGAGATCGGCGCGAGCGCCGACATCACCCGCTCCGGCGGGAAGGTCACGACGACCTCGGTACCGATCCGCAGCTTGGATTTGAGCGTAAAGGTACCGCCGTGCAGATCGATCAGGTTCTTGGCGATCGGCAAGCCGAGGCCGGCGCCCTGTTCGGCCGATTTGATCGAGTTCGAGCCCTGGCCGAACGAGGCCAGCACCACGGGGATTTCCTCTTCCGGAATGCCGGGGCCGGTATCCTTGACGCTCATATATTGGCCGCCGGACGCGGTCCAGCCGACCTTCAACCAGATCTCGCCGCCCTGCGGCGTGAACTTGATGGCATTGGAAAGAAGGTTGAGGCAGATCTGCCGCACCGCGCGCTCGTCGGCCCACAGCCGCGGCATGTCGGGCTCGAACAATTCGTGGAGCGTTATGCCGCGATTGCCGGCGCGGAGCTTCAACAGGTGATGGCAATCCTCCACTACCCGATTGAGCGACACCGCTTCCTCGTTGAGTTCGTAACGGCCCGCTTCGATGCGCGACAGGTCGAGGATCTCATTGATGAGGTTGAGGAGGTGAACGCCTGAATTGTGGATGTCGCCGGCATAGTCCTTGTACATCGGCACCGCGTGCGCACCGAAAATCTCGCTCTTCATCACTTCGGAAAAGCCGAGGATCGCGTTGAGCGGCGTTCGCAGTTCGTGGCTCATCTGCGCGAGGAATCGCGATTTGGCGATGTTCGCGGCTTCCGCCCGGCGGCGCGCCTCATCCGAGATCGACTTCGACTGTTCGAGTTCGCCGATCAGCGCATCCTTTTCCGCACGCGCCTCGAGCGTCGCGAGCGTCGTCGAATAAAGCCGGTAGGCAAGCAGTGAAAAGTAACCCTCGGCGGTCAAGGCCATGACCGCGAGGATGTAGTCCCGCAACGTGCCCTTGAGCACGAAATTGAGCGCGATGGCGATGGTGACCGGTAAGGTGAGCGCCAGTACCGCGACCGGCAGGCTTGAAGCAAGCATGCTTGATATCGCCACTACCAGCAGCATGACGAACAGCATGAAGGTGCCGGTCTGCTCGTCGACGCCCAGCGGATGGATGAGGATAAAAGTCCACGCCACGCCGAAGAACAGGTCGAGCAGAATAAAGCGCAGCCGCCAGGAGCGGAGATTGACGCTGCCCGGCTGCTCGTCGAGGAATTGCCGGCAGGCGTTGACGGTCACCAGATGGATGATCAGCGCGCCGCCGGTCCATGCGCCGGCGATGAGAGCGCCGGTCCATAGCGCCGACAGCAGTCCGATGGTGATGACCAGCAGGAGGATTACCAGCGATCCGGACAGCCGGTTCTGGGCAAATTGGCGCAATAATTCGTAGTCGAATACCGGCCGCGTGCCGCTGGTTGAGGTCAGGCGATCGCGGGCTTCGCGCACGTGCTGGGTAGCAAGGCGACGCTTCGTGGACGGGGCGTCGGCGGCACCGGGCGAAGCGGATTCGCGCGGTTCGCTGGAGGTACTGGGCATTACATTCCACGCCTGCGAAAATTTAGGTCAAAAGTCGCCCAAATTCCTTAAGACCAGGCTTAAGGCTAGGTGAAGCATCGATATAAATGCAGGCATATGTTCAGATTTTTGGCCCGCGGCAGCCCGTCTGCGGCCTCCTGGCAGAGCCGAGGTGGCAGGGATAAGATCGGGCTTTCAAAGAGATAGGCTGGGAGGTTAAATCGCCATGAGACTTTACGATGGTGGCCGGGCGGCCAATCCACGCCGTGTGCGCATCTTCCTGGCCGAGAAAGGCATCACGGTCCCCATCGAGCCGATCGATCTCGGCAAGCTCCAGCAGCGCTCGGAAACCTATTCGTCGGTCAATCCTATGCAGCGGGTGCCGGCTTTAGTGCTCGACGATGGCACGGTGATCACGGAATCGATGGCTATCTGCCGATATTTCGAGGCGCTGCAGCCCGAGCCGCCACTGTTCGGCCGCGGCGCGCTGGACAGCGCGCTGATCGAGATGTGGAGCCGGCGCGTCGAGTTCCATCTGTACCTTCCCGTGTCGTACCTGTTTCAGCATCTGCATCCGGCCATGAAGGTGATGGTCGATCCGCAAGTGCCGGCGTGGGGCGAAGCCAACAAGCCGCGCGTGTTCGAATTTCTGCGCTTCCTCGATGGCGAACTGAAAGAGCGGCCGTATGTCGCCGGAAAGGAGTTTACCGTCGCCGACATCACGACGCTCGTGTCCGTCGATTTCATGAAAGTGTCGAAGCTGACGGTGCCGGAGGAGCTTGCCAATCTGCGCCGTTGGCATACCGAAGTCTCGGCCCGTCCGAGCGCAGCGGCGTAGGCCGCGCGAGAAGATCATGCAAGATTTGTGCGGATGCTGGCCTGCCCGTTGCGGCAGCAGCAGAAGGCAGGCGACGATGAACGCGCCGATGACCGCGGAGGCGAGCGGACGGCTCAACGCCAAGCCGCCGTCGCTGACCGGCTTGTCGAGAAAATCGCCGACGGTGGCCCCGAGCGGCCGCGACAGGATGAAGGCGGCCCAGAACAAAAAGACTCGCGAGACGTTGGTAAGGTAATAGGCGAGCGCCAGTGCGGCCAATGCGGCGGCGAAGACAAGCGCGCCGCCCTCGTAGCCGAGCCCGGTGTCGTCCGCCGTCCAGTCGCCGAGCGCGGTACCCAGCGTCTGCGAGAGAGTGATCGCCGTCCAATAGAATGCCTCCACTTTCGGCGTGCTGACGGTCGCGACCGAAATCGATCCGAGCGACCAATACCAGAGGCCCAGCACGGCGATCAGGCCGGCGAGCAACAGCGCAGAGCCGCCGGCATAGCCGATGCCCAAGGATCGGTCGGCAAAGTCGGCGAGTGTCGTGCCGGCGGTCGTCGAGGCGATGATCGTCGCCCAGTAAAGCAGAGGGTGAAATTTGCTGGCCGCGATCTGGATCGCGATCAGCACCACGAGCAGCGTAAGAAATACAGCGGTGCCGGCGAGGTAGCCCCAACCAAGGGTCATGGTGATGGTATCGCCGGCGGTTTCCCCGAGCGTCGTCGCGGCGATCTTGATGATCCAGAATACCAGCGTGACCGCGGGGACCTTGCTCCCGCTTTGCTCGGCGGTTGACGTCATTCAATACCTGCTCTGACCATGCGGACCGTCATCTCGACAATACCTAACGCTGCAACAGCGCGATCAGGCTCGACGTATCCCAGCGGCGTCCGCCCATCTTCTGCACCTCCGAGTAGAACTGATCGACCAGAGCGGTGAGCGGCAGGTGCGCGCCGTTGCTTCGCGCTTCGTTGAGGCAGATGGCGAGATCCTTGCGCATCCAGTCCACCGCGAAGCCGAAATCGAATTTGCCGGCGGCCATGGTCTTGTAGCGGTTCTCCATCTGCCAGGACTGCGCGGCGCCCTTGGAGATGGTTGCAACGAGCTTTTCGATGTCGAGCTCGGCCTTTTGCGCGAAATGCAACGCCTCGGCGAGACCCTGCACAACGCCGGCGATGCAGATCTGGTTGACCATCTTGGCGAGCTGGCCCGAGCCGGATGTACCCAACAGGTTGCAGGCGCGCGCGTATGCCGCGATGATCTTCTCGGCCTTCGCGAACGCGGCCGCATCGCCGCCGCACATCACCGTGAGCGCGCCGTTCTCGGCGCCGGCCTGGCCGCCCGACACCGGCGCGTCGACGAAATCGAAGCCGCGATTTTTTGCTTCGGCGTGCAATTCGCGCGCGATCTCCGCCGACGCGGTGGTGTGATCGACGACGATGGCGCCTTTACCGACGCCGGCGAAGACGCCGTCCTTCCCGAGCATGACTTCGCGCAGATCGTTGTCGTTGCCGACGCAGGCCATGACGAAGTCCTGGCCTGAAGCGGCGTCCTTCGGCGTCGGCGCGCTTTTGCCGCCGTGCTGCGACACCCATTTTTCGGCCTTGGTAGCGGTGCGGTTGAATACCGTGACGTCGTGACCGCCCTTGGCCTTCAGATGCCCCGCCATCGGATAACCCATCACGCCGAGACCGACAAACGCCACTTTCGCCATCTTGTCCTCCAATTAATGTCCGTCACCCTGAGGCGCGAGCCAACGGATCCGGCCCGAAATGGCCGGCCCGATGCCAAGCTCGGCGAGCCTCGAAGGGCGACGGTCCGATAGGTTCATCCTTCGAGGCGCGCCTTTGGCGCGCACCTCAGGATGACGGAATAAAACAGCACTGCCAATTGAGCCTTACGCCACGCTGTCATATTCGGCCGCGCTGTCCTATCTAACCGCCATAACGCGCGGAGGTCGTATGGCGACGCTCAAGGACGAGGTTCTGGCAAAGCTTTCAGGCGTGTCGACGCCCGATGGAAAGCCACTGACGGCTGCGGGAAAGCTTTCCGAGATCGTCGCCAATGACGGCAAGGTGTTTTTCTCCATCACCGTTGAGGCCACGGCGGTGAAGGAATGGGAAAGCGTGCGCGAACGCGCCGAAGCGGCGGTGCGCGCGGTGCCAGGCGTGCAGTCGGTCATGATCGCGCTCACCGCCGAACGCAGCGGCGGAGGCGGCCCTGCAGGCGCTCCGCGGCCGCGCATCCCGCCCGGCGGCGCCCGACCTGCGGGCGCGGCGCCGGGGCAGCCACCGCGAAACGGTCCCGCGCAGCACGGACAACGTCAGGCCGGTCCTGCGGGCATCCCTGGTGTCGCCGCGATCATCGCGGTGGCTTCCGGAAAGGGCGGCGTCGGCAAATCGACGGTGGCGGTCAATCTCGCGCTAGGGCTGCGCGACCTCGGGCTCAAGGTTGGCATTCTGGATGCCGATATCTACGGACCGTCGCTGCCGAAACTCCTCGCCATCCGCGAGAAGCCGCAGACCGCCGGCGGCACCCGGCTAAAGCCGATTGTGCGTCACGGCATGCCGGTGATGTCGATCGGCTTCCTCGTCGAAGAGGAGACGCCGATGATCTGGCGCGGCCCGATGGTCATGTCGGCGCTGACGCAGATGTTGCGCGAGGTTGAATGGGGCGATCTCGACGTGATGGTGGTCGACATGCCGCCGGGAACCGGCGACGCGCAACTCACGATGGCGCAGCAGGTGCCATTGAAGGGCGCGGTCATCGTCTCTACGCCGCAGGATCTGGCGCTGATCGATGCGCGGCGCGGGATCGCCATGTTCCGCCGCGTCAACGTCCCGGTGCTCGGCATTATCGAGAACATGTCGACCTTTATCTGCCCGCAATGCGGCACGCGGTCTGATATTTTCGGCCATGGCGGCGCGCGCCGCGAAGCCGAGCGGCTCGGCGTGCCGTTCCTGGGCGAAGTGCCGCTCGATATCGCCATCCGGGAAAAATCCGACGCCGGCGAACCGGTGGTGGCGAGCGAACCGGACGGTCCGCGCGCGCAAAGCTTCCGCGACATTGCCGCACGCGTGCGCGAGGGATTGCTGGCCGAAGGCCGGGCCGCGCCGAAGATCGTCATCGAGGCCTGAATTCGCGACGCTTGCGCGCGCCGCCTGCAACCGCCGCCGGCACCATCACCGCGGTGCCGCCGTGCCGATTATTGCTTGTAATTCTGCGCCAGAAATTGGACGGCCGAGTCGCTTAAATTGCCCCGGTTCCGTTCGCCGCGCTGCGCCAGTTCAATGATGCATTTGGCGAGAACTTCACGCGCACCGCGTTCATAGGCCGGCCGCGCCAACGTGCTGTCGGATCGCTTTATCGTCAGCCAGGCATCGTCGAACGCGCCGCCCAACATTTCGATGGTCTCCGGGTCGAACGAAGAGTTTGCCAGGAACGGAACGATCGTCATGCACGCTACTCCTCGATCTGGGGGAGCAAGGTGATCCTTCGGTCACTTAGGCCGGCCAGTCGCTGCCGATTATAACAAAACCTACGCCGGATTCACGAGCGTTGCGATTCCAAATTTTGGGCTGCGCGCCAATTATGGCGGCTGTGGAACCCGGGGCGCCGACAACGCGTGCCGCAAATCGCCGTCAGCCCAAAAGGAGAGAGCCCCGGCACGTTTGATGCCGGGGCTCCGGGACTAGGAGAGGGCGCAGTTGCGCCCGCCCGCAACGAGTAACATCGCCATTGTGACAGTCGGTTGACAAATCGGCTGCGACGTTTGCGCTCAGCCGCTCAACCGGGAAATATTTGAGGAAAAATAAGCTCTTACGTGCGGGGAGGGGACTAGCGCAAGTGCGGCATGGTATGCCGCGATCGCTCGCCGGATCAGCTTCGATTTGGGGCAAGCGCATGCCGACCGTGAGTGGGGGCATTGGGGCGGCCGCGACTTATTAACGGTTCCGACTTATGAACGGTGCCGACTTGTGAACGCTGCCGACTTATGAACGCTGCCAACTGGGCTCGGCCATGAAGGTCAGTAAATCAACCGAGGCAAACTTGAGTATCTCAACCGCGAGCGGCGATAGATCGCATGCCACGGAAAAATCCTAAGCTCGTTTTGGCTGCCGGCCGTGCCGCCGAGGCGCGACGGATTGTTGCCGGCCAACAGTTGCTCATTGAAACGCTGAAGGCTTCGGGGCAGCCGACCCTCGAAGCCGAGCGGTCGCTGCAATTGTATGTGAGCGCCCTCGGTGTTCTTGAAGGCCACGAGCGCCGATTGCGAGAGGAACGCCGCGCCAAAACCCGGGCAAAACCAAAACTCGACCGCGGCGACCAGCCAAAATTCTCCGATCCGGCCACCGAGGATTGCAAACCCGCTGGCGGTCAATCCGGCCAGTAGCCGCTACCTACGCCGCCGCGCGGAATTCCGCAGCGGTCGCCATGGCCCACGCGGTCGCGTATCGCTTGTCGCTCGTTCCGGCGAGCAATTCGCCAGGCTGCAACGGCGGATAAAGCTGCGCGAAGGTCTGCACCTCGTGCGGTGACACGCGCCGCGAGAAATGCGCCGGCGCGAATTCGGCCGGATGATCGAGCCCCGCCGCGGCCACCAGCTCGGCGACAGCCTCCATTGTGGCGCGGTGGAAATTGTACACGCGCTCCGCCTTGTCGGGTATTACGAGCGCCCGCTGGCGCACGGGGTCCTGCGTCGAGACGCCGGTCGGGCAGCGGCCGGTATGGCATGACTGCGCCTGAATGCAGCCGAGCGCGAACATGAAGCCGCGCGCCGCATTGCACCAGTCCGCGCCCAGCGCCATGACGCGCGCGATATCGAAGGCGCTGATGATCTTGCCGGCGGCGCCGAGCTTGATGCGGTGGCGGGCATTGATGCCGATAAGCGCGTTGTGCACGAAGTTGAGCCCCTCGCGCAGCGGCATGCCGAGATGATCGGTGAATTCGAGCGGCGCCGCGCCGGTGCCGCCTTCCTTGCCGTCGACGACGATGAAGTCGGGATAGATTCCCGTCTCCAGCATGGCCTTGCAGAGGGCGAGGAATTCCCACGGATGGCCGATGCAAAGCTTGAAGCCGGCCGGTTTGCCGCCGGACAGCCGGCGCATGGTGGCAATGAACTGCATCATCTCGATCGGCGTTGAAAACGCGGAGTGACACGACGGCGATATGCAGTCGACGCCGATCGGCACGCCGCGGGTCGCGGCGATTTCCGCTGTGACCTTGACGCCAGGCAGCACGCCGCCATGACCGGGTTTCGCGCCCTGGCTGAGCTTGAGCTCAACCATCTTCACCTGGTCGGACCGCGCGCCTTCCTCGAACTTCTCCGGGCAGAACGTGCCGTCGGCGTTGCGGCAACTGAAATAGCCCGAGCCGATCTCCCAGATGAGGTCGCCGCCGTTTTCGCGATGGTAGGGACTGTAGCCGCCTTCGCCGGTGTCGTGCGCGAAATTGCCCTTCCTGGCGCCGATATTGAGCGAGCGGATGGCGCTTGGGCTGAGCGCGCCGAAGCTCATCGCCGAAATGTTGAAGATGGAGGCCGAGTAGGGCTTGCCGCAATCCGGACCGCCGACATCGACGCGGAACGGCTCCGTGACCGGATGCTTGGGCGCGATCGAGTGATGCAGCCACTCGTAGCCGCTGGCATAGACGTCGTTTTGCGTGCCGAACGGCCGCTTGTCCAAAGCCCGCTTGGCGCGCTGATAGACCAGCGCGCGCTTGTCGCGGGAAAACGGCGTGCCGTCTTTTTCGCTCTCGAGAAAATACTGCCGGATCTCCGGGCGAATCTCTTCCAGGATGAAGCGGATATGCGCGGTGAGCGGATAGTTCCGCAGCACGGCGTGCCGGGTCTGGATCAGGTCCATGGTGCCGAGCGCCGACAGCGCGGCGAACGGCACGAGCGGGATCACAATAAAAACCGACGTGTTCCCGGCGAGAAGCGCGATCAGCAGAACTGCCGTGATCGAAACGACGAGCGTGTAGGCAATAAAGCGTGCGCTCAGCGGCAATAGCAGAATGCGCATCGAGCCCTCCCATGTCGGCCAGGACATTCGTCCAGCCGACCAAAAGAGCGAGCTCCGACCTTACCGCCGCGCTCGGGTTTCTTGGGTGGTTGGCAGGTCCGGCGCCGTAATCAGTCTGGCACGGGCATTATGACAGTTACGCGACAGATATTCTGACGCCGCAGACCCGCTGCGCGACAGAGACCCGTTACGCGACGGAGGTTCCCGCGACGGGAGGCACTTCGACTGGAGGCACGGCGAGAATGGCCGCCGGTGTCGCGCGCCGTTTCCCGCCCTTGGAACGCTCGACCAGGAAGTATTTCAGGAAAAAATCGCCGTCGCGCCCATTCAGGGGACCACCACAAGCGCGGCAGGCTACTTCGCAATCCGGCACCACCGCGATCGGAGCTTCGATCTTGATGAGGTGATATTTGGCTCCGCAGCTAGGGCAGGAAAAAACAGGTTGGTTCTTCATGATTGCACTTTGCCTGCAGGAAGGTTGCACTATGCCCGCAGGAATCCGAATTTGCTAGGGGGGCGGGCAAAAAGCCGCTGGATAATTATCAACAGCGCGTGTGCACCGGCCCGCCGGGGATGGCACCGGCGTTACCGCGGCGGCAATCGCTCAAACGCGGGCAGGCCGTCGGGGATGTGATGGAAAGCCTGCTTGTCGATGGTGTAGATCGCCATCTGCGGGCTGCCGAAAAGAGTTGGATCGTCGAGCGTGCCGACTTTCAAGATCACGGCCGCCAGTCCCGGCCGCCGCGTGACGAGGTGCGTGCCGCATTCGCCGCAGAATTCCCGGGTCACGGCGCGTTCAAGATCGCTGCGGGTAAATTGCCTGGGCGTTCCCTTGGTGTAGCGAAAGCCGCCGGGCGGCATGAGAACAAACATGTTGGGAGAGCCGCCGGCGATATATTGGCATTCGCGGCAATGGCATTGCGCCTTCAGTATCGGCTCGCCCTCGGCGAGGTAGCGCACCGCGCCACAATAGCAACCGCCGTCCAGCGTCATCGCCCGTGTTTTCCGGTTTACGATCGAGGCCGCCGGTTGAGGGCGGCCTCTCTTTCGAAGTTCGCCGTCGGTCGATTAGTAGCAGGGAACGCACCGGCAACAACCGCCCGGGCACGAGGTGATCCAGCCTGGGCCACAGCCGCAGCCGCCCGTTCTTCCGTTACACGCCGCCAGCGTGACGATCGGGGTGGCGTTCTTCAGCGCATGGAGACTTGCGGCTCCGTGCTGCTGGTTTTGCGCACTGGCCTGCACGGCCATGGCGCCGAGCACGAACGCCGCCGCAGTCAAAGTCATTGTGAGTTTTCGCATCGGGACTTCTCCGGGGTGTGAAGGATTGCGAAACTTTGACGGAAATGCACGACAACAACAACACAGCCATTGTACGCCATGCCGGGCGAATGTGCAGCGGTCTCGTCGCAGATTTGCACTGCCGGCGCGGCATGGCCCAACCAAAAGCGGCCGCCGCCAATGCGACCTGTTTCAGTGGTGGCGAGGCCTCGACTGATTGATGCCTGTACCGATCGTGCGTCCTGGTGGTGCGGTGTTGCTGGTGCGGTCTTGCCGGTGCGATCTTGCTGCTGCGATCTTGGGCGATCGGATGCCAACGGCGATGGCGGCGCGCGGAAATTGCAATTGCTGCAACCGAAGTTCTCAGCCGGGGCAAGAACTCGGAAAGCGCGCGAGATCGCGTCCTAGGCAATCAGAAAATGCAATAGCGAAAGCACCATCATTTGGACGGAGTGAACATACCTGCCGTCCAGGAAGAAATGATCGAAGGCCGCCAGCGCGACCAAGGCCACCGCCGCTCCGCGGAACATGGGCTTGAGTGTGGCGACGAGAAGTTGAGAATTACCTAAATTACACGCAACCATGACGATTAACGGGTTGCAGCGCAAAAACCCCATCGCCACTGTGAGCGGGAAGTGAGCAACGAGGCCGCCAATCGAGGCGGCCCGAACGGGCAAAGCCCCGGAGTGCCTAGGAGTCCGGGGCTTTGCCAACCGCAACCGCCCCCACGGGACCGTCCGGTCTTTTATTTAAAATACGCCGCTGGCGGCCGGCCGCTTTGAGCCAAGTCAAATGAGCCGCCGAAGGCGGCGACGAGGCCGCCTCGGTCGGCGGCCTCGCTGTCGAAAAGCTATGCTATTTGGCCTCGCCCGGATCGCCCTTCGGTCCGGCGGGGCCGGTAGCGCCGACCGGCCCATGCGGTCCGGGAGGACCCGCAAGCCCGGTCGGTCCGGGAGGACCCGCAGGTCCAGGCGGTCCGGCGACTCCGGCAGGGCCCTGGGCGCCGGTGTCGCCTTTCGGCCCTGGAGGTCCGGGCGGACCCTGTTTTCCTTCGAAGCAGCCCCCAAGCGCCAGGCAGGCGACGAGCGCGACTAATGTTGCGATACGCATGCTGATCCCCCCTTTTGATGGACATAAACTCGGGCCAAGACAGCGGGCGTGTCAATGCGAAATTAGGACAAGCAAAAAATCAAATGAGGACAAGGGCCTCGGTACCAGGATGGTGCCCACGCGATCGCTGACAGGACCATGCCGCCAACGGAGGCGGCCTATTTGCGTTGGCAGGAAACTTCGACGCTTTGATTGGTGCAGGTCCAGTCAGAGCTGAACCCCCAATTAAACGGACGCTGGGCCGCTGGAAGAAACGGCATAGCCAACAGGCAAAGCCCAAAGACGACGAGTACCAAAACGGCGAGTTTATCGCCGTTCTTTTTGGGTCTTGGATATCTCATCGGCGGCGCTCCGGTGAACGTCCGACAAATTAGGGCACTCAAAATTAAATTAGGACGAAGGAGCCCGGCGTTATGGCAACACCGATACGTGAGCAAAAAAGAAGAGGCCGCCAACCGAGGCGGCCATCTAAAAAAGATGAGGCCGCCAACCGAGGCGGCCATCTATAAGTCAGCGACTGGACGATCCGCTGGTTTCGTAGCGGCGGCGTGCATGTGCACGATTGCGCCGCGAGATGCCGGCTCGCACGCCGTAGCCGAGAATGAAGCCGGCGAGCAGTATTGATAGTCCCGAGGCTATAAGCATGGGAAACTCCATTCACGCCCCCGGCCTCCGAGGCTAGTGCAGCCTTACAATACTAATGTGTCAAGCTTTAAAACCTGCCAAATGGCTCCAAAACCGGCCTCAACCCGGTACTGGCCATGGAAATGGGCCAGTACCCAACCCGGGTGCTGTCCGAATTAGGACACTCTCTTTTTGTAATTAGGACAGGCGTCAATTCTGACGCATTCGAAAGGGGGTCCATTATGAAGCTCCGGCTTCGCATGAGCCCCACCGGATGAGGCCGCCAACTGAGGCGGCCTCCGTTTAATACGGATACTCAGGGTCGCCTGAGTCTTGTTGTTTTTGCTTTTCTTGAGCGAGCAATATCGCAAGATGCTGTCGTCGATCCGCATCGGTTGTGGATTCTAACAACCGGGTAAAGCGTTCTACGTTCTGTCGTCGGACGAACCTGTCAGTGCTTTCACCCATGACACGCTCCGCTGCCTTACAGGCGGGAGCACAATTGGTCTCTCAGCCGCCGATGCCTGGGGGAGGGCTTCAATCAGCGGTAGAGCACCATATTCCCTAATTAGGACAGTTGGAAAACGAAATTAGGACAATCGGCTCGGAATTAGGACAGCACCCCCCACCCGGTACTGGCCTAAGTGGCCGATTTTGGCCGAGTGTCCTAAGTCGAGGGAGCAAGTGTCCTAAGTGGCTATTCTCGTTCGCCAACGAGAAAATGGATCGCTTCATTAGTTGCGCTCACGCCGCTAATCGGATGGTCCTCAACTACCGCTGCTATTCCAATCTCTTTCAAGGCGGAGGCGAGAGCATTCGCCGCAGGCAGTAACTTATCTCGAAATTCGGGACTCAATTCGATTGAAACATTTGACACGTTTGCGACGCCATACTCATGCCGTTGCATCGTCCAGTTTAGTTTTCCAAATATTTTTGGCCGGGATTGCCCCGGAAGCGGCAATGGTCCCGGATTCCAATCAACAAATATCCATCCTGCTTGCGGAAACAGCGGCTCCAACACCCAAAGGAAATCCCACTGCTCGCGGCCAGATTGGGCGTGGCCAATGTCGATTTTGGTGCCTGCAAACGGTTTGATTTTTTCAACGAAAGTCGCCGCCGCCTCTGGCGTAATCAGCCTAGATCGGGGAGTAGAAAGTCTCGCCAACTCCAGTCTTAAACCGGCGGCTTCCTTTTCTAGTTCAGCGGCCCGAACGAGCGCATTTCCGGCGGTTTTTCCAGCTTCGATTCCCTCCGTCTTGGCATCGGCCACTTTAGCATCAACGGTGAGTTTGTATTGGTCAAGCGCCGCTTCGGCGGCGAGTTCTTCTCTTTTGTGGGAAATAATTGATCCCGCCGTTGTGACGCCAATTGCTGTGGCAACGAGCGCTGCGGCGATCACTGATATAATCAGCCAAGAATCCCACCATTCCCCGTTGTGGCCGAGAAACAGAGTTGAGGTCGCAGCATTTGCGTTAGCAATCGTCTCCGTCATTGCTGGCCTCACAGTAGCGATATTTGGTTTTGCGGTGATGCGAGAATACCGGACGAGACGTTAGATGTCTTGCAAGCTCAATTGCTCACGCTCAATCGCTTTCAACGAGGCCAGCAGGAACGTTGCGGAGGCCGTTGCCACCCCGAACCCGACCGAGACGGCCCCGGAGCGTCGCCGCAAGTTCCGAGTGATCGACGGCGGCAAAGACTAACCCGCGGTTGGGGGGCCGCATGATGCAGCAGCCTCCAATTGTCAATGAACTGATGGCATCCGAAAGCGGATGTGGGGATGCTCAATCACTATGTATGGTTCGATTGGTAGCTTTGGGACGGCATCAAAAAGAACTTTGGGCAGTGGCGCAGGTAGCGAAAAGTCCGCTGGACGATTTGGACTACCACGCAAGTCCTGAAAACTTAGGTTTGAAATACAAATTAATCTCTCTGGCTCTCGCCATTCTTTGGATGGAGGGAAAAGCCATCGCAAGACAAGCCATAGTTTTCCTTCGTACTCGATTGTATCCACTTTGAAAATCGAGGACCCCTCACTGACCATGGTTACGAAGATTGGTGCATCACTGATTGGCGGCTCGTCAAACATCGCACTCGCTCCTGATTCGGTTTGCACCTATCAGGATAGCGACGGCGGGGACGGTTTGAGGTGGTCCCGGTTGTCTGAACAGCTTTTCCGCGTCGATAAGTGGAGCGTCTGCCGGGTTAGGCTGCCAAGCGGAGGGGCAGCGGGGTGAAGTAGGCTTGATCGGGTGTGGTGCCGTCAAGGCTCGAATGCGGTCGGCGGCGATTGTAGAAGTCCAGATAGCGGCCGATCGAAGCGCGGGCCTCGCTGACGCTGTCGTAGGCTCGCAGATACACCTCCTCGTATTTGACGCTGCGCCACAGCCGCTCGACGAAGACATTGTCCCGCCAAGCGCCTTTGCCGTCCATGCTGATCGCGATGCCGTTGCTGGCGAGCACGCCGGTGAATGCCGCGCCGGTGAACTGCGAGCCCTGATCGGTGTTGAAGATCTCCGGCTTGCCGTGACGAGCCAAGGCATCCTCCAGCGTCTCGACGCAGAATGCCGCCTCCATCGTGATCGACACCCGCCACGACAGCACGCGACGGCTGAACCAGTCGAGCACGACGGCCAGATAGACGAAGCCGCGCGCCATCGGGATGTAGGTGATGTCCATCGCCCACACCTGGTTCGGCCGCGTGATCTCGATGCCGCGCAGCAGATACGGGTAGATCTTGTGGCCCGGTTCGGGCTTGGTCGTGCGCGGACGGCGATAGAGCGCTTCTATCCCCATCCGCCGCATCAGCGTCTTCACATGACGGCGGCCGATCTTGCTCCCCTCGGCGGCCAGCAGGCCTCGCAACATCCGCGAGCCGGCGAAAGGGAACTCCAGATGCAGTCGGTCGAGCCGCCGCATGATCGCGAGGTCGGCTTCCGGCACCGGCCGCGGCAGGTAGTAGACGCTGCCACGGCTGATACGCAGAACCTCCGCCTGCTTGGTGATCGGCAGATCGTGTTGGCGGTCGATCATCGCTTTGCGCTCAGCAAACCCGCCTTGGTGAGCGCTCCTTCTAAAAAATCGTTTTCGAGCGTCAGCTCGCCGATCTTGGCGTGCAGCGACTTCACATCGACCGCCGGCTGCGCCGCTCCGTTGCCGCCGCCGGGACCGAACACATCGGCAGCCCCGCCCTCAAGCTGCGCTTTCCACGAGGTGATCTGATTGGGGTGGACGTCGAACTGCTCGGCCAGCTGAGCCAGCGTTCGATCGCCCTTGACGGCGGCAAGCGCCACCTTCGCCTTGAAGGCCGGTGTGTGGTTCCGGCGCGGTCGTCTGCTCATGGTCTCTCCTGATTCGCGGGGCACAGCGTGCCCGCTGTCAGGCAGAAACTCCACTTATCGTCCTGTGCTTGTACGCGACCGTCCCCGCTATTCACGCGAGTGAGAAGCACTGTCCTAAGTGAGAACAAGGAGTGTCCTAGATGAGCGGAGTTAGGACAGTACCCCCCCCCCGAAAAGAACATATTGCGAACCGAGAACAAATAGTGTACATTGCCTCAATCGTCATTGCAGCGAAGGGGGCGGCGGGGCCGTTGGGGCGTCCGTTGTGAGCCTTTCGAATCGCGGTCATAAGGAGCACGGATTATGAGTGCAGGCGCAGCGCTTCGTCTCGTCGAAGGATCGTCCATGGACAAATCGAAAGCCCTTGATGCCGCGCTGTCGCAGATCGAGCGCAGTTTCGGCAAGGGCTCGATCATGCGGCTCGGCAAGAACATGCACTCGATGGACGTGGATACCGTGTCCACGGGCTCGCTCGGCCTCGACATCGCGCTCGGCATCGGCGGCCTGCCGCGCGGCCGCGTCGTCGAGATCTACGGGCCGGAATCCTCGGGCAAGACCACGCTGGCTCTGCATTGCCTCGCCGAGGCGCAGAAAAAGGGCGGCATTTGCGCCTTCATCGATGCCGAGCACGCGCTCGACCCGATCTATGCGCGAAAACTCGGCGTCAATGTCGACGACCTTTTGATCTCGCAGCCCGATACCGGCGAGCAGGCGCTGGAAATCGCCGATACGCTGGTGCGCTCCGGCGCCGTCGACGTCCTGGTGATCGATTCGGTCGCTGCCTTGGTGCCGCGCGCCGAACTCGAGGGCGAGATGGGCGACAGCCAGCCCGGCCTGCAGGCGCGGCTGATGAGCCAGGCGCTGCGCAAGCTCACCGCCTCGATCAACCGCTCCAATACCATGGTGATCTTCATCAACCAGATCCGCATGAAGATCGGCGTGATGTACGGCTCGCCGGAAACCACTACCGGCGGCCATGCGCTGAAATTCTACGCCTCGGTCCGCCTCGACATCCGCCGCATCGGCGCCATCAAGGATCGCGACGAGGTTGTCGGCAACCAGACCCGCGTCAAGGTGGTCAAGAACAAGCTCGCGCCGCCGTTCAAGCAGGTCGAGTTCGACATCATGTACGGCGAGGGCATCTCCAAGAACGGCGAGCTGATCGATCTCGGGGTCAAGGCCGGCGTCGTCGAAAAATCCGGCGCCTGGTTTTCCTACGACAGCCAGCGGATCGGCCAGGGCCGCGAGAACGCCAAGACCTTCATGAAAGCCAATCCCGACATCGCCGGCAAGATCGAAGCCGCGATCCGGCAGAATTCCGGGCTCATCGCCGAAAAGATCCTCGCCGGCGACGCAGCCAAGGACGACGACGATGACGATGCCGCGGAAGGATGAAGCGCCGACTTTACCCTCTCCCCTTGTGGGAGAGGGTGGTGAGCCCGTCGGCGCAAAGCGACGCGGGCGAACCGGGTGAGGGGGGTGGGTACTTGCGTTACCCCTCACCCGCCTCGCTCACTTCGTTCGCTCGTAGCACCCTCTCCCGCAAGGGGAGAGGGATCATCGCATAGTCGCCTTTTAGGGAAGTTGCCTTACAGGCCGCGCCGCTCGGCGGTCCACGAACCGGCGCAAGACGCGGTTCGCCAAGAACCCGCGCCAGAACCCGCGCCGGCGTTGGCCGCGAGCCGGCCGAATCCGGCAGCGCGGGTGTCGCCGTTGACTGACGACGACGGTGACCGAACCGTTGGCGGCGACCCGGCCGCTGACGCCGATGGCCATGTCGCCGCCGTTGGCGAGAATGCCGTGGGCAATGCGCATGGGATAACGATAGCTCGCGATGCAATCGCCCTGGTGCGTGACGATCGCCACGCTCCACAGGCCGTCGTAGCGCGGCGCGGCAAAGCTTGTCGTCGCGGCGAATGCGATGGACGCGGCAGCGAGCGCACCGGCGATCAAGGCGGTCCGGCTTCGTAAATGAATCATTGAGCCCCCGAGTCAGTTTCTTTGCCGGCGCGGGAATCCCGCGTGCCGGCATGGTTGAACGCAAGAAAGCCCCGCCTTCCTGCTGGGACAGGGGTGTTACCGCAGATGCGTTCAAATCCGATTGAAGGCGGTGCTAAAATTGCAGGAAAGACCGTTAGCGCAAAGTGTATGCGAGGATCATTCGCGCGGATCGTCGGGCTGGTAGGGTTCGTCGTAGCCATGGCGGCTTGAATAGAACAGCAGCGCCATCAGCCCGCAGCCGACGATCAGTGAAACAACGATGCCGAGGATCATGGCAACGTAGCCGACGGCCGGCATCGGCGGTCCTTCCAGCGCGAGCCAGGCGCGCGCGGCGAACCACAAGGCTGCGGCCAGGATGGCGATCAGTGCGGCCAGCAGCGCGATGGTCCCGAAGTTCAATTTCTGTGTTTGCATACCCGGCTCATGCATGCCTGCGGACATGCTTGCACATAAGCCGCTTCGCTCAAGGTTGCCAGCCGATGGTTGGTCGCGTGCGGCGCAGCGACTGGCGCGGGGCAGAACGTCCCGGGGGAGATCCAGGCTGCGCCCGAAATTCAGCCGCCCTTGTGCAGAAACACGTAGTCCGCGGAATAGGGGATGCTGCGCAACGCGCCGGGCTGTTCGCACGCGCCGCGCAACGCGCCGCCGGAGGTATTGATCCGCTGTATGATGTCGATGTCGGCAAGCATGCCGCTGCCACGCCGGCTCGCAACCTCGAGCTTGAGCCAGGGAACATCATTTGCGGTTGCGCCCGGACTGCTGGCAAGCAACTTGCCGGTGACCGCGCTGCCGTCCATGTGCTCCCAGGTCGGGCCGGCATAGTGACGCCCGACGGTTTGGCCATCGAGCATCAGCGACGCGATCGGCTCGCGGAAAACCCACGCGAGCTTGCCGTCGGCGGCGGTCTTGCATTGGTAAAGCTGCGCGCCTACGGCGTGCAGCGTGACGACCGGCGTTGCGTCGGGCGCAGCGATCGCTGCCGGCATTTCCGCGCGCGCGGCGCTGGCCGCGAACGCGAGAGCAAATACCGCGAAAAGGCGCAGCGCCGGCCGGGAACGCATTTTCCTAAGCCATCGCTTTCTTCAGGTTCTCGCCGACCTTGTCGAGGAAGCCGGTGGTGGTGAGCCACTTCTGGTCGGGGCCGACGAGGAGCGCGAGGTCCTTGGTCATGTAGCCCGCCTCGACCGTGTCGACCGTGACTTTTTCCAGCGTCGCGGCGAACTTCGCGAGTTCCGCATTGCCGTCGAGCTTGGCGCGGTGCATCAGGCCGCGCGTCCAGGCGAAGATCGAAGCGATGGAATTGGTCGACGTCTCGTGGCCTTTCTGATGCTCGCGGTAATGCCGCGTCACGGTGCCGTGGGCCGCCTCGGCCTCGACGATCCTGCCGTCCGGCGTGGTCAGGACCGACGTCATCAGCCCGAGCGATCCGTAGCCCTGCGCCACCGTGTCCGACTGCACGTCGCCGTCATAATTCTTGCAGGCCCAGACATAGCCGCCCGACCATTTGAGCGCCGCCGCCACCATGTCATCGATCAGCCGGTGTTCGTAGGTGATTTTCTTCGCCGCGAATTTGTCCTTGAACTCCTTGTCGAATATCTCCTGGAAAATATCCTTGAAGCGTCCGTCGTAGACTTTGATGATGGTGTTCTTGGTGGAGAGATAGAGCGGATAGCCGCGGTCGAGCGCGTAATTCATCGAGGCGCGCGCGAAGTCGCGGATCGAGGCGTCGAGATTGTACATCGCCATGGCGACGCCCGGGCCGGGAAACTCGAACACCTCGCGTTTGATTTCCGCGCCGTCGTCGCCGACGAAGGTGAGAAAGAGCTTGCCCTTGCCGGGGACCTTGAAATCGGTGGCGCGGTATTGGTCGCCGTAGGCATGACGGCCGATGATGATCGGCTTGGTCCAGCCGGGCACCAGCCGCGGCACGTTCTTGCAGATGATCGGCTCGCGGAAAATGACGCCACCGAGAATGTTGCGGATGGTGCCGTTCGGCGAGCGGTACATTTCGTGCAGGTCGAATTCCTTCACCCGCGCTTCGTCCGGCGTGATGGTGGCGCACTTCACCGCGACGCCGACCTTCTTGGTCGCCTCGGCCGCGTCGATGGTGATCTGGTCGCGCGTTTCGTCGCGCTTCTGGATGCCGAGATCGAAATACATCAGGTCGACATCGAGGTAAGGATGGATCAGCTTTTCCTTGATGTATTGCCAGATGATCCGGGTCATCTCGTCGCCGTCCATTTCGACGACCGGATTGGCAACTTTGATTTTCGCCATGGCAATGAGGACCTTTGCAGCGCGGATGGATGGGGAAGCGGCAGGGACGATGCGCGTGGGGAAAGCGCCCCCCGCCGCGCCGGCGGCGTCGCTATAGCATCCGCGCCGCGGCGGAGAAAGCCGCGAAGCGCAGGTATCCGCTGCCTTTTTGGCCGCCTTTGGCTATACCCGCAAGGCGGAGGAGCGATGCCCGGGGCCGGAACCGACAGCACGAAGGACTGGGCCGCGACGGCCGGCCCGATCATCATCCTGGTCGGGCCGCAGCTTGGCGAGAATATCGGCGCCGCCGCGCGCGCCATGGCGAATTTCGGCCTGTCGCGGCTGCGGCTGGTGGCGCCGCGGCAGCCCTGGCCCAACGACAAGGCGCGGATGATGGCCGCGGGCGCCGACCGTATTCTCGACGGCGCCGAGCTTTTCGACGATCTCGAAGCAGCGATTGCCGACTGCACATTCGTCGTTGCCGCGACCGCGCGCGCCCACGACCAGGCCAAGCCCGTGGTCGGCGCGCCGGAAGTCGCCACCCTGATCGCGCCGCGTATCGCCGCCGGCGAGCCGGTCGCCATCGCCTTCGGCCGCGAGCGCAACGGGCTTGAAAACGACGAGGTCGCGCTCGCCGATTGCATCCTGACGCTGCCGGTCAATCCGGCCTTCGCCTCGCTCAATCTGGCGCAGGCGGTGGTGGTCGTCGCCTACGAATGGTTCAAGCTGGCAACCGGGGAAAAACTGCCGTTCGCCATGCCGAAGAAATCCCCGTCCGCGCCGAAGCAGCAGCTGCTTTCGTTCTTTTCATCGGTCGAGCGCGAGCTGGAGAAGGTCGAGTTCTTCCGTCCGCCGGACAAGCGGGCGACCATGCAGATCAACCTGCGCAATATTTTCACCCGCATGCAGCCGACGCAGCAGGACATCCAGACCCTGCACGGCGTGATCATGGCGATCGCCGAGGGCCGCAAGGGCCCGGCGCGCGGCGGCGTGCTTGACGGCGCGGAAGCGGAAATGCTGCGCACGCTTTTGGCCGAGCACGGCGAAGCAAAAGCGACCTCCACGCGCGGCCCGGTGCGCGGGCTGGCAAGGCTGCTGCGCCGCAACCCGACGGAAGCCGAGCGCGCCTTGTGGCAGGCTTTGGTGAATGACCGCCGTTTTGCCAGCCGCGGCTTTAAGCGGCAGACGCCGATCGGGCCGCACATCTGCGACTTCGTTTCGTTTCCGTTGCGTGTCGTGATCGATCTGGTGCCGGCCGCCGAGGAGGCGGCAGCCGCCCGGACGCGCGCCGGCCGGCGCGCCTGGCTCGTCGAGCGCGGTTACACCATCGTCGAAATCCCCGCGATGGAAATCGAAAGCGACATCGGGGCATCTCTGGCCCGAATTGACCGTGCGATCGCGTGAAGGCTGAAATCGACGGACGCCACACGCGTTATGAAATTGTCTTGATGTTCCGCAATAGCGGTATCGGGAGTGGAAAATTTTCGTCCGGCAAAAAATCACTGCAGTTGTCGTGTTATTGAGCCCGCGCGTGCGGTTCAATTGAGGAGCATTTCGAAGCATGCAGCTTTTAAATTCGCCGGCGCGCTATGGCGCCGTTCCGCAGGCATTGCATTGGCTGACGGCGATCTTTGTCGTTGCGGGCTGGCTCCTTGGCCAGTTCGTCGACGTTTTCCCGAAGGGGCCGCCGCGTGCATTCGCACTGTTGACGCACATGACGCTCGGCGAATGCGTCATGGTGTTTCTTTTCGCGCGGCTCATCTGGCGTTTCGCCGATCCGCCGCCGCCCGTCGAGCCGACGCAGTTCGGCCGGCTGCTGGAGATCGCCTCCCGGGTGAGCCATTGGACGCTCTATGCGCTCCTTGTCGCCGTGCCGTTCGTCGGCATTGTCGTGAACCTCACGCGCGGCGAGGCTCTGCCGATCTTCGGACTTTGGGATGTCGCGTCGCCGTGGCCGGCCGATCGGGCGACGGCGCGGAGTGCTCTCGAGGCGCATGAACTTCTCGCCAACGCACTTCTCATCCTCGCCGGCATTCATGCCGTCGCGGCGCTGGTGCATCACTATGCATTTCGGGATCGCACGCTGGCGCGGATGCTGCCGGGCCCTACTTTTAGAGCATAATCCCGAAAGGTGGATGCCGATTTTCGGAAAAGATCACGCTTCAATCAACATTTAGCCTTTAAGCACTTTCATCGCCGCCGCGATGCCGGCGCGCAACATCGCCAGATCGCTCATCACCGCGAGGAAGCGCACGCCGCGCTTGCCGAGCGCCAGCGCGCGCTCGGGGGTGTGACAATAAGCGCCGGCGATCTTTCCGGCCTTTTGCGTCGCGGCGACGATGCGGTCGAGCTCCCGCTCGACGTCCTTCGACTGCGGGTCGAGGGTCTTGCCGTCGGACAGCGCGATGGAAAGATCGGACGGGCCGAGGAACAGTCCGTCGATCCCGGGCGTCTCGACGATGGCGTCGAGATTGGCGAGCGCGGTGCGGGTCTCAATCATCGCAAGCGTAATGATGTGGTCGTTGGCTTCGCGCAGATAGACCGACTGATCCGGCAGGCCGGCCAGCGTGGTCGCGCGATGCGGCCCCCAGCTCCGCTCGCCGACCGGCGGATACTTGGCCGAAGCGGCGAAGGCGCGTGCGTCGGCGGCGGTGTTGATCATCGGCGCGATGATGCCTTCCGCGCCGAAATCGAGCACGCGGGACACGGTCGCGAAATCGCCGACCGGTACGCGCACCACCGGAGCTGCGCCGCCCTGGCGCACCGCCGCGATGCCGGTCAGCATGGCGCTCAAATCCCACAGGCCGTGCTGGCCCTCGATCGTCACCGCCGGAAAGCCTTCGCGGCCCAGCGTTTCCGCGACAATCGGATAGGGCAGGCTGCACCAGCCGGCGAACACGGTTTCCCCCGCGTGCAACCGTCTGGCGAGAGTGAAGGCGGCAATGGCCATGACGTTCGCCGTTGTGGCTTCGCGCGGTCTTGCCGCGGGCTAGTTGCCTGCCTTGATGTCGATGACCGCCTTTGCCATCAATTCGGACATGACGCGGCTGATCTGGTGATCGGATTGCTCGACGCCCTTGGCGTCGAAATCCTTGCGGATCTTGCGCAACACATCGTGATCGCCCGGCTCCTCGAAATCGGCCATGACGACCGACTTGGCGTACGCGTCCGCCTCGGCGCCGCTCAAGCCGAGTTTTTCCGCGGCCCAATGGCCGAGGAGCTTGTTGCGGCGCGCGGTGGCCTTGAAACGTAATTCCTCGTCATGCGCGAATTGCTTTTCGAAACCTTCCTCGCGCTTGTCGAATGTAGTCATGACCTTCGTCCTGATTGCTGAGAACGGAATTGCTCGAAGCGCCGCCGCCTTGCATATAGGGGGTGCCCCGTCAAGGCAACCATCCCCATAACGAACAATCGTCATTGCGGGAGAGGCTGCGGAGGTCTATGTGAATTGTACTCCGCGCCGCGTTCAGCTAGCTTGCCGTCGCGGAGGGGCCGCGTTTGAGTCGCACGCCCACTACCGCCGCCGCGGACCTCGACAACTGAACTGGAGCCACGGCATTCCATGGATTTCACCAAGCCACGGTACACTCCGATGAGCCGCCGTCGCCGCATCTATGAGGGCAAGGCGAAAGTCCTTTACGAAGGACCCGAGCCAGGAACTTTGATCCAGCACTTCAAGGACGACGCCACCGCTTTCAACGCCAAGAAGCATGAGGTGATTGAAGGCAAGGGTGTCCTGAACAACCGGATTTCCGAATACGTCTTCCAGCACCTCAACGATATCGGGGTGCCGACGCACTTCATCCGCCGGCTCAACATGCGCGAGCAGCTGATCCGCGAGGTCGAGATCATTCCGCTCGAAGTCGTGGTGCGCAACGTTGCCGCCGGTTCGTTGTCGCAGCGGCTCGGTATCGAGGAGGGCACACAGCTGCCGCGCTCGATCATCGAGTTCTATTACAAGAACGACCAGCTCAACGACCCGATGGTGTCGGAGGAGCACGTCACCGCGTTCGGCTGGGCGACGCCGCAGGAGATCGACGACATCATGTCGCTCGCGATCCGCGTCAACGACTTCCTGTCCGGGCTGTTCCTCGGTGTCGGTATCCGCCTTGTCGATTTCAAGATGGAGACCGGCCGGCTGTGGGAAAACGACATGATGCGGATCGTGGTCGCCGACGAGATTTCTCCGGACTCCTGCCGGTTGTGGGACATCAAGTCGAACGAGAAGCTCGACAAGGACCGCTTCCGCCGCGATCTCGGCGGGCTCCTGGAAGCCTATACCGAAGTGGCCAAACGTCTCGGCATCATGAGCGAAGGCGAGCGGCCGCAGGGCGCCGGTCCGGTCCTGGTCAAGGGCTGAGCGTTCGAACGTAGCCCGGATGGAGCAGCGCGACATCCGGGATTGGGCAACCAAGTTTCTCATCGCTCCCGGATTTCGCTCGCGCTCAATCCGGGCTACTTGGTGAATAGACTTCCTCATGAAAGCCCGCGTCACCGTCACGCTGAAATCCGGAATTCTCGACCCGCAGGGCAAGGCCATCGAAGGCGCGCTGCGGTCGCTTGGCGTCAACTCAATTGCCAGTGTCCGCCAGGGCAAGGTCTTTGATATCGAGATCGAAGGTTCGGACCGCGCGGGCGCCGAAGCGGCATTGAAGGCCGCTGCCGAAAAGCTCCTCGCCAACACCGTGATCGAGAACTACCGCGTCGAAGTGACTGGGTGATGCTCATGCGCCTCGGCGAGCGGCACGCGACCCCCTCCTTGGTCCTCCCCCTTTCAGGGGGAGGAAGATGCAGTTTGGATCGCTCTTGCTGCTACGAAAATTTTCCGGAGTGCGGCGTGCGCTTCTCTCCCCCTGAAAGGGGGAGAGATAGAGTGGGGGTCCGCCGCTTCGGAGAGTGACGAAAGCGAGACTTTGATGAAGTCGGCCGTCCTTGTCTTTCCCGGCATCAATCGCGAACGCGACATGGCGCGGGCGCTTCGCCTCGTATCCGGGCGCGAGCCGTCGATGATCTGGCATGCCGAGACGTCGTTGCCGTCGGGCACCGATCTCGTCGTCATTCCCGGCGGCTTTTCCTACGGCGACTATCTGCGCTGCGGGGCGATCGCTGCGCGCGCGCCGATCATGGATGCGGTGCGCGCCTTCGCTTCCGGCGGCGGACTGGTGCTCGCGGTCTGCAACGGCTTTCAGATCGCCTGCGAGGCCGGCCTCCTGCCGGGCGTGCTGATGCGCAATGCGCAGCTGCGCTTCATCTGCCGCGACGTCTATCTGCGCGTCGAGCGCTCGGATACGGCATTCACGCGCGGCTACAATGCCGGCCAGGTGATCCGCGTGCCGGTCGCGCACGGCGAGGGCAATTACATCGCCGACGGCGAGACCATCGCGCGCCTCGAAGGCGAGGGCCGGGTGATCTTCCGCTATTCGTCGCCGGACGGGATGGTCGATCCGGACTGGAACCACAACGGCGCCATGAACGCGATCGCCGGCATCATCAATGCCGGCGGCAACGTGCTGGGCATGATGCCGCACCCGGAAAACCACGTCGAAGCGTCGATGGGCCGAACCGACGGCCGCGGCCTGTTCGCCGGACTGGTGGATCACTTCAAGCGAGGGCGGCGTGACAAGTTGGCTTCGGTCTTGATCTAGGTGGTTTTTCCAAAAAAGGAACCGTGCTCGCCGCGTTAGAAATAGGTGGCTCAAAGGCAACGGTGTTTATTTTATCCGGCTCGCCATTCGCGGAAAAAATCAGAGGCGAAGCATTACTCGCGGCAAGAATTGAGAAGGAAAGCAGAGCACTTAAAGAATTGCTTAATAGAGGGCCTTTGGCGGTAGATGTTCCAATATACTTGCAAAACTTAGAGGGCGCAGCATCGAACGCGCGAGTTTGGGAACTAACTTTTCGACCCGTAGACAAGGCATTTTCGGGATTACCTCCGCTAGCGAGCTGGCTAGGTGCTTGTGTTGCCCGATTTAAAGCTTTGAGGAACTGCCTCCATTGTTTCTCTGAGTGCAAATTTCCAGTTTTTGAGACCTACCCCGCAGCGAGCCTTGAACTCGTTGGCCTTCCTTGTGAGAAGTATAAGAAGGGCAAAGAAAGCGATGGGGTTCGTGGTGAAATTCAAAAGGGCCTTGGCCTCCAGGGCGATATTTTGGCTCACGATGATCTCGATGCAGCAATTTGTGCGCTAACGGCGATTGCCTCGGATGAGAACATTTCAGAGGGGCACGCGCTCAAAAAAATTATGCTTGAGCGTTTAGGTGAACAGCCGGCGCCTGATCACTCGGTGCCAAGTGGCTATAGACTGCTTAGTCGAAAGCGGCCTTACGGGAAGGTTGAAGTTCGGCACTGCGATTACAATAAATGGCTTCAACAGCGTTCGAAATGAATCGAAACGAGCCTGCCATCACTCCCGAACTCGTCGCCGAGCATGGGCTCAAGCCGGACGAGTATGCCCGCGCTGTCGCGCTCATCGGCCGCACGCCGACTTTTACCGAGCTCGGCATTTTCTCGGCGATGTGGAACGAGCATTGCTCGTACAAATCCTCGAAAATCCATTTGCGTACGCTGCCGACCAAGGCGCCGTGGGTGATCCAGGGTCCCGGCGAGAATGCCGGCGTCGTCGACATCGGCGACGGTCTTGCGGTCGTGTTCAAGATGGAGAGTCACAACCACCCGAGCTACATCGAACCCTACCAGGGCGCCGCCACCGGCGTCGGCGGCATTCTGCGCGACGTCTTCACCATGGGCGCGCGGCCGATCGCTTGCCTCAACGCGTTGTCATTCGGCGATCCCGGCCATCCGAAAACGCGGCGCCTGGTGTCCGGCGTGGTCGCCGGCATCGGCGGCTACGGCAATTCTTTTGGTGTACCCACTGTCGGCGGCGAGGTGCGCTTCCATCGCCGCTACGACGGCAATTGCCTGGTCAACGCCATGGCGGTGGGGATCGCCGACAAGGACAAGATTTTTTATTCGGCGGCGTCCGGCGTCGGCATGCCCATCGTCTATCTCGGCTCGAAGACCGGCCGCGACGGCATCCACGGCGCCAGCATGGCTTCGGCCGAGTTCGGCGCCGACGCCGAAGAGAAGCGCCCGACCGTGCAGGTCGGCGACCCGTTCTCGGAAAAGCTCCTGCTCGAAGCCTGCCTTGAGATCATGGCCAGCGACTGCGTCATCGCCATCCAGGACATGGGGGCGGCGGGTTTGACCAGCTCGGCGGTCGAGATGGGCGCCAAAGGCGACCTCGGCGTGACGCTCGATCTCGACAAGGTGCCGTGCCGCGAGATCGGCATGAGCGCCTACGAGATGATGCTCTCCGAAAGTCAGGAGCGCATGCTCATGGTGCTCAAGCCTGAAAAGGAAAAGGTGGCGGCGGCGATCTTCCGCAAGTGGGGGCTCGATTTCGCGGTCGTCGGCGAGACCACGCCGACAAAGCGATTTCTGGTCCGCCACGGCGGTTCAGTCATGGCGGATCTGCCGATCAAGGAACTTGGCGACGAGGCGCCGGTCTACGATCGGCCTTTCGCCGAGACCACGACAAAACCTGCGATCGATGCGGCTTCGATCAAGCCGCCCGTCGGAATTGCCGACGCGCTGGAGAAGCTTATCGGCTCGCCCGACCTCTGCTCGAAGCGTTGGGTGTTCGAGCAGTACGACCACGTGATCCTCGGCAATACGGTGCAGCGGCCGGGCGGCGACGCCGCCGTCGTGCGCATCAATGACGGCCCCAAGGCGCTGGCGCTGACCTCCGATGTCACGCCGCGCTACTGCGAGGCCGATCCGTTCGAAGGCGGCAAGCAGGCCGTGGCGGAGGCATGGCGCAATCTCTGCGCTGTCGGTGCGCGCCCGCTGGCCCTGACCGACAATCTCAACTTCGGCAATCCGGAGCGGCCCGAAATCATGGGCCAACTGGTTGGCTGCATCCGCGGCATCGGCGAGGCGTCGCGCGCGCTTCGATTTCCCGATCGTGTCGGGAAATGTATCGCTCTACAACGAGACCAACGGGCGGGCGATCTTGCCGACGCCCACGATCGGTGGCGTCGGCGTTCTCGATGACTTCACGAGGTCGATGACGATTGCGTTCAAATCCGAAGGCGAGTCGATCCTGCTGATCGGCGAAACGGACGGCTGGCTCGGTCAGTCGGTCTATCTGCGCGACATATGCGGGCTGGAGGAGGGCGCGCCACCGCCGGTCGATCTCGCCGCCGAGCGCCGCCATGGCGAATTCGTGCGCTCGCTCATCCGCGATCGCGTTGTGACCGCTGTCCACGACGTTTCCGATGGTGGGCTTCTTGTCGCGCTCGCCGAGATGGCGATGGCCGGCCGGATCGGCGCCGTGCTTGAAGCAATCCCGGGCACTCCCGCGCACGCCTTCTGGTTCGGTGAGGATCAGGCGCGATACGCGGTGACGGCGCCGGACGTAGACGAAGTGGCGCGGCGCGCAAAAGCCGCCATGGTGCCGTTGCGGCGCCTGGGCGCGACCGGCGGCCGGATTCTGGCGTTCGGCGACGAGCGGCCGCTTCGCATTGAAGATCTCATCGAGCATTTCGAAAGCTGGCTGCCGGCGTATGCTGCCGGCTCGAACTGACGCCCCAAGGGCGCGATTGCAAGGGAGGCCAAGGCCGTGAAACGCAGCACCGATCGGATCCTCACCACCCATTCCGGAAGCCTGTCTCGGCCGGCCGACCTCATCGAGATCAACCGGGCGCGGGCCGCCGGCGAGAGCAAGGACGAGGCCGCTTACGCAAGATGCCTTACGGCTGCCGTCGCCGAGGTGGTGCGCAAACAGCGCGAGGTCGGTGTCGACATTGTCGACGACGGCGAATTCGGCAAGCCGATGGCGGCGCAGTACGATTATGGCGTGTGGTGGAATTATGCGTTCGCGCGAATGACCGGGTTCGTGCCCCCGGAATCCGTCCCCGAATCCAAGCAAAGAAAATCGAGCGTTGCCGAACTTGCCCTGACGGCCTTCAGCAATCGCCGCGACTGGCAGAAGTTCAATGAGTTTTATAAGGACCCGGCGTCGACCGGTTCCTTGGCGGGAAGCGCGGCGCGGCGGCCGACACGGCGCCCGGTTTGTACCGCGCCGATCAAATATGCCGGACACGCCGCGATCGCCGCCGATATCGCCAATCTAAAAAAGGCCATGGCCGCCGCCGGCGCGGAAGAAGGTTTCATGTGCTCGATCGGGCCGGGCAGCTTCGCGCGCAGCGAGGACGTGCACTACAACAACCCTGAGGAATTCGTCTTCGCCGCCGCGGAGGCGATGCGGGAGGAATACAAGGCGATCGTCGACGCCGGCATCGTGCTTCAGATCGACGACCCCAGCCTCCCGGACAACTGGGACATGATCAATCCGGAGCCGCCGCTCGATGAATTCAAGAAATACGAGCGCGTGCGCATGGAGGCTTTGAATCACGCATTGCGCGGACTGCCACCCGGAGCGCATCCGCTTCCACATCTGCTGGGGAAGCTGGCATGGCCCGCATACGACCGACATTCCACTGGCGGACATCGTCGATCTCGTGTTGAGCGTCAATGCTGGCGCCTATTCCGTCGAGGCCGGCAACCCCCGGCACGAACATGAGTGGCGGGTGTGGGAAAAAGTCGCGCTGCCGGCCGGCAAGCTTCTGATCCCCGGCGTGGTCAGCCACGCAACGAATATCGTGGAGCATCCGCAGGTCGTTGCCGACCGGATCGTTCGCTACGCCAAGATTGTCGGCCGGGAAAATGTCATCGCCGGCACCGATTGCGGATTTGGCGGCAGGATTCATCCGCAAATCGCATGGGCGAAACTCGCGGTGCTGGCCGACGGCGCGAAGCTCGCGACCGCCGAATTGTGGAAATAGCCGACCCGATCGCCTTGGTGCCTGGAGGCGGCGCTGACGCGGGTGGCGGTGGCGCTCCCGCCGATCGTCCGGAGTGCGGTGTATTGCCATGTCGCGTGGTCTTTGCGGCACGGCGCTAGTCTGTTAATCCAGCTTGGCTGGGAGTCGGCAAATCATGGAGGCGCCGCCATGCCCATGGCTGCGAACGATATCGAGCGGCTGATCCGGGCCAGTATCCCGGACGCCAGTGTGACGATCCGCGATCTTGCCGGCGATGGCGATCACTACGCCGCCACCGTCATTGCCGAATCGTTTCGCGGCAAGTCGCGCGTGCAGCAGCACAAGATCGTCTATGACGCGCTCAAGGGCGAAATGGGCGGCAAACTGCACGCCCTGGCGCTACAGACCGGCACGCCCTGACCGTCGGCTCAATCGGGACGCTTTAACGGCATCTTTTCGGCTATTTTCGCCCATCTCAGGGGAACCATTTTCTTCCCGGCCGAGGCGTCGCCGAACAATTTTTACCCGGCGATTTTGCCCCATCAAGTTGCATTCAGCGCATGGGCTTTGCCAGGATTTTGCGCTACATATATCTCAAGTTCGAGAGTGATCATGAATGGGCGCGGGGTACCCGGCGCCGCCAACAAGGAAGACCGCGATGTCCATCGAGCAATTCATTGCCAACGAGGTGAAGGCCAACGACGTCGTTCTTTTCATGAAAGGGACGCCCCAGTTTCCGATGTGCGGATTCTCGGGACAGGTGGTGCAGATCCTCGACTATCTCGGCGTGCCCTACAAGGGACTGAACGTTCTGGAGAACGACGACCTGCGCGGCGGCATCAAGAACTATTCCAACTGGCCGACGATCCCGCAGCTTTACGTCAAGGGTGAATTCGTCGGCGGTTGTGACATCATCCGCGAAATGTTTCAGGCGGGCGAACTGCAATCCCTGCTGAAGGATAACGGCATCGCGGTGAAGGAAAGCGAGTTGGCCTAGTCCGCCGTTTCCGCGATCGCCGCGGCGGAGGCTTTCATTTTTCCTGACGCGTCCATGTGCTTTTCTAACGCATCAATGTGCGTTCTCGCCTAAGTCTGTTGAAGCCCCGAGCGCACGCACAGAAGAAATTTGCTTGCATTTACGCGCGCGAGCGTGATGGCGAGATTCCGCCATTTCAAGTTTGCGCATGGCAAAGAGGTGCGTGCCTTGGGCGCGCGCCGACTTTCGCCGCAAAGCCGCGATGCAACAAAAAACGTGTCAAATCCGGAAGCGCCGCAGCAAGCTGCGGAATAGATCGGCAAATCAGCAAAAAACAGGATCGCGCCGCGACGCTCAGCGCGAGTAGTATTCGACGACGAGGTGCGGTTCCATCACGACAGGGTAGGGCACGTCGCCGATGGCCGGCACGCGCGAGAGCTTTGCCGTCATCTTCGAATGGTCGACGTCGACGTAATCCGGTACGTCGCGCTCGGCGAGCGCGGTCGCCTCCAGTACGAGCGCGAGCTGCTTCGACTTGTCCTTGACCTCGATGAGATCGCCGACCTTGACCCGGAAGCTCGGCACCGTCACCCGCCGGCCGTTCACCTTGATATGGCCGTGATTGACGAACTGGCGCGCGGCAAACACGGTCGGCACGAACTTCGCCCGATAGATCATGGTGTCGAGCCGGCGCTCCAAAAGCCCGATCATGTTTGCGCCGGTATCGCCCTTGAGCCGCCGTGCCTCGTCGTAGAGGCCGTGGAAGTGCCGCTCCGACATGTTGGCGTAATAGCCCTTGAGCTTCTGCTTGGCGCGCAGCTGCACGCCATAGTCCGAGAGCTTGCCCTTACGCCGCTGGCCGTGCTGGCCGGGGCCGTATTCGCGCTTGTTAATCGGAGATTTGGGCCGCCCCCAGATGTTCTGTCCGAGCCGGCGGTCGATCTTGTACTTCGCCTCGTGGCGCTTGGTCATTCGCGTCCTCGTATTTGTTTGGGCATGATCTTGCTCCGAAAACCGGAAACCACTTTTCGGGATCATGCCGCGCAGGTTGAGGATCGCGCCCTCCTCTGTCCCGGATTTCTCCCGGAACTGACAGGTTTGTCACCGAAGCGCCGGTGCAAACCGCGGGTCGCGAAACACCGCGCGGGCCCGTTAAGGCCCGCGCGGTGGGCGGTATCTAGGGGGAATCCGGCGCAGTGTCAAACGACCGGCGCTTAGGCCGCGCCGGTCGCGGCCGGCTGGCCGGAATGGATGCCGAAGCGCGCCAGCGCCGCCGTCGGCGTGCGCCCGGAGGTGAAAACGGCGCGGGCGGTTCCCGGTTGACCGCCGGGCGGTGCGGCGCCGAGGAGATCGCTCACGCGGCGGGCGATCGCAGGCGCCGGGTCGAGATAGTTGACCGGCCAGGGGGCCAGCCGCCGCAGCCGGTCGATGATCAGCGGATAGTGGGTGCAGGCAAGCACCACCGTATCGGTACGTGCCCCGTCGTCGCAAAAGCACGGCGCGATCTCGGCCGAGATCGCCGCGTCGGCGACCGGAGTACCGGCAAGCTCCGCCTCGGCGTAAGTGGCAAGCATCTTCGACCCGACGAGCGTGACCCGACAATCCCCGGCAAAGTCGCGAATGAGCGTGCGCGTGTATTCGCGGGCCACCGTCGCCTCGGTCCCGAGAACCGAGACGCGTCGGGTGAGCGAGCCGGCGCAGGCCGGTTTGATCGCCGGCACGGTGCCGACAAAGCGCAGCGGGAATTTCTTGCGCAGGTCGGCGAGCGCGATGGTCGACGCGGTATTGCAGGCGATGACGACGAGATCGGGCCGATAGGTGCCGATCAATTCGCCGATGAGATCGACGACGCGCCTAACCAGGTCGCGCCCATTCATGGCTCCGTAGGGGAATCCCGCATCGTCGGCGGCATAGATGAAATCGGCATTCGGCCGGGCGAGCGCGATCTCACGATAGACCGTAAGTCCACCGAGGCCGGAATCGAATACGAGGATGGTTTCCTGAGCCGCCATCACGCGACACATGACACAGGACGTCGGGCCCCTGCAATCGGACCCGAGCGCGACGGAAGATCGGCCTTACCCGGCCAGTAAGTCGACGAGACGCGGCTTTTCGGGAACGACTTCGACTTGTTGTTCGCGCAGCTTGGCCTTTTCCGGCAACGGCGCGACCAGACCGCTCACCACGGTGAAGGACATCACCAGGATCGCCGCGAGGTTGCCGTCATGGTGATCGGCAAAAGCGACCGCCCCCATCAGATAGGCCCAGAACGGCAAGGCAATCGTGGAAACGGCAGCGTTGACGATCCAGGCGTCGCCGTCCTGGCGCACGTACCAGCAGAACAGCGGCGTCAGGATGCAGCCAATCAACAAAGCGCCAACCGAGATAATGTAGACGGGGATGCCGGCCATTGCGGCATTCTCGCCCCCGGACTTCACCGCCTGATCGAGGATTGCGTTGATCACCATCGAGAACGCGATGATCTCGGCCGGCACGTATTTCACCATCCGCTCGAGGTAGCCATCGCCGGGTTCGGTATAGGCCACTTGCATTCCGGGGATGCCGGACTGCAAGACGCCTTCGAGCCCGGCAATTTGCTGGTCGAGGTCCGCGACTTTCGGACTGCGCACCAAACGGCCCATGATTTTCCCCCGAAATGGGTCTATTTGCCGAAGTTGGGCGACGTTACGTCAGGGCAACTGAGTCGCGCAAACAAATTTGCAAGCAAAATAAAGGCGAATCTGTTTGATTCGCCCCGCGAATCTGGGAAGCGACGATTGCATCGGCCGCTGGAAGAGGTTGCGCTAAGCGCGGCCAAAGACCCGGCGGAAGATCGTGTCGACTTGGGCCAGATGGAAATCAAGGTCGAAGTTGGCGGCGAGTTCTTTGTCGCTCAGGTGTTTGCGTATATCGGTATCGGCCTTGAGCAGCGCGAGAAAATCACCGTCGCCGCGCCAGGCCTTCATGGCATTGCGCTGGACCAGCCGGTAGGCATCTTCGCGCGTCACGCCTTTTTGGGTGAGCGCCAGAAGAACACGCTGCGAGTGGACGAGGCCGCCGGCGCGGTCGAGGTTTTTCCGCATGTTGTCCGGATAGACGATCAGCTTGTCGACGATCCCGGCAAGCCGCGCGAGCGCAAAGTCGAGCGTGACTGTCGCGTCCGGACCGATCATGCGTTCGACCGAGGAGTGCGAGATGTCACGCTCGTGCCAGAGCGCGACATCTTCCATGGCCGGTGTCACGTAAGCGCGCACCATGCGCGCGAGCCCGACCAGGTTTTCCGACAACACCGGATTGCGTTTATGCGGCATGGCGGAAGAGCCTTTCTGGCCCTCGGAGAAATACTCCTCCGCCTCCAGCACTTCGGTGCGCTGCAGGTGGCGGATTTCGGTCGCTACACGCTCGATCGAGGCGGCGACGACGCCGAGCGTGGCGAAATACATCGCGTGGCGGTCACGCGGAATGACCTGGGTCGAGATAGGCTCGACCGCAAGCCCCATGGCCTTGGCGACGTGCGCTTCGACGCGCGGATCGACTTGCGCGAAGGTACCTACCGCGCCCGAGATCGCGCAGGTCGCGACCTCTTGGCGCGCCGCTTCGAGGCGGCCCTTGGCGCGGTCGAACTCCGCATAGGCGAAAGCGAGTTTGAGTCCGAACGTGGTGGGTTCGGCATGAATGCCGTGGGAGCGGCCGATGGTCGGGGTGAGCTTGAATTCGCGGGCACGGCGCTCCAGCGCGGCATTCAACTTTTCAACATCCCTGATGAGAAGGTCGGCGGCGCGAACGAGCTGCACGTTGAGACAGGTGTCGAGCACGTCGGAGGACGTCATGCCCTGGTGCACGAAGCGCGCTTCCGGTCCGACGATTTCCGCAAGGTGCGTAAGGAAAGCGACGACGTCGTGCTTGGTCTCGCGTTCGATTTCCTCGATCCGCGCGGCGTCGAACTTGGCGTCCTTGCCCTTGGCCCAGATTTTCGCCGCCGCGTCCTTGGGAATGATCCCGAGCTCGGCCATGGCGTCGGCGGCATGCGCCTCGATCTCGAACCAGATGCGAAAACGTGTCTCTGGCGACCAGATCGCCGCCATTTCCGGTCTGGTGTAACGCGGGATCATTTATGCCTCTGTGAGCCAACGACTTGGCAGCGCGCATTCGCTCTATCAGACGCAGTGTTGCCCAGCAATCGGCGCTATTTGGGCGCTGCGGGCATGAGCTCTGCGATGCGTGCCTGGAACCAGGCCACGTCCCGTTTCCAGCCGGCATTGTCCGGAAACAGCTCGGCCATGCGCTCGACGACTGCCTTGCCGCGCCGCAGCGCGTCAAGTGCTTGCTCCGTTTCACCGGCCTTGCCGAGCGCAGCCGCGAGCTTGCCGTACGAGATGGCGACATCGCGCTGCCACGTCGCGTTGCTTGGATCGACGTCTGCGGCGCGCTGGATGATCGTGAGAGCTTTGCGATAGGACTCGAGTGCGGCGGCGGCATCGCCTTGGGCCAATTGCACATCGCCGACCCGGTTCAGCGTAAATGACCAGTCGCGTTGCCAACCGGGATTGTCGGAATCGAGCGTTGCAAGACGCTCGATGACGCCCAGGCTGGCCTGATAGGAGGCAAGCGCGCCGGCGAGATCGCCCTGGGCTCTTACGCACGTCGCCCACCCGGTTGTAGGCGAGCGACAGGTCGCGCTGCCAACCCGCGTTGCTCGGGTCGGATTTCGCCAGCCGCTCTCTGATGCCCAGGCTTGTTTCGTAGGAGGCGAGGGCGGCCGCGAGATCGCCCCGTCTTGCCTGCGCGTCGCCGACCTTCTCAACGGCCAGCGACCAGTTGCGCTGCCAGGCGCCATTGCCGGGATTGGCCTTTGCCAGCGGTTCGATGATCGCTAGGCTCGTCTCATAGGAGCTCAACGCCGCCGCGAAGTCGCCTTGCGCCAAGTGCACGTTGCCGACCCGCTGGTGCGATATGGACAGGTCGAGTTGCCAGCCGGCGTTTCGCGGATCGGACTTGGCAAGCCGGTCGGCGATCGCAAGGCCGTCGCTATAGGATTTGAGCGCGGCGGCAAGATCGCCTTGACTGACCTCGACGTCGCCGACCTTGTTCAGCGAAACGGCCCGGTCGCGCTGCCAGTCAATGTTGTTTGGATCGACTTGCGTCAGCCGTTCGGCGATGCCGAGGCTCTTCTGGTAGGACTTCAGAGCGCCGGAACGGTCGCCCTGCGCCACTTGAACGTCGCCGACTTTGTTCAACGCCACCGACAGATCGCGTTGCCACGTCATGACGTTGGGGTCGGACGCCGCAAGCTGCTCGAAGGTGGCTAGTCCGTCGCGGTACGACGCCAGAGCCGCGGCGAGTTCGCCCTTCGCAACCTGGACGTCTCCAAGGTTAAGGGCCGCAGCCGCGAGGTCCCGCCGCCAAGTCGCATTGCCGGAATCCGCGGCCGCGAGCCGCCGGCGGATCGCCAGGCAGTCGCTGAAGGACTTGAGCGCGCCGGACAGGTCGCCCAGTTCGATCTGCATGCTTCCGATCCGCTCGTCGGCTATCGAGAGGTCGCGTTGCCAGACGGCGTTGCCGGGATCGGACTTCGTCAGTGCTTCAAGTATATCGAGGCCGGCGCGATAGGATTGGAGCGCTGCGGCCGTCTCGCCGCTTGCGGCTTTGACGTCGCCTATTCTGCTATACACCGCCGCGAGGTCGTGCTGTGCGCCGCCGTTGCTGCGATCTGAATTCGCCAACCGCGCCCGGATGGCGGCGCTTTGCTCAAAGGACTTAAGGGCGCCGCCAAGGTCGCCTTGTGCCATCTGCACGTCGCCGATGTGCAAATACGAAACCGATAGATCGCGTTGCGCCCGGGTGTCATCCGGATTGGAGGCCGCCAGTTTTTCGGCGACGGCCAAGCCGTCCTGATACGACTTGAATGCCCCCGCAAGATCGCCCAGCTCTACTTCGACGTTGCCGACCTTTTCATACCCGATCGACAGATCGCGTTGCATCAGCCGGTTGTCCGGATGAGCTTTTGCCAGCCGCACGGCGACGGCGAGGTCGTCGCGATAGACCTTCAGCGCGGCCGTGAGATTGCCCTGCGTCACCAGCACATTGCCGATCATGCTGTTGGCGACCGACAGCGAGCGTTCCCACACGACATTGCCCGGATCGGCGGCGAGGAGTTCCTCGTCGATCTGTTTAGCCTGCTGGGCGGCCGCAAGCGCGCCGGCGGTGTCGCCGATGGCAAGGAGCGTGTCCGCCGTCTCATCGAGCGCCGAAGCCTTGCTGTGTTTGAGATCGGGCGTCACCTGGCCGGATTTCGTCAGTTGATCCTGGAGCGCAAGCGCCCGATCGAGAATGTCTTTGACCAGCGCGGCGGGAATTCCGATCGTGTTGCGGAAACGCTGTGCCAGGTCGAAGACGAGGCCGTTCGCCGTCGCCGTGGCGGCGGCGAGCGTTTGCTCGGCCCGATCGCGCTCGCGGCTGGCTTGTTGCTGTTCCCGGTAGGCCAGGACGCCCGCGCCGGTTGCGGCAATCGCCAGAACAAAGAAAAAGATCGCTGCGGCTGCCACCAGCCGCTGCCGCGCCCGCGCCCGGTTGCGCGACGCGGCGACAAAGGCGGTCAGCTCGGCGGGCAGCTCTCTGCCGAAATCGCCGGTTAGCTTCTCCGCCTCCGCCAGTGGAACGCCGGGCTGAATAAGCCGATCGGCGGGCCTGCCGTATTCCTGCCAGCGCCGCTGGGCGTCCTCGACCTCGGACCGCACCCGATAGAAATCGCGGCTCGCCTGCGCGGCGGCGGCCGCTTGCGGCCAGCTCGTGAGCACGGCGTCGTGCGCGAGCCGCAGCGTTGGGTGGCCAGCGGCATCTTTACGGGCGATCAGGATGCGTGCGGCAAGGAGCGCGCCGACCAGCGCTGCTTCCGCCGGCTCCGCCGACACTTCGTCCTGCGCGACCTCCCGCAGCGTCAGCGCCCGGCTGTCCCGGGCCGGTTCGGCCAATTGCCGCAACAGGCGCGGTAAGGTTTCTACCGCGCCGGCCGGCAGGCCGGCGACGGCGCGCTCCGCCTCGGCGGCGATCGCGCCCTGCAGGCCGCCAAGCCCATCGTAGGCGGCATGCGTCAGGCGCGTCTCGCCATCGGTTTCCGCTCGCTGTTCATAAAGCTCGCGCAGGGTGAATTGAAGGAGCGGCAAACTCTCGGCGGTCTTCGCATCGGCGAGGAGCCGATCATCGAGCGCGCCCTTAACCGGCAGCGTTTCGAACACGAGGCCGGCGGCGGCCGCGGGGGCCCGCACCATCTCGGCAAGCTCGACGGCTCCCGGAGGCCCGAGATCCAGGCTCGCACCGGATTCCTTCAGTTCCTTGAGCGTGGCCTGCTTGAGCAGCAGCTCGTAGAAATCGGCGCGGAGCGTGGCGACAATCCAGACCCGCCCGGTTTCGAGCAGTTCCTTCAAGACGCCGGCGAAGCTTGTGCGCTCGTCGTCGCCGACCGCCTGCGCAAACAATTCCTCCAGTTGATCGACCAACAATACGAGGACCGGCCGCAACGGTTCATCGCTGCGCCGTTCCTGACGCTCGGCTTCGGCGGCCCTGAGAAGGGCAGCCGTGATCGGCCGCACCGCTGCGGCGCCGCCGCGCCGCAGGTTGTCGGCAAGCGCGTCGACCGCCGGGTAGTCGCTCTGCGCAAGTTCCGGCAACGCCGTGAACAGGGCCGCCGCCAGGGACGCGATCGCACCGGCTTGGCCCTCGCTCGGCTTCATGATGGCGACGCGCCAAATACCGACCGATGCGACGATCCCGGGCGTTGTCAGCCGCGGGATCAGGCCGGCGCGCGCCAGTGACGATTTTCCCGAACCGCTTGCGCCAACGATCAGCAAAAATGGTGTGGCGGTTTCCGCTGCCGTAAGACGCCGCCGCGCTTCGTCGATAATGCGGTCGCGGCCGAAAAACACGGCCGCGTGTTCTGCCTCGAAGGGAGCGAGCCCGCGGAAAGGCGAGCCTTTTTCTTTTGGCCATTTCAGACGCGGCCCAAGCAGGCCGTGACTCTCGAGCCATTGTCGAAGCAACAACTCGACCTGACGCTCGAACTCGTCGGTGGTCGCGAAGGTCTGAAACGCCGCCTTGAAATGACCTTGCTCGGATTTGAACCATTCGGTCCAAAACGCTTCCAGCGCGTCGAGCTGGATTTGCGCCTGCCGGCGCCGGCCCGGGTCCGCTGTCGGCAGCACCGCGTCCGCGGTCTTGCGGAATACGTAAACGTCCGGAACGCCTTTCGCGCGCGACGCTTCCAGCGCGGTGAGCAACTCATAGGCCGTACCGGAGGGATACGGCTTGCCGTCCGGCATCCGCGCGAAATCGCTCGGCAACTCCGTTCCGACGCGCGTCCAGAAGATCGACACCAGGACGTCGCACGTTACGGCTTCGGGGATTTGCGGCTGAAAGCTGCGGTCGGCTTTGTAGAAATGCTCTTCCCAGAGCACCGTTTCGAACCGGACAAGGTCTTCGTAGTCGCGATTAAGCTTGGTCGCGACCGCCTGCACGCGCCCGCGCTCCGGCGCCACGTCGACCGGCGAGGAGACGAAAACCCTGACGACGCGCGGGGCTCCATCGGCGGTCATCGCGGCCTCCCGCGCGGATCAGGCCTAGACGTGAGGCTCAGGCCGCAAAGCGTGCGCGGTCATGCGGCTGCCTGAAATCGACCGGCGTCCCTTTGGGGATGATGCCGGTCGGATTGACGCGTTTGATCGAATAATAACCGATCACGTAGTAGCGCGGCTTGACCGTCTCGGCGACGCCGGGGACCTGATAAAGCTCGCGCATATAGTTCAAGAGGTTTGGATAGTCGGCGATGCGGTTGCGATTGCACTTGAAGATCGAGAAATAGGCGACGTCGAAACGCACCAGCGTCGGGAAAAGCCGCCAGTCCGCTTCAGTAATTTGATTGCCGACCAGATAACGCTGACGGCCGAGGCGCGCTTCGATCTCGTCGAGCGTAGCAAACAGTGCGTCGTAAGCTTCGTCGTAGGCCGCCTGCGAGCGGGCAAAGCCGCAACGGTAAACACCATTGTTGACGTTGTTGTAGACCTGCTCATTGATGCGGTCGATCTCGGCGCGCAGCGGCTTCGGATAGAAATCCGTGGGGTCGGCGCCGATGCCGGCGAACTCTGAATTGAGCATGCGGATGATTTCGGAGGATTCGTTGTTCACGATCCGCCCGGTTTTCTTGTCCCACAAGGTCGGCACCGTCACTTTGCCGGTGTAGTGCGGATTGCTCGCGGCGTAGGCTTGATGCAGGTAGCGGAAACCGTTGACGCGATCCGGCGGGCAGTCCGGAAAGGCCGCGCTGTCCTCGAACGTCCAGCCTTCGTCGCGAAGCCCGGGTACGGCGATGGCGACACTGATCGCGCTATTGAGCTTTTTGAGCGCCAGATAGATTTGGGTACGATGCGCCCACGGGCAGGTATAGGCGACATAAAGATGATAGCGTCCCGCTTCCGCCTTGAACCCGGACGAGCCGTCCGCCGTCACGCGGTCGCGGAAAGCGCTGTCGAGACGCTGGAAATTGCCGGCCTTGCCAACTTCCGCCGGCGGTTCTTCATCACGCCATTTGCCGTCAACTAACATACCCATCAGGCAGCCTCCCCGCGCGCGAGTGCCGCCGCCTGACGGATCGCCGCGATGTTGGAGCGATATGATTCCGGCGTGCGGTCCTTGAACACCGCTGAGCCGGCGACCAGGGCGTTGGCGCCGGCACGCACCGCTTCGGGCGCCAGGTCCGGCGTGATGCCGCCGTCGATCTCGATATCGATCGGCCGGCCCGCCGCCAGCGCCCGAAGCTTGCGCACCTTGTCGAGGGCGGCGGGAATGAATTTTTGACCGCCGAAACCGGGATTGACCGACATGACCAGGATCAGATCGACAAGGTCGATCACCGGCTCGACGGCATCGGCTGTCGTTCCCGGGTTCATGGTCACGCCTGCCTTCTTGCCGAGCGCGCGGATCGCCTGCAGCGAGCGGTGGATGTGCGGCCCGGCTTCGACGTGCACGGTGATGATGTCGGAGCCGGCCCTTGCGAAGGCCTCAAGATAGGGATCGCAAGGCGCGATCATCAGGTGCACATCGAGCACCTTTTTCGTGTGGCCGCGAACCGCCTTCACCACATCCGGGCCGATGGAGATGTTGGGAACGAAATGGCCGTCCATGACGTCGACATGGATCCAGTCGGCGCCGGCGGCGTCAACCGCCCTGACTTCCTCGCCGAGCTTGGCGAAATCGGCGGCGAGGATCGACGGGGCGATAATGAGCGGTCGCTGCACCGGCTCCTCCAATAAGTCGTGGTTCGCCTAACACGCCATGCCGGTGCGGGCAACGCGCGTCGCCCTGCCGGCCGCATTCTCCGCGATCATCGGTGCCGGGCCTTGTCGTCCGGCCTCGGCATACGCATACGGTAAGAACGACCGCAATGGAGGTTATCCTGGCGCACACCGACATCATCGTGCTTGGAGCCGGAATCGTCGGCACCGCAATCGCCGTTCACCTCGCCAAACGTGGCCTGTCGGTTACCTTGATCGACCGCGGCGAGCCGGGGGAGGGGACCTCCTACGGCAATGCCGGCATCATCGAAGGCAATACGGTTTTTCCCGCGGCCTTCCCGTCGAGCTTTGCCGAACTTGCGCGTATCGCCCTCAAGCGCTCGCCGGTCGCCAACTACCACTTGGCGCATCTGCCGCGGGTGGTGCCGTGGCTGCTGGCATTTCGCGCGGCATCCCAGCCGGCGCGGCTGATCGAGACTGCAAAAGTGATGCGGCCGTTATTGGCGCGCGCTGTCGCCGAGCACGAGGCGCTCGCCGCCGAAGCGGGCGCCGCGCAGCACCTCAGCCGCCGCGGCTGGCTCAAGCTTTATCGCACCGACAGCGCGTTCGCCGCGCAGGCGCCGGAACTCGAATTGGCGGCGCGCTTTGGCATCTCCAACGTACCGCTCGACCGCGACGGCGCGCTGGCGCTCGAACCGGCGCTGAGCGGCGAATTCCGCCATGCCGTTCATTGGAGCGGCGCGGTGAGTGTCGACAATCCGTTGGCGCTGACGCGCGCCTATGCCGCGCGCTTCGCTGCGCTCGGCGGCCTCGCCCTGACCGGCGACGCGCGCACGCTGCATCGAAGCAACCCGTATTGGCGCGTCGAGACCGCTTCCGGTCCGGTCGATGCGGGCGATGTGGTGATAGCGCTCGGCCCTTGGACGCCCGACGTCCTTTCGCCGCTGGGCATCAAATTGCCGCTTGCGGTCAAGCGCGGCTATCACCGCCATTTCCGCCCCAAGGGAAACGCCGTGCTAAGCCGCCCGGTGCTCGATACCGAGAACGGCTTTTTGCTGGCGCCGATGGAGCAGGGGATCCGCCTCACAACCGGCGTGGAGTTCGCGGCCCGCGACGCGGCGCCGACGCCGGTGCAGTTCGGCCGGCTGATGCCGGCAGCGCGCGAGCTGTTTCCGCTGGGCGATCCGGTCGAAGCGGAGCCATGGCTTGGTGCGCGGCCGTGCTTTGCCAACTCGCGGCCGGTGATTTCCCGCGCACCAGGCCAGCGCGGCCTGTGGCTGGCCTTTGGCCACGGCCATTGGGGCTTGACCCTCAGCGCGGTTACCGGCCGGCTCATTGCCGAAATGATGACCGGCGCGGCGCCGTTCTGCGATCCAAAGCCGTTCGGCGCGGAACGATTTGCGAATTAACCGTCGGAACGCTCCGCAGCGAGCCCACCGCTTCTGAACGCCTATGAATTTATGAATTACGGATTCCAGTTTAGGCCCTTTGGGCCGCCGGAATGACAAACAACTATTGCCCGATGGTGCGAACGACGCTGTTTTCAGGCCGCGTGTTGTTGGACGACAGCTTGTCCTTCTGCGTGACCATTTCGTCGTATTTGGGAAGTGTCGTCAGTGGCTGCCGTGAGACCATGTGCACGACCTTGTAGCCGCCCGCCTTGAGCTGGCGAATGAGCTCCGGCAACGCCTCGGCGGTGCCGCGCTGGAAGTCGTGCATCAGGATGATGCCTTTGCCGCGCTTCTCCAGCTTGGTCATGACCGATTTAATTACGAGCTCGGGCTTCTTGAGCTTGAAGTCGAACGAGTCGATGTCGGTCGACAATATCGCGATGTTGCGCTCGCCGAGATAAGAGACCATCGCCGGCGGATGCTGCAGATCCGGGAAGCGGAAGAACGCCGCAACCGGCGGGCCATTTGCGCCCGCAGCAGCCATATGCACGGCGCTGTTGCCCATCTCGATTTCCTCCTTGGCTTTCTCGAGATCGCTTGCGTAGGGATTTCGCGCCAGATCTTTGTGCGACCAGGTGTGGGTGCCGACTGTTTCTCCGGCTTCAATCACCTGCTTGGTGATCTCCGGGTGCCACATCGCGTGCTCGCCGATCTCAAAGAACGTGGCTTTCAAACAATTGTCGGTGAGCGCCTTGACGACGGCGAGCGTATTCTCCGGCCACGGGCCGTCGTCGAACGTGAGCACGACCTCCTTCTCGCGGAGAAAATCGTACTGTTTGAAGTGCTCGAAGCCGAATCCGGGGCCGCCGGTCGTGTCGATCTCGACGATGCGCGACAGTCCCATGCCGCCGGGTTTGTCGCACGCCGGAATGCCGTTGGGCGGAGCGGCGGCCGCCATGGCCGGCTTGTTCGCAGCCGGTGCGTTTGGCGCCGCAGCGGGAGCTGGTGCGTTCTGCGCGGGTGTCGTCTGAGCCATGCGCATCGGCGCCACCGGACCAGACGGCGATGCCCGACCCGGAATTTCGGAGCCGGACGCCTGGGCGATTTGGCTCACCGGCGCGCGTGCAGGAAGGAGTTTCTGCGTCAACGAAGCGAGGCGCGAGGTCGCTGCAGCTTCACCGGGCGTGTTGCCTGACGCTGCATTCGGGGCGGAAGCTCTTTGCGCGGAGACGACGCCAAAGGCTGCGAGACCCAGGCTCATCAGCGCAGCCACGACGATGACCAAGAACCGCATAACACCCTCTATGACGATCGAAGCAGACTACCACGAAATGAAGACCAATCGTTTAACAAGTCAACGTGAGGGACGCTTTACCGGTGGAAAGTTGCGGGAATGTGGTTTCTACAACACGCACCAGCGCCCCTGCCGCCATAGCCTTGTTCTTAACGGCTAAATTGGTCTTTCCAACTTGGTAACGCATTGGGCAAAGGCAACGATGTCGCGGCAAATACGCCGAGCGCAATCGCCCGCGCCACGACATTGGCCGCAATGGCGCCGAGGGTGGTTAATGAAAAGTGTACTTCGGTGAGCGGCTTGCGGCCGGTCGAGACGGCAAAAACAACGTCACCGTCGAGCGGGGTATGCACAGGGTAAATTGCTCGTGAAAATCCGGTCTGCGCCATGACGGCGAGGCGCTTGGCCTCCGCTTTGGTCAGGATGGCGTCGGTTGCCACGACGACGAGGGTCGTGCTTTCGCGCTGACCTCCCTTTGCGACGGGTACGTTTGCGGCCGCTGGAAAAACCGGGGGCCAGCCGCGTCCGCCGAACTCGCTGTCGCGCTCTAAAGGCGCCGCCCAGAACCACGGACCGCGATCGACAAGAACGCTGCCAACCGCGTTGACGGCGGCGAGCGCGCCGATCACGTGCCCTTCTGCTGTCTGCGCGGATGCGGAGCCAATTCCACCCTTGCAGTTGACCGTGGTGGCGCCGGTGCCGGCACCGACGCTGCCGAGCGCGAAATCAGTGCCGGCCGCCGCGGCCGCGGCGTAGCCGAGTTCGCGATAGGGCGGGTAGCGGCCCCATTCCTTGTCGCCGCCACTGAGCAAATCAAACAGCACGGCCGCCGGCACGATCGGCACGCGCGCTGTACTCACCGCGAAACCGCGGCCCTGCTCTCTGAGCCATGCTTGCACACCCGAGGCAGCGTCGAGGCCGAAAGCGGACCCGCCCGACAGGGTGATGGCATCGATGCCCTCGACAGTCTGCGCCGGATCGAGCAGGGCGGTTTCCCGCGTGCCGGGCCCGCCGCCGCGCACGTCGACAGAGGCGACCGCAGGCTCGTCGAACACGATCGCTGTGGAGCCCGATCCGAGACGGAAATCCTCGGCGTGACCGACCTTTATTCCGGGAACGTCGGTGATGAGATTGCGCAAGACGTGCTCCCCGAATCCGTGATCGTGAAACGCTTATAGAATAGCTGGCGGTTTTTTACTCCATTGCGAGGGCCATGCAGTTCGGTCTCGCCGTTCGGCCGTTCCGGAACGAAGCCAAAAGTCAACGATCACATCCTCGCGGGAGCGACGTCGCGCCGCTTGCGCGGCGCCGACCGGGCGGGCATGAGTGCGCCATGCCGAATGTCACGATTGTCGCTGCGTTGGCCGCGGGCATGTTGAGCTTTCTCTCGCCCTGCGTGCTGCCGCTGGTGCCGCCGTATCTCGTTTATCTTACCGGCGCTTCGCTGGAGCGGTTGGCGGATGCCGAGCCCGAACCGCGCGTCCGCCGCGAGACGATCGCGGCCGCGTTGCTCTTCGTGCTCGGCTTCTCCACCGTGTTCGTCGCCTTGGGCGCCAGCGCGAGCGCCATCGGCGGCATCGTGCGGGCCTATTCCGGCGAACTTGCCATCCTCGCCGGTGTCGTCATTATCGTCATGGGCCTGCACTTCCTCGGCCTCACGCCGATCGGCCTGCTGATGCGCGAGAAGCGCTTCCAGGTCGCGAAGCCGGTCGGCTTGTGGGGCGCTTATCTGATGGGGCTTGCCTTCGCGCTGGGCTGGACGCCCTGCATCGGGCCGATCCTCGCCGCAATCCTGGCGGTGGCGGCGTCGGAAGCGACAGTCACCCGCGGCGCCGGCATGCTCGCGATCTATTCGCTTGGTCTGGGTATTCCATTCGTCGCGGCGGCGTTTGCGATCGAGCCATTCGCCGCCTTCCTCGCCCGGTTTCGCGCCTATCTCGGACTCGTCGAGAAGGTGATGGGCGGATTGCTGATCATCACCGGAATAGCCTTCCTGACCGGCGCGGTCGCCAATGTGAGTTTCTGGTTGCTGGATACCTTTCCGTTGCTGGGGAAGATCGGATAACGAGCATGATCCGGAAAAGTGGATGCCGGTTTTCCGAAAAGATCATGCTCAACTAAAAAACATGATCCGGAAAAGTGGATGCCGGTTTTCCGAAAAGATCATGCTCAACTAAAAAACATGATCCGGAAAAGTGGATGCCGGTTTTCCGAAATATGCTCTGCGGGCTTCAGCTTCGTCCCGCCTCGGTGATTTCCTCGTAATTGCCGTTCTTGTCCCAGCGATAGACGGCCCAGCCGCCAGCGGTGATATCGCCTTTCTTGTCGAAGGAGATCGGACCGAGCACCGTGTCCCAGGTGCCGGCGCGCATGACCGCCGCGACCTTCTGAGCATCGAGCGTGCCGGCCTTGGCGGCGGCCTGCGCCCAGACCTGAAAGGCGGCGTAGGTGTAGAGGACATAACCCTCCGGATCGACGCCCTTGTCCTTGAACTCCTTGACGATGGCTGCGGCGGTGGCGCGCTTGCGCGGATCGGGCGGGAAGGTGAACAGCACGCCCTCGCCGGCGGGGCCGGTGATCGACGCGAATTCCCGTGAGGCGAGCGCGTCGCCGGACATCAGGATGGTCTTGAGCCCCTGGTCGCGCATCTGGCGGACGATCAGCCCGGCTTCCTGATGATAGCCGCCGTCATAGACGATATCGATGTTGTTGAGCTTGAGCTTGGAAACGAGCGCGGTGAAGTCCTTGTCGCCCTGGTTGAACAATTCGTTCAGCTTCTCTTTGACGCCGGCGGCGTTGAGCGCCTTCTTCACCTCGTCGGCGAGGCCTTTGCCGTACGTGGTCTTGTCGTTGATGATGGCGATGTTCTTGTCCTTGAAGTGCTTCGCCAGATAGGCGGCGGCAAAGCCACCTTGCTGGTCGTCGCGTCCGCAGGTCCGGAACGTGTTCCACATGCCGCGTTCGGTGAACAGCGGATTGGTCGATGCCGGCGTGATTTGCAGAATGCCGGAGTCGAGATAGGCGTCCGAGGCCGGGATCGAGGACGAGGAACAATAATGCCCGACGGCGACCGCAACGCCCATGCCGGAAAGCTTCTCCGCGATCGAGCGCGCCTGTTTGGGATCGCAGGCATCGTCGCCGATCTCGAGCTTGAGCTTTTTCCCCAGCACACCGCCGGCGGCGTTGATGTCGGCGACGGCCTGCTCGGCGCCGTCCCGCATCTGCCGGCCGAACGTGGCCTGGCCCGCGGTCATCGGACCGGCGGCGGCAACCCTGATGTCGTCGGCCGACGCCGGCGCAACGGCGAGCGCTGAGAGGAGCGTGAAGAGGATAAACGAAAGCTTGTTCATGCCGGTTCCCTGGCGGTGAAATGGTTCTAGCACTCAAGCTAGCATTGCTGCGGCTGGATTTCCTGCTCGATTTTGCGCCACGCCAAAGGCGCCGCCGCAAGCGTCAGGTTCAACGCTTGCCACCTTCCAGGTAAGCGGCGCGGATTTCGGGCCGCCGCAACAGATCGCGGCCCGGGCCCTGCAAGGTGATTTCGCCGTTGACCATGACATAGCCGCGATGCGCGAGCTTGAGCGCGTGGAAAGCGTTCTGCTCGACGAGGAAGACGGTGAGATTGTCGCGTTCGTTCAGCGCGCGGATTGCGGCGAAGATTTGTTGCACGAGGAGCGGCGCCAGACCGAGCGACGGCTCGTCGAGCAGGATGAGCCGCGGCCGGCTCATCAGCGCGCGCCCGATCGCCAGCATCTGCTGCTCGCCGCCGGACAACGTACCGCCGCGCTGCTTGCGGCGTTCCCGCAGCCGCGGAAACAGGGCGAATACGCGTTCCACGTCTGCTTCGATGTTGGCTGCATCGGTGACGGTGGCGCCGATCTGCAAGTTTTCCATCACCGTCATGCGCGAAAAAATGCGCCGGCCCTCCGGCGATTGCGCGATGCGGAGCTTGGCGATCTCGTGCGTCGGCAGCGCGGTAATGTCGCGGCCGTCGAAACGGATTTCGCCGTCGCGGGCCCGCGGATTGCCGAACACCGTCATCATCAGCGTCGATTTGCCGGCGCCGTTGGCGCCGATCAGGGCGACGATCTCGCCCTCGTTGACGTCGACATCGACGCCTTTAAGCGCGACCACGTTGCCGTAATAGGTCTTGACGCCGCGGATCGAGAGCAAAGGTTCGCTCACGGTTGCGCTCCAAACGAAATCCCTCCCCCTGAAAGGGGGAGGGTAGGGAGGGGGTCGTCGCGTCTTGTTTGCTCTGAGTTCCAGAGAATACCTCGCGCTGACCCCCATCCGGCTGCTGCGCAGCCGACCTCCCCCTTCCAGGGGGAGGAAAAGAAAAAAACCGCGCTTACGATTTCGCTCTGACGTTCTTGCGCTTGGAGTCCTACGCTCACAGCGCGGTCTCCGCCTCGGCTTGCCCGATTTCGTCGTCGGCAACGCCGAGATAGGCGGCGATCACCTTCGGGTCCTTGCGCACTTCGCCGGGCGTGCCGTCGGCGATCTTCACGCCGTAGTCGAGCACGATGATGCGGTCGGAAAGCTCCATCACGACACCCATGTCGTGCTCGATGAGAAGGATCGAGGTGCCGTGCTCGTCGCGCACCGCGCGCAGAAATTCGTTGAGTGTGGCGCTCTCGTGATTATTGAGGCCGGCGGCCGGCTCGTCGAGGCAAAGCAGCACCGGATCGGTGCACAGCGCGCGCGCGATTTCCAGCCGGCGCTGGGCGCCATAGGGCAGTGCGCCGGCAAGGTCGTCGGCACGGTCGGTGAGGCCGACGCGATCGAGCCAGTAGCGCGCCTTGTCGACGGCGCGCGCCTGCGCTTCGGCATAGCTGGGGAACCCGAACAGGCCAAGCAATGTGAAGCCGGACGCCAGCATCAGCGCGTTGTGCTGGGCAACGAGAAGATTCTCCAGGAGCGTCATGCCGGCGAACAGCCGCACGTTCTGGAAAGTACGCGCGACACGTGCCTCGCGGGCGATGCGAAAGTCGGCCATGCGCTCGAGCGAGAACACCGCGCCGTTTGGATGCGCAAGCCGAAGCCTTCCGGCGGTCGGTTTGTAGAAGCCGGTGATGCAGTTGAACATGGTGGTCTTGCCGGCGCCGTTTGGACCGATCACCGCCGTGATCTCGCGTTCGCGTGCAGCGAAGGAAACATCGTTCACGGCCATGAGGCCGCCGAAGCGCATGGTCACGTGCTCGACCGAGAGGATGGCCGCTGCGGTCATTGCGACGTTTCCAGTGTCGGTTCGCCTTGCAGCGCGGCAGGGGGCTTGGGTTCGCTCAACGTGACGGAGGGCGAGCGCCGGGAAACGAGGCCGCGCGGCCGCAGGATTACCACGGCGACCATGGCGGCGCCGAACACCAGCATGCGGTATTGATCGAACTCACGGAAAAGCTCGAAGCCGCCGAACATGACCGTCGCCGCGACGGCAACGCCGAGCTGCGAGCCCATGCCGCCGAGCACGACGATCGCAAACACCAAAGCCGACTCGCCGAAGGTGAAGGATTCGGGACTGATGAAGCCCTGCCGTGTCGCGAAGAAGGCGCCGGCAAAGCCGCCGAACATGGCGCCCATGGCAAACGCGGTCAGCTTCGTCGTCGTCGTGTTGATGCCGAGCGCGCGGCAGGCGATCTCATCCTCGCGCAAAGCTTCCCAGGCCCGGCCGATCGGCAACCGGCGCAGCCGCAGCGTCACCCAATTGGTGAGCAGCGCGAGCGCGAGAATGAGATAGTAGAGGAACACGATACGGTGCGTCGGCGAATATTTCAGCCCGAAGGTCGCGGCGAAGCCATTTTCGGCGGTGGTGAAAGGCAGGCCGAAAAACGAGGGCCGCGGAATTCCGGGAATGCCGTTCGGCCCGCCGGTGAGGCTCTGCCAGTTCAACAAGACAAGCCGGATGATTTCGCCGAAGCCGAGCGTGACGATGGCGAGATAGTCGCCGCGCAGCCGCAGCACCGGAAAGCCGAGCATGACGCCCGCGAATGCCGCCATGATGCCGGCGAGCGGCAGACAGACCCAGAATGACAGGCCGAAATCCTGCGCGAACAATGCGTAGGAATAGGCACCGACCGCATAGAACGCGACGTAACCGAGATCGAGCAGGCCGGCGAGACCGACGACGATGTTCAGGCCGAAGCCAAGCATCGTGTAGGTGACGATGAGAATGGCCAGATCGAGCAGATAGCGATTGCCGTAGAAAATGATCGGCACGGCAAGCGCGAATGCGAGAAAGGCGGCGCCGACATAAACGCCAAGGCCCGAAACGGCGGTCTTCACGGGCGTCGGCACCAGGCGATCGATCGGGATCGTTCTGCCGCTCCATGCGAGCGTCCAAACAAGCCTGCCGACAAAAACAACGGCGACCACGGTTGCCAGCAAACCGAAGCGCGTCGACACTACGAGCGCGCCGGCCGGTCCTTGATCGGTGCGAAAGCCGATCAACAGGACAAACAGGCCGAACGCCATCGCCGCGGCGCCGGCCGCTTCCTTCACCGCGGTGAGGAGATCGGGCGGCCCGTTGCTCGGCTCGCTTCCACGCGGCACGCGGCCCCCGCTTTCTTTCACACCTTCTCGACTTCCGGCCGGCCGAGAATGCCGGTCGGCAGGAAAATGAGGGCGATGATGAGAATGGAGAACGCCGCGACGTCCTTATATTCGATCGAGAAGTAGGCGGACCACATCGTCTCGATGAGGCCGATCAGGATGCCGCCGAGCATCGCGCCCGGCAGCGAGCCGATGCCGCCAAGCACCGCTGCGGTGAACGCCTTGACGCCGGCGAGAAAGCCGATGAAGAAATCGACCACGCCATAGTAGAGAAGAAACATCAGGCCGGCGACCGCCGCCAGTGCCGCGCCGAGCACGAAGGTGAGCGAGATCGTGCGATCGACGTCGATGCCGACGAGCGCCGCCATCTTGAGGTCCTGCTCGCAGGCCCGCATGTTGCGGCCGAGCCGCGTGCGGGCAACCAGCAAGGAGAATCCAACCATCAGGCCAAACGTCGCGGCGACGATGATGATCTGAATGTTGGACAGCCGCACCGCGAAGTCGTTGCCCTCGAACAGCGTGTAGCCGCCGTGAATAAGCGGCGGTAGCGGCTTGACGCGAGCGCCCTGCGCAACCTGCACGAAGTTCTGCAGAACAATCGACATGCCGATCGCGGAAATGAGTGGCGCCAGCCGGGTGGAATTTCGCAGCGGCCGGTAGGCGATGCGTTCGACCGCCCAGCCGTAGAGCGCGGTCAGCGCCATGGCGACCAGGAGCACAAGCAGAAGGGCGAGCGGCACGACGCTCACGCCGACGGCGACCAGCACGAGGAACGCAATCAGCGCGGTGAAGGCGCCGATCATAAAAATATCGCCGTGGGCGAAGTTGATCATCCCGATGATGCCGTAGACCATCGTGTAACCGATCGCGATCAGGCCATAGATCGAGCCCAGCGTGACCCCGTTGATGACCTGCTGGACGAAATATTCCATGCGTCCGCCACCTTTCGATCCCCGCCTAGTTCTTAACAGGGGCGTTTCGGGGCGACAACGCCGGGCGGGGGTTTCTCCCCATACCCGTTTTTCCCGCAATTCCAAGCATTTGCCGAAAAGTGTTGCGGCTTGGCGGGGAACCTGCGCGGCGCTCGCGCGTTGTCACGTTGGGCCGGGGATATCCCCAAGCACGGAGAGCCTTCAAATGGCTAACGAACCGAACAATCCGCAGCGCAACCAGCAGAACCAGCAGAACCAGCAGAACAATCCGCAGCAGGGCGGTCAGAACAAACCCGGTCAGCAGCATCAAGGCGGGCAGGGCAAGCCCGGCGAGCAACACCAGGGCGGTCAGCCAAAGCCGGGCCAGGGCGGCCAGCATAGCGGCGGACAAAACCGCTAGAAATCGCATCATCGCGTGACAGCCCGCCCGGTAGGCGGGCTGTCTTTTTTTTGCGTAAAAGTTTGCTCGTTTTTTCCGCAGGCTGCTTCTTCTGCGGCGTGATCGGCTATGCTTGCAATATGGCCAGCTCGCTGCCCTTGTTTCACCTTTACGGAGATCCGCCCGACGATCAGGCGTTCGATTTTATTCACCTCGAGACGATTGCTTCGCGCTCCGCGGTCAACAACTGGACCATTCGCGCGCATCGGCATCGCAATTTATTTCAGATTCTCCTGATCGAGCGTGGCAACGGCGAAATGACCTACGAGGCGGCCCGGCTGCCGTTCGCCGCGCCCGCGGCGATCCTCGTGCCGGCGACGATCGCGCACGGTTTCCACTTCGAGCCGAATGCGACGGAGGGCTGGGTCATCACATTCACCGAGGATGCGGCATTCGCGCTCGCCGATCGGGCGGGGGAGGCCCTCTCGCGGCTGCGCGTTCTGGCGGCGCACCCGATCGTTCCGATCGCCGATGAGATTGAACGGACGCGGATTTCCGCATTGTGCGCCGAGCTGTTCGAGGAGGTCAGCCTGGCGCGCGAAGGTTACCGGGTGTCGATGCGCAGCTTGCTGGCGCTCATCGCGGTCGGCGTGGCGCGTCTCGCCGCCAGCCGTGCCCGCACCGGCAGCGTGACGTTGCAGCCGGCCGACGCTACCGTGGCGCGGCTAAGGGCGCTGGTCGACGAGTATTTCCGCAGCGAGCATCAGCTCGGCTTCTACGCCGAAAAACTCGGCATGACGGTCGATCGGCTCAACGATCACGTCAAACGCGCAACCGGCGTCACCGCCGGTCATCTGATCCGTCAACGTCTGCTCACCGAAGCCAAACGCCAGCTGGTATTCACCGCCCAACCGATCCAGAACATCGCGCAAGAGCTGGCGTTTTCCGATCCGTCGCACTTCGCCCGGTTCTTCCGCAAACATACCGGCACGACGCCGCACGCGTTTCGCGATCGGCGGGGCTGACGCCGCCGTCATTTTTCGAGCAAGAATTCCAGCACGGTATCGGCATATAATTGCGGCTGCTCGATATTGGCGATGTGCGCGGTTTCCAGCACGACGAGCTTGGCGTTTGGCGCGTGCTGGACGATGAACTCGCCGGCCTCAAGCGAAGTGGCCGGATCGTGCCGGCCGGCAATCACCAGCGTCGGTGCGCTGATCTTCATCAGTAGCGGCCGGTGGTCCATGTGGCGGATCGCGTGCGCGCATGCGACATAACCCTCGACGCTCGTCGCCAGGAACATCTCGCGGATTCGGGCGATAGCCTCCGGCGACCGTTCGCGGAACGCCGGCGTGAACCATCGTTCCATGTTGGCGTCGACGATAGCCGCCAGGCCTTTTTCACCCACGAGCTTGATGCGGCCATCCCAAGCGGCTTTGTCGGCGAAATAGCAGGACGTGTTGGAGAGGATCAGCTTATTGATGCGCTTGGGCGCATGCGCGCCGAGCCATTGGCCGACCATGCCGCCCATCGACAGCCCGCACCAATTGACCTTTTCAATCCCGAGGGCGTCGAGAATGGCGAGTGCGTCGCGGCCTAACCGCTCCATGGAATAGGGGCCTTTCGGCACGCTGGATTTTCCATGGCCGCGGCGATCGTAGCGCACCAGCCGGAAGTGTCGGGTGAAAGGCGCGACCTGGTCGTCCCACATATGCAGGTTGGTGCCGAGCGAATTCGAAAGCATGAGGACCGGCGCATGTTCGGGTCCTTCGACCTCGACATGGATGGTGCAGCCGTCGGTATTTATCTTCGGCATAAGCTTTCTCCCGAGGCGCATGGCTCGCAGCGAGCCTCTCACCTAAGCCAAAGTCCGGGTTGCCCGGCCGCCTTGCTCCTTGCAACCTTCGCTACGCAAACTTAGCCACGACGGCGGCCCAGAGCCAATCCGCAAGCGCGGGATCGGCAATGACAGATGTTCATACGTGGCCCTTCCTTAGACTTGGCCTTCCCATGGGCCGCGCGAGGCGGTAAGCGATAATTCAGCAAATGAGCGGCCAAGGAGTGCCCCAAAATGGCAATGACGATGAGCGGCGAATATCAGCTTGCGGTCCCGCGTGAAACGGTATGGGAGAAACTCAACGATACCGAAACGCTGAAGGCCTGCATTCCCGGCTGCGAGACGCTCGACAAATTGTCCGATACCGAATTTCAGGCCGTTGCGGTGACCAAGATCGGGCCGGTAAAGGCGAGATTCAAAGGCAAGGTGACGCTGTCCGATCTCGACCCGCCGAACGGCTACAGGATTTCCGGTCAGGGCGACGGCGGCGTCGCGGGCTTCGCCACCGGCGGAGCGACGGTGAAGCTCGAGCCGAAAGACGGCGGCACGTTGCTCAGCTATGCCGTCGAGGCGCAGATCGGCGGCAAGCTCGCGCAGCTCGGTCAGCGCCTCGTCAACGGCGCCGCGAAGAAACTCGCCGACGACTTTTTCCAGAAATTCGCTGCCAGCGTCAGCCCACCGAGCGCCTGATCGGCACGCCGCGTGGCTGTGGCCCACTACCGCGGTTTCGGCAGTCAAAGCGATATTTCCTTGACCGCTGGCCAGACTGCGGTTCAGAGTAATTCCAGTTCTAGGGTAGGAAACCGTCGAAATCGTCGTGTTTTCGATCCTGGAGACAGAAAACGACCGCGAGTCGTCCTGTAAAACGATAATTTTGGGGAACCCGAGGAGGCGCACATGGCAGCCGTTTCCCTCACCGTTAATGGCAAGTCGGTCACCGCCGATGTCGATTCCCGCACGCTTTTGGTGCAGTTGCTGCGCGAAAACCTGCGGCTTACGGGCACCCATGTGGGCTGCGACACCTCGCAATGCGGGGCCTGCGTTGTCATCGTAAACGGCAAGGCCGTGAAGTCGTGCACCGTGCTCGCGGTGCAGCTCGATGGTGCCGAGATACTCAGCATTGAGGGTGTGGCGCCCGCCGACGGGCCGCTTCACCCGATGCAGGAAGCCTTCCGCGAGAATCACGGTCTGCAATGCGGCTATTGCACGCCGGGCATGATCATGACGGCGATCGACATGGTGCGCCGCAAAGGCCACGAGCTCGACGACCGCACCATTCGCGAGGAGCTGGAAGGCAACATCTGTCGCTGCACCGGCTATCACAACATCGTCAAGGCGATCGCCGCAGGTGCGCGCGCCATGAAAAACAGCGGCGCTGCTTCGAAAGCCGCCGAATAGCCGCCGGTTCGATGGAGGCTTTTGTCTAAGACAAAAAAACGCGGGAGGAGACTGCCATGAGTGCGACCGGGATCGGCGCCGCAGTGCGCCGCAAGGAAGACCAGCGGTTCATCACCGGCAAGGGCCATTACACCGACGATATCAACCGGCCCGGCCAGGCTTACGCGTATTTCGTCCGCTCGCCGCACGCGCACGCGACCATCAGATCGATCGATGCCAAGGCCGCTTCCGGAATGCCCGGAGTTTGCGGGGTGCTCACCGGTAAGGAACTCGCCGCCGACAAGATCGGCAATCTCATTTGCGGTTGGATGATCCATTCCAAGGATGGTTCACCGATGAAGATGGCGCCGCATCCGGCGCTCGCCCTGGGCAAGGCCTGCCACGTTGGCGATGCGGTCGCGGTGGTCGTCGCCGAAACGCTGGCGCAGGCGCGCGACGCGGCGGAGAAGGTGAAAGTCGATTACGCCGTGTTGCCCGCGGTCGCCGATCCAGCGGCGGCGCAGAAGCCGGGCGCGCCGCAGATCCACGAGGTTGCGGCCCACAACACCATCTATCAATGGCATCTCGGTGACCACAAGGCGGTGGAGGCGGCTTTCAAATCCGCCCATCACGTCACCAAACTCAACATCGTCAACAACCGGCTCGTGCCGAACGCCATGGAGCCGCGCGCCGCGATCGGTGAGTATGATGCCGGCACCAGCGCGTTCACGCTCTGGAACACCACGCAAAATCCGCACGTGGCGCGTCTCGTCATCGCCGCCTTTGTCGGCATGGCGCCCGAGCACAAGCTGCGCGTCATCGCGCCCGATGTCGGCGGCGGTTTCGGTTCAAAGATTTTCATCTATCCCGAGGAAGTGGTGGCGTTGTGGGCTTCGAAGCGTGTCGGTCGCGCGGTGAAATGGGTTTCCGACCGGAGCGAGGCGTTCCTGACCGACGCGCACGGCCGCGATCACGTCACCCATGCCGAGATGGCGTTTGACGCCAGCGGCAAGATTCTTGGCCTGAGGGCGAAGACCATCGCCAATCTGGGCGCCTACATGTCGACATTCTCGTCGTCGATCCCGACCTACCTCTACGCGACGCTGCTGTCGGGCCAGTACAACATTCCGCAGATCTATTGCGAGGTCGATGCGGTCTATACCAACACCGTGCCGGTCGATGCCTATCGTGGCGCTGGCCGCCCGGAAGCAACCTTCGTGGTCGAGCGGCTGGTGGAAGTCGGCGCACGTGAAATGGGTCAGGACCCGGCGGAATTGCGGCGCAAGAATTTCGTCAAGACGTTCCCGCATCAGACCCCGGTCATCATGGCCTACGACGCCGGCGACTATGACGCCTCGCTGAAGAAGGCGATGGAGCTGGCCGACTACAAGGGCTTCGCCAAGCGCAAACGCAAATCGGCGAGACACGGCAAGCTGCGCGGAATCGGCTTCTCCACCTATATCGAGGCCTGCGGCCTTGCGCCGTCGCAGGCAGCCGGTTCGCTCGGAGCGGGCGTTGGCTTGTGGGAATCCGCCGAGGTGCGCGTCAACCCGACCGGTTCGGTCGAAGTTCTTACCGGCTCGCACTCGCACGGCCAGGGCCACGAGACCACGTTCGCGCAGCTCGTGTCGGACCGGCTTGGCATTCCGATCGACAATGTTTCGATCGTCCATGGCGATACCGACAAGGTGCAATTCGGCATGGGCACCTACGGCTCGCGCTCGGGCGCCGTCGGCATGTCGGCGGTCGTCAAGGCGCTCGACAAGGTCGAGGCCAAGGCAAAGAAGGTCGCAGCGCATCTGCTCGAAGCGGCCGAAGGCGACATCGAGTTCAAGGACGGAAAATTCACCGTCACCGGCACCGACAAGTCGGCGGCGTGGGGCGACGTGACGCTGAACGCCTATGTCGCGCACAAATTCTCCGGACAGGAGCTCGAACCCGGCCTGAAGGAGGGTGCGTTCTACGATCCGACGAATTTCACTTTCCCGGCCGGCTGCCACATCTGCGAGGTCGAGGTCGATCCCGAGACGGGCAACACCGAGATCGTCGCGTGGACGGCGGTCGACGATTTCGGCGTGGTGATCAATCCGATGATCGTCGAGGGGCAGGTCCACGGCGGCATCGCGCAGGGCGTCGGTCAGGCGTTGTGCGAGGGCGCGATCTACGACAAGGACGGCCAGCTCGTGACCGGATCGTTCATGGACTATGCCATGCCGCGGGCGGATTACTTCCCGGCGCTGAAAGTCGGGACGACGGTCACCAAATGTCCGTCCAATCCGCTCGGCATCAAGGGGTGCGGCGAAGCCGGGGCGATTGCTTCGCCGGCCGCCGTGATCAACGCCATCACCGATGCGATCGGCACCGAAGCCATCGCCATGCCGGCGACGCCGCCCGCGGTATGGGCGGCGCTGCGGAAATCTGGCCATCACATGCCGCACGCGGCATGACGGGAAAGAGATAAACGGAGAACTGCGATGTACAGCTTCACCTATCATCGTCCCGAGACGTTGCGGCAGGCCGCCAATCTGCTCGGCAAGAATGCGGAAGCCAAGCTTCTGGCCGGCGGTCATACGCTGTTGCCGACAATGAAGCTTCGCCTGGCCGGCCCGCCGGAATTGATCGATCTCTCGCGCGTCGAGGGACTGGCGGGCATCGAGCTGAGCGGCCGCTCGATCAATATCGGAGCAATGACGCGCCACGCCGACGTGCACACCTCGACCGTGGTCCAGGAAGCCGCGCCGGTGCTGTCGAAACTTGCCGGCATGATCGGCGATCCGGCGGTGCGCCACATGGGCACGATCGGCGGTTCGGTCGCCAACAACGATCCGACCGCCGACTATCCGGCCGCCTGCCTCGGGCTTGGCGCCACCATCATCACCAACAAGCGCCGCATCAAGGCCGACGATTTTTTCACCGGCATGTTTTCCACCGCGCTCGAGCCGGCGGAGATCATCACCAAGATAAGCTTCCCGCTGCCGAAGAAGGCGGCCTACCAGAAATTCCGCAACCAGGCCTCGCGCTATGCGCTGGTCGGGGTGTTCGTAGGCAAACGCGGCAGCGAGATCCGCGTCGCCGTGACCGGCGCGGGCGCCAACGGCGTGTTCCGCGTTCCGTCGTTTGAAGAAGCTTTGAAGAAGCGGTTTTCGCCGAAATCGCTCGAAGGGCTGACGGTCTCCGCCAGCGGCCTCAACAGCGATATCCACGGCAGCGCCGAATACCGTGCCCACTTGATCGGCGTTCTTGCCCGCCGCGCGGTTGCCGAGGCGATAGGGAAGTAGGCCGTCTAATTCGTGATAACGGCGTGGATCTGCCAAGCGTCACGCCCGGTCATAGGTGTAGAAGGCCGCTTAGCTCGCCTAGGTGCCGGGCGTCCACGTCTTTACATGGCAGCAAGACGTGACATGGCAGGAAGACTGACATGTTAGGAAGACTTGGATTGCCGGGACAAACCCGGCAATGACGGGCTAGATTAAGTCGCATGAATACATCCTCGCCCCGTCCGCTGCCGGTCTCGATCGACGCCACCGTCGCCATGCTTGCCGAGGCCGAATATCTCGCCGACCGCTCGCTCGGCACCGTGCTTTATCTGGCGCTCAAGATGGGCCGGCCGCTGTTCCTCGAAGGCGAGGCGGGCGTCGGCAAGACCGAGATCGCCAAGGTACTGTCCGCCACGCTTGGCCGCCGCCTGATCCGTTTGCAGTGCTACGAGGGCCTCGACGTCGCCGCCGCCGTCTACGAGTGGAACTACGCGGCGCAAATGATTGCGATCCGCGCCGCCGAGGCCGAAGGCGAGCACGACCGCACTCGACTCGAGCGCGACGTTTTCTCCGAGCGCTTTTTGATCAAGCGGCCGCTGTTGCAGGCGCTCGAGCCCGATACCGCCGGCGCACCGGTGCTGCTGATCGACGAGATCGATCGCACCGACGAGGCGTTCGAGGCATTTTTGCTGGAAGTGCTGGGCGATTTCCAGATCACCATCCCGGAAATGGGCACGGTAAAGGCCGCGCACCCGCCGATCGTCGTGATCACGTCGAACCGCACCCGCGAGGTGCACGACGCGCTCAAGCGGCGCTGCCTCTATCACTGGGTCGGCTATCCGAGCGCGGAGCGCGAGCTGAGCATCGTGCGCGCCAAGGTGCCGGGCGTCAGCAAGAAGCTGTCCGAGCAGGTGGTGGCGTTCGTGCAGACGCTGCGCAAGCAGGATCTGTTCAAGTCGCCGGGCGTCGCCGAAACCCTCGATTGGGCGGGCGCGCTCACCGAGCTTGACGCCGTGGCGCTCGACCCGGCGACCGTCTCCGATACGCTCGGCGTGTTGTTGAAATACCAGGACGACATCGCGCGGCTCGAAGGCTCAAAGGTCAAGGAGCTGCTCGACGAAGTGAAGTCGGAGCTGCGGGCGGCGGAGTAGGCTTATGCAGGAGGCCGCCGGCCGCCTCGCCGAAAACATCGTCTACTTTGCGCGTGCGCTGCGCGCCGCCGGCATTCCGGTCGGGCCGGGGGCGGTGCTCGATGCGCTCGAAGCGGTGAAAGCCGCGGGCGTCGGCACCCGCGAGGACTTTTACTGGACGCTGCACGCGGTGTTCGTGAAACGGCACGAGCATTCGATGCTGTTCGATCAGGCCTTTCGCATCTTCTTTCGCCGGCGCGGCTACATCGATCAGTTGATGGCGATGATGCTGCCGCAGGCGCCGGCCAACACGCCGCGGCCGCCCGAGGCCGGCGCCACGCGCGTGCATGAGGCGCTGTTCGCCGGCCTCGACGAGAAGCTCAAGAAGGAGCAGGAGATCGAGCTCGACACGCGCATGACCGTGTCCGACCGCGAGGTGCTGCAAAAGAAAGACTTCGCGCAGATGACAAGCGCCGAGATCGCCACCGCCAAGGAGGCGATGAAGCGCCTGGTGATGCCGCTCGCCGAAGTACGCACGCGCCGGCTGGCGCCGCATCCGCACGGTCATGTGCTCGACCTGCGCCGCACGCTTCGCGCCAGCATGAAGAGCGGCGGCGATTTCATCGATCTGCGCTTCATGGGGCCGCGGACGAAGCCGCCGCCGATCGTCGCGCTGCTCGACATATCCGGCTCCATGAGCCAGTACAGCCGGCTTTTCCTCCACTTTCTGCACGCGCTGACCGACGCGCGAAAGCGCGTTCACACGTTTCTGTTCGGCACCAGACTGAGCAACGTCACCCGCGCGCTGCGCGCGCGCGACCCGGACGACGCGCTGGCCGCCTGCTCGGCGAGCGTGCCGGACTGGTCGGGCGGCACCCGCATCGCGGCTTCACTCCACGCCTTCAACAAGCTCTGGGCGCGCCGCGTTCTCACCCAGGGCGCGATCGTGCTTTTGATCACCGACGGTCTCGAACGCGACGCCGACGCTGCGCTGACGTTCGAGATCGATCGGCTGCACCGCTCCTGCCGGCGGCTCATCTGGCTCAACCCCCTGTTGCGCTTCGAGGGCTTTGAGGCACGCGCGCACGGCATCAAAGCCATGCTGCCGAATGTCGACGAATTTCGGCCGATTCATAATCTCGATGCGATGGCCGGGCTGGTGGCGGCGCTGGGCGGCGGCGGCCGGGCGGCCGATCCGAAAGCCTGGATGCAAAAGGTGGCCTGACGGCTTATATTTTGCAGGATACAACGGAGGCACAAGATGCTCTCAACCGACAACGACATCCTCAAAGCAGCGGAGGACTGGCGCAAACAGGGCCGTTCGGTGGCGCTGGCGACCGTGGTCGAGACCTGGGGTTCGGCGCCGCGTCCGGTGGGCGCCAACCTCGTCATCGACGAGGAGGGGAATTTTCTAGGCTCGGTCTCCGGCGGTTGCGTCGAGGGCGCGGTCGTGACCGAAGCGCTGGACGTAATCGATAGCGGCAAACCGAAAATGCTGGAATTCGGCGTTGCCGACGAGACCGCCTGGAAAGTCGGCCTCTCCTGCGGGGGCAAGATCCGGGTATTTGTCGAGAAGGTGGAGTAGGGAAGGGGCGAATAGGCGAAATTGCGCGTGGTAGCGAACTCCGCGTAGGTATTGGCTATTCGCCGCTTTGCCAATTCGCCAATTATTCCAGCCAAGCATTCCAATTGGCAGTATGGTTTGTCATGCAACTTGACCTGCTCACCGCCCTGAATGCCGAACGCGCCGCGCGCCGCGCGGCGATCGTCGTGACCGACATCGCTACCGGCAAGCAGCGGTTGGTAAAGGCGGCGGATATTGCCAGGGATCCGCTGAGCGGCGTGCTCGCGGAACATCTGCGCACCGGCAAAAGCGGCATGGAGGAGACGGCGGAAGGCCGCGTTTTTCTCACCGTTTATGTGCCTGCGGCTCAGCTCGTCGTCATCGGTGCGGTGCATATCAGCCAGGCGCTGGCGCCGATCGCGAAGCTTCTCGACTACGACGTTACCATCGTCGATCCGCGGACCGCGTTCGCGTCGCTGGAGCGCTTTCCCGACGTGAAAGTGATCGCCGAATGGCCGGACAAGGCTCTGCCGCCGCTCGGCGTCGATCGTTACACTGCCTTTGTCGCGCTGACCCACGACCCGAAGATCGACGATCCCGCGCTCCTGCACGCCTTGTCCCGCGATTGTTTCTATATCGGCGCGCTCGGATCGCGAAAGACGCATGCGCGCCGCGTCGAGCGCCTCAAGCAGGCGGGATTGACCGACGCCGACACGGCCCGCATCCATGCGCCGATCGGTCTCGACATCGGCGCAGTTTCGCCGGCGGAGATCGCGGTTGCGATCATGGCGCAGATCACCGAGCGGCTACGCGAAGAGCCGGCGGCCGATCTTCCCCGCGTCAAGGCGGCGTCATGAAATTCGGAGCCGTCACGCCAAAAGAGGCAATCGGCGGCACCGCGGTGCACACCATCCGCCAAGGCGCGATGGTACTTAAGAAAGGCACGCCGATCGGTCCGGTCGAAGCGGCTGCGCTCGAGGCTGCGGGCATCAAAGACATTGTTGTGGCGCGGCTCGAAACGGGCGACGTTTCCGAGGATGTCGCGGCAGCCGACATTGCAGCCGCCATCGCGGGCGAAAGTCTGCATGTTGATCGCGCCTTTACCGGCCGCGCCAACCTGTTTGCGCGTGCGGCCGGGGTGCTGGTCGTCGACAAGGATGCGATCGACCACCTCAACCGCATCGACGAGGCGATCACCGTGGCGACGCTGCCGGCCTACAAGCCGGTCGTCGCCGGCGAAATGATCGCAACGGTGAAAATCATCCCGTTCGCGTTGGCGGCGGCGGCGCGTGACAAGGCGCTCGCCGCGGCGCCGCAGCCGCTAGTTCGCGTCGAGCCCTATCGGATACGCAAAGTCGGCGTCGTCTCGACGCTCCTGCCCGGCCTTTCGCCGAAAGTGATCGACAAGACATTGAAGATCACCGCCGAACGGCTTGCACCCGCCAACGCCACGATCGTCGCCGAGCGGCGGGTGCCGCATGAACAGGGTGCGCTCGCGCGCGCGCTCGGTGAGGTTCTCAAGCAGGGGGCAGAACTCGTCATTGTTTTCGGCGCATCGGCGATTGCCGACCGGCGCGACGTCATCCCCGCGGCGCTGGAAGCGATCGGCGGGCAAATCGAACATTTCGGCATGCCGGTCGATCCCGGCAACCTGCTGTTGATCGGCTCGGCTGCCGGACATCCGGTGCTGGGTGCGCCCGGCTGTGCGCGCAGCCCCAAGGAGAATGGTTTCGACTGGGTGCTCATGCGCTTGCTCGCCGGTCTTCCGGTTCCGCGCGAAGACATTACCGGCATGGGTGTCGGCGGCTTGCTCATGGAGATCGTTACCCGGCCGCAGCCGCGCGATGAGCCGGTGCAGCCGGCCCGCAATATCGCCGCGCTCGTGCTCGCCGCCGGCCGGTCGAGCCGGATGGGCGGTCCGAACAAGCTGTTGGCCGAGATCGGCGGCCGGCCGCTCGTTCGCATCGTTGCGGAGGCGGCGCTTGGTTCACGGGCGCGGCCGGTGATCGTCGTTACCGGTCACCAGCGCGAACGCGTGGAAGCGGCGCTGGCCGGCTTGCCGATCGAATTCGTGCACAATCCCAGTTTTGCCGACGGTCTCGGCACGTCGCTCAAGGCCGGCATCGGCGCGCTGCCGGCGCAGTCGGATGGCGTCATCGTCTGCCTCGGCGACATGCCGCAGGTCGACGCTCCGATGATCGACCGGCTGGTCGACGCGCTGGCGCCGGACAAGGGAGCGCTGATTGCGGTCCCGACCATCGACGGCCAGCGGGGCAATCCGGTGGTCTGGTCGCGCCGGTTCTTCCCCGAACTGATGGCGGTCGAGGGCGATATCGGCGCCCGCCATTTGATCGGCCGCTACACCGAGGCGGTGGTCGATGTGCCGTTGACCGGCACCGCCGCGCTGACCGACGTCGATACGCCGGAAGCCTTGGAAGCGGTGAGGGCGGAACTGGAGGGGACGTAGGCGACGCTAGCCTTGGCTAGCCGACGTTCCGGAGACGCCGCGCCAGCACCATTGTGCCCGGTTTCATCGCGCCGCCGGGTCCGCCGATCGTCTTGACGGCGTCGGCGGCGACGATTTCACCGCATGCAGAACACGTAACCTGCGGCTGGAAGCGATGTCCGCAGGTTTTGTGCACGAACAACATCGGGCTGCCTTCCTTGGGCCGCGCCCAGCGGTCGCCCCACGCGGTAAGCGCCAGAATTGCCGGGACCAGATCGCGCCCGGCTTCGGTCAGGCGATACTCGTATCGCGCCGGCCGGCGCAGATAAGCGTGACGCTCCACGATACCGCTGCGGACGAGCGCGTTCAGACGCCGTGTCAGCAGATTGCGCGAAATACCCAAATTCTCGATCAATTCGTCGAAGCGCCCGACGCCGAGGAACAGATCCCGCACGATCAAGGGCGACCACCAGTCGCCAATCAGATCGAGGCCACGCGCCAGCGAACAATGCATCCGGGCAAAACTGGTTCTCTTCATGAGCCGATCGTACTCAGTTGCATGATTGAACTCAATCGGATAGAGTTCAATCATTGAACTATGAGGCCGGCATGTACCACGCCATTGTCCGCCGCCGCATCAGGGCTTTATTTGATGCCGTCAACCGCGGCGACGCCGAGCCGGTGCTGCGGATGTTCGCCCGCCGGTTCGAGCACTCGTTTCTCGGCGAACATGCGCTCGGCGGATCGAGAACCACGCTTTCGAAAACGCGGCAATGGTACCAGCGGCTCTACCGGCTGCTGCCGGACATCCGCTTCGAGCTTCGGGAAATCACCGTAAGCGGCGGGCCTTGGAACACGCTTATTGCGGTCGCATGGGACGAGACCAACTCGGGCACCGACAACGTGCGAACCTACAACCGCGGTATCCACGTCGTGCATCTGCGCTGGGGGCGGGCGACACGGCTGATCATCTGCCCGGACACCAGCGGTCTCAAAGAGACGCTCGACCGCTTGTACGCCAGCGGCAACAAAGAGGCCTTGGCCGCGCCCATCGTCGACTGACCGCGCTTTGCGTCGTTGCTGTCGCGTGGAAGCCGACAATGTCGAAACCCATCGACCAATTGATCCACCAATTCACCAAGTAGCAACCCTTCCCCGGTAGCGTTTTGGGGTTCCTCTTGGGGAGGGGCTCCATGATCGGTTTTAAACGGCATTTCGTTTTCGCCATCGCGGCGGCGTGTTTCCTGATGACGGAGATCGGCAGCGCTCATGCGGCCGGCGCATTCGCCGTTGGCGCCTGCGGCGCATACGGCTACGGCTTCGATTTTCGCAACGTGGCGGACGCCCGCGTCGCTGCAATGAAGAAGTGCTCGGGCGCAAGCTGCAAGGTCGTCGCCGATATACGCCGCGGCTGCGCGGCGATGGCGATCGACGCCAAAAAACCGTGCGGCTCGTTCGGCTGGGCGACGGGTGCGCATCTGGGCAAGGCCGAGAACGCCTCGCTGCGCCGCTGTTACGAATTTGGCGGCCACGATTGCGTGGTGCGCGCCTGGGCCTGCGACGAGAAGGGCTGAACGCCGCCGCCACCTTGGATCAAGTCCGGGGCAGGCTTTTTCCGGATCATGCTCCTCTAGCGCTGCGTTGCTTCATGCGCGAGCGCGCGGATCGCCCCAGCCAGCGCTTTTGCGACATCGCCGCCGTCCTGGGCAAGACCATGCCGCGCCGCGAGCCACGCCGGTTCGCTCCACGACAGCCAGGTCTTGCCGGCCGAGTCCTGCCAGGCCAGCGCCTTTAGCGGCAGGTCGATCCCGATTGTCTGCTGCTCCTGCATGAGCGGCGTTCCACCTTTGGCATTGCCGAAGATGAGGAGCTGGGTAGGGCGCAGTTGCAAGCCGGCAGATGTTGCGCCGGCGCTATGATCGATGCGGGCAAAGACGGTCAGCCCCTTGGCCTTGGCGGCCGCTTCCAGCCGGTCGAGCGTCGCCTTCACGTCGTGCGCGCTTTCGATTGTCGTCAATCCGTTGTCGGTCATCCGGGGCCTCCGCATCTGTGCGGCTTATATCCCGCATGCGTGAACCTATTCGAACCGCTTGGCCGGGACGACCGGCTGCGACGCTAGCGCACTTGAATATGACTGACCGGTCAGTCATATTTGTTTAATGAGTAAGTCTCCAACGGAAGCACCTCGCCGTACGGCTGTTGATAGTCGGGCCGGCGCCACCGCAAAGGTGCGCCAGGACGTCCGCACGGCGAAAACCGCGATTCGCCGCGAAGCGATCCTCGGCGCGGCGCTGGAGGAATTTTCAACCCGCGGTTTCGCCGCCGCGCGGCTTGACGACGTGGCCCGGCGCGCCGGCGTCGCCAAGGGGACGATTTATCTCTACTTCGCCGACAAGGAGGCGCTGTTTCAGGAACTGATACGCTTCCACTTGAACCCGGTGGTCGGCACCTTTGGAGTTGCGCTGGCGAGCGATCTGCCGCTGAGCACAATCATCGATCAGGCGATCGAGATTTTTGTCCGCGAGATCTACGGCACCCATCGCAAAGAGGTCATACGGCTCATCATCAGCGAAGGACCGCGCTTTCCGGCGCTCGCCGAATTTTATTACCGTGAGGTGCTGGCGCGCATCCTTCCGGCGGTGCGGGCGCGGCTAGCCCGTGCGCTCGAACGCGGCGAGATCGCCGACGACACTTTGATCCGCTTTCCGCAACTGATCGGCGCCGCTTTTGTCGTCACCATTGTCTGGCATGGGTTGTTCGATCGCTTCGAGCCGCTCGACGTGCGGGCCATGATGCGCGCCTATTTCGACCGGATTCTCCCGAGTAAGGGGAGGCCGGCATGAATGCCCGGGTGGTTGCCGGCGTCGCAGCGCTTTGTTCGCTGTTGCTGGCGTCGTGCAACGCGCACAACAATTCATATCAGGGCTGGATCGAAGCCAATCTCATTTTTGTTGCGCCGGACGAAGCCGGCCGCGTGCAGACGCTTTCGGTGCACGAGGGGGACGTAGTCAAAGCGGGCGACGCGCTATTCACCGTCGACGACGATTTGCAGGTCGCCGACCTCGCCCAGGTCAAGGCCTCGTTGACGAACGCGCAGCAGACCTTCGACCGCGCTTCGATGTTGCTCAAGACCGGCGCGGGCACGCAGAAGGACTTCGACGCGGCGCAAGCGGTGCTGCGCGACGCTCAGGCGAGGCTCAATTCCGTCCAGACTAGGCTCTCGCGGCGGAGCGTTTTCAGTGCGGTCGACGGCACGGTGCAGCAAATCTATTTCCGTCCCGGAGAGATGGTGTCCGGCGGGCGGCCGGTGCTGTCGCTGCTGCCGCCCGGCAACATCAAGGTGCGGTTCTTTGTCCCGCAATCGGTGTTGCCGACGATAGCCTACGGCGACGAGATAAAGGTCAGCTGCGACGGTTGCGCCAGTGGGCTGACCGCACGGGTAAGCTTCATCGCCAAACAGTCCGAGTTCACGCCGCCGGTGATCTACAGCCTCGAGGAGCGGGCGAAACTCGTCTTCCTCATCGAGGCGCTGCCGGAAAAGCCTGGTGCATTTCGCGTCGGCCAGCCGGTTGACGTGACCCTCGTGCGACCGCCGCCGACGCTGCCTCCGCCGCAGCCGCAAGCGTCGCGATGAGCATCGCGGCCGACAACCCGTCCGGCGCGGCATCTCCTACGACGCCGGAGATCGTGATCGACGTGCATGGCCTGACCAAGTCGTTCGGCGGCCACCAAGTCGTGCGCAACCTGTCGATGCAGGTCAAACGCGGCACGATCTTCGGCTTCCTCGGACCCAACGGTTCGGGCAAGACCACGACAATTCGCATGCTGTGCGGGCTGCTGACGCCCGATGAGGGCAGCGGCACCTGTCTCGGCTACGACATTCGCACCGAGGCGGCGAAGATCAAGAACCGCGTCGGCTACATGACGCAGCGTTTCAGCCTCTACGACGACCTTTCGGTTCGCGAGAACCTGGAATTTGTCGCGCGCATCTACGGCATCAGCCGGCCGAGGGCGGCCGCCAAGGCGATGATCGCGCGGCTCGGTCTTGCCGGCCGCGAGGAGCAGGTCGCCGGCAAGCTTTCCGGCGGCTGGAAACAGCGCCTCGCACTCGGCGCCTGCACGCTGCCCAATCCGAGCCTGCTGCTGCTCGATGAGCCGACCGCGGGCGTCGATCCGAAAGCGCGGCGCGATTTCTGGAGCGAGATTCACGAACTCGCCGCCGGCGGTCTCACCGTCCTCGTCTCCACGCACTACATGGACGAGGCCGAGCGCTGCCACCAGATCGCTTATATCTCTTTCGGCGAGGTGCTGACGCGGGGCACGGTCGACGAGGTGATCGCGAACTCGCACCTGACGACATTCACGGTCAACAGCACCCAAGGAGAAAATCTCTTGCGGCTCGCCGGCGAACTGACCGGCGAATCCGGCAATCGAAATGGTCGCGCCGTTCGGAACCAGCCTGCATGTTTCGGGCCGCGATGCCGCTGCTCTCGAGGCCGCGATCGCTCCCTACCGCGAGCGACCGGGGCTCGATTGGGAGCCTGCTTCACCCTCGCTCGAGGACGTGTTCATCGATCTCATGGGTCAGGCAAAGGACAATTTCAAATGAGCATCGCGTCGGCCATCGGTGCGGACGGGTTCTGGCGCCGCGTTTTCGCGATGCTGCTCAAGGAACTCCTTCAGCTGCGTCGCGACCGCATTACGCTGGCGACCATGATCTCGATCCCGCTGCTGCAGCTTGTGCTGTTCGGCTATGCGATCAACACGACGCCGCGCTATCTGCCGACGGCGGTCTTGCTTCAGGAATCGAGCGACGTCGGGCGTTCCATCCTGGCTGCACTGCAGAACACCAAGTTTTTCAAGGTCACGCGCATCCTGCACGATGAGTCCGAGCTCGACGACGCGCTGGCTTCCGGCAGCGTCCTGTTCGCCGTCGAAATCCCCACCGGGTTCGAGCGGGCGCTGCGGCGCGGCGACCATCCGGCACTGCTCGTTGCCGCCGACGCCACCGACCCGGTAGCGACGGGACCGGCCATTGCCGCGCTGTCCGGGGTGGTCAACTCCGCTCTTATCAACGATCGCGGCCTGCCCGACACCGGTCAGCCGTTATTCGAGATCCGGGCGCATGAGCGCTACAATCCCGCGGCCCTGACGCCGCTCAACATCGTGCCCGGGCTTCTCGGCACCATCCTGACACTGACGATGCTGATCTTTACCTCGCTGTCGGTGACGCGCGAGACCGAGCGCGGCACGATGGAAAGCCTGTTGGCCATGCCGATCACGCCATTTGAGATCATGCTCGGCAAGATTGCGCCCTATGTGCTGGTCGGTTTCGTCCAGGCCGCGCTCATCCTCGGCGCCGGCGTTCTCATGTTCGGCGTGCCGATCGTCGGCAATCTCGCGCTGCTCGCCGCGCTCACCACGCTGTTCATCGCCACCAACCTGTCGTTCGGTTACACCTTTTCGACACTGGCGCAGAATCAGTTGCAGGCGATCCAGATGTCGATGATGTTCTTTTTGCCCAACATGATGCTGTCGGGCTTCATTTTTCCTTTTCTCGGCATGCCGCGCTGGGCGCAGGTGGTCGGCGAGTGGCTGCCGCTGACGCATTACATGCGCATCGTGCGCGCGATCATGCTCAAGGGCGCGACGCTTTTCCAGTTGCAATACGACACGTTGGCGCTCGCCGCTCTGATGGTCTTTGCCATGGCGATTGCCGTCACGCGTTTCCGCCGTACGCTCGATTGATTGGCCGCGCGTTCGCGTGGCGCGCGTCTTGCCGGAGGAGGGAAAGGCTTCTGCGGAAGGATTTTTGTGGCGGTCGCTCGGCAGAACACGCGACGTGATATCCTTTCGAGCCGCATTTGCTTAGTTTGAACTGCGAAAACTATCCACGTCAGTGCAGGTTCAGACGTCATCCGCCATAGGGGGCCACATAATGGCTGAGCCGTTACCTCCAGCCCGGCTTTGGTATCAGAGCTTCGTTCACCCCATCGAGCAAGCACCTTACATCGAGCGGCTGCAGAATTTGCTCAACTCGGTAGCCGGGGTCGATTTCCGCTTCGAGGTTCATGGCCTGGATCCTCCTGATCACCTCTTTCATCCGCTGACGGAATTCCGTTGCGCCGCGCAGACGATCCGCAATGCTCTGGAGGCAGAGCGCGCGGGTTATGATGCATTCATCATTGGCCATTTTCAGGAGCCCGGTCTTCTGGAAATCCGCGGCGCGGTCGACATCCCGGTTATCGGCCTCGGCGAAGCAAATTTTCTGGCGGCGCTGAGCATGGGGCGGCAGCTCGGCCTGGTGACCATCGATCCGATCTTCATCGATTGGCACGAGCGGCAGGTCAGAGCGTATGGCCTCGAGCACCGCGTGACGGGCGTGCGGGCGATTCATATCGATTTGCCCGGCTTCATGAGCGCTTTCACGGACGAGGCGAGCTACGCAAAAGTTCGCGCGGATTTCGTGAGCCAGGTGCGTCCCCTGGTTGCTGCGGGCGCCGAGGTCATCCTCCCGGCGGGCGGTTTGCCGATGCTGCTGTTTGCGCGCGAAAGTCCCTTCGTGATCGACGGCGCACTCGTGCTCAACGGCATCGCCGTCGTGGCGAAGGCCGCGGAGATGGCGCTGGCCCTTCACCGGCTCACGGGGTCAGTCGTCAGCCGGCGCGGTACCTATGCCAAGGCTTCGCCGGAATGCGTGGAGGAGTTTTTGCGTAACCGCTGGTAAGCGCGGTCTTCTCGAAGATGATCCAGTTGACAAGGGCCGCTTTCCCACTCGGCTCGAAGCTTTGTGAGTGCTCGCCCTCCGCCGCCGCCGCCGATCTGCCTTGCGAATTCGCAGGTAGGTGAAAGCGCGCTGCTGCGGTATAGGTCTGACGTCGCGATCGAGGAAAAAGACCAATGACTGCTGAGGTTTCGGCTTCCGACCAGTTTTCCGCCGCCCGGCCGATTAGCCTGTCGCGGCGGCGGCTTGGCATCGGCTTCCTCAATTGGGCGCATGCGCTCGATCATTTCGTCATCCTGATTTATCCGACCGTAGTCATCAAACTCCAACTCACCTACGGCCGCAGCTATTCGGATCTGATCGCGCTTTCGACCGCCTCCTTCATCGCGTTCGGGCTTTTCTCGCTGCCGGCGGGTTGGCTTGCCGACCGCTGGAGCCGCCGCAACATGATGGTTGCGTTCTTCCTCGGCTGCGGGATGTCGCTCGTCGCCGCGGCGTTCGCGCCGTCGCTGACGGTGCTCGCCGTCGCGCTGTTTGTCCTCGGCATATTTGCCGCGATCTATCATCCGGTCGGCACGGCGATGGTCATCGCGAGCGCAACCCAGCGCGGCCGCACGCTCGCGCTCAATGGCGTGTGCGGCAACATCGGCATCTCGCTTGCCGCCGGCATCACTGCGCTCCTGACCGCAGCGCTGTCATGGCGTGGCGCCTTCTTCGTGCCGGGCGCCGTGTGTATCGCGACCGGTGCCGCCTATCTCTGGCTCATTCCCGATGAGACCGCGCACCGGTCCTCCCGCAACGCTTCGCCCGACGTTTCGCTTTCCCCTGCCGTCGCGGCGGCGATCTTCGGTCTTTTTGTGGTCGTTGCGCTGTGCGCCGGGCTGGTTTTCAACACCTTGTCCGTCGCACTGCCGAAGATCGTCGACGAGCGCGTCAGCAATATTTCGCTTATCGAAATCGGCGGCCTGACGACGGCGGTGTTCATCTGCGGCGCGATTGCACAGATGGCGGTCGGCCGGCTGGTGGAGCGCTTCCACCTGCTTATGCTGTTTGCCGTACTTGCCGCCATGCAATTCGCCGGCGTCGTGTGGACGGCCTATGCCAGCGGCTTCACGGTGCTGTTCGCGCTCGCGTTCACCATGGCGGCAATCTACGGCCAGATCACAGTGAACGATCTCATCATCGCGCGCTACACGGCCGACGCTTGGCGCGGCCGCGTCTACGCCGTCCGCTATTTCCTGACCTTCGCGGTGTCCGGCGCGGCGGTGTCGCTGATCGCGGTGTTGTACGGCCGCGGCGGGTTCCCGATGGTTCTCGGCGCGACAGCTTTCATCGCGCTCGGCTTCCTCATCGCGGTTCTGGCGATCGCGTACATCGCGAGCGGCGTCGAAAGAGCGCAGGTGCCGCATCCGCTACACGCGGAATGAGCAATCGCAGGAAATTTCTCCGAACCGGTGGAAGAAAGACTGAGAATCGGATTTCAACGCGTCATTGCGGGGATTCACCCGCAATGACGCGAGGCGCTATTGACTCATTCAAAACGATCGCGCTCTAGGCCGCGGCCGAATTCGGGTGTCGTGCCGCCATCGCCATCGCTATCAAGGCCGCGCCGCCGAATACCATGTTGATGCCGACAAGCAGGCCAAGCGCCCAGAATGCGGTGCCGGGCAGCCCGGCGAAGATGATGCCGGCAAGGATAAGGTCGATGATTCCGCTCACCAGCATCCACAGCCACTGGCCCGTCGCCTGATTGCGATGCTCGATGGCATACATGATCGAGGCGATGCCTTCGATAATGAAGAATGCAATCAGCACCAGCGTCAGCGAGATGCTGCCGCTGATCGGCCACAGCAGCAGCACGACGCCGGCCGCGATGGCAATAATCGCCGAGATAAGCGACCACCAGAAGCCCGGCGCCCCGCGGGCCCAGAACGTCGTGACTAGTCCAACGACGCCGGCGACCAGGAATACCCAGCCAATGATGATGGTGAACGCCAGTGTGGCAATCAGGGGCAGGGCGATGGCCGCCACTCCGAGAATGACGAGAATGATGCCTTCGGCCAGAAACAAGCCCCAATGCGCCTGAAGCGCGCCGGCGAATGCGCGTCCGATTGTTTCGGATTGTCGTTCCATAGCCATCGTTCACCCCCTTGTGTTGCCTGGCAAGCCGTAACGCTCCGCGGCGGCCTGCTCTCCATGAAATACGCAATGATGTCGACGCCCTTATCGTCGGGGCGAATAATTGCATAAAATCGTGGCCTTGCATAACGGCGGTGGCGTCCCCATCTAGTTGCAAGCGACGTTGATGCCTTAGGGCTCCGTTGTCGGACGGCCACGGTTACGACGGGTGACGCCGGATGTACGCGCACTTGTCGATCGTGGCCGTTAGCATTTTTCCCCATCAATGATACGACTTTCATTCCGCTGTGATTCTTGCAGAGCCGCAGCGCCCGATGTCATAAAATCGCAATCATCCGCCGTCATGAGATTGAAATAATACTGGGTGGACAGGGGAAACAGCATGGCCGACAACTCCGTCGATTTCGGCATCCTCGCCGGGGCAGGCGCTCCGCTGCGCAGCTACAAGGCCGGGGAAGTCATTTTCCAGGAGGGCGATCCGGCGAAGGAATTGTTCATCGTCAAGTCCGGGAAGGTCAACATCCAACTCGGCAATCGCCTGCTCGATACTCTGCCGGAGCTGAGTATTTTCGGCGAGATGGCGCTGATCGATCCCGCTCCCCGGAGCGCAACCGCCGTAGCGGCGACGGACGCGACAATCGTTCCGGTAGACGAGAAGCAGTTTCTTTTTCTGGTCAGCCGCACGCCCCATTTCGCGCTCAACGTGATGCGCGTGCTGACGCGCCGGCTGCGCACGTCGAACACCGTGGTCTACTGAAAAAGCGAATTCGCGAATCGCTATTCGCCGCTCGTCTCCTTCAGTCGCTCGATCAACGCCATCGCCGCTGCCGGCGCGCGAATTTTTCCCTCGTGAATAACGTAGGCGAAGACGTCGCGCGGCGCGGCCATTTGCGGCGGGTGCGCCGGATCGGCCTGCGGCAAATCCACTGGCGCCTCGCCTCGCGCCCAGGTCTGCAAGCGGTTGGCCCACGCCGCGATCTCCTTCGGCGGGTAGGCGGTCGGGATCGAGTCCTTTCCCTTTTGCAGCCGGGCGTAGATGAAATTGCCGGTCGCGTCGGCCAGCGACGGATAGGTCGCGTGGTCGGTGAAGACGTCTAGGAATTTAGTCTCCGGTACTGTCCGCTAGTGTCCGCCGAAGCCCGCAATTATTGCGGTGACATCGGCATTTACCCCTTGCATGTCGTCCGCTGCCGTCCGACGTAGTCCGTTGAGAACCGCCGTCCAAAACGGGGGTAGCGACGGGTGTCGCCCGCGTGATCGGCCAAAGCCGAGAATTAGAACGGACGTTTGAAGGAGGGCGAGATGCTGACGGCGAAGAAGGTCGAGCGGGTCAAGGAGGCGGGCCGTTATCGCGACGGCCTCGTCCGTGGCCTGCTCCTACAGGTCACCGACAGCGGCGCAAAATCATGGGTGTTGAGATACGAGCTGCACGGCAAAGAGCGCATGATGGGCCTCGGCTCTGCGGCCGACTTCAACCTCAAGGAAGCCCGCGAACGCGCCCGCAATGCCCGGCAGCTGCTGGCCGACGGTATCGACCCGCTGGCCACCAAGGCCGCAGCCAAGGTGGCGGCGAAGGCCGCAGCCGCCAAGGCGTTGACGTTCCGGCAAGCGGCTGAACGGTATTTCGATCAACATCAAACAAAGTGGACGAACGCATCGCACCGCGATCAGTTCCTCGCCTCGCTGCAAGGCTACGCCTTCCCGGTCCTCGGCGACATGGACGTGGCGGCGATCAAGCTCAACGACGTGCTGCGCGTCGTCGAGCCGCAGTGGACCGACAAGGCCGTCACGATGGACCGCGTGCGCAACCGCATCGAAGCCGTGCTCGACTGGGCGGCCGTGCGCGGCCATCGTTCCGGCGATAATCCAGCGAGATGGCGCGGCTTCCTTGATCAGGTGCTGCCCGCCGCGCGCAAGGTCGCTCCGGTCAAGCATCATCCGGCGCTCGACTACAAAGCGCTCCCGGCATTCATGGCGGAGCTGCGCCAGCAGGAGGGGGTCGCGGCGCGGGCCTTGGATTTTCTGATCCTGACCGCCGCCCGAAGCGGCGAAGTAACCGGCGCTCGATGGGATGAAATCAATTTCGAGGAAGCGACGTGGACGGTGCCGCCGGAGCGGATGAAGGCCAAGCGCGAGCACCGGGTCGCGTTGTCACCCGCCGCAATTGATCTGCTGCACAAGCTGCCACGCGAGGACGGCAGCGACTTCGTCTTCATCGGCCCGGTGGCTGGTCGCGGCCTCAGCTACATGGCGTTCTCGCGCCTGATGGAACGAATGCAGCGCCGAGACGTGACCGTCCACGGTTTCAGATCGACTTTCTCTGACTGGGCGCACGAGAGCACGTCGCACGCCAACCACACCATCGAACTCAGCCTTGCCCACCTGGTCGGGAGCGAAGTCGAGCGCGCCTATCGCCGCAAGGACATGCTGGCCAAGCGCCAGAAGCTGATGACCGACTGGGCAAAGTTCGCCGCCAGCACACCGGTCGGCAAGGCCAACAACGTCACGCCGATCCGGCGGGCCAAATGAACAGGCCACCACCTTGGGATGCACGCGACGATCTCAAGGCGTGGACGATCGCACGTCTGATCGAGCAGGACGACGCATATCTTGCGAAGTGGGACGGCACGATGCCCAAAGCGGCCGTGCTCAAGTCGCGCTTGAATACGGCAATGTATCGCGCGCGTCACGGCAAACCCGAAGAGCTGCGCGAACTTGTTGCTGGTCTGACCGGCATTCCCGAAGTCGCCGACTTCATCGACGAGCCTCGGCGCAAGCGTGGCCAACGCAAGCCGCGCTCCCGTGGTTGGGCTGAAGGCGCCCGTGTAAACGCGATGATCTTCGCCGCTCGAACCGTACAACAGATTCGCGAACTCTGGCGCGCCAAGTACGGTCGCTGGCGGCGCAGCGACAATCTGGCCGAGTAGATCGTTGCCGAGATGCACGATCCTCCGACGCAGCATAAGGCCAGCAAGGTTGGGGCCAAGACCGCGCAGCTCAAAATAACAAAATCCGAGATCAAAGAAGCCAAGGCCGCACAGCTCAAACTAAAAATTGCCGAGATCAAAAACGCCGTGAAGCGTTTCAGCTAACTTCCGGCTACATCGCCTTTCTTGCGGGAAGTAATTTTCCTGCCATGTTGCTCCCCGAACGCCAGCAATTTATTGCGGCCTGTAGCGGGAGAAAAACGTGTCAGAAAACCTTGTTCGCAAGCGGGAAGCGCTCAAGCGCTTTCCTGTCGGCCGAACCAAATTCGAGGAAGATATTGCACCGCGCCTGACAAAAGTCCGGCTTGGCCCACGCTGCGTTGCCTTTACCGAAAGCAGCATCGATCGAGTGGTCGATGAGTTTATCGCCGAGAGTGCAGCCATTCCGCAGTTTGTTCCCACACCAAACAAACACAAGTGCCGCCGCCACAAAGCGCTTGCCGGTACCTAAAGAAAAACAGCCCAACCGCAAATGCAGCGTAGCAAAGATGCCCACGAAGGATCTGCGGGACGGCTGATCAAAAGAGTGAGCGAGAGCAAAAGTAGGAAATGAAAAAGAGATGAAGGACCTCGTTCCACAAATGCAAAGCAGCGCCGGGCAAGGCGCTGCTAAGCTGGATCAGAAAGTTCGCCGCGATGCACAAACCATTACCGAAGGACGCGGAAAGCGTCAAGCCGGGGTCGAGTAAAGTTGATCCGGTCACGCGGCTCCGCATGCAATTGCAAGACGCGGGGTATTTCCCAGTCCCGGTGAACGGCAAGATCCCGGTCGTCAAGGAATGGCAGCAGTTGAACAAGGGCCCCGACATCGACATGAGCGGGGAAATGCGGCGCTGGCGTGCCAATCATCCGCAAGCAAACAGCACTGGACTGCTCACGTGCGCGATGCCGACAATCGACATCGACATTCTGATGCCGGAAGCGGCCGAAGCTGTCGAGCAGATGGTGAGAAAGCACTTCAAGGATCGCGGGCGTATTCTGGTCCGCACCGGACGCGCCCCGAAGCGCGCCATTCCTTTTCGCTGCAATGAATACTTCAACAAGATCACCGCCAAGCTGATCGCTCCCGACGGCAGTAAAGACCAAAAGATCGAACTGCTCGCCAACGGCCAGCAGGTCGTCGCCTTCGGCATCCATCCGGATACGCACAAGCCATACGCTTGGAGCGGCGGCGAGCCGGGCAAGATCAAGCTCGACGAGCTGCCGCGCATCGCCGAAGCCGAGGCCAAGCAGCTTGTCGATGAAGCGGCGAACATACTGTGCCGCGATTTCGGCTACCGGCGACCCAAGGAAAAAACAGCGGAAGGGAAGCAGGCTGGCAGCGAGGCGTGGTACGAACTGATCGCCAATATTCAAGAAGGCCACGAGCTGCACGACAGCATCCGCGATCTCGCCGCGAAATTAGTCCGCTCCGGAATGAGCGGCGGCGCCGCCGTCAACGTGCTGCGGGCGTTAATGGAGGCATCCGACGCGCCACACGATAAGCGATGGCAGGAGCGATACGACGACATCCCCAGATCGGTCTCGTCGGCAGAGAAAAAGTTCAAGCAAGATGCCGCCTACGAATTAACCGTCGAGCCGCATGTCTTTCCTGATGAGGCGTCAATCGAGAAGTGGGACTTCCTCTATGACAAACATTTACTGCGCAAAACAGTCAGCGGCACGGCGGCAATGGGGGCGACTGGCAAGAGTTCGTTGGCCGTCGTCGAGGCGCTGGCGCTGGCGTCGGGCAAGGAACTCCTCGGATTGAAGGTGCCGGGGCAATTACGCGTACTGCTGATCAATCTCGAAGACAATCGCAACGCCATGGACAAGCGCATCGCTGCCGCGATGAAGCATCACGGATTGACCGTCGAGGATATTGGCGGCCGCCTGTTCACCAAGGCAAAAGGCGAGATCGTTTTCAAGATCGCCGAGCAGTCCGGAGCTGGCTCGATCGAGCGCAACGATGCATTCATCGACAAATTGCTTGGCATCGTCAAAAGCAACAACATCGACGTAGTCTCAATAGATCCCTTTGTGTCCACTCACGCCGTGAACGAGAACGACAACAGCGCGATTCGCGATGTGATCGAGTGCTACGACTACATCGCCGAGCAGGGCAATTGTGCGGTCCATCTCTGGCACCACACGCGAAAGGGAAACGGCCTAGGTGCATCGGTCGATTCGGCGCGCGGGGCGTCGTCCTTCGTCGACGCATGCAGGTCGGTCCGCATCCTCGAGACTATGACGGCGGATGAGGGCAAGAGGCTGAAGATCGCGAACTACCGCCGATACTTCCGCGCGTTCTCTGGCAAGCTGAACTTTGCACCGCCGATCGAGAACAGCGATTGGTATCACGTCAAGAGCGTGCCGATTCTCAATGGCGACTGCGATCCATGCTATGTGCAGGCGGATGGCGGCAATGGCGGCGACGATGTCGGCGTCGTTGAGAAATGGTCGCTTCCCGAGGCGGCAGAGCTTACGCCCGAGAACATCGACGCCATCAAGAAAGCGGTCGCCGACGGCAATTGGCGCGAGAATATTCGCGCCGACATGTGGGTCGGCAAGGCCGTCGCGCCGATCCTTGGCCTCGATCCCGAGCTAAACAGGCGTGAAATCACGCAGATCATCAGGAAGCTGATCTTCGAGAAAGTACTAAAGACGATCCCACGCAAGACCAAAGATCGCAAAGACTGCCTGTTTGTCGTGCCCGGGGACTGGTCTGCGCCGGTTGTTGAGCTAAGACCTGCGCCAGTTCCTCCAACTGGCGCAGAGTAATGGAGTGGCGCAGTGCAAGAAGTGCCCGTGTTTATTGGGTTTGCGCCAGTTCAGCGACTGGCGCAAATGAACTAGCGCACCAGCGCATGCGCCAGTGCGCCAGTTGCGCCGGTATTTATACCGGCCAACTGGAGCAGCGCACCTGACCGGCGCACCAACCGGCGTAGGAAAATTCATGGCGCCGCGCGCACCGAAGTTTGCTGGGAATTTAATTGCCGTATCTGGTTCGAGGAAATCAATTTGTTTGAGCAGGATGTATTTTTGAATTTCGGCATCGGATGGCGAATGCCCGAGCTGCTCACGGATTTACTTTGTCCGGGATCGGGAATAAAAATGGTACATGACAAAGCCGAAACCCAAGGATCAATTGCAAAAACGGGGGCGAAAATCTTTATTTCGTCCTGAGTTTATTCGCATTGCGGAAGTGGCTGCAAAATATGGTGCAATTGAGGAAGAGATTGCCAGAGAGCTTGGTGTACAGCGTTCGCACGTTCAATAATTGGAAAGAGAATTTTCCCGAATTACTGGACGCCTTAAAGTCGCGAAAAAAGTTGCCGATGCCAGGGTTGAGCACGCTCTGTACCATCGCGCCATCGGCTACAGCTACACCGCGGAGAAAGTTGTTGTTGTACCACGCGGCAACGGCGCAGGCAGTGAGACACGCATTGTTGAATACACTGAGCACGTGCCGCCAGATGTCACTGCCGAGATTTTCTTTTTAAGAAATAGACGACCCGATCGGTGGCGCGACGTGCAGCGCATCGATGCGTCGATGGGCCACTATGTCTTGTCTGAGAAGCCCATGACCGAAGAGGAATGGATTCGAGAACGGACCATCGCCGACAAGACCATTGATGTTACCCCAAATGTTACCCCGACAAAGGTCAATGGCAAGTAATGCCGATCAAATGAGGATTTAAATCACTACGCCATGTAATACCTATTGCGCACCCAACACTGCGCAGCTACCGAGGGAGCATGCGTCGAACGCCAAGCAGCTCGATCTCGAGGCCATGACGCCAATGATCGTGAATCGAAGAGTTGATCTGTTGACCGGCGCGAAGAGATCGCGGCCCTCGTTGGGACCTTGATTTACTGGTCGCTTTCTGTTATATTATGCGAACAGTATAGTCATCGACCGTGGGGTCAGGCCAATGAAATCAACGCAACTTACGCTTGTCGAGCAACCTGAAATGCGACCAGTGAAGCAAGGGCGCAAGCCGAATGATGCATACCGCGTCCGCGAGCACCTCACTGAAGATGAGGTCGACAGACTGCTGGCTGCCCTTAAGGCCAACCGGCATGGTCATCGAGACTGGCTGATCGGTCTACTGATCTACCGCCATGGGCTGCGTGTCAGCGAGGCGTGCGATCTACGCTGGGACGACATCGACTTGGCCAAGCGCACCATCATCGTGCGCCGTCTCAAAGGCAGCGACGACAGCACGCATTATCTCGAACGTGATGAATTGGCCGGACTAAAGGCGCTTCAGCGCCGCTACACGCTCAATGGAATCAAGTGGGCCTATGTGTTCGTGAACGAGCGAGGCCATCCATTCGGTCGCATGGGCATTGGGCGCATGATTGAGAGAGCGGGCGAAACTGCGAAGCTGCCATTCCCTGTGCATGTCCACATGCTCAGACACAGCACGGGCTACGCCCTGGCTGGGAGGGGCATGGACACCAGACGCCTGCAACACTTCCTTGGCCACGCCAGCATCACAAACACAGTGCGTTACACCGCGATGTCGCCGGAGCCTTTCAAGGATATTTGGCGGGGCAAACGATAGGCTAGCAAGGTTGTCGCCAAGCGTGCCGATGCGAGGGCGGCCGATACGGCCCGACTATTGCCGAAGAGATGGAAAGCTCGAATTACAAATATTGTTCGATCGGCGCTGCTAGAGGCGTGAAATGAATTTACTGCGATTGCGACCGGCTGCGTGGACCAGTTTAGGGATGTTGCGGGTGACTGGCCGCCGGCCCGCCGGGGGTGGTCCCGCCCCCAAACAAGGCGGAGGGGTGTACCCTCCGGTGGGCTGAGCGAGGCGGCCGCAGTCGAGAAGGGGTACGAGTGCCCAGGGCCCCGGCCTGCCCTGCAGGAAGAGCGCCGTCGCCTGGGCATCGCAACATCCAGCGTACCGTGCTGGCGCTGGATCGGTTCAAGGACTTGTGGCGTTGACCCATGCAATCTCGCTGGCGCCCGCCTGCCAGGGTGATGAAGTCGGGGAAATGTCGAATGAGTAAATAGCCATGGAAAGAGTGTTCATCGGAGCCACTCGTGCTGAAGCGACCCGCCACGCCGACGAATGGTGGGGCCGTCAGAAGGGGTTGCGGCAAACTCTACCAACCGAAATGGCCGTTGGCGCAAAGGATCCTGATGCGGCCCACACCGATCGTTGGGTCATAATCACCCGCTATGAGGCTGAAAGCGATAACCATCGCAATTGACTTCGCTCGAACCGGAGCGGTGAGGAACGTTCCGTCAGCCGGCGCGTAAGGTAAGGCAAATCGCGCCCGTTCTTGATCCGGCGGCACACGTCCGGTCCTAATCATTGATTTGCGGCTGGTCGTGCAGAACGACATTCAGCAATGAACTGGGGATTTTGATGCCTGTTCGGCAACTGCGACGGCTACCATCCTCA